>NZ_JBSVRQ010000024.1:0-506 GCF_054072735.1 Luteimonas sp. A649 | reverse complement strand
ACATGGCAGGTAAAGCTTGCCATGTGTTTCGCTCCACTACGCGTCTCGGCTTAACTCTGGCGTTAGGCCCCATGTACGGATTCCCGGAAGATCTAGATCTCTCACAGATGGTAGGACACGAGACCACGCAGTTCTGCGTCGGCCCTTACGACCTCCAGTTTACCTTTGGCACCGTTGAATTTGCTGTTCAGTCAACTGTAGAGCTAAATCGAAACGGCGCTCTGATCGGCGTCTGGAAGTCAGGGGTGTGGCCAAGCACTGACTTCTACCAAGTATTCGGCAGTCCCGTTGCTTGGGTACAGGTGGTGGATAGGAATCGTCTGGTCATTGCACTCGCCAACGGACTAGAGCTGCATCTCTTGGACACCTCTGACCAGTTTGAGTCTCTTCAAATCTACGCAGGCGGCCTCGAAGGAATACATATTGTCTAGTCCGGGGGTGAATTCAACCACCAAGTGCGACAGTCCTGATCAGGCGCGGATTCGCTGTTCGGGCGTTTCATAGTC
>NZ_JBSVRQ010000023.1:0-586 GCF_054072735.1 Luteimonas sp. A649 | reverse complement strand
CCGTGGGTGAGCGAGATGCTTGAGCCCGTCTGGACCTTGCCACCGACAGTGCGGGAAACAAGGCCTAACACCTAAGTTAAGCCGCGCCGCAGCGGGGCGTGAAGCACATGGCAAGCTGTACCTGCCATGTGGTTCGCGACCCGATGCGGTGTCGGCTTGAACGCATTGTTAGGCGCGCTCAGCCGGTATACCAGACGCGAACTCTTTGACGCCAGCCGCAGCAAGCTGTGCCCGAGCCTCCGGATCCTCCGCCACAACGCGGCGGAGCGTGTGAAATACGTAGGTACGGCACAGACCTGGCCAAGCGACAAGCAGGTAGAGCGCCCCTGCAACCAGCCAGTCCAGACGGGCCACAGGCTTCCAACCGCTGAAGTGTGCGGCGGCGGTGTAGCCCAAGACACCCAACAGGACCCAGCGGAACCACGCCCAGAAGCGTGTGCCCCACAGTATATTCTTGAAGTGGCGAATCTCCGAGTCCGTCAGTTTCACTTCACGCCTCCTTGCAACGCAGTAGCGCGCCTAACGCCAGAGTTAAGCCGAGACGCGTAGTGGAGCGAAACACATGGCAAGCTTTACCTGCCATGTG
>NZ_JBSVRQ010000022.1:0-651 GCF_054072735.1 Luteimonas sp. A649 | reverse complement strand
CCGTGGGTGAGCGAGATGCTTGAGCCCGCCTGGACCTTGCCACCGACAGTGCGGGAAACAAGGCCTAACGCCTGAGTTAAGCCGCGCCGCGAAGCGGTGTCGGCTTGAATGAATTGTTAGAGGTCACCCCCAAGTACACTGGGCGCTCGAGTGCAGCCGCATAGTCCTCGTGGCGGATGAACGGCCAGATATCTATCTCTCCCTGCTGCTTGAACCACTTTACATAGAAGCGGTTGGCGATTCCTAGAGTGAACAGATTGGCGAGTCCGAGAGCAAAGAAGCGAGCGCCACGGAGCTCCGGCCACTCATATGGCAAGTCTGTTTTCAGGAACAGCACCCAACGAGCGACATGGGATTTGTCTTTGCGGGAGATTGCGTGCTTGCCCCGAAGCCGATGCTCTTCCAAGTCCGAGTACAGGTGCCAGGCTCCTTCTTGATAGATCGCCGTTATGGCTGGATCGGCGGTGTCCAGAGCGGGGAGCCGCACATCCTCAAACTCGTCGTTGGTGATGGTGCCGGCAACCAAAGCTCGAATCGCCTGCGCAAATCTATCGCGTGCCTCACGGTCAATCATAGTGACCTCTAACGCCTGAGTTAAGCCGAACCGCGTAGTGGAGCCAAAGGCATGGCAAGCTTTTCCTGCCATGCCTT
>NZ_JBSVRQ010000021.1:0-884 GCF_054072735.1 Luteimonas sp. A649 | reverse complement strand
TGGCCGCGCTCCACGTCGTCACGCTTGGTGCCGCGCAGCAGCAGGCCGGCGTTGTCGCCCGCCTGGCCCTGGTCGAGCAGCTTGCGGAACATCTCGACGCCGGTGACGGTCGTCTTGACGGTCGGACGGATGCCGACGATCTCGATTTCCTCGCCCACCTTGATGATGCCGCGCTCGATGCGACCGGTCACCACCGTGCCACGACCCGAAATCGAGAACACGTCCTCGACCGGCATCAGGAAGGTCTTGTCGATGTCGCGCTCGGGCTCCGGGATCCAGGTGTCCAGCGCTTCCACCAGCTGGATGATCGCAGGCACGCCGATCTCAGACTGGTCGCCTTCCAGCGCCTTCAGCGCCGAACCCTTGATGATCGGAGTGTCGTCGCCCGGGAAGTCGTACTTCGACAGCAGCTCGCGCACTTCCATCTCGACGAGCTCCATCAGCTCGGCGTCGTCGACCATGTCGGCCTTGTTCAGGAACACCACGATGTACGGCACGCCCACCTGGCGCGCCAGCAGGATGTGCTCGCGCGTCTGCGGCATCGGGCCGTCGGCCGCCGAGCACACCAGGATCGCGCCGTCCATCTGCGCGGCACCGGTGATCATGTTCTTCACGTAGTCGGCGTGCCCGGGGCAGTCGACGTGCGCGTAGTGGCGGTTCGGGGACTCGTACTCGACGTGCGAGGTCGAGATCGTGATCCCGCGCGCCTTCTCTTCCGGCGCCTTGTCGATGGCGTCGTAGGCGTGGAATTCGCCGCCGAAGCGTTCCGCACCGATCTTCGTCAGCGCCGCCGTCAGCGTCGTCTTGCCGTGGTCCACGTGACCGATCGTGCCCACGTTCACGTGGGGCTTGGTGCGCTCGAACTTACCCTTGGCCATGATTGC
>NZ_JBSVRQ010000020.1:0-910 GCF_054072735.1 Luteimonas sp. A649 | reverse complement strand
GGCGTCACCCATGCGGCCTCCGCCCAGGAGTTCGATGATCGCTGGTACCTGACCGGCGGCGTCGGCATGAACATCCAGGACAGCGACCGCGACACCCGCAATGCGCCGTTCGGAACGCTGGGCGTTGGCAAGTTCATCTCGCCGGCGTGGTCGCTCGATGCCGAGCTGAACTACCAGAACCCCAACAAGGAAGCCAACCAGGACCTGAACTGGAGCCAGTACGGCATTTCGCTGGACCTGCGTCACCACTTCCTGTCGGAAGGCCGTGGCTGGAACCCGTACGTGCTGATGGGCGTTGGCTACCAGCGTTCGGAAGAAGAATACGACGCGTTCCCGAGCACGGTGTCGCCGGGCGAGCGTGAGGACGGCAACTTCGCCGCGAAGGTCGGCATCGGTGCGCAGGGCGACATCGGCCGCGCCGCGATCCGCACCGAGCTGGCCTACCGCGCCGACTTCGACGACAGCAGCGTCAACGCCCCGGGCGAAGACTGGTTCGGCGACGTGCTGGCCTCGGTGGGCATCGTGATCCCGCTGGGTCCGGAGCCGACCGCCCCGGTCGCCCCGGCGCCCGCGCCGGCCGCCCCGAGCTGCGCCGACATGGACAGCGACGGTGACGGCGTGAACGATTGCGACGACCGTTGCCCGGATTCGCAGCCTGGCCAGACGATCGGTCCGGACGGCTGCCCGGTGCCGGTGTCGATCGACCTGAAGGGCGTGAACTTCGACTTCGACAAGTCGACCCTGCGTCCGGATGCGGTGTCGATCCTGAACGAGGCGATCGAGATCCTGAAGCGTTACCCGGAGCTGAAGGTCGAAGTGGCTGGCCACACCGACTCGAAGGGCACCGATGCGTACAACCAGGCCCTGTCGGAGCGCCGCGCGAAGGCGGTGTACGACTACCTGGCCTCGA
>NZ_JBSVRQ010000019.1:0-964 GCF_054072735.1 Luteimonas sp. A649 | reverse complement strand
AGGTGTTAGAGGGCTCTATGCACTGTCGCAAGCTGATAGTCGCTCTTTGCATTGCGTCTTGCAGTTCCACGGCCATTGCCGACTGCCGTAACGCATCTCCCGAGCAGATTGAGTCGCAGAAAGCGAAGGCTCTAGCGGATCCCGCTGCGCAGATGGCGGAGGAAGAAGGCTACTTGAAGGTAACTCTTCCGCAGCCAAACGGAAACATTGTTATTTCGTACTTCTCGCTCCCAGGCCACCCCGCATACCCGTCCAACGTAATTTCCGCAATCTACAAACACGACGGTAGAATCTGGCTCTACTCGCGCGGATTCAATGCTGGTGAGTGCGCTGCATTTGAGTCTTGGATGCAAGGGTTCGCTGCGCAACACGAGAGAGTCCGTCTAGAAATGCAGGAGAGGACGCATGAACGGTAGCGAGCAGCTCTCTAACAATTCATTCAAGCCGACACCGCTTCGCGGCGCGGCTTAATTCCGGTGTTAGACCACTTGGCAAACATGACCGAGCATCGCGTAAAGTTCGACTTCATCGTCCACTTCACTAATGGCGGCAGCGTCTCCGCACAGGACTTCCGTCTCGACATCCCGGGAAGCTATATATCTGACGACGAGCTTGCCGCATACCTGATTCAGGATATGCGCTTGCTCATGGCGGGCCAAGTAGAAATCACGAACAAGCAAGTTATAAAAGAATCTCACAAGAGAGCGGCCATTTGCACCGAGGACCTCCCGCAGGCAACGATCGACCTTTCCAGGAAGGCCCTTTCAACATCAGAGCTTCTCGCGCAAGCGAAGAATCATCCAGTGCGCGTGATAGCTTCTAATGGTGAGAGCTACAAAGTTAGTCGGCTAGTGGTCTAACAATTCGTTCAAGCCGAAACCGCTTCGTTACACCAAAGGCATGGCAGGAAAAGCTTGCCATGCCTTTGGCTCCACTACGCGGTTCGGCTTAACTCAGGCGTTAG
>NZ_JBSVRQ010000018.1:0-1017 GCF_054072735.1 Luteimonas sp. A649 | reverse complement strand
CTATGAAACGCCCGAACAGCGAATCCGCGCCTGATCAGGACTGTCGCACTTGGTGGTTGAATTCACCGCCCTAGCCCGGAAAGTGACGCCTGATTGCTAGAGCCGGGAGAGAAACGCAGCAACTCAGAGACGAATGAATCAATTGACACCGGATCTCAGCGCATGAAGATAGATGCGGTTTGGGACCGCCCTGCGTTGGCGACAGGCCAGTCTCCGGTGAAAGTGGCCCAAACTCCGAGATGACCCAGCTTATCCAGGCATGAGACTTCGAGCTCGCAGGTCCCGGTGCTCCCGAACCTGTAGGAGACGCTGGCGTTGGGCCCGGCCGGAAAGCCTTTGAGGGCAGAGGCCAGCTTTAGGTGCTCATTTGCTTGTGCCCACGTGCCAACGAAAGCCGAGAACTCCTCATTGGCTCCTGAGATCGTGAAGCGTGCGAGACCGTCGCCATCGTGCTCTAGAGTGCTTTCAACGCGCAGAGTTGCTGCCATAGGGGCCTAACGCCTGAATTAAGCCGACCCGCGAAGCGGGTTCGGCTTGAATGAATTGTTAGGGCCCACGTTCGACCGATATGTCAGTGAACGCTGGCTCCTGCATGATGAGTCCATGGAAGTAAGAGAAGCACGGATCATCAGACAACATCTTGGCTTTACCAAGAAGCCGCTCTTTGATTGATCTGGACTTGACGATCTGCAAGACCCACTCGTGATTGCCGTCTGTGCTCTCGTTTGCGCTAGCGCCGATCATGTAATCACGGCCTCGCCAATTGACGTCGGAGTACCAGCCCCAATCCTCAGATTGGGGTGCAGGCATGGCAACGTCAGCGGGAACGCGTGCGCGAAGCCACTCCAATAAGGATGTGCCCGCGATCTGGTTATTGGGATTCTCAGGCTCAAGAGACACATCGAAGAGCCGTGACTGGAAGTGGATCACCGGATGCATGATGTGGGCCCTAACACCAGAGTTAAGCCGAGACGCGTAGTGGAGCGAAACACATGGCAAGCTTTACCTGCCATGTGT
>NZ_JBSVRQ010000017.1:0-1090 GCF_054072735.1 Luteimonas sp. A649 | reverse complement strand
GGTGAATTCAACCACCAAGTGCGACAGTCCTGATCAGGCGCGGATTCGCTGTTCGGGCGTTTCATAGTCGTAGCGCTTCCTCGGTCTGGTATTGAGTTTGTGGGCGATCGCATCGCACTGCTTCTGGGTCAGCTTCGCCATGCTCTTTCCCTTTGGCAGGTACTGGCGAACGAGTCCGTTGGTGTTCTCATTGGTGCCACGCTGCCAGGGGTGATGGGGACGCGCGAAGTAAACCGTCGCACCCGTAGCGATCTCGATCTCGGCATAGCCATGGAACTCGGTACCGTTGTCCGAGGTGATCGTTAGGCAGGGCAGCGGCGCAGCCTTGATCATCTCGATGACACGGCGGTTCAACGCCTTGGTCGTGCGGTTTGGTAGCTTGCCGATCATCAGGTAGCCGGTGGCGCGCTCGACCAGGGTCACGATGCAGGGTTTCTCCCACGATGCCCCCATGACCGTATCGATTTCCCAGTGGCCAACCTCGAGCCGCGCTTCGATCTCGACAGGCCGCTCCTCGATCATGCGCTTGCCCTGCAGCCTTCCGCGACGCTCCAGCCCGTAGTGCCGCTTACGGCGCTTGTAGCGGCGACGCAGCTCCAGATACAGCGTGCCGCCCGCACGCCAGTCGCGCCGTACGTGTCGGTAGATGGACTGGAAGCTGATCGCAAACTCGTCCTGCCGAAGTACGCCAGCGATCTGCTCGGGACTCCATTGCTGCATCAGCAGCGCCTCGACACGGGCGTACTGCAACGGCGCATGGTGCGGGCCGCGGCGGCTTCGTCGGAGCCGTCCGTTCCGACGCTCCTGGGCCTTGCTGTAGCAGTAGTGTCCGCCCTTGGGGCAGGGCGTCAGGTTGCGCTTGATCTCGCGGTAGATCGTGCTCCTGTGGCGGCCCAGGATCTGGGCGATCTCGGCCACGCTGTGCCTGGTCTTGCGGAGCTTGGAGATCAGGTATCGTTCGTCTCTGGTGAGCTGGCAGTACTTCACGGTCGGGGCTCCTTTCTTGCCGGATAAGAGTCCCTTCCAGTCTGCCAGCTCACCTCTCCTTTTCGGGGCGCTGGATTTGTCGCACTTAGTCTGGCAATTTCTG
>NZ_JBSVRQ010000016.1:0-1204 GCF_054072735.1 Luteimonas sp. A649 | reverse complement strand
ACATGGCAGGTAAAGCTTGCCATGTGTTTCGCTCCACTACGCGTCTCGGCTTAACTCTGGCGTTAGGCCTTGTTTCCCGCACTGCCGGATCAGCATCTTCGGTCGCATAAGGTTCGCCGCTCATCTGTCACTGTTGGCGCCTCGCACGCGCGGTGAGTGGCATCGGCAAAATCGCCTGCGACACCTCGGCTTCGGACAGGCGCGACCCTCCGCAAGATTCGACCTGCCGAGTCGGCTTCGGTCAGGAAGCGGTGGTGGTTCTGGGTCGCGCGAACTGCGGCCTTGGCTTCGGCCCAGCCAAGGCCAGCCCCGCGCTCACCGCCAGGACTTGTTGTACTGTTCAAGCAGGGGTTGGGTTGTCGCAGGCCGGGCGCAAGTTTCGGGCGGCGGCGGCCTAACAAGTCGTTCAAGCCGACGCCACATCGGGGCGCAAATCACATGGCAGGTATAGCTTGCCATGTGCTTCACGCCCCGCTGCGGCGCGGCTTAACTCTGGTGTTAGGCCGCACTCGGTACGAGTTCCGGCATTCCGCTCTTTTGGTGTACTCCTTCGGCCGGTTTCGCCAAGCCGGCTGGGTCCCTTCGTTCAAGATTCCGTGGCGCAGCATCCGGCTCGCCTGAGTGTCCGCGCCAAAGGTTCTAGCGCTCACATCCATAGTGGGCTTCGGGTAGCCGGCACGCCCAGGCGCCGGAGCCAGCTTGAAGCGCAGACTCTTTCGCTCGATCCAGGGCCGCAGTCAGAGCGTGGCAGGTTGTTGTAATGTTCCGGCCTAGGGGTTGGGCTGCGGAGCTTCCAGACAAGTGTTCGCGGTGCCTGGTGGTGGCGGCCTAACAATGCGTTCAAGCCGAAGCCGCTTCGCGGCTCGGCTTAACTTAGGTGTTAGGCCTTGTTTCCCGCACTGTCGGTGGCAAGGTCCAGGCGGGCTCAAGCATCTCGCTCACCCACGGCATTTGCACCTCGCACGCGCGGTGGGCGCATCGGCAGCCGGCTCTGAAACACCTCGGCTTCGGATAGGCGCGACCCTCTGCAAGATTCGACATGCCGAGTCGGCTTCGGCCACGACGCGGTGAGAGGTCTTGGCCGCGCGAGTCGAGTGTTCTGGCTTTGGCCCCGGCAAATGCCAGCCTCAGGCCACTCGGCCAGACTTGTTGTACTGTTCGGCTCAGGGGTTGGGCTGTCGCAAGTTCGGGCGCAAGTTCGGCG
>NZ_JBSVRQ010000015.1:0-1567 GCF_054072735.1 Luteimonas sp. A649 | reverse complement strand
CGAACCGATGAAGCCGCCGAGTCCTACCCACAAGTACGCGCTCATATGTGTTTGAGGCCTAACGCCTGAGTTAAGCCGAACTGCGTAGCGCAGGTAACGGCGTGGCAAGCTCTTTCTGCCACGCCGTTGCCGGAGCGAAGCAGTTTCGGCTTGAACGAACTGTTAGGCCCCCACTCGGATGGCAACAGGTGTGGATTTTATTGTGCCAGTAAAATAGCCACCCCCCTCTAAGTGAGCGCATGGATTCCTGTATTTGTTGAATATCCAAGTAGGAACTTGACCAGTAATGACGGTGCGATCGCCGCTCATTGGCAGGTTGAACTCAGACATTCTTTGGCCATTGATCAGTGGCTCCATTGGGAATCCATCTCGATCTTTGCCACAGTCAGAAATAACGATCGAGAAATAGAGCTCTCGACTGTTGATTATTTTTGCGTCAGCAGGACGAAGCGCCACTTGGACAGAGGTGTTGGCACCAAGGCGGTGCGCGCTGGCGGACAACAGGCTTGGGCGAAATTGGCAACCACCGAGCAACAAGACGAGTACAACTGCTCCTACGCATTGCTTGACCGTATGTTGCGAATGTGTAGCCATTGGGGGCCTAACGCCAGAATTAAGCCGCGCCGCGAAGCAGTGTCGGCTTGAATGAATTGTTAGGCCTCACAGCCACCGTGGGACCTGGCGACAGAATGCCGCATATGCGTCGGGGAAACGAGCCAGCAGCTGCGTCTCCTCGGGGCGGATCTGGAAGCGGGAAAGGTACAAAACCAAGACTGGCACTGCGCCAAGGGCCACAAGATTGCCCAAGTAGAGCGCCCAGCCCAGCAACATCAGGGCATGCCCCAGGTACATGGGGTTGCGGGTAAACCGGTAGACGCCGGATGTAACCAACTGGCTCGCTTTGGCGGGGCGGAGTGGATTGACCGTGGTACCCGCGCGCCGGAAAGCCACCTTAGGGATGATGTTGAGCGCGAGACCTACGCACAGGAGGAAAAGTGTGCCAGGGACGGGAAAGGAGAACGAGGCGCTGGGAAGAAGCTCGGCGATGCCGAAGGCCAGGGCGCACATCAGCACCAGCACGACCAGTGGCGGAACTCTTGTCTCAAGCCAGCGCATCAGTTGGAGTGAGGCCTAACGCCTGAATTAAGCCGCGCCGCGAAGCGGCGTCGGCTTGAATGAATTGTTAGGCCGCGCCACCACGGGCGCTACCTGCACTGCTGTCATGGACTGCAAGGAAGTCTGAGGCGGTGAGGCCATACTCATACTCCGCTTGCGCAAACGCTGCCTCCAGGTCTTCGTGCCAAGTGTCACCGCAAACCTCCCCACCTTTGGTGTACCGGTAGAAGAAGTAGTGATCGCCTCCAGGCTCAGGCTCGATCTCGACGCGGTCTGGCAATAGCATTGCGCCGCTTTTGATCAACTCGCCACCAGGAATGTGCCCGATGGTGTGCATGCCTGGGCGTTTGAACTCTCTAGGTCGTGCGACATACTTCATAGCGGCCTAACGCCAGAGTTAAGCCGAGACGCGTAGTGGAGCGAAACACATGGCAAGCTTTACCTGCCATGT
>NZ_JBSVRQ010000014.1:0-1818 GCF_054072735.1 Luteimonas sp. A649 | reverse complement strand
TGCGAAGACGGTTCTTGCCACAGACAAAGAGCACGTTGTGCGTCAAATCGTCACCTGCGGCCTAACGCCTGAATTAAGCCGCGCCGCGAAGCGGTGTCGGCTTGAATGAATTGTTAGGCGCAACTGTAGCCGAAGCCGAGGACGTTACGCACCCAAGGCTAGGCCGAAGCTACTGACGGGCTTGCCTGGAACAGCAAGCCGCCGTGAACAGAGAAGCTGCTGACTCAGAGCACCTTGGTCGCGCGGCCGAAGTGCAGCGATCGGACTCCCGCCCGAAGCCGCGCTTTATTAAAGCGAGCTATCGGACCGAAGCACAAGAACAGCCGAAGCCGAAGTAGGCGGACGCCAACACTCACCGCGTGTGCGGGCTGCACCAGCGAAAGATCGCCAGGTCGCAAAGTGACCGGTTGCTACAGGACCCAGAATTTCCGCTACTGCGATGCTTCTAAGCGCCTAACACCTAAGTTAAGCCGAGACGCGTAGTGGAGCCAACCACATGGCAAGCTTTACCTGCCATGTGGTTGGTGGAACGAAGCGGCTTCGGCTTGAACGCATTGTTAGGCCGCGCTGGACGGTGCATCACACGGCCTTGGGATAAACGCGACGCTTGCGACGCAGCGGACGAGACCGCCCCTCAAACACCTCGACGGCTGCCAGGCTAATGGCTTTGTCGATGGTGAGATTGCCTGATAGAAGGCGGCCAGCCAATACACTGATCTGGGTGTGAGTGTCCGGCGACATGTCCAGCAACATCCGTGCGGCATCCGGCTCCCCGTATGCGACAAGCTCCACGGCCAAATCTTTCGGGTTGAAAGATACGCCGCCAACACCTTTGTCTAGCAGATCAAGGAGGTTTGTCATGCGGCCTAACGCCTGAATTAAGCCGCGCCGCGAAGCGGCGTCGGCTTGAATGAATTGTTAGGCCTGTAGCTGCGCGCGTAGACCCGCAACATCTGCTTGCCAGTCATTGAAGTCCTCAGTGTCCTCCCAGAGCTCACGAAGCTCAGACTCTGGGCCAGTGATCCGGTCAATCGCGGCGGTTGCTTGGGACACAAGCTCCGCATCGGCCGTTGGCTTCACGCTTGCGATCCATGCCATCAACTGTTCCTCGCCTTGTACGGCAGTCGTAGGCCGACCAAGAGCAGCCGCAATAACCTCAATCGCCGCAAGTGCTTGCGTTGCGTAAGGTGCGTCCAGATAGCCGTCCACAGCCAGCAGCTCGGTAATAGTCTCTCGGACCGAGCCTAGATCCTTTTGATCCGTTAGATCAGCGACCCAGTCCGCGGCATCGTCATTGCCAAATGAGCCAACCGCCCAGCAACCCATGATCTCTCCCTGCAGGCCTAACGCCTGAATTAAGCCGACCCGCGAAGCGGGTTCGGCTTGAATGAATTGTTAGGTGCCGGCGGAGGCTACCGGCACACGATGTCAAAGAGTCTATAGCGCAGACCGTGGTCCATGGCTTGTGTGCGCACGTCTGCCACGTCCCGCTCAGCCCCCTTCTCACAGGTGCCGCCCTCGTTTGTCATAAAGGTGCCGAGCACCGTGTCGATCTCTTTGTCATCGTAGAAGGCGCTAGGTGCACTGAGCTCAAAGAGGCATTTGTAGTAGCGGGGGTATGTTTCGTATGCGAACGAGCGGTAGCAGGCTTGGCCAATCGGAGTCTCTCGCCGGACCTTGGATGCGCAGCCACCCGACAACGTTGCCAGAAGGATGATCGTGCAGATCGCGGAGTTCTTGCTCACGGCACCTAACACCCAAGTTAAGCCGCGCCACAGCGGGGCGTGAAGCACATGGCAAGCTCTTTCTGCCATGTGG
>NZ_JBSVRQ010000013.1:0-2116 GCF_054072735.1 Luteimonas sp. A649 | reverse complement strand
CGACTTGTTAGGCCGCCGCACGCCGAGCTTGCGCCCGACCTTGCGACAGCCCAACCCCTGAGCCGAACACTACAACAAGTCTGGCCGAACGGCCTGAGGCTGGCACTTGCCGGGCCCGAAGCCAAAACCAGCGACTCGCGCGGCCAAGAACTCTCACAGCGCGCTGTCCGAAGCCGACTCGGCCAGTCGAATCTCGCGGAGAGTAGCGCCAGTCCGAAGCCGAGGCGCTGCAGGGCTGACTGCCGATGCCTCCACCGCGCGTGCGAGGTGCAAACGCTGCGGATACGCGATGCGCTACAGATCGCCTGGAGCCCGGCAACAAAAGTGCGGGAAACAAGGCCTAACGCCTGAGTTAAGCCGAACCGCGTAGTGGAGGCAAAGGCATGGCAAGCTTTTCCTGCCATGCCTTTGACGTAACGAAGCGGTTTCGGCTTGAACGAATTGTTAGGCCCCATTAGACGGCCCGCGAGTCACTCAATCAAGGTGCTCAATGCCGTCTGCAAGATGCACCCAAGGGTGCTGCCTTTCCTCATAGACGGATACGCGCGGCGACGGAAATTCCGGATCTGCGAAAGCACCGACAGGAATCGCCACCACATCTGGAATGGCGTCTGACCGATAAAAGACGGTGGAGCCGCACTCCGGGCAGAAGTGGAACCGGGTTGAACTGCCACTCTCACCGATGCGTACATACTCTTTGCGTTGGCCCTCGACAGTCACGGCATCAGCCGGGAATCTGGCCTGAGCGCCAAACACACTGCCAGTGCGCCTTTGGCAGTCCAAGCAATGGCAAATTGAGATGCGAACCGGCTCACCCCGAGTGCTAGCGGTGAGCTTTCCACAGCTGCATGACGCATGACGATTGGGCATGGGGCCTATCACCTAAGTTAAGCCGACCTGCGTAGTGGAGGCAACGGCGTGGCAAGCTTTTTCTGCCACGACGGTGCTGTAACGAAGCAGGTTCGGCTTGAACGAATTGTTAGGCCTTGGGCCGGGACAGTGCTCTGTGATGAGCCTCAGCTTGAGCAAGCCTTGCGAGGATAGCGAGGAAGCAACCAATGGCAATGATGCCGACCCCCATTGTTGCCTGACTCAGTGATAGCGCACCGATAGCTGCTGCCAAGATCCCCAGGATCACTAGAACTGCGCTCATGCTTCCCCCTGTAGTGCCGATTGCCGGCGTGGTAAATGTTTGTAGTCAATCGAATCCATCGCGACTCTAACTGACAAGGCCTAACGCCAAAGTTAAGCCGAGACGCGTAGTGGAGCAAAGCACATGGCAAGCTGTACCTGCCATGTGCTTTGCGTAACGAAGCGGCTTCGGCTTGAACGCATTGTTAGGCGCGCCTGCCGGCAACCGTGTAAGGCTTAAGCAAGAGCTTGCCATCCGCCACGTCTTGCGCAAATTGCTCTGCAATCTGTTCCGCTCTGGCCTCCAACTGAGCAGCCATCGCCGCCAAGTACTTGACATGCCCCTCGAGCTTCTTCAGCTCCTCAAGAACGTTAGATAGGGGCATGAGCCCGTACTGCATGTTCGGTTCTTCGTTTTCCTCAAACTTCACCGCGTCTATGGGCATCTTTTGCTTGCTCAGGCTCGCTGTAAAGAATATCAAGGCGTCATGGCCTAGAACCCGCCGGCCCGCCCAGTGCGCGAACATATGGCGGAGGTAGCGATGCTGCACGAGGATCTCTGCAGCCTTGCGGATTCCCTCCGCCAAATCAAGATTCCAAGTGCAGGTGTCAGCGCAAGCCATGAGGTGATCCAGCGCCTCTTTGTCATTAAGCTTTAGCGCAAACTCGGTCGGTGCGCCCTTCCTGATGTGAGTGAGGTGGTTGATCACTCGCCGCGACTCAAGGTCGGCGAAGCAATACGTCTGAACAAATCTCCCGATCAACTCGTACTCTTGAGGCGAGAGTGGGTGAGAGTCATTTATGACATGACCGAGAGACATTCTCGCTTTGAGCAAATCGTTTGTTGCAGGGCCAGCCCGAGTCAGCGCCATTGTGTCGCGTCCCATTTTAAGCTTGCCATGACGTTCCCAAGCGCCTAACGCCTGAATTAAGCCGAACCGCGAAGCGGTTTCGGCTTGAATGAATTGTTAGGCGCGCTACTTGA
>NZ_JBSVRQ010000012.1:0-2126 GCF_054072735.1 Luteimonas sp. A649 | reverse complement strand
ACTATGAAACGCCCGAACAGCGAATCCGCGCCTGATCAGGACTGTCGCACTTGGTGGTTGAATTCACCGCTCAACCCCATACCTTCGCGGTCTCCGTGCCATAGAATTTGATGGTTAGCGGTTTGCGTGGAGAACGAGAAAGTGCGAGCGCATTCGCCCGACGCTTGATCTCTGTGTTTTCCGGAGAGTTTTCATCACCATGCAGGCCGACGTACAGATGGCTCGTTCTGCCTTTCCCAATCCTTGATATGTAATGGTCGTCGTTATCTGCGAATGAGTGGCCAAACACAAACAGGGCGCCTCCAATAGCAGAGAAGCTTTTGTAGCATCTCGTCAGATAGTCGTTGTGTCGGATCTTCTCGAATTTCTCCGCACTTTCCCCTTCCGAAACGAAGAGCGGAAAGTGATCCTCTTCAAGCGCGGCGCGTATTTGCTCGACGAGTCGAACCCCTGTGTTGCACCAAGTGTACTTCCGCAACTGCATCCCTGTGTCGAACAGATGCAGGGCGCCGTGCAAATAGAACAGATTCTGTGTGTGGGCGCTGGTTGAATCCCAGACTACGTATTCGCCTCCGTAGTTATCTTCCTCACTTCGGAATCCATCGTCGGAGGTTGGGTCGCGACCCTCTTCCGTGTGCATTACGACCCAGTAAAGAAGAAGGTCGTAGTTGAATGTGTAGGTGTAAGAAAAGTGGGATAGGAACTGGCGACATGATGCGTACTGATCTTCAGAAAGCTCTCCTGGCCAAGCCGGGTGACTTGCTGAGATAGTGTCAACAAGAAGGTTCTTGAGTGCTTCCGCGTCAGCCCTCAACGTTTCGCAGGTTGCTGCGTCTACACCGTAGCCAGCAGCAATCTTGGCACTATCGCGTAGTGTCCTAATTACGCGCTCAAAATCCTGTGTTTCCAGCGCATTGAACCCTACTCTTGCGGTTCTTGAGTGTGCGTCAAAGTTTGCTTGTTCGTAGAGCTTTCCGTAGCGAAATATGTCTGGCTTACATGCAATGCTGAAGCCATTCCCCAACAACAGGTGGCGCTTAGTGATCGCCGCAGAGTCCTCAATCGCTTCTTGAAATGTCAGCAGCATTGTCAGCCCCCCCCCCTGAGCGCTAACGCCAGAATTAAGCCGCGCCGCGAAGCGGTGTCGGCTTGAATGAATTGTTAGGCATTGCTGCCATAAGATAAGCAGTGAACGACGACGGGATACGTCTCATTGCCGGGCATCCGACCACTAACGGTCCTCGACTCCACAAAGCCAATGGACTTGTAGAAGTCTAAGGCAGCGTCATTTCCTTTAAGTACTTCAATGCAGAGTCCGCCTGGGCGCTCTTCAAGAGCTGCTCTCGCCAAGAGCCGCCCGAGACCTTTGCGGTAGAAGGCCGGATCTACATACAGCCATGTGAGCTCATCGTTGCCATAGGCCACGAAGCCCAGAACTAAACCATCCTTATCTGCAACAAGAAGGTCGTAGTCAAAGAGGCCCTCTCTTTCTGCGGCTACTTCAAGTGGCAGGAAAGCCTCCTCTAGATTTGCTCCCCGAAGTTCATCCATGCGAGCTAGATCATGAATCTCGCAGATCCGATTCCAATCATATTTCTGATAGCGACGAATCTTCATGCAATGCCTAACGCCAGAGTTAAGCCGAGACGCGTAGTGGAGCGAAGCACATGGCAAGCTCTCTCTGCCATGTGGTTTGCGTAACGAAGCGGCTTCGGCTTGAACGACTTGTTAGGCCGACGATGCCTGGCACCCCGTGCCGGATTTGCGGCGGCCCAACCCCTGAGCCGAACAGTACAACAAGTCTTGCCGGAGAGCCTGGGCTGGCACTTGGGGCGACCGGGGCCAAGTAAGTCGGCTCGCGTGGCCAAGAACTCACACCGCGTCCTGGCCGAGGCCGGCTCGGCAGGTCGAGTCTTGCGGAGGGTCGCGCCTGTCCGAAGCCGAGGTGTTTCAGGGCCGGCTGCCGATGCCACCACCGCGCGTGCGAGGTGCAAATGCCGTGGATGAGCGAAATGCTCGAGACCGCTTGGACCTTGCCACCGACAGTGCGGGAAACAAGGCCTAACGCCTGAGTTAAGCCGAGACGCGTAGTGGAGCTAACCACATGGCAAGCTGTATCTGCCATG
>NZ_JBSVRQ010000011.1:0-2692 GCF_054072735.1 Luteimonas sp. A649 | reverse complement strand
GACTATGAAACGCCCGAACAGCGAATCCGCGCCTGATCAGGACTGTCGCACTTGGTGGTTGAATTCACCTTGCGAACTCATTGACCTTCGCCCTCAGGCGGCGGCATTTCGGTGACTTGGTGAGAAATCATCTGCCAGCGGCCGTCCTGGAAGGACCAAACATGGATGAACCGTTCGTGGATCGTCGCGCCTGCCTCAGGAATGACCCAGACTCCGCTGATGCGACCAGTCTGGCCAAACTGTTTGACCTCAACGTCTTGGGCCGACACGGAAGGAAGCCAGTCTTGGTTGCCCTTAAGCCAAGCCACGCGGGTCGGCTTGTCCTGCACCTTTCCCGTAGGGCCGATGAACAAGTGGTCCTCAGCAAGAAGGGATGCAGCTTTGGCCGTATCCCCAGACCGCGACGCCGAAAAGTAGGCGTCGGACGCCGCAGTCAATGATGGGTAAGTCTTGGGCTCAACGGGCGTCGAAGTACAGGCAGTAAGGATGAAGGCCGTGCATAGCAGCGCCACAGACTGGATGCGCATAGAACTCTCCCTAGCAACCTAACGCCTGAATTAAGCCGCGCCGCGAAGCGGCGTCGGCTTGAATGAATTGTTAGGCGCACACTGCGGAAGGCGCAATGCCTCTGGTACCTGCGCCATAAGCATACGGAGCTTTGACAGCGACACCGGCCGCTGCCCATTGCGCTGCATCGCGCCGGCAGCAGACCAGACCAGAGCGCCGGGCCCGTTATAGACCTCCGAGGCCTCGCCCTGCTTGGAGAGGTGCAGAACGATCAGGTGGTTTGGCTGTTCGCGAAGCGCCACGGAGCCACGCTGCGTGGCTTTAATCTCTACCAGCGCGCCAGAAGGCGCGTGTGCATCATGGCCCCGAGCCGAATGTGGAAGCAGTTCCAAGCCGTAGCGATGCGCAGCGATAACCTCACCAATGCTTCCGACCAAGTGGCCGTCCGGAGTAAACCGCCGACTTGGGAAAAGTGCCTCTAGCTGCGCAACAAGTGCGTACAGCTCACCTACTAAGCTAGGTACCTTTTCTACGGGGTGTAGAGGATCTGCCATGTGCGCCTAACGCCTAAGTTAAGCCGAGACGCGTAGTGGAGCAAAGCACATGGCAAGCTGTACCTGCCATGTGCTTTGCGTAACGAAGCGGCTTCGGCTTGAACGCATTGTTAGGCCTCAGCTCCGCTGGTGAAACGAAGACCTAGCCAGACCGCAGCAATGCCCACGAGGACGCTGCCAAGAATGTACAGCAGAGCAAGGCTGATTTCTCCGCGCCGCAGGAGGGTGAGCGACTCCAGCCCGAACGCTGAGAAGGTAGTGAAGCCACCGAGGATATCGGTGACCAGGAACAGGCGAACCGGCTCAGAGACGGATGTCTTGGAAAGAATGCCCACTAGCAGGCCGATCAGCAGACAGCCCAAACAATTGACAGCGAAAGTGGCCCACGGAAAGCGACCCGCCGGCGCAGCACCTAACCCGACGGCCACAGCGTAACGGGCCACCGAACCGATGAAGCCGCCGAGTCCTACCCACAAGTACGCGCTCATATGTGTTTGAGGCCTAACGCCTGAATTAAGCCGCGCCGCGAAGCGGCGTCGGCTTGAATGAATTGTTAGGCCGCACCTGCGCCCCGGAACTTGGCTAGCGCCGCTACCCCCAGCGCCCAGAGCAAAGTAGAGCATGCGCCGGCGAAGACCGCCACGCTAAGTGCGAGCCACACGGCGCCACGCCCGCCGCTGAAGTTAAGCTGCGGGTTGCCCGCAAGGGCGACTGATGCGGGAAGCCAGAGCACGGCCCCAACCAGCGAGACGAGGGAGGCGGCGCGTAGCGCAGAGCCCCGCACGCTAAGTACAAGTGCCGAACCCGCCAGGGCACAGAACCCTAAAGCGACCAAGACATTGCCGAGTGGAAGGCCACCAGGCAGAGGTGCCTCGAGGTAGGGCGCGCCACGGATGAGCGACCGCACGAGCCAGGCGACGAACGCCACAAGCACCGAAACGATCACGCTCTTCTTGATCATGCTTGCGACGGCACCCGAGTGCGGCCTAACGCCTGAATTAAGCCGACCCGCGAAGCGGGTTCGGCTTGAATGAATTGTTAGACATTAGCCGACTACGCCGCCGGCTAGACCTCCAATGATTGCCACAACGGCAGGATGCTGTAGGAGCTGGCCAATCAATGACTTGGCCTCTGCTTTTTCCTGCGGAGGAACGTTGGAGGAATCAATCATCTTAACTAGTGAATCAAACGAGTTAACGATGTTTTGAGTGTTGTAGTCACCAATCTGGACCGACTGTGCGCCACTAATGGTGATGTTGTGGCTAGGCCGCGGGGCCGTAGACTCGCCGCCCTTCCGAAACTTCACTTGGTAGTGGGCGCCGATCCGGCCGACGCCTTGATTGAAGAAAGTGGCTTCGGTAACAACCGAGCGCTCATCTTTTCCATTTGGAAGGCGGCGCAGAACCGTGTCCCCGGTTTCTACATCAGCCATTGGATCGGCGATGACAATCGTGCTGCCCGCAAACCTTGCCTTGTACGGACCGATGACCTGGCCATCGCGCTTTTCAACGCGGGCTTCCTCGTTTGGATTTAGCATACTCACGACGAACTCCCCCTAATGTCTAACGCCTGAATTAAGCCGAACCGCGAAGCGGTTTCGGCTTGAATGAATTGTTAGGCGCGCTACTTGA
>NZ_JBSVRQ010000010.1:0-3928 GCF_054072735.1 Luteimonas sp. A649 | reverse complement strand
TGGAACTGCAAGACGCAATGCAAAGAGCGACTATCAGCTTGCGACAGTGCATAGAGCCCTCTAACACCTGAATTAAGCCGCACCGCGAAGCGGTGTCGGCTTGAATGAATTGTTAGGTGCCGACTGTGCTGGCTATGGAAGCCACCAGGCCACCGACACCGAGAACTAGGATGGTATATAGCACCACCATGGGCGCCTTTTGTGCAATGGCGTACGCAACGAATGCCTCCCTTGGGCTCCGGCCGCCAGCCAAGGCAAACAAGGGCAGGACTAGAAAAACCGAGGCGCACCCGATCCCGAAGCCAAAGCCAAGCCCGCGCCAATCAGTGCGTGGAAAGTAGCCAGTGTTATAGAGCCACAGCGCGAGGCCAATGCCAGCAAAGAAGTGGCCATTGACGGTCCAGATAGCTGCTCGGTTCTGACGGAGGAGAACAGACGCACTCTTGCGGTTGCAAACGTCAGGAACCCATCGGGCCCACGCGCCACACAGCAACATGGCAACGACGCCGCCGACGAGTCCGCTCACTACTGGCCCTAGCGACATAGTGTCCATCGGCACCTAACACCAGAGTTAAGCCGCCCCGCAGCGGGGCGTGAAGCACATGGCAAGCTGTACCTGCCATGTGATTTGCGCCCCGATGTGGCGTCGGCTTGAACGACTTGTTAGGCCGGCGCTGCCCGGAACTTGCGTCCGGCCTGCGACGGCCCAACCCCTGCTGGAACAGTACAACAAGTCCTGCGGTGAGCGCGGGGCTGATCTTGGCTGGGCCCAAGCCAAGGCCGCGGTTCGCGCGGCCCAGAACCACCACCGCTTCCTGGCCGAAGCCGACTCGGCAGGTCGAATCTTGCGGAGGGTCTCGCCTGTCCGAAGCCGAGGTGCAGCAGGCCCTGACGCCGATGCCACTCACCGCGCGTGCGAGGCGCCAACCGTCACAGATGAGCGGCGAACCTTATGCGACCAAAGATGCCGCTCCGGCAGTGCGGGAAACAAGGCCTAACGCCTGAATTAAGCCGCGCCGCGAAGCGGCGTCGGCTTGAATGAATTGTTAGCTCCCCCGCTAGGAGAGTGGAATGACGACGCTTGACACGATGGAGGACTCATCACTGACCTTGGCAGAGCGCAAACTATGGAAAACAAGGCTAATTCTGAAGCGATCCGTCTCAATCTCCGCCTCGTACATCGGCTTGCCAAGACGAGCTGACCACTCAGCGGCTTTCGTAGAAGGCTCAACTGCTCGAATGCCTGGCCATGCCAGTGACCAACAAGTACCCCAGACATAGCCCTCCGGCTCTTCGGCATCTAGCCATGCTTGATAGTCAACGAACTCCTCCCCCCAAGACTTTGTCCAAACATCATCAGCTACGACACTTGTGTAGCTCACCTCAGCGACATGGGTGAACTGAACTTGGTGCCGCCCCGGATAATTGCCCATGGAAGACTCGACGAGCACAAAGTAGTCCCGCCCGTGAGGTACAAAGCCATGATCCATGACGCCGAAGTCACAGTCAGGTAGCCACTCAAGTAACGAAGTCACGGGATGCATGTCTGGGGAGCTAACGCCTGAATTAAGCCGCGCCGTGAAGCGGCGTCGGCTTGAATGAACTGTTAGGCGGCGCACCAAAGTGCAATGCCGCCGATGACGAACAGTACCAGCCACGACAAGTGCTTGCCCCTGGTGAGAAGCAGAGGCAAGACCCCGGACGCAACAAAGGTTAGCCCGAGGATCTGAAGCATGCCGGACACCGTGAGGTCGCCGCGACCCGCATGCACTAGGAGCGCAGCAAAGCCGAACCACGCGACCGTGGTGATGTGCCAGGCAAAGCGCAACGTTCGGATCGTGAACTCCGAGCTGCCGAATAGCTTTGGCAAGTCACTGCGGCGAAACAGGCGGGTGAGGATGTACCGCTCCCCAAGGAACGAATGGGCCGCGCCCAAAGCCACGGCGAGAGTTGCTGCGAAGTAGAGAAGTCCTTCCATAGCCGCCTAACGCCTAAGTTAAGCCGACCCGCGTAGTGGAGCGAACCGCATGGCAAGCTTTCTTTGCCATGTGGGGCGCGTAACGAAGCGGGTTCGGCTTGAACGCATTGTTAGGCCCCGCCCACCCGACCCCTACGCCGGTGAATCTTGAGTCCTACCGCCGCGACTGCCAAGAGGACCGCCACGCCTAGAACGAGAAGGCTTTGCTGGTGCAGATCCGAGGCTACACGACAGTACGGGTCTGACGAAGATCCGTCCGCTGGTCCGCACTCACCGAATCGCAGAGAGGCAGTGGAAATGGCTCCAACCCAGAGGTACGCAGCGCCGCATGCGACCAGAACCGATGCGAGCGCAATGGACCAGATTGGGATGCGATGCAGTCTCATGGTGGGGTCTAACGCCAGAGTTAAGCCGAGACGCGTAGTGGAGCAAAGCCCATGGCAAGCTCTACCTGCCATGGGCTTTGCGTAACGAAGCGGCTTCGGCTTGAACGACTTGTTAGGCCGCTGCACGCCGAGCTTGCGCCCGACCTTGCGACAGCCCAACCCCTGAGCGAACAGTACAACAAGTCTGGCCGAGCGGCCTGAGGCTCGCGTTCTCCGGGGCGGCCAGAACACTCGACTCGCGCGGCTAAGAACTCTCACTGCGCCCTGTCCGAAGCCGAGCTGTTGCAGGGCTGACGGCCGATGCCTGCGCCGCGCGTGCGAGGTGCAAACGCTGCGGATAAGCGAGGCGCTACAGATTGCCTGGAACCGGCAACAACAGTGCGGGAAACAAGGCCTAACGCCAGAATTAAGCCGAGCCGCGAAGCGGGTTCGGCTTGAATGAATTGTTAGGGGGCGTGCCGATTGGCATACCGCCTGTAGATTTCGGTGGCAGTGAATCCGATACCGAACAACGCCAGGAATGGCTCGTAAGGTCCAGTTGGAGCATTAATCCACATGCCGATGGTAACGAGCAAGGCGGCAAAGCAAAGAATCTCAAAGCCAAGAACTAGCCTGTCCGCAAGAGTGAGCGAACCGACCGAAGTCCGGCTTGCCCAGTGCGCTCTCAGGTTGGAGCGGAAGGTGTCTTGTGAAGCTGAGAGCTCGCCAGCTACCTCTTGCTCGATGGCACGAACATAGTTTGGATCGCCGGCCAAGTTTGCTGTTTTAAGCAGACCTTCATTGACCGAGGCAATAAGTGCAGTAGTGCTGGGGGAAACAGAGTCGACGATCGCCGCGTCGAACCCAGGACCCGCGTCAGGCCTGGAGCGAACAAATTGTTCTAACTGCTCGAAGTACAATCGTATTGACGCGCGAACGATGGTGGCTGACTCCTTGACCGTTGCGCCTGAGCGGAGCATTTGTTTGGCGGCATTTCTACGATGCAGCGCTTGCAGATCGGCTTGCAGCGATTGAGTCACGCTGGCGCAAATGATCTCAGCTCGCCTTTTGATCTCTGCGATCTCGACTGAACTCATCAAGCCCCCTAACACCAGAATTAAGCCGCGCCGCGAAGCGGTGTCGGCTTGAATGAATTGTTAGGCCGCAACTCGCATGTGGGATGGGTGCGAGCTTGAAACTGGTCAGCACTGACTGACTCTTGCGCACCGATCTCCGAGCTGCACATGTGGAAGCAACCGCCCTTTACTGCTTTGGCACAAGAACTACGAATGCAAGACAGGATGCAGGCATCAACTGGCTGGCAGCTCCGAACAAATCGCTCTAAGAAGTTGCGACGCTGCTCGTCGTCCGGTTGAATCCCATCGAGCGTACAGTGGTGCTGCCATGATGCTGAGGCCCCGACACTAGTTTTAGGCGTGGACGACGAAGCGCAGGCTGCCACAAGAGCAGCAAGAGCTATGGCTGTCGGTATCAGTTTGCGCATGAGTTTGGTTCGAGGCCTAACGCCTGAGTTAAGCCGAGACGCGTAGTGGAGCTAACCACATGGCAAGCTGTATCTGCCATG
>NZ_JBSVRQ010000009.1:0-4742 GCF_054072735.1 Luteimonas sp. A649 | reverse complement strand
AACGCCTGAGTTAAGCCGAACCGCGTAGTGGAGGCAAAGGCATGGCAAGCTTTTCCTGCCATGCCTTTGCCGTAACGAAGCGGTTTCGGCTTGAACGAATTGTTAGGCGGCACCTGCACATTACTTGAGCTTTGATTGCAAGCGCTCGGCCCGCTTATTCAATGATTCCACCACGGACTTGCTTGGCTGAACTGGGTCAAATGTTGTCTGCCAATCTTGAATCAGCGAAAGCGCGTCTGCATAAGCTTTGCGGCGCTCAAGCAAAAGACTCAAGCGATCTACAGGGGCGTGCAGCCGGCGGTGCGCTGATGCATATGGATCCGCCGTTGTGAAAGAACGGATAGCTGCAATTGCTTGAGTCAGAGCTTGAATCGCAGCGTCAGTGGCTGCGTCCTGCTCAAGTTTAAGCGCAGCAGCTACTTGCTCATCTACTTTTTTGGCGCGATCTTCAAGTTGTGCGCGTCTGGCCCAATCAGGATCGCCCTTGGTAATGCAGAGAACGACACCAACAGATTTCTTGCCAAGAAGCCGCTTGAGCCAGGTTGTACCGCCGCGCACCGCGTGAACTGCGGCTTCGATGGGCTCGCCCTTGAGCAATGCATCTGCATCCCGAGCGTCCGAAGGAAGCCAGCCTATTTGCTCTCCAGATTGCGTAAGAACTTTGACCGCCCATCTGTCGTGCTGATTTGTCGGGTCGGCTTTGAGTTGAACCGGTTCGTTGGCTCGCATACGGCGAATGATGTCTTGGCGCGATGCGCCATCATCGTTGTTGTAGCTCTCGCCGCGCACGCCAACAAGAAAGGTTCGGCTCATGGTTCGGGTTCCAGGACTGCTCGGTTGTGCCGCCTAACGCCTGAATTAAGCCGACCCGCGAAGCGGGTTCGGCTTGAATGAATTGTTAGGGCTCATCACGGAACCTACAAGTGAAGAGTTCGCGAGAGTTTTCGCTGATGACAATCCTATGGCAGGACTCCCGGGTGATCTTGGGCAACAGCTCTCTGCGACCATATGGGTTTGAGTCATAGTGGAAGACTTGTGGCAGCCCGTTTGCTGTTAGCAAGGCGCCAATCCAAACATCAGAGTCAACGCCAGATTGTTCGACAGCTACCCAGAACGGTTTGTGAGATTTGACGGCTTCTCTTGCACAGGACAGTGCATCGATTGAGGTCTGGCCGATCCGGACAAGGCCGCAACTCTTCGCTGAGCGACCAGCAGCCATTCTTAGCTCGGAAGTAACCAAGTCTGCCGACGTGACAGGTCCCTGCGCACGGCAACCGAACCCAAATGCCGTTGTTGCCACTAACAGGAACGCGATGAGTTTGGACATGAGCCCTAACGCCTAAGTTAAGCCGAGACGCGTAGTGGAGCCAACCATATGGCAAGCTTTACCTGCCATATGGTTGGTGGAACGAAGCGGCTTCGGCTTGAACGCATTGTTAGGCCGCCGCCACCAGACATCGCGAACACTTGCCTGGAAGCACCGCAGCCCAACCCCTGAGTCGGAACATTACAACAACTTGCTGCAATCTGGCCGCAAACTTGAGTCTGATTGAGTAGAAGCACCGGGCCCTGCCGAAGCAGACTGATGCTGCCGCACCAACCTGCCAGATACCAATAGGTTCTTGGCTGGGACCACCAGACCGGACTCGAATGGGGTGAACAGCACCGTCATGATGATCGTTGGGATGAGGCCAATTGTCTTGGCGGTTGGATCAATGGCGCGGCACGTTCGGTGCACCGCAGCCGCGTAGGCAATGACCGGAGGGACCGTTACCAGCGCCAGAAGAATTGAAGCCGCAATTACGGTCTTGGACGAATGGGCAATGGCTGTGACGATCATGGCGGCGAACCAGACGACATGGACAATGTAGCTTTGGAACAAGCGCCGTCTCTGCCTGATGAGCTTGGGGATCAGAGAGGAATCCATTGCGGCCTAACGCCGGAATTAAGCCGCGCCGCGAGGCGGCGTCGGCTTGAATGAATTGTTGGACGGCATCCGCCGCTAGACGCGGTTCTTCTCAACAAGACGCCGATAGTGCTCCCCGAGTGCTGTAAGTCTGCACGATCTGGACTCCATTGCAGCGTTCCACATGTGACGCACTCCGACGGGTACAACTAGATTTAGGCGGTTGTACTTCTGCAGGAGACTGAATGTCCGCGTGTTCTCAAGGACTGGATCTGGCATCCCAGGATCGCGCCCTTTCATCTCGGGCTCGAATGTGGGATCCAGTTGGAACTCGGCGCCCGGCGCGGGAAAAAACTCTACCAAACGGCGCAGATCCTCTCGCGAGATTGGCGCCGCCACCTCTCGCAGAGACACAAATTGCTTAACATTTGTCTTGAATACTGGCCGCTGCTCCCACGCGCCCAGAGATTGATCAATATGCGCATAGATGCTGCCGGGGGTGATGTCGCCTGTTAGATTGGCTGCACTTCCACTGAGGGCATCAACAAGAAGCGTCGTGAATACGCCTCGGCCATCCCTCTCAGTCGCGTACTGCTCCGCGGTAGAGGCAGTGAGAACGGTGACCCCCTCTGACAAGCTGGCCAGATTTCCCTGGCCAGGCGGGGTTCCAGCGATCCCGGAATGGCAGCTATCAAGAAATATTACTTTGTTACGTGCCCTGGACTGATTTGCGAGAACTAGCACTTCGGAAAGGGAAATCCCCTCATCCCCTCGGACGGAATCTGAAGCGAGAAGGTACCCGCCCGTTGCCTCAATGTGCCCATGACCAGCGAAGTAGAGGAGAGCAATATCCGCATCTGACGCGAACAATTGCTGGATACTATCGCGAAGATCGCGACGCGTAACTACGTCAGATGGTCCCGTTCCCGTCAACAGCCTGCAGTCGAAGTTCACGCCGCCGCCGTCATGCCTCTCTAGTACTGATTTCACAGCGTGAGCATCGTCAACACATCCATACAGTGCTCCACTGTGCTGGTAGTAGTTGACTCCGATGATCAATGCGATTCGCACAGGAGCGCTCCTTACAGGCCGTCGATGAACTTCGCAATCCCATCCCAAGTCCATATGATCGTGCGCACGCCTTCTAGTGCAGTGCGATCGTCTTTGTAGATCCATATCCCTAGCAAAGGCACCTTCTCTTCCTTAGCGCATGCAATTTCCCACTTTTGCCCGCTCGACGTGAGGGAGTTCTTGCTCACTAAAGCGATTACGCCGTCGGATCGACGGATTCGCGTTCTGACGCGCTCCTTCCACTCTGAGTCGTAAGGCTCCTTCACCGACATGTCCACGTACTCGAACGGACACTTGGTGTGAAGCGACTGGCCCTTTAGCAGGTCGCGAGAAGCCTTGTCTTCGATTGCGAACGCAACAAAAATTACCTTTTTATCTGCCATTGTAGATCCCCCTTTACGTGCGGTCATTGTGGCTCAAGATGCGGCAGTAGACGCCGTCCAACGCCTGAATTAAGCCGCGCCGCGAAGCGGCGTCGGCTTGAATGAATTGTTAGCCGCTGACGCGCTCCACCAAGTCTGCGAGAAGGCGAGATTTGTGAAGCCAGGTAGCCACGGCCAAGTTGAAGACGACAGTAGCCCAGAAGGCGAGCTGAAACGACTGCTTCACGGTCTTGTGGCGGAACTGTTGTTGGGCTATCAGGGCCCCCGGCCACCCGCCGAGGAGGTCTACAAGGTGCAGGCTAGCTTCCGGGGTGCGTTGCGCATCGCTCTGGGCTGCGATCTTGTCGGACCTGTACTTGAGGTACGACAGGACGCTCAGTACGAAGTACGCGGCTATTACGAGCACCGGGAGAAGGCCGATGACAGCGGCGGCAACGCCGCTCATCAACGCGCACACACCAAGGGCCGCCCTTGGAACCCGAGAAGGGGCTCGCGGCACTTCGATCCTCTGGGCCGCGTGGCGAATCTGCCGGGCGTTAGTTCGCCCTCGCGCGTCAACGTTGGGAAGGTAAGAGATCATGTCGCCGGCAACAGGCCGGCGCGAACCCCGCTGAAACTCGTTGATATGGACGAACGCGCGAGTACCGCCGCCGTGGGGCACCACGAAGCCGAAGCCCTTGTCGTCGTTCCAGTCCGTGACCCGACCTGCAAGTCGCATTGCTGCCCCCATCAGCGGCTAACGCCTGAGTTAAGCCGCGCTGCGTAGTGAAGCGAACACATGGCAAGCTCTACCTGCCATGTGGCTCGCGTAACGAAGCGGCGTCGGCTTGAACGAATTGTTGGACGCCAACTCTATCCGAAGCCGGACCGCTTGCCACTTGCCACGTAGCGTCACGAAAAAGTCGCCACGGTCGCGCCTGAAGCTGCACGCTGCTGTCTCCGAAGCCGGGGAACCCCAGCCCCGCGGCCACGAACTCTCACCGTGAACTATCCAATGCGACCGCCTGGGCGAAGCGCATCCCCGATGGAGAAAACGGACGCCCCCGAAGCCAGCGAAGCTCGGCCACAGAACCTGCATCGCGGGCGACGCGTCTCAACGAAACTCTCGCACGCGCCGCGAACGTCACGATCGTGCGCTCTGATACTTGTGCGAAGCCGGATGCGCGGCCACCCAAGAACAACAACCTGCGAGCTCTTAGCGGCCAACACCTAAGTTAAGCCGCGCCGCAGCGGGGCGTGAAGCGCATGGCAAGCTTTTCCTGCCATGTGGTTTGCGCCCCGATGCGGCGTCGGCTTGAACGCATTGTTAGGCCCCAGAAATTGCCAGACTAAGTGCGACAAATCCAGCGCCCCGAAAAGGAGAGGTGAGCTGGCAGACTGGA
>NZ_JBSVRQ010000008.1:0-7841 GCF_054072735.1 Luteimonas sp. A649 | reverse complement strand
CGCTGCCGCGCCAATTAGTACTCCCCAAAGTTGGCCATCCATGTCCCCTCCCATGCGCGCCTAACGCCTGAATTAAGCCGACCCGCGAAGCGGGTTCGGCTTGAATGAATTGTTAGAGCCCACTTAGCCAAGGCTCCAGTTGGGGGGATATTACCGAGAACGCACCCTCCCAGCTGTCACCTGGGCCGAAGCCATTGGGGTCGAACTGGACGACCGGGTTGCCGGGCATGGCCAAGTCTATGCAGTAGTGAATGGCGCAGCCTACGTGGAGGATGGGGAGCAATTGTTTGGGCCACACCCAGCCAGGCTCGTCTGGGTCTGGTTGGTTGAAGAGGCGGTAGAGGCTCAGTGCGGTGTCGCCTTGGTCAGTGACATGGCCTGCCCCCAGACCGAGCAAGCCGTAATCTGGCCCGAAGCCCCCATTGCCACGGCTGATGTAAAGGTTGGTAAGCGCAACTGGTAGTGGCCAACCAACCGTCATTTCAACGTCGGCGATTTCTTCTTGTGTGGGCGCCGGAAACTTCATGTGGGCTCTAACGCCTGAATTAAGCCGCGCCGCGAAGCGGTGTCGGCTTGAATGAATTGTTAGGCCCCGCCTCGTCGTCTTGAGTCAAGGTCGCGTCTTGAGCAGTCCCTTGACGCTTCCGGCGCTCAGACTTCTTGTAGCCAACCTTCTGGGCAAGGGCGGCGACGTCTGGATTGTCCGGATGCGCGATTTCCTGGCGGGAGTTGTCTCGTATCACTTGCGCGATGGTTTTATGGATGCTTCTGCTCATTGCCCTTCCAGTGCGCTGTAGAAGTTGTTGCGGGGCCTAACGCCTGAATTAAGCCGCGCCGCGAAGCGGTGTCGGCTTGAATGAATTGTTAGACGCCTTCGCGACGGGTTTGGCGAGCCTTGCGCAATGTCAGGTCGACCATGTTAGACACGTCAGCGAGCTTGTTGCCAACCCACAACATCAGCAAGAGCAGCATTCCTTGGCGTACCCAGACAGGTGCTGTGAAGGTGTCGCCCCGCAGAACTAATAGAGCCGCGACGGACAACGCTAGAACGAACGCTAGGGCGAATGCCTCTCTGACCAAGTAAGCCACCAGCGCGCTGGCGCTATTGGCATACAATTCTGCGTCATCTTGCACGCGATTCATCCAAGCGCGCGCCCTTTCACCGGTTGCCTTAAGTGCCCAGCGTCCCACAGCTTTAAGCTGAGCGTGCGCAGACAAGAGTCCGAGTAGCAAGCCAACTAAGCTAATGGCTATCGACCAAGTGTCCTTGTCCAAGCACCCCTCCCCTGTCTAACGCCTGAATTAAGCCGCGCCGCGAAGCGGCGTCGGCTTGAATGAATTGTTAGGCGCCCAGTGCCGTACAACTGCAAGGGCTACTAACGCCAGAAGAGCGGATAGCCCAGCCCACGCGACCATCATGCTCTGCAGAGAGTCGCCGGGCAAAAACCTCCCCGACGAAGCGAACAAAGCACCCTGACCAAGGCTCAGGACAACGACTGCGCCGAGAAGCCACGCAAGGCGTACGAAGCGCACCGTGCTGTTGAAAGTTGAGCATGCCAGCAGGTTGCCGACCAACGAACAAAGCAAAGCGAGACCGGTCACGAATGCGGAAACCTGAACGCCGCCGGCGCAGCCAAACTTTGGATCGCAGTTGCCGAGTAGATAGGCATCAACGGCGGAATAGCCAACAAGCGCCAGACACAGCAAAGCGCCTGGACCAAAGATCAATGCTGCAAATCGCCAGATACTTGTCATGGGCGCCTAACGCCAGAATTAAGCCGCGCCGCGAAGCGGTGTCGGCTTGAATGAATTGTTAGGCACCGCGTTCTCCGCCAACATAAAGACCTCCGCAGCCGAGTATAGGCCGTCGATCTCCGCTACGACGCGGGCGCCAAGAACCTTAGCGTACAAACGCTGTGCGTGATTGTCTGCTCGCGTGGACACGAGTATGGATTTGATGGATTGGCCTGACGCCACAAGCTCACCCTCGACTTGCGACAACGAGTCCTTGATGAGTAGTTCACCAAGGCCTTTGCCCCTTAGCTCGGAGCGAACTGCGACTTGATCCAACTCCAGGACTGCGGTCGAACGGAAGCCAGACTTCTGCGCCCAAAATATGTACCCAGCAAGGTCGTCGTCCTGAAGTACCACATGCACGAACATTCTGGGCGCGGCGGCGAGCGTGGCACCCACCCAAGCTTCTGAATCAAGCTGACGGGGAAAGGCCTCGCGATGGATCGAAGATATCTTCTCGACATCTTCTGGACTAGCACGACGTACGAAAGCGGCCATAGCGGTGCCTAACGCCTGAG
The DNA here is from genome assembly GCF_054072735.1 of Luteimonas sp. A649. Taxonomy (NCBI): domain Bacteria; kingdom Pseudomonadati; phylum Pseudomonadota; class Gammaproteobacteria; order Lysobacterales; family Lysobacteraceae; genus Luteimonas; species Luteimonas sp. A649. The sequence goes on along the minus strand of NZ_JBSVRQ010000008.1, from coordinate 5,529 downwards.
TTAAGCCGACTTGCGTAGTGGAGCCAAAGCCATGGCAAGCTTTTCCTGCCATGGCTTTGGTGGAACGAAGCAAGTTCGGCTTGAACGAATTGTTAGGCCTCACAGCCACTCCACTATGAGGCCGACAATGAGCAGTGCAAGGCCAACGAATGCAGACCCTTTGACCAAAGAACTCACAGGCGGTTTGCGAGGATTGGGTTTGAACGGGTTAGCAAACGACGGCGGTGAAAAGTACACCAAGGGTGCTTGCAGCAGAAATCCAAGGCCTTGCAGCAGATCATCAGTGCTGAAGGACGACTTGTAAAAGAAGTCAACTATGTTGAGCGTGCCAATGAGCGCAAACAAGAGTGGCCAAAAAAGACTGCGATTTTCCGAACTATCAGATGCTATGTGATCTTCCATGTGAGGCCTAACGCCTGAATTAATCCGACCCGCGAAGCGGGTTCGGCTTGAATGAATTGTTAGACCGCAGATAGTTAGTCAAAATCATCAATGGAATGCCGCTCGCCGCATTTTTTACACTGAAATACCATTTCATATGGCTCGATGCGCGTGACGTACTCTGCGGGTTCCCCGCAGTGAACCCACCATCCGATAGGATTGAACGTTGAGAAGCCTATAGTGCAAGCAAACACCGCCCGGTAGAAAGGCTCAGGCAAATCAACAGGAGTGTCTGCGTCATCAAAGAATTCAGCGTCAAAGAACGTGGCGTCGTACTTGTCCGCGGCCGCCCCACTTGCTATGCACCAAGGGCAGAGCGCCTCTATCTCCGACTGGCTGTAAACGACGCCGTCATAAAGGACTCCGCGAGATTGGCCACAACATTCGCAGGGGGCGTCAGATTGACGGATTGACCCAGAAGCGACAGGGTCTCGATGGTAGGGAAAAAGTGGTAGATCCAAGCTCACGAGAGGCCTCACCTGCGGTCTAACGCCAAAGTTAAGCCGAACCGCGTAGTGGAGCGAAGCACATGGCAAGCTGTACCTGCCATGTGCTTTGCGGAACGAAGCGGTTTCGGCTTGAACGCATTGTTAGGCCCCCACACGAGGAAGTGCAAGATGCGATCTGATGCGCTGCTGTCACCATGCCGGACCTACCGCTATGACCTGTGGCGAACGTGGCTTGGCGGCAACGGTTACGCGATGTTCGTGGGCTTGAACCCGAGCACGGCGGGCGAAACACAGGACGACCCGACGATCCGGCGCTGCATCGCCTTTGCCAAGGCGTGGGGTTACGCCGGACTGTGCATGACGAATCTGTTTGCGTACAGAGCCACCGTTCCGGGCGACATGAAGCGCGCCAACGATCCAGTTGGACCACAGAACGACGAGATTATTTGCCGCCGGTCTGAAGAAGCGGGCGTAGTGGTGGCAGCGTGGGGCGTGCATGGGACCTATGGCGGCAGGCATGAATCGGTGCGAGGGATGCTCCCCAAGCTGCACTATCTGCGTTTGACGAAAGACGGTCATCCAGGTCATCCGCTGTACCTGCCAAAGACACTGACACCAGTGGCATGGGGGCCTAACGCCTAAGTTAAGCCGAGACGCGTAGTGGAGCGAAGCACATGGCAAGCTGTACCTGCCATGTGCTTTGCGTAACGAAGCGGCTTCGGCTTGAACGCATTGTTAGGCACCAACGCCACGCTTGCGACGCCTGACCCAAACCCAAATCGCTACAACTCCGAGCGCAAGAGCTAGAACACCAACCCCGTAGCTCTGGTGCAGCACTCTAACGGCAACCTGACAGTACTGCTCTGGTGCATCCGCCATAGCTGGACCACAGTGGCCGAATCTCAAGGACGCGGTGGAGACCGCGCCCACCCAGAGATAAGCCGCCGCAAAGCCCGTGAAAGCCGAGGCTACTCCAATTGGCCAAACGGGAAACCGAGAAAGGTTCATTGGCGCCTAACGCCTGAATTAAGCCGAGCCGCGAAGCGGCTTCGGCTTGAATGAATTGTTAGGGGGCAACCGCATACAGTGAAGCCTCCAACCCCAAACCAAGCTCGCCGGCCAAAGCCACGAGATCCGGAGCAAAGGATACAGATTGCGACATTGTGTCTTTTTGCCACAGCCCGAAATCGAGAGAAGCGCTGACACCTGGAAGGGCTACTAACGCTTTTACGGCCGCAGCGTGCTCCCTCAGGAACGACAACGCATCAAGCACTTGTCCCGAGAGATCATCGCCGTCCCGGTCACTGACCAGGACGTTGAGCGAGGATTCTCGGTGATTGGCGTCAGGCAGAGGAAACGATGCCAGAAACGCCTCGGGCGCAAAGGCAGGCCCTGCTGCTCTGAGTACACAACCAGCCATGATCTCCAGTGCCCCCTAACGCCTGAATTAAGCCGCGCCGCGAAGCGGCGTCGGCTTGAATGAATTGTTAGAGCCCGCCCCAGACAGGTAAACCGGCGCGCCCAAGGCGGCAGCGTACTGCGATTGCGACAGGAACGGCCAGTACGTCATGTCGCCGGCGGAACAGAGGCGGCGGAAGTAGATGCGCCCGGCGAGGCCAAGTGTCAGCAAGTTGCCGACGGTAAGAAGCGCAGACTGACCGCGAGAGAGAACCGGCCACAGGTAAGGAAGGACTGGCTTGAGAAAGAGTACGCAGCGGGTAGCAGCGTCCCTCTGCGCTTGTGTCAGTTTGTCAGGGCCAGCAAGGCGGTGCTCTCGGAGGTCACAGTAAAGCAGCCAAAGGAACTGGTTATAGATCTCTCGGATTGCCGGATCGGTTGACTTGGGCACCGAATCATCGAACTGGAAATTAGTGATGCGCGCGCCAATGAGCCAGCGGGTTGACTCGGCCAGAGCTGCTCGAGCTTGCGGATCAATTGTCATAGGGCGCTAACGCCTGAATTAAGCCGCGCCGCGAAGCGGCGTCGGCTTGAATGAATTGTTAGGCTGCGGCCCCGCAAGAAGTTGGTCCGCTGCCAGTAGACGAAATTGGGCTTGCTGTTCGGGCGAGAGTACGCGGAAAGGTATGGGTATGGCGCCACTCTCGAGCTCAATAAGAAAGCCACGGCTGTAAGTGTGGACTGCCTTCACCTTGGACCAAACAACAGAGCCTGGACCGCCCTTGGTGCGTCTGCTCACACCCGTAGCGTCGATAGTGAAGTCGCATCGGCCGACACGAGACGATTTGTACACGAAGCCGATTGTTGCAACACACTGAAGCGTGATGCGCGCCAAGTGCCGCCTTACTCCGCTCAGCGTGCGTAAGGCATCCTCTGTATCGAAGGCGTGCTCCGTTACGAAATGCAGATACTCTCCGAGCCGATAGCGAACTGAGAACTCGATGCGCGACGAGGGATCCATAGCAGCCTAACGCCTGAGTTAAGCCGACCTGCGTAGCGTAGCCGACAACGTGGCAAGCTTTACCTGCCATGTTGTTGGTGTAGCGAAGCAGGTTCGGCTTGAACGAATTGTTAGGTGGCTCACCAGTGTTACTCCGACCTATGCACCGGAGTCAGGTGCGTGAGCATGCAGAGCCAGGTGTCACCTACCCGACGATAGATGTCTGTAATGTATTCGTCCGCTTGCATTGGCGCTCCATTGAACATGCCGGTGTTTTGGCCTCTGCCCGTGACCCAGGCCATGTCACCAGCCACGGCCGCATGTGTGGCCCTTTTGGTCATTGACGAATGAGTCAGACGACCGGAACCCACCACGTCAAGTATCCGGGAGCGTGGAACAGGCCCCGCCTCTGGCGTGACCAACAGCCAATCATCCGTGATGCACTCGGCGATCCGTTCAACGTCATTGGAGATCATTGCTGCGCCGAAGCGCTCCTCAAGGTCTGCGAGGAACTGTGGAATCTGTGTGGTGATCATTGGTTCACCTCGTTGTGTCCTGAGCCGCCTAACGCCAGAATTAAGCCGCGCCGCGATGCGGCGTCGGCTTGAATGAATTGTTAGGCACTACTGCCGGCCAGTATGACTTGTGCCATTGATGAAAAATCCGACTAGTCCCAAGCCATCTTCACGACGCGTCACCGTGAGCTTCATGTCCCCGGAAGTGAACGTGCCACCTGTCAATCTAACTTTGTAGTTGAGAGTGTAGTAGTCACGACCAGCGTCATTGCCCGCAAGTGCAGCACTGGAAAAACCGGGGTCGCTGATGGTGCCCATGAGTGGATAGAGCTTGTTGAGTTGACTAACCAATTCGTCGTGCGTGAGCTGGGCCTTAGCTATGCTGTCGAACGCCTCGTACATACCAGCATCGTCTTTTGCGTTGTACAACCTCACCATCTCTTCTGCTAGGGCGTTGGCTTCAGCCTCAGACACTCCAACCTCCGTTGACGAGACGGGCGCTACTTCAACGGTTCCGTTGGTCCGGAAGATGAGATAGCCGGTCGAGCAGAGATTCAGCACGAGCAGGCCTATAACGACAGTATTGAATAGCTGTGATCTTTCAGTAGCCATGATTTCCCCTGTAGTGCCTAACGCCAGAGTTAAGCCGAGACGCGTAGTGGAGCGAAGCACATGGCAAGCTCTACCTGCCATGTGGTTTGCGTAACGAAGCGGCTTCGGCTTGAACGACTTGTTAGGCCGCCGCACGCCGAGCTTGCGCCCGACCTTGCGACAGCCCAACCCTGAGCCGAACAGTACAACAAGTCTTGGCGCAGAGCTTGGGCTGGCACTTGGGACAACCGGAGCGAAGTAGGCCCGCTCGCGTGGCCAAGAAGTGTCACCGCGTCCTGTCCGAAGCCGACTCGTCAGGTCGAATCTTGCGGAGGGTCGCGCCTCCCCGAAGCCGAGGTGTTTCTGGCCCGGCTGCCGATGCGCTCACCGCGCGTGCGAGGTGCAAATGCCGTGGATGAGCGAAATGCTCGAACCCGCGTGGACCTTGCCACCAACAGTGCGGGAAACAAGGCCTAACGCCTGAATTAAGCCGCGCCGCGAAGCGGCGTCGGCTTGAATGAATTGTTAGGTGTGGACGCCGCGAGCAACCTAAAGGTTTTTGACCAAGTAGTAGCCACTAATCTTCCACGTTCCTTCGTGCTTGTTGAGAATGACCTTCTCTTGGACCTTCGCATTCGAGAATACCGTCTCGCAAACGATAGTTGCATACTCGCCAGGGGGCGAATTAGCTACAGCACTGTGAAGCCAGACCTCCTTCAATTCACGACTTTTGAGGCTCCCGACACCAGACCGGATTGCTCGAATGCCTAACGACCATGCGTTCCGCTCGGTGTAGATTGCCAGCACCGGGCTCGCATCGCTCCAAGTCTCGTCAACTTTTCCGTCATCGAGCCTGTCGAGAAATGCTTTTGCCGCCTTGGCAACAGCTGACCGCTCCTCAGGCGTACCTTGCTCCACCGTATCTGGAACGTCATCAACGCGAGCGCTGCACCCTGCGAGCAACACGATCGAGATCAGTACGGCCGACAGAATTCTCATAGAACACCTAACACCAGAGTTAAGCCGTGCCGCGAAGCGGCATCGGCTTGAACGACTCGTTAGGCCGCAGAAATTGCCAGACTAAGTGCGACAAATCCAGCGCCCCGAAAAGGAGAGGTGAGCTGGCAGACTGGAA
>NZ_JBSVRQ010000007.1:0-9343 GCF_054072735.1 Luteimonas sp. A649 | reverse complement strand
ACCACATGGCAGGTAAAGCTTGCCATGTGCTTCGCTTCACTGCGCGGCGCGGCTTAACTCAGGTGTTAGCCGATGCGAAAGATCCTGCTCTACCTTGTGGCATTCATCCTATGCGGCTGCGGCGCGGGCGTGCTGGTTTCTCCAGAGCACTCTAGAATTTCCGAGATTCGCAATGGCTCACGGTTCTACAATAACGCGATCGTTCAGATCCACGGGTTTTCTGTCTTACGCTTCGAGGCGCATTTCATCTGTGAGTCCCTTCACGATATTGACTCAGCGTCTGACGGTTACTGCCTAGTGCTTGAACCATCTCTCCAGGACGGCGTTCTTACGGAACTTGATCCAGCGCTGTATCACAATAAAGAAGTTGTTCTAGTCGGCGTGTTTAACAAACACGGCGGCGGCCGCAAAGGCAGCATCTCTCCCCTAAGAGTTAAGGTCGTCGGCACTCACGACAAGGGAGATCCACCGCCGCCACCGCCCGAACCATCGGCTAACAATTCATTCAAGCCGACGCCGCTTCGCGGCGCGGCTTAATTCAGGTGTTAGGCGACAAGTGGTGGCTCCGGAGTAGCCGACATGCATGATGCAGCGCGACGTACAAGGTCGTTGAATTTTAGGCTGTGGCGTCGGATCTACGGGGTTCTACTGTTCGTCGGCCTAGCGTACGGTTTGATCTTCATTGTTATGGCTGTTAGCACTTGGGCTAGACATTTGTACCCACCTATTTTTGAAGGATATGGCCCGTTCCTTCTAAACAGCCCGTACTTCGTGGCTAAAGATAGCGCCCGGGCCATAGCAGAGATCCTGTTAGCTGCTGCGGCAGTCGTCTTCTATTTCTCCAAGGCCAGGCTTAGTGCATGCTTGGCTTTATTGGCAGTAATCTTGACACTGACATGCGCTGCGCTGGATTTCGCAGAAGCTGCAAGAGGCTACGGAGAGAACTGGCTCTACGGTCTTGCCGGAATAGTTCTAGCTGACACCATCTGGGCCGCTCTGGTGGCTATCGCTGCCCTAATGCTGCTGCGATTGTCGCCTAACAATTCATTCAAGCCGACGCCGCTTCGCGGCGCGGCTTAATTCAGGCGTTAGCCCTCTCAACAAAGGTGCCGTTACGTGATGGTAAAAAGACTCGCTTTCTCAGCTTTGTTTCTCATCGCGTCTGGATGCGCAACCACGTCGACCGCGCCTAGCCAGTCTCAGTGGATTGAGGCAGCCCAAGCTGTACATCTAGCTGCAGAATCCGCCCCGGACGGAGTTCAAGGTGTTTTTGAACTTCAGGTACGAGCCACGGGAATGCAAAGCAACTACACGTACTTGAACTCAGAGTTGGATTACCGGGACCAGAGAAACTTATCAATTGAGATTACGACTTTCGCAGCACGAGAGCTGGAAGCTCAACTCGGCGCCCATCCTCTTGCCGCCTTAAAGGGCAAGCGCATATTGGTCCAAGGTGCTGCGATCCGCACGAAGATCGTCTTCTTCGCTGATGGCAGGCCTACGGACAAGTACTACTATCAGACGCACGTCCGGGTGAGTGACGCAAGACAGATCACCATCCAGCCAGAGGGCTAACAATTCATTCAAGCCGACGCCGCTTCGCGGCGCGGCTTAATTCAGGTGTTAGCTGCATTGGAGAGTGACGTGTCACTCATAGAGATTCGTAGCGCAATACTTGCCGACGCGGACCAGATCTCTGCATGTCTCGCGGAGCTCGGCTACGGCACTCCGGTACAACTGGTCGAGCAACGCATATCAGAGTTTGCTGGCAGCACCTCCGACAAGATATTTATAGCGCATCGCTCAGGCAGCCTGGCCGCGCTCGGAGTAGCGAGTGCGCATGCCATTCCGCTGTTCCACACGCAAGGTCAACTCGTTCGGCTCACTGCGCTGGCCGTTAGCCGAGCGTCCCAAGGATTAGGTGTTGGCCGGACATTGGTCGCAGCCGTAGAAGACTGGGCCTGGAGCACCGGCGCCCGAAGAGTCGAGGTCACGAGTGGAGATCACCGTCCAGCTGCGCATATCTTTTACCAGTCGGTCGGCTACGTCTCCGATGAGCGCAGGTTCATCAAGCACGCTCCGCCGGTTGCCGCGAGTGGCAGCTAACAATTTATTCAAGCCGAACCCACTTCGTGGGTCGGCTTAATTCAGGCGTTAGGCCGCAGTCGAGACACCTATGCGAGCATTGTTTATCACAATCAGCATTCTGGGAGTGCTCGGAACACTCGCGGTTCTGGTCGTCGCCGCCGATCATCTTCTGCCTTCTAGGCTATTCATAACTCGCGTTCATCACATTAAGAGCTCGGAAATGAGTGTTGGGTACATGATCTGCTGTACGGCCGGCGGCATGGCCTCGTGTGAATCGCAAAATGCGGTACATCTAGAGCCCAAGCAGCCAATTGTGGTTAAAAGGACGCTATTGTTAGATCGTTGTATTTCCGTCACCGCGTCCCCGGAACCAGCAGGTCGTTGCTCATGCTCCTAGAACGGACGCAGCGGCCTAACAATTCGTTCAAGCCGAACTTGCTTCGCTCCACCAAACACATGGCAGGTTAAGCGTGCCATGTGTTTGGCTCCACTACGCAAGTCGGCTTAACTCAGGCGTTAGTCCGCAAGGGAGACATTGGCAGCGATGAAAGTGCTAAGCGATTTCCTTTGGAACGCCGGAGTGGTTGTCATTGTCGCCGCACTTACAGGATCCGGCTGGTACTGGAACCACTTAAAGCTCATCGATGGGCGGGGGTTGTCTAGATTGTTTGGCACTGAGGCCGCGCATCTCGTCAACTTCGCATTTCACACATTGTTCTTTCTTATCATCGTTATCGCCTTCTTCCGTGACCAGAGAGCACAGCAGTGATGGCTTATGGAGGTTGCGGCCTAACAATTCGTTCAAGCCGAACTTGCTTCGTTACACCAAAGCCATGGCAGGAAAAGCTTGCCATGGCTTTGGCTCCACTACGCAAGTCGGCTTAACTCAGGCGTTAGGCTGCACTGGAGACTATGGACAGGACTCGCAACAAATTGCTCATCGTTGGCGCGGCGCTCAGTGCCCTTGCTGCTCTGCTGCACCTAGGGTGCATTGCGTTCGGTGCGCCTTGGTATCGCTTTCTCGGTGCCGGCGAACAAATGGCTCAAATGGACCTGGCTGGGCATTGGTATCCCACTGTCGCAACCTTGGTCATCACCGCCCTCTTGCTTGTCTGGTCGCTCTACGCGCTGTCCGGCGCCGGCGTTATCCGCAAGCTCCCGCTTACTCGGCTGGCACTGTGCGCTATCACCGGCGTGTACTTGCTACGTGGGGTAGCCTTTACTCCACTTATGGCGTACTTCCCTGGCAACAGCACAGCATTCTGGTTCTGGAGCTCGGCCATCTGCTTATCTTTCGGCGTTGTCCATCTCGTTGGGCTTCGGCAAGTCTGGGCGCGCTTGTGAGTCGGGCGCAGCCTAACAATTCGTTCAAGCCGAACCTACTTCGCTACACCAACAACATGGCAGGTAAAGCTTGCCATGTTGTCGGCTACGCTACGTAGGTCGGCTTAACTCAGGCGTTAGGCCGCACTGGAAATCACTCTTGGCCAATTTACCGCTCTATCTCTTAGGCAGCATGTTCTTTGGCGTCATTGCATGGGCCTTGCTGTACGGACTGCCTCTCGCGCTGTGGCGTGTCCTTCGCAGCTCCAATGTTCACTATCCAATAGGTCACGCACTCCTCTTCTTGGTAGCCGGCATAGCAATTGGCGTGGCGCTGGTCTGGTATCTCAGCTCCGTTCCACTGGGCAGTGTGCCGTGTGGTCCACGGCTCCCTTGCCCTGAGAACGCTGAGTTCATATTTATCGCTCAGCATCCGATCTCATACTTGTTCAAGGCAGGCCCAATCGCGTGTCTTTTTCTCTTCAGTCTGCTACTTATGGCTGCGGGCGGCCGCACATTGCTGTCACGGAGTGCGGCCTAACAATTCGTTCAAGCCGAAACTACTTCGTTACACCAAAGGCATGGCAGGTAAAGCTTGCCACGCCTTTGGCTCCACTACGCAGTTCGGCTTAACTCAGGCGTTAGGCCGCAGGTGACGCTTTGACGCACAACGTGCTCTTTGTCTGTGGCAAGAGCCGTCTTCGCAGCCCGACCGCGGAGCAGGTGTTCGCAGACTGGCCGGGAGTCGAGACAGCTTCCGCCGGGACAAGCAACGACGCGGACTGCCCAGTCTCGGCTGAGTTGATCGCTTGGGCAGACACAGTGCTCGTTATGGAGTCGGCGCACCGGGTGAAGGTTGCGGCCAAGTTCCAGCCTGAACTGCGGGGCAAGCGCGTGGCGGTCCTGGGCATTCCAGACCAATACGAGTACATGGCGCCGGAGTTCGTCCGGCTGCTCCAGCAAAAGGTTCCGCGCTACTTGCCGGCTCGCAGGGGCGCAGCTTAGTCTGCGGCCTAACAATTCGTTCAAGCCGACGCCGCTTCGTTACGCAAACCACATGGCAGGTAAAGCTTGCCATGTGCTTCGCTTCACTGCGCGGCGCGGCTTAACTCAGGCGTTAGACCCCATATGAAGATCACGCTGCAGCCCAATGAAAAGCTAGTGCGAGAAGGTGGGGCCAACCTACAACGTGGCATGGAGGCCGTAGGCGGAAAGCTTTTCCTTACAGACCAACGCTTGTTCTTTCAATCGCACGCGTTCAATGTCCAGACTGGCCCCACGCAGATCGAGCTATCGGATGTGAGCGGCACAAAGCTCTGCTGGACCAAGTTCTTGGGGTTCATTCCGCTGCTCCCAAACTCTTTAGCTGTGCAAACCGCACGAGGCAACGAGTACCGTTTCGTGCTCTCAGACCGCAAGCAATGGGCAACTGCGATCGGCGCGCAAGCGCAAGTCGCTGGGGTCTAACAATTCGTTCAAGCCGAACTTGCTTCGCTCCACCGGCAACATGGCAGGTTAAGCTTGCCATGTTGTCGGCTCCGCTACGCAAGTCGGCTTAACTCAGGCGTTAGGCCTCATATGAGCCATTCCCACAGTTTCAAAACCTGGCCTTTTCAAGAGCCGGTAAACACGGCCTCCTTCACCACAAGACAGGTGCTTGAAGGCCTTCGATCCATTGTCGAGGTCTACCATGACCACGATGGTGACTGGCAGTTCCTTTGCGGAACAACCAATGACGTGGCAGATCTCAAGCTGGTCTGTATGGGTTGCATGCTCGAGCGTGAGCCTGCACTCGCCAAGTTGGCAGACTTGCCTTTTGGTTGGTGCGCCGTTCGTGACGACCCAGAGAGCGAGTGGTCTTGGGAGGAGTATGAGGAGAGCGCCGAAGATGAGGCCTAACAATTCGTTCAAGCCGAACTTGCTTCGTTCCACCAAACCCATGGCGGAAAAGCTTGCCATGGCTTTGGCTCCACTACGCAAGTCGGCTTAACTCAGGCGTTAGGCGCTATGGGACGTTTCTCGCTACTCGCAGTTGTGATCTTGCTGCTCTCTGGCCAGGTGCTAGCCACGAACACACTGTGCGATTTCAATGGAGCGTCCGATTCGGACCGCTACTCGTTTGAGTTCATCGGCTCGGGTGAGATAGCGATGATCCAAGTTAATGAGCCCCGTTCCATGCGCGTTGCAAGCTACGTGGTTCGTGATTTCAGCTATCGCGAGCGACGCATTGATATAGTGCATGCGGGGTCTGACAGGCAGGGCTTCTTGCCCGCATTCACGCTCAGCGGTACCGGGAACAATGTCGTGCTTAGCCTAGGGGGCCGCAAGGTCGTGGGAGAGTTGACATGCCAGTGGCAGCACGGCGCGCAGTAGCGCCTAACAATTCATTCAAGCCGACGCCGCTTCGCGGCGCGGCTTAATTCAGGCGTTAGGCCTCATAGGACGTAGTCATGCCACTCACAGAATCCGAAATTGAAGAACTCAAGGCGCGAACCAAGCAGTTCGCTGAGAACTATCCCGACATAGAAAATCTAATCGCAAGCGGGAAAGTGAAATACAAATCTGGCTGGTATCAGATCAGCGATTCGGTAACCTTTGATCTTGTAAAGGACTATGTGACGGGTCTCAGATCATCAAATGATGGAAAGCTTCACGTCAAGTTATCCAAGCCAAGCAAGCGGCTCAAGTCGCTAGCGGCCAAGTTATAGTCGTGGCAATGATGCCTAACAATTCATTCAAGCCGACGCCGCTTCGCGGCGCGGCTTAATTCCGGCGTTAGGCCCCTATGGGAGTTCGCAATGAGCGTGAGGTCTTTCGTAGCTGTTACGAGTCTGCTGTTCGCATCGGCTTCTGGAGCATCCGGCTACCGGCCGCCAGCACACTCGGAACTGACCTACTCCTTTACCTGTCCATCGGGTGCGAGCGGCCATCTCCGGTACGTCGTTGACTTCGTGTCTGAGTTCACCCCCAAGCTGACAATGTGGGTCAACGGACAGTACATCCAAGATGATCCAATGATCTCGGCTGGGCTCCGGGGGAAAAACATTGAGCAACTACAGGCATCCTGCGGAGGCGAAAGCACGTTAGTGATCCTGCAGACCTTCGACCCGGAAACTTCGAAACTATCCCGCTTTACGATCAGTGTTGACCGTTCCGGCACGGTCACGTCCGCAGCGGGCGGGGCCTAACAATGCGTTCAAGCCGAAGCCGCTTCGTTACGCAAAGCACATGGCAGGTAGAGCTTGCCATGTGCTTTGCTCCACTACGCGTCTCGGCTTAACTTAGGCGTTAGGCGACAGGGGGAGACATGCTCGGTACCGCGCTGCTTTTTTTGCTCACTGCTTTTCCGCTAGCTGAGCCATCGGGTGAGGAGGCAGAGCTTCAATGTCATACCGGCCCCGCCACGAAACACTTCGGCGGAAATGATTGGGTCGTATACGCCTGTGCGGATGGTCAGTCGGTCGTTGTGGCAGCTGGCGCGCCCAACCCTGCGAACCCATTCTTTTTTATAGTCCGGCCGGATGGTGATGGCATCGTGCTCTACGGCGAAGGTACCGGAGACAAGGCCGCTACTGAGCCTGCCTACAATGAACTCAAGGCAATGTCCGCCTCGGGCCTGGCGGACCTTTACCAACAAGCTGCGGCGGCTGGTGGTCTGTAGCCAGCCGCCTAACAATTCATTCAAGCCGAAGCCGCTTCGCGGCTCGGCTTAACTTAGGTGTTAGGCCGCAATGGACTCCTCTCTGATCCCCAAGCTCATCAGGCAGAGACGACGCTTGTTCCAAAGCTACATTGTCCATGTCGTCTGGTTCGCCGCCATGATCATCACAGCCATTGCCCATTCGTCCAAGACCGTAATTGCGGCTTCAATTCTTCTGGCGCTGGTAACGGTCCCTCCGGTCATTGCCTACGCGGCTGCGGTGCACCGAACATGCCGCGCCATTGATCCAACCGCCAAGACAATTGGCCTCATCCCAATGATCATCATGACGGTGCTGTTCACCCCATTCGAGTCCGGTCTGGTGGTCCCAGCCAAGAACCTATTGGTATCTGGCAGGTTGGTGCGGCAGCATCAGTCTGCTTCGGCAGGGCCCGGTGCTTCTACTCAATCAGACCCAAGTTTGCGGCCAGATTGCAGCAAGTTGTTGTAATGTTCCGGCTCAGGGGTTGGGCTGCGGTGCTTCCAGGCAAGTGTTCGCGGTGTCTGGTGGCGGCGGCCTAACAATGCGTTCAAGCCGAAGCCGCTTCGCGGCTCGGCTTAACTTAGGTGTTGGGCCTCACTGAAAGTACGCGTATGAAGTTGATATTTTTCGATGAAGCAAAGAACGATGATGAGTACCCGCACTACCACATTGGTGGCGTGTGCGTGGACGAAGCGCATCTTGAGCAGATAGAGGAGCGCATTAATGCAGTCGCGCAACGGGCCTTCGGTCAGTCTGCTTTGGTTCGTGGCACCGAGCTCCATGCCGCCGAGATCTTTCATCGCAAGAGGCACTTTAAGGATTGGAACGACTTCGATGCCCGCATCAGTCTGCTCGACGAAATGATGCAGATCCTAACGGCGCCAGAAGTTATGCTGATCGACGTGCAGATCAATGTTGCAAAACTTTGGCCAAGCCAAGTCCCTGATGAAATTGCATTCATGTTTTTCTGTGAAAGAGCGAATGACCTTTGTAAGGCAAAAAGCTGTCTAGGAATGCTTATTGGAGATCGGGAGAGCGACCGAGTGGCCGAGAGATACGCTGTGAGCCTGTCTGGCTACAGAGCAAGGGGAACTAACTTTGAGTTTGGGCGAAACATTCAAAACTTGGTCGACTCGGTGCATTTCACGCATTCGCACTTGAGCCGCTTCCTCCAGCTTGCAGACGTTTACACTTGGCTACTTCAGTTCAGGAACCGTAATCGCGCTTCCGAGAACCTTAGGCACCGAGCCATCTTTGACATCTGGGCGCGAGACGACATTAGTCTTGCGCCGTCAAAGTATAAGGAGTGGCCGCAGTGAAGGTGAGGCCCAACAAGTCATTCAAGCCGACGCCGCTTCGCGGCGCGGCTTAATTCTGGCGTTAGGCCTCATGTTCAAGTTCATCGCAATCTTGATCTACATGTCCAGCATCATCGCGGTGCTCGTTGTTGGCGGCCTCGTGTCGGCTGTCCTGGTTCTGTACCCTGCCGCACACTTGAGTTCGTTCGGTCCAGTGGTCCCGGCCATAGCGCAGGTCCACGCGGGCTGGCTTCCTGCTGTACAGCCCGTCACGTGGGCGGTCGCAACGGCGTCGGCTGCGGCGGGCCTGCTCATGTGGCGCTCGCGGCGCCCCGCCAGCGGCAAGATCCAAACGGCTTTGCTCATAGCGGCCGTAAACTACTTCTTGGCTCTGTTCTTCACCGCGACTCTTCTAGTGGCGTACTTCTACTTGCCAAAGGTCGCAAATGCGGCCTAACAATTCATTCAAGCCGACACCGCTTCGCGGCGCGGCTTAATTCAGGCGTTAGGCCGCACTCGGTGCGAGTTCCGGCATCCCGCTCTTTTGGTGTACTCCTTCGGTCAGTTTCGCCAAGCCCACTGGGTCGCTTCGTTCAAGATTGCGTGGCGCAGCACCCGACTCGCCTGAGCATCACGGGCCAAGAGTTCTGGCGCTCACACCCATAGTGGGCTTTGGGTAGCCCACACGCCCAGGCACCGGAGCAAGCTTGAAGCGCAGACTCTTTCGCTCGGTCCAGGGCGCAGTCAGAGGGTGGCCAGTTGTTGTAATGTTCCGGCTCGAGGGTTGGGCTGCGGCGCGTCCAGACAAGTGTTCGCGGTGTCTGGTGGCGGCGGCCTAACAATGCGTTCAAGCCGAAGCCGCTTCGCGGCTCGGCTTAACTTAGGTGTTAGAGGGCTCTATGCACTGTCGCAAGCTGATAGTCGCTCTTTGCATTGCGTCTTGCAGTTCCA
>NZ_JBSVRQ010000006.1:0-16118 GCF_054072735.1 Luteimonas sp. A649 | reverse complement strand
TGCCAAGGTCATCAAGTAAGTCAGCGTATCCCGGCGGCCGTTGGCCGCCGCGATACGTGCTGCCGTTGATCCGGCCCTCGGGCCGGATAGCGCCAGCGGCCATCGGCTCACGCCGACGGCCTGTGGTAGACGCCGGGGCGAGTCGGGAGCGGCTCGCCGTTGGCGTCTAAGAGGTGCCAATTTTTTTGTACACGCCAGTAGCTCAATTGGCAGAGCAGCGGTCTCCAAAACCGCAGGTTGGGGGTTCGAGTCCCTCCTGGCGTGCCATGCCGCAACGAGGGCGATAGCGTCTTGAACAGCAGGGTTGAACACTCTAGGAACCAGGCTTCGGCGACCGATGTCGCCAAGTACGTGGCCGCATCCCTGCTGCTGCTCGGTGGGTTGGTCGCGTTCTACTGGTTCGAAGGCCAGTGGCCGACGCCGCTGCGCGTGCTGGCCGTGGTTGGCGGCGCCGCCGCCGCGCTGGTGGTCTTCCTGACCAGCGTCAAGGGCCACCAGATGCGCGAATTCCTCTCCGAAGCCCGCTTCGAGCTGCGCAAAGTGGTCTGGCCGACCCGCCAGGAAGCCATGCGCATGAGCTGGGTGGTGATGCTGGTCGTCGTGATCATCAGCCTGATGCTCGCCGGCTTCGACCTGGTGATCCAGTGGGTCATCCGCCTGCTGCTCGGCAACTGATGGAGATGACTGAGTCGATGGAAAGCGAGATCGTCAAGCGCTGGTACGTGGTCCATGCCTATTCCGGCTTCGAGAAGTCGGTGGCGCAGGCGCTGCGTGACCGCATCGTGCGCATGGACATGGAAGAAAGGTTCGGCGACGTGATGGTCCCGACCGAGGAAATCGTGGAGATGCGCTCGGGCCAGAAGCGCCGCTCCGAGCGCAAGTTCTTCCCCGGCTATGTCCTGGTCCAGATCGCCACCCAGGACGAGGGCGGCATCCCGCGCATCGACAGCGAGAGCTGGCACCTGGTCAAGGAAACCCCCAAGGTCATGGGCTTCATCGGCGGTACCGCCGCCCAGCCGCTGCCGATCCGCGACGAGGAGGCCGATGCCATCCTCGCCCGCGTCCAGGAAGGCGTTGAGAAGCCCCGTCCCAAGGTCCTGTTCGAGGCCGGCCAGATGGTCCGGGTCGTCGACGGCCCCTTCAACGACTTCAACGGCGTGGTCGAGGAAGTCAACTACGAGAAGAGCCGCCTGCGCGTGGCCGTGCTCATCTTCGGCCGCTCGACCCCGGTCGAGCTGGAGTTCGGGCAGGTCGAAAAGGCCTGAGTCCGCCTCTTGGCGGCAAGATCCGGAAGCTGCTATAGTGCGCGGCTTCCTGCCCTGAAATCGGGCAAAACGCATTGGCCGCCGCCCTGGCGGCCTTTGCGCGTCGCGACGCGATACCGGGACGCGTGATTCCCGGCCCGATGGGGAGCCTGACAGGCGTTCGCACCCGGAGAGGACAATGGCTAAGAAAGTCGTCGGTTACATCAAGCTTCAGGTCAAGGCGGGTCAGGCGAATCCTTCGCCGCCGGTCGGTCCTGCCCTGGGCCAGCGCGGCCTGAACATCATGGAGTTCTGCAAGGCGTTCAACGCCGCCACGCAGAAGCTCGAGCCCGGCCTGCCGACCCCGGTGATCATCACCGCGTATTCGGACCGCACCTTCACCTTCATCACCAAGTCGACCCCGGCTGCGGTGTTGTTGCGCAAGGCTGCCGGCGTGGCCTCGGGTTCCAAGCGCCCGAACACCGAGAAGGTGGGCAAGGTCACCCGCGCCCAGCTCGAAGAAATCGCGAAGATGAAGGAGGCCGACCTGACGGCGGCCGACCTGGAAGCAGCAGTTCGCACCATCGAGGGCTCCGCCCGTTCGATGGGCCTGTCGGTGGAGGGCTGAAGACATGGCACAGACCAAGCGACAGAAGAGCATCAAGGCCGCGGTTGTCCCGGGCAAGGCCTATGCCATCGACGAGGCACTGAAGATCGTCAAGGAACACAGCAAGGCCAAGTTCGTCGAAGCCGTCGACGTGGCCGTGCGCCTGGGCGTGGACGCCCGCAAGTCGGACCAGCAGGTCCGTGGCTCGACCGTGCTGCCGCAGGGCACCGGCAAGTCCGTGCGCGTGGCGGTGTTTGCCCCGGCGGGCGCCAAGGCCGAAGAAGCCCTGGCCGCTGGCGCCGACGCCGTCGGCATGGACGACCTGGCCGAGAAGATGCAGGCCGGCGACCTCAGCTATGACGTCGTGATCGCCACCCCGGACGCCATGCGCGTGGTCGGCAAGCTCGGCACGCTGCTCGGCCCGCGTGGCCTGATGCCCAACCCGAAGGTCGGCACCGTGTCGGCGAACCCGGGCGAGGCGGTCAAGAACGCGAAGGGCGGCCAGGTCCGCTACCGCACCGACAAGGCCGGCATCATCCACTGCACCATCGGCAAGGCCGACTTCGAGTCGGACCGCCTGAAGGAAAACCTGCAGGCGCTGCTGATGGACCTGGTCAAGGCCAAGCCGGCCACGGCCAAGGGCCAGTACCTGCAGAAGGTTTCGGTCAGCTCGACCATGGGCCCCGGCGTCGCCGTGGACCAGTCGACGCTGGCGCTCAAGTAAGAAGGTTTTGAGGGCATCGCCAAGGGCACACGCCCGAGGCGGGGCCGTCAAAGACCGCAGGCGCGGCCTGCGTGGCAGCGACGACGGGCAGGGATGCTCGAACTGGCATGGATTCGCCGTCGTTGCCGCCGCAGGGCGCTTAATCCTCGAACCGCGAGAGCGGCGACGGGCCTGCGCAGATGGTTGCCGACCCTCCCAAAGATCAGGGCTTCATCGATCCAGACGGAAAACGGCCACCAACGGGATGCCGCTTGCGGCGTCCCCGGCACCAAGGGACTGGTGTCGACAAAGGACCGGCCAGGCGCGGATGCGCCAGGCCGGATTGCGAAGTACGGAGGAAGTGCAATGGCTCTCAATCTGAACCAGAAGAAGGAAGTCGTTGCCGAACTGGCCGAGGTCGCCGCCAAGGCGCACTCGCTGGTTGCCGCGGAGTACGTGGGCCTGACCGTCGAGCAGTTGACCAGCATGCGAAAGAAGGCGCGCGCCGAAGGCGTGTACCTGAAGGTCGCGAAGAACACGCTGGTCTCGCGTGCAGTCGAGGATACCGATTACGCCATCGTCAAGGATGAGCTGACCGGTCCCCTGCTGTATGCCTTCTCGAAGGAAGACCCCGGCGCCGCCGGACGCCTGATCAAGGAGTTCGCCAAGGCGAACGACAAGCTGAAGCCGCGCCTCGTGGCGATCGGCGGGCAGAAGTACCCGGGCTCCCATGTGGATGTCCTGGCTTCGCTCCCGACGCGTGACGAAGCGCTGTCGATGCTGCTCAGCGTCATGGTCCAGCCCGCCACCATGCTGGTGCGCGTGCTGGCCGAGCCGGCCTCGCAGGTCGCCCGCGTCACCAACGCGGTCGGCCAGCAGCAGGCGGCTTGAGGCAACAGTTCGGTCGACAACCGACCACAGACGTTTTCCAACATTAGATAACCAGAGGTATCGAGATGTCCCTTTCCAACGAGCAGATCATCGAAGCGATCAGCAGCAAGACCCTCATCGAGGTGATGGAGCTGGTCAAGGCGATGGAAGAGAAGTTCGGCGTGTCCGCCGCCGCCCCGGTCGCCATGGCCGCCGGTCCGGCTGCCGCCGCCGCGGTCGTCGAAGAGCAGACCGAGTTCAACGTGACCCTGAAGTCGCCTGGCGACAAGAAGGTCGAGGTCATCAAGGTGGTCCGCGCGATCACCGGCCTGGGCCTGAAGGAAGCCAAGGACCTGACCGAAGCCGGTGGCGTGGTCAAGGAAGGCGCGTCGAAGGACGAAGCCGAGAAGATCAAGAAGGATCTGGAAGCGGCCGGCGCCACGGTCGAAGTCAAGTAAGCGTTGTCGCGTCGCCTGCGTCACGAGGCGACCACGAGGCTGGGGGCGTAAGCCCCCGGCCTTCGGCCGTTGTAACGGCTGGTTAGAACCGACACCGAGTCGGCAGTTGGAAGTAGCGGGAGAAGGCGTGCTGGTGCCGGCAATACCAGCAACTTCCAACTGGCGGTTCATTGTTCCCCCTGGGTCGCGCCGCGCGCGGCCCGCAGATGCCAAAGGCGGTAGCTCCCCATGACGACGTCATATTCGTTCACCGAGAAGAAGCGCATCCGCAAGGACTTCGGCAAGCGCCGTTCGATCCTCGAGGTGCCGTTCCTGCTCGCCATCCAGGTCGACTCCTATCGCGAGTTCCTGCAGGCCGGCAAGGATCCCGCGCGCCGCGAAGACCGTGGCCTGCACGCCGCCCTCAAGTCCGTGTTCCCCATCACCAGCTACAACGGCTACGCAGCGCTGGAGTACGTCGGCTACAAGCTCGGCGACCCGGTGTTCGACGAGCGTGAGTGCCGCAACCGCGGCCTCAGCTACGGCGCCCCGCTGCGCGTGACCGTGCGCCTGGTGATCTACGACCGCGAGTCGTCGTCGAAGGCCATCAAGTACGTGAAGGAGCAGGAGGTCTACATGGGCGAGATTCCGCTCATGACCGACAACGGCACCTTCATCGTCAACGGCACCGAGCGCGTCATCGTCTCGCAGCTGCACCGTTCGCCGGGCGTGTTCTTCGACCACGATCGTGGCAAGACCCACAGCTCGGGCAAGCTGCTGTACAGCGCCCGCATCATCCCGTACCGCGGTTCCTGGCTGGACTTCGAGTTCGACCCGAAGGACGCGCTGTTCACCCGCATCGACCGCCGCCGCAAGCTGCCGGTCTCGGTGTTGCTGCGCGCGCTCGGTTACAACAACGAAGAAATGCTGCACGAGTTCTTCGAGATCAACCACTTCCACATCGATCCCGAGGAAGGCGTGCAGCTCGCGCTCGTGCCCGAGCGCCTGCGCGGCGAAACCCTGGACTTCGACCTGGCCGATGGCGATCGCGTGATCGTCGAAGCCGGCCGCCGCATCACCGCGCGCCACGTCAAGCAGCTGACCGATTCCGGCATCGAAGCGCTGGCCGTGCCCGACAGCTACCTGGTCGGCCGCGTGCTTTCGCACGACGTCATCGACGCCGCCACCGGCGAGCTGGTGGCCTCGGCCAACGACGAGATCACCGAGGAGATGCTCGAGGCCCTGCGCAAGGCGGGCATCGACGCCGTCGGCACGATCTGGACCAACGACCTCGATCGCGGCGCGTACCTGTCCAACACCCTGCGCATCGACGCGACCAAGACCCAGCTCGAGGCCCTGGTCGAGATCTACCGCATGATGCGTCCCGGCGAGCCGCCGACCAAGGACGCCGCGCAGAACCTGTTCCACAACCTGTTCTTCACCTTCGAGCGCTACGACCTCTCGGCCGTGGGCCGGATGAAGTTCAACCGTCGCATCGGCCGCAAGGAAACCACCGGCGCGCCCGTGCTGTACGACGCCAAGTACTTCGCCGAGCGCAAGGACGACGACTCCGCCCGCCTGCGCGAGGCCTGCGGCGACAGCTCCGACATCCTCGACGTGCTGAAGGTGCTGACCGAGATCCGCAACGGCCGCGGCGTGGTCGACGACATCGACCACCTCGGCAACCGCCGCGTCAGGTCGGTCGGCGAGATGGCCGAGAACGTGTTCCGCGTCGGCCTGGTGCGCGTCGAGCGCGCCGTGCGCGAGCGCCTGACCATGGCCGAGGCCGATGGCCTGACCCCGCAGGAACTGATCAACGCCAAGCCGGTCGCGGCGGCGGTGAAGGAGTTCTTCGGTTCGTCGCAGCTGTCGCAGTTCATGGACCAGAACAACCCGCTGTCCGAGGTCACCCACAAGCGCCGCGTGTCGGCCCTTGGACCGGGCGGCCTGACCCGCGAGCGCGCCGGCTTCGAAGTGCGCGACGTGCACCCGACCCATTACGGCCGCGTCTGCACCATCGAGACCCCTGAAGGCCCGAACATCGGCCTGATCAACTCGCTGGCCGTGTTCGCGCGCACCAACAACTACGGCTTCCTCGAGACGCCGTACCGCAAGGTCGTGGACGGCAAGGTCACCGACGACGTCGAGTTCCTCTCGGCGATCGAGGAGAACGAGTACGTCATCGCGCAGGTGAACGCACCGCAGGACGAGAAGGGCAAGCTGGACGCGCCGTTCATCGCCTGCCGCTTCCAGGGCGAGAACCTGCTCAAGCCGCCGAGCGAGATCCACTACATGGACGTGTCGCCGATGCAGACCGTGTCGGTCGCGGCGGCGCTGGTCCCGTTCCTCGAGCACGACGATGCCAACCGCGCGCTGATGGGCGCCAACATGCAGCGCCAGGCCGTGCCGACGCTGCGCAGCGAGAAGCCGCTGGTCGGCACCGGCATCGAGCGCGCCGTGGCGCGCGACTCGGGCGTGACCGTGAACGCGCGCCGTGGCGGCGTGATCGAGCAGATCGATGCCGCGCGCATCGTGGTCAAGGTGAACGAGGACGAGATCTCCGGTGAAACCGATGCCGGCGTCGACATCTACAACCTGATCAAGTACACGCGTTCCAACCAGAACACCTGCATCAACCAGACCCCGCTGGTCAACGTGGGCGACGTGGTCGCGCGCGGCGACGTCCTGGCCGACGGTCCCTCGACCGACATCGGCGAGCTGGCCCTGGGCCAGAACATGCTGGTCGCGTTCATGCCGTGGAACGGCTACAACTTCGAGGACTCGATCCTCCTGTCCGAGCGCGTGGTCAAGGAAGACCGCTACACCACGATCCACATCGAGGAGCTCACCGCCGTCGCCCGCGACACGAAGCTGGGCCCGGAGGAGATCTCGGCCGACATCCCGAACGTCTCCGAGCAGGCGCTGAACCGCCTCGACGAGTCGGGCGTGGTGTACATCGGTGCCGAGGTGCGCGCAGGCGACATCCTGGTCGGCAAGGTCACGCCGAAGGGCGAAAGCCAGCTGACCCCGGAAGAGAAGCTGCTGCGCGCGATCTTCGGCGAGAAGGCGTCCGACGTTAAGGACAGCTCGCTGCGCGTGCCGCCGGGCATGGACGGCACCGTCATCGACGTGCAGGTCTTCACCCGCGACGGCATCGAGAAGGACAAGCGCGCCAAGCAGATCGAAGAAAGCGAGATCAAGGCCGTCAAGAAGGACTTCGACGACCAGTTCCGCATCCTCGAGGGCGCGATCTACGCCCGCCTGCGCGAGCAGCTGCTGGGCAAGACCGCCAACGGCGGCCCGGGCGTGAAGAAGGGCGACACCGTGTCGTCGCTGGTGCTCGACGGCCTGAAGAAGTCCGACTGGCTGCAGCTGCGCATGAAGGACGACGACGCCGCCGACGCGATCGAGCGTGCCGCCAAGCAGATCCAGGTGCACGAGGAAGAGTTCGAGCGCCGTTTCCAGGACAAGCGCGGCAAGATCACCCAGGGCGACGACCTCGCCCCGGGCGTGCTGAAGATGGTGAAGGTGTACCTGGCGGTGAAGCGCCGCATCCAGCCGGGCGACAAGATGGCCGGCCGCCACGGCAACAAGGGCGTCGTGTCCACCATCGTGCCGGTGCAGGACATGCCGCACATGGCCAACGGCGAGACCGTGGACATCGTGCTCAACCCGCTGGGCGTGCCGAGCCGAATGAACATCGGCCAGATCCTCGAGGTCCACCTGGGCTGGGCAGCGAAGGGCCTGGGCCAGAAGATCGACCGCATGCTGCAGGCGCAGGCCAAGGTGGCCGAACTGCGCAAGTTCCTCGACCAGATCTACAACCACGACAACAAGCTGCATGGGCAGCGCGTGGACCTCAAGCAGTTCTCCGACGAGGAGCTGCTGACGCTGGCGAAGAACCTGACCGGCGGCGTGCCGATGGCCACCCCGGTGTTCGACGGCGCGGCGGAGTCCGAGATCAAGCACATGCTCGAGCTCGCCGACCTGCCGACCAGCGGCCAGGCGCAGCTGTACGACGGCCGCACCGGCGAGGCCTTCGAGCGCAAGGTGACCGTGGGCTACATGCACATGCTGAAGCTCAACCACCTGGTCGACGACAAGATGCACGCGCGTTCGACCGGCCCGTACTCGCTCGTCACCCAGCAGCCGCTGGGCGGCAAGGCGCAGTTCGGCGGCCAGCGCTTCGGCGAGATGGAGGTCTGGGCCCTTGAGGCCTACGGCGCGGCGTACACGCTGCAGGAAATGCTGACCGTCAAATCCGACGACGTGCAGGGCCGCAACCAGATGTACAAGAACATTGTCGACGGCGAACACGAGATGGTCGCGGGCATGCCCGAGTCCTTCAACGTGCTGGTCAAGGAAATCCGCTCGCTCGCGATCAACATGGAGCTGGAAGAGAACTGAGGACGAACCGGGGGCAGGGCGCGCGTGACGCGCCCCGCCACCCGCGAACACCGCAGCCCGTCCTCGATTCCCGATCCCGGAGAAACACATGAAAGACCTTCTGAACCTGTTCAACCAGCAGCGCCCGACGCTCGACTTCGACGCGATCAAGATCGCGCTGGCTTCGCCCGACCTGATCCGTTCGTGGTCGTTCGGCGAAGTGAAGAAGCCCGAGACGATCAACTACCGCACCTTCAAGCCCGAGCGCGACGGCCTGTTCTGCGCCGCCATCTTCGGGCCGGTCAAGGACTACGAGTGCCTGTGCGGCAAGTACAAGCGCATGAAGCACCGCGGCGTGGTGTGCGAGAAGTGCGGCACGGAAGTGACGCTGGCCAAGGTGCGCCGCGAGCGCATGGGCCACATCGACCTCGCCAGCCCCACCGCGCACATCTGGTTCCTCAAGTCGCTGCCGTCGCGCATCGGCCTGATGCTGGACATGACCCTGCGTGACATCGAGCGCATCCTGTACTTCGAGGCGTTCGTCGTCACCGAGCCGGGCCTGACTCCGATGGAGCGCGGCCAGCTGCTCAACGAAGAGCAGTTCATGACGATGCGCCAGGAGCACGGCGACGACTTCGACGCCGCGATGGGCGCCGAGGCCGTGTTCGACCTGCTGCGCACGATCGACCTCCAGGCCGAGATGGTGCGGCTGAAGGAAGACATCGCCGCCACCGGTTCCGAGACCAAGCTCAAGCGCCTCACCAAGCGCATCAAGCTGGTCGAGGCCTTCCTCGAATCGGGCAACCGCCCCGAGTGGATGGTCATGACCGTGCTGCCGGTGCTGCCGCCGGACCTGCGCCCGCTGGTCCCGCTGGACGGTGGCCGCTTCGCGACCTCCGACCTGAACGACCTGTACCGCCGCGTCATCAACCGCAACAACCGCCTGCGTCGCCTGCTCGAACTCAATGCGCCCGACATCATCGTGCGCAACGAGAAGCGCATGCTGCAGGAGTCGGTCGACGCCCTGATGGACAACGGCCGTCGTGGCCGCGCCATCACCGGCACCAACAAGCGCCCGCTCAAGTCGCTGGCCGACATGATCAAGGGCAAGCAGGGCCGCTTCCGCCAGAACCTGCTCGGCAAGCGCGTCGACTACTCGGGCCGTTCGGTCATCGTGGTCGGCCCGACGCTGCGCCTGCACGAGTGCGGCCTGCCGAAGAAGATGGCGCTGGAGCTGTTCAAGCCCTTCATCTTCGCCAAGCTGCAGCGCCGTGGCCTGGCCACGACGATCAAGGCCGCCAAGAAGCTCGTCGAGCGCGAAGAGGCCGAGGTGTGGGACATCCTCGAAGAGGTGATCCGCGAGCACCCGGTGCTGCTGAACCGCGCGCCGACCCTGCACCGCCTGGGCATCCAGGCGTTCGAGCCGGTACTGATCGAGGGCAAGGCCATCCAGCTGCACCCGCTGGTCTGCACCGCGTTCAACGCCGACTTCGACGGTGACCAGATGGCCGTCCACGTGCCGCTCTCGCTGGAAGCCCAGCTGGAAGCGCGCGCGCTGATGATGTCGTCCAACAACATCCTGTCGCCCGCCAACGGCGAGCCGATCATCGTGCCGTCGCAGGACGTGGTGCTCGGGCTGTACTACATGACCCGTGCGCTCGAGAACACGGTGGGCGAGGGCATGGCGTTCGCCAACGTCTCCGAGGTCAAGCGCGCCTACGACGCCAAGGTCGCCGGCCTGCACGCCAAGGTGAAGGTGCGCATCACCGAGACGGTGATCGACGAGGAAGGCAACCGCGAGCAGAAGACCTCGATCGTGGACACCACGGTCGGGCGCGCCCTGCTGGCCGAGATCCTCCCGGCGGGCCTGCCGTTCGCGCTGGCCAACGTCGAGCTGACGAAGAAGAACATCAGCCGCCTGATCAACTCCTGCTACCGCATGCTCGGCCTGAAGGACACGGTCGTGTTCGCCGACAAGCTGATGTACACCGGCTTCGCGTACGCCACGCGCGCCGGCGTGTCGATCGGCATCGACGACATGATCATCCCGGACGAGAAGAAGGGGATCCTCGCCGAGGCCGAGGCCGAGGTGCTGGAGATCCAGCAGCAGTACCAGTCCGGCCTGGTCACCGCCGGCGAGCGCTACAACAAGGTCGTGGACATCTGGTCGCGCACCAACGAGCGCGTCGCCCAGGCGATGATGAAGACCATCGGCACCGAGATCGTCACCAACGCCAAGGGTGAGCAGGTCGAGCAGAAGTCGATGAACTCGGTCTACATCATGGCCGACTCCGGCGCGCGTGGTTCGCAGGCGCAGATCCGCCAGCTGGCCGGCATGCGCGGCCTGATGGCCAAGCCCGACGGCTCGATCATCGAGACCCCGATCACCTCGAACTTCCGCGAGGGCCTGAACGTCCAGCAGTACTTCATCTCGACCCACGGTGCCCGAAAGGGCCTCGCGGATACCGCGCTGAAGACCGCGAACTCCGGTTACCTGACCCGTCGCCTGGTCGACGTGGCGCAGGACGTGGTGATCACCGAGACCGATTGCGGTACCCGCGAAGGCCTGACCATGACCCCGATCGTGGAAGGCGGCGACGTGGTCGAGCCGCTGAAGGACCGCGTGCTCGGCCGCATGGTGGCCGAGGACGTGTTCATGCCCGGCGACGACGAGGATCCGGTCGTGACCCGCAACACCCTGCTCGACGAAGCCTGGGTGCAGAAGCTCGAGGAGATCGGCGTGCAGGCCATCCAGGTCCGCTCGACGATCACCTGCGAATCGTCCTTCGGCGTCTGTGCGAACTGCTATGGCCGCGACCTCGGCCGTGGCCACCTGGTCAACCTCGGCGAAGCCGTGGGCGTGGTGGCCGCACAGTCGATCGGCGAGCCCGGCACCCAGCTGACCATGCGTACGTTCCACATCGGTGGTGCGGCGTCGCGTGCGGCGGCGATCGACAACGTGACGGTCAAGACCACCGGCTCGGTGAAGTTCAACAACGTCAAGTCCGTGTCGCATGGCAACGGCCACCTGGTCGGCGTGTCGCGGTCGGGCGAGATTTCGGTGCTCGACCAGCACGGCCGTGAGCGCGAGCGCTACAAGCTGCCCTACGGCGCGACCATCAACGCGAAGGACGGCATGGCGGTCAAGGCCGGCCAGACCATCGCGACGTGGGACCCGCATAACCACCCGATCGTGTCGGAAGTGAAGGGCGTCATGCGCTTCGCGGACTTCATCGACGGCGTGACCGTGATCGAGAAGACCGACGACCTGACCGGCCTGGCCTCGCGCGAGATCACCGATCCCAAGCGCCGTGGTTCGCAGGCCAAGGACCTGCGTCCGCTGATCCGCATCGTCGATGCCAAGACCGGCGAGGGCCTCAACATCCCGGGCACCGACCTGCCGGCGCAGTACATGCTGCCGCCGCGCTCCATCGTCAACATGCAGGACGGTGATGCGGTGGGCGTGGGCGACGTGGTGGCCAAGATCCCGCAGGAAGCCTCGAAGACCCGCGACATCACCGGCGGCCTGCCGCGCGTGGCCGACCTGTTCGAAGCCCGCAAGCCCAAGGACCCGGCGATCCTCGCCGAGAAGTCGGGCGTGGTCAGCTTCGGCAAGGACACCAAGGGCAAGCAGCGCCTGATCATCAAGGGCGTGGACGGCGACGACCACGAAGAGCTGATCCCGAAGTACCGCCAGATCATCGTGTTCGAAGGCGAGCACGTCGAGAAGGGCGAGACCGTGGTGGACGGCGAGCCGAGCCCGCAGGACATCCTGCGCCTGAAGGGCGTCGAGGAGCTGGCGTCGTACCTGACCAAGGAAATCCAGGACGTCTACCGCCTGCAGGGCGTGAAGATCAACGACAAGCACATCGAAGTGATCGTCCGCCAGATGCTGCGCAAGGTCGAGGTCACCGACGCCGGCGACAGCACCCGTTTCCTCAACGGTGAGCAGGCCGAGCGCCAGCGCGTCATCGAGGCCAACGAGAAGCACAACGCCAAGGGCGAGCTGCCGGTGCATTTCGATCCGGTCCTGCTGGGCATCACCAAGGCGTCGCTGGCGACCGAGTCGTTCATCTCCGCGGCTTCCTTCCAGGAGACCACCCGCGTGCTGACCGAGGCTGCCGTGCGCGGCACCCGCGACGGCCTGCGCGGCCTGAAGGAAAACGTGATCGTCGGCCGCCTGATTCCTGCCGGTACCGGCATGGCGTATCATGCGCAACGCCGGAAGAACGCCTCGGGGCTGACCGAGTCCGAGATGGAGGCACTGTCCGCGGTCAGCGTGGCAGAGTCCGCCGTCGAAGAGACGGCCGCGGTCGAGGGGGGCGATGCTCCCCTGGCCCAGGGCACCGAAGACTGATCCAAAGTTAGTGACGGCCCCACGGGGCCGTCCCAGATTCCGAAATGAGGTGCCATGGAGGCGCCTCGTATTCGGCCCAGGAAGGGCGGGAAAGAAGACTGCGACCCAGGTCGCGTCCCGGATGCCGGGGCGTCGCCTGTCCGGTCATCGCATGCGTTGACGCTGGCCGTCGGCGCAGGCTATACTTTTCCGTCTCGGCAGGCCGGGTTCATCCGCCTGCCTTCGTTTTCATACACACCGCGGCCCCGCGCCCCGAAGCAGAAGACCCGACACCGATGGCAACGATCAACCAGCTTGTGCGCAAGCCGCGCAGCCCGGAAACCTACCAGAGCAATTCGCCCGCGCTGCAGAACTGCCCGCAGCGTCGCGGCGTCTGCACCCGCGTGTACACCACGACCCCGAAGAAGCCGAACTCGGCCCTTCGCAAGGTCGCCAAGGTGCGCCTGACCAATGGCTACGAGGTCATCTCCTACATCGGTGGCGAAGGCCACAACCTGCAGGAGCACTCGGTGGTGCTGATCCGCGGCGGTCGCGTCAAGGACCTCCCGGGTGTGCGTTACCACACCGTCCGTGGCTCGCTCGACGCCGCCGGCGTCGCCAAGCGCAGGCAGGCCCGCTCCAAGTACGGCGCCAAGCGTCCGAAGGGCTGATCCGCTCCTTCCTGGATTGTCCCGCCCTTCGAACCAGATACTGAAAAGGCACAAGAACAATGTCGCGTAAAGGAAACACCCCGCAGCGCTCGGTGCTGCCCGACCCGAAGCATGGCAGCGAGACGATCGCCCGCTTCATCAACATGGTCATGTACAGCGGCAAGAAGTCCGTCGCCGAGAAGATCGTCTACGGTGCCATGGACGTCATCGGCGAAAAGAACCCGAACCCGCTGGAAGTCGTCGAGAAGGCGCTGGGCAACATCTCGCCGTCGGTCGAGGTGAAGTCGCGTCGCGTCGGTGGCGCCACCTACCAGGTGCCGGTCGAAGTGCGCCAGTCGCGCCGCATGGCGCTGGCGATGCGCTGGCTGATCGACGCCGCCCGCAAGCGCGGCGAGAACAGCATGCCGCGCAAGCTCGCCGGCGAGCTGATCGATGCATCCGAGAGCCGCGGTGGCGCGATCAAGAAGCGCGAAGAAACGCACCGCATGGCCGAGGCCAACAAGGCCTTCGCGCACTACCGCTGGTAACGGCGCCCGGCCGCGCGCAGCGCGCCGGCCCGATCGTCGCGTAGCCGGGTGCCGCCGCAGGGCGGCATTCGGCCATCCGGAACCAATTCCGCACGTCCGCGTCTGTGGACAACATCTATAGAGAGATCGCCGTGGCCCGCACCACTCCCATCGACCGCTATCGCAACTTCGGCATCATGGCCCACATCGATGCCGGCAAGACCACCACGTCCGAGCGCATCCTGTTTTACACGGGCGTCAGCCACAAGCTGGGCGAAGTGCACGACGGCGCCGCGACCATGGACTGGATGGAGCAGGAGCAGGAGCGTGGCATCACGATCCAGTCGGCGGCCACCACCGCGTTCTGGTCGGGCATGGACAAGTCGCTGCCGCAGCACCGCTTCAACATCATCGACACCCCCGGGCACGTCGACTTCACCATCGAGGTGGAGCGCTCCCTGCGCGTGCTCGACGGCGCGGTGTTCGTGCTGTGCGCCGTGGGTGGCGTGCAGCCGCAGTCCGAGACCGTGTGGCGTCAGGCCAACAAGTACAAGGTGCC
This sequence comes from Luteimonas sp. A649, assembly GCF_054072735.1. Taxonomy (NCBI): domain Bacteria; kingdom Pseudomonadati; phylum Pseudomonadota; class Gammaproteobacteria; order Lysobacterales; family Lysobacteraceae; genus Luteimonas; species Luteimonas sp. A649. The sequence continues at coordinate 1,799 of NZ_JBSVRQ010000006.1, read as the reverse complement.
GCGCCTTGCCTTCGTCAACAAGATGGACCGCACCGGTGCCAACTTCGACAAGGTCGTGGGCCAGCTGAAGTCGCGCCTGGGTGCGAACCCGGTGCCGATGCAGGTGCCGATCGGTGCCGAAGACGGCTTCGAGGGCGTCATCGACCTGCTGAAGATGAAGGCGATCCGCTGGGATACCGCCTCGCAGGGCATGGTGTTCGAGTACCGCGAGATCCCCGCCGAGCTGGCCGACAAGGCCGCCGAGGCACGCGCCTTCATGATCGAGGCCGCGGCCGAGGCCACTGAAGAGCTGATGGACAAGTACCTCGAGGGCGGAGAGCTCAGCGAGGAAGAGATCATCGCCGGCCTGCGCGAGCGCACCGTCAAGGTGGAGATCGTGCCGGTGTTCTGCGGCACCGCGTTCAAGAACAAGGGCGTGCAGGCCATGCTCGACGGCGTGATCCAGCTGCTGCCGTCGCCGCTCGACCGTCCCGCCGTGCAGGGCATCAACGAGCGCGAAGAGACCGAGACCCGTGCGGCTGACGACAAGGCGCCGTTCTCCGCGCTGGCGTTCAAGATCATCACCGATCCGTTCGTGGGCTCGCTGACCTTCTTCCGCGTCTACTCGGGCGTGCTCAATGCCGGCGACCAGGTCTACAACCCGATCAAGTCGCGCAAGGAGCGCATCGGCCGCCTGCTGCAGATGCATTCCAACGATCGCGCCGAGATCAAGGAAGTCCGCGCCGGCGACATCGCCGCGGCCGTGGGCCTGAAGGACGTGACCACTGGCGACACGCTGTGCGCGCAGGACGCGATCATCACGCTCGAGCGCATGATCTTCCCGGAGCCGGTCATCTCGATGGCCGTTGAGCCGAAGACCAAGTCGGACCAGGAAAAGATGGGCATCGCGCTCGGTCGCCTGGCGCAGGAAGATCCTTCGTTCCGCGTGCGGACCGACGAGGAATCCGGCCAGACCATCATCGCCGGCATGGGCGAGCTGCACCTGGACATCCTCGTTGACCGCATGAAGCGCGAGTTCAACGTCGAGGCCAACGTCGGCAAGCCGCAGGTCGCCTACCGCGAGACCATCCGCAAGACGGTCAAGTGCGAAGGCAAGTTCGTTCGCCAGTCGGGCGGCAAGGGCCAGTTCGGCCACGTGTGGCTCGAGATCTCGCCGCAGGAGCCGGGCACCGGCTACGAGTTCGAGAACGCGATCGTGGGCGGCGTGGTGCCCAAGGAATACATCCCGGCCGTCGACAAGGGCATCCAGGAAGCGGTGGCCAACGGCATCCTCGCCGGCTACCCGATCGTGGACGTCAAGGTGAAGCTGTACGACGGTTCGTACCACGAGGTCGACTCGTCGGAAATGGCGTTCAAGATCGCCGGCTCGATGGGCTTCAAGGAAGGCTTTGGCAAGGCCAGCCCGGTGCTGCTCGAGCCGATCATGAAGGTCGAGATCGTCAGCCCCGAGGATTACCTGGGCGACGTGATGGGCGACGTGAGCCGTCGTCGCGGCATCCTCCAGGGCCAGGACGACAGTCCGTCGGGCAAGATCATCAACGCGATGATCCCGCTGGGCGAGATGTTCGGCTACGCCACCAGCCTGCGCTCGATGTCGCAGGGTCGCGCCACCTTCACGATGGAGTTCGACCACTACGCGGAAGCGCCGTCGAACATCGCCGACGAAGTGGTCAAGAAGAAGTAAGCGGCGCCAGAGACGGCGACCAAGTCAACCAACTTTCGAAGAGACAGCAATCATGGCCAAGGGTAAGTTCGAGCGCACCAAGCCCCACGTGAACGTGGGCACGATCGGTCACGTG
>NZ_JBSVRQ010000005.1:0-39440 GCF_054072735.1 Luteimonas sp. A649 | reverse complement strand
TTCCAGTCTGCCAGCTCACCTCTCCTTTTCGGGGCGCTGGATTTGTCGCACTTAGTCTGGCAATTTCTGGCGCCTAACAATTCATTCAAGCCGATGCCGCTTCGCGGCACGGCTTAATTCTGGTGTTAGGCCTCACTGGGGGTGTCTATGAAGGCGACGCTTCGCTTTCTGGCGCCACTGTTACTGGTGTCAGGTTGTGCTCCTTCGCAGGAGAACGAGCACAACGTGCTCAATCTCCGAGACCTTGTGCAAGACGTCGCATCTGAAAGACTGGTGTATACGGAGGGCTGAAAATGCAGTGGATCGGGATCGCGTTTGCTCTTGTTGGCCTTGTTCTACTTCTTTTCGGGTTCGCAAAGAACAATCGGTACATTCTTGTAGTGGCGGGTATTGCACTCTTTCTAGGGGGCGCATTTCCTGACTTTGCCCGCGGATACCTGGACGGCTACAACGGCACGCGCGGCCAGTCTTCGAAGAGCAACTAGTGCTTGGCCACACTCACGAGTCTCAGCAGCGGATCCGCCACTGGGTTCGGACAGCCTGGTCCGCCACGGAGCGATTGCTCATGACTGCAGCGTGCCAGCGGTCAGACTCATCGAGTCGGGCGGCACGTTCAGGGACTTGGACGCATATGAGGATTATTCCGGCATTGGCCAGCGTGGGCTTTCTTGCCCTAGCCGGGTGCGCTGGCAATCAGGCGAGTTCACCCTTGCCATTCTTTCCACAGGTAGCGCCTCCGCCGCCCGGGTTTGAACAGCCTTGGCTCCTTTCCGCCTTCAGTGGAGAGCTCGTAGTCGAAAATGGCTGCGTAAAGCTCCGCTCGCCAGAAGGGTCGCGTGGCACGACTATTCTCTGGTACCAGGGCATAGCGCTGGACCGGGACAGTTCGGGGCTGTTCCTTCGTGTGGATGGCAGTGAGAGAGTCACAAGGTTCAATGTTTTGTCCGAGTTCGGCGGCGGTGATGCGCCGAGGGGATACATTGAGGATGCATACCCCGAAGTGGCCCGTCGCTGTGGCCCGCCGTATGCTTACGGCTATCCAGCCAACGCTTTTTGAAGCGTCTTGACACTCATTCAAGCCGACAACGCTTCGGGGGGCTGCCTGTCCCAAGTGTGGCCCACCATGAAACGACTACTCGCTTGGCAGTCAAACGATGCGTGCGAAGCGCATCCACTCGCCAGTGCGCCGGGCGCCGAGCTCGAACGAGTGGGCCGGCTTCCAGCCGAGCCGGGCCTTGGCCAGGTCGTTCGCCACCCATGACCGGTACGCCTCGCGCACGACGCGCCCCTGGTTGGGCGTCTGCACAGCCGGGGCATCGTCGGCGTGCGCGGCGGCACGTCGGCCCTGCATTCGGGACTTGATGACCAGTTTCTGCTCCGGGGTGATCCGGCTGGCGACCAGCTCCTTGGTGCCGCGGATCAGCTTGCCGACCGGTGGGATGGTGCCCAGCTGTGCATGGAAGGCCGGCGAGGCGGCCAGCCGCAGCGCTGCGGTGACGCTGTCGCGCGCACGAGGGCGCTTCGCCCGCCAGTAGGCGTCGATCTCGTCGAGCGAGTGGTCGTGGATGGTCTTCGTGCCCTCGACCATGCCGGCGAAGGTGGTGATGAAATCCCGCCACGTGATGCGGGTGTCGCCGGTGATCAGGAACGCCGAGCCGACTGCATCGTCGCGCTCGAGCGCCGCCATGATCGCTTCACAGACGTCGTCGACATACACCGCATTGCAGGCGCCCCGGCCGCCGTCGATCAGGCTGACGTTCCCGGCGCGTGCGTCCCGGACGATCGGTGTGACGAAGAAGCTGTAGGGGCCGTAGACGATGGTGGGACGGAGGACGACGGTCTCGAGCGCGCCGCGCTTCCCGGCCGCCGTGACCACGGCCTCCCCCGCGGCCTTGGCATCGGAATAGGCCTCGCCCCATCGCCTGATCGGCGCGGTGTCCTCGGTCAGCACCGGCAGCCCCGGCGATGGCCCGTGCACCGCCATCGAACTCACGTGGACCAGGCGGCGGACGCCGGCGCGCGTGCAGGCGTCGACCAGGTGCGCGGTCTGCTTCTTCGTGCTCTTGTCGTCGCCGTGGGCCAGGTTGATGACGGCATCGCACCCCTCCACCGCCCGCGCCAGGCTGTCGGCGTCGAGCATGTCGCCTGCGACCAGCTCGGTGTCCAGGCGGGCAATCCGGACGGCACGCGAGAAGTCGCGGACCAGTGCGCGATACGGGAGCCGGTACTCCAGCGACAGGAGCTCGCACAGGCGCGAGCCGATGAACCCGGTGGCACCGGTGACGAGGATCCTCTTGGGCGTCATGCCGATGCCTCCATCCGCGCAAGCCAGGGCTGCGCCATCGGTGTCCGCAGCGCGTACGCCGTTTCCATGACCGCCAGCGCGTGCAGTGCCGACTCGGCGGTCACGAAGGGTTCGCGCCGCTCGCGCACGGCGCCGATGAAGTCGTCCAGCTGCGCCCGGTAGTGACTGCGCCCGTCCCACTGCGGGGCGCACGCGATCTGCATCTCCATCGGGCCGCGGCGCGTGGTCCGGTGGAGGGTCAGGGTCCGCGGGTCCGAGGTCGAGGCCTCGAGCGTGCCGCGCTCGCCGATCACACGGATGCTGCGGCGTAGCCGGTGCGACCAGCTGAACTCCAGGCGTGCCGGCACCGGTCGCCCGCCGATGCGCAGGTCACCGGTCAGCTTCGCGTTGCTCTCGAAGCCGCCCAGCGCATCATCTTCGTAGGCGATCCCGGTGAGATCACCGAACAGCCAGAGCATCCGGTCGAGGAGGTGCACGCCGGTGTCGAAGAGGACGCCGCCGCCGGTCGCATTGCGGTCGAAGTAGCTGTTGCCCGCCATTGGCCAGTCCAGCGGCGCACCGTCCTCGACGATCACCTCGCGGACTTCCCCGATCTCGCCGTTCTCCACCAGGTCCGCGAGCCACCGGTTGTGCGGAAAGAACCGCATCATGAGCGCGACCGCGAGCACCCGCCCGGTCCTGCGGGCGGCCTCCGCCATCCTGTGGCCGTCGGCGACGGTGATCGCGAGCGGCTTCTCGCACAACACGTCGATCCCCATCTCCATGAGCTGGATCGCGACGGGGGCGTGGAAGCGCGGCGGGACGGCGACGATGGCGGCGTCGACCTTGCCGGCGAGATCGGCAAGGTCGGTGGTGATCGCTGCATCCACACCGCTCTCGCGCGCGGCCTGGGTGGCGTTGCCGCGATCACGGTCGCAAAGTGCGGTCACCTTGACCCGGCGGTCTCCGGCAATCACCGGCAGATGCGCCGCGCGCGTGATCGCACCGCACCCGACGATGCCCAGCCGCACCGGCTGGCTGGAATGAAAACTCGGCAAAGCCCTTCCCCCTGTTGGCAACAAGGAAGACGGAAATTGGGCCGTCAACCGGCCTTGCGGGTTGCCGGGCAGCGCATGTGAGTGACCATGCCGAAGCGGCGTTGCCGCGAGCACGCGATGCGCCGGGGCTCCCGGCTGATCCCGCCCAGCGTGTATGGTCGGCCAGTCATTCTGCAGGACCGATCCGCATGACACTTCCCGTCGAGGGCATCCTCAGTGCCCTGGCGGCGGTGCTGATCGCAGTGGTCACGGTCATGTCGATCCGATCGGGTCGCGTGCTGTGGTACCCGGCACTCATCCAGATCGACCGTCCGGCTCATCGCGTTTTGTTCTGGACGATCATCGTGCTCCAGATCGTGGCGGCGGCGGCGCTGGCATGGCTGGCACTTTCCTGAAGCGCATGCGGATCAATGCCGCGATACTCGGGGTAAGCTCGGCGGGACGCTCGAAAGGAGGTTGAGATGAAGATCTTCGCTTTGTCCCTGCTCGCGCTGGCCGGACTGGCCGCTTGTACGAGCACGAGTTCCCTGGCCGTGGCTGAAGGTGATGGCGCGGGGACCGTCCTGGTGTCCTATGAAACAAGTGACCTGGCCACGCCGGCACTGAGCCTGGCGCAGGCCAACCATCTCGCCACGCGACGCTGTGAACGCATGGGCTACAGCTACACCGAGCTGGCAGTGAACGTGACGCAGGAATGCGCCTCGACGGAAGGTAACGGGGCGTGTTCCAGCTGGCAGGTCCAGAACGCCTATCAGTGCGCGGGCAACCACGTGGCCACGCCGGAGCTGCCGGCGGCGGCTCCCGCACCCCTGCGCACGGCCGGCAACTTCACGCCCTGACGGGCGCGCCCGGACGCAGCACGGGCTCCGCCAGCCCGGCGCGGCTTCTGCCGGACCGGGTTGTGCCGGTACGAACCAGCCCGCTGTCAGGGGGCGACGCCTCCAGCCGGTCCCTGGCCACCGAAGTGCTCACCGAAGAAATCTCCTTCGTTCCACGTCGGCGGCGCATCGGCGGCGGCGATGCCCTGCGCGATGCGCGCGGACACCCGCGCAAGGCGCGCGGCGTCGTCGTAGTGGATGGGCAGGTCGGGCTGGTCGCAGGGGCGGTGGTAGCAGTTGCGCATGAACCAGGTGGCGGAGACCTTGGGGTCGCGCTCGGGATCGGTGCCTTCGATGCCGCCGTCGAGGTAGAGCGCGGGAATGCCTTCGCGCACGAAGGAGAACTGGTCGCTGCGCACGAACACCGTCTCTTCCGGGAAGGGGTCGGGCGAGACCTTGACGCCGATCTCTCGGGCGGCGGCATCCACCACTGACTTCAAGGTCGAGTGTTCAACGCCGATCGGCACGATGTCGCGACTGGGCGCGGTCAACACCGGCATGTCGATGTTGATGTTGGCGACCAGCGCGCCGGCGACAATGGTGGGATGGCGCGCGAACCACTGCGAGCCGAGCAGGCCCTGCTCTTCGGCGGTGACGGCGACGAACAGCTGCGAGCGGCGGGGCGCATCTTCCGCCGCGGCCAGTTCGCGCGCGGCCTCGGTCATGATCGCGACGCCCAGGGCGTTGTCGAGCGCGCCGTTGTAGATCGCATCGCCCTCGACTTCAAGGCCGATGCCGACGTGGTCGAGGTGGGCGCTGTGGACCACGTACTCGTCTGCCAACGCGGGATCGCTGCCGCGCAGCAGGCCGACGACGTTGCGGGAGTCCAGCGGCTCCACGTGCGTGTTCACGGCCAGCGACAGCCGCACCGGCATGTCGAAGCCGCGCAGGGTGCCGCTGCGGGCCTGGTCGGCGAGCTGCGCGGCGCTGCGTTCGCCGCCGGCGAACAGGGTGTCGGCAGCGGCGGCGCTCACGCGGGCGACCACCTGCAGTTCGGGCCAGGTATCGATGCCGCGGCCGTCGGGGCCGCGCAGGCGCATGGTGGGGCGATCCCAGGCGGCCGCGCTGCGCGCCCAGGGCGTGCGCACTTCATCGGCGGCGGTGCCGACCAGCACCACGCCCACGGCACCGCGCTCGGCGACGCCGCGCAGCTTTTCGGCCAGCGAGGAGTGGAAGGCGCGGCGGGTGTCGTCGAAGCGTTCCGGCGCGCCGCCGAACATCACCGCGATCTTGCCGCGGAGGTCCAGGCCGGCGAAATCGTCATGGTCCAGCGCCGGCGCGTGCACGGCCTGGCCGACGAACACCGCGGCCGCGTCGACCGCGGCCTCGGCGTGATCGAAGTTGGCCATCGGCAGGAACTGGTGCTGGAACTCGAGGGTGGTGGCGTCGTTGCCCAGCTGCACGCCGAAGCGCGCGCCCTCGGCGGTGATGATGGCGCGCAGCAGGGGCACGCGCTGGAACCAGCCGCCGTCCTCGCCACCGGGCACCAGCCCGGCATCGGCAAAGCGTCCGGCAACGTACTCGGCGGCCAGGTCATGGCCGGGGGTGCCGGTTTCGCGGCCCTGCATGCCGTCGTCGGCCAGCGCGCGCACGTCGTCTTCGATGCGGTTGGCGGCGGGGTCCTGCGAACGCGCGGCGGTGGATGCGGCCGTTGCCCCGGCGTCGGGCGCAGCATCGCGCTGGCAGGCCGCGATGCCCGGAAGCAGGGTGACGGCGGCGGCAAGGGCAAGGGCGGCCGGCGACAGGCGGCGGGAAAAGGGCATGGCGGGGTCCAGCAGTGCGAAGGCGACAAGCCTAGCGTGCGTCGGCCTTGCCGAGGAACGCTTCACCGATGGCGCGGGCGTCGGCATAGGGCTCGGGGGCGTTGCGGTTGCTGAGCAGCACCACGGTCAGCCGCTGCGCGGGCCAGCGCAGGATGACGTTGCGGAAGCCCATGGTTTCGCCGGAATGCCACTGCAGGCCCTCGTCCAGGCGCCAGCCATAGCCGTAGGCCTGCACGTCGTCCTCGCCGGTGGGCGCGGTGCTCTGCGCCGAAAACGCCAGCGCGCGCGAGGCGTCGGACAGCAGGCGGTCGTCATGCAGCGCCGCGTCCCACTTGGCGAGGTCGTCGATCGAGGAATAGATGCCGCCGTCGCCGAGCACGGCGCTGGTGGTGGACTGGTCGGTGCGGCGCCAGCCGTCGCCGTGGGCGCTGTAGCCCCAGGCGCGGGTGTCGACCTGGTTCACGCCGTCGACGAAGGCCACGGTGTGGTCCATGCCCAGCGGCTGGAAGATGCGCGTGCGCAGGAAGTCGGGGTACTGCATGCCCGAGGCCTGTTCGACGACGAGCGAGAGCAGGGCGTAGGCGCTGTTGCTGTAGCGGTAGGCGCTGCCGGGTGCGAAGTAGGGTGCGGCGGGGCCGATCGCGGCTGTAGCCGCGATCCCGTTGCCACACGGTCGCCCGGCCGCCAGCAGGCACAGCACGTCCGCATCGCGCACCTGGCCGCTGAAGTCGGCCGGCATCAGGTCTTCGTAGTCATGCAGGCCCGAGGTGTGGCTGAGCAGGTGGTGCAGGGTCACGCCGTCGGCGCTGGCGGGCAGCGCGGGCAGCCAGCGGCGCACCGGATCGTCCAGGCGCAGGCGGCCGTCCTGCGCCAGCAGCAGCACGGCGGCGGCGGTGAACTGCTTGCTCACCGAGGCCAGGCGGAAGTTGGTGGCGGGCGTGACCGGGGTGCGGGTTTCGACATCGGCCAGGCCCACGCCGCGGCGGACCACGGGCGTGCCGTCGCGCAGCACGAGCAGGGCCGCGCCGGGCACGTCGCCCCTGTAGCGCTGCAGGCGGGCGTCGACTTCGGCCATGGCCTTGTTCTCCGTGGCATCGCTCGCGGCTGCGCTCCCCCAGGGCAGGATCGCCAGCAGCAGGAGGATGGCAGGGCGCACTCGCATGGCCCGAGTCTAGCGCCGATCGCGCGGCGGGAACTCCAGGACCTTGCCGCGCGCCTCATCGGATTCGGGCCGCTGCCACAGCACCGGCACGTCGTCGGGCAGGCGCGCTTCGAACTGGTCGCGCTCGGCCTCGGCGCGCGCGGCGTCGAGGGCGGCCTGCTCCTCTTCCAGCTCCCAGCTGTAGCGCTTGCGCGGTGCGACGGGGTCGAAACGGCGGAACAGCCAGGCCGCCACGATGCCGCCGATCGCGCCACCCAGATGCGACTGCCAGGACACGCCCGGCTCGCGCGGGAGCACGGTCAGCAGCATGCCGCCGTAGAACATGAAGCCGATCATGGTGGCGGCGATGGCGGCGCGGTCGCGGCGCAGCAGGGCGAGCGCCATCACCAGGAACATCAGGCCGTGGGTGACGCCGCTGGCGCCGAGGTGCCAGGAGCCTGGCGCGCCCAGCAACCAGGCGCCCAGGCCGGAACCCAGCCACATCAGCGGCAGGCCGCGCAGGGTGGCGCGCGGATAGACCCAGCCCGCCAGCGTGCCGAGGAACAGGACGGCCACGCTGTTGGCCACGATGTGTTCGAGCGAACCGTGCAGCAGCGGCGCAGTGAGGATGCCGATCAGCCCGCTGACGCTGCCCGGGGCCACCGAGAACAGCCGCGCGTCAAAACCCGCCTGGGCGATGTACACCACCGCCAGCACCACCACGAACAACGCCGAGGCCCCGGCGGCGCGGCGGAAGCGGCGCCAGTCGGCGGCGCGCTGGGCCTTCGAGTCGGGCGGGTGGTCGTGGGTGGGCAGGTGCATGCCCCATGCATGGCGACGGACGCGGCCAACGCAAGGGCCGGGCCTCCCGCCGCACCTTGGCCGCCGCCGCAAGCCGGTAGAATTGCCGCCATGAACGAAGCCCTGCCCGTGGTCCGCCTGCGCAATGCCTGGCGGTCCAGCCATCCGTGGATTTTCCAGAAGCTGGTCGACAAGCCCAACCCGCGCCCGAAGCCGGGCACCATCGTCGACGTCGTCGGCGTGGACGGCGAGTGGGTCGGCCGCGGCTTCTACAACGGCCATTCGCGGATCGCGGTGCGCATCCTCGAGACGAATCCGAACGTGCCGGTCGACGCCGGCTGGTTCTCCCGCAAGATCGCCGACGCGGTGGCGCTGCGCCGCGACGTGCTGCGCCTGGACGAGGTCTCCGACGCCTGGCGCGTGGTGCACAGCGAAGGCGACGGGCTCAGCGGCCTGGTGGTCGATCGCTACGCCGATTTGCTGGTGCTGGAATACTTCAGCGCCGGCATGTTCCGCCACCGCGAGTGGATCATGGAGGCGCTGCGCGAGCAGTTCCCGGGCTGCCGCTTCCACGCCTTCGCCGACGAGCACGTGCAGAAGCAGGAGAGCTTCGACTTCCACACCACGCGCGGCACCGAGCCCGCGATCATCACCGAGCACGGCATCCGCTTCCGCGCCGACCCCTCGGGCGCGCACAAGACCGGCTTCTTCGCCGACCAGCGCGAGAACCGCGAGTGGCTGAGCCGGCAGGTCGCCGGCAAGCGCGTGCTGGACCTGTGCTGCAACACCGGCGGCTTCGCGGTGTATTCGGCGGTGCGCGGCGCGGCGGACGTGGTGGGCGTGGACATCGATGCCGACGTGATCGAACTCGCCAAGGGCAACGCGAAGTTGAACGGCGTGCGCCCGCGCTTCGTGCAGGCCGACATCTTCCCGTGGCTGCGCGACGCGTCCAACGCGGGCGAGCAGTACGACGTGGTGGTGCTGGACCCGGCCAAGATGACCCGCGACCGCGAGCAGGTGATCCCGGCGCTGAAGAAGTACCTGGACATGAACAAGCTGGCGCTGTCGGTGGTGGCGCCAGGCGGGCTGCTGGCGACATTCTCGTGCACGGGCCTGGTGGCCGAGGACCAGTTCCTGGACATGCTGCGGCGCGCGGCGTTCTTCTCCAACCGCACCGTGCAGGTGCTGAAGGTGTCCGGCGCCGGACCGGACCATCCGTTCATGGCGAACGCGCAGGAGTCGCGCTACCTGAAGGCGGTGTTCTGCCGCGTGCTGGACTGAGGGGCGGCGGCGGCTCCCCGGTGGTAGCTCCTCACCTTTGTGGGAGCGGCTATAGCCGCTCCCACGGGCTGCGGAGGATCGCGGCTGTAGCGGCTCCCACATGGTCGCTGGGGATCGCGGCTGGCCGACAGTCTGCAAGGACGATGACAGTGCGATTGGCGGGCTGGGCCTGGCCACGATCAATGACACCGGCAGCCGTTTCTCGGTGCCGGTGACGCTCTCGGCACGCTGGGACTTCTGAGCGTGCCCGCGTGCCCGCCGGCCGGGTGACTGCCGGCGGGCACGCGCTTTTGAACGCGGCAGGCGTCGCGGATGCGGAAGTGTGATCGCGCCGACGGGGTCGCGGTGGCTGCGACCGCGTTGGCTACACTGGGCGCATGGAAATCCAGACCCTGTTGATCCTCGTGCTGGCGGCGGTGGCGGTGGCCATCGTGCTGCTGGTGGTGCTGCTGTCGCGTCGCCCGGACGCCGCGCTGGGTTCGCTGCGCCGCGAGCTCGAGGAAGCGCTGCGCGCGGAGCAACGCGACGGGCGCGGGGAGCTGCGGCAGCAGCTCGACAGCCTGGGTACGGCGCAGGGGCAGCGTATCGATGGATTCGCCTCACGCCTGACCGAGTTCAGCACGCGTACCGACCAGCGCCTGGACGTGCTGCGCGAAGCGCTTGGCGAAGATGCCCGCAAGGCGCGCAGCGAAGGCGCGGAGGCGCAGCAGCGCTTCGCCGACCAGCTCGGCCAGCGCCTGGGTGAACTCACCCAGCGCAACGAGCAGCGCATCGGCGAGATGCGCACCACGCTCGAGTCGCAGCTCAAGTCCCTGCAGGCCGACAACGCCCAGAAGCTCGAGCAGATGCGCGCCACCGTCGATGAAAAGCTGCAGACCACGCTCAACACGCGCCTGGATGCGTCGTTCAAGCTCGTGTCCGAGCGCCTGGAACAGGTGCAGCGTGGTCTGGGCGAAATGCAGGAGCTGGCCACCGGCGTCGGCGACCTCAAGCGCGTGCTGACCAACGTCAAGGACCGCGGCAGCTGGGGCGAAGTGCAGCTCGAGAACATCCTCGAACAGACCCTGACCATCGAGCAGTACGCCAAGGCCGTGCGCGTCCGCCCGGGCAGCGGCGAGACGGTCGATTTCGCGGTCCGCCTGCCCGGGCGCGGCAGCGAAGACGATCAGGTCTGGCTGCCGATCGATTCCAAGTTCCCGCGCGAGGACTACGAACGCCTGCTGGATGCGCAGGAAAAGGGCGATGTCGAGGCCGTACGCAGCAGCGGCGTGCAGCTCGAGCGCGCGATCCGCGTGCAGGCGAAGTCGATCTGCGAGAAGTACGTCGTGCCGCCGCACACCACAGATTTCGCGGTGATGTTCCTGCCCACCGAGGGTCTCTACGCCGAGACCATCCGCCGCCCCGGACTGGCCGATGCGCTGCAGCGCGAGCACCGCGTGGTCTTGGCGGGACCAACCACGTTCACCGCCTTGCTCAACAGCCTGCAGATGGGCTTCCGCACGCTGGCCATCGAGAAGCGCTCCAGCGAGGTCTGGCAGCTGCTGGCGGCGGTGAAGGGCGAGTTCGGCAAGTTCGCCGGCGTGCTCGAGAAAGCCACCACCCAGCTCGACACCGTGCAGAACAGCATCAAGCAGGCCGGCGTGCGCACGCGTGCGATCGAACGCCAGCTTCGCGGCGTGGAATCGCTGCCGGGCTCTGAAGCGCAGGCGCTGCTTGCGGATGCGTCGAAGGGCCTGCCGGACGATGGCGCGATCGAGCCCGCGGGTTGATCCGGCCGTATTTGTGGGAGGCGCTATAGCGGCGATCGCGGCTTTAGCCGCTCCCACAGCCAGGTGCGGGTATCGCTGCGATCAGGGCCCCGCGCCCGGAACGATCGGCATCACGTCGACCGGCACGGTCGGGTTGGCCTCGTCCTCGAGCAGGTAGTCAGGCAGGTCGCTCTGGTCCTCGCGGATGCGGTTGCCGTGGATCTGGTAGTTGCGGCGCTGCATCCAGGCATCGCGCACCAGGGCGTATTCGTCCGCGGCACCTTCGCGCAGGCGGTCGACCGCGAACAGCTGCGTGCGCAGGTCGACCAGCTGCAGGCCCTGCAGGCCGATGCGCACGGTGTCATCGCTGATCTGGCGCGTGGGCGATACCTGGCCGTCGCCGACCAGTCCGAAGACGTCGCGCACGGTGCGCGGCCCGAACAGCGGCAGCTCGACGAAGCGCGAGTTCTCCCAGCCCCACACGCCCAGCGTCTGGCCGAAGTCTTCGCTGCGGTTGGGGATCTTCATGCGCGAGGCCGGATCGAACAGGCCGCCGACGCCGATGGTGACGTTGACCAGGAAGCGGCCCAGTGATTGACCGGCCTGCTTCGGCTGGCCCTGCAGCAGTGCGTTGAGCGCGCTCACCGGCTGGCCGAGGTTGCTGAAGAAGTTGCCCACGCCCAGGCGCACCGGGCGCGGGACGACGGCCACGTAGGCACGCGCCAGCGGTTCGGCGACCGTGCGGTCGATGGCCATGTTGAAACCGTGCACCCGGCGGTTCCAGGGTTCCCAGGGGTCGTGGCTGGCGCCCGGCAGCTGCGCGGGTGCCGGCAGGGTCGGGTCGGCCACGGGGTCGTAGACGTCGCCGCCGTAGATGGCGGCGAAGTCGAGTTCGGCCTGGGTGGGGTCGTAGCCTGGGGTGTCGCTGCCGTCCGCGGGCGTGGCGACAGGATCGAGCCCGTCGGCGGCCGCGTCGGTGGTGTGGTGGTCCATGGCCGCGGCGTCGGCGCCGGCAACGCCTGCAGCCGCCGTCGCATCGTGGATCGCGGCCGGGCCGTGATCGCTGCCGTGGTCGGCGGCAACAGCGGCGTCCGTGTGCTCAAGCGGCGCTTGCGCGCGCGGCGCGGTGCCGGCGCAGCCGACCAGGATCGCGAGGGCCAGTGCGGCGATGGCCGTTCGCAGGCGGGAATGTACTTGGCTGTCCATGCAGATCCTTGGGCCGTCCCGGTGTCAGGACGCGAAGCCGAGCGCCGTATCGAGACGGTACGCGGCGCGGAGGTCGGCCAGGCCCGGAGGCTCGCCGATCACGTCGATGGCGGCGCCACGCGCAGCGACCCCTGCCAGTGAGGACAACAGCGCCAGGCCGGCGCTGTCGATGCGCGTGACCGCGCCGATGTCGATGCGGCGCGCGCCCGCGGCCTGCGGCTGCGCGGCGCGCCACAGCGCGGGCACGGCCGATCGGACGAGGGCGCCGCTGAAGCGCAGCGCCTCGCCGTCGCGGTGTACCGCGGCCTCAGTTGGTGCCGGCATCGGCCTGGATCCGCCCCGCGCCGAGGTCGGCCGCAACGGCGCGGATCGACTTGCGCGACAGCGGCGTGTCGAACTGCTGGCGGAAGGTCTGCACGAAGGACACGCCCTCGACCATCACGTCGAACACGCGCCAGCCGTTGGGCGTCTGCCGCATCAGGTAGTCGACCGGGATGGGCTCGCCGCCCGAGCGCAGCATCTCGCTGGACACCTTCACGCCCAGTCCGCGCGGCAGCGGGGTTTCCGACTTCACGCGCACCCGCAGGCGGGTGTTGAAGTCGAGCAGCGAGCTGCCGTAGCGGCTCATCAGGCTGTCGGCCAGCGCATCGGCGAACACCTTCACGTCGGCATCGCTGGCACCGCGGCCGTGGCGGCCGAGCACCTGGCGCGCCGAGTACTCGCGGTCGAACATCTGGTCGAATTCGCTGGCGATGAACGCCTGCAGCTTGCCGCGGTCGGCAGTGAACTCGGCGCGGCGCGATTCCAGCGTGGTCAGCACGCGCTGGCTGTTGTCGAGCACCAGCTTGCTGGGCGACTCGGCCTGCGTACTGGCGGCGGCGGGCTGCGCGGCCTGGGCCTGGGCCGACGCCGCGAACGGCGCGGTGGCGAGCAGGGCCGAAGCCAGCAGCAGGGGAATCAGGGGACGGGTCATGGCGTGGGCTCCGTGGGGGGCGGGGTCTCGTCGGCCGGCATGTCGGGCGCCGGTGTGCCTGCGGCAGCGCCATCTTCGCCGCCGCCGCTGAACATGTACTTGCCGACCATCTGCATCAGGTCGACCGCGGGCTGGGTGTAGACCAGTTCTTCGCCGGGCGCGAACACTTCCATGTCGCCGCCGGGCTGCAGGCCGACGTAGCTTTCGCCCAGCAGGCCGCCGGTCAGGATCTGCGCCGAGGTGTCGATCGGGATCTCGTTGAAGCGCGTGTCGATCGCCAGCGTAACGATGGTGTCGAACTTCACCGGATCAAGGTCGATCGCCGAGACGCTGCCGATCGTCACGCCGCCGATCTTCACCGGCGCGTTGGGACGCAGCTGGCCGAGGTTGGTGAAGCGCGCGGTGAGCTCGTAGCTGTCGCGCGCGAAGCCGAACTTGCCGTTGGTCGATGCGATCGCCAGCACCAGCACGGAGGCCAACGCCAGGACCAGGAACGCTCCGACGGCAAATTCAAGGCGGGGACCACGGGACGTGTTCATTGGGATACCTCGGGAGAGCAGTTTGGCCACGGATTTACGCGGAAGACGCGGATCAAGAGCAAGACAGAACAAAAAGCTCTTTCAGCCACGGATTTACGCGGATCACGCGGATAAGAGCGGGGAAGCGGGGAGCCGATCCGTGTAATTCGCGTCATCTGCGTAAATCCGTGGCCAAAAACGCTCTTCAAGCACATCACCGGAACAGCAGCGCGGACAGGACGAAGTTGAACATCAGGACCAGCAAGGAGGCGTTGACGACGGCGCGGGTGGTGGCGACGGAGGTGCCTTCGATGGTCGGTTCGGCGTGGAAGCCGACGTAGGCCGCCACCAACGCCGCAGTGCCGCCGAAGACGGCCGACTTCAGGAAGGCGACCAGGAAGTCGTCGCGGAAATCGACGACGTCGCGCATGGTCTGCCAGAAGGTGCCGTTGTCGACGCCGAGGATCTGCACGGCCTGGAACCAGCTTGCGGTCAGCGCGAAGCTGACGAAGAACGCGGTCAGCAGCGGCACGCAAAGGACGGCCGCCCAGAAGCGCGGCGCGACCGCCTTGGCGATCGGGTCGATGGCCATCAGGCCCAGCGCCTGGATCTGGTCGGTGGCGCGCATCAACGCCAGCTCGGCCGCGATCGAGGAGCCGGCGCGGCCGATGAAGAGCAGCGCGGTCAGAACCGGCGCCAGTTCTCGGTACAGGCCCAGGCCGATCAGCACGCTGACCTGGTTCGATGCGCCGTAGGTTTCCAGCGCGCGGTAGCCCAGCAACGTCAGCGACAGGCCGACGAAGGCGCCACCGACGGCGATGATCGGCAGGCTGCGCGCGCCGATCTTGTAGATCTCGCGCAGCAGTTCGGTGAAGAAGTCGCGGGTCGGCTTCGAGGCCGCGAACACCGACAGCGAGAACAGGCCGGCGCGGCCGAGCGAGCGGGTGCTGGAGATGAAGGGCATCAATTCGCTTCCGCGGCATTGGCGACGGCGGCCTGCGCCGACGCCGGGTCGAAGGCGATCGGACCGTCGGGCTCGCCGCGCAGGAACTGGCGCAGCAGCGGGTCGTCGCTGGCCTCGAGTTCGGCCGGCGTGCCGGCGAAGACGATGCCGCGGTTGGCGGTCACCAGCACCTGGTCTGCGATCGGCAGTGTTTCGCGCACGTGGTGGCTGACGATGACGCTCGTCAGGCCGAGCGTGGCGTTGAG
Organism: Luteimonas sp. A649; assembly: GCF_054072735.1. Taxonomy (NCBI): domain Bacteria; kingdom Pseudomonadati; phylum Pseudomonadota; class Gammaproteobacteria; order Lysobacterales; family Lysobacteraceae; genus Luteimonas; species Luteimonas sp. A649. The sequence goes on along the minus strand of NZ_JBSVRQ010000005.1, from coordinate 24,580 downwards.
GCGCGCGATCAGGCTCATGATCACGCCGGACGCGATCGGGTCGAGCCCGGTCAGCGGCTCGTCGTAGAGCATCAGCGGCGGATCAAGCGCCAGCGCACGGGCCAGCGCCACGCGGCGCGCCATGCCGCCCGACAGCTCGCGCGGGTAGAGGTCGGCGGCGGTGCGCAGGCCCACCGCGTGCAGCTTCATCAGCACGAGCTGTTCGATCACCGGCGCCGGCAGCCTGGTGTGCGCGCGCAGCGGCAGCGCCACGTTCTCGCCGGCGGTGAGGTCGGTGAGCAGGCCGTTGCCCTGCAGCAGCACGCCGATGCCCTTGCGCAGCTCGAGCAGCTCGCGATGGCGGCGCGGCACGGGCTGGCCGAAGACTTCGACCGTGCCCGCGGCGGGCGGCAGTTCGCCGGTCAGCGCCGCGAGCAGGGTCGACTTGCCGCTGCCCGAGGGGCCGAGGATCGCGGTGATGCTGCCGCGCGGCACCACCAGGTCGATATCCGACAGGATCGTGCGCGCACCGCGATCCAGGCGCACGCCGGAGAGGCGGACGGCGGGGGCGGTCGTGTCGGTCGCTGTGTGGGGCATGAGGCTGCCGGAGTTCGGGCGGGGCAACGCGACAGCTTCGCTGCGGACTGCTGAATGGCGGCGAAGCGGGGCGGGTCGGCGATTATCGCCGATCGGAGTAAGTGCTGCCTTGGGAGCGACTGGAAGCCCAGCTCTTGTGGGAGCAGCAATGGGCCAGCTCTTGTGGGAACGGCTATAGGCGCGATAGGCGCGAAGTCGCGGCTGTAGCCGCTCCCACAGGAGATGCATTGCGCCGTATCGCCTCATGCGACCGGGCTCCGGCATCATGGCCGCATGACACAGGGGACCGGCGACTTCCGCCTCTACCACTCCAACGCGCTCGACGTGCTGGCGGGATTGCTGGCGGCCGAGTTGCGCGCGCCCGCGCCCGGACAGGGACTGCTGGAGCCCGACGTCATCCTGATCCCGCAGCCCGCGATGCGCCGCTGGCTGCAGGCCACGCTGGCGGACGCGCACGGCGTGGCCGCCAACCTGGAGTTCCTGACGCCGGGTGAGTTCGTGCAGCGCGCGCTGGATGCCAACGTGCCGGGGCGCGGTGACGACCTGGATGCCGCCGCGCTGCGCTGGCGCATCCACGCGGCGCTTTCGGATCCGGCGGTGCTGCGCGATCGCGCGCTGCAGCCCATGCGCGCGTACCTGGAATCCGCGCCGGACCCGCTGAAGGCCTGGTCGCTGGCCGGCGAGCTTGCGCAGGCCTTCGAGAAGTACAAGGCCTGGCGCCGCGAATGGCTGCTGGCCTGGGAGGCCGGCGAGGCGCCACGTGATCCACAGGCCGCGCTGTGGCGTCGCGTGGCGGGCGGCACCGATCACCGAGCGCGCCGCATCGATGCCTATCTGCGCCGCTTCGCCGATGTCGATGCACCGTTGCCCACCGGCCTGCCGAAGCGCCTGTTCGCCTTCGCCATCCTCAACGTGTCGCCGGACGTGCTGCGTGTGATCGCCACCCAAGCGCGCGGCGGCACGCTGCATCTGTACGTGCCCTCGCCCAGCCGCGACTACTGGGGCGACCTGCAGCGCGTGCGCGGGGGCGATCCGGATGCGGCGGCCGGCGAGAACCCGCTGCTGCGCGCCTGGGGCGCGGCCGGACGCGACTTCATGGCGGTGCTGGGCAACTACGAAGTGGTGCACCCGGACATCGAGTTCCGCGGCGATGCCGATCCGGGCGAGGGCGGCAACGCGCCGCAGGGCAGCCTGCTGCGGCGACTGCAGTCGGACCTGTTCCACCGCCGGCCGTCACCGCTGCTCGCGCCAACCGCGGATGACCCACGCACACGCCTGCCGGCGCTGCGCCGCGACGACCCGAGCCTGCAGGTGCACGCCTGCCACACCCGCCTGCGCGAGCTGCAGGTGCTGCACGACCAGCTGCGCGCGCTGTTCGAAGACCCGCGCTTCGACCCGCCGCTCGAGCCGCGCGACGTCGCGGTGCTGGCGCCGGACATCGATCCCTACCTGCCCTATCTCGACGCCGTGTTCGGCGGCCGCGGCCGCGCCGATGCCGGCTTCAATCAGGCGATCCCCTATGCCGTCGCCGACGCCAGCCCGCTGGCCGGCGAGCCGCTGGCCGAAGTGTTCCTGCGTCTGCTCGCGCTGCCGGTGTCGCGCTTCGGCCTGGTGGAAACGCTGGACCTGCTCGCCAGCCCGCCGCTCGCCGAAGCCGCCGCGCTCGATGCCGCCGCCTTTGCGCGCCTGCACGCCTGGCTGCACGCCGCCGGCGCGCGCTGGGGCCTGGACGCCGCGCACCGCGCGCGCCTGGATGCACCGGCCGACGACGCCTACACCTGGGCCTTCGCGCTCGACCGCCTGCTGCTCGGCCACGCCAGCGGCAGCGATGCGCCGATCACCACCGCCAGCGGCCAGGTCATCGCGCCGATGCCGGAGCTGGAAGGCAGCGCACTGGACGCACTCGACACCCTGGTGCGATTGCTGCGCGTGCTCGCCCGCCACGCCCGCGTGCTCGACGAAGCACTGCCGCCCGACGGCTGGCGCGAGCGCCTGCTTGGCCTGCTCGAAGCGCTGCTGCCGAAGCCGCCGTCGTCCCCGGCGTCACGTCGCGCGCTCGACCGCTTGCGCACCCTGATCGACGACTTCGCCGCCGATGCGCGCCGCGCCGGCGTCGCCACGCCCGTTCCCGCCGAAGTCGTGCGCGCGCAGTTCGGCGCCGCGCTGTCGGAAGCCGACACCCGCGCGCCGCTGCTCACCGGCGGCGTCAGCATCGGCCGCATGGTGCCGATGCGCCTGCTGCCGTTCCGCGCAATCTGCCTGCTGGGCATGGACGACGGCGAGTTCCCGCGTCGCGATTCCGCGGGCGGCCTCGACCGCCTCACCGCGGATCTCGCCAGTGGCCAGCGCCGCCAGGGCGACCGCTCCACGCGCGACGACGACCGCTTCCTGTTCCTGCAGCTGTTCGCCGCCGCGCAGGACGTGTTCTACGTCAGCTACCAGGGCGCCGACCCGCGCGACGGCAGCGCGCGCGAGCCGTCGGTGCTGGTGGCGGATCTGCTGGCGGCCGCCGATGCGCAGCACGTGCCGGATGCGAAGGCGGGCGCGGCGTTGGTGGTGCGGCACACGCTGCAGCCGTTCGCGCCCGCGGCGTTTGGTAGCGAGGACGAGCCGAGGCGCTTCTCGTACCACGCGCAGTGGTGGCCAGCCGCCGCGCAGCCCGCGCAGAAGCGCGTGCCGCTGCCGGCGTGGTTTGGGGATGAGGCGCTGGTGGCGGTGGGCAGCGACAGCGTGGACGATGTTGGCGACGGCGCCATCGGCAGTGACGGAAACGCAGACGGCGGAACGGATCGCACCACGCCGCCGTTTGGCAGCGAGCCGGAAGCCACGCTGTCGCTCGACGAACTGCGCCGTTTCCTGCAAGCGCCCGCGGAGGTGTTCCTGAAGCAGCGGCTCGGCCTGCGGCTGGCCGAAGTGGAGGCGATCGACGAGGACGTCGAGCCTTTGCTGGCACCGGGTCGCGGGTTCGCGCGCCAGCTGCTGCAGAAGGCGGTGTTCGACGCGGTGCTGCGCGGTGATGACGACGCATCGACCCACGCCCTGCTGCGCGCGCGCGGGCTGCTGCCGTCCGGTCCGCTGGGCCGGCGCACGCTGGAAGATGTGCGCGGGCAGGTGGATGCCTATGCCGCCGCATTCGGCGACTGGCGCGGCGCGGCCGACGCCGATGCCCCGCGGCTCGAAGTCTTGATCGATGGCGTCACGCTGCAGGGCAGCGCCGGAGCTGCTGGCGGTGCGGGCGACTCGGGCAGCCTGACCCTGCGCGGCCGCGTCGCCGACGCCTACCCACAGGGCATCGCGCGTGTCCGCTTCGATCCGCCCGCCGGGCAGTCCGCCATCCGCAATGGCCTCGACTGGCTGCTGGCGAGCGCGGCCGGGCGAGATGCGCCGCTGATCGAATTCCATGACGGAGGTGAGCTCGGCGTCGGCCCACACGTGCGCGCACCGCTCGATCCCGACGAGGCGCGCAACGTCCTGCGCACGCTCATCGATCTGCGCACGAAAGGCCTGCGCCGCCCGCTGCCGTTCGCGCCCTACAGCGGCTGGGAGCTGTACCGCGCCGGCAATCTCGAACGCGGCCTGGACCTGGCGGCCAAGCGCTGGCACGGCAGCGACCGCAGCTGGGGCGAAGGCACCGGCGAGGCGCTGCGTCTCGCGCTGCGCGGCCGCGATCCGTTCACCGATGAGGCCACGCAAGTCGCGTTCGTGGACCTGGCGATGGCGATCTACTCCGCGGTGGCGACCGGCGAGGTCTACGCCGGCACCGACCTGGGCGCGCTGCGCGACATCGCCGCCAAGCTCGACCTGGAGGACGCGGAATGACGGGCACCGCTACTGGGCAGGACAAGGCGATCAACGCGGGCGGTGCGGACGACGCGCGCCACGCGATCCCCGCGTCCGCCCGCGATCCCTACCTGGACCTCGCGCTCGAAGGCGTGCACGCCATCGAAGCCTCCGCCGGCACCGGCAAGACCTTCACCCTGGCCACGCTTGTCGTGCGCCTGGTGGTGGAGCGCGGCCTGCGCGTGGGCCAGGTGCTCGCCGTCACCTTCACCGAAGCCGCCACCCAGGAGCTGCGCAGCCGCATCCGCGCGCGCCTGCTGCTGGCCGAGCAGCTGGTCGGTGCAATGCCCGCAGCAAACGCCTCGCCCGAAGCCACGCTCACCCACGCCGTGCTCGACGCCCACCTCGCGCGCGGCAGCGAAACCGCCGACGCCCTGCGCCGCCGCCTGCACGCCGCCGCCAACGACATCGACCTCGCGGCCATCTTCACCATCCACGGCTTCTGCGCGCGCGTGCTGCGCGAGCACGCGCTGGAAGTCGGCCAGGCCTTCGATGCGCCGGAGCTGCTCACCAGCGACACGCCGCTGTACGAGGCCATCGCCGCCGACCTGTGGCGTTCGCACGGCAGCACTGCGGACGCCGCCGACGACCTGCTCGCGCTGTGGCCGGGCGGCCCGCAGGCGCTGGCCGGCGATCTGCCGCCGCTGGTGCGCGAACCCGTGCTGCGCCCCGCGCTGGCGGATCTTCCCGATGATCCCGCGCCGCGCCTGCATGCCACCGGCGACGCGCTGGCGCACGCCTTCCGCGCCCACGGCGACGACTTCCGCGCCGCGCTGGTGTCCGCCGTGGAAGGCAAGGTGTTGCACGGCGGCAGCTACAAGGCCGCCTGGATCGCCGAGCTGTTCGATGCCCTGCACCAGTGGTGCCATGCCGGGGAGCGCGACGCGCCGTTCGAACATTCCAAGCTCCCGCAGCTGACGCGCGACACTCTGCTGCTGCGCACCAGCAAGGCCGGCGCCGGCCGCACGCCGGACTCGCCGGTCTGCGATGCCGTCCCCGCCTACCTCGACGCCCTCACCGCGATGGCCGAGTGGAAAGATGCGCGCCGTGTCGAACTGCTGCACCGCCTGCGCGATGACGCGCGCCTGCGCGTGGCCCGCGCCAAGCAGCAGCAGCGCGTGCAGACCTACGACGACCTGATCGACCGCGTCGCCGATGCCATCGACGGCCCCGAAGCCGATGAGCTGACGGCCAAGCTCCGCGCGCAGTACGCCGTGGCCCTGGTCGATGAATTCCAGGACACCGACGCCCGCCAGTGGCGCATCTTCGACCGCGTGTTCGGCGCCGCCAGCGGTGCGCCCGCGCTGTACGTGATCGGCGACCCCAAGCAGGCGATCTACGGCTTCCGCGGTGGCGACGTGGAAACCTACCTGGCCGCGCGTGCGACCGCCGCCGAGGCGCCGCCGCTGGCGCTGAACTTCCGTTCGCGGCCGGCGGTGCTGCGTGCGGTGTCCGCGCTGTACGCACAGGCACAGGCGGCGGCCGACGCCGATACCGGAAGCGACCCGAGCAAGAAGATCCCGCCGCCCTTCATCGACGGCCGCATCGAGTTCAAGGAAGTCCTTCCCGGCGGCGTGCGCGACGACGCCGATTTCCTGCGGCACGGCACCGTCGCCCCCGCACTCACCCTGTGGCGCGCGCCAACACCGGAGCCCGACGCCAAGGGCAAGCTGAAGCCCCACAACGCCGGCCGCTCGCGCGAACTCGCAACGCAAGCCTGCGTCGCCGCCATCCACCGCGTGCTGACCGACGCGCGCGACGGCCACGCCAGCATCGAAGGCCGCCCCGTGCAACCCGGCGACATTGCCGTGCTGGTGCGCTCGCACAACGAGGCCACGCGCATCCGCCACGCGCTGGCGATGGCCGGCATCCCCGCGGTGGCCGCCGGCAAGCAGAGCCTGTTCGCCACGCCCGAGGCGCGCGACCTGCACGCACTGCTGCTCGCCCTGCTGCACGGCGCCGACGACGGCCGCCTGCGCATGGCGCTGTCCACGGTGCTGGTGGGCCTGGATGCCAGCGCGATCGCCGCGCTGGATGAAGACGGCGAAGCGCTGCGCGCCTGGCAGCTCACTGCGCTCGCCTGGCGCGACCGCCTGCAACGCGGCGGTCCGCTCGCGCTGGTCAACGACCTCTGCGCCGAACACGCCGGCCGCCTGCTCGGCCTGCTCGACGGCGAGCGTCGCCTCACCAACACCCTGCAGCTGGCCGAACTGCTGCAGGACGCACAGGCGCGCGCGCTCGGCCTGCACGGCCTGGTCGACTGGCTGGCGAACGCCATCGCCGACGCCAATGCCAACGACGAAAGCCAGCTGCTGCGGCTGGAGTCCGATGCAAAGCGCGTGCAGGTGGTCACCCTGCACAAGAGCAAGGGCCTGGAGTACCCGCTGGTGTTCATGCCCTTCGCAGCCATCGGCTCGCCCACGCGCAGCCCCGGGCAGCGCGCCGTGGTGAACGGCGAAGGCGGCCGCGCGCTGCACTGGAAGCTGCTGCCGTCGCGCTCCGGCTGGGAAGCGGCGAAAGATGCGTGGACCCTCGCCCAGCGCGCCGAAGACGCACGCCTGCTGTACGTCGGCCTCACCCGCGCGCGCCACGCGCTGTGGCTGGCCAGCGGGATGTTCAGCAACCACGACAAGTCGCCGCTGCTGCACATGGTGGCCAAGCCCGATGCGCTGGCCGCCGCGCTCGGCACGGCGGTCGCCATCGACGACAGCACGCCGCCGGCCACGCTGCCGTGGCTCGCGCCGCAATCCACCGACGCCGTGCCGCCCGCGCGCATCGCCGCGCGCGCGCTCGCCAGCGACTGGTGGGTCTACAGCTTCACCCAGCTCGCCAACGCTGAAGGCCAGGGCGATGCCTCCGCCAGCGCCACCCAGCCCGCACCCGGCGGCCAGGACGAGCCCGCCGCGGATGCCGATGCCGAGCTTGCGTCGGGTGCCGACCCGGCCGACGCCGACGTCTTCGACCCGCGCTTCGCCGGCACCCGCTTCGGCGTGGTGCTGCACGACGTGCTGGAACACACCGACTTCGCGCGCTGGTCCGCATGGACGCCCGGCGCGCCCGCGCCCGGCAGCGACGACGCCAAGCTGATCGCCGACCGCCTGCGCGCCGGCGGCTACCCGGCCGAAGACATCGACGACGGCGTCAGCGTGCTCACCCCGCTCATCGGCCACACGCTCACCGTGGCCCTGCCCGAGGGCGTGCGCCTGGTCGACGTGCCCGCGGACCGGCGTCGCCCGGAGATCGAGTTCCAGTTCGCGCTCGCGCCCACGCGCGTCGACGCGCTGCTCGCGCTGCTGCACCGCCACGGCCTGCTCACCGCGCGCCAGGGCTTCGGCGCGCGGCGCCGGCTGGAAGGCCTGATGACCGGCCTGATCGACCTCACCTACGTGCACGACGGCCGCTGGTACGTGCTCGACTACAAGTCCAACAGCCTGCCCGGCTACGGCCCCGCGCAGCTGGATGACGCGATGACGCACAGCGAGTACGACCTGCAGGCGCTGATCTACACGCTGGCCCTGCACCGCTGGCTTCGCTTCCGCCTGGGTGACAGGTACGACTACGAACGCGACTTCGGCGGCGTGCGCTATGTGTTCTGCCGTGGCCTGGATGCCGCGCGCTCGGAAGCGCAGGGCGTGCAGGCGTGGCGGTTCGCGCCAGGGCTGGTCGACGAACTCGATGCGCTGTTTGCTGGCGATGCCAAGGAAGCTGCGGCATGACGACGCTTCCGCTCTTCCCGGAGGGCCTGCCCGCCGACGCGACAGCCAGCGCCGCTGACGGCTGCGATCCGCTGCCGCCCGAGCGGGGGCAAGGAACGCGCTCCATCGGCCTGCTGCAGCAACTCGCAAAGGCAGGCGCGCTGCGCACACTCGACCACGCACTGGCGCAGAGCCTGCGTCGGCTCGACCCCGACACACCGGACAGCGTGCTTGCGGCGGCGGCACTGGCCTCGCTCGCCGTTGCATCCGGCCACGCCGGCTTCGACCCGGCGGAGCCGCAGCGCCTGGTCGATGCCGCGATCAACTGGCCCACGCCCGAGGCCTGGACGGCGGCGCTCGAAGCCTCGCGCTGGGTCGCCCGCCCCGAGGCCGGCGATGCTGAATCCGCTGCCGACACTCCGCTCGTGTACGAACACGGCCTCGTCTACTTGCGCCGCTACCGCGAGTACGAGCGCCGCCTTGCCGATGGCCTGCGCCGCATCGGCAATGCCGTCCTGAACGCTGGTGCAGCGTCCAGTGATGGCGGGGACGAACAGGTCCCAGAACACCTCGCGCCCCTTTTCGCCCAACTCTTCCCCGAAGCCGCCAGCAACGACCTCCAGTCGCAGGCCGCCGCCGCCGCGCTCCATCACAACCTGCTGCTGGTCACCGGCGGCCCCGGCACCGGCAAGACCACCACCATCACCCGCATGCTGGTGCTGCTGGTCGCCCAGGCGCTAGAAGCCGGCGCCGCGCCGCCGCGCATCGCCCTGGCCGCGCCCACCGGCCGCGCCGCCGAACGCATGGCCGAGAGCGTGCGCAACGCCGTGCAGGCGCTGCCCGCGCTCGGCGTCGCCCCCGCCATGTGCGCACGGCTACCCACCACCGGCACCACGCTGCACCGCCTGCTCGGCACCATCCCCGACTCACCACGCTTCCGGCACCACGCCGACAACCCGCTGCCGTTCGACGTGGTGGTGGTGGACGAAGCCTCGATGATCGACCTGCCGCTGATGGCCAAGCTGGTCGAAGCCGTGCCCGACGGCGCGCGCCTTGTGCTGCTCGGCGATCCCGACCAACTGCCCTCGGTGGAGGCGGGTGATGTGCTGGCCGGTATTCTGCGCGCCGCAGAAGCCAGCGCGTCCGGCAGCACTTTCCCGGCGCGGCACGTCCATCTCACCCGCGGCTACCGACAGAGCGCCGCGCTCGACCTTGCGCCGCTGGCCGTTGCCGTGCGCGAAGGCGATACCGCCACAGCGCTGTCACTGCTGCGCGGCGGCGAACTGTCCGGCGTGCATTTCCACGAGGGCGATACCGACCCGCTGCAGTCGCATCGCGAGCACCTGCTTGCGCATTGGGCTTTGCTCGCCGAAGCCGGCGATCCTGCCGATGCACTTGCACGTGCCGGCCGCCTGCGCATCCTGACCGCCGTGCGCGAAGGACCGCAGGGAGCGCGGGGGCTCAATGCGCGCATCGAGGACATGCTTGCCGGCGCACGCCGCGGAGCAGGTCCCGCGTCAGCGGCAAGCCGCTACTTCCATGGTCGCCTACTGCTGATCACAGAGAACAGCTATCGGCATCGCTTGTTCAATGGCGATATCGGCATCTGCCTGCGCGACGGCAGTGGCACCTTGATGGCATGGTTCCCCGGCGACGATCCGCGCAATCCGCGGCCGTTCCATCCAGCAGCTTTGCCCGCGCATGACAGCGCGTTCGCGATGACGGTGCACAAGGCTCAGGGCAGCGAGTTCGACGAGGTGTGGCTGGTGCTGCCAAAGCGCTCCGGTCGCGTGCTGACGCGGCAGCTGCTTTACACCGGAGTGACCCGCGCGAGAAGACAATTGCGCGTATCCGGGAGCGGCGATGTTCTGCATGATGCGTTGGCGCAGTTTGCCGTTCGCTGGTCTCGATTGGAGCGGCGCTTGATCACACTCAAGTAGCCGTCGCGATCACAGCTCATCACGCTCCCACGCGCGTGGCCGGTCGACGTCCCTCCGGTTTTGAGTAGCACGACGTCATCAGGGCCCCACGGCATCGAGCGGCATGGCAGGGTTGAGCACAGATCGCGACTATCCATGGTGGCACGCCACAAACCCTGTCATATAAATAAGCGTCACATCTGCAAGACCGGTGCCTGCCGTGCCCGTTCCCTCTCCTCCAATTGCTGCTGCTCCAGGGCTTGCTGCTGCGCTAGCAATTGATCGCCAAGTTGCGCCAGTTGCTGGCCTTCCGGGGTTTGCGAGAACTCAACAGCGATCCGATCGGCCAGATCACTGTCGCCAGCCATAAGGGCGGCAATGTGGCGGTCTGCAAACGGATCGTCGGATGGTCGCGGTTGGGGCTGATTCATGCCTTGGCGATCATCTTCTATGCCGCGTTGATGGTCTGGTTCGTCGAGACCGGGTGGATGTGCTTGCGGCTGCACGCCAACCCGGCTCGGTCCGGTCAGCGTGATGCCAAGATGACCGCTTCGAAAATTTTCGATCACCAAACCTTCCCGCTGTGCCGGGTCTGTCACGCGATTGTTGGTGACGGTGAGATTGTCTCCATTGATGGTGTAAGTGAAGTGGCCATCGGCGCTGCGGTAGGTATTGGCCGGATCAGATTCCGAACGTGAGCCACCAGTCAGCTGACGTGCGTCCCAGCGCACTTCGCCCATACCGTCACTGTCCATCACCGCATCGCCTTCGCCAACGACGTAGGTGTCGTGGCCATGGCCGCCCTCCATCCGGTCGCGGCCGTCACCACCAATCAAAATGTCTTCACCACCATGAGCGAGTAGAGTGTCATCGCCTCCTTCGCCGATGAGCAGGTCGCTACTCTCTATTCCTTGCGGATTTCGCCCGCGTGCAATGCCTCGTGAGTCGATCGTGGCGGCATGGTCCTGGTCGACATCTTCCGTGGTTGTGCTGTGCTGTTCGCGCCTGAGCGCGGAGTTGCGATTGTTTGTTCTAGTACTTCCAGAGTCTATTGGGTACTGGAGATCAACTTCATCCTGATCGCGCAGGTCGCGCCCTGCATCAAGGTAAATGCGTCCGGCATCAAAATTGGCATCGGTCAGCCTGTCGGCCAAGTCTGGATGCCGCTGACGCAGTTCTCCCAGTAGCGCAGTGCGGGCGGGAGCGAGGGCATCGGCTATGTTTGGAATACTTCCGTATTCATTGACGAGCGCGGGAAAGTCCCTGTTCGCTTGCGCAAGACGGTTCCGGGCAGCAGCTTCGCCGTCGACGGTGACCCCGAAGCTGCGTTCCACACGATCAATCTCGTCGCGGTGAAGTTGGTACGTGCGATAGACGCTCTTGGCTTCGTCTGGGGTGATATTGTCCGGGTCGTCATACAAGCCAAACACCTGTGACTCGGCGAAGCGGCGTTTGCGAAGGCCCCTTCGACTTCGCTATTGCTGCCCCAGCAGTTGTAGCGCATCTGGAACCATGCTTCAGACCGGTCGCCATTACGAATCGCATCCATGACAGCGTGTTCCGGGACATTGCTCCCTGGAATGCCATTCAGCATTCCAGCGCCGCGATTGTAGGCAAGCGATACCAGGGCAATGCGCTCGTCGGATAGAGGCATCTCCAGACGGCCTGCTGGCCCATTCCTGTCGTACTCGGCCAGAGAGGCCCGGAGCAGTTGATCGGATTCGGCTTCGTTGAGTTCTCTTGTGAACGACAGGCCTGTTCTGGTCCTGTCCGCAGCTGGGGCTGCATCGATCGCAGCCAATGTGCGCCATTGTTCTCGGGTCAAATCAATGCCACTGTCGGTCCAGACAGCAACATTGTTGTCCCGGTTGAATGTGTAACCCCAGCCTATTGTCGCCCGGTTGTCGCCGATGTCCTGCGCATGCGTATGAAGTCCTTCGGAGCCGACAATCACCATGCGTAACTTGCGATCGTATTCCGTTCGGTCCAACTCCCTATAGTCCATTTTTGTCTCCGTCCTGCCGAACAAACGACTGCTCGTTACAGATCAGTTCTGCGGCTTTGTCGGAATGCCGCGGCAGTCGCTTTGTGGAGCGGCTGCGTTATCGTCCCCTGATCGCCCTGCAAGGCTCTTGGTGAGCACATCGTCCAATGCGATGATGTCTATATCGGTTTCGGCTTTGCGAATGGTGTCTCGCATTTCCCAGCGCATGCAGTCGCCATCAACGGCCGCCTTGATCAGATAGATTCCGCCGCTACGCAGGCTTTCGATGGTGAGGATGGCGGTGTTGCCGACGGCGATGCCGTGGATGATTCCACCTTCGTCTATTTGCGCCAGGCGCACTCTCGCCCCGAAGGAATCGCCACTGATCTTGTCGCCGGCTTGAGTCAGATCGATATCGAACCTGCCACAATCGGCTTCCGGCGCGGTGTTGTCGCACCACTGTACCCCCCAACTTCCGCTGAAATCGGCGCTGGCGCCAGGTTGTTGCGGGACTTCGCCTGAGTCAACCGTATGAGGGGCCGAGGCTGCATCATGGGATTGCTTGACGGCCGGTACCTGTCGAGGTGCGGATTGAGCGCACCCATTAGCTCCGAGGGTCAGGGCCAGCAGCCCTGTAGCGGCAAGCCACTTCATCTTGTCCATATGTTGTCCCTATCGTCTGCGGCGGCGACTGAGTTCTTGCTCGTCCGTTCAAGCAGCTCCGAGTCTAATCAAAGAGTGGACCAAGGTCCTGCTCGTTTCGTGTAGGAAATCCAGCCTCGTTCTGCTTCCTGCGACCCCACCGAGTTTGACTGGAACGGCGATCTGGAGACGAGTTCCAGTGCGTATCGCTATCATTCGCGCCTGAACGGAACGTCGAGCTTCGGGAACGCATTCTGGCGCTGGCACAGCGGCACGTTGATGGCGTGGTTCCCCGGCGACGACCCGCGCAGCCCGCGACCGTTCCATCCCGCTGCGCTGCCCGCGCATGACAGCGCATTCGCGATGACGGTGCACAAGGCGCAGGGCAGCGAATTCGACGAGGTGTGGCTGGTTCTGCCGGAGCGCTTCAACCGCGTGCTGTCGCGGGAACTGGTGTACACGGGGATGACGCGGGCGCGCCGAGCGCTGCACATGGTGGGAACTGCCGAAGTCATCAGCGAGGCGTTGAGCGGCACGCCGGGCGGTGGTCCGGGTTGGGCGGGCGGCTTGGTGCACTTGTTCGAACATGAGGCCAAATGGGGACTGCCTGATGTCGGGCACCGAGAAAGGTGACGCCTGCAGCCAAGCCGCTTCTGGCTAGTGCTATTGTGCCAAAAAGCCGGATTTGCAGGCGTCACTGCCGGCATTGCTCTGCCGAGGACATGCGATTCGACAGGAGGTTGTGCCATGCCTCGCAAACGCCTAACTGCACTTCAAGCCGTTGCACTGATGTTGGCGACGCTCATGGCAGCCTGCAAGCCTGCCGTTCCCAGGGAAGTGCCCGGCTTGGTCGATGCTGCTCCGGAAGGTTGGTCAGCCGAGGCTTCCTCGAACCTTGCGTCGCTCCCTCAAGTACCTGGAACGGAGCCCAATTCATGGGTTCCATATGCGGTGGAGAAGCGCATGGGAGCGGAATGGTGTCCGGAGGATCCCAATCACGAACGGGGGCGGAAAAGCGGAATTCTGAATCGGCCGTGCTTCGGCTTGCTGCCACGGCACCTTGCCGAGGTCCTGGTCGCCATCCCGGAGGGCGACATATTCCTGCCCGTCGTTACCCGGGCCCGGCATGCCCTGCTGCCCCAGAAGTACCTGGCCCTGCCCGGATATGGGGAACGTCCGGACTTCATGGCCGTTGTCGATATCCTCGAAGGCATCACGTTGCGCTCGTTCGAAGGGATTCGCCCGGCGGATACCGTATATCTGGTCGAAGGGCCATTTCGGTGTATCGATAACGATCCAGTGGCAGTTGCTGAGGGCGAGTATCTGCTGCAGACCACGGCATGCCAGGCTGCACAGGCGGATATTCGCCTTTACAAGTGGTCAACTGGTGCCGGGAGTATGGCGCGGGTGCAGACAGAGATGACGATCCGTTCGTTGAAGGGGAAAGACACCCTCCACCGGCAAGAAGCCGGCCATGACCAACCCGCACCTGACCACGCTTACGGATATCGACATCCGTATGAGTGCAGAACAGGTAATTTTGCAGTTGCGACTAGGACAACATTCCGACGCGCTTCGGCTGCTGGTTTGTCGATGTGACGCGCACGGATATGACGGATACAAATGGTTGCCGCGAAAAAAATCGCAAGCCCTAAGCCATACCTTGGATTGCCGATCGGTTTTGCACGCATACGGTTCGACATTCGCCAGTGAAGGCGGTTCAACATGTCCAGAGCTCGGCATGCCAGTGTATTGAAGTACACCTTCCCAGTGATGCGTTTGCAGTTTGGTAAGTTCACATGCGTCCCGATGCGAGTTCTGGACATGATCAAGGTCACGCCCGCAACCCTGGAATTCGAAGCAATTCTTCGCCGGCCCGCCAAGCCGAAGAACGCCACTTGGGCCTTCCTCGTCCTGCCCGAAGCCGCAAGCACCGAGTTGCCAACCCGTAGCCAGGCCACGGTGGAAGGCACCTTCGCTTCAACGCCGTTCCAGGCCACCTTGGAGCCCGACGGCAAAGGCAGCCACTGGCTGAAAGTCGACAAGTCGCTGCTCGAGGCCGCAGGCGCCCAGCCCGGCGACACGGTGACCCTGGAAATCACCCCGGTCGCCAAGCAGCCCGAACCCAAAGTCCCACCCGACCTGCGCGCCGCCCTGTCCGCCCACCCCGCCGCCAAGACCACCTGGGACGACATCACCCCCATCGCCCGCCGCGACTGGATCCAGTGGATGACCTCCGGCAAGAAGGCCGAGACCCGTGTGAAGCGCATCGCCACCGCCTGCGACCAGCTGGCCTCGGGCAAGCGCCGCGCCTGCTGCTTTGACCGCTCCGGCATGTACAGCCGCGGCAACCTCGGGCCGCCCGAAGCGGCGGACTGAGCCGACGCCGGGCTGTGGCTCTCGGCGCGTCCGCACTTCCTCCCATGCCGCACAATGCATCCCCCTCGCACCACCAGGATGTCCATGGACGCTGAAGCTCTCCTCCGCGCGGCCCTTCGCGAAGCAGGTTACGGGCCTGATGCCATTGGTTCGGCCATGCCGCAGATCATGCGCATCCTTCAGGCGGAGGACGTGCGCATCGAAGCCGGCCGCACGCTGTCGCGCAAGGAGCGCGAGTACGTGCGCGTGCAGCTGGAGCTGGGCCTCGACGTGTCCGAAATCGTGGCCGGCCTCAAGCGCTGATTCCGCTGCTCGACTGTCCCGCCCGTCTCCTGCTGGGACATACTCGGCCTGGGGATTCAGCAGGGGTCTCGAATGCGACGCTGGACGCTTGCGGTGCTGCCGTTGCTCGCCATGCTTGCCGGGTGCGGTGGCGCCCAATCGCACGAAGTCGAGAATCGTTCCACCTGGGTGCAGGCAATCCGCGACACGGCGCGGACCCAGGGAGGACCGCTGGGCGGGATGGGGCCGACCGCGGATACGCTGAAGCAAGGCGTGCTGAACCGTCAGGATGCGGTCGATGCGCTGATCCCGCTGTTGAAGGATCCCGATGAGCGTGTGGCGGAGCTGGCCGCCTACCTGCTTCGCGATGCGACGGTGATCGACCCGAAGTATCTGCCACAAATCATCGAAGGCCTTGATCGAGGCCTGGGATGGCTGCCGCCCGCGCTGGCGCGGATCGGCACGGACGGGGCGGCGAATGAAGCCGTGGACCGCTACCTGGTGTCCGACAGCGCCCCCAACAACCAGGAAGCGTACGCGCTGGAACTCCTCGGGCAGCGCGCGATCCCGTTCATCGTGGCCCGGGCGGCTTGCGACCAACCCTGTCGCGATGACACGCATGAGCTGCTGGGTGCCGTGCTGCGCCGGATGGGTCCCGAGCGCGCTGCCGCGGGTCCGGGGTTGATGCGGATCGCGAGCGATCGCAGTTCGTCGCCACAGATGGCGCAGGGTGCCCTGGGGATGATCGCGCAGCTTGGAACGGACGGACTGGCGCTGGAAGAAGACCTGCTGCGCGAACGCGGGGATGCGCCGTATCTCGCGCCCTGGATCGACCAGGCGCTGGTGGGCATCCAGTCGCCACGGGCGGGCCTGATCTTCGCGGAGCGTCTGGCCAACCAGCCCGATGCGAGAGCGTTGCGCGATCTTGCCGACGTCGGGATCGCCGGACGCGATGCCGGCCCCGCGGTGCTTGGGATCCTGGAGCGCGAGCCCGGGCTGCGTGCGCTGGCCGCCCTGACGCTCGGGTACATCGGCTACGTGCAGGCGACGCCCGCCCTGGTGGGAGCGCTCGAAGATCCGGTCGATGTCAGGGTGGCGTGGGCGGCTGCAAACGCGCTCGGCCGCCTCGGGGCAGGTGATGCGCTCACGGCGCTGGACCACACGGCCGCGGCGCACTGGTACACACCCGTTCGCGACGTCGCGCGCGAGGCGGCGGTGGCCATCCGTTCGGGCACGCCGTTTGCAGAGCGCCAGCCGGAGGACGGCTTCGCATCGGACTTCTTCGCGGTCTGGTCGATCAACCGCGGGTTGCCGGAGTGCGAACGGCGCTACGACGCCGAGCCGGAGTCCTCGCGCACAAAGCTGTACTCCGCCACGGCAAGCAGGAGGCTCGGGCAGCTGAAGTACCCGACCGAAGTCGTCAGCTACGGCGCCGCAGACGAGGAGGAGCAGAAGGAGGCGGGGGCGGACATCATCAAGGTGCATCAGGGCAACCTGATGGAGCGCCGGGAGCCAATCGAACAGACACCGCATGTCGCACTGCGCGTCGACGACGGTTGGCTGGTGGGCGGCAGCCGTGGCGAGTGGGGCGGCGAACTGATGTTCGTCGGCGACGACGGTCGATTCCAGGAGGTTCTTGGTGACAACGTGCAGGACATCCATCGCCTCGGAGACCGCATCGTCGCTACCACCGGACTCGCGCATCTCAGCCTCAACGGCGGTAGGGTCGTGGAGCTGGAGCGGCGGCCTGACGGTCAATGGCGGGCGGATACGTGGCGTGTCCTGCCAGGCGCGCCCTCGGCATCCGTGATGACCCCCGAGGGGCTGTTTGTCCCGGTCATCGGCGGCGGCGCGATCCTGATGGGGGCGGATGGCGTTATGCAGATGGCCGATTGTCATGACTAGTGGTCGTCCGCGCGCGACCCGCCGGCGCGTGCTGCAGCTGGTGCGCACCCTGTGCCTGGCTCTGCTCCTGCTGCCGTTCGGGTCCGCGACGGCGAACGAACCAGCTCCCGGTGCGCATGAGCCCGCCGCATCGCCGCCGGCCGCCACCACTGCACGGCTGCCGCTGAACCGGCGCATCGGCGTCGGCATCATCCGTGCCGCGTTCAACCGGGAGGGCGCGCGCACGCGTCGCGCGATGGCGGAGCACCTGCCCGCCGTTCCAGTCACCTCCGTCGAAGGCCTTTCCTATCGCGCTAGTGATCCAGACGCGCTGCTCGACATCCACTACCCCGCGTCCGCGGCGTCGACCGGCGCGCGCCTGCCGGTACTGGTGTGGATCCACGGCGGTGCCTGGTTGTCCGGCAGCCGGCAGGATGCGGCGCCGCTGTTCCGCCTGCTGGCCGCGGAGGGCTATGCGGTGGTGGCGCCGGACTATTCGCTGGCGCCGGCGGCGCTCTATCCGCAGCCGCTGCGCCAGCTCTCCGCGCTGCATGCCTGGCTGGAGCGCCATGCGGGCGACTATCCGATCGATCCCGAACGCGTGTTCCTGGCCGGTGATTCGGCCGGTGCCCAGTTGGCCGCGCAGCTCGCGGCGATGGGCAGCAATCCGGCGTATGCGGCCGAGGTCGGGCTGCCGGGCGTGTTTACGCCCGAGGTGCTGCGCGGGGTGGTCCTGCAGTGCGGGGTGCTCGACCTGCCGGCGCTGGTGCGGCGCGAGCGCGGCGGTTCGCGGCTGCTGGGCTGGGGCACGGGCACCACCGTGCTGGCCTATGCCGGCACGCGCGATCCGGACAGTCCGGTGCTGGCGCAGATGTCGCCGATCCTGCATCTCACCGCGGACTTTCCGCCGGTCTGGATCACCGGCGGCAATGCCGATCCGCTCACGGCCGGCCACTCCGTGGCCTTCGCCGCGCGGCTAGAGGCGCTGGCGGTGCCGGTGACCTCGCTGTTCTGGCCCGACGACCATGCGCCGGGGCTGCCGCACCTGTATCCGTTCAACCTCGACAGCGAGGAAGGGCAGGTCGCGCTCCGCTCTATGCTGGAGTTCCTGCGCAGCCGCGAGTAGCGGCCGGGCCCGTGCCCGCGGGGTTCAGCGGTACGGCCCCGGCCCACGCCACACCATCTCTCCGCGCCGATACACCTGGTGCATCGTGATGACCTCGCGCGCGTCGCCGATGTCCGCCATCTCCGGATCCTCCGGATGCACCAGGCGGCACGGTCCGGAGCCGCGGCGGAGCGCGGTCTCCAGCGGACAGACCATGTAGCGCCGCTCGCCGGGCAGGGGGATGAAGATCTCGGTCATGCCGGCGTCGCGCCATTCGCGCAGCCTGGTTTCGCCCAGCAGGTCGTAGATCACCTGGAAGCCGCCGGCCTCGAGGTTGGTCTCACCTGGGGACGGGCGATGCCTGCGCCCGTTGTCGACGGCGGCGCTGGGCGCGGTGCCGGCGTTCACGGGGGCGTGGTGTTCGCGAAGCATGCCCGGGGGCTGGCCCCAGACGTGCTGCGACTGCCGGGGCGTGGAGCGTGCGGACGCGGCAGGCGCCGGGGTTGCGTCACGCGGTGCGTCGGCGTCGGGCGGTATCGGGTCTTCGGTCTGGTCGACCTGGGTGGTCTGGAGGCGCGTCGCCGCGGGCGGCACCACCGGGTCGGGCCGGGGCGGCACGGCTTCGCGCGTGGGCGTGACGCGCGGGAACTCCGGCGGTGAGGGAATGGCGTCCTCGTTCCGGTCGATGAAGGTCACCTCGATCCGGCCGCCGCCGGCGGCGCCTTCCGGGCTCGACATCGTGACCGGCGGCGCGAACAGCGCCAGCAGCACCACCGCCAGGTGCAGCAGCGCGGTCACCAGCACGGCAATCCACGGATGCAGCCGGTCGATCAGGGGCTGGGCAGCGTCAGCCGCCGGACACACTGCGTCGCTCATGCCACGCCCACAGGAACGCACCCCGGCCGCGGCCAGGGTACGTGATGCGTCGGGACGTGATGCGGCGTCACACTGCGGATGCGGCGAGGATCACTTCAGGCCGCGATGCTCGAGCAGCGGCTCCACGCTCGGCTCCTTGCCGCGGAACTCCCGATACGCCTCCGCAAGATCCCGCGAATGCCCGATCGACAGGATCTTCTCCCGGAACACCTGCCCGTTCTCGCGCGTCAGGCCGCCGTTCTCGCGGAACCACTGGAACGCGTCATGGTCGAGCACCTCCGCGCCGAAGTACGCGTAGTAGCCGGCCGCATAACCACCGCCCCAGATGTGGCTGAAGTAGTTGGTGCGGTAGCGCGGCGGCACCGCGGCCATGTCCACCTGGTACTTGGCCAGCGCCTCGCGTTCGAACGCGTCGACGTCTTTCTTCGCGTCACCGGCCGGCAGCGTGTGCCAGGCCATGTCCAGCAGCGCGGCCGACAGGTACTCGGTGGTCGCGTAGCCCTGGTTGAAGGTGCGCGCCTTGACGATCTTCTCCACCAGTTCCTGCGGCATCGGCTCGCCGGTCAGGTGGTGCTTCGCGTAGTTCGCGAACACCTTCGGGTCCAGCGCCCAGTGTTCGTTGAACTGCGAAGGGAACTCGACGAAGTCGCGCGGCGTGTTGGTGCCGGCGACGCTCGGGTAGGTGGTCTTGGAGAACATGCCGTGCAGGGCGTGGCCGTACTCGTGGAAGAGCGTGGTCACGTCGTCCCAGCTCAGCAGCGCGGGCTGGCCGGCGGCGGGCTTGGTGTAGTTCTCGACGTTGTAGATCACCGGGATGTCGCCGGTCAGGCCGTTCTGCTCGACGAAGTTGCCCATCCAGGCGCCGCCCTGCTTGCTCTCGCGCTTGAAGGGATCGAGGTAGAACAGGGCGAGCTGGGTGCCGTCGGCGTCGAAGATGTCGAACACGCGCACGTCGGGGTGGTAGACGGGGAGGTCCGTGCGCTCCTTCGCGGTGATGCCGTACAGCTGTTCGGCGGCGAAGAACACGCCGTCCTTCAGCACGCGGTCGAGTTCGAAGTAGGGCTTGATCTGCTCGGCGTCGAGGTCGAACTCGGCCTTGCGCACCTGCTCGGCGTAGAAGTCCCAGTCGGCGGCGCCGGCGGTGAAGCCGCCACTCTGTTCGTCGACCACGGCCTGGATCCGGGCCAGCTCCGCGCGCGCGCGCGCGGTGGCGGCGGGCACGGTGTCGGTCAGCAGCTTGAGCGCGACCTCCGGCGTGCGCGCCATCTGGTCGGCGATGCTGTAGGCGGCGTAGTTGGGATAGCCCAGCAGTTCGGCCTTGCGCGCGCGCAGTTCGGCCAGGCGCTGGATGGTGGCGCGGGTGTCGTTGGCGTCGCCCTTCTCGGCACGGCTGAGCGATGCGGCGATCACCTGCTCGCGCAGGCCGCGGTCCTTCAGCGATACCAATACCGGCTGCTGGCTGGTGTTCTGCAGCGCCAGCAGCCACTGGCCGTCCTTGCCGGCGGCCTTGGCGGCTTCGGCGGCGGCGGCGATGCCGGCGTCGTCCAGGCCATCGAGCTTCTTCACGTCATCCACCAGCACGCCACCCGCATTGCCTGCAGCGAGCAGCTTGTTGGAGAACGCGGTGGTCAGCGAGGACTCTTCGCTGTTGAGCTTGCGCAGCTCGGCCTGCCTGTCGGCGTCGAGCTCGGCGCCGGCGCGCACGAAGTTGTCATGGGTGCGCTCGAGCACGGTGACCTGTTCGGGGGTGAGGCCGAGTTCGGCGCGTTGGCCGTACAGGGACTTCACGCGTGCGAACAGCACCGGGTCGAGGTGGATGGCGTCGGCATGTTCGGCCAGCTTCGGCGCCAGCGCTTCTTCGGCGGCCTGCAGCGTGGGGTTGGTGTTGGCCGAGGTCATGGAGAAGAAGAGCGTGGCGCTGCGGGTCAGCAGGGCGCCGCTGCGCTCCAGGGCTTCGATGGTGTTGGCGAACGTCGGCGGCTCGGCGCTGTCGGCGATGGTGCGCACTTCGGCCAGGTGCTGGCGCATGCCTTCTTCGATCGCCGGCTGGTAGTGGCTGTCCTGGATGCGGTCGAACACGGGTGCCTGGAAGGGCAGCGTGCTGGCGACGAGGAGCGGGTTCTCGCCCTGTGCGGGCGTGGCGGGGACGGCGGCGGTATCGGGCATCGGGGACTCGGTGGCGGGGCGGTCGCAGGCGCCAAGGGCGAGGGCGATCGCGGAAGACAGCAGCAGGGTACGCAGCATGGGATGGGGTTCCGGGTGGGGTGGGACAAGGGCGGAGGCCAGCCGGTGCGGCGTGCGCGCCGGGCATCCGTCGCAGTATCCGGCGTTTCGTCGCATTCCGCTTGCCGGCGGAGGGCACCGGCGGCACCTTGGTGGCTGTCGCGCGTATGGCGCGGGATCCCTTGCGAGGACCGACCATGAAAACCCTGACCATCCTGCTGCTGTGGTGCCTGCTGTTCGTGCTGTGCTGGCCACTGGCGCTGCTGGCCCTGGTGCTCTGGCCGCTCGCGTGGCTGGTGCTGCTGCCGTTCCGCCTGGTCGGCATCACCTTCGCCGCGCTGTTCGCGTTCCTGTATGCGGTGCTGACGCTGCCGGCGCGCCTGCTCGGCTGGCGGCCGTCCGGCGGCAGGGCCGCAGCGACGGCCTGACAGGCAAAAAAAGAGCCCCGGAATAACCGGGGCCGGGTCCATGGCGGCGTCCTGCCGCTGCGAGCCTTAGCGCGCGTCCTTCATCGCAAGCTTTCGGTTGCGCATGATGTCGTGGCATTCCTGCACGCGCGGCATGTGCTTCTGCGCGGCTGCGCGGGCGGTGGCCGGCGTATCGGCATCAGCCACGGTGTCCTTGAACGCGTTCAGCAGGCGGTCTTCGACCTCTTCCAGCTGCGCGACGTAGGCGTAGTTGGTGTCGCCCAGCGCGGCGCGCACCTTGCCGTAGGCCTGCTGCATGGTGCCGACCATGGTGCCGTGGTCGGCGGGATTGCCGCCGGCCGCGGCCACGTCGGCGCTGAGTCCGGTGACGATCTCGCGCTTGTGCCCGGCCATCTGGCTGAACAGCGAGGACAGCTCGGTGTTGTCCACCTTGCCGGCGGCCTCGGTGTAGAACTCGGCGCCGTCGCGTGCGATCTCGATCAGGTCGTTGAGGGTGTGCTGGATCTTCTTCTCGGTATTCATGGGGAACCTCGTTCGAAAGTGCAGCCACTTTCGGGGTTCGGCCATGAAAGCCGCGTGGAATCGCACAGGTGTTCGCACCTGCACGCAACGCGCAGTGGGGTTTGTGCACGCCCCGTGGAGGCACGCGGCGTGCACGGTGGCTCAGCCTGCAAGCAGCCGGTTCATGCGCTGCACGAACGCGGCCGGGTCCGCCAAGGGTGCACCGGCCGAGAGTTCGGCCTGCTCCAGCAGCAGGGTGGCCAGGTCGGTGGCGCGGGCGTCATCGGCCTCGCCCTGCAGCTTGCGGACCAGCGCGTGCTGCGGATTGATCTCAAGCGTGGGCTTGTTCTCCGGCACGTCCTGGCCGGCCTCGCGCAGCAGGTGCGCGAGGTGCGGGGCCATCTCCCACTCCGACATCGCAAGGCAGGACGGCGAATCGGTCAGGCGCGCCGACACCCGCACATCCTCCACGCGCCCGTCCAGCAGGCCCTTGATCCGCTCCAGCAGCGGCGCGGCGGCGCCGGTGGCGTCTTCGAGCTTCTGCTTCTCCGCTTCGTCCATCGGCAGCTCGCCCTTGGCGACGTGGCGCAGCGGCTTGCCGGCGTACTCGCGGAACTGGCCCAGCATCCATTCGTCGATGCGGTCGGACATCAGCAGCACTTCGATGTCCTTGGCGCGGAAGGCTTCCAGCTGCGGGCTGCCGGCGGCGGCGCGGTAACCGTCGGCGGTGACGTACCAGATCGCATCCTGGCCCGGCTGCATGCGGCCGACGTAGTCATCGAGCGACACGGTCTTCTGCTCGCCATCGCCCTTGGTGGAGGCGAAGCGCAGCAGCTTGGCGATGCGCTCGCGGTTGGTGGCGTCTTCGACGATGCCTTCCTTCAGCGTGTTGCCGAAGGCCTTGAGGAAGGCTGCGTACTTTTCGGGTTCGTCGCGCGACAGCTTCTCGATGAGATCAAGCACGCGCTTCACGCAGGCGCCCTTGATGCGCTCGAGCTGGCGGTTGTGCTGCAGGATCTCGCGGCTGACGTTGAGCGGAAGATCGTCGGCATCGACCACGCCGCGCACGAAGCGCAGGTAGTTGGGCAGCAGCTCTTCGGCTGCGTCCATGATGAAGACGCGCTTGATGTAGAGCTTCAGGCCCTTGCGCTCGTCGCGGCCGCCCATCATCAGGTCGAAGGGCGGCTGCGCCGGCAGGTACAGCAGGGTGGTGAAGCTCTGGCTGCCTTCGACGCGGTTGTGCGTCCAGGCGGCGGCATCGTTGAAGTCGTGGCCCAGCGACTTGTAGAAGTTCTGGTATTCCTCGTCGCTGATGTCCGACTTCGGGCGGGTCCACAGCGCGGAGGCGTCGTTGACGGCCTCCCACTCGGGTGCGGCGTCCGCCTTGGCCGCGCCGTCGTCGCCATCGCTCCCGTTGTCCGCGTCCGAACCCTCGTCGTCCACCGCCGCGTCCTTCGGCATTCGGATCGGGAAGGCGACGTGGTCGGAGTACTTGTGGATCAGCGAGCGCAGGCGCCAGGGCTCGAGGAACTCGTCCTCGTCGGCCTTCAGGTGCAGCACCACGGTGGTGCCGCGCTCGGGCAGCTCGACGTTCTCCAGCGTGTACTCGCCACGCCCGTCGCTCTCCCACTTCACGCCGGCCTCCGGCGCGGCGCCGGCGCGGCGGGTCAGCACGGTCACGCGATCGGCGACCACGAAGGCGGAGTAGAAGCCCACGCCGAACTGGCCGATCAGTCGCGCGTCGGCCTTCTGCTCGCTGCCCATGGCCTCGAGGAAGCGGCGGGTGCCGGAGCTGGCGATGCTGCCGATGTTGGCCACCACCTCGTCGCGGTCCATGCCGATGCCGGTATCGCGGATGGTGATGGTGTGGGCGGCCTTGTCCCAGCTGACGTCGATCCGCAGCTCAGCGTCGCCGGCCAGCAGGTCCGGCTGGGCGATGGACTCGAAGCGCAGCTTGTCGCAGGCGTCGGAGGCGTTGGAGATCAGCTCGCGCAGGAAGATTTCCTTGTGCGAGTACAGCGAATGCGTCACCAGGTGCAGGACCTGGGCGACTTCGGCTTCGAATTTGCGGGTTTCGGTGGCGGTGGTCATCGGGTCTCAAGAACATGATCAGAGAGCCCTTCGATATGCGAGCGGCGGTGGCGATTTCAAGCGCTCCGGGCCGAGAACAGGTTCTTCCTGGAGGGCCCCGCCGCGGCCGGGAGGCCTTCGCGGCTCATGTCCCCCGGCATCCGCCTGGCGGCGGA
>NZ_JBSVRQ010000004.1:0-198983 GCF_054072735.1 Luteimonas sp. A649 | reverse complement strand
TTCCAGTCTGCCAGCTCACCTCTCCTTTTCGGGGCGCTGGATTTGTCGCACTTAGTCTGGCAATTTCTGAGCGCTAACAAATCATTCAAGCCGATGCCGCTTCGCGGCACGGCTTAACTCAGGCGTTAGGGCGCACATGAAGTTCACTCTGGCTTACGCATCTGTTGCACTTGCCGTTGCCTCGCCCCTGACCTTCTTTGCGGGCGCGTCCGCTTTGGTCGTCACTTACGTACCGCAAGTTCCGGCTGAAGCAATTGCTAAAGCACGTGATCGTGGCTATCTGCTGATCCTTATCGGCATTCTTGGTTTTGTGGCCTCTTCTACATTGGCCGGCCACAATTTTCGCCAATCTCCAACGCCTGCAATTCTTGCCTTGTCAGCCATCGTGCTCAGTCTGCTGTTCCCGCTCGCCTTGGTGTTGTTTGCATGACTCAAAGGGTGCTAGAAGTGCGCCCTAACAATTCATTCAAGCCGACGCCGCTTCGCGGCGCGGCTTAATTCAGCAACTGTCTTGAAACGTGCCGTTCAAGCCAGTGCCAGGCCCTCGGCCCGCAGCTCGTCACGCCGCCTGGCATTGATGATCCCAAGCAGCTTGCGCATGCACGCCACCAGAGCCACCTTGCCCAGCTTCCCGCGCGCCCGAAGCTGCTGGTAGTGCGCCTTCATCGTGGGATCCCAACGCACGGCCGAGAGCGTGGCCATATAGAGCGCAACACGAACGGGGGCACGACCGCCACGGATCCGTCGTTTGCCTTGGCCTTGTCCGCAGTCGCGGTTCATCGGGGCAACTCCGGTGAGCTTGGCGATCTGTCTGCGGTCGAGGTGTCCAAGCTCGGGCAGCAGCGCGAGGACGGTGGCCTGGAACACGGGCCCCAAACCCTTGCTTGATCGCAACGCCGGGGTGGAGTGTTCGTTGATCAGGGCCTTCATCGTCTTCTCGACCGCGGCAAGCTCCCAGATCAGGGCGGCAATGGTGCGGGCTGCAAGCTTGCGGACGGAAGCAGGCGCCATCGCCGCCTGCTGCTTCTGGGCCTGGAGCAGGGCCACCACCTGGCCGCGGCGGCGCAGCCAATCGCGCAGCTCGCGCTGCCAGGGCGGCGGTGCGACGTAGGGCCGCAGGCGGTCGGCGAACAGTCGGGCCATGAGCGCCAGGATACGGGCGTCGATGTCGTCGGTCTTGGCCAGCTCGCCGGCGGCATTGGCAAAGGCGCGAGCCTCGCGGGTTGACCCGGGCGATCCACAGGCCGCATCGCAGCATGCCTCGAGCAGTGGCTCTTCGTAGCCGCCGGTGGCTTCGACCACGATCCGCGTGGCCCCGAGTGCCCGCAGGCGCTTGACCAGCTTGGCAATGCCGGCACGGTTGTTGGTGAATCCAACCACACTTGGCTTCCCGTCCACGGCCAGATCCAGACTGGCCTTGCATACATCGATCCCCGCTGCCGTCATCTCGGTTCTCCGCTACAGTTGGTTGGCCGAGAGCATCGCGCCTGAGGCCCACGCTTATCAGTTCGAGGGAAACCTCGATCAACTGTTCGGGCGCAGGGCGCGAGATCCGGCGTGCGGCCCCTGCTGAATTACGGTGGTCTGACACCGAGGCGTTATCGGGCGCGCACGTCGGGCTCTCGGCACCTACGGTAGGGGAAACTCAAGACATAAGGCGTTAGGGCCCACACCCGAGTTCGCGGCTTTCGGTGTGCTGTTCTTCCCGCTCTCCGACAGCATCAGATTCGGCTGCACCAACACGAGAGGAATTACTGGATGAGGCTAGTCCCTTTAAGTACGGCAGCGATGCTGCTTCTGGCGGCGTCGGCCGCCGCCAAGCCGCCTGCCGAGACGGCATTCGACGAGTGGTTGGCTGTCTTTAACAGCAGCGACAAAGCAGCTATGAACGCATTCAATGAGCGACGCTTCGGCAAGGCCGATCACAACATCGACTATCTACTTGATAGTCGCGAAGAGACCGGCGGGCTGGAGGTGGTCCAGGTTGAAATTAGCGAGCCAACGGTTTTCGTTGCGCTGGCACAGGAGCGAAACTTTCCCGCCTATGTGCGGATCACGGTTAAGGTCGATAAACCGGGATCTCCCCTCCTCGACTACGTCATGCAAGAGCCGCAGCGTATGCCGCAGGCAAGCACTGAAGGCATTTGACGCGTTCGCCACGCGAATGGCGGCGGCCGATCGCTTCTCGGGTGTGCTGGTCGTAGAGCAGAACGGAAAGCGGCTATACGGTAAGCATTTCGGACTCGCTGACCGGGAGAACAACACGCCGGTACGACTCGAAACGCCATTCCTGTTCGCGTCCCAGGGCAAGATGTTCACCGCCGTGTCGGTGCTGCAGCTAATAGAGGCGGGGAAGGTTGGCTTCGACGATCCCATCGGAAAGTACTTGACCGACTATCCCAACGAGGAGATGGCGAAGGTCACGATCCGGGAGCTGCTCTCGCATCAAGGCGGCACCGGAGACATTGGCGTCTTGCAATCGGATGAGGGGCCGAACCGCGCCTGGGTGCGCACCATAGACGATCTGACCAAGCTCAACGGCGACCGTGCTCCGGCATTTCCGCCGGGATCAAAATTCGAGTATTCGAACTACGGTTTCGTACTGCTCGGCGCGCTGGTCGAGAAAGTCAGCGGGCAGAGCTACTATGATTATGTCTCCGAGCATGTCTTCGGTCCCGCCGGGATGACAGCAACTAGCTTCCCGACTCTGGAGCATATGGCCGATGTCGCACGCGGCTACACGCAGGACGATAACGGAACGTTGATACCGAGCGCCGATCAATTGCCGTGGCGGGGCTCGCCTGCGGGTGGCGGCGTCTCTACTGCCGACGACGAGATCCGATTCGTAAAGGCGCTCAAGGCAGGCGCTCTGATCTCGCTGCCGATGTTGACGGAGGCGATCAAGCAGCAAACGGACTGGTACGGCTATGGCTTCATCTCTTCGGGGCCGACTGAATTTCCACATTGGGGCCATGGTGGTGGTGCGCGGGGCAACAGTGCGGCGCTGTCGGTATATCCGTCCAACAACATGACCGTGGTGTGCCTGAGCAACCGCGACCCGCCGGTATGCGATCGCCTGTTGACAAGGCTGCATTTCCACTTGTCGCCGCCTCCTCCAGATGAGGCTGAACCGGCTGCAAACTGATGCGCCGAACGCACTGCGGCATTGACAGCGCGGGCACTGCGATTCGCGCTACGTGGCCGGCAGCCGGATGCGGGAACGATCTTCCACAGCGATCGCGGTGCCGAGTTCCTGGCGGCGCAGTTCCGGCAAGTCCTGGCAACGCCGGCGTCTTGCAGAGCGTGAACCGGCCACGACGAATGAACGACAACGCTCACATGGAATCCTGGAACAAGTCGATGAAGTCGGACATGTATCACCGCTGTCGGTTCGCCACCGACCACGAGCTGCACCGCGCCGTGGCCGGCTATGTCGACTTCTACAATAACCAGCGCCTACACTCATCCCTTGGATACCAGACGCCATCTGCGTTCGAAGCCCAATGCACCTAACCAACGGGTGTCCACTTTATCGAAGGAAGTCCCTGCCGCTTCGCAGCACGGCTTAGTTCTGGCGTTAGGCGCGGACATGGCCTCAAAGCACATTGGATGGTGGTACTACTTTTGGTTCTTCGCCGCCAATCTGGTCGCGTCTTCATTCTCGGCCCCTGTGGATACACAAGGCTTTGTGTCACTGCTTCTCGGGATCGTTGGGTTGCTCGGTCTATGGGGCCACTTGCGCAGCCGCCCAATCGGCCACCGTCATCTGTGGACCACTCTCTTCTTTGCGCTTCTTCTGGTCATGGGCTACTACGTGGCCAGACCGTTCTTCGTTGGAGTGCAGCACACGGCAGGGGTCGTCTTCGGCGCCGCTATCGGCACACTGGTCACTGCTCCACTCTTGCTGGCGTTGTGGCGGTATTCCTTCCGCAGTCCGGAAATCTGGCGACGAACAACCGCCGCTTAACAATGCGTTCAAGCCGAAATTGCATCGCTACGCCAGCCACATGGCAGAAAGAGCTTGCCATGTGTCCGGCTACGCGCTGCAATTCGGCTTAACTCAAGCGTTAAATCCAGCGGGCTTCCCAACTTCGAGCGCCCGCTGGAACTCCACTTGCCAATGGCTCAATAGGCTCCCTCGCTATATACAAGCTCATAGCTATGGCTGTAGATCTCTACGATGTTTCCGAATGGATCTTCCATATAAATCATGCGGTAGGGTTTCTTGCCCGG
Source organism: Luteimonas sp. A649 (assembly GCF_054072735.1). Lineage (NCBI taxonomy): Bacteria > Pseudomonadati > Pseudomonadota > Gammaproteobacteria > Lysobacterales > Lysobacteraceae > Luteimonas > Luteimonas sp. A649. The sequence continues at coordinate 194,750 of NZ_JBSVRQ010000004.1, read as the reverse complement.
ATAGTAGTAGCGCGGTTTCTCCATGCGCCGTTTACCACCAGCAGCCACAATACGCTCGGCGAGCTCTTCAACATTTGGGTCTTGCACGCAGAAGTGGAAGACGCCAGTTTTCCAGTATTCAAAATTGTCTGCCGGGTTTGTTTGATTCTTGAACTGAAACAGCTCCACACCAATCCGGTCACCGGTGGATAGATGAGCGATTCGGAAGCTTCCCCACCCTGCTCCGAAGACTTCCGTGCACATCTCTCCGATTGCGCTGTCGTCCTCTTCGATCTCAGTTGGTTCCATGATCAGATACCAGCCCATTACCTCTGTGTAGAACTGGACGGCCTGCCCAAGGTCCGGTACGGAAATACCGATATGTGAGAAATTTCTTGGGTAAACGTTGCTCATTGCGTGTCCTCCTCTCCTAACATTGAGAATAGGTTACCCAGCACCTACAATTATGTGAAATTATCATTTGACGTCAGGGTGATCATCTACCGTAATGATAAATACTGTCTGGTTACGCAGCTTTTGTGCCCTCGTTGAAATTGGTCATTTCACCCGCACGGCCGAGCGCCTGCATATGACGCAGTCGGGGGTGAGTCAGCATGTGCGCAAGTTGGAAGAGCAACTCGGCACCGAGTTGCTCGTAAGGGAGGGCAAGAAATTCTTGCTCTCGGATGCAGGCGGAAGGCTGTACGCCGAAGCTCAGGACATTCTATTGGCATTGGCGAATCTCGAGCAAAAAGTCGGAGAAGATCCTCCTTATGAAGGAGTGGTTCGGGTGATGTCTCCGGGGAGCGTTGGGCTCAAGCTATACCCACATTTATTGGCGTTGCAGAGCAGGCACCCAAAACTCATTATCGATTATCGCTTTGCACCCAATTCCGACGTAGAGAGCGCAATCGCTGAATCCACCATGGATATCGGATTCATGACGTCGAAATCCGCCCTGCCGGACGTCAGTTGCACTCCTGTTGCGGAAGAGTCGCTATTGTTGGTGACGCCTTCGATGGTCGAAGACCCGGATTGGAAAACCTTGATGGCCCTAGGCTTTATTGACCACCCTGACGGAAGTCATCACGCCAACCTGTTGCTTGGCGCCAACTATCCGGAATTCCAGCACAGCAACCTGTTTCCTAAAAGGGGATTCTCAAACCAGATCGGATTGATTTTGGAACCGGTCAGTATGGGGATGGGTTTTACAGTGTTACCGGCCTTTGCGGTTGAGGCGTTCAACAAGCCCGAGCAAATCAAAGTTCATGGGCTTTCCAATCCGGCAAGTGAAACGCTATACCTTTGCTACCGGCGTCACAGGGCGCTGCAGAAGAGACTGAAAACCGTCATTGTGGAAGCCAGGCGATGGCTCTGAACTCGATCGAGACTTAACAAATCATTTCAGCGGACAAGCCGTTGAATTTGGCGTTAGGCCTTTTAGGAGATCCTTGTGGCCAACTCGAAGGCAGTCTTTCCCGCCCGTTTCTATGCGCTGTTGTTCGTCACCGGCATTGCAAGCTTCCTCGTCCATGAACTCGCGCATTGGGCTACCGGCATCGCGCTCGGACACGAAATGGTCGCAACGCTTAATTCGGTATCGCCGAAAGGTGCGGTCAGCCTTAATGATCAGGTGCTTATCGTGGCTGCCGGCCCCATCCTTACCCTAGCCCAAGGCTTAGGTGGGTTCTGGTTAGTAAAACAACGTAGCGCCCCGCTCGGCTTCGCGCTCCTATACATCGCATTCTTCATGCGCCTGCTAGCGGCCGGAATTGGTGCCTTCAACCCGAATGACGAAGCAAAAGTTAGCCAACTACTCGGTCTGGGTACTTGGACGCTTCCAGTGGCAGTTGTGGGCGTCCTCCTCACGCTGGTTGTACTGGCAAGCCGTAAGCTAGAGCTACGGGTGCTGGACCAGTTGCTCTGCTATGCGGTTTCATCAGCCGTCATCACGCTTATCGTTGGCGCCGATATGGCTCTCTGGCCAAAGGCCTAACAATTCGTTCAAGCCGAACCTGCTTCGCTACACCAACAACATGGCGGGTAAAGCTTGCCATGTTGCCGGCTCCGCTATGCAGGTCGGCTTAGCTCAAGCGTTGGGCCTCATTCCAGAGACTCGCAACTGTGAAACCCGCAATCACTTTTCTCGCACTTGGGCTCTTGCTTATCTGCGGCACGTCAATCGCCAGCCAAAAGGATGGCGCCGCGCCAGCAAGCATCAAGACAGACGAGGCACTGCTGCACGAGCGCGCGCAGCTTCTAGAACAAATCAGACAAGCCCGGATTGACGCACTAGTACAAAAGAGAGACGCGGAACGGCGCCTCGCAGCCATACGTGCGGAGAGAGGAATCCAAGGCGAGGAAATGGCGCAGCCTTGGCCCAGGCAGATCATGATGGCGATAGAGGGCAATTGGATCCGCCCACCAATCGAGGAGACAGGCAGCACTGGCTGCACTGCTTCGATTGAACTTGCTGAAACAGGGGACGTTATGTCAATTCACGTCAAATCGCCATGTGCGCCAGAAAGACTTAGGGCCTCAATCGAGGCTGCCATCATAAAATCATCGCCGCTGCCGTTACCTCGCGACCCTGCAGTTTTTAGAAGCCGCATCATCCTTCACTTCACACCTAGAGATGAGGGGGGGGGTGAATTAACACGCGAAGTGCAACACCCCGAGTTCGAGCAGAGAAGATGTCAGGGATGATTCAAGCGGAACCGATGCCAGGTGACAGGGCAGCAGAAGCAGGGGTCCAGAACTACACGCCTGGTACACCCCGTCGGCACGGCAATGGCTGGACGCGCTGGGGCGAGACCTGACCGACGCGGACTACGCGAACACGCACAGCGCGAATTTCCTGTTGCTGTCCTCCCTGCCGGAACGCACGGCAGCCCTGGTGCTGCGCAGCTGCGAGCAGGCATTGCGCGCCGTTCGCGGCAGGCTGGGAGCACTGGCTGCGGACGGGGGCTACGGCCCCTATGTAGTGATCGTGTTCGCCTCGCAGGACAGCTACTACGACTACCTGTCGCACTACCACGACGACGGCGGCGAGTACGCGATGTCCAGCGGCGTGTTCCTCAATGCCGGCTACGGCCACTTTGCCAGCTGGCACGACGCGCTGGATGACCTGGAGCCGGTGGTGGTGCACGAGTTGACGCATGCCCTGTTGACCCACCTGTCCCTGCCGGTGTGGCTCAACGAGGGGATCGCGGTGAACGTCGAGCGGGCCCTGCTGCCCCGGTTGGCCGACCCGCGCCTGCAGTTGCACAGCCCGGTCGAGATGCATGCCCGGCACTGCGGCGGGTGGACTGCCGAGACCATCCAGGCCTTCTGGTCGGGCGAGGCCTTCCATGTCGGCGAGGGTGTGGAGCTGGCCTACGACCTCGCCCGCACCATCACCGCGCTGGCGGCGCCTTCGCCTCCGCTTGAGGACGTAGTTGCGGATAAGGTCGTGGCCATTCGCGACGCCAAAGTCAACCGACTGAAGCATTGGGCGCCATACTCAGCCTGCTTTCGGCTAGCGGCCCCTCCTTGGGCCGCCAAGGAGCTACATGGCCAGTTCAACCAACAAGCTTCTGGCAGTCGGCGCCGCCCTCAGCGGGTTCGCGGCGCTGATGCATCTAGCGTGCCTGGTGGTGGGCGCTCCGCTGTTTCGTCTATTGGGGGCGGGAGAGCAGATGGCGCAGCTGCATCTTTCCGGTCATTGGTATCCCACCGTCGCCACTTTGGTCATTGCCAGCGTCCTCACCGTGTGGAGCGCCTACGCGCTCTCTGGAGCAGGCCTGATCCGCAAGCTGCCGTTGCTGCGTACGGTTCTGTCGGCGATCACAGCTGTCTACATTCTTCGCGGCGTCGCCTTCGTACCGGTCATGGCGTACTTTCCCGGCAACAGCATGACGTTCTGGGTTGTGAGCTCATCAATCTGCCTGCTCTTGGGTATCGTGCACCTGGCGGGGCTTCGCCAGTCATGGAGCCGGCTGTCGGGTGGCGCGGCTTGACTTGGGTGCCAGGCGCGCATGGAGCCAATCGCACTCGTGAAGATGCTTTCCGACGCCAATCGCCTACCGACCGTTGAGGCTACGCGGGACGAGCCGAGATCGGATTCGCACTCGCCCGGTCCGCCTTGGGCAAAGGATATTGGGCTTCGTGTATTCCCTCGTTACTCAAACGACGGGCTGCACGCGGGACAAAAGGTGCTCTACACATGCTGGTGATGGGCTGGTCACTGGCCCGCGATCCGGCGGCAAGGACAGGCCCACGGATCGCTTCGTTCGTGCTCGGGTTGGGTTGTCTCGTGGCCGCCCTTGCCGTCATTCTTGTCACTGCACACTAGCCCGGAGTACTGCGACGATGAAGTACAAAGGCAGCTGCCACTGCGGCCGGGTGGCGTTCGAAGTGGAAGGCACGCTTGACGACGCGATGGAGTGCAACTGTTCGCACTGCAGCCGCAAGGGTTACCTGCTGTGGTTCCTGTCGCGCTCGGCGCTGACGCTGAACTCCGGAGAAGCCGAGCTCGGCACGTATACGTTCAACAGGCACGTCATCAAGCATCACTTCTGCCGGACCTGCGGCTGCGCGCCCTTCGGGTTCGGGGAGGACGGCAAGGGCGTGGCCACGGCCGCGGTCAACGTGCGCTGCCTGGAAGGCGTGGACCTCGCGGCGCTGACGAAGGTGCAGGTGGACGGGCGGTCGTTCTAGCCGCCTCCACGAAGTACCATCCACACCGCGTCGCAACGCGGCCTGACCACAGCGGCAGGCCATCCAGGGGAAGTCCATGCATTTCGCAAAGCCTGTTTCCATCATCGTCCTGCTGCTCGCGAGCAATTTCGCGAACGCCGGGGAGTATTCCGATCGCCTGTCGCAGTGCCTGGTGGCATCCGTGACGGCGGAGGACAAGACCGCGCTGGTGCGGTGGATCTTTGGCGCCGTTGCCAGTCACCCGGAGGTGGCTGACATCGCGCAGCTGACGCCCGAATCCTGGCTTGAGATCTCGAAGAACAGCGCTTCGGTATTCGAGAAGCTGATTGCCGACAAGTGCGCGGGCGAGTCGCGCGAGGCGATCATCAACGAGGGCATGGCCGGGTACAAGAGTGCGTTCGAGACCTTGGGAGCCACCGCGGTGGGCGGGCTGATGGCGGACCCCTCGGTGACGGCGGCCATCGCTGGCCTGGACGCGCACCTGAGCGAAGAGAAGCTGATGAAGGCGCTGATGACCGGTGCACCCCAGGGTGAGTAAGGCCTGACGCTGGCTGCTGTCCCCAGCCCGGCTGTGGCAGCTGAACCCGGGCATCCTCGGCTAGAAAGCGGGCGCCCGGGGAAGCGCCAGGCCCGGGTCGGCCTGGCGCCGTTTTTGCTCAGAACTTGACGCCCACGCGCGCGTAGAAGAACCGCCCCGGCAGGTCGTAGGTGGACGCGTCATAGCCGTTGAGCGAGCAGCTCAGGCAGATCGGCGGATCCTCCCCCGTCAGGTTGTTCACGCCCAGCGACACCCGCATTCCGCGCATCCATGCATCGCTGTTCCAGGACAGCTGCAGGTCGTGGTAGGTGATGTCATCGAGCCTGTTGACGTCGTTGTCGCTGTCGTCGCAGATGTCGAAGCCGATGGCACCGCCGCAGGACTCGCGGAGCTCGTCGATGTAGCGCATCGTCCAGGCCACGGCCCAGGGGCCCCTGGTCCACTGCGTGGCCAGCGTCGAGCTCCACTCGGGGATCGCGCTGTTGTTGATCTGGACGCCGGGCGCCCGCGGCTCGGCCTGGCCCGACTCGTTGATCAGCTCGTACTTGCCCACGAAGGTGGCCTTCGCATCGAAGCGCAGCTGGCCCCAGCCCTGCTCGGGCAGCAGCCAACCCATGCTCAGGTCCCAGCCGTCGGTGCGGATGGTGCCGAGGTTGTCGAGGATGTCGTCGAAGCGGATGATCTGGCCGCGTTCGCTGCGGTCGTACGACGCGCAGGAGAAGGGATCGGCGTCGAACACGCAGCGGTTGAGGATGGCCTGGGCATCGGGTGCCTGGATGGCGTCCTCGATGGTGTGCTTGTAGAAGGTCAGGCCGAGATCCATGCGCTCGGACCATGTGGCGTTGGACGCGAACAAGGGGCTCCACACCGCACCCAGCATCAGGCTGCGGCTGGTCTCGGGCTGCAGGTCGGCGTTGCCCGAGGTCACCACCGAGATCTGCGAGTTGGTCTGCACGTAGTCCGGCGGCACGCCCTGGGCCACGCACTCCGGGCGCACGGCGTTGGCCGCGCCCGAGCAGGGATCGACCAGGGTGGCGTCGAAGCGCGCCAGCGTGCCGTAGAGCTCGCCGATGGACGGCGCGCGGAAGCCCTGTGCGAACGAGCCGCGCAGCACGAACTCTTCCGCCACCTGCCAGCGCAGGCCGAGCTTGCCGGTGCTTTCGCCACCGAAGGTGGAGTAGTCGGAGTAGCGGCCGGCCAGGCTCATGTCGAGCGCGCTGCCGCGCTCGGGGTTGGACATCAGCGGGATCGCGACCTCCGCGTAGATCTCGTTGACGTTGTAGTCGCCGGCGGTGGGACCGGAGGGCACGCCGTTGTATTCACCGGCGACGGTGATCGGGTCGGGCTGGTAGCGGCCTTCGTACTTGCGGTACTCGTAGCCGGCGGCAAAGCCCAGCGGGCCGGCGGGCAGCTGGGCGATCGCGCCGGTGATGTTGGCCGAGGCCAGGGTCAGGTTGTTCTCGCTCTCGTCGCGCACCACCGGCTGGATGAAGCCGAGCATCTCCGGAGTGATGGTGCCGGCGCCGCCGAACACGTTGAGCGGCACGCAGCCGGCGATGGCGGCGCAGGCGGCGGGGTCGCCCAGGGCCTCGTTGATGCGGCGCAGGTTGTAGCTGCCGTAGTTGGTCTGCTCGGCGCTGCTCTCGCTGCGGACCAGGTTGACGTCCCAGCTCCAGGGGTTGTCGCGGAAGTCGAAGCCGCCATCCAGGCCCGCGGCCACGTACCAGGTCTCGACGTCCTGCTCGTAGCGGCGCGGCCCGCCCTCGACCGGGCGGCGGCCAAGCAGGAACAGGTTCGGGTTGGCGCCCATCGTGGTGAGGTCGAAGCCGAAGGGGTTGTAGGGGTTGGCCGCTGAAATCACCAGCCGGCTCTCGGCCCATTCGTTGTAGACGCCGGCGTCGGTGCCGAGGAAGAAGGGTTCGGGCGCGGCCTGGTTGGCCGACTGCCGATCGTTGTACAGCGCGCGGATGTAACCGCCGACGTTGTCGCTGAAGGCGAAGCGCGCCGAGGCGAACACGGTCTTGCGTTCGGATGGCGTCAGCAACAGGTTGTAGGGAGCGAAGTTGAAGCGGTCGGCACGCGCGAAGCAGTGGAAATCGTCGGTCCGCTCACAGCCTTGGCCCGGGATGAACGCCGGGTCGGTGACGCCGGTGTTCGTGGTGATGTCGTGCGTGGTGCCGGTGTTGGGATCCAGGAAGATGAAGCGGCCCTGCGGCGTCGCCGAACTGCCGTTGGCGAGCCCGGTGCCGGGCACCGGCACGCTGGCCGGCCCGTACTCGAGCGACGACACTTCCTCCTGCTTGAAGTACGACGCGCCCACGAACCACTGCAAACGGTCGGTGCCGCCGCCGTAGCCCATGTCGGCGCCCCAGGTGTCGCCGCCGAGGTCGTCGTAGGTGCCGTAGTGCAGTTCGATGTCGCCGCCCTGCACGTTCTTGCGGGTGATGATGTTGACCACGCCGGCGATGGCATCGGAGCCGTAGATCGACGAGGCGCCGTCTTCGAGCACTTCGATGCGTTCGACCAGCGCCAGCGGGATGGTGTTGAGGTCGACGGCGGAACCCACGCCCGAACCCGACGATTCGTTGACCCAGCGGATGCCGTCCACCAGCACCAGCACGCGCTTGGGACCCAGGTGCCGCAGGTCGACCGTGGCCGCGCCCGCGCCCACGCCGCCGCCATCAGGCGGGAAGCCGAAGTTGCCGCTGGAGTTGAACTTGGTGTTGAGCCCGGCGCCGCTGGCGGTCAGGTTCTGGACGATGTCGGCTACCGACCTCAGGCCGGTGCGGTCGATGTCCTCGCGGGTGAGGACCTGCACCGGCACGTGGGTTTCAAGCTCGGACTGCCTGATGCGCGAACCGGTGACGGTGACTGAATCGAGGGTGGTGGCGTCGGCGTCCTGCGCGGAGGCGGCGACCGGAAGGAGCAGGGGCAACGCGGCGCAGATGGCGACCGCGAGCAGGCGAGGCTGGGGGATGGCCATGGATCTCTCCTGGTGGCGTTGGCGCCGACCCGTTGCCCCCGTGCCGTCGGCAGCCCACTTGTAAACAAAACGTAAAACGTCGGCAAGCCCTAGGGTCGACCCTTGGTCGGCTCAACCGCCCAAGACGAGGCTCAGCCCCACGGCCACGAGGAACACCGCGAACACCCGCTTGAGCGCCGGGCCGCTGATCGCGTGCGCCAGGCGAGTGCCCCAGGGCGCGGCCAGCACCGAGGTCAGGGCGACGCCGATCGCGGCGGGAAGGTAGACATAGCCGATCGCGCCTTCGGGCAGCCCGCCCGGCGGCGCATTCAGGGCGTAGCCCAGCACGCTGCCGATGGCGATCGCCACGCCACAGGCGGACGAGGTGCCGACCGCGCGCACCGGGCGCACGCCGCGCCACACCAGCAGCGGCACGGTCATGCTGCCGCCGCCGATACCGACCACCGCCGACAGCGCGCCGATGCCGCTGCCCGCCGCGGTCATCGGCAAGCCCGTGGGCACCACGTCACTGCCTCCGTCCGGGCGGGTGCGGCCAAAGGCCATCTGCGCGCCGGCGAGCAGGCAGTACGCGGCGACGATCCAGCGCAGCACGATGCCGTCGATCCCCACCGCGAACCGGCTGCCCAGCCAGCCGCCCACCAGCAGGCCGGGCAGCATCCACCACACGGTGGGCCACAGCACGCCGCCGCGGCGGTGGTGCGCGCGCGCCGAGGACAGCGCGGTGAACACGATGCTGGCCATCGAGCTGGCCAGCGCCGCGTGCATCGCCATGTCCGCGGGCACGCCGTGCAACGGCAGCAGCCAGGCCAGCGCCGCCACCAGCACCAGGCCGCCGCCAATGCCCAGCAGGCCGGCCGAGACGCCGACCACGATGCCCAGCAGCGGAAACATCCAGAACCCTTCGATCACGTCGATTCCTTCAAGATGGGCGGCCGACCCATTCGCCATGGTTGCCTGCATGACGCCAGGAAAGCTCGCCATCCTACTGAGCGCGGTGCTCGCGCTGCCAGCCGCCCTGCTCCCGCAGGCGCGGGCGCAGGCGCTTCCCGACGACGAGCTCGCGCGGCGCGCGCTCACGGCCGCCGAGATCGGCCAGCCGATCCCGCCGCTGCGAGCGGACCACCCGCTGCAGGGCTGGATCGCGCATGCGCGCCTGAACCGTGACCGCGCCACCCTGACCCAGGCGCAGGCGCTGGACTTCCTGGACCGTCATCGCGGCCAGGCCGTGGCGTCCACCTTCCGCGCTGCCTGGCTGGGCGAACTGGCGCGCCGCAAGGACTGGGCGGGGTTCCGCGCCGCCTGGGAACCGGGCACCGGCTCCGCCACCCTGGCCTGCAATGCGCTCGAGGCGCGGCTGCGTACCGGCGCCGCGGATGCCAAGTGGACCGCCGAAGTGCAGGACCTGTGGCGCAAGGCCGGGCGCTCGCAGCCCGATGCCTGCGATCCCGTGTTCGAGGCGCTGGCCGCGCGCGGCGGCCTGGACGATGCGCTGCGCTGGGCACGCATCGAGGCCGCGATCGCCGAGGGCCAGCCCGGCGTGGTGCGCAGTGCGGCCCGCGGGCTGCCGGCCGATGCCCGCCGCCAGGCCGAGGCCTATGCCGCCTACCTGGGCGCTGCCGACGGCAGTGCCACCGCATGGCCGAAGACCGCGCGCAGCCGGCTCGCGGCATCGCACGGCCTGGCGACCCTCGCACGCTCCAACCCCGACGCGGCCGAAGCGCTGCTGCCGCAGGTGGCGCAGGCGCTGCAGTTCACCGATGCCGATCGCAGCCGCGTGCTGTACCAGGTCGCGCTGTGGACGGTGGCGTCCTACCACGATGGCGGCGCGCGGCGCCTGGCCGCGGTGCCCGATGCGGCCTATGACGAACGCCTGCACGAATGGCGCGTGCGCGAGGCGATGTCGCGATCGGACTGGCGCGCGGCGCTGGCGGCGATCGAACGCATGCCGCCGGCGCAGAGCAGTCAGTCGCGCTGGACCTACTTCGCCGCGCGCCTGCGCGAGCTCACCGGCGACCGCGCCGGCGCGCGCCCGCTGTACGCTGCCGCTGCACGCGATGCCGATTTCCACGGTTTCCTGGCCGCGGACCGCATCGACCAGCCCTATGCGCTGTGCCCGCTGGAGCACGGCGGCAGCGCCGCGGAGAAAGCCGCGGTGGCGGCGGACCCGGCGATGCAGCGCGCGATGGCACTGTTCCGGATCGGGCGTGCCGCCTGGGCCACGCGCGAATGGAGCGATGCGCTGTCGCGCTTCAGCGACCGCCAGCGCCAGATCGCAGTGGAGGTGGCGCAGGCCAACGGCTGGTTCGACCGCGGCGTGTTCGGCCTGGTCAACGCCGGTGGCGAGCGCAAACCCGATGAGCTGCGCCTCTACACGCTGCGCTTCCCGCTGCACCACGACGCCCTGATCCGCGCCGAAAGCGCGCGCAACAACCTGGACGCGGCCTGGGTGGCGGCGGAGATCCGCGCCGAGAGCGTGTTCAATCCGCGCGCGCGCTCGCCGGCCAACGCCCGTGGCCTGATGCAGGTGCTGCCCGAGACCGGTGCCGGCGTGGCGCGCCGCCTGGGCCTGCCCTGGTCGGGTGCGGAATCGCTGTTCGACCCGGCCACCAACATCCGCATCGGCACCGCCTACCTGCGCGAGATGAAGGACAAGTACACCCTGCCCTACGTCGCCATCGCCGCCTACAACGCCGGCCCCACGCCGACCGCGCGCTGGCAGTCGCAGCGCCCGGGCATGGATGCCGACTTCTGGATCGAGACCATCAGCTACAAGGAAACCCGCGACTACGTCGCCCGCGTGCTCGCCTTCAGCGTGATCTACGACTGGCGCCTGGGCAGCCAGGCGGTGCCGGTAAGCGATCGCATGCACGGCCGCGTGGGCGCGGCGCGGAAAACGTTCGCGTGCCCCGCGGCAGGAGTTCCCGTGGGAGTCCGGAATCCTGTGGGAGCGGCTATAGCCGCGATCGGTCCTGGCATAGCCATCGCGGCCATGGCCGCTCCCACAGTGGCTATCGAAGGCTGAGGGCGCGGACTTGGAGATCTATCTGGTCGGGGGGGCGGTACGAGACCGGCTGCTGGGACAGGCAGCAGGCGATCGTGACTGGGTGGTCGTGGGCTCCACGCCCGAGGCGATGCTGGCCGCCGGCTTCCGCGCGGTGGGCCGCGACTTCCCGGTGTTCCTGCATCCCGACACCGGCGAAGAGCACGCGCTGGCGCGCACCGAACGCAAATCGGCGCGCGGCCACCGCGGCTTCGTGGTCGACGCGGCGCCGACGGTGACGCTGGAAGAAGACCTCGGCCGCCGCGACTTCACCATCAACGCCATCGCCGAGCGCGATGACGGCCGCCTGGTCGATCCGTACGACGGGCAGCGCGACATCCAGGCGCGCGTGCTGCGCCATGTCGGGCCGGCCTTCGCCGAGGATCCGCTGCGCGTGCTGCGCGCGGCGCGCTTCATGGCGCGCTTCGCGCCGCTGGGGTTTTCCGTGGCGGACGAAACCAACGCGCTGATGCGCGACATGGTCGCCGGCGGCGAGCTTGCCGAGCTGGTGCCCGAACGCGTGTGGCAGGAGCTGGTGCGCGCGCTGCGATCGAAGAAGCCATCGGCCTTCCTGCGCACGCTCCGCGACTGCGGCGCGCTGGCGGCGGTGCTGCCCGAGGTCGATGCGCTCTACGGCGTGCCGCAGCGCCCCGAATACCATCCGGAAGTCGATACCGGCGTGCACATCGAACTGGTCTGCGACATGGCCGCGCAGCTGGCGCCGGGCGATGACGAGATCGGCTTCGCGGCGCTGGTGCACGACCTTGGCAAGGCGCTGACGCCGGCCGACGAACTGCCGCGCCACATCCAGCACGAACAGCGCGGCTTGGCCCCGGTGCGCGCGCTGTGCGAACGCCTGCGGGTGCCGGCCGCGAACCGCGACCTGGCCCTGGTCGCCTGCCGCGAGCACATCAACGTGCACCGGTTGGCGGAACTGCGCGACCAGACCGTGCACGACCTGCTCGCGCGCTGCGACGGCTTTCGCAAGCCCGAGCGCATCCGACGCCTGGCCACCGTGTGCGAGGCCGACAAGCGCGGCCGCGCCGGCCTGGGCGACGTGCCCTATCCGCAGGCCGATGAACTCGTGCACCTGCGCGATGCGGCCTCCGCGGTCACGGGTGCTGACATCGCCGGCGAAGGTCTTGAAGGGCCCGCCTTCGGCGCCGCGTTGCGCGATGCGCGTATCGCCGCGATCGCCTCTGCGCGCACGCTGCGCAGGGCCGGCGGCGCGGTCAGTCCTGAGTCCGGGGAAACAGGCGCGCCTCGACCCTGAGCAGCAGGTCGCCGAGCGGCGTCAGCCGCGTGGCCAGCCCCGCGATCACGCCCAGCGTATTGGCCAGCGCATCCATGCGATCGGCGAAGCGCGTGCCGGTCAGCGCGCCCTGCGCGTGCTCCAGGCCGATGCCCAGCAGCACCAGGCCCAGCGCGGCGCCCAGCAGCGCCGGCCAGCGTGCGAACAGCTGCACCGCCGACGCCGCGAGCAGGAAATACGCCAGGAAGTGATGCAGTTTGTCGCTGCCCGGCGGCGATGGCAGGTCGGGCGCCGGCATCATCGAACCCACCACCAGCGCGGCGATCCCCAGGCACCACAGCGTGCACCAGGCCAGTGGATAGCGCAGCGGCTTGAGCGAGCGCCCCGGCCTCAGTCGGCTCACAGACGGAAGCTCAGGTCGCCGCCCAGGAACGCGACCTCGAAGGGCACGTCGCGCTCGAAGCCCATGGCCTGGAAGCGCTCGCCCATGCCGGTGGGCAGGGTCAGCTGCTGCACCTCCCGGCGCAGGGCGTAGCGCGCGGTGTCGTTCGCCGCGGCGGCTTCCTGCGCGGCCAGCCGCTGCTCCAGTCCGTTGCCGATCAGGAACATCGCCTGGTTGCAGTAGCCGGCGAAGTCGAAGCCTGCGCCGGTACCGGCCTCGGCCAGCGCGGTGAAGTCCACCGAGGCGGTGATGTCCTGCAGGCCCAGGCGCGCGAACACATCGTCGACCACGTGGTGGCGATGGAAGGCGCGCAGGGTGCCGCGGTCGCGCGTGGCGGAGTAGTACTCGCGGCGCGGGTAGCCGTAATCGATGAACAGCATCGCGCCGGCCTGCATGCGGCCCATCACCGCCTGCACCCAATAGGGCAGCTGCGGCAGCAGTTCGGAACGGTAGCCGTCGGGGAAGGTGCCTTCTTCGCGCTGGCGCTCGACGTGGCGCACGGCAGCAGTCATCAGCGCATCGGCCGGCACCTCGACGATGGTGAAGCCCCCATCACGCGCGCTGGCCACGCCCTCCTCCAGCACCTCGCCCTTGCGGATCACGAAGCGCGGCGTGGGCAGGGCGTCGATCACTTCGTTGGCGAACAGCGCGCCCTGCCAGGGTTCGTCGAGCGGACGGTCGAGCCACTCCACGCGCGCGGACAGCGCTTCGGGCAGGTGCTTCGACAGGCGCTCGCGCTGGCGCTCGCGCAGGTCGGCGCTGGGCTCGAGGATGGCGTAGCGCGCGGGCATCGCATCGATCACCGCGAGGTGCCTGATCACGGCTTCGGCGAAGGCGCCGCTGCCGCCGCCGATCTCGAGGAAGGTGGCGTCGTCGCCCAGCTGGCGCAGTGACGGCGCGAAGGCCTCGGCCACGCATTCGGCGAACAGGCTGCCCAGCTCCGGCGCGGTGACGAAATCGCCGGCGCGGCCGAACTTGGTGCTGCCGGCGCTGTAATAGCCCAGGCCGGGCGCGTACAGCGCCAGCTCCATGAAGCGGGAAAAGGGGATCGCGCCGCCGGCATTGGCGATCACGGCGTGCATCAGCTGGCGCAAGCGGTCGCTGTGCGCCTGTGCGTCGGGATCGAGCGGGGGAAGTGACATGGGGAATTCCGTTGCGTACGCGCGACAGGATACGGAAACGCACGCCGGCGGACGTTATGGTGTCGTCTGATGATCACGGAGCCAGCCATGCCGGGAGGCCATCCCGCCGCACTCGTCACCGGCGCCGCGCGCCGCCTGGGCGCGGCCATCGCGCGCCGCTTGCACGCCGCCGGCTACGACCTGGCGCTGCATTACCGCGGCTCCGCGGTGGAAGCCGCGGCACTGGCTGCTGAGCTGGAAGCGACGCGCGCCGACAGCGTGCTGCTGCTGCAGGCGGAGCTGTCCGAGTTCGACCGCTTGCCGGAGCTGGTGGCGCGCACCGTGGGCCGTTTCGGCCGACTGGATGCGCTGGTCAACAACGCATCCGAATTCGTTCCCGACGCGTTCGGCGCCATTCATCCCGATCATTGGGACCGGATGATGGCGGTGAACGCGAAGGCGCCGTTCTTCCTCGCCCAGGCGGCCGCGCCGCACCTGCGCGCAGCGCGCGGCGCGGTCGTGAACCTCTCTGACATCTACGCCCGTGATCCGCGCGAAGACCTGGTCGCCTATGCGATCAGCAAGGGCGCGCTGGAAGCCGCGACCCACGCCCTGGCCGTGGCCATGGCGCCGGAGGTCCGCGTGAACGCGGTGGCGCCGGGCGCCATCCTCTGGCCCGACGAGGGCATCGATCCCGCGCTGCAGGAGCGGCTGCTGGCGATGACGCCACTCGGCAGGACCGGGACGCCCGACGAGATCGCCGCCGCCGTGCTGTGGCTGCTGCGCGATGCCGGCTACACCACCGGCACCGTGCTGGCCGTGGACGGCGGCCGCGGGGCGCGCTGAACCCGCGCCCCGCGCACCTTCAGCGCTTGGGCAGGAACGCGGTGGCGATGTCGGTGCCGCGGAACGCCTCGGGCACTTCATGCGAGACCGCATAGCGGTACAGCACCGCGGAGTAGATCCCGGTCAGCGCCGCCTGGTACACGCCCAGCAACAGCAGCCCCACCACGCACACCGCGCCGATCGCGATCGCCAGCGCCATCGAGGCCTGCGCGGCCAGAAGCACCAGGCCAACAGAGACCAGCACCGCAGCGCCGGTCAGCAAGCCGAACGCGGCGCCGATGCCGACCTGGCCCACGGCGTTCTCGCCCCAGGTGCGCTTGAGCAGGGTGACGCTCTGCTTGAGCGCATCCACCGGCCCGATGTCGCGACTGACCAGCACCGGCACCACCAGGAAGGTCGCCAGCGTCCAGGCCATCCCAAGGCCGCTGCCGACCAGGCGCACGATGAAGTTGTTGTCCTTGCCCTTCAGCGCCTGCAGCAGCACGCCGACGGTGGCGGCGATGGCGGCGTAGCCGAAGATCGCGCCAAGCCGCGAACGCGCAGCCGTGAACCCGTCCGACAGCGTCGGGTCACCACCCTCCAGGCGGATCATCGCCGCGCCGACCAGGGCGCAGTTGAAGAAGATCATCACGCTGTAAGTGCAGAAGTAGAAAGCAAAGCCGAGCAGCGCGCCGCCCACGCCGAAGCCGTTGCTGAACAGCTTGAGTGCGAGCGTCGGCAGCGCGAAGGTCGCCAGCACCAGCAGCGTGGCCAGGCCGGACAGCACCGGGAACAGCATCAGCTCGCGGTCCGAGCGCAGCACCGCGGCGCTCGCCTTCACCATGTCCCAGCTGCGCGAGAATTTATCGAACATCCCCTCTCCCTCCATCGTCACCGCGCCCCGCCGCGGCCGGTCGGCCACGTCGTCCAGCACATGGTTCCATGACGGCGCCGGCATCCCGAATGTGACCGGCGGTCCCGGCCGCGCAGCACCGTTGTCGTCAGCGGCGCCCGTCCGGGGCGGCGGACACGGCCGGAAGCGCGACTTCATGCATGGCCACGCCGCGCTCGCCCGAGGCCGCCCACAGCTCGACCAGCGTGCGTCCGCTGGACGGCTCCACGATGTCGGGCGCGATCTCTGCCAGCGGGCGCAGCACGAAGGCGTGGCGCAGTTCGCCGCGTGGCAGGCGCAGGTTGCCGGGGCCGCTGCAGACCAGGTCGTCGTACAGGACGATGTCGATGTCGAGCGTGCGGTCGCCGTAGCGCGGGCCGCTGCGGTCGCGGCCGTGCGCATCCTCGAGCGCGTGCAGCCAGTCGTTGAGCGCCTGTGGATCGAGGTCGCTGTCGATGACCGCGGCGGCGTTGACGAAGTCCGCGCCCTCGAAGCCCACCGCCGGCGTGCGATAGGCCGGCGATGCGAGGATGTCGCCGAAGCGCGCACGCAGCGCCGCGAATGCGATCGCGATGTGCCGCTCGGGATCGACGTTGCTGCCCAGGCTGAGGCAGGCGCGGCCCATCAGGCGGGCTCCGTTCCCAGGCTGCCCTGCTCCGGCGCACGTTCGTCGCGGAGCCGCACTTCCACCGGCGCGTCGCTGTGCGCCTGGAACACGCGCAGGCCGAACTCGGGCAGGATCGCCAGCAGGTGGTCGAAGATGTCGGCCTGGATGCCTTCGTAGACGGCCCAGCGCACGTCGTTGGTGAAGCAGTAGATCTCCAGCGGCAGGCCGGCATCGGTCGGCTGCAGCTGGCGCACCATCAGGCTCATGTCCTGATGCACGCCCGGGTGGCTGCGCAGGTACTGCTCGACGTAGGCGCGGAAGGTGCCAAGGTTGGTGACGCGGCGGCGGTTGACGGGTTCGGCGCCGCGCTCGGCGAGTTTCGCGTTCCAGTCCTGCAGCTCGCTGGACTTGCCGTCGAGGTAGGCATCGAGCAGGCGGAAGCGACGGAAGCGCGCCACTTCATCGGCGTCGAGGAAGCGGGTCGAATGCTGGTCCAGGTAGATCGCGCGCTTGATGCGGCGGCCGCCGGACTCGGTCATGCCACGCCAGTTCTTGAACGAATCGCTGATCAGCTTGCGTGTGGGGACCGTGGTGATGGTCTTGTCCCAGTTCTGCACGGTGACCGTGTGCAGGGCGATGTCCATGACGTCGCCGTCGGCGTTCTGGCTGGGCATCTCGATCCAGTCGCCGATGCGCACGCGGCCGTCGCCGCTGATCTGCAGGCTGGCCGCGAACGACAGGATCGTGTCCTGGAAGATCAGCATCAACACGGCGCTGGCCGCGCCCAGGCCGGTGAGCACGTGCACCAGGTCGACGCCTGCCAGCAGCGCCACCGAACCCAGCGCCGCCATCACCAGGACGATGATCTTGGCGACCTGCAGGTAGCCCTTGATCGGCTTGTTGCGCGCATCGGGACGGCGCTCGTAGATCTCGTTGGCGACGTCGAGCGCGTGGCCCACCGCGAGCGCCACGGTGAAGATCACGAACACCTGGCACAGGCCGGAGACCAGCACCACCAGCCGCGGTGGCAGGTCGGGCACCAGCGCAATGCCCGAACCGATCACCAGCGCCGGCACCACGTTGGCCAGGCGCGAGACCACGCGCATGCGACTGATGGAGCCGCCGGCGTGGTGGCCGGTGAGCTCGGCGACGCGCGCGAGCACGTGGCGCAGGCCGCGCAACAGGACGCGCTTGGTAATGAAGTTGGCCAGCCACGCCACCAGCAGCAGCGCGGCGAGCATCAGCAGGGTGTAGGCCCAGGGATATGGCGCCAGCATTTCGCGCAGCGCCTCGAGTCGGACTTGCATGGAATCTCCGGTAGTTCGGGGTCAGTCGGCCCGGCCGCGTTCGATGACCACGCCCACGGCGCGCGCACCGCGCACGGCGCCGGGCTTGCTGAGCTTCAAGCGTAGCCGCTGCACGTTGAACTCCTGCAGCACGATCTCCGCGCAGCGCTCGGCCAGCGTCTCCACCAGGCCGAAGTCCGACTGCGAGACGTACTCGACCAGGCGCTTGCTGACCGCCTTGTAGTTGAGCGTGTCGCCGATGTCGTCGCTGGCCGCGGGCACGCGGTTGTCGAAGCCCATTTCAAGGTCGAACACCAGCGTCTGGCGGATGCGGCGCTCCCAGTCGTAGATGCCGATCAGGGCGTCGATCTCGAGCCCTTCGATGAAGACGTGGTCCATGGCGCGCGGTCCGGGCGGGCGGACCAGCTTAACGCGGCGCCGCGGGGGGTCCGTGCGCAGGCAGGACTTCGGGCAGGGTCGCCATGTCCCAGCGCGGGGTGACGTGCACGGCGTCAGGCGCGCGCTGGCCGGCCTCCAGGCGCAGCGCACCGGCGAAGGCGATCATCGCGCCGTTGTCGGTGCACAGCTCCGGGCGCGGGAAGCAGGCGCGGCCGCCGCGCTTTGCGGCCATGTCGTGCAGCCGCGCGCGCAGGCGCCGGTTGGCACCGACGCCGCCGGCCACCACCAGGGTGTCGCAGCCGGCCGCGTCCAGCGCGCGTTCGCACTTGATGGCCAGGGTGTCGACCACCGCGTCCTCGAAGGCACGGGCGATGTCGGCACGGGTGGTGTCGGACTGGTCGCTGTCGCGCCAGGCCAGCATCACCTGGGTCTTGAGGCCGCTGAAGCTGAAGTCCAGGCCGGGGCGGTTGGTCATCGGCCGCGGGAAGCGGAACCGACCCGGCGTGCCGGCCTCGGCCAGCGCCGCCAGCTGCGGCCCGCCCGGATAGGGCAGGCCCATGAGCTTGGCGGTCTTGTCGAAGGCTTCGCCGGCGGCGTCGTCCAGGGTCTCGCCGAGCAGGCGGTAGCGGCCGATGGCGTCCACCGCCACCAGCTGGGTGTGGCCGCCGGAGACCAGCAGGGCCACGAACGGCGGCTCCGGGGGGGCGTCCTCCATCAGCGGCGCCAGCAGGTGGCCTTCCATGTGGTGCACGGCCACGGCCGGCAGCTCCAGGGCCCAGGCCAATGATCGCGCCACCCCGGCGCCGACCAGCAGCGCGCCGACCAGGCCCGGGCCGGCGGTGTAGGCCACGCCGTCGAGGTCGCCCACGCCCAGCCCGGCCTCGGCCAGGGTCTGGCGGATCAGGGGCAGCAGCTTGCGGACATGGTCGCGGCTGGCCAACTCCGGCACCACGCCGCCGTATTCGGCGTGCAGGGCGATCTGGCTGTACACGGCGTGGGCGCGCAGCCCGGCCGCGCCGGTGCGGCCGGTGTCGTACACGGCGACGCCGGTCTCATCGCAGCTGGTTTCGATTCCGAGGACGATCATGGGGGGCCTGGGGGCGGGTCGGGGCGGCCGCGGCGGGCCGCCAGCCGGGGCCCGGTCCGGGCGGCATTTGCACCCGGCGGGGATCTGTCGGTATCATACGCGGCTCGCCGGCAGGATACCGGCGCATTCCCAGACCAGAGATTCCAATGCCCAGCGTCAAAGTCCGCGAAAACGAGCCTTTCGAGTTTGCCCTCCGCCGCTTCAAGCGCACCTGCGAAAAGGCCGGTGTCCTGGCCGAAACCCGCAAGCGCGAGTACTACGAGAAGCCGACCCAGGAGCGCAAGCGCAAGGCCGCCGCGGCGGTGAAGCGCCAGGCTCGCCGCACCTCGCGCGACGTCACCAAGCGCCAGCGCATGTACTGATCCGGCTTGCCGGCGCCCCGTGCGCCGCAGTCGGTATCGTCCCTTGAAGCCGGCACGCGCAAGCGTCGCCGGCTTCTCGTGTTTCATGCAACCGGAGAATACCCGATGAGCCTCAAGCAGCGCCTGACCGATGACATGAAGACCGCCATGAAGGCCGGCGACAAGGCCAGCCTGGGCGTGGTCCGCCTGATGCTCGCCGCGATCAAGCAGCGCGAGGTCGACGAGCGCGTCGAGCTCGACGATGCCCAGGTGCTGGCCGCGCTGGAGAAGATGGTCAAGCAGCGCAAGGATTCGGTCACCCAGTTCGAGGCCGCCAGCCGCGAGGACCTGGCTGCGATCGAGCGCGCCGAGATCGAGGTCATCCAGCGCTACCTGCCCGAGAAGATGGGCGAGGCCGAGGTCCAGGCCGCGATCGCCGCCGCCATCGCCGAGACCGGCGCCGCCGGCCCGGCCGACATCGGCAAGCTCATGGGCGTGCTCAAGCCGAAGCTGGCGGGACAGGCCGACATGGGCCAGGTGTCGGCGCTGGTGAAGAGGGCGCTGGCCGGCTGAGCCCGCGTTGCCCTTGCGCGAACCGCCCTTGTGGGAGCCGCTATAGCGGCGATCGCGGGCGGCGGGGGCTGCCGCAAGGGCAATCGCGGCTATAGCCGCACCCACACACACAGCACATCGCGTGCACGGGGCGGCCCGCATCCTCCGGGGCATGGCTGAACTCATCACCCGGCGCCTGAAGGCGCGCTTCGACCGGCTCCAGCAGTCGCTGCCCTACGCCATCGCGCAGCGCTTCGTCGAAGTCGACATCCTCACCCACGCGGCGTCGCTGACCTTCTTCGCACTGCTGTCGCTGGCACCGCTGCTGGTGCTGCTGCTGTGGCTCACGGCTTCGCTGTATCCGGAGGCGCAGGACGCGCTGCTGTTGCAGGTGCAGGGGATCGCCGGCAGCGGCGCCGGCCAGGTCGCCAGCACCGTGCTCCAGAACGCCCGCGCCGAGCCCGACGTCGGCTCGCTGGCCGGCCTGTGGAGCACCCTGCTGCTGTTCTTCGGCGCGACCGCGGTGTTCGCGCGCCTGCAGGGCACGCTCAACGCGATCTTCCACACCGACGGCGCGAAGCTCCGTGGCGGCCTGCGCGCCTGGCTGCGCAAGCGCGTGTTCTCGCTGGGCGTGGTGATCGCGCTTGGCTTCCTGCTGCTGGTGTCCGCTGCGCTGACCACGGCGCTCGAAATCGCCTTTGGCGGCTCGCCCACCCTGCCCGTGCTGGGTAACGTCGCGGCGCTGGCGCTGTATGCACTCGCGTTCGCGCTGATGTACCACTACCTGCCCGACCGTCGCGTGCGCTGGCGGCAGGCCTTCCTTGGCGGGCTGCTGACGGCGCTGCTGTTCGTGGTCGGGCGCTGGGGCATCGGCCTGTACATCGCCGAGGCCGCGCCCGGCAGCGCCTACGGTTCGATGGGCACCCTGGTGGTGCTGCTGGTGTGGCTGTACTACGCGGCGGTGGTGTTCTTCGTCGGCGCGATGATCACCGCGGTGATCGACGAGCGCTGGCGGCTGTCGGACGTGAGCCGGAGGCTGGAGGAGCGGGCCGCGCGGCGGCGTGAATCATCGCCCACCCGGGAACCGCTGCTGCGGCGATCGCGGCTGTAGCCGCTCCCACAGGGGTCGGGATCGGGGTACGCATGCGATCATGGCGGGAGCCATGGCACGCCTCTCAGACGCCTTCATCGACGACCTGCTCGCCCGGACGGACATCGTCGAGGTGATCGCCGCGCGCGTGCCGCTGAAGCGCCAGGGCCGCGAGTATTCGGCGCGCTGCCCCTTCCACGACGAACGCTCGCCCTCGTTCACGGTGTCGCCGAACAAGCAGTTCTACCACTGCTTCGGCTGCGGGGCGCACGGCACCGCGATCTCGTTCCTGATGAACTTCGACCGCCTCGAATTCCTCGACGCGGTGGACGAGCTTGCGCGCCGCGCCGGCATCGAGGTGCCGCGCGAAACGCGCCAGCACAACGAGAATCCCGACACCCGCGACATGTACACGGTGCTCGACGATGCCGCGCGCTTCTACCGCGGCGCGCTCGCGCCTGGCAGCGAGGCCGCGGCGTACCTCGACCGCCGCGGCGTGGACGCGTCGATCCGCGAGCAGTTCGGCATCGGCTACGCACCCGGCGGGTTCTCCGCGCTGCGCGACGCGCTCGGCACCGATCCGCGCCGGCTGTCGCTGCTCGAGCGCACCGGCATGCTGTCCAAGAACGACCGCGGCCATGTCTACGACAAGTTCCGCGACCGGGTGATGTTCCCGATCCACGACCGCCGCGGCCGCGCCATCGCCTTCGGTGGCCGCGTGCTGAAGGCCGAGGATTCGCCCAAGTACCTCAACTCGCCCGAGACGCCGCTGTTCCACAAGGGCCGCGAGCTCTACGGCCTGTGGCAGGTGCGCCAGGCGAACCAGAAGATCGAGCGCCTGGTCGTGGTCGAGGGCTACATGGACGTGGTGGCGCTGTTCCAGCACGGCATCACCCAGGCCGTGGCGACGCTGGGCACCGCGACCACGCCCGACCACGCCGAGCTGCTGTTCCGTAACGCACCCGATGTCTACTTCTGCTTCGACGGCGACGCCGCCGGCCGACGCGCCGCCACGCGCGCGATGGAATCGGTGCTGCCGCGAATGAAGGACGGCCGCCAGGCCTTCTTCCTGTTCCTGCCCGACGGCGAGGATCCGGACACGATCGTCCGCAACGAGGGCGCACCGGGCTTCGATGCGCGCCTTGCGGACGCGACGCCGCTGTCGCAGTTCCTGTTCGACAGCCTGGTCGAAGACGGCATCAACCTGGCCACGCTCGACGGCAAGGCGCGCCTGGCCGAGCGCGCCAAGCCGATGCTTGCCCAGCTGCCCGACGGCGCCTTCGCCGACCTGATGCAGCAGCGGCTGACCGAACTGACCGGCGTCGGCGCGCGCGGATCCGCGCCCAACGTGCACGTGCCGGCCGCCCGCGCCCGCCGCGCACCCGCGGGCAACGCGCCCAAGCGCAGCATGGTCCGCGGTGCGATCACCCTGCTGCTGCAGCGCCCGCAGCTGGCGCTGGAACTGCAGCCGCCCTACCGCTTCGTGGCCCTGCGCCAGCCGGGCATCGACCTGCTGACCGAACTCGTGGCGATCGTCAGCGCGCGCCCCGACATCGGCACCGGCGCCCTGCTCGCCCAGTTCGAGGGCCGCGAGGAAGCCGGCGCGCTGCAGAAGCTGGCCAGCCTCGACGTGCCTGGCGACGAGGCCGGCTGGCGCCTGGAATTCATCGACGCCATCGGCCAGCTGGATCGCCAGACCCTGGGCCAGCGCGTGGACGAACTGCTGGCCAAGCAGCGCGACGGCGGCCTGGACGCGGTCGACAAGGCCGAGCTGCGCGAGCTGCTGCAGGCACGCGGCAACGCGGTGGGCTGACGCCACAGGGTTTTCCCCAATGGTGGTGCCAGCATGTGCCGGGTACTGTCGCCGGGACGGTGAATGCCGATTCCGACTGGCGCCATGTCGTTCGAAGCCCACAGCCTGCTCGCCCCGCTGCCGCCGCCCCAGCCCTGGCGCGATTTCGGCCATTTGCTGCGTTTGGACGCCGGCAAGGTGCCGGAACTCGATCCGACGCTGCTCGATGCGCCACCCGGCGACGTCGCCTTCGTGCTCGACCCATCCAGCGTGCGCACCAGCGACGAGAAGACCGGGCCGCACAACACCACCTACGAAGCCCGCGGCGATATGACCGTGCGCGGCCCCGACGGCGCCGCCACCGGCGTCCCGGTGCGCTACGAGGTCTCGCTGCGCAACGCCGAAGCCACGCCGGAGGCGATGCGCGCGGTCAATCCGTTCGACCCGGCGACCATCCCGCCACGCACGCGCATCGAGGTGCACGGCGCGGACTACGCCGGCACCGCGCTCGAACCCGCCTTCCGCGCGCTGGCCGACGCCAACGACCTTGCCTCCATCGCCGACCTGCGCCTCTCGCTGGAGATGACCGAGAAGAAGGGCCTACGGGTGATGACCGGCTCCGAAGAGCTGTTCGACGCTCCGCGCGACGGCGGTCCGGGCTCTCCCGCGCTCGAGCGCGAAGACTTCACCCGCCACACCACCATGCTGTCCGATGCCGCGGGCGCCGACCTGCCGGCGTACAACCGCATGCTGCTCACCGGCCAGGTGCCCGACGGCACCGTGGTGCTGGTCGAGGACGTGGAACCGGGCGAAGTGCGCGGCAGCGTGACCGAGGCGGGCTCCGGCGAAGTCAACGACATCACCTGGACGCTGGACGCCGAAGGCCGGCCCACCGGCGCCGAGGCCGTGCTGACCTGGGAGCCCTCGAGCCGCGGCCGCGACTCCGACCGCATCGAAGCCAACGCACAGAGCCGCTTCCGCACCGACAACGACATGAAGGGCAGCGGCGACGACGTCGGCCACCTCATGGCCTACCGCTTCGCGCAGGGACACGGCGAAGTAAACATGTTCCCGCAGTTCAGCAGCTTCAACCAGGGCGCCTACGCGAAGATGGAGCAGGAGTGGAGCGACTGGGTGGGCGCAGGCATGGAGGTCCGGATCGACATCGACCTCGTACGCCACGACTCGCACCGGCCCGACGAAGTGCACGTCGACTACGAAGTCACCGACCCGGTCACCGGCAACGTCGTCTACGATCCTTCGCTGATCGCGTTCGGCAACAGCGCGGGCCAGACCTTCGACGCCATCGCCTCGAAGCAGATGCCCGACATGATCGACAGGGCCGCCGCCTGACGGCAGACTGCCCCGCATGCACGCAGGCCCCGCGTCGGACAGGAATGAACTGATCGCCCGCATCGGCAAGCTGCTGGTCGCAGACCCCGCCGTGTCCGACGGCCTCTGGCACGGCTACGCGCTGATCGTCCGCTACAGCGACGGCGCCATCGCGCGTCGCATGACCGGCTTCCGCTACGACGCCGACGGCGGCCACCAGGGCGCGACGCCGTCCGACGACGCACTCGGCCCTGCCTTCGACGCGCTGCGCGACGCCACCCGCGTCCACGGCAAGGAACCCTGGGGCGCCTGCATCCTGCGACTGTGGCGCGACACCGGCCGCATGGCGGTGGACTTCGACTACGACACCCCGCAGCAGTGGGACATCACGCCTGCCACGCTCGCGGATGTCGCGGCGCGGGCGCGGCCGGGCGGGTAGCAGGAGGCAAGAGCTTTTTTTGCCACGGATTTACGCGGATTACGCGGATCTGGCCGGGGCAAGATTGTTGCCGCGAAGCTATCAAGAAGAAATTTTGATATGCAGGGCGTGCTGTTCGCGCTCGCCTCGCACTGATCCGCGTAATCCGCGTAAATCCGTGGCCGAAAGCACTTCAGCTCTTTCTCTTCGCTCTATCCGTGTAAATCCGCGCCGTTTCCGCGTAAATCCGTGGCAAATGCTCTTCAACCCACCCGCTGCAGCTCAAACAGCGGCCCCGGCTGCAGGTACGGCAGCAGCCAGTGGTCGACCAGCAGGAAGGCGAAGAGCGCCATCAGGTACACGACCGAATAGTTGAACACCCGCATCGCGAAGAACTCGTCCGGCGGGTCCATCAGCTTCCACGCGTACCAGAGGAACACGATCCCCAGCACCAGCGCGCCGCCCAGGTAGAACAGGCCGCTCATGCCTGCCACCCACGGCAGGACGGTCACCGCCACCAGCAGCACCGTGTACAGCAGGATCTGCCAGCGCGTGTACTGCACGCCGTGGGTCACCGGCAGCATCGGCACCAGCGCGCGGGCGTAGTCTTCGCGGCGGAAGATCGCCAGCGCCCAGAAGTGCGGCGGCGTCCACACGAAGATGATCAGCACGAGCAGCAGCGCGTGCGCCCAGTCCCACTCGTTCTGCATGCCGGTCACCGCCGACCAGCCCAGCAGCGGCGGCGCGGCGCCGGCGATGCCGCCGATGACGATGTTCTGCGGCGTCGCGCGCTTGAGGAAGCCGGTGTAGACCACGGCGTAGCCGATCAGCGAGGCGAAGGTCAGCAGCGCGGTGATCGGGTTCACCAGGGCGATCAGGATCGTCATCGACGCCGCGCCCAGGAACACCGCGAACGCCAGCACCTGCGCAGGCGCCAAAGTCCCGGTGGCCAGCGGGCGGTTGGCGGTGCGCACCATGACCTTGTCGATGCGCTGGTCGATGAGGTGGTTGATCGCCGCCGCCGAAGCCGCCGCCAGCCAGATGCCGATGAAGCCGGCCACGGCCTGGCGCAGCGGCGGCAGGCCCGGCACCGCCAGGAACATGCCCACCAGCGCGGTGAAGACGATCAGCGCCACCACCCGCGGCTTGGTCAGTTCCCAGTACTGGTCAAGTTGTGCGCGCACTCAGTCGACTCCCCGCAGGCGCGCCAGCAGCGACACCAGTACGAACACCAGCAGCGCGGCGCCGCCGTTGTGCAGCACCGCCACCGGCAGCGGCAACGACAGCTTCACGTTGAGGATGCCGAGCGTGACCTGGGCGACGGTGAGCAGCGCCAGCGTCCCGCCCCAGCCGCGCAGTCCGGGCGTGCGCAGCATGCGCACGGAAGCCCATAGCAACATCGCCGTCGCGGCCACCGCGCCGATGCGGTGCGCCATCTGGATCGCGATGCGCGCGGCGCCATCGAGCACGCCGCCCTCGTAGTCGACGCCGATGCCGCGCCAGAGCACGAAGCCTTCGCGGAAGTCGGTCGGCGGCAGCCACAGGCCGGCGCACTGCGGGAAGTTCTCGATCGACCAGCTGCCGGCGCCGCAGGACAGCGCGGCGTAGTTGGCGCTGACCCAGCCGCCCAGCGCGACCTGCAGTCCAAGCACCGCCAGCGCCGCCCAGAGCAGGCCGCGGAGCCGATCGGCATAGGCCAGCACGATCGGCCGGTGGGTCGCGCGCCAGGCCATCCATGTGATCAGCGAAAACGTCAGCAGGCCGCCCAGCAGGTGGGCCATCACCACCACAGGTTTCAGCAGCCAGGTCACCGTCCACATGCCCAGCAGGGCCTGGAAGATGATCACCGCGAGCGTGAGCGCGGATTCCCGCCCGAGGTCGGCCCCGCGCCAGCGCAGGGCCGCGGCCAGCAGGATGGCTTCGCCGGCCACGGCCAGCGCCGAGGCCGCGACGTGCGCCCCGGACATATAGGTCGGGATGGCGATCGCCACCAGCCCGGACGCGACCAACACCTGGGCGATGCCTTGGCGGCGCCGACGCGCGGCCAGGAGCGCCATGCCGAGCACCAGCAGCCCGAGGATCGCGGCGACGTGGCGGTGCACCTGCTCGCGCCAGGCCTTGTGGTCCTCGAACGGACGGATGGCGCTGGCGGCGTGGTCGACCGCGTGCTCGACGGCCTTCGGCCAGGTGGCGCGGCCGTAGCAGGTCGGCCAGTCCGGACAGCTCAGCCCGGCGTGCGACAGGCGCACGAAGGCGCCGAACACGATCACGCCCAGCGCCAGCGCGACCGCCAGCCAGGCGAGGCGGCGGAAGTGGCGGTGGATGTGGTGGACTCCGTGCTGGGAGGCGTGGCTGTGGGTCATCACTTCAGTTTCAGGAGGCGCGCCATGTCGGTGCGCAGGTGGCCCGCGTCGAAGCCGGGCGCATAGCGCAGGATGACGAAGCCGTTCGGGTCGACAACATACACCGGTGCGCCAGCGGGGCCACCTGCATCCAGGCCCGGGAACTGCGCCGTGAACTCCGCCGAGGGTTCGACGATGTTCCAGACGCGGTTCTGCAGCGCGCCCTCCGGCGGCGTGCCGACCCACAGGATGTGGACGTGATCGGCGTTGTGGCCGAACAGTCGCCAGACCTTGTCCAGGTCATGCGTCAGGGCCACGCAGGCGTCGGTGCAGTCGGCCGGCGGCGCGACCACGATCCGCCAGGTCCGTTCGACAGGATTCCACTCGTAGTCACCGCCTTCGACCAGTCGCGGCACCACGCCGCGCAGGTCGCCGGGCGGCTGCAGCAACTCGCCGTGGTTTTTCATGCCCGCCGGGCGCCAGCCGGAGAAGCGCAGCGCGCCGGCGACCAGGGCGCTGCCGAAGAACACGACGACGATCAGGATCAGCAGGCCGCGGTTGCGGTTGCGCTGCTGCACGGGAATGGTCGGAACGGGGGATTCAGTCATGGACGGGGCCTGCGGAAAGTGAGGACCAGGGCAGTGGCAAGCACGGCGAGGGCCAGCGCGAACCACTGCACGGCATAGCCGAGGTGGCGCTCGGGCGGCAGTGTGTTGGGAAGCGCGTCGAGATCGCGGGCGTAGCCGATGCCGTCCTCCGGATCGAGCTTGAGCACGCGCGGGGCGAGCCCGGGCAGGCGCAGCGTGGCGGCCAGTGCCGTCGGATCCAGGCCGATGGCGAGGAGCGTGCCGTCGTCCTGCGCGGCGCTGCCGGCTGGACCGATGCCGTGCGACGGCGGCGGCGCCAGCAGCCCGGCCACCTCGCGCTGGCCGGGCGGACGTTCCACCACCGGAAGCGTGCGGTCGCCGGGCAGCGGCAGCCAGCCGAGTTCGACCAGCAGCGGTTGCCCCGCGGCATCCGGCACGAAGACGCGATAGGCCCGGACACCCGCGCGGCCACCGCGCTGCTGGTTGTCGAGCAGCACCGCCGGCGCTTCCGCGAAGTGGCCCGCACCGGCGGCCCAGTCGTAGCCGCGCAGCCGCGCCGGGTCGGCGGCGGCGGCCAGCGGAACGGGCACACGCACGGCAATGGTGCTTGCGACCGCGTCGAGCATGGCCTGCTTTTCATCCTGCCGGCCCAGCTGCCAGGAGCCGAGCGCACAGAAGGCGGCGACCAGTGCCAGGGCCGCGGCCCAGCCGACCAGCAGGGTGGCATTGCGGCCCATCTCAGCCACGCACGCAGGTGCGATAATCGCGCGATCGCACCGGCCTTGTGGAGGCCAACCGCATGAGTGATTCGCTCAAAACCCTGCTCATCATCGCGTTCCTGATCCTGATCGTATGGAACCTCGGTGCCGGCCTGTATTACATGCTGGTCGACAAGGGCACCACCAAGCGCACCGTGAATGCGCTCACCCGGCGCATCGCGCTGTCCGTGGTCCTGATCCTGATCGTGCTCCTGTCGATCTGGATGGGCTGGATCACGCCCCACGGCGTCCAGGGCTGACCGCTCTCGCACGGAGCGGCCGGCACATGGCGCTCCGCAGACACGAAGGCCGGCAATCGCCGGCCTTCGTCATTCCATGACGGTCGCCCTCTGACGGGCGCCCTGCCTCAGACCACGTAGACGAACAGGAACAGCATCAGCCACACCACGTCCACGAAATGCCAGTACCAGGCCACGGCTTCGAACGCGAAGTGGTTGTCGCGGGTGAAGTGGCCCTTGAAGCAGCGCAGCCAGATGATCGCCAGCATGATCGTGCCCAGCGTCACGTGCGCGCCGTGGAAGCCGGTGAGCATGAAGAAGGTCGAACCGTAGATACCCGAACCCATGGTCAGGTTGAGGTCGCGGTAGGCGTGGATGTATTCCTCGACCTGGAAGAACAGGAACAGGCAGCCCAGCAGCACCGTCAGGCCCAGCCAGACCAGCAGCTGGCGGCGATTGTCGGCCTTCAGCGCGTGGTGGGCGATGGTGAGCGTCACGCCCGAGGTCAGCAGGATCAGGGTGTTGAGGAGCGGCAGGCCCCAGGCCGGAATGGTCTGGAAGACGCCGCCCACTTCGCCGGGGCCGGCCGACGGCCAGGCCGTGCTGTAGCCCTCCCACAGCAGCGCGTTGGTCATCACGCCGTCGCCGGTACCGCCCAGCCACGGCAGCGAGAGCTGGCGTGCGTAGAACAGCGCGCCGAAGAAGGCAGCGAAGAACATCACTTCCGAGAAGATGAACCACACCATGCCCATCCGGAAGGAGCCGTCGACCTGGCGGTTGTGGTAGCCCGAGACCGATTCCAGGATCACGTCGGCAAACCACTTGAACAGGATCAGGATCAGGCCCGCGGCGCCGACGAAGAACATCGGCCGGCCCCAGGACACCTCGTTGAACCAGGTCGCCAGCCCGAAGAAGAGGACGAACAGCGCCACCGACGCGAACAGCGGCCACTTGCTGTCGTGGGGGACGAAGTAGACGTTCGGGTCTCGGTGATCGGCTTGGGCCTGTGCCATGTCGGTATCCGTTGCTGGGTCAGGGTGCCGCGTGCGGCACGGTCGACGGCGCCGCGACCAGTGCGGCGGCTTGCTCGCGCTCGGTCAGGACGTCGTTCTTGAAGAAAGTGTAGGACAGGGTGATCGTCTTTACGTCCGCGGGCAGGGACGGATCGATGATGAAGCGCACCGGCATGTCGCGGGTCTCGCCCGCGGTCAGGGTCTGCGCGGTGAAGCAGAAGCATTCGGTCTTGGCGAAGTAGCCCGACGCGCGCGCCGGCGCCACCGAGGGTGTTGCCGTGCCAACGATCGGCTGGTCACTATCGTTGTGCGCGTAATAGGTGGTTTCGTACTGTTCGCCCACGCGCACCTGCATGCGCGCCTGGTTCGGCCGGAACGACCACGGCAACGACGAGTTGACGCCGCCGTCGAACTCCACCGTGACCATGCGCGCCTCGGCCGACGCGCCCGACAGCGTGCTGGCGTCGACCGCGGTGTTGTCCAGGCGGATGCCGAAGACCTTCTCGCAGGCGATCCGGTACAGCGGCACCAGCGAGAAGGTGAACGCGAACGCGACCGCCGCGGCGAGCACCATCTTGCCGATGCCGGCGGTGTTGGAGACCTTGCCACTCACGACGCGAGCACTCCCGACAGGATGAAGGCGACATAGATCGCCAGCGCCACGGCGCCCAGGATCAGCGCAAGGCGCAGCGCGCGCCGCCGCTGCGCGGCAACGCGATCAGGATCGTGCTGGTCAGGCGCGGCTGGCATCGCTGGCAGGCTCGAACTCATGGCCTTCCGGATCCAGGTCGCCATGGGCGAGGTCGCCCGGGCCGATCACCGGCGGCGTGGTGAAGGTGTGGTGCGGCGCCGGCGAGGGCACGGTCCACTCCAGGCCACGCGCGCCTTCCCACGGACGCTGCGGCGCCAGGGCGCCCTTCTTCAGCGAGTGGTACAGGATGCCGAACATCATGAAGGGCGTGACGAACATGCCGAACGCGCCGATCGAGCTGATCAGGTTCCAGTCGGCAAACACCACGTTGTAGTCCGGGATGCGGCGCGGCATGCCGGCCAGGCCCAGGAAGTGCTGCGGGAAGAACAGCAGGTTGACGAAGACCATCGTCCACCAGAACTGGAACTTGCCCCAGGCCTCGTTGTACATGCGGCCGGTCCACTTGGGCCACCAGTAGTAGACCGCGGCGATCAGCGCCAGCACCGAGCCCGTCACCAGCACGTAGTGGAAGTGCGCCACCACGAAGTAGGTGTCGTGGTACTGGAAGTCGGCGGGCACGATCGCGAGCATCAGGCCGGAGAAACCGCCGATCGAGAACAGGATCACGAAGGCGATCGAGAACAGCATGGGCGTCTCGAACGTCAGCGAGCCGCGCCACATCGTGCTGACCCAGTTGAAGATCTTCACGCCCGTGGGCACGGAGATCAGCATGGTCGCGTACATGAAGTAGATTTCGCCGCCCAGGGGCATGCCCGCCGTGAACATGTGGTGCGCCCACACGATGAACGACAGGAAGGCGATCGCGGCGGTCGCGTACACCATGGCCTGGTAGCCGAACAGCGGCTTGCGGCTGAAGGTCGGGATGATCTCCGAGACCACGCCGAAGGCCGGCAGGATCATGATGTAGACCTCCGGGTGCCCGAAGAACCAGAAGATGTGCTGGTACATCACCGGGTCGCCGCCGCCGGCGGCATTGAAGAAGCTGGTGCCGAAGAACTTGTCGGTCAGCAGCATCGTCACCGCACCCGCCAGCACCGGCATCACCGCGATGAGCAGGAACGCGGTGATAAGCCAGGTCCACGGGAAGATCGGCATCTTCAGCAGGTCGACGCCCGGCGCGCGCATGTTGAGCACGGTGGCGATGACGTTGATCGCGCCCATGATCGAGCTGATGCCCATCATGTGGATGGCGAAGATCGCGAAGGCCATGCTGGAGCCGCCCTGCAGCGACAGCGGCGGGTACATCGTCCAGCCGCCGGCTGGCGCGCCACCCGGGAGGAACAGGGTCAGCAACAGCATCGCGAAGGCGAACGGCAGGATCCAGAACGACCAGTTGTTCATGCGCGGCAGCGCCATGTCCGGCGCGCCGATCTGCAGCGGGATCAGCCAGTTGGCCAGGCCCACGAAAGCGGGCATGACGCCGCCGAAGATCATCACCAGCGCGTGCATCGACGTCATCTGGTTGAAGAAGTGCGGGCTGACGTGCTGCAGGCCCGGCACGGCCAGCTCGAGGCGGATGATCACGCTCATCGCCGCGCCGATGATGAACATCGTGAAGCTGAAGAGCAGGTACAGCGTGCCGATGTCCTTGTGGTTCGTGGAGAAGAACCAGCGTTCGACGAAGCCCTGCTTGTGGGCGTGGTGGTCGTCGTGGACGGCGACGGTAGCGGTATCGGTGGCCATGGAGATGCCTTGCCTCTTGGTTCGTTCGATCAGCCGGCCGCGGGCGCGGCGACGGCGGAAGCGGCCTGCGCGGCCACGGGTGCTGCCTTGGCCTTCTCGGCCTGCAACCACTGTTCGTATTCGGGGATCGGCAGCGCGCGTATCACGATCGGCATGAACGCGTGGTCCTTGCCGCAGAGTTCGGCGCACTGGCCACGGTAGACGCCCGGCTCGCGGATCTCGGTCCAGTGCTCGTTGACGATGCCCGGCACCGCGTCCTGCTTCCAGCCCAGCGCCGGCACCCACCAGGAGTGGATGACGTCGTCGGCGGTGATCACGAAGCGGATCTTGGTATCGACCGGCAGCACCAGTTCGTTGTCGACATCAAGCAGGTAGTGGGGATTGGCGGCCAGGCTGGGGCGCTCGCCGGACTGGCGGATGCGGTCGCTCTCGCGGTCCATGCGGCTGACGATGGAGACGTCTTCGCCGAGGTAGTCGTACTTCCACATCCACTGGTAGCCGGTGACCTTGACGGTCATGGCGGACTCGCGGGTGTCGTACATCGCGATCAGCTTGGTGGTGGCCGGCCAGGCCATGATCACCAGCAGGATCACGGGGATCACCGTCCAGGCGATCTCGGCGTTGAGGTTGTGGCTCCACTTCGCCGCCACCGCGCCCTTGGACTTGCGGAAGGCGAAGATCGCATAGGCCATCGCGCCGAACACGATCACGCTGATGCCGACGCAGATCCACAGCACCAGCATGTGCGCGTCGTAGGCGTTCTGCGACGAGGAGGTCACGCCGGGCGTCATGTTCAGCTGCCATCGCACCGGGTCGGCGGACTGCGCCATGGCCGCCACGGGCACCGCGGCGATGGCCGCCAGAATCCACCGCAAGAATCGCGCCTGCATCATGCTGCAACCCCAAATGTCGTCGATCGCGGCCGGCTGGCCGCTTGCTGGAACGGTTGTGGGCGAGCCTTTCCGGTTGGCGCTCGCCCCTGGAAAGACCGACCGCACCCCACCTGGGGCGCTCGATCCACGTGATGGTAGCGGTCCCGCCACCGCACCGGCAAGCACGCGCGACGCGTGACCGCTCGCGCAGAGCGCCCTTTCGCCCGGTCCGGCGGCTAGAATTTGCGCTCCCCTCTCCGTTGCGAAGACCGTGACCGACCTGTCCCTTGGCGAACCGACATCGCCCGATCCGCTGCGCGCGGCCATCACCCGACACTGGCTCGCGGACGAGACGACCCGGGTCGGCGCCCTGCTTGGCGAAGCCCGCCAGACGCCTGCCGACGCCGCCGCGATCGCCGCCACCGCCAGCGACCTGGTGCGCCGGGTGCGCGCACGGGCACGCGACCAGGGCGTGGTGGAGTCCTTCATGCGCCAGTACGACCTCGGCAGCGAGGAAGGCGTGCTGCTGATGTGCGTGGCCGAGGCGCTGCTGCGCATCCCGGACGCGGACACCACCGACAAACTGATTCGCGACAAGCTCGGCGATGCCGACTGGAAGCGGCACATGGGCCAGTCGGAGTCGGTGCTCGTGAATGCGTCCACCTGGGGACTGATGCTCACCGGCCAGCTGGTCGATCTTGCCGACGACACCAGGCGCGATGCCCACGGCGCATTCAAGCGGCTGGCCGGCCGCGTGGGCGAGCCCGTGATCCGGCTGGCGGTGCGCCAGGCGATGAAGATCATGGGCCACCAGTTCGTGATGGGCCGGACCATCGCCGAAGCCCTGTCGCGCGCGCGCAAGGGCCGCAACGCCCACTACCGCTACTCCTACGACATGCTCGGCGAGGCCGCGCTCACGCAGCAGGATGCCGACCGTTACCTGGAGGCCTACCGCAGCGCGATCGACGCCATCGGCCGCGGCGCCGGCCAGTCCGCCGACGAGATCGTCGCGCCGTCGATCTCGGTCAAGCTGTCCGCGCTGCACCCGCGCTACGAACACGCCAAGCGCCAGCGGGTGCTCGCCGAGCTGGCGCCGCGCGTGCTGGACCTGGCGCAGCGTGCAAAGAGCCACGGCATCGGCCTGACCGTCGACGCCGAGGAAGCCGACCGCCTGGAACTGTCGCTGGACGTGATCGAGGCTGCGTGGTCGGACCCGTCGCTGGCCGGGTGGGACGGCTTCGGGATCGTGGTCCAGGCCTACCAGAAGCGTGCGCCGTTCGTGATCGACTGGATCGCCAGCCTCGCCCGTCGCGGCGGCCGCCAGATCCCGGTGCGCCTGGTCAAGGGCGCCTACTGGGACGCCGAGATCAAGCGCGCCCAGGTGGATGGTTACCCGGGCTACCCGGTATTCACGCGCAAGCCCAACACCGACGTCAGCTACCTCGCCTGCGCCCGCCGCCTGCTCGATGCCGGCACCGCGGTGTACCCGATGTTCGCCACCCACAACGCACAGACCATCGCCGCCGTGCACCGCCTGGCCGATGGCCGGCCGTTCGAGTTCCAGAAGCTGCACGGCATGGGCGACGACCTCTACGACGAAGTGATCCCGGCCGACCGCCTGGGCGTGCCTTGCCGCGTGTATGCGCCCGTGGGCAGCCACGAGGACCTGCTGCCCTACCTCGTGCGCCGCCTGCTCGAGAACGGCGCCAACTCCAGCTTCGTCAACCGCATCACCGACGAAGACGTACCGATCGACGACCTGGTCCGCGACCCGGTCGAGGTCGTGGCCGCGTTCGATCCGATCCCGCACCCCCGCATTCCGCTGCCGGCCGACATGCTCCGCAGCCAAGGCACCGACAGGACCAATTCCATGGGCATCAACCTCGCCAACGACGACGACCTGCGCACCCTGGCCGCGGCAATGGCCGCCGAACCCGGCGAATGGCAGGCCGTGCCGCTGGTGCCGGGCGCGACGAACACCGGCGCGTGGATCGATGTCACCAGCCCCGCCGATCGCCGCCGGCGCGTCGGCCGCTGGCAGGCCGCCGATGCCGCCGCCGTCGAGCGCGCGATGACGAATGCCGTCGCAGCGCAGCCGGCCTGGGACGCCACGCCCGTCGCCAGCCGTGCCGCCTTGCTCGAACATGCCGCCGACCTGCTGGAGCAGCGGATGCCGCGCTTCATGGCGCTGTGCACGCTCGAGGCCGGCAAGACCATCCCCGATGGCGTGGCCGAAGTGCGCGAGGCGGTCGACTTCCTCCGCTACTACGCCGGCCAGGCACGCAACCTGTCGGCCTCCGAAGCGCTGCCCGGCCCGACCGGCGAAACCAACACCCTGCAGCTCGCCGGGCGCGGCGTGTTCGCCTGCATTTCGCCATGGAACTTCCCGCTGGCGATCTTCCTCGGCCAGGTCGCCGCGGCGCTCGTCACCGGCAACAGCGTGCTGGCCAAGCCCGCCGAGCAGACGACACTGGTCGGCTTCGAGGCCGTGAAGCTGCTCCACGAGGCCGGCGTGCCGGAGATGGTGCTGCAACTCGTGCCCGGCGATGGCGCCAGCGTGGGCGCGGCGCTGACCGGCGACCCGCGCATCGCCGGCGTGGTGTTTACCGGCTCCAACGGCACCGCGCTCGCGATCAACCGCGCGCTGGCCGCGCGCGACGGCGCGATCGGCACCCTGATCGCCGAGACCGGCGGCCAGAACGCCCTCATCGCCGACTCCTCCGCGCTGCCCGAGCAGCTGGTCAAGGACGTGATGGCCTCGGCCTTCACCTCCGCCGGCCAGCGCTGCTCGGCCGCGCGCGTGCTGTTCGTGCAGGACGACATCGCCGACAAGGTCATCGCCATGCTCGCCGGCGCCATGGCCGAGCTGAAGGTCGGGGATCCGGGCCTGCTGTCGACCGACGTCGGCCCGGTGATCGACGCCGATGCGCTGGGGATGCTCGACCGCCATGCGGAGCGCATGCAGGACGAGGCCCGGCTGATCGCGCAGGTCGCCCTGGGCGAGGACACGGCGCACGGCACGTTCTTCGCGCCGCACGCCTGGGAGCTGAAGTCGCTCTCGCAGCTCGACCGCGAGAACTTCGGGCCGGCGCTGCACGTGATCCGCTGGAAGGGCAGCGAGCTCGACCAGGTGATCGACGCCATCAACACCACCGGCTACGGCCTCACCCTGGGCATCCATTCGCGGATCGACGACACCGTCGAATTGATCGCCGCGCGGGCCAAGGTCGGCAACGTCTACGTCAACCGCAACCAGGTCGGAGCGGTGGTCGGGACGCAGCCCTTCGGCGGGCAGCGGCTGTCCGGCACCGGCCCCAAGGCCGGCGGCCCGCACTACCTGCCGCGCTTCACCACCGAGAAGGTGGTCACCATCAACACCACCGCCGCCGGCGGCAATGCCTCGCTGCTGACGCTGGACGATTGAAGGCGGTCCCCGCCACGGCGGAGGCTGCCTGGTGGGCTGGCAGATGGCCGCCCTGCTGGCGTCACCGCAGGTCTCGGCAATCGACTCACCTGAAACACGAAAGGGCCCCTCAAAGGGGCCCTTCGTGCGTCACATGAACGCTGCGATCAGATGCCGAACAGGTTGGCGTCTCCGTCGTCTGGACCCGTGACGGTGCTGCCATCGCTGCTGTAGGCGGCCTTAGGGTCCGCGCCATCTGCGTGCCAAGTGGCACCGATCCCTGTCCTTCCGGCGCGCGCTTGCTCGTACATGGCTTCTATCCGCGAGTCCGGATGCCCATCCAACAAAACTGAGGGGATTTCATATGAGCCTGACGCACTCTTCAACCCTGGCCGCCGCGCTGGCGCTGCTGGCTTCTGGCGCGACGTCAACCGCAGGCGCAGTACGCCAATCTTGACCAGGTATCAACCGGATCCGGCGTGTGCGCGGCGGCGCTTCCTGCGTTCGAAGGCCTGGTGCGAAAGCGCCCGCTGGCAATCCAGAACGAGGGATCCAGCACCGCGTTCGTCAGTTGCGCGCCACCGCAGTTCGGGGGCCATGCCTCGAATCCCCAACTCGGCCTCGACATCTTTGTCGCCAACATGGGCGCCAGCGCGGCAACCGTGACCTGTACGGGTGTCACATGGATCAACGGCGAGCAAATCTACCTGGTGAAATCCACCACCATGGCGGCGGGACAAGAGTCGCAGATATGGTGGGACAACAGCGGCACCCAACCCACCGGCGACTTCATCTACTTGAGCTGCAGCCTGCCCCCGGGCACGGGCATAGGCAAAATCATCACCTATGGCGCGTCCGTAACGCTGAGACCGGAGATGTAGCGGCTGCCCCGGCATGAAAAAGCCCCGCTTACGCGGGGCTTTTTCTGGACCCGGAACGCCGGGCCTGGACAGCCGGAGCCCCTGGGGCGGGCCCCCGGCGACTGGTCAGAAGCGGTACTGCGCCGAGACGCCGAACAGGTTGGCGTCGCCGTCGTACGGACCGGTGATGGTGCTGCCGCCCGAGCTGAAGTCGACCTTCGGATCCTTCGGCTTCAGGTGGGTGAACGCGAAGTCCACGTCCATCGCGTCGCTGACCTTCCAGGTGGCGCCGATCGAGTACCAGCGACGGTCGTCGTCGGGCAGGCGTGGGGTGCGGTGCTCGATGCTGGTCGGGGTCTCGTCGTGCGCGACGCCGCCGCGCAGGGTCCAGGTTTCGTTGAGCTTGTACTCGGCGCCCAGCGACACGAAGGTGGAGTCCTCCCACTCGAAGGGCTCGACCGAGTCCGGATCCGGACGGTCGAACTCGACGCGCACTTCGCGCAGCGACGACCAGCCGGTCTCGGTCCAGTTCGCCATCATCGCGAAGCGGTCGGTGAAGTCGTAGCGCGCGACGACGGCCAGCGTGGACGGCGTGGTCAGCTTCGCGCCAACAGCGCCGTTGACGAACAGTTGGCTGGTCACGGCGCTGTTGGGGTTGTTGTCGAAGAACGCGCGCACGTCGCCCGGCACGGTCCACTCGGCGGTGCCGCGCAGCTCGTAATCGATCTCGGACTGGTAGCTCAGGCCGACCGTGAGGCTGTCAGTCGGACGCACGGTCACGCCGGCGATCCAGCCGAAGCCGGTGTCGTCGCCCTCGATCTCGGCGTGGCCGTCACGCGCCTGCGGGATCGCGAAGGGCAGCGGACGGGTGGCCGGGTTCGAGTACAGCAGGGTGCCGAAGTCGACCGCCTTCGACAGGGTCACGTCGGCCTTGGAATACACCGCGCCGATGCCGACCGACACGTGGTCGTTGATGTCCAGCGCCGCCGACAGGGTCAGGTTCACGATCTGCATGTCGGAGGTGTCGGCGAAATAGCGACCCTGCCAGTCGGGCTCGTATTCGGTCTTCAGGCCGAACGGCGCGCTGACCATGGCGCCCAGCGCCAGGCCGTTGTCGAGCTTGTGGATCACGGAGAACGCCGGGATCGGGGTCACGTCACCGGCATCGCCGCCGTTGCCACCGGTGAGGGGGCGGCCGAAGGCGTCGGTGCCCGAGCCTTCGAAGGTGTAGCTCAGGTCGATGACCGACAGGTCGGCTTGGACCGTGGTGCCTTCGAAGCGGGTCATCGAGGCCGGGTTGTTCACGACGACCGAAGCATCGCCTTCATTGACGCCCGAGCCGGCAAACGCCGCGCCGAGGCCCTTGACGCTGTTTTCCTTGAGCTGGAAGCCCGACGCGTGGGCCGGGGCCAGGGCCAGCGCGCCGGCGATGCCGAGCGCAAGGACCGAAGCCTGGAGAAGAGGGGAGGTACGCATTGCTGGTGAACTCCTGACAAGTGGCTTGCTGTGGATGCGCCTGGCCGGGCGGTGTTTCCCGCCCTGGCCCCACGTGCCGGAAGACTCCCTCCCGACCCTGGCGCCGGCGCACTATACCGTGGCGGATGGTGATGCACAGGTGCCCCGCGTCACGGTCGGCACCGGTTATCTTGGGGTTCCGCCACCCAGGCCCGACGCCACGCATGTTCGTCTCCATCCCGACGCGCTCACGCCCGGCGCTGCGCTGGGCCACCCCGTTGCTGTGCGCGACCCTGTGGGCGGTGTACCTGTGGGCGAGCACGCGTCCGGAGACCGTCGAGCAGGCCTTGATGGCGCGCTGGGGCGCATTGACCGGAGGCCTCGCGCCGGGTGACCTGCTGGCTTCGTGGGCGGATGGCGAACGCGGCCTGCGCCTTCTCACCGCCCTGTTCGTGCATGCCGACTGGGCGCACCTGCTCGGCAACCTGGTGTTCCTGCTGATCTTCGGCCTGCCGGCGGAGCGCGTGATGGGGCCGCTGCGGCTGCTGACCCTGTTCATGGTCGGCGGCGCGGTCGCCAACCTCGCCACCGTGCTCGTGATCGACACGCCCGACCGCCTGGTGATCGGTGCCAGCGGCGCGGTGTCGGCGCTGATCGGCGCCTATCTCGCGCTGTTCCCCCGCGCCCACCTGGGCGTGGTGCTGCCGTTGGGCCTGTTCCTCGAATTCGTGCGCGCGCCGGCCTCGCTGCTGATCGGGATCTGGGCCCTGCTGCAGGTGGTGTTCGCCTATATCGGCCCGGCCTTCGGGGCCGTGGCGTGGTCGGCGCACGCGGTGGGCTTCGCCTTCGGCGCTCTGTTCGCCCTGCTTTCGCGGCGCGCCATCGCGCGCCGCCTGCGCCGCCAGAAGGGTTACTGAGTCAGGCTCACGACACGGGCTCCGGTTCCGGCTGCGGTTGCGGCACCGGCCCCGTCGCCGGTGGGGCGCATGAGCCGCCTTCGGCGAGTCTGCGCAGCACGGCCATGGCCGCCTTGATCGGCTCCTCGCCGTCGAGCACCTCGCCTGGACCACTGTCCTCGCCACCGTCCGCCGCGAGGTGTCCGGGCAGCGCGGCTTCGCCGAAAACGCCGACAGCTTCGCCCTTGCCATCGATCACCACGTCGGGCTCGATGCCGCGGGCCTGGATGGAGGTGCCATCGGGCGTGTAGTAGCGCGCGGTGGTGAGCTTGACCGCATCGCCGTTGTCGAGCGGCATCACCGTTTGCACGGAACCCTTGCCGAAGGTGCGGCTGCCGACGATGCAGGCGCGGCCGTTGTCGCCCAGCGCCCCGGCCAGGACCTCGGAGGCGCTGGCGGAACCGGCATCGACCAGGACCACCACCGGGCGCCCACCCATGCGGTCGCCCGGGGTGGCGCTGAACGCGGTATCGCCAATCTGGATGCGGCCGCGGGTGCTGACGATGTCGCCGGTCTCGAGCAGGTCGTCGGCAATCTGCACCGCCGACGTGAGCAGCCCGCCCGGGTTGCTGCGCAAGTCGACCAGGAGCCCGCGCAGGCCGGCGCCACCGGCCTCGCCGTTGAGCCTGTCCACGGTCTCGCCGAAGTCCGAGGCGGTATCGACCTGGAACCCGGCAATGCGGATGTAGCCGAAACCCGGCTCGCGGATGCTGCCGCGCACGCTGGGCGTGCGGATCACCGCGCGCGCCACCCGCAGCTCCAGCGGCTCGGCCTCGCCTTCGCGGACGATGGTGACTCCGACCTCGGTGCCCGGCGGCCCCCGCAGCGGCCCGCTGCCCTCGTGGCTCTCGAGCGACAGCGCTTCGCCGTCCACGGCGATGATCAGGTCGCCGGAACGGATGCCGGCGCGCTGGGCCGGGCTGTCGTCCATCGCCGCCACCACGCGCATGCGGCCGTCGGGAAGCTGCATCACCTCCACACCGATGCCTTCGTAGGCACCGCTGGCGCCCTCCTCGAAGGCCTCGGCGTCGCTGCGCTGCAGGTAGGCGCTGTGCGGGTCGAGATCCAGCAGCAGGCCACGGATTGCCGCCTGCATCAGCTCGTGGTCGTCGACCTTGTCGACGTGGCCGGCACGCACGGCGTTGAACACCAGCACGAAGCGGCTGATCTCATCCAGCGGCACCGTGCTGGCGGGGGATGCCTCGGACTCCCGGCGGACCGCTTCGCTCGGGTCGCCTGGATCGGCGGCTTCGGCCGGATCAGCCGGATCGGCGTCATCCGCGGGCTCGTCGGGGTCGGCCGGAGCGGCGTCATCCACCGACTCCCCGGCATCCTGCGTGGCGGGTGGCGCTTCGCGCGGCGGCTCGGATGGCAGCTCCTGCGCAATGGCGGGCAGGGCCAGCAGGCTGGCGAGGGCGAGCGTCAACAGGCTGGCACGCATGCGGAACTCCGGTCGGGACAGGGATGGGACAGCGCGCCGGGGCGCGCGTTCCGATTATGCCGCCGGCGCGCGATGGCGCCGTTCAGCGCTTCTGCAGCCAGGCCCCGGGATCGACCGGCTTGCCGTCGCGGCGCAGCTCGAAGTACAGGGCCGCGCGGCCCTGGCCACCCGATGTGCCGACGGTGGACACGGCATCGCCCCGGCGGACGCGATCGCCGGGACCCTTGAGCAGGCTGTCGTTGTGCGCGTACAGGCTCATGTAGCCGTTGCCGTGGTCGATGATCAGGATCAGGCCGTAGCCGGTCATCCATTCCGCGAACACCACCGTGCCCTCGGCCACGGCGGTGACCGGGCTGCCCGCCGCGGCGCCGACCAGCACGCCCGAACTGCGGCGGCCGTCGGGCATGCGTGCGCCATAGCCCGCCAGCAGGCTGCCGGTGAGCGGCCACGAGAGTCCACCGACCTGCACCGGTGCCGTGCGCGCCACGGCGACGCGCGGCGCATCGGGCACCGGGCTGCCCGGTGACGTACCGGTGCCCGCGGTCGGCGTACCGGTGTCGCGGCGGGCCGCGGCCGCGCGGCGGGCCGCCTCGGCCCTGCGCTCGGCCTCGGCCTTGCGCGCCGCTTCGCGCAGGCGCGCGAGCAGCGATTCAAGCGATTTCGCGTCGGCGCCCAGTGCCTTTTCGCGGTCGCTGCGATCCTTGTAGCGGGCATCGAGCGCCGCCACCGCCTTGGCACGCTCGCCGCGCTCGCGCTCCAGCGCCGCGGCCTGCGCACGCTGGCGCGCGCCGGCTTCGGCCAGTGCCGCGCGCTCGTCGGCGATGGACTGCTCCATCGCCTCCAGTCCGGCCAGTTCGTTCGACAGCTCGGTGATGCGGGCGCTGCGTCCGCGCTGCAGATAGCCGTGGTAGGCCAGGCTGCGGTTGGCGCCGGCGACGTCGTCCTGCGCCAGCAGCAGCTTCAGGGGCGCGGCGCCGCCGACGGTATAGGCCGCGC
This sequence comes from Luteimonas sp. A649, assembly GCF_054072735.1. Lineage (NCBI taxonomy): Bacteria > Pseudomonadati > Pseudomonadota > Gammaproteobacteria > Lysobacterales > Lysobacteraceae > Luteimonas > Luteimonas sp. A649. The sequence goes on along the minus strand of NZ_JBSVRQ010000004.1, from coordinate 152,759 downwards.
GCAGCAGCGCCGCGAGTTCGGCGCGCTGCGCCGACATGCTGTCGGCCAGGACGTCGCGCCGGGCCTGCAGCTCGGCCAGCGCCTGCTGCTGGCGCGCGATCGCGGCCTCGGTATCGGCCAGCTCGCGCGCGTTGCGGGCCACGCGCTCGTCGGCATCGCGCAGCGCGCGGCTGGCGTCGCCGCGCTGGCCTTCGATGCGGCGGCGCTCGCGACCGACCTGGTTGAGTTCGCGTTTGACGGTGTCGAGCCGGCGCTGCGCGTCGCGGCTGTCCTGCGCCGCCAGCGGGCCGGCCGGAAACAGCAGCAGCGCCAGCAGCAGGGCGGACGCCGCGGACGCCACCTGCATGCGGAAAGAGCGGCTCGCGCTGGCCGCTTCGATGCTCACGCCAGCAGGCTGCTGCCGGTCATCTCCGCCGGCTTCGCCACGCCCAGCAGGTCGAGCATGGTCGGCGCGAGGTCACGCAGGGCGCCGCCCTCGCGCACCCGCACGCCGGCGCGGTTGCCGACGTAGATCAGGTCCACCGGGCCGACGGTGTGCGAGGTGTGCGGCTGGCCGGTGACCGGGTCGCGCATCATCTCGACGTTGCCGTGGTCGGCGGTGACCAGCAGCTCGCCGCCCCGTGCGGCCACCGCGGCGGCGACCTCGCCCAGGGCCTCGTCCACCGCTTCCACGGCCTTGATCGCGGCCTGCAGGTCGCCGGTGTGGCCGACCATGTCGGGATTGGCGAAGTTGCAGACCACGGCGTCGAAGCGACCGGAGTCGATCGCGGCCACCAGCTTCGCGGTGACTTCGGGACAGCTCATTTCAGGCTGCAGGTCGTAGGTGGCGACCTTCGGGCTCGGCACCAGGATGCGCTCCTCGCCGGCGAACGGCGCTTCGCGGCCGCCGTTGAAGAAGAAGGTGACGTGCGCGTACTTCTCGGTCTCGGCGATGCGCAGCTGGGTGAGGCCGTTTGCGCCCAGCACTTCGCCGAGCGTGTTGCGAAGGTCGTCGGGCGGGAATGCCAGCGGCGCCGGCAGCGTGGCGTCGTATTCGGTCAGGCAGGTGAAGCGCGCCAACGCCGGACGGCGTGTCTGGAAACCGTCGAAATCCGGCGCCACGAACGCGGCGGTGAGCTGGCGCGCGCGGTCGGCACGGAAATTCATGAACACCACGACGTCGCCATCGCGCACCGGGCCGGCGCCTGCGATGGCGGTAGGCGCGACGAACTCGTCGTTCTCGCCGCGCGCGTAGGCGGCTTCGAGCGCGGCCATGGCGTCGGGCGCGTGCTGGTCGGACGTCGCTTCCACGATCGCGTTCCAGGCGCGCTGCACCCGGTCCCAGCGCCTGTCGCGGTCCATGGCGTAGTAGCGTCCGCTGACGCTTGCGATGCGCGCGTTGCCCGCGGTGGCGCAGGCCTCGGCCAGCGCGCGCAGGCTGGGCGCGGCCGAACGCGGCGGCATGTCGCGGCCGTCGGTGAAGGCGTGGACGGCCACGCGCGCCACGCCCTCGCGCTTCGCCAGTTCGAGCATCGCGAACAGGTGCGCCTCGTGGCTGTGCACGCCGCCCGGCGACAGCAGGCCCATCACGTGCAGGGTGCCGCCGCTGGCATTCACCGCGGCGCAGGCCGCACGCAGTTCGTCGTTGCCGAAGAAGCTGGCGTCGGCGATCGCTGCGTCGATGCGCGTGAGGTCCTGGTAGACCACGCGCCCGGCACCGATGTTCATGTGCCCGACCTCGGAGTTGCCCATCTGGCCGTCGGGCAGGCCGACGTGCGTGCCCTCGGTGTGCACCAGGGCGTGCGGATGGGCGGCGAACAGGCGGCGCCAGTTGGGGATGTCGGCGAGCGCCAGGGCGTTGTCGCGGGGATCGTCGCGGTGCCCCCAGCCGTCGAGGATCAGCAGCACCACCGGCGTCTGGCGGCGGACGGAGACAGGTTCAGGCACGACGTTCGACCCTGTGACGATGGACAGATGCATTGTACCGCCGGCGGGTCCAGACTCGCCGCATGACCAGCATCCGCTCCTCCTGTTTCGTCCTCGCGCTCACCGCCTTCGTGACTGCCGGATCGGCGTGGGCGGCGGAAGATATCGTGCGCACCAACGGCGCCGTCGCCACTACTGCCGGCGGCGAGTACGGCCGCCTGGCGACCACCAACGGCAGCATCCGCATGGCCGACGGCGTCACCGCCGGGCCGGCGTCGACCACCAACGGCAGCATCAGCACCGGCAACGACGTCACCGCGGAAAGCCTGTCCACGGTCAACGGCAGCATCCGCGTCGGCGAACGCGCGCGTATCACCGAGAGCGTCGAAACCGTGAACGGCAGCGTGCTGATCGATCGCGGCAGCAAGGTCGGCGGCAACGTCGGCAACGCCAACGGCGCCATCGGCCTGATCGCGACCGAGGTCCGTGGCGACGTCGAGATGTCCAACGGCGACCTCACCATCGGCATCGGCTCGCACGTCCACGGCGGCGTGCGCGTGCGCAAGGCGGGCAGCAACTGGATGCCGATCCGCGTCAGCACGCGGCGCCAGCGCGTGATCATCGGCCCGGGCGCGGTGGTCGATGGTCCGCTGGAATTCGAGCGCGAGGTGGTGCTGTACGTGCACGACACCGCGCGCATCGGCGCGGTCACCGGCGCCGAACCCGTCCGCTACTCCACGCCCACCGCCCCGCCCCGCGGCGACGACTGAAACGGCCCCCCGCCCCCCGCGGGCGCCGAGCGCATAGAATCGGGGGTTCCTTACACGCAGGACCCGAACGAATGCGACCAACCCACCTCGTGCTCAGCCTCGCCGTCACCGCGGTGCTGGCCGCATGCAGCGGCGAGCCCGCTCCCGCCACCGGAGACACCGCGGCCACGGCTGCCTCCAGCCACGCGTTCAACCCCGAACTGGACAAGGGCGACTTCGCCGAGATGGTGCGGACGATGTCCTCCGACGCCTTCGAGGGCCGCGCGCCGGGTTCCGCCGGCGGCGAGATGACCGTCGAGTACATCAAGGCGCAGTACGAGCGCATCGGCCTCGAGCCCGGCGGCGACGACGGCACCTTCTTCCAGACCGTGCCCATGGTCGAGACCACCGCCGACGAATCCACCGTCCTGCGCATGGACGTGGCGGGCAAGGCCGGAGAGCTCAAGTTCGGCACCGACATGGTGATCGGCACCCGCACCGGCGAAGCCGAGATCAAGGTGGCCGACAGCGAACTGGTGTTCGTCGGCTACGGCGTGGACGCGCCGGAGCTGGGCTGGAACGACTACGCCGGCATCGACGTCAAGGGCAAGACCGTGGTCATCCTGGTCAACGACCCCGGCTTCCACGCCAACGACGAGACGCTGTTCGAAGGCGAGCGCATGACCTATTACGGGCGCTGGACCTACAAGTTCGAAGAGGCCGCGCGCAAGGGTGCCGCCGCCGCGCTGATCATCCACGACACCGCCGGCGCCTCCTACGGCTGGGACGTGGTGAAGAACTCCTGGTCCGGGCCGCAGTTCGACCTGCGCGCATCCGACGATCCGGAACCGCGCCTGCCGGCACAGGGCTGGCTGAGCGCCGACGCCGCGAAGCAGCTCTTCGCCGACGCCGGACAGGACCTGGACGCGTTGTACACCGCCGCCAACACCCGCGGCTTCACCGCCGTTCCGCTCGATGCGCGCGTCTCGTTCGACCTCGCCAGCACCACCCGCGAGAGCTCCTCGCGCAACGTGGTCGGCATCTTGCGGGGCAGCGAGGCGCCTGACGAAGCGATCGCCTACATCGCCCACTGGGACCACCTCGGCAAGCACGAGGGCGAGGGCGACACGATCTACAACGGCGCCATCGACAACGCCACCGGCGTCGCCGGCATCATCGAGATCGCGGAGAAGTTCAAGGCCGACGGCCAGCCGAAGCGCTCGATCGCCTTCATCGCCGTGACCCTTGAGGAGTCGGGCCTGCTCGGCTCGAAGTACCAGGTCGCGCACCCGGCGTTCCCGCTCGACAAGACCGTGGCGGTGGTGAACCTCGACGCCATGAGCGTGGCCGGTCCGTCGCGCGACATGGTCGTGGTCGGCCAGGGCAACTCGGAGCTCGAGGACGTGCTCAAGACCTTCACCGATGCCCAGGACCGCACCATCGTGGCCGAAGGCAATCCGGCGGGCGGCTTCTTCTTCCGCTCCGACCACTTCAACTACGCCAAGGCCGGCGTGCCTGCGCTGTACGCGAAGGGCGGCGACGACCTGCTCGAGGGCGGTCCGGAAGCCGGTGCCGAGTACGCGCGCGCCTACACCGAAGTTGCGTACCACAAGCCTGCGGACGAGTTCGACCCGGCCTGGAACTTCGACGGCGTAGTCCAGGATCTTGAAGTGCTCTACGGCGTGGGCCGCACCCTGGCCGACGACGGCAGCTGGCCGAACTGGTACGACGGCAACGCCTTCAAGGCCGCGCGCGACGCGATGCGGGCCGACGCCGAGTAACCACGCGACCCGAGGCCAGGCATGGCCACACGGAACGGCGCCGAAAGGCGCCGTTTCCGTTTCTGTTTCTGTTTCCGCCACCGCGATCCCGGACCCGGATGCGCGACGGCCGGCGCGGCCATGGCGTCCGGCCCCCGCAAGCTGCTCTACTCCAGGGACCTTCCGGGAGACCTCGCCATGACCCTCGCCATCGCCTACTGGTGCATCCTGATCGCCGCGCTGCTTCCCTACGCCTTGGCCATCATCGCCAAGACCTCCGCGCCCGGTTTCAACAACCGCAATCCGCGCGCCTGGCTGGCGAAGCAGGACAACTACCGGGTGCAGCGCGCAAACGCTGCCCACCTCAACGCCTTCGAAGCCTTCGCACCGTTCGCGGCCGCGGTGCTGATGGCGCAGCTGGCCGGGGTCGACCATGGCCGCATCGCGCTGCTCGCGCTCGTCTTCGTGGCCATGCGCATCGCGCACGGCGTGTTCTACGTCGCCGACGTGCAGCTGGTGCGCAGCCTGTCCTGGCTGGTCGGCTTTGCCTGCGTGGCGGCGCTGATGGTGATGGCGGCGCTAAGCGCCGCCTGAGTGATGCGTCCGGGCCTCGACCGGGCGCAGATCCCCTCTCTGTATCGCCGACCGGCAGGTAGGGGCGGCCATGTGTCCGTGGGCCGTTACAGGCCCGCCACCACCAGACGCACACGCGCGAAGTTGCGCTTGCCCACCTGCAATACGCCCTCAAAGCCGGGCCCCAACGTGGCACCGGGATCCTCGACCACGTTGCCATCCACTTTGACGGCGCGCTCCTTCAGCTTGCGGTTCGCCTCCGAATTGGACGGCGTGATCCCGGCCGCGGTGAGCAGCGCGGCGATGCGCAGGCCTTCCGCCGGCACCACCACGTCCTGCAGCGGCAGCAGCGAGGTGTCGCCCTGCCCGGTCACCGCCGCGCGCCAGCCGGCGATCGCGGTCTCGGCCGCGGCGGCATCGTGGAAGCGCGTGGCCAGTTCGCGCGCAAGGCGCAGCTTCACTTCGCGCGGGTTGAGCGTGCCTGCGGCGACGTCGGCCTTGAGCTTCGACGCCTCCGCGATGCCGATCTCGAAGCTCAGCAAGTCGATCCAGTCCCACATCAGGTCGTCGCCGACCTTCATGGTCTTGTTGACGAAGTCGATCGCCGGATCGGTCACGCCGATGTAGTTGCCCAGCGACTTGGACATCTTGTTGACGCCGTCCAGCCCCACCAGCAGCGGCATGGTCAGCACCACCTGGGGCTTCTGCCCGTGATGCTCCTGCAGGCCGCGACCCATCAGCAGGTTGAACTTCTGGTCGGTGCCACCGAGCTCGACGTCGGCCTCGAGCGCGACCGAGTCATAGCCCTGTACCAGCGGGTAGAGGAATTCGTGGATCGCGATCGACTGCTGCGCGGCGTAGCGTTTTGCAAAGTCGTCGCGCTCGAGCATGCGCGCCACCGTGAGCTGGCCGGCGAGGCGGATCATGTCGGCCGCGCCCATCTTCCCGAACCACTCCGAGTTGAAGCGGACCTCGGTGCGCTCGCGGTCGAGCACCTTGAACACCTGGTCCTCGTAGGTCTTCGCGTTGGCGAGCACGTCGTCGCGGGTCAGCGGCTTGCGGGTGGCGCTCTTGCCCGAGGGGTCGCCGATCATCCCGGTGAAGTCGCCGATCAGGAACACCACGGTGTGCCCGAGGTCCTGGAACTGCCGCATCTTGTTGAGCAGCACCGTGTGGCCCAGGTGCAGGTCGGGCGCCGTGGGGTCGAAACCGGCCTTGACCCGGAGCGGGCGCCCGGACGCCAGGCGGGCCTCGAGCTCTTCGCGCTTGAGGAGCTCGTCGGCACCACGGGCGATGAGTTCGATGGCGGCGGACGCGGGGGCGGGCGGGGGAGACATCTGTGACAAGGCCTTGAATCCTGTGTGCACCGCAACACGGAAAGTGTGACGCGGTTCTAAGTGGTTGTTATCACGAAGTTAAAATATTAACCCGGCGGAAACTTCATTGGCGTCAATCGTTTGACGCATGATCTTCGCGTGATTATGGTGGCGTCGTGACGTGCCCGTCACGCACGGGCCGGGAGTCCGATCCACACCATGACGACGCCTGAATCGCCCCAGTCACCGGACGCGCAGCACACCAGCCGCGCCCGCCTCGACAACCTGCGCGAACTCGAGCGCCAGGCCGCCGCCAACCAGCAACACGTCGACACCGCGGACCTAACCGCCGGCAACCGCCGCTGGTCGCGGCGACAGTGGGCCCATGCCAGCCTCGCGGCCACCGCAGGCGCGCTGTTGCTCGCCATCGTGCCCGGTTTCAATACCGCCGTCGACGTTCCGCACAGCAGCCGCCTGACCACGCTGTCGCTGTCGCTGCCTGCGCAGCCAGTGGTGGCCGCGCAGGCGCTTCCGGCCAACGAGTGGATGCCGGTGACGGTGGAGAAGGGCCAGACGCTGGGGGCGATCTTCGCCGACCTGGACATCCCCGCCAGCACCATGCACACCCTGCTCGCGCACCCCGGCGCGCGCGACGCCCTGACCCGGCTACGCCCCGGCGTCCAGCTCGGCTTCGCGTTCGACCCGCCGGCGGCCGACGACAAGCGTGCCGGCCTGCGCGCGCTGCGCTACGACCGCAACGAGACCCAGCGCGTGGAACTCGCACTGGCCGGCGACGACGTCGTTGAAACCGTAATCGAGCGCCCCATCGAGATCCGCACCACCGTGGTCAGCGGCAAGGTCGGCCGCTCGCTGTTCCACTCCGCGCGCAAGCTCGGCCTGTCGGGATCCAGCATCAACATGCTGACCGACGAGATCTTCCAGTACGACATCGACTTCAACACCGACGTCACCCAGAACGACCGCTTCAGCGTGGTCGTCGAGCAGGTCTACCGCGAGGGTGAGCTGCTGCGGACCGGCAACGTGCTGGCGGCGGTGTTCACCGCCAAGAACAAGCCCTTCACCGCCTTCCGCTTCGAGCACGAGGGCAAGGCCCAGTACTACAACGAAGAAGGCCGGCCGCTGAAGAAGAGCTTCATCCGCATGCCGATCCAGTACGCACGCCTGAGCTCGCGCTTCGGCTCGCGCCGGCACCCGGTGAGCGGCAACGTGCGCCAGCACAAGGGCGTGGACTACGCCGCGCGCACCGGCACCCCGATCATGGCCGCCGGCGACGCCCGCGTGCAGTTCAAGGGCTGGCGCGGCGGCTACGGCAACACCGTGATCCTCGACCACGGGCGCGGCTACACCACGCTGTACGCGCACATGTCCGGCTTCGGCAACATCCGCCAGGGCCAGCGCGTCAGCCAGGGCACGGTGATCGGCCGCGTCGGCACCACCGGCCTGTCCACCGGCCCGCACCTGCACTACGAGTTCCGCATCAACGGCGTGCACCGCAACCCGCTGCAGCACACGATGCCCGAGCCCGAGCCGCTCAAGGGCACCGCGCTGATCGCGTTCAAGGCCCAGACCGGGCCGGCGCTGGCGCGCATCCGCACGGTCGAAGACGTCATCTACGCCCAGGTGCCGGCCGCGGACGACGACACGCGCGTCGCCGCCGCCGACCGCGACACCACCGCGGCCCGCGGCCGGGGCTGATCGCCCCTGCGCCGCGCCAAGCCATCGACGGGCTTGCACGCATGGCCGGTCCGCGCCGCTTCCTTGGACTGATCTCCGGTACCAGCGCCGACGGCATCGACGCCGCGCTGGTCGACTTCGACGGCGACGATGCAGCTGCCCGGCCGTCGCTCCGCTTCGCCCGCACCTATCCCTGGGATCCCGCGCTGCGCGCACGACTGGTCGCGCTCGGCCAGCAGGGCGCATCTCTCACCCTGGACGACGTCGGCGAACTCGACGTGGCCATCGGCCGCGCCTTTGCGGCGGCCGCGCTGGCAGCGCTCGACGACGCCGGCACCGCGGCGGCGGACATCACCGCGATCGGCTCCCACGGCCAGACCCTGCGCCACCGCCCGCATGGCGTCCTGCCCTTCAGCCTGCAGCTGGGATGCGCGGCGAGCATCGCCGAACGTACCGGCATCACCACCGTCGCCGGATTCCGTGCCCGTGACGTCGCCGCCGGTGGCCATGGCGCACCGCTGGTGCCGGCGCTGCACGCCGCCCTGCTGCACGAACCGGGCGAGTCGCGCGCCGTGCTCAACCTCGGCGGCATCGCCAACTTCACCCTGCTGCCGGCCGAAGGCCCGGTGCGCGGCTTCGACACCGGTCCGGCCAACGGCCTGATGGATGCGTGGTGCCTGCACCACCGCGGCGAAGCCTATGACCGCGGCGGCGCCTTCGCGGCCAGCGGCCACGTGGACAAAACGCTGCTGGCGCGCCTGCTGGACGAACCGTGGTTCGCGCTGCCACCCCCGAAATCCACCGGCCGCGACCAGTTCCACCTCGGCTGGGTGGAGTCGCGGCTGGCCGGCACGGAGTCGCCCGCCGATGTTCAGGCCACGCTGCTGGCGCTGACCGCCCATACCGTGGCCGACGCGCTGCGCGCCACCCAGCCCGGCACCGCGCGCGTGATCGCCTGCGGCGGCGGCGTGCACAACGCGGCGCTGATGGCGGCGCTGGCCGCTGAACTGCCGGGCATGGTGGTGGAATCCAGCGCAGCGCATGGCCTGGATCCGGACGCGATCGAGGCGATGGCCTTTGCCTGGCTGGCGCGGGAAACGCTGGCGGGCCGGCCGGGCAACCTGGCCACGGTCACCGGCGCAGCCGGGCCACGCGTGCTCGGCGCCATCCACCCCGCAACCCCGCTCTTGTAGGCGGTCAGGGCGTCTTGTCGTCGGGAACCTGGCCGATCATCGAAAAGACGCCGTCCGGGACGCCTTCCAGCGCGGCGATCGCCGCCTGCAGCACGTCGGCCTCGGAGTTGTCGAAGCCGAGCTTGCCGTCGCCCTCGATCGCGTACAGGCCCTGCTCCAGCAAGTGCAGCAGGGCGTGCGACAGCGCCCAGCCGCGGCGCTCGGCCACGCGCTTGATGCGCTCGAGCAGCACTTCGTCGATGTCCTTGAGAACGATGTCGGTCACGGCCGGCGTCCAGTGGGCGCTCACGAGCGGGGCACCCTGTCATTGATACGACGACGCGGCCCCGGCGGCAAGCACCTCCCCCTGCTCACGCGCCATCCCCGGTCGTCGCGGGGACCACGTCATCCCCGCCGGCGCGCACCCGCGGCTTCAGCCAGAAGAACAGCAGCACCGCCGGCACCGCCACCACCGCGGTGATCAGGAAGTAGGTGGCATAGCCGCCGGTACTGGTCTCGACGATGGCACCCGAGAAGAAGCCCAGCACCTTGCCCGGCAGCATGATCAGCGATGAAAACAGCGCGTACTGCGTGGCCGTGTAGCGCGTGTTGACCAGTGCCGACAGGTACGCGACCGCAGTGGTGCCGAGGAAGCCCTGGGCCAGGTTCTCACCCGAGATCACCAGGGTCAGCAGGCCGATGTCGCCGTTGGCGCCGATCAGGACCAGGTACAGCAGGTTGCTCGCCGCGCCCAGGATGATCGCCGCCAGCAGCGGCCAGTGGATGCCCCAGCGCGCCACCGCCACGCCGCCGAGGAAGACCCCGGCGATGCCGACCCAGATGCCGTAGACCTTGGTCACCGCGGCGATCTCGGTCTTGCTGAAGCCCTGGTCAAGATAGAACGGGCCGATGATGCCGCCGACCAGCGCCTGGTCGGAGATCTTGATCGACAGGATGAAGAGCAGCACCACCAGGCCGACGCCGCCGCCGAAGCGGCGGAAGAAGTCGGCGAACGGCTCGACCACGCCCTCGCGCAGGCCCGCCGCCCAGCCCGCGGTGCGCACGCGCATTACTTCGGGCTCGGTCGCCACCAGGCAGGCTACCAGCGGCACCAGCATGCAGGCGGCCATCAGGCGGTACACGTTCGGCCAGGCGGCGTGGTCGGCCAGCACCAGGGCCAGCGCGCCGGACACGATCAGCGCGATCCGGTAACCCAGCGAGTAGGTCGCCACCAGTGCGCCCTGTGCGGACGGCGGCGCGATTTCGACGCGATAGGCGTCCACGGCGATATCGAGCGTGGCGCCGGAGAAGGCCACGAACAGCGTCAGCGCGACGAAGACCGTCAGCCGCTCCGGCGTCAGCGCCGACATCGCCAGCAGGCCGACCATCACGCAGGCCATCGCCAGCAGCAGCCAGCCGCGACGCTGCCCGAAGCGGCCCAGCAGCGGCAGCCGCCAGCGGTCCACCAGCGGCGCCCACACGAACTTGAAGGAGTACGCCATGCCCGCGCTCGCGATCATGGTGATTTCCCGGAGCTCGATCCCGCCCTCGCGCAGCCAGTACGCCAGCGTGCCGGCCACCAGCAGGAACGGCAGCCCCGAGGCGAAGCCGAAGAAGAACATCGTCCACGCCGCGGGCTGCGCGAACGCACGCCACGCGGAGGGCTTCGGCGGCGCATCGGCGCCGGCGGCGGTACTCATGCGCGGGGACCTGCGAACCGCTTGCCGGCGCTCATTCGCGGTAATCCACGATCAAAGGCGCGTGGTCGGAGAAGCGCGGCTCGCCGTGCACGGCGCAGGCGTCCACGCGCCCGGCCAGCGCCGGGGTCACGAACTGGTAGTCGATGCGCCAGCCCACGTTCTTCGCGCGCGCGGCGCCGCGATTGCTCCACCAGGTGTATTCGTCGGCGACGTCCGGACGCAGCACGCGCAGCGCGTCGCTCCAGCCGTGCGTCGGCGCGTCGCACAGGCCGTCGCCGCAGGCGTCGGCGATCATGCCGTTGAGCCAGGCGCGCTCGGGCGGCAGGCAGCCGGAGTTCTTCTGGTTGCCGGTCCAGTTCTTGATGTCGTTGCGCGACCGCACGATGTTCCAGTCGCCGCACAGCACGTAGTCGCGACCGCTGGCGAGCCAGCCGTCGAGGATGGGCTTGAGCCAGTCCATGACCTCGAACTTGAAGCCCTGGCGCAGGTCGCCCGACGAGCCCGAAGGGATGTAGAACGACACCACGGACAGGTTGCCGAAGCGCGCCTCGATATAGCGGCCTTCGTCGTCGAACGGCGCCCAGCCCAGCGCCGTGCGCACCTCGTCGGGCTCGCGGCGGCTGTAGATCGCCACGCCGCTGTAGCCCTTCTTGGTCGTGGCATCGCGGAACCAGGCCTTGTAGCCCTCGGGCAGGTAGTCCGGATGCAGCCCTTCACCGTCTGCCGCGACGAGCTGGTGTTCCTGGGCCTTGGTTTCCTGGACGCAGAGGATGTCGACGTCCTGGGCCCGGAACCAGTCGAAGAAGCCTTTTTTGGCGGCCGAACGGATGCCGTTGGCGTTGAAGCTGATGATGCGCATGGAGTGCCGGTGCAATGACGGAAGCGGCGGGCACAGGCCCGCCGCTGTCCAAGGTTAACGCACCGCCGACCCTGTTGCCGACGGCCGCTCCGGCCCTGCGTTACAGCGTCGGCTTGGGCGTGCGCTCGGTGCTCGGCGGCAGGATCGGATACTCCACCGTCGGCTGGCGCCCGGTCAGGGTGCGCAGGAAGGCGGCGATCGCGCTGGCTTCCTCCGCATTCAGCTCGCGCCCCAGCTGGGCGTTGCCCATGATCGCCACCGCCTGCTCGAGGTCCCAGACCTGGCCGCTATGGAAATACGGCGCGGTCAGCTCGACGTTGCGCAGCGGCGAGGCGCGGAACACGTACTCGTCGGTGGCGGTGGCGGTGACCTCGAAGCGACCCTTGTCGCCCTCGGGCAGGATGTCCGCGCCCGGGCGCTCGATCACGCCGAAGGGGAAATAGGCCTGGCCGCCGAAGTTGCGGCCGTTGTGGCAGGACGCGCAGCCGCTGGACACGAACAGCTCCAGGCCCTTGCGCTCGGTGGCGTCGATGGCGGCGTCATCGCCCAGCACCCAGCGATCGAAGCGCGAGTGCGGCGTCACCAGGGTGGCTTCGAAGGCCTCCAGCGCCAGCGCCATGTTGTCGAAGCTCACCGCGTCCGCCTGGCCCGGGAACGCGGTGCCGAACCGCTCGACGTACTGCGGGATGCTCCGCAGCGTCTCGACCACGAGCTCCGGGGTGCTGTTCATTTCGACGCTGGCCTGCACCGGGCCCTTGGCCTGTTCGGCGAGGTCGGCGGCGCGACCGTCCCAGAACTGGGCGGCGTTGAACACGGCGTTGAGCACGGTCGGCGAGTTGCGCGGGCCGCGCTGCCAGCCGTGGCCGATCGACGCCGGCACGTTGTCGGCGCCGCCGGTGCCCATGCTGTGGCAGGTGTTGCAGGTGATCAGGTGGCTGCGCGAGAGGCGCGGGTCGAAGAACAGCATGCGGCCGAGTTCGACCTGGTCGTCGGACAGCGGCTGTCCGCGAAGTTCCTCGACGACCTCGGGGATGGTCCCGAACATCGCCGCCGCGGTGGTCCGCAGCGTATCGGCAGACGCGCCCGCGGCATCGGTCGGGGCGGCCGCCTCGGCGGTCTGCGCCGTGCCGGGCACGCCGGAGGTCGCCACCGGTGCATCGGCCGCCGGGGCTGCGGTCGCGGCCGCCGCATCTGCCGGAGCGGTTCCGTCTGCAGGCACGCCCGCGCGGTCGGGCGCGTTGTTTCCGCAGCCGGCGGCAAGCGCCACGGCCATCGCCAGCGTCGTCACGATTCCAAGCCTCGTCCGCATCCGCATCACCCGTCTCCAACCGGCGCCAGTCCACGTTCACCATAAGCCGGGGACGGTGGTCATGGCCTTGACCCCGGTCAATGCCGTCGGATTGCTACCATGGCGCCCCCGCCGCGGCCGCACTGCAACCCATGCCCGACCACCGCTCACGTTTCCTGCAGCTGGCGCTCGAGGCCGAGGCCCTGCGCTTCGGCGGGTTCACGCTGAAGTCCGGCCGCACCAGCCCGTATTTCTTCAACGCCGGGCGCTTCGACTCCGGCGCCGCGCTCGCCACGCTGGCCGCCTGCTACGCCGACGCCATCGATGCCGCCGGACTGGTGTTCGACCTGCTGTTCGGCCCGGCCTACAAGGGCATCCCGCTGGCCACAGCGCTCGCCTGCGAGTACGCGCGCCGCGGCCGCGACCTGCCGCTGGCCTACAACCGCAAGGAAGCCAAGGCCCACGGCGAAGGCGGCACGCTGGTCGGCGCGGCGCTGGTGGGCCGCCGCGTGCTGGTGGTCGACGACGTGCTCACCGCGGGTACCGCCGTGCGCGAAGCCCTGGGCCTGATTCGCGCCGGCGGTGGCATTCCCGCCGGCGTGGTGATCGCGCTGGACCGCCAGGAGATCCTCGACGAGGCATCCGGCGACCGCCGATCGGCCGCGGCACAAGTGGCGGCCAACGAAGGCGTGCCTGTGGTGGCCATTGCCGGTTTCGACGACCTGCTTGCGTTCACCGATGGAAACGCGACACTGTCAGCCGAGCGCGAGCACCTGCTCGCGTACCGCGCGCGCTTCGGCAGCGCGGCCACCTGATTCGGCCGACCGGGGGGACGGATACGATGAAGACCATGAACTGCATAGCCGGCATCGTGCTTGCCGCGCTGCCGCTGGCGGCCGTGGCGCAGAAGGCGCCGACCGACAAGAAGCTTTATTGCTGGGATGAGAACGGCGTCCAGGTCTGCGGCGATACGCTGCCGGCCAGCGCGCTTGACCGCGCCCGCACCGAGATCAGCGCCCAGAGCGGCGCGCGCACCGGACAGGTGCCGCGCGCACTCACCGACGACGAACGCGGCGCCGCGGCCATCGCCGCCCGCGCCGCGGCCGATGCCGAACTGGCCGAGGCCGAGCGCTACCGCCGCGACCTGGCCATGGTCGAGTCATACGCCACCGAAGACGACCTGCGCCGTGCCTACGGCGAGCGCATCACCCTGGTGGAAGAGTCGCTGAAGACCTCCGAGCTCAGCCTCGCCAACCTGCGCCAGAGCCTGCTGTCACTGCTGCGCCAAGCGGCCGAGCGTGAGCTGCTCGAGCAGCCCGTGGGCAAGACCCTGGCCGAGGGCATCCAGTCGCAGCATGGCGACCTGGTCCGCCAGCAGGCGATCATGCAGCGGCAGCTGGCGGATCATGCGTCGCTGGGTAGCGATCTGGAGGGGGCGCTGGAGCGCTATCGGAACATGAAGTCCGGCTAGGGGCGGTCGGCCTGCAGCTATAGCTGTGGGAGCCGCCATGGCCGCAATCGCGGCTATCGCCGCTCCCACAGCTATTGGCTGCTCCCACAACAGTCGGGGCTAGAACGGGAGCGGCAGATCCGGGTCGATCGCCAGCAGCTGCTCGCGGAACTGGCCGCGGATGCGGTCCAGGGCCTCTTCGCTGTCGGCGTCGAAGCGCAGCACCAGCACCGGCGTGGTGTTGGAGGCACGCACCAGGCCCCAGCCGTCCGGGAAGTCCACGCGCAGGCCGTCGATGGTCGAGGGGCGCGCATTGCCTTCGAACGTCGCCTGCGCAACGAAGCGTTCGACGAAGGCGTGCGGATCGCCACCCGGGGCATCGACCTTGATCTCGGGCGTGGCGATGCCGGTGGGCAGCGCGGACAGCACCTCGCTGGGTGATTCCGGGCGCGACGCCAGGATTTCCAGGAGGCGGGCGGCGGCATAGATGCCGTCGTCGAAGCCGTACCAGCGCTCGCCGAAGAAGAAGTGGCCGCTCATTTCGCCGGCAAGCTCGGCCTCGGTCTCGCGCATCTTCGCCTTGATCAGCGAATGCCCGGTCTTCCACATCAGCGGGCTGCCGCCGTGGCGCAGGATGTGGCCCTGCAGGCGGCCGGTGCACTTCACGTCGTAGACAATCACGGCACCCGGGTTGCGCTCCAGCACGTCGGCCGCGAACAGCATCAGCAGGCGGTCGGGATAGATGTTCTCGCCGTCCTTCGTGACCACGCCCAGGCGGTCGCCGTCGCCGTCGAAGGCGATGCCGAGGTCGGCGTCGAAGCGCTTCACCATGTCGATCAGGTCGACCAGGTTGTGCGGCTCGCTCGGATCCGGATGGTGGTTGGGGAAGGTGCCGTCGATCTCGCAGAACAGCGGCTCGACGTTGGCGCCGATCGCGGCCAGCACGCGCGGGCCGATCTCGCCGGCCACGCCGTTGCCGGCATCCACCACGACCTTCAGCGCGCGGTCGACCTGGACGTCGGAGGCGATGCGCTCGACATAGTCGTCGGCGATGTCGCGCTCGGTCACGCCGCCCGGCGTGGGCGCGATGTGGAGCCGATCCTCGGCGATGCGCGCGTACAGGTCGGTCACCGCGGCACCCGACAGCGTCTCGCCGCCGACCACGATCTTGAAGCCGTTGTAGTCGGGCGGATTGTGGCTGCCAGTCACCGACACGCAGCAACCCGTGCGCAGGTGGTAGGCGCCGAAATACACCACCGGGGTCGGGACCATGCCGATGTCGATGACGTCGCGGCCGGCCTTGCGCAGGCCGGCGGTGAGGCCGGCGACCATGTCCGGACCGGAGAGGCGGCCGTCGCGGCCGATCACGATGTCCTTCAGCCCCTGTTCGTGCATCAGCGAGCCGATGGCGTGGCCGATCAGCTCGGCGACGCCGATGTCCAGCGTCTGCCCCACGATGCCGCGGATGTCGTAGGCGCGGAAGATGCCCGGGTCGATCGCCACCGCTGCCTTGACTGCCTCCGCGCGCACCGGTGCGGCTGCGGACCCGTCGGTCCCGTCCACGCCGTCTTCGGGTTCCAGCTCCAGCGCCTGCTCGAGCGTGGGCGCGTCACCGGTCTCCTCGTGCTCCGGCTTGCCGACAAGCGACGGCAGGCGTGACAGCAGGTAGCCGAGCAGCAGCAGGATGGCGGCCACCACGAACGACGGCATCGCACCAAGTCCGAACAGCGCCGCCGGCCGCGGCGGCAGGCCGGCCGCCACGCGCAGGCCGGTCCCGGCCACGGGCACGGCCATGCGCTCGGCGGACACGGCGTATTTTTCGTCGCCGCGCGCGGCCAGGGTGAAGCCGCCCTGGCGCAGCGCCAGGTAGGTGGAACCCGGCACGTCGACGGCGTCCAGGCTCGAGGTCGCGCGCGCAAGCGGCAGGCGTACGTAGGCCACGCCGACAAGGGCGCCGTCGACGCGCGCCGGCGCCGCCAGGGCCAGGCGCGGGCCGCCGCCGTCGCGCACCACGCCCATTACCGGCTTGCCCTCGATGATCGCGGCCTCGGCCACGGCGATGCGGCCATAGCCGGCCTCCTCGACCGCGCCGTAGGCCTCGGCCAGGTCCAGGGCGTGGATCGCCGCATGCTCGATGTTCGGCCAGTCCAGGGCCAGCGCCTTTGCCGCGGCGTCAAAGTCCCCCGCAGCCAGGGCCTCGCGCACCGGGGCCGAGTCCACGCGCTCGGCCATCCGCTCGAGTTCGTTGCCCAGCGAACGCGCGGCCGACTGTGCCAGCGCGTCGCGATTGACCGACAGCTGGTCACGCCGGGTGCCGTCCTGCATCTGCCGCCAGCCGGTCCAGGCCAGCCAGAGCGCCAGCAGCACCGCGGCCGCGGCAAGCAGCAGCAGCCAGGGCCGCCCGTGCACAACGAGTTGCCGGGTCGTGTTCGAAGCCTTCAGATCCATCCGGTGTATCCCCCTCAGCGCGTGCCGGTGTGGCCAAAGCCACCCGCGCCCCGCGTGCTTTGTTCGAAAGTATCCACTACCCGCAGCCCCGCGCGCACGACCGGCGTGAGCACCAGCTGCGCGATGCGGTCGCCCGGCTGGACCACGTAGGCCTCGCGCGAGCGGTTCCAGAGGCTGACCATGAGCGGGCCCTGGTAGTCGGCGTCGATCAGGCCGGTGCCGTTGCCCAGCACCAGGCCATGGCGGTGCCCGAGTCCCGAGCGCGGCAGCACCATTGCACACAGGCCCGGATCGGCGATGTGGATCGCGATGCCGCTGGGCACCAGCGCGGTGTCGCCGCCGGCGAGTTCCAGCGGCGCGTCGATCGCGGCGCGCAGGTCCAGGCCGGCGCTGCCATCGGTGGCATAGGCAGGAAGTGGCCACTCAGCGCCGATGCGCGGATCGAGGATCTTCAGGTCGAGCGTGTGCTGCATGGGCGGCTGGCGTCCTGGTGCGGGTTCATTGCAACTGTGCGGCGACGAGATCGAGCAGCGCCTCGGCAAGTTCGGTCTTGGGCGACGGGCCAAGCACCTGCCCGCGGTCGGCGCTGAAGACATGGAGCGTATTGTCATCGGACTCGAAGCCGCTGCCCGGGACACCCACCCGGTTGGCAGCGATCAGGTCGATGCGCTTGCGGCGCAGCTTGTCGCGCGCATTGTCCTCGAGGTCACCGGTTTCGGCGGCGAAGCCGACCACCAGCCGCGGACGCAGTGCGTGCGATGCGACCCCGGCGAGGATGTCGGCGGTACGCACCAGTTCCAGCACCAGGCCATCGCCGCCTGGCTGCTTCTTGATCTTGCCTTCGGCCACGGCGGCCGGGGTGAAGTCGGCGACCGCGGCGGCGCCGATGTAGATGTCGGCCGGCAGCGCGGCGAGCACGGCGGCGTGCATCTGCGCGGCCGAGCGTACATCCCGGCGGTCGACGCCTGCGGGCGTGTCGAGCGCCACCGGACCGGCGACCAGCACCGTGTCCGCGCCGCGGCGCGCAGCGGCCGCGGCGATCGCGAAACCCATTTTGCCGCTGCTGCGGTTGCCGATGAAGCGCACCGGATCGATGTCCTCGTAGGTCGGGCCGGCGCTGACCAGCACGCGCAGGCCGGCCAGCGTGCCGCGGCTCATGGCGTCGCGGCCGCCAGCGCGGCGACGATGTCCAGCGGCTCGGCCATGCGCCCGGGCCCGGACTCGCCCTCGGCCAGCGGACCGTCGACCGGCCCCGTGACCAGGGCGCCACGTGCGCGCAGCAGCGCCATGTTGGCCTGAGTGGCCGGGTGCAGCCACATGCGGTGGTTCATCGCCGGCGCCAGCGCCAGCGGCGCGGTGGTGGCCAGGCACAGCGTGGTGACCAGGTTGTCCGCAAAGCCGTGGGCGAGCTTGGCCAAGGTGTTGGCGGTGGCCGGCGCGACCAGCACGCAGGTCGCCCAGCGCGCGAGTTCGATATGGCCCATCGCGGCCTCGGCGGCCGGATCCCAGAGCGACGTGCGCACGGTCTCGCCCGACAGCGCCTGGAAGGTGGTGGCGCCGACGAAGTGCGTCGCACCCTCGGTCATCGCCACTTTCACCTGCGCACCAGCGTCGCGCAGGCGGCGCACGAGGTCGGCGGACTTGTACGCGGCGATGCCGCCGCACACGCACAGCAGGATGCGCTCGCCTTCGAGTTGGCTGTCGGTCTTGGCCATGCGCGCTCGGAGTGTCCTGACCCGGCAGGGGTCGGACAGCTTACCCGAACGTCCATGACCGCCCGGCGGCGCCGCGACGCCTGATCGCGTGCAATGGCCCCACGTCGGCTGCCGGCGCAGGCACCCCCCTTTCAGACCCGCCGCGCGGTTCCATCCCCTGCCGCGATGCGTCGGCGGCCGACGACCACCCACTCCGAGGATCGCCCATGCACATCCGCGACTGGCCCACCGGCGAACGCCCGCGCGAGAAGCTGCTCGCCCGCGGCGCGGCCGTCCTGTCGGACGCGGAGCTGCTGGCCCTGTTCCTGGGTTCCGGCGTACGCGGGCTCGACGCGGTCGCCACGGCACGCCGTTTGCTGGCCGACCACGGCCCGCTGCGGCGCCTGCTCGATCGCCCCCCCGCCGAGCTGGTGACGCTGCCGGGCCTCGGACCGGCCAGCGCCTGCCAGCTGTCCGCAGCGCTGGAGCTCGCCAGCCGCCACCTGGCGGCCGCCCTGGAGCGCGGCGAAGCCCTGACCGATCCGCACGCCGCCGGACGCTATTTCTCCCAGCGCCTGCGCGGGCATCCCAGCGAGGTCTTCGCCGCGCTGTTCCTCGACACCCGCCACCGTGCGCTGGCCTTCGAAGAGTTGTTCCGGGGCACCGTCGACGGCGCCGAAGTGCACCCGCGGGAGGTGGTGCGCCGGGCGCTGGGGCACAACGCGGCGGCGGTGATCGTCGGCCACAACCACCCCAGCGGCAGCAGCGAACCCAGCGCGGCCGACCGCGCGGTCACCGCCAGGCTCAAACAGGCCCTGCACCTGGTCGACGTCCGCCTGCTCGACCATTTCGTGGTCGGCGACGGTGCGCCGGTGTCGCTCGCCGCGCGCGGCTGGGTCTAGGCCGGACGCCGCAGGGCCGGTTCAGGCGCCAGCCCGGGCGCGGGCGGGCGCTCGCGTACAATGGGCAGCCGTGTTCCTGCGCGAATCCCCGTGAAATCAACGCTCAAGGCCCTGGTCGAACAGGGCATCGCCACGCTCCGCGACCAAGGCACCCTGCCCTCCGACCTCGTGACGCCCGATTTCGTGATCGAGCGCCCGAAGGAGCGCGCGCACGGTGACTTCTCCAGCAACGCAGCGTTGCTGCTGGCGAAGCCGGCGCGCAGCAATCCGCGCGTGGTGGCGCAGGCGCTGGCCGCGGCGATTTCGGTCGGCGGCGACATCGCCGCGGTCGAGATCGCCGGCCCGGGCTTCCTGAATTTCCGCCTGTCGCCCGCCGCATGGCAGCGCCAGCTGCGCGACGTGCACGCGCAGGGCCCGGCCTATGGCCGCAACGCCAGCGGCGCCGGGCGCGTGGCCGGCGTCGAGTACGTCTCGGCCAATCCCACCGGTCCGCTGCACGTCGGCCATGGTCGCGCGGCCGTGATCGGCGACTGCATCGCGCGCGTGCTCGATGCCAACGGCTGGGACGTGAAGCGCGAGTACTACTACAACGACGCCGGGGTGCAGATCGAGAACCTGGCGAAGTCGGTGCAGGCGCGCGCGCGCGGCATCCGCCCCGACGACGCCGGCTGGCCCGAGGACGGCTACCGCGGCGACTACATCGCCGACGTGGCCCGCGCCTTCCTCGACCGCGGCAGCGTCGAGGTGGAAGGCCAGGTGGTGACCGGCAACGGCGACGCCGACGACATCGATGCGATCCGCCGCTTCGCGGTGGCCTGGCTGCGCAACGAGCAGAACGGCGACCTCGCCGCCTTCGGCGTGTCCTTCGACGTGTATTTCCTCGAGTCCTCGCTGTACAGCGAGGGCAAGGTGGAGGACACCGTGCGCCAGCTCGACGAACGCGGCCACGCCTATGAAGAGGGCGGCGCGTTGTGGCTGCGCACCACCGACTTCGGCGACGACAAGGACCGCGTGATGCGCAAGTCCGACGGCACCTACACCTATTTCGTGCCCGACGTCGCCTATCACCTGTCGAAGTGGGAGCGCGGCTATGAGCGCGCGATCACCGAACTCGGCGCCGACCACCACGGCTCGCTGGCGCGGGTGAAGGCCGGCCTGCAGGCGCTCGACAAGGGCATTCCGCAGGGCTATCCCGAGTACGTGCTGCACCAGATGGTCACCGTGATGCGCGGCGGCGAGGAAGTGAAGCTCAGCAAGCGCGCAGGCAGCTACCTCACCCTGCGCGACCTGATCGACGAAGCCGGCCGCGACGCCACCCGCTGGTTCCTGGTTGCGCGCAAACCCGACTCGCAGCTGGTGTTCGACATCGACCTGGCGCGCAGCCAGTCGCTCGACAACCCGGTCTACTACGTGCAGCTCTCGCACGCCCGGATCTGCGGCCTGCTGCGGCAGATGGACGAACGCAGCCTGGCATTCGACCGCGACAACGGCCTGGCGCAGCCGCTGGACCTGGACAGCGCCGCCACGCTCGAGCTGGTGACTTCGATCAGCCGCTGGCCGGAACTGCTGGCCACGGCCGGACAGCTGCTCGAACCGCACCTCGTGGCGCAGTACCTGCTGGAGCTGGCACAGGCGTTCCAGTCGTATTACAACGATCACCAGTTCCTGGTCGACGACGCCGACCTGCGCGACGGCCGCCTGGCGCTCGCGCTCGCGACGCGGCAGGTGCTGGCAAACGGACTTGGTGTATTGGGCGTGCAGGCCCCGGAGGCGATGTAAGTGGCAGTGAAGCGCGGCAAGTCCCAGGCCCGTCGCAACAGCGGCAGCAGTGCGCCGCTGCCGGGCTGGGCGTGGATGATCATCGGCGTGCTGCTGACGATCGTGGTGGTGATGGCGGTGCCGAAGCTGCTCAAGTCCGATGGCGAGCAGGGCTTCTTCCGCCCGACGCCGAACCCGGACGCGCGCCCGGCCGCCGCCGCCAACGCAGGCGAAGAAAGCGTGGCCGAGGACGCTCCCGCCCCGTCGCGCACGGCCGCGACGCCGCGCGAAGGAGGCCCGCCGGAAACCCGCTACGAGTTCTACGACCTGCTCCCCGGCCAGGAAGTGGCGATGACCGACGCTGAACTGGCAGCCAGCGCGAGCGCCGAGCAGACGCGACAGCGTGAACTGCTGGACCGCGAGCGTGCAGCGCAGCAGCGCGAGCGCGACGCCGACGCTGCGGACCTGGCCGATACCGCCACGCCCGCAGCCACCGCGGCGCCTGCGGCCACACCACAGCCCGCGCCCGCGCGGCCGGCGTCGCCGACCGCGTCCGCCGCCCCTGCTGCCGACGGCGCGCGCTACATCCTCCAGGCCGGCTCGTTCGCCAGCAATGGCGATGCCGAAGCGCTCAAGGCACGCATCGCCATGCTCGGCCTGGTCGCCCGCGTGGAGTCGGCCGACATCGACGGCCGCACCATGCACCGCGTACGCATGGGGCCTTACGGCACCGCGTCCGAACTGGCCGAAGCCAAGCAGAAGCTCGGCAACGGCGGCCTGGAAGCGCTGGCGATCCGCGCCCGCTGAGGCCGCCCGCCCCGGCGGTCGCGGCCGCTGCGACCGCCGCCCCGTAGCCTCTCCTTCCCAGGAGGAGAGCCCGCGATGGCGATCGAAGCCGCACTCATCAAGCCGGTCGTGGACGCGCTGCTGGCGCTGTTCCGCGAAGGCAGCGAACTCAGGCTCAAGCACGACGCAGAGGCCGCGCTGCGCGGGGCCATCCGCGAGCTGCTGATGGCCAATCCCGACGAGAACCGTGCGGCAACGCGGATCGCGGTCGCGCGCGCCGCCGGCATCCTGTCCGAGGACATCGTGCTGGCCGAGGACATGCTGCAGAAGCACCGGGCCACCAAGGCGCGGACGGCGGGCAAGGCCGCCACCGGGCGCAAGCGCAGGCCGGCGGCCGCGCTGGCAGTGAACACCACGGCGTGCAAGCCAGGCAGGAGCGTCGCCACGCCCGCCGCGCGGAAGCCTCCGGCGAAAAAGAAACTCTCCGCGCCGGCGTAGAATCGCGATCATGAAGGCCCTCCTCGTCACCGGCGCCACTGCCGGCTTCGGCGCCGCGATCGTGGAGCGCTTCGTGTCCTCCGGCTGGCGCGCCGTCGCCACCGGGCGCCGCCAGGACCGGCTCGATGCCCTGGCCGCGCGCCTGGGGCCGGACCGCATCCACACCGCCTGCTTCGACATCCGCGATGCCGACGCCATGGCCGCCGCGCTGGACGCGATTCCCGAACCGTTTCGCGGCGTCGACCTCCTGGTCAACAACGCCGGGCTCGCCCTGGGCACCGCGCCGGCGCAGGCCAGCGACCTCGCCCAGTGGCGGCAGATGATCGACACCAACGTCACCGCCCTGGTCACGATGACCCACCGCATGCTTCCGACGCTGATCGAGCGCCGCGGCGCGATCGTCAATATCGGCTCGATCGCCGGCGTGTATCCGTATCCCGGCGGCAACGTCTATGGCGCGACCAAGGCCTTCGTCGAGCAGTTCTCGCTCAACCTGCGCTCCGACCTGCACGGCACCGGCGTGCGCGTGAGCGTTATCGAGCCCGGCCTGGCGGAAACCGAGTTCACCCTCGTGCGCACCGGTGGCGACAGTGCCGCGTCGGATGCGCTGTACGCGGGAACGCAGCCGATCACCGCCAGCGACATCGCCGAATCCACGTGGTGGGTCGCCAACCTGCCGCCGCACCTCAACATCAATCGCCTGGAAGTGATGCCGGTGAGCCAGTCGCTGGCGGGACTGCAGATCCACCGGATGCCGGCGGAATGAAGCGGGCCGTGCCTGCGGCTGCAGGAAGACCGCAGGTGGCAGCGGACGGACGCAGCGCATGAATCCCTGGCTGGCCATGCTCGCGATCGTGGCCATCGGCGCCATGCTGCCGCTGCAGGGCCTGGTCAACGCGCGCTTGGCGACGGCGCTACACGGGCCGGTGATGGCGGCCTTCGCATCGTTCCTGGTCGGCACCGTGGTGCTGGGCACCTGGCTGCTGGCGGCGCGAACGCCCTGGGGCGCCGCAGCGGACGCGCGCTTCCCGGCCTGGATCTGGATCGGCGGCGTGCTGGGCGCGGTCTACGTGGCGGTGTTCACGCTGCTGATCCCGCGCGTCGGCGCGGCCGCGGCGATCTGCCTGGCGGTGTTCGGACAACTGGTGGCATCGCTGCTGCTGGATCATTACGGCGTGCTGCAGGCACCGCGGCACGCGGACTGGATACGCGTGACCGGTGCGATGCTGGTGCTGCTGGGCGTGCTGCTGGTGGCAGCGCCCTGGCGCTCACCGGCAGCGTAGCCGCCGCAGCGCATCCAACCCCCACCGCCCAAAGAGGGTCAAGGGACATCCGGCTCCAGCCGGGTCTACAGGGCGGATTGCGCCAGCATGTGCAGGTCTTTGAAGATCTCGTAAACGCCGTTGATCACGAACTGGACGCCCAGGCACACCAGCAGGAAGCCCATCAGCCGCGAGAACGCCTCCACGCCACTCTGGCCAAGGAAACGCATGATGCGGCCGGCACTGCGCAGGCACAGCAGCAGGATCACGCTGGCGATGAAGAAGGTCAGCACCGGCGCCACGTTCAGCACCCACCCCGACCAGGGAAGGTCGTCCTGCATCGCCGCAGCGGTGCTGATGATCAGCGCGATCGTGCCCGGCCCGGCGGTGCTGGGCATGGCCAACGGAATGAAGGCGATGTCCTCGGTGCGGTGCTGGCGCAGTTCCTCGGCACGCCGCTCCACTTCCGGCGTCTCCTCCAGCTTCTGCTGCGGGAACAGCATGCGGAAGCCGATGAAGGCCACGATCAAGCCGCCGGCGATGCGCAGGCCGGTGATCGAGATGCCGAACACGTTCATCACCAGCTGGCCGGCGTAGAACGACGCCACCATGATCGTGAACACGTAGCAGGACGCCTTGAACGCCTGCCGGTCGCGCTCGGCCTCGCTCATGCCGCGCGACAGGCCCATCATCAGCGCCACGGTCGTCAACGGATTGGCCAGCGGCAGCAGCATCGCCAGCCCGACTCCCACCGCCATCAACAGTTCCAGCACGGTCCGCTCCCGGTTTCCGCGCGATTCTCGCGCAATCCAGCCCTTCGTGCAGCCGGCGGGCCATGCGCCGCGTCACGCTTCAGCCCAGCGGCGTGTCGTCGAGGTAGGTGTAACCGGTCAGGCCGGCTTCCAGGTCCGCGGCCAGGCCCGCGGCCTCGTCGGCAGGCAGGCCCGCGGCTGCGACCTTGTCGGCATAGCTCTGGCGCAGGTCCTCGAGCCGGTAGCCGACGTAATCGAGCATCACGTCGGTGGTGTCGCCGCGGCGCTGCTGGGCGATCGCGTAGCCGTCACCGTCCACCTTCACCGCGATGACGTCGGTGTCGCCGAACAGGTTGTGGATGTCGCCCAGGATCTCCTGGTAGGCCCCCACGAGGAAGAAGCCCAGGCGGTAGCTTTCACCGGCGCGCAGTGCGTGCAGCGGCAGCGAGCTGTCCAGGTCCTCGTTCTCGACGTAGGTGTCGATCTTGCCGTCGGAGTCGCAGGTGAGGTCCGCGATGGTGCCGCGACGCGTCGGCGCCTCGTCCAGGCGCTCGATCGGCACGATCGGGAACACCTGGTCGATCGCCCAGACGTCGGGCATCGACTCGAACACGCTGAAGTTGACGAAGTACTTGTCGACCAGGCGCTCGCTGAGTTCGTCGAGCACCGGGCGGTGGCTCTTCTCGTCATACGTCAGGCGCGCCTTCACCGCGTGGGCGATGGCGTAGAACAGGTCGTCGATGCGCGCGCGGTGCACGAGGTCCAACTGCCCCAGCGCGTACAGGCTCAGGCCCTCGGCATAGTGGTGCTGGGCCTCGTGGAACAGCTCAACCGCCGGGCGCTCATCGAGTTCGGAATGGATCTCGCGCAGGTGGCGGATCACCGCGGGCTCGTCGTCGTGCTCGTCGGGCACGCGGCCCTCGGGCGCGGCCTCGACCTCGGACACGTTGGCCACCAGCACCGCGTGGTGCGCGGTCATCGCGCGCCCGCACTCGGTGACGATGCGTGGCTGGCGCAGGCCGGCCTCGGCACAGGCGTCGGCCAGCGGCTGCACGATGTTCGACGCGTACTGCGCCATGCCGTAGTTGACCGAGTTGTAGCTACGCGAGCGCGTGCCTTCGTAGTCGATGCCGAGGCCGCCGCCCACGTCGACATAGTCGATCGACGCGCCCAGCTGCGACAGTTCCACGAAGTAGCGCGTGGCCTCGCGCATGCCGCGCGCGATGTCGCGCACGTTGGAAATCTGCGAGCCCATGTGGAAGTGCAGCAGCTTGAGCGCATCTCCCATGCCGGCATCGCGCAGCGACTTCCACAGGTCCAGCAGCTGCCGCGGACTGAGGCCGAACTTGGCCTTGTCGCCGCCGGAGTTCTGCCATTTGCCCGCGCCGAGCGTGGCCAAGCGCATGCGCACGCCAAGCACCGGCTCCACGCCCAGCGCCTTGGACTCCTCCATCACCAGCCGCAGTTCGGAGGGCTTCTCCACCACGATGAAGACGTCCATGCCCAGCTTGCGACCGATCAGCGCCAGGCGGATGTACTCGCGGTCCTTGTAGCCGTTGCAGATCACCAGGCCGCCCGGGCGCGACAGCGCCAGCACCGCCATCAGCTCCGGCTTGCTGCCGGCCTCCAGGCCAAAGCCTTCGCCCGCGTGCGAGGCCAGCGTCCCTGCCACCCCGCGATGCTGGTTGACCTTGATCGGATAGACCGCCGTGTAGCCGCCGGTGTACTCCCAGTCCGCCTGCGCCTGCGCGAACGCCGCCTGCAGCGCGCCCAGGCGGTCGCCCAGCACGTCGGGGAAGCGCACCAGCATCGGCAGGTTCGCGCCCTGTTCGCGCGCACGATCCACGACCTCGGGCAGCGCGATCGCCGGTCCGCCGGCGCCACGCGGACGCACCACGACGCGGCCGGCCGCATCGACGTCGAAATAGCCCGAGGACCAGTGCGGGATCGAGTAGGTCTTGCGGGCTTGGTCGATGGACCAGGCGGTCATGGGCAGCAATCCGGGAGCGTGGGGGGAGGCGCGCATTCTAGCCCCGCGCGCCGGCACCCCATGCACGCAGCGGCGCTCAGTGCCTGCCGCGCTGGTAGGTCGGCGCTCCCGCGGCCTTGCGCACGCGGTACGCGACGCGACGGCCGTGCTCGGCGGTGAAGACCATCACGGTCCCGGGCAGGCGCAGGCCCCGGGCCACCCGACCGATGACCTCTTCCTGGCTCCGTATCAGCCCGCCCAGGCGGATGCGCACGACGAAGTGCGGCATGGCGCGCGGATCGCCCTCCAGCACCTTGCGCACGATCCAGGCCTTCGCAACGCCCTTGGCCCTGCCCAGCACGGCGCGGGCATCGCGCAGCGCCTCGTCGTCCAGCCCGTGCCCGACGAAGACATCGCGCCCCCGGAGTTCGTTGCGCGCGCGGTCGGCCCGGGCCGCGCGGGCGCGCAGATCGTCGAACTCGGCCTGCAGCGCGGCAATCGCCGCATCGTCGCCCTGCCGCTGGTGGAACGCAGCCAGCTCGCGCAGCACGACCTCTTCGCTGCCCGCTTCCAGCGCGATCACGCGCCGCATCTCGTCGATACCGGAGCGGTCGTCGCGAGCCAGCAGCAGCAGGGCCAGGCGGAACCGGGCGAAGGCATCCTCGGGCGCCGCGGCCACCGCGCGGCGGTAAAGCGGCAGGGCGTCCACCTGCGGGTGGAGCTCCTCGACCAGTCGTGCGTGCTCGACCATCTCGTCCGGCAGCAGCACCTCCCCGGCTTCGAGTTCGCCGAGCCGCTCAAGGTTGGCACCGTGCTGCATGTAGCGCTCGCGCCAGTGCCCTTCGATGCGTGCCCGCCATTCGGCGCTGAACGATTCCTCAAGCTGCGGTAGCAGCGCACCCAGCAAGGCCTCGGCCGCACTCTCCACGGGCGGTGGCGGTTCGACCGCTTCCACGCCCAGCGCCTCCAGCCGCTGCGCCAGGGTGGGATGGGTATCGTCCACGCCAGGGCTCTCCGCCAGGCGCAAGGCGATGCGTTGGCCGTCGTCGGCATGGCCGTGGCGGAGGGCGGCGGCCATGTCCCGGAACAGCATGGACGGCGGCGCAGCTTCGCGCAGGTTCGCGTCGGACACGGCGGGCCAGAAGTCCTGCGCCAGGCGCGCCGAACCCACGTGTAGCCGCACCAGCGCCTGCCCGATCACCTCGCCGCCGGCGATGCGTGCAGCGGTCGCATCGGCCTGGTATTCGTTGTCGCGCGCGAGCACGAAGCTCCAGGCGTCGAACCAGGGCGCGTACCAGTCGAAGAAGCGGGCGAATACACGCCCGGCGCGGCTGCCGCGTTCGTGGAGCTCGACAAGCAGTCGATACCAACTGCCGCGGACGCGATGGATCCAGCCCGCGAATCGCGAATGTCCGCCGCCGAAATGCCCGAACTCGTGCGCGATCACGGCGGCGAACTGGTCGCGGTCCAGCAGCTGCATCAGCGGCAGCCCCAGCACCAGCCAGTGCTGGTGGCCCAGCAGGCCCATGGCCCGCGGCAGACTGACCGCGGCGGCGTTGAGCTCCTGGTCGATCACGATGCCGGCCAGCCGGGACGCGCCGGCGGCACGACGCAGGCGCTCGACCTCGGCTTCCAGCTCCGGCGCCTCGCCCCGCCGCAGGCGGAAGCCGGACGGGCGCTTGAAGCGCATGCACAGCGCCCGCAGCACCAGCAGCCCGAAGCCGATCGGGATCCACACCACGTTCGCCAGCTTCAGCAGCAGCACCGGGCTGATCGCGAGCAGCACCAGCACGAGCCCGGCCGACATGCCCAGCGCGATCAGCACGGCGCCGCCCAGCACCGCGAAGCCCAAGCAGGCCAGCAGCGCGAGCTTGAACCGGTAGGCACGCGGCGATCGGCGCGCGGCCTGCTCCAGGCGCGCGACCAGCGCGCGCCGCTCCTCATTGGTCATCCCGTCCCCTCCCCACAGGCGCCCCCTGCGCCCGACCCGTCACCAATGCTAAGTCGGCCACGACCGGTCCGCTACAATCCGCGGCCTTCATCCCCGCTTCCGGATGCCCCCATGAGCACCCCGCACTGGTTGTACGAGAACTTCGATCCCGCCGGCTCCGCCATCGGCTACCGCGTCACGCGCAAGCTCGACGAGGTGCAGTCGCCGTTCCAGAAGATCGAGATCCATGAGTCGACCGACTGGGGCAACGTCATGCTCATCGATGGCGCGATGATGGTCACCACGCGCGACAACTTCCTCTACCACGAGATGATGACGCACCCCGCGCTGTTCACCCACATCGACCCGAAGCAGGTGGTGATCATCGGCGGCGGTGACTGCGGCACGCTGCGCGAAGTGCTGAAGCATCCGGGCGTCGAAAAGGCCGTGCAGTGCGACATCGACGAGCAGGTCACGCGCATGGCGGAGAAGTACTTCCCCGAGCTGTGCGAATCCAATGGCGATCCGCGCGCCGAGGTGATGTTCGACGACGGCATCGCCTACATGGCGAACTGCGCGCCGGGCAGCTTGGACGTGGTGATCGTGGACTCGACCGACCCGGTGGGTCCGGCCGAAGGACTGTTCAACAAGAGCTTCTTCGAAAGCTGCTTCCGCGCGCTGAAGGACGACGGCATCCTGGTGCAGCAGTCGGAGTCTCCCCTGGTGTTGCTCGAGCTGATCCAGGCCATGCGCGCGGAGATGGGCAAGGCCGGTTTCGACAGCTTCCAGACCCTGCCCTTCCCGCAGCCCTGCTACCCGACCGGCTGGTGGAGCTGCACGCTGGCGCGCAAGGATGGCCGCGGGTTCGGCTTCCGCGAAGACGACGCGCGCGCGAAGGCCTTTGCGACGAAGTACTACAGCACCGACATCCACAAGGCCGCGCAGGTGCTGCCGCCATTCGTGGCCGAAGCGCTGGGCTGAAGCGGGGCACTGCTAGCTGCTGCTGCGGGAGGGACTTCTGCGGGAGCAGCTTTCGTGGGAGCGGCTATAGCCGCGATTCGGGCCAATCGCGGCTATAGCCGCCCCCACAGCTGACTTCTTCCTGCGGAGACCTCAGAGGGCGTCGGCGTCGAGCTCGCCGGTACGGATGCGCACCGCGCGCTCGAGGTCGTAGACGAAGACCTTGCCGTCGCCGATCTTGCCGGTGGACGCGGCCTTCAGGATCGCCTCGGTGACCAGTTCCGCCTGGTCGTCGGTGACCGCGACCTCGAGCTTGATCTTGGGCAGGAAGTCGATGACGTACTCGGCGCCCCGATAAAGCTCGGTGTGGCCCTTCTGGCGACCGAACCCCTTCACCTCGGTGACGGTGATCCCGGCCACGCCGGCTTCCGACAGCGCCTCGCGGACGTCGTCGAGCTTGAACGGCTTGATGATCGCCATGATCATCTTCATCACGCAGCCTCCGCTTGCAGTGCGCGCAGCATAACGCGGCCCGGCACGGGCGACGGGCTTTTTCCCACCCGCACGCACGCACCGGGCCGATGGCGCGGGACCCGCGTGGCGACCACGCTGACTGCAACACCGGAGGACACCCCCATGATCGACCTCGGCCACATCGACGACCTCGCCCGCCGCCTCAGCAGCCTGGTGCCCCCCGGCCTGCGCGAGGGCCGCGAGGAGCTGCGGGAAAACTTCAAGTCCGTGCTGCAGGCGGGGCTGGCACGCCTGGACCTGGTGACCCGCGAGGAGTTCGACGTCCAGCAGGCGGTACTGTTGCGCACGCGCGAGAAGCTCGAGGCGCTGCAGGCCCAGGTCACCCAGCTCGAGGCCCAGCTTGCCGGCGGCAACGGCGGTAGCACGGCTGCGCCACCGGCGCCGCAACAACCCCACTGAGGTTCCTGCCATGGCGGGTCTTGCGATCGTGCACGGCCGTGCACGCGCCGGCGTACGCGCGCCGGAAGTGACGGTCGAGGTCTACATGAGCGGCGGCCTGCCGCGGATGTCGATGGTCGGCCTGCCGGAGGCCGCGGTCCGCGAGTCCAAGGACCGCGTGCGCGCGGCCATCCGCTGCGCCCAGTACGAGTTCCCGCCACGGGTCACCACGGTGAACCTGGCCCCGGCCGACCTGCCCAAGGGCGGTGGTCGCTTCGACCTGCCGATTGCGCTCGGGATCCTTGCGGCCAGTGGGCAGCTGCCGCGCACGGCCCTGGCGGGACACGAGTTCCTGGGCGAGCTGGGCCTGAGCGGCGAACTGCGTGCAGTCGATGGCGTGCTGCCGGCGGCGCTGGCCTGCGGCGAGGCCGGCCGGGTGCTGGTGGTGCCGGCCGACAACGGCGCCGAGGCCGCCCTGGCCGCAGGCGTGGACGTGCGCGTGGCGCGCACGCTGTCGGAAGTCTGCGCCCACCTGACCGGGCAGCGGCCGCTGCCGAAGGCCGAGGCCCGGCCCGTCGACACGGGCCCCGCAGCCGGCGTTCCCGACCTCGCCGACGTCCGGGGGCAATTGCGGGCACGGCGCGCGCTTGAGATCGCCGCGGCCGGCGGCCATCACCTGTTGCTCTCGGGCAGCCCGGGCTGCGGCAAGACCCTGCTCGCGTCGCGGCTGCCGGGCATCCTGCCCCCCGCCAGCGAGGCCGAAGCCCTGGAGACCGCGGCCATCGCCTCGGTCAGCGGCCGCGGCATCGATCCTGCGCGCTGGCTGCAGCGGCCGTTCCGCGCGCCGCACCACACCGCCAGCGCCATCGCCCTGGCCGGCGGCGGAAGCGAGCCGCGGCCCGGAGAAATATCCTTGGCGCACCACGGCGTGCTGTTTTTGGACGAATTGCCGGAGTGGAGCCGCCATGTCCTTGAAGTGCTGCGCCAGCCCCTGGAATCGGGCACGGTCACCGTGTCGCGCGCAGCCCGGCAGAGCGAGTTCCCCGCGCGCTTCCAGCTCGTCGCCGCCATGAATCCGTGCCCCTGTGGCTGGGCAGGCGATGCGTCGGGCCGCTGCCAGTGCGGCGTCGATGCCGTGCAGCGCTATCGCATGCGGGTGTCGGGGCCGCTGCTGGACCGCATCGACCTGCATGTGGACGTGCCGCGGGTGTCATCCACCGAACTGCGGCTGGATGCGGCGCCGGGGGAATCCAGCGCCGCCGTCCGCGCACGCGTCGAGGCCGCGCGCGAGCGCCAAACCGCGCGGGCAGGCGTGCTCAACGCCCACCTCGACCAGGCTGGTACCGCGGCGCACTGCCGCCTGGGCGCTGCGGACCAGGCCCTGCTCGAACGCGCCATCGACAGCCTGCAACTGTCGGCCCGGGCGATGCACCGGATCCTGCGCGTGGCGCGGACGATCGCGGATCTCGCCGGCAGCGAGTCCATCGGCAGCGCGCACCTGGCGGAAGCACTGGGATACAGGGGCATCGACCCGCGGAGCCAGGTCGCCGCTTGAAACACGGTCTTGACGCCGGATCGCGCGAACTGGAATAAAGTCTCTTTTGGGACTATACTGCCTGCACAGTCCACTAAAGGACATTAGCCATGGCGCAGCTCCACGCAGTCAATGCACCCGCCCGCCGCGAACTCGCCGGCCCCGCGCTCCGCGCATTCTTCAGCATCACCGAACGCTGGGGCCTCAGCGCCGAGCAGGAACGCGTGCTGCTGGGCAGCCCCGGCCGGTCCACGTTTTTCCGCTGGAAGCGGGACCGCAGCGGCCAGCTTCCGCATGACGCCCTCGAGCGCGTCAGCTACGTCCTGGGTATCTACAAAGCGCTGCACCTGATCTTCAGCAACGAACGCCAGGCCGACGAATGGGTCCGCCGCCCCAACGCGACACCGCTGCTGGGCGGCCGACCGGCGCTGGACCGGATGCTCGGCGGCCAGGTCGCCGACCTCTTCGTCGTGCGCCAGTACCTGGACGCGCAGCGGGGCTGGGGCTGATGCCGGTCCCCGTGACGCGGGTGCGGTTCCGGTCGACATACCGCATCGTGTCGAGCCGCTTCCCGCCCGTGGGCGTGTTCGATGCCATTGCCGATCCGGCCGACATCGACGCCCTGCACGAACTCGAGTCGATGACCAACCCGCGGATGCGCGAAGAATTCGGCGCGATCGAACTGGTGCCCCCGCGCCGGCGCGTCGCAGGCCCGGGCACCACGCCGATCATGGCGGCCTTCACCCATCGAAACCCCGAGGGCTCGCGCTTTACCCCCGGTTGGTACGGCGTCTATTACTGCGCCCGCGAACAGCAGACCGCGGTGCGGGAGACGGTCTTCCACAGGGAGCGCTTCCTGAGCAGCACGAACGAGCCCGCCTGCGTCCTGGACATGCGCTGCTACGTCGGCGACATCGACACCCGCCTGCACGACATCC
The DNA here is from genome assembly GCF_054072735.1 of Luteimonas sp. A649. Lineage (NCBI taxonomy): Bacteria > Pseudomonadati > Pseudomonadota > Gammaproteobacteria > Lysobacterales > Lysobacteraceae > Luteimonas > Luteimonas sp. A649. Next base: position 119,949 of record NZ_JBSVRQ010000004.1, on the reverse strand, counting down.
GCGGCGCGTACCCCGGACTCCACGACCCCGACAGCTACGTCGCCAGCCAGCGCTTCGCGGTCGAGCTGCGGGCGGAAGGCAGCAACGGCATCGTCTATGACAGCGTGCGCGCGCCGGGTGGCACCTGCGTGGCCGCGCTCTACCCGGACGTGTTGAAGCCGGTGCACCAGGGTCCGCATCTGCAGTACCACTGGAATGGGGAACGGATCGCGCACGTCACCGAGGCGAGGGCGGTACCGCTCTGATTCGCATCGGCGCGTTCTTTCCAGGTGCCGCCGATGTCACTGGACCTTGGGCAACGATGGCGTCACGGGACCCAGGCACAGCGTGGCGCGGCGCCGATGGACGTCGCGTTCTTCGTACGCACCAGGCACATCCCCTCCCACGCCGCATTCCCCGCGCGGCGCGTCCGACACACCGCAGCGTCCGAAGCGGCACACCCAGCTCGCACCTCCGGTCGGCATGAGCTCCACGGAAAGCGTTGCGATGCCATGCGAGGCGAGATCCTCGGAAATACTGTGTCCGCCCCCGTGGAAGTCGGAATGGCCGCGACCGGTCAAGAGGAGGATCTTGCGTGCGTCTTCGCCGGCCGGGGAAAGCACCCGTCGCAGATGCATGCCCGAGGTGGTCCCGAACGGTTCGCGGCCAGTGACACGCATGTCGATTCCGAGCAGCTGGATGCGTCCGGCTGCCTCGATGTGCACGAGCCATTCGACGAGGTCGAACATGGCGACGCTTGTGCGGCCGTCGTGGGCCCTGGACCAGAACTCCGAACCGGTCGCTGCCGCGGAGGACATCGCCTCGCCGACCTGCGCACGCACCACGTCGACGGCGGACTCAGGCAGCTCGAGCCCGACCAGAGCCCTGTCCGCACTCGCCAAGGTCGCACACACCATCCGCTTGAACGCTGCCGGTGACTCGGCATTGCCATGCAGCTCGCCAAAGACGAGCACGTCGGTGTCTTCCAGTACCGACGCCATCCAGGTGGCCAAGGCCGGCTCAACAGTGCATGGACTCTCGTCAGCCGCTGGACCACGAACGCACGAAGGGCAAAGGGCAACAAGCAGGACGAGGATCAACGCACGAAGCACGGTCGGCTCACTCCCTCACTTGGTGCTTCGTGGAAGCCCGTGCTGCAGCCCTTCCCCAGGATCCCCATCCATTCGTCCACGCTCCATGCCTGCTGCCATCCTGCGCAGCCAGAGCCTAGGACAAAAACGGGCAGGCCGCTGTGCCACGGCTCCTTCAGTCACTGGTGAGGACGGGTCGGTGCATCCCGGCCGTGCGCCCTGCCCCCTCCGCAGGTAGGGGAGGGGCGTCGAAATCAGGCCACCGCCACCTTGAACTGCTCCTCCTCCGTCGAACCCGTCAGCGCCGTCGTCGACGACTGCCCCTGCTGGATCGCCTGGGTCACCGCGTCGAAGTAGCCGGTGCCGACCTCACGCTGGTGCTTGACCGCGGTGAAACCCTTGTCGGCGGCCGCGAACTCCGACTCCTGCAGCTCCACAAAGGCGCTCATCTGCCGGCGCGCATAGCCGTGGGCCAGGTTGAACATCGAGTAGTTCAGCGCGTGGAAGCCGGCGAGCGTGATGAACTGGAACCTGTAGCCGTAGGTGGCGATCTCGTCCTGGAACTTCGCAATCGTCGCGTCGTCGAGGTTCTTCTTCCAGTTGAAGCTCGGCGAGCAGTTGTAGGCCAGCATCTTGCCCGGGTATTTCTCGTGGATGGCCTCGGCAAACGCGCGGGCGAAGCCGAGGTCAGGCTTGCCGGTCTCGCACCACACCAGGTCCGCGTACGGCGCGTAGGCCAGGCCGCGGCTGATCGCCTGGTCGAGGCCGTTGCGGGTCTTGTAGAAGCCTTCGACGGTGCGCTCGCCGGTGGTGAAGGGGCGATCGTTGTCGTCGACGTCGCTGGTCAGCAGGTCTGCGGCCTCGGCATCGGTGCGCGCAACCAGCAGCGTCGGCACGCCGCAGACGTCGGCGGCCAGGCGGGCGGCGTTGAGCTTCTCCACGGCCTCGCGCGTGGGCACCAGGACCTTGCCGCCCATGTGGCCGCACTTCTTGACGCTGGCCAGCTGGTCTTCGAAATGCACGCCGGCGGCGCCGGCCTCGATCATCGCCTTCATCAGTTCGAAGGCATTGAGCACGCCGCCGAAGCCGGCCTCTGCGTCGGCCACGATCGGCTGCAGGAAGTCGATGGAGTCGTCGCCCTCGGCATGGTGCAGCTGGTCGGCGCGCAGCAGGGCGTTGTTGATTCGCTTGACCACCGACGGCACCGAGTCGGCCGGGTACAGCGACTGGTCGGGATACATCTGCCCGGCGAGGTTGGCATCCGCCGCCACCTGCCAGCCGCTGAGGTAGATCGCCTTCAGGCCGGCCTTGACCTGCTGCATGGCCTGGTTGCCGGTCAGCGCGCCCAGCGCGTTGACGTAGGGGCGCTGATGCAGCGACGTCCACAGCTTCTCCGCACCCAGGCGTGCAAGGGAATGCTCGACGTGCACGGTGCCGCGCAGGCGCACCACGTCCTCGGCCGCGTAGTTGCGGGTGATGCCGGCCCAGCGTGGGTTGGTGGCCCAGTCGTTGCGGATGGCGTCGGCGTTCGGAAGCTTCGTGCTCATGCGGGATCTCCGGTGGGATTCTGCAGCGCGCCCTTGTGGCAGCGGCTTTTTTTGTGGGAGGGGGGGGGTGGAACGCTCAGGCCAATCGTTCGTATGCCGGCAAGGTCAGGAATTCCTCCAGCGCCTGGCCGCGCGTCAGCTCCTCGAGCATCCCGATCGCTTCGGCCACGCGCGCCGCGCCCGGCATCGGCCCCTCGGCGGCCAGCCGCGAAGGCAGGTTCAGCAGGGCCTGTTCGAACAGACAATCGTCGATCACCGTGCCGTCGGCCAGGTGCAGCGGCTCGCCACCGTCGGCCGCATGCAGCCACTGCCACAGCTGCGTGCGCGCGATCTCGGCGGTGGCGGCGTCCTCCATCAGCCAGTGGATCGGCACGCAGCCGTTGCCGTCGAGCCAGGCGGCGAGGTAGCGCACGCAGACTTCGACGTTGCCCTCGAAACCGGCGCGGGTGATGGTTCCCACTGGCGGCGCGATCAGCACATCGCGATCGGCCACGACGTCCTGGCGCGCCACAACGTGCTGATGCGGCCCCGGCATCGCCTCGTCGAAGATCGCCTTGGCGATCGGCACCAGTGCGGGATGCGCCACCCAGGTGCCGTCATGCCCGGCGCCGGCTTCGCGCAACTTGTCGGCGCGCACCCGCGCCAGCGCAGCGTCGTTGGCCTCCGGGTCGCCCGAGATCGGGATCTGTGCCGCCATGCCGCCCATCGCATGCGCACCGCGGCGGTGGCAGGTGCGCACCAGCAGTTCCGAGTACGCCTTGAGGAACGGCTGCGTCATCGTCACCTGGCCGCGCTCGGGCAGCACGCGATCGCGGTGCGCGCGGAAGGTCTTGATGTACGAAAAGATGTAGTCCCAGCGCCCGCAGTTGAGCCCGGCGATGCGGCCGCGCAGCGCGTGCAGGATCTCGTCCATCTCGAACACCGCGGGCAGCGTTTCCACCAGCACGGTGACCTTGATGCAGCCCTCGGGCAGGCGCAACACCTCTTCGATATGGGCCAGCACGTCGTCCCACAGTGCGGCCTCTTCCATCGACTGCAGCTTGGGCAGGTAGAGATAGGGGCCGCGGCCCTTCGCCGCGAGCGCTGTGGCGTTCTCCAGGCAGAACAGGCCGGCGTCGAACAGGCTCGCGGAGATGCGTTCCCCGTCGACCAGCAGGTGTTTTTCGTCCAGGTGCCAGCCGCGCGGGCGCACGATCAGCACCGCGCGCTCGCCTTCCGGCTTCAGGCGGTAGGACTTCCCGCCCGGCGCATCGAAGGCCAGCGTGCCGGCAACCGCTTCGCACAGCGCGCGCTGGCCGGTGAGCAGGGCATCCCAGGTCGGCGCGGTCGAATCCTCGAAGTCGGCCATGTAGCAGCTGGCACCGGAATTGAGCGCGTTGATGACCATCTTCGGGTCGACCGGGCCGGTGATCTCGACGCGGCGGTCGAGGAGTGCCTCGGGCAGCGGCGCCACGCGCCAGTCGCCCTCACGGATGGCGCGGGTGTCGGCGCGGAAGTCCGGCAGGCCGCCGCCATCGAACACCGCCTGGCGCGCGCGACGTGCGGCGAGCAGGTCGCGGCGCGTGGACTCGAAGCGCTGGTGCAGGCCGGCCAGGAACCCCAGGGCGCGGTCGTCCAGCAGGTCGGCCGCAGCGGCAGCGCCCGGAGCGACGCGGGCCTCGGCGACGGTGGCATGGGGGACTGCGGACATGGCGGCTCCGGCACGTGGTTCGGGCCCTCACCATCCCCGGGGCGTAAGTATTTGACAAAACAGATATAACAATGCGATTGATAATTTCTACTTATAAATGAGACGGAACGCGGCCTTGGACCCTGTCCGGACCCCCAGATTTGCCTACAAGGGCGATCGCCTGAAGCCGCTCCGGGCCTTTTGCCAGGTCGCGCGCCTGGGATCGGTGTCGCGCGCCGCCGAGGCGCTGTACGTCAGCCAGCCCGCTGTCAGCCAGCAGCTGCAGGCGCTGGAGCGCGAAATGGGCGCGAAGCTGTTCGAACGCAGCGGCCGCCGCCTGCTCCCTACGCCAGAGGGCGAAGCGCTGTACGAACTGGCACGCCCGCTGGTCGACGGCATCGACGCACTGCCGGCGGCCTTCCGCCGCCAGCTGGCCGGCATGGACGCCGGCGAGCTCGAGATCGCCGCGAACAGCTCGACGATCCTCTACCTGCTGCCGCGAATCGTGGAGGCCTACCGCGCCCAGCGCCCGGAGGTCCGGCTGCGCCTGCACAACACCATCAGCGCCGACGGCACCGACCTGCTGCGCGCGGACACCGTGGAGCTGGTGGTCGGCTCGATGCTCGACGTGCCCGCCGACCTCAGCTACGTGCCGGTGTACTCGTTCACCCCGATGCTGATCACGCCGCGCGACCACCCGCTGGCGCACACCCCGCGACTGACGCTGGAAGACATTTCGCGCCACGGCCTGATCCTGCCGCCGCAGCGGCAGGTGACCTGGCGCCTGGTCGACCTGGTGTTCCAGCAGGCGCGGGTGCCCTACACCGTGTCGCTGGAAGTCGGCGGCTGGGAGGTGATCAAGCAGTACGTGGCGATGGGCCTGGGGATCTCGATCGTGAGTTCGATCTGCCTGGACGACACCGACAGCGAGCGTCTGGCGATCCGCCCGCTGGATGCCTGGTTCCCGGCGCGCAGCTACGGCGTGGTGGTGCGCAAGGGCAAGGTGCTGTCACCGCAGGCACGGGCCTTCATCGACCTGATCAAGCCGGACCTGTTCGTGCGCCGCGGCCACGAGGACAGCGGACACTCGGAGCGCTAGCGCGCCGAGTGTGCCGCCACGCGGCTGCGGGGATCACGCGGCCTCTTCGACGTCCCGCTTCCTGCGCTTGCCGCCCTGGGCCGCGGCCTCCGGCTGCCGCGCCACCCGGTCGAGTTCGGCGGCGACGTCGCCTTGCTCGGTGCAGCGCGTGTTCGGGCACAGGGTGTGCATGTAGTCGGCGTCGAAGTTCAGGCGTTCGGCCAGGAAGTCGACGAAGGCGCGGACCTTGGGCGAGGTGACGTGCCCCCGCGGGAACACCGCGTTGAAGTCGAGGTTGGGCCCGGTCCACCCGGCCAGCACGTGCTGCACGGCGCCCTGCTCGGCAAAGGATTTGACGGTCACGTCGCTGGCCAGCATCAGGCCCTCGCCGCAGAGCAGCGCACCCGTAAGGGCGGCGGGATCGCTGGCGACCAGGATCGGATCGATGCGGTACTCCGCGCTTTTCTCGCTGTCGCGCAGCGGCCAGTAGTAATTTCCGTTGCGACGCGACTTCTGCATCGCCAGCGTGCGGTGGTGCTGCAGGTCGTCGGGGTGCTGCGGCGCGCCGTGGCGCGCGATGTACGACGGGCTTGCGTAGACCTGCGTGCGGAACACCGCCAGCCGGCGTGCGACCAGGTTGGAATCGGGCAGGGTGCCGATGCGCAGCGCGAGGTCGTTCTCGCCGTCGATCAGGTCGACCTGTTCGTTGCTGAGCGACATCTCCACGCGCACTTCGGGATGCAGGGCATGGAACTGGCCGAGCAGCGGCGCGATCCAGGCGATGCCGACCGAATACGGTGCGCTGAAGCGCAGCCAGCCACGCGGACCGCCCTGCAGCTGGCCGACAGCGCTCTCGGCTTCCTCGAGTCCACGCGCGATGCGCTGGCAGTGTTCGTAGTAGACGCTGCCGGCCTCGGACAGGCCGAGCTTGCGCGTGGTGCGATGGAGCAGCTGCGCGCCCAGGCGCGCCTCGAGTTCCTGCACCTTGCGGCTGACGGTGGTCTTGGGCAGGCGCAAGGCCTTGGCCGCGGCGATGAAGCTGCCGAGCTCGACCACTTTGACGAAGATCAGCGTGTCGTTCAGATCGTGGCTCACGGGGGCACTCCGGGGCAGCGGCGACATTGGACCAGCAGGGGGACAATTATTCCCCGAACTGACGGCTAATCAAGTGCCGTGCATCGGCTTATCGTGGCCGCCATCCCGCCCATGGCCGATCCCGATGACCCGTCCCGCGCGCCGCGCCCTGCTTCGCACCATCTTCTCCACGCTGATCGTGCTGGACGGGATCGGCCTGGCTGCGCTCGTTTTAAATCAATGGCTTGTTGAAGAAGCAGGCCGCTCCTGGAGCATCGCCGTCGTGCTCTTCGTGCCGCTGTTCCTACTGGCGCGGCCGCTGTCTGACGCCCTGCTCTCCATGGCCGACCGCTATGCCGGCATCCCGAATGCGGGAGAGCAAATCCCGTTGTCGGGACAATCCCGGAACGTTTGATCGTCCCGGCGCTGCCGGCTCCTGCCTTCCCCTCGCGTCAAAGGACATCCCGCCATGAACATCCGCAACGTCATCGTGCATTCCACCGTCCGCCTGTCCCTGCTGGCGACCGGCCTGGCGGCGGCCATCGTGCTGGCCGGTTCGGGCTGCAGCAGCGACGCGGTGGCCAACCCGGAGGCGCCGCCGGCGCCGGGTGTCGGTGTCGCCACCGTGGTCGCCACGCCGGTGCGGCAGTGGGACGAGTTCAGCGGCCGCGTTGCCGCGGTGGAATCGGTGGAACTGCGGCCGCGCGTCAGCGGCTACGTGCAGCGCGTCGCCTACGACGAGGGCAGCGAAGTCGCCAAGGGCGACCTGCTGTTCGTGATCGACCAGCGCCCGTATCGCGCCGCGCTCGACCAGGCCCAGGCCCAGCTCGAGCGCGCACGCGCCGAAGCAAGGCTGAGCCGCAGCCAGCACGAGCGGGCGCAGTCGATGGTCGAGGCGCGCGCGATCTCGCGCGAGGAATTCGAGACCCGGCGCGCCGCGTCCGCCGAGGGCGCGGCCGGCGTCCGCGCCGCCGAGGCCGCGGTGGCCGCGGCGCGCCTGGACCTGCAGTTCACCGAGGTCCGCGCCCCGGTCGCCGGACGCGCCGGTCGCGCCCTGGTCACCGTGGGCAATCTCGCCCAGGCCGATGCCACCCTGCTCACCACGGTGGTGTCGCAGGATCCGGTGCACGTCCATTTCGATGCCGATGAGCGCGCCTTCCTGCGCTACCAGGCGCTGTCGCGCAGCGGCGCGCGCGACGCGACCAGCAACCCGGTGCGCGTGGGCCTGGCCGACGAGCAGGGCCACCCGCACGCCGGCATCGTGGACTTCATCGACAACCAGGTCGACAGCACCACCGGCACCGTGCACGCGCGCGCCGTGCTGCCCAACCCCGACCGCGTGTTCACGCCCGGGCTCTTCGCCCGCGTGCAGCTCGAGGGCAGCGCCGAGTTCGACGCACTGCTGATCGACGACAAGGCGGTGCTCACCGACCAGGACCGCAAGTACGTCTACGTGCTCGGCGAAGACAACACCGCGCAGCGTCGCGACGTGACCCTGGGCCGCGTGGTCGACGGCCTGCGCGTGGTCGAGTCGGGACTCGAATCCGGCGACCAGGTCATCGTCGCCGGTGTGCAGAAGGTGTTCTTCCCCGGGATGCCGGTCGCACCGGAACAGGTGGCGATGGCACCGGCACGCGGATCGGACGCCGGCCCAGTGGCCGCTGCGGGCACGCGATGAGCTGACACCCGACCCTCCGCGCCGCCCGGCGACGCGAACGGTTTTCCTCCGCCGGCGTTCGATCCGTCCACCCTCCCCTCCCCCGGGTCGGGTCGATGCCGGCATCTCTCTCCCCTGTCCCGCCTGCGCGGGGCAGGGTCCACGCGGCCACGCCGCGAAGGGATGCGACATGGACTTCTCCAGGTTCTTCATCGACCGCCCGATCTTCGCCGCGGTGCTCTCGATCGTGATCTTCGCCGCCGGCCTGATCTCGATCCCGCTGCTGCCGATCGGCGAGTACCCCAACGTGGTGCCGCCCTCGGTGGTGGTGCGCACCGTGTACCCCGGCGCCAACCCGAAGGTGATCGCCGAAACCGTGTCCACGCCGCTTGAGGAGGCGATCAACGGCGTCGAGGACATGATGTACCTGAAGTCCGTGGCGGGCTCCGACGGCGTGCTGCAGATGACGGTGACCTTCGAACCCGGCACCGATCCCGACGAGGCCACCGTGCGCGTGCAGAACCGCGTCAGCCAGGCGCTGGCGCGGCTGCCCGAGGACGTGCGGCGGCAGGGCGTGACCACGCAGAAGCAGTCGCCGGTGTTCCTGATGGTGGTGCACCTGACCTCGCCCGACGGCCGCTACGACACCCTGTACCTGCGCAACTACGCGCGCCTGCACGTGAAGGACGCGCTGGCGCGGATCAGCGGCGTGGGCGATGCGCAGGTCTTCGGCGGCGGCGACTATGCGATGCGCGCCTGGCTCGACCCGGAGAAGATCGCGTCACGCGGGCTCACCGCAAGCGACGTACTGCGCGCCATGCGCGAACAGAACGTGCAGGTGTCCGCCGGCCAGCTCGGCGCCGAGCCGATGCCCGACAGCGACTTCCTCACCCTGATCAACGCCCGCGGCCGCCTGGAAACCGAACAGGAATTCGGCGATATCGTGCTCAAGGCCGGCACCAACGGCGAGATCGTGCGCCTGTCCGACGTCGCGCGCATCGAACTGGGTGCCGGCGACTACACCCTGCGCTCGCAGCTCGACGGCAAGGACGCGGTCGGCATCGGCATCTTCCAGGCGCCGGGCGCGAACGCGCTCGAGATCCGTGACGCCGTGATCGCGAGCATGGACGAGGTCTCGCAGCGTTTTCCCGAAGGCGTCGAGTACGAGGCCGTCTACGACACCACCATCTTCGTGCGCGACTCGATCAAGGCCGTGGTCACCACGCTGCTGGAAGCAGTGCTGCTGGTGGTGCTGGTGGTGATCCTGTTCCTGCAGACCTGGCGCGCCTCGATCATCCCGTTGCTGGCGGTACCGGTGTCGATCGTCGGCACCTTCGCGGCACTGTACCTGCTGGGGTTTTCGATCAACACGCTCAGCCTGTTCGGGCTGGTGCTGTCGATCGGCATCGTGGTCGACGACGCGATCGTGGTGGTGGAGAACGTCGAGCGCAACATCGAGCAGGGACTGACGCCGCGCGAAGCAGCGCACCAGGCGATGCGCGAGGTGTCCGGACCGATCATCGCCATCGCGCTGGTGCTGTGCGCGGTGTTCGTGCCGATGGCTTTCCTGTCCGGCGTGACCGGGCAGTTCTACAAGCAGTTCGCGGTCACCATCGCGATCTCGACGGTGATCTCGGCGATCAACTCGCTGACCCTGTCGCCGGCCCTGGCCGCGCGCCTGCTGAAGCCGCACGACGCGCCGAAGGACGCGCCGACGCGCGTGATCGACCGCCTGTTCGGATGGGTGTTCCGTCCGTTCAACCGCTTCTTCGGCGCCAGCTCGGAGCGCTACCAGGGCGCGGTGGCGCGCACGCTCGGCCGCCGCGGCATGGTGTTCCTGGTCTATGCCGTGCTGTTGGCAGGCACCGGCCTGATGTTCAAGGCGGTGCCGCCGGGCTTCATCCCGGTGCAGGACAAGCTGTACCTCGTCGCCGGCGTGAAGCTTCCCGAAGGCGCCTCGATCTCGCGCACCGATGCGCTGCTGCAGAAGGTCAGCGAGATCGCCATGGAGACCGACGGCGTCGCGCATTCGATCGCCTTCCCCGGGCTCAACGCCGTGCAGTTCACCAACACGCCCAACACCGGCGTGGTGTTCCTGCCGCTGGAGCCGTTCGGCGAGCGCTCGCGCAGCGCGCTGGAGATCAATGCCGAGATCAACCAGAAGATCGCAGGGCTGCAGGAAGGCTTCACCTTCTCGGTCATGCCACCGCCGATCCTCGGCCTGGGCAACGGTGCCGGCTACCAGCTGTTCATCGAAGACCGCGCCAATCTCGGCTACGGCGCGCTGCAGGACGCCACCAGCGCCATGCAGGGCGCGCTGATGCAGACGCCGGGCATGGGCTTCGCCAACACCACCTACCAGGCCAACGTGCCGCAGCTCGACGCCGAGGTCGACCGGGTCAAGGCCAAGTCGCAGGGCGTGCCGCTGACCGAACTGTTCGACACCCTGCAGACCTACCTCGGCTCGGCCTACGTCAACGACTTCAACCGCTTCGGCCGCACCTGGCAGGTGATCGCGCAGGCGGATGCGCCCTTCCGCGACAGCGTCGAGGACATCGCCAACCTGCGCACGCGCAACGACCGCGGCGAGATGGTGCCGATCGGTTCGATGGTGGAGATCCGCCAGACCTACGGCCCGGATCCCGTGCTGCGCTACAACGGCTATCCGGCCGCGGACCTCGCCGGCGACGTCGACCCGCGGGTGATGTCGTCCACCGAGGGCATGGCCAAGGTCACGGAGCTGGCCGCGGGCATCCTGCCCAACGGCATGGCGATCGAGTGGACCGACCTCAGCTGGCAGCAGGCCACCCAGGGCAATGCGGCGCTGGTGGTGTTCCCGCTGGCGATCCTGCTCGCCTTCCTGGTGCTGGCTGCGCTGTACGAAAGCTGGACCCTGCCGCTGGCAGTGATCCTGATCGTGCCGATGTGCATGCTCTCGGCGCTGCTGGGCGTGTGGCTGACCGGCGGTGACAACAACGTCTTCGTGCAGGTCGGCCTGGTGGTGCTGATGGGCCTGGCGTGCAAGAACGCGATCCTGATCGTGGAGTTCGCGCGCGAGCTCGAACTGCAGGGCTTGGGCATCGTGGAGGCGGCGCTCGAAGCCTGCCGCCTGCGCCTGCGCCCGATCGTCATGACCTCGATTGCCTTCATCGCCGGCACCGTGCCGCTGGTGCTGTCGTCGGGTGCGGGCGCCGAAGTGCGCTCGGCCACCGGCATCACGGTGTTCGCGGGCATGGTTGGCGTGACCCTGTTCGGCCTGTTCCTGACGCCGGTGTTCTACGTCGCGCTGCGCAAGCTGGTGACGCGGCCGGTGGCGGCATCCGGGCCTGCGCAACCCGACGCGTCGACGGAGGTGGTCCGTGCCTGAGCGCCTGCTCGAAATCCCATCGCTCGACGAGATCCGCCGCATCTTCGGCCACGACGACGACGCCCGTGCAGCGACCAACGCGCCGGACGCACGGCCCGACGACACCTTGGAGAACGACGATGACTGACATCCAACGCGCCGCGACGCCGGTGCTTACCGCCACGGTGCTGGCACTCGCCCTGGCCGCCTGCAGCGTCGGACCCGACTACGTGCGGCCGGAGCTGCCCGCGCTGACCGTGTTCCAGGGCGCGCCAGCAGCGACCGCGCCGGGACCCGCTGAAGCCGCCGTCGGGACCGCCGCCGCTGCGGAAGCCGGCACACCCACCCCTGCCACGGCGGACGACCGCTTCTGGCGCGGCTTTGGCGATCCCCTGCTGGTGGATCTGGTCGAAGACGCGCTGGCCGCCAACCACGACCTGCGCATCGCGCTCGCCCGCTACGACCGCGCCAACGCACTGCTGCGCGGTGCGAAGTTCGATCGCTTCCCCACTCTCACCGCCGGTGCCGAAGCCGCCACGTCACGCACCAGCGCCGACCAGGCGCCGGGCGTCGCGCGGGCGGACCGCGACGGCGACAGCTACAGCGCCGGCATCGCCGCGGCCTGGGAACTCGACGTGTTCGGACGCATCCGCCGCGGCATCGAGGCGGGCCGCGCCGAGGCGCTCGCCGGCTACGCCGACCTGCAGGCCGCCCAGGTGGCCATCGCCGGCGAGGTCGCACACGCTTATCTCGAACTGCGCGGCGCCCAGGAGCGCCTGCGCGTGGCCCGCGGCAACGCCGACAACCAGCGCGAGACCGTCGAACTGGTTCAGGCGCGTTTCGATGCCGGCCGCGACAGCGAGTTCGACACCGCGCGCGCCGGCGCCCAACTGGAGGCGACGCTGAGCCGCATCCCCGCGCTCGAGGCCCAGGTCGCCTTCGCCATCCATCGCCTGGGCGTGCTGACCGGGCGCACGCCCGACGCGCTGGCCGCGGTGCTTGGCACTGCCGCGCCGTTGCCCGAGCTGCCGGGCGCGATCGATCCCGGCACGCCGGGCGAGCTGCTGCGCAGACGTCCGGACATCGCCGCGGCCGAAGCGCGGCTGCACGCGGCAACCGCACGCATCGGCGTCGCCACGGCCGACCTCTTCCCACGCTTCACGCTGGGCGGCCTGATCGGAAGCCAGGCCATCGATGCCGGCGCGCTGTTCGAACGCGGCAGCGAAACGCGGCTGGTCGCGCTCGGGATCGACTGGTCCTTCCTCGACGTCGGCCGCGTGCGCGCGCGCATCGCCGCCGCCGATGCCGATGCCGCCGGCGAACTCGCGCGCTACCAGCAGTCCGTGCTGCTGGCCCTGGAAGACACCGAGAACGCGCTGGTGCGCCTGGACCGCGCGCGCGCCGAAGATGTCCATCTCGAACGCGCCGCCCGCGACAGCGCACGCGCCGCCGAGCTCGCCCGCATCCGCTTCGACGCCGGCGCCATCGGCCTGCTGGAAGTGCTCGACGCCGAGCGCACCCGCCTGCAGGCCGAAGACGCGTTTGCCGCCGGCCGCACCCGCAGCGCGACCGGCGCGGTGGCGCTGTACCGCGCGCTGGCGGGCGGCTGGCCGCATGCGCTGGCGCTGCAGGAGGGCGTCAGCCGGCGCTGACGTCCGTCGCCGTCATTCCGCGGGCAGCGGCAGCACCTCGTCCGCGAACACCGCCACGTGCGGCACCCCGTCGGCTCCGATCCAGCCGCGGTACATGCCTTCGGTGTTGAAGGGGAAGGCGATATTGCCGGCGGCGTCCAGCGCGATCGCACCGCCGTCGCCGCCCGCGCGCACGACCTCGCCGTTGATCACGGCCTCGGCGGCGGTCGCGATGCCGTCGCCGCGATGGTGCACGCGTGCGCAGATCTCATGCGCCGCGGCCGTGCGGATGTAGAACTCGCCCCAGCCGGTGCCCGACACCGCGCAGCGGGCGTCGGCCCAGGTGCCGGCGCCGATGATCGGCGCGTCGCCGACCCGCCCCCAGCGCTTGTTGGTCATGCCGCCGGTCGATGTGCCTGCTGCAAGGTGGCCCTCGACATCCAGCGCTACTGCGCCGACGGTGCCGAAGTACTTCAGGCCGCCGCGTCCCGCGTCCTCCCCGGCACCGGCTTCGGCACCCTCTGCGGCTTCTGCACGCAGCGCACGCTGCAGCTGCTCCCAGCGCCGTTCGGTGCGGAAGTAGGACGGGTCGACCAGCTCGATGCCCTGTCCCTGGGCGAACGCTTCCGCGCCGCTGCCGCTCAGCATCACGTGCGGGGAATGCTCCATCACCGCGCGCGCCAGCAGGATCGGGTTGCGCACCCGCTGCACCCCGGCCACCGCGCCCGCACGACGGTCGCGGCCATCCATGAGCGATGCATCGAGTTCGTTGCGGCCTTCATGCGTGAACACCGCGCCGCGCGCAGCGTTGAAGGCGGGATCGTCCTCGAGCACGGTGATCGCGGCGGTCACGGCATCGAGCGCCGATGCGCCGGCCCGCAGCCTGGCGTGGCCCGCCAGCAGCGCGCGCTCGAGCCCCGCGCGTGCAGCCACCTCATCCTCGGGCGAGAGGCCCGCGCGCACCACGCCGGCACCGCCGTGGATCGCGAGCACGGGCTTCGTGGGCGCCACCTGGCGCGAGGCCCCGGGCGCCTCGCCCGCCTCGCTCCGGGTTTCCTGGGCAGCCGCGGCCACGGACAGCAATGCCGCCAGCATCCCGCACGCAAGCGCCGCCCCGATGGCATCCATTCGACGATGTGGCTTCATGTACTTTTCCTCGGAATCTCCGCCTGCCGACAGCGCATTACACCGTACCGCGATTGCGCCCCTGCCACGGCCGGTACCACTCGCGGATGCGGCGCATGTCCTCGTCCGCGTCTTCGCCGGCGTGAAACAGCGGGCCGACGCCGATCACCTTGTCCGGGTAATGGAAATACACCCGCAGCACCGGCACGTCGGCGGCGCGGGCGATCTTCAGGAAGCCGCTCTTCCAGTGCTCGACCGGCTTGCGCGTACCCTCGGGCGCCAGCCCGAACCAGAGGCGGTCGGCGCCGCGGATCCTCTCCGCCACCTGCTCCACCACTCCCGCCGAGCGGCCGCGATCGACCGCGATCACGCCCAGCGCGTGCAGCAGCCGCGACAGCGGCCACCAGAACAGTTCGCGCTTGCCCAGGATCTTGATGTCCAGGCCCAGGCCGAGCTTCACGGCAAAGCCCCAGACCCCATCCCAGTTGGACGAGTGCGGCGCGGCGATCAGCACCAGGCGCGGCACGTCCGGGAATTCACCGACCACGCGCCAGCCGCCCAGCCGCAGGATGCTGCGGCCGAACCAGCGCGCGAACCGGTTCGGCCGCAGGCGCGGTACGTTGGGCGGCAGCGCCGGAAGGATGTCCTCGCGTGGTCCCCTCATGTCCCCTGCCGGTCAGTCCCAATCGCGCACGGTGCGCCCGCGCTTGATCGTACTGCGCTCGCGCTTGGCATCAAGGCGCCGGGCCTTGGCGGCGCGGCTGGGCTTGGTTGCCACGCGCTTCTTCGGCGCCTGGCGGCCGGACTCGATGAACGCCGCCAGCCGCTCGCGCGCGTCCTGGCGGTTGCGGTCCTGGGTGCGGAAGCGCTGTGCGTTGAGCACCAGCACGCCGTCGTCGGTAAGGCGGCGATCGCGCTTGGCGAGCAGCCGCTCGCGCACGGCATCAGGGAGCGAGGGCGAGTTGGCGATGTCGAAGCGCAGCTCCACCGCGGTCGCGACCTTGTTGACGTTCTGTCCGCCCGGCCCCGACGCGCGCACGAAGCGCTCGAAGAGTTCGTCCTCGGGAATCGCGATGGGCGGGGGGGTCGTCATGGCTGTCCGATCATCGCGCGCATCCGGCGTGCCGTCACTGCTGGAAGAATGCCAGCGCACGCCCGAATTCCGTGACGGGCGGCGCGGTGACCTGCACGCGCGTCGCCGGATCATGCGGATGCGGAAACGAAAGTTGCTCCGCGTGCAACAGCATGCGGTGGATGCCCATCATCCGGAAGCTCCGGTTGTGGCGGCCGTCGCCGTGGCTGGTGTCGCCGATGAGATGATGCGACAGGTGCTTGAGGTGGCGGCGGATCTGGCGGAAGCGGCCGGTCACCGGCCAGGCACGCAGCAGCGCGTAGCGCGAGGTCTCGAAGCCGCTGGACGGCACCGGCAGTTCCGCCATCGCCAGGCGTTCGAAACGCGTCACGGCAGGCTTCTTCTGTGGCTTGCCGGGACCGCCATCCAGTGGATGGTCGACCACGAATTCCGCCTCCGCCGGCCACCCGCGGCAGACCGCAAGATAGGCCTTGTCGACGTCGCCGGCCATCAGCGACTTGCCCAGCGCGGATGCGGTCTCACGGTCGAAGGCCAGCAGCAGGCAGCCGCTGGTGGCGCGGTCGAGGCGATGCACCAGGAAGATCGGCTTGCCGAACTGCGCGCGCAGGCGGTCGGCAGCGAAGTCGCTCTCGCCGCGCGCAAGCTTGCTGTCGTGGACCATCAGCCCCGCGGGCTTGTCGACCACCGCGAAGGTGTCTTCCAGATGCAGGACCGGCAGGGCTGAGGGGGGAGATGCCGTGGTGCGTTCTGCGGCTGTGGAAGAAGCTGCAGTTGAGGGGAGACTTCCAGCTGTGGGGGGACCTTCAGCTGTGGGGGGACCTTCAGCTGTGGAAGCACCTGCAGTTGTGGGAGCGGCTATAGCCGCGATTGCTCTCCCATCGCGGCTATAGCCGCTCCCACAAGAACTGTTGCTCCCGCTGGAGGGGGTGCTGCCGCTGGGGTACATCACCGCGGGCGGGCGGCAGTGATGGCCCAGAGGCCGCCGATGCCCGCGACCCAGGCGGCGACCGGCACCGACCACAGCCGCGGCCCGCCGGCGTCGAGGCCATGCAGCACCGCCGCCGCCACCAGCAGGCCGACGCCGAGGATCGCCGCCACCGTGCGGCGCTGCATCGCGCGCATCACCTGCACCAGTTCGGCCATCTCCGTGGACTGCATCTCCAGCCGATGCCGCCCCTCCACCTGCTGCGTCAGCCAGGCATGCAGCAGGCCCGGCATTTCCGGCGCGCGCGTGGCGAGCTCCGGCAGGCGGCGGCGGAACTCGGCGCCCAGGCGCTGCGGGCTGTAGCGCTCGGCGAGGATGCGTTCCAGCACCGGCCGCGCGACCGCCCAGATGTCGATGGTCGGGTCCAGGTGGCGGCTCACGCCCTCGACATTGAGCAGCGTCTTCTGCAGCAGGATCAGCTGCGGCTGCAAAGTGAGCTGGAAGCGCTGCGCCGTTCGGAACAGCTTCAGCAGCACCTCGCCCAGCGAGAACTCCGACAGCGGCCGCGTGAAGTAGGGCTCGCAAACGCCGCGCACCGCGGCCTCGAGTTCGTCCAGGCGCAGCGTCGACGGCATCCAGCCCGCCTGCACGTGCAGCTCGGCGATGCGCCGGTAGTCCTTGTTGAAGATCGCCATGAAGTTCTCGGCGAGGTAGTACTGGTCGTCGCCCGAGAGCTGGCCGACGATGCCGAAGTCCAGCGCAATGAAGCGCGGGTTCACGCGCCGCGACGGATCGTCGTCCACCCAGATGTTGCCGGCGTGGGCATCGGCGTGAAAGAAGTTGTCGCGGAACACCTGGGTGTAGAACACACGCACGGCCTTGGCGGCGAGCAGCTTGCGGTCCATGCCGGCGGCTTCGATCGCGGCGATGTCGTCGCTGGGGATGCCGCTCACGCGCTCCAGCGTCAGGATGTGCTCGGTGCTGTGCGACCACACCGGCGCCGGCACGTAGAGGTCGGTCGAGTTCTCCCAGTTGCGGCGCAGCACCGACGCATTCGCGCCTTCGCGCTGCAGGTCGAGCTCGGCGGCCAGCGTGCTGGCGACTTCGTCCACCACTTCACGCGGGCGGATCTTGCCGGCATTGGGATGGGTGCGCTCGACGAAAGCGGCGATGCGTTCAAGCAGCCGGATGTCGGCGGCGATGCGCGCGGCGATCCCCGGGCGCAGCACCTTCACCACCACCTCGCGCGGCGGCTGGCCGTCGACGCCCGGCAGCCGCGCCGCGTGCACCTGCGCGACGGACGCGGACGCCAACGGCACGGTGTCGAAGGCGACGAAGGCGTCGGTCACGGGACGCTCAAGCTCGCGCTCGACGATGGCGCGCGCGACCTCGCCGTCGAACGGCGCCACCTGGTCCTGCAGCAGCACCAGCTCGTCGGCGACGTCGGCCGGCACCAGGTCGCGACGGGTCGACAGCACCTGGCCGAACTTGACGAAGATCGGACCCAGCTCCTGCAGCGCCAGGCGCACGCGCGCGCCGCGCGGCAGGTCGGTGATCTCGCGCGAGGCGCGCGGCACGAAGGGCCGCAGCAGCCACAGCCAGCGCCCGGCCGGCGTGCCCTCGAACAGGGTGTGCAGGCGATAGCGGAGCAGGACGCGCCCGATCTTCAGGGCGTGCAGGGCGGACCTCACCGGACGCCCCCGACGGCCGAGGCCAGGCGCGAAACGCGCGCGGCGATGCGCTCGACGTCATCGCGCAGGGTGTCCACGTCGTCATGGAAGGCATCGAGCTCGTGGCGGCCAACGACGTCGCGTGACTCCTCGACCACGTACTCGGCCGCGGTCGCGGCGAAGCCCTCGCCCGCGCGGCGCGCGCCCTTCAGCGCGGACGCCGCGGCGTTCGCGACCTGCACGCCAACGACGTCCCCGAACGCAGCCACGAACGGTCGCTGCCAGTCCGGATCGAAGCGCTGCGCCAACCGCTGCAGCGCGCGGGCCAGCTCGGCATCGCCTTCGATCCGAAGCCGGCCGCTGGGCGTGGCGTGTTCGTCGGCGGCGCCCAGCATCCCCTGCAGCTGGCCCAGCAGGCCGCCGAGCGTGGTGCGCACCGAGAGGTCGGGCGCGGCATCGGCATCCACCGGTCCAACCCGCAGCGCTTCACCGTCCACGCGGATCGACATCGCCAGCGGCGGGGACGCGAGATGCAAGGCCACATGGCGGCCATCCAGCCTGGACAGGGCCTGGCGGGTGTCGTCGTCAAGGGCGAGCGCACGGTTGAGCGCTGACTCCAGCGCGCGACCGGCCAACGGCTTCAAGCCGGACAGCGGGGATGGGGAACGGGCCATGGCGCGCATTGTAGCGGCCAGCCCAGGGCCGCCGGCGCGCTGCGTGAGCGGCGGCCGGCGGCGTGGATCAGACCTTTCGACCGCGGAAGAACGAGATCGCGGCCAGCACCAGGAACACGATGAAGAGGATCCAGGCGATGTTGCTGGCGGCACCCGCGATGCCGCTGAAACCCAGCACGGCGGCGATCAGGGCGATGACGAGGAAGATGACGGCGTAGCTCAGCATGGCGGTTCTCCAGTCCGTCACGACGCGGACGGCATGGAGCCATGTTCAGGTGGCCGGGGTCGTCAGGAAGTGATGGCGCCCCGGCGTGCCACGGCCATCCGCTCGAGGCCTTCGGCGATCGACACCCGGGGCACGTAGCCGAAGTCGCGGGTGGCCGGCGCCATGTCGTACCAGTGGGTGGTGCTGAGCTGCTCGGCCAGGAAGCGGGTCATCGGCGGTTCCGAGCGCAGGCGCAGCAGTGGCCAAAGGGTTTCGCAGGCCGCGCCGATTGCATAGGCGACGCCGAACGGAATCGAACCCTCGACCTCGGGCGCGCCAGAAGCTCGCAGCAGCGCGTTGACGATCTCGCGCACCGCCATCGGCTCGCCGTTGCTGATGAAGTAGGCGCGGCCGGCGCAGGCGGCACCGATGTCCAGGTGCTCGAGCGCATCGAAATGCGCCTGGGCGGCGTTGTCGATGAAGGTGGTGTCGATCCGGTTCATGCCGCCGCCGACGAAGCGCAGGCGCCCCGCACGGGCGCGCTCAGCCAGGCGCGGCACCAGCTGGTTGTCGCCCGGGCCCCAGATCAGCCGCGGGCGCAGCGCGACCGTGGCCAGGGTCTCGTCATTCGCGGCGAGCACGCACTTCTCGGCGATCAGCTTGGTGGCCGGGTACGGCGCCTTCAGGTCCCCGCCATAGGGCACGGTGTCGGCGGTGCCGCCTTCCACCGGATGCGTCGCACGGTGGGTCACGCTGGGCGAGGAGGTGTAAACCAGGCGCGTGATGCCGTGTTCGCGGCAGCCGGCCAGCACGTTGCCGGTGCCCATGACGTTGGCGCGGTGGTAGCTGTCGTAGCTGCCCCAGGCGCCGGCCTTGGCGGCGTTGTGCAACACCGCGTCCATGCCGGCGCAGGCGTCGATGACGGCGTGGCGGTCGGCGAGGTCGCCGCGCAGCTGGCGCACGCCGAGCACGTCGAGTTCGGGGTAATGCCCGCGGTTGAAGCTGGTGACATCGTGTCCCCGTTCAACCAGGCCACGGCAGAGCGCCTGGCCGAGGAATCCGCCACCGCCGGTCACCAGTACCCGCACTTCAATCCTCCATCACGTCAATCAGGGCTGGCCGCCGGTTCGAACGCCCTGCCGGCGCGGAGTTCGCGCGTGGCCCAGGCAGCCAGTTTCTCGCGGCCGATTTTCGCATTGTGGCGGATGTCGACCGGAAATGCGGGGTGGAAGGCGAAGGTGTCGACGTGCGCGGTGTGCACGAAGCCCTCGCCGAGGTGGCGCAGTTCGTCGGCGATGCGGGCGTGTTCCGCTTTCGCGATCCCGGGCCGCACTTCCACGCAGAGCAGCGGGCGCTGCGCGCCACGTTCCCCGATGCCGACCAGGGCGGTGCGGCGGACGTCTGGATGCGTGTCGAAGACGGGTTCGACCTGGTCCGTGCACAGGCTGCGGTCCCGGGTGACCACGCGGTGGGACTTGCGGCCGCAGAACCAGAGCCTGCCTTCAGCGTCGAAATAGCCGAGGTCGCCCATGCGGTGGACGATGCGGGACTCTCCCGCGGGCAAGCCTGCGGAAGAGCGGCCTGCCTCACGGATCTTCGCCAGCCGCGTCTGCGCCTCCCGATTGAAGTACGTATCAGTGGTGCTGGGGCCAGCGACGGTGATTTCACCGACCTGGCCTGGCTTCACCACGAGATCGTCGGACCACTCCGGAATGGACTCGTCGGTGACGCGGATGATGCGGACCTCGTTCGGCGACACCGGGCGACCGACGCAGGTGCCGGCGCCCGTTTCGGTGCGCTCGCGCAGCGTCATCAGCTCGCAGCCCTCGATCACCGCCACCGGCAGGCATTCGGTGGCGCCGTAGGGCGTCCAGAACTGCGCATCGGCGGGCAGCAGTTCGCGCATCTTCGCCACCACATCCGCGGGCACCGGCGCGCCGGCGGAAGTCACGCGCGTCACGGTGGGCAACGGCTCACCATGGTCTGCAAGCACGCGCATGAGCGCCGGTGAGCCGAACAGCTGGGTCACGCCGAAGCGCTTGATCGCGGCGTGCAGCTTGCGCGGGTCCGCGCTGCCGGGGCGCGTGGGGTCCATGTCCGGGATGATCGAGGTCAGGCCAAGCGCGGGATCGAACAGCGCGAACGGCGGAAAGGTCGGCAGGTCGACGCCACCGGGCGCAATGCCGAAGGCGTCGCGCAGCATGTCGACCTGGGCCACGAAATGGCGGTGCCGGTACACCACGCCCTTGGGCACGCCGGTCGAGCCGCTGGTGAACAGGATGCCCGCCACGTCGTCAGGCTGCGTGGCGGTCAGCTGCGGCCCGGCGCCGGCGCCCTCGCGTTCGACCTGGGCCAGCGTCGCGTCGGCCAGCAGCGGGCGGGCGCCGGTGGTGATGCGCACGCGCGTCGACTTCGCCCAGCCCAGCAGCATGCGCGCGAACATCGCCAGCGGAACGCCGATGAACGCATCGGCCCGGGCTTCGTCCAGGCACTGTTTCAGCGCACGCTTGTCGATGCCCGGGTCCACCAGCACCGGCACCGCGCCGGCCTTGAACAGCGCAAACATCAGCAGGAAGAACTCCGGGGTGGGCCGCACCATCACCACCGTGCGACTGCCGCGCGCGATGCCGCGCCCGGCGAGGCCCGCGGCGATGGCGTCGCTGCGCCGGTCCAGCTCGCCGTAGCCGAGGGCGATGTCGTAGCGGCCGCCGCGGCCGGCGCAGCGCATGGCGATGCGGTCCGGCGCTTCGGCGGCAAGCCGCGGGAGCGCTGCGGCGATGTTGCAGGTGGCGGTCATCGGGTGATTATCGCCCGCCGGTGGGCGGCGTCCACGGCGTGAATGGACCCCGCCGAGCCCGATGGCTGACAATCCCACGTCCTTCGCAGCGGCCACGGCCGCGGAGAACGATCGACCATGTCGCTGCTTGAACGCCTCAAGTCCGCCGCCGCCGACGACTGGAACGCCTACGTCGACCACGCCTTCGTGCGCGGCCTTGGTGACGGCAGCCTGCCCCAGGCCGCGTTCCGGAACTACCTGGTGCAGGACTACCTGTTCCTGATCCAGTTCGCGCGCGCCCACGCGCTGGCCGCGTACAAGAGCCGCACCATGGCCGACATGCGCGCCGCGAGGGACGGGCTGGCGGCGATCATCGACGAAATGGGCCTGCACCTGCGCGTGTGCGAGCGCTGGGGCCTGGGCGCTGCCGACGTCGAGGCCACCGAGGAGCAGCAGGCGACCGTGGCCTACACCCGCTTCGTGCTGGACGTGGGCATGTCCGGCGACCTGCTGGACCTGCAGGTGGCGCTGATTCCCTGCACACTGGGGTATGCCGAGATCGGCCGCCGCCTGGCGCCCCGCGGCATCGACGCCATTCCCGCCGACCACCCCTATCGCGACTGGATTGCCGAGTACTCCGGCGATGCCTTCCAGCAGGCCGGCGCCGCCGCGCACGCATGGCTGGACGACCTGGGCCGCCGCTACGCCAGCGAGAACCGCTTCAGCGAACTCGTCGGCATCTTTGCCAAGGCGGCGCGCCTGGAAGCGGACTTCTGGCAGCAAGGGCTGGACGCGGCGCAGGACTGAGCCGCGCGGCGCAGCCACGTGCCCCTTGCGCGGCGCCCCGGGACGGAGAAAAATTCCGCTTCGCCCCAACCCGGCCACCCGCCGATGCCGCACCCCTGCCTGAGCTGCGGCGCCTGCTGCGCCCACTACCGCGTGAGCTTCCACTGGTCCGAAGCAGAGCCCGCGCTTGGAGGCACGGTGCCGCCGGAGCTGACCGTGCCGCTGCGCACCCACGAGCGCGCCATGCGCGGCACCGAGGGCGGCGGCGTGCCGCGCTGCGTGGCACTGGATGCCGACATCGGTCGCTATTCCCGCTGCAGCATCCATCCCGTGCGCCCGCAGGCCTGCCGCGACGTCCCCGCGTCATTGGAATTCGGCGAACCGAGCCGGCAGTGCGACAACGCCCGCATCGCCTACGGCCTGCCACCGCTGACCGCGGCCGACTGGGTCTGGCGCGAAGCCGCGGCGAACGACCGCGATGGCAACCCCGACGACAACGATGCGCCGAACGACGGCGGCACGCCCACGCCGCCTGCCCTGCCTCCCCCGATCGCGGCCTGAACCCGCGGATGCCGTCGGAGCGGCTATAACCCGCGGGCGTTGTGGGAGCGGCTATAGCCGCGATCGGTCGCCCACGGCCTTGTCAGGGGTCGCGGGCAATCAGAGTGGATTGCGCTCCAGGAAGTCGCGGATCGCCGGCACCAGCACCTCGTGCTTGTCTTCCAGCACGTAATGCCCTGCATCGTCGAACGCCATCACTTCGGCGCCCGGAAGTTCGGCCTGGAAGCGCTCCAGGAAGTGGCGGTCGAACACGAAATCCTTCAGCCCCCAGCCGATGAACACCGGCACGCCCGCGTACTCGTGCAGGCGCCGGCCCGCCGCGTCGAGCATCGGCCAGGCACGGTCCTTGGGCGACAGCGGGATGTCCTGCATGAAGCGGATAGTGGAGATGCGGTTCTTCCAGCTGTCGTAGGGCGCCACGTAGGCGCGGCGCACCTCGGCCGGCATCCGCCGCTCCACGCCCAGCCGGGACGCGCCGGCCGAGAACGCATTGAAGCCGCGGATCACGATCTCGCCCACGTTGTAGTCGCGGCCCAGCGCGATCTGCCATGGCATGGCCTTCGCTTCGGGCATCGGGAACGCCGCGGTGTTGAGGATCACCAGTCGCTTCACCTGCGCCTGGTGCGACAACGCCCAGCCGAAACCGATCATCCCGCCCCAGTCGTGCACCGCCAGCGTCACCGGGCCATCGATGCCGAGATGGTCGAGCAGGGTCGCCAGGTCCTCGACCCTCGACTGCAGCGTGTAGTCATACCGCGGCACGGCATTACGGCCGTCGTCAGGCTTGTCCGACAGGCCCATGCCGACATGGTCAGGCACGATGCAGCGGTAGCCCTTGCCGGAAGCGGTGTCGGACAGCCCCGCGACCAGCGTGCGCCAGTAATAGCTCCATGACGGATTGCCGTGGACCATGACCACGACTTCGCCGTCGCGCGGACCTTCATCGAGGTAACTCAGCTCGATACCCGGGCGAACCTGGAGGCGGTGGCGGGTGGCGGGATAACCGGGAAATTCCATCCGCTGATTGTATCCCGCGGCCCCGCGCCCCCCCCCGGTTGGCGAACTGATTCATTACCCTTGTGGTCCCGGAACTGCCATATCCATGTAGACCACCAACCTGCTGTGGGAGATCAACGGCACCGAGGGCGAGGCGACGGAACTCACCGAACTCATGCCGCCCGCCGAGGCCTATGCAGGCTGGCCGGACAATCCGGTGGCGCGCAACGTGGCGCATGTATGCGCTGGTGGCGATCGAGCGCTCGCAGGCCTGCTTGGCATGGCCGACATGGCGGCCGCGTCCGAGGACGAGGACATCGTCTACGGCCCGCGACTCGAAGGCTTCGACTATCCGCACCCCGTTCGCACGCACGCGTTCGAGTCGCAGCGCCAGCAGGACGAAATGATCTATCTGGATGAGGGCAACCGGTGGTGTACGAAACGGCCCCTGCTGCGTGTTCCGACCACGTTTATGAATTGGGGAAGCCGCAATTCTCACTGACTGCCACATCTTCACACTCCATGCACGCACTCCAACGTCAGCTGAAGACGGGTCATGGACCCGGCAAAAAGGCCGCTATATTCCGATACCCAGACGAAGGAGAACGACATGTTCCTGAACAAGCAACATCTGGTGATGGCGCGTACGCTCGGCGTGGCGATCGTCGCTACCGTGGGCCTTTCCGCCTGCGCCACGTATGACGACGAGTTTGCCGGGATCAACTCGCGCCTCGATCAACTCGACACGAGGGTGCAGGGCGCGGCCCAGAGCGCCGAATCCGCCAATCAGTCCGCGACGCAGGCCAACCAACGACTGGATCAAATGGAAAGCCGCGTCCAGCAGCTCGAAGCGGCGCCGCGCCGCGTGCCGCGCGGTTAGTCGCTCCTGCACGAATCGCGACGAACGGCCTGAGCCGGGACCCGGTGGTCTTTACTGGCCACCGGTCTCCTGGCTTTACCCAGTCTTCGTTCCAAGGAACCGTTTATCCGTACGTACACACACCCCGCGATCCGGTCCGTTCATGCAGCGCTGGCACTGGCGTTGGCGTTCGCGAGCTTCGGCGTGGCCAGCGCCGAGGATGCCGCCGCGCAACCGGTCGCCACTGTCGACCAGCTTCCGCGAGGCCAGGATGTGTCCGCCACGGTAATCGAGCTGGCGGGCTGGGTTGTCGCCGCCAATGACAACCAGGGCTATCCGTTCGCGATCATCGACAAGGCCGCCGCACAGGTCCTGGTGTTCGGCGGCGACGGCCGACTTCGCGGCGCCGCACCTGGGCTCTTTGGCTCCGCGGTCGGCGATCACACGGCCCCCGGCATCGCCGGCCTCGCGCTTCGCGAGATTCCTGGCCGCGATCGCACCACGCCCGCGGGCCGCTTCGTGGGCGGTTACGGTCCGTCGATCGACGCCGGGCGCGTGCTGTGGGTGGACTACGATTCCGCAGTCTCCATCCACCCGACCGCGACAGGCGTCCCGGCCGAGAAACGCGCCGAACGCCTTGCATCGCCTACGCCGGACGACAACCGCGTCACCCACGGCTGCATCAATGTCTCGCCCGAGTTCTACGAGGGGATCATCCGCCCTACGTTCGAGCGGGGCGGTGTGTTTTACGTCTTGCCGGATGCGGCGCCGATAGCGGAAACCTTCCCGGAGTTCGCGCAAAGTCGCGTCACGGCACACCCCTGACCCACGCCACCAGCGGATTCCCCGGCTCCATCAGCAGTTTCACCGTCAGTGCCAGCGACATCACCACCAGCAGCGGCCGGATCACCCGCGCGCCCGCCTTGCCAAGCGCCAGGTGCGCACCCAGCTGGCCGCCGGCAATGCTCGCCACCGCCATCACCAGCCCCACCACCCACAACACCTGGCCGCCGATGACCAGGGTGGCCAGCGCAGCGACGTTGCTCGCGAGATTCAGCAACTTGGTGTGCGCGGTGGCCGAGACCAGCCCCATGCCGAACAGCGCCACCAGCACGGTCGCCATGAACGAGCCGGTGCCGGGCCCGAAGAAGCCGTCGTAGAAGCCGATCGCGAACATGATCGTGACCAGGGCGGCGTCGCCCAGGCGGGCGTGGCGCTCGGCTTCGCTGGCTTTGGGCCCGAGCAGGAAGTAGGCCGCCATCGCCACCAGCAGCACGGGCACCAGGCCGGCGAGGAAGGACGGATCCACCAGCTGGATCGCGATCGCGCCGCCCACCGAGCCGGCGAACGCCCCCACCGCCGGCCACAGGAAGCGCCGGAAGTCGATCCGTCCCTGGCGCGCGAACGCGAGCACGGCGCCGGCGGTGCCGAAGCTGGACTGCAGCTTGTTCGTCGCGATCGCCTGCACAGGCGGAATGCCGGCGGCCATCAGTGCCGGGATGGTGATCAGGCCGCCGCCGCCCGCGAGCGCGTCGATGGTGCCGGCGACGAAGGCCGCCAGCGCCAGCAGGGCCAGGACTTCAAGCCCGAATTCCATGGACATCCTCCATCACCCGGCCGCGGCCGCGGCATCGCCCGGGATTGCCGGGATCCACATACGACGAGGGCCGGACAAGCCGGCCCCCGAGCGCCTGTATCAGCCGGCGCTTACCACTCCACCTCGGCCATCGAGCAGTTCAGGCCCGAGCCGATGCCCAGCAGCGCCACGCGGTCGCCCTTCTTCAGGCGGCCCATCTCGCGCAGCTTGCTGAGCACGATCGGCACCGAAGCCGGGCCGATGTTGCCGTGCTCGCCGAAGATGGTCATGACCTTCTTCGGGTCGATGCCCATGGCCTTGGTGAAGGCCGCGGTGTGCACCTTGCTGACCTGGTGGATCACGAACTCGTCGAGTTCGGCGGCCACCCAGCCCAGTTTGTGCTTGGCGACCTCGAAGGTCTTGGTCGCCAGCTTGATGCCTTCGATCAGCAGCGTGCGGGTATCGGTGACCATGCCGTCGAGGTTGCCGCGGCAGAGCTTGTTCCACTCGGTGGCCGCGCGGGTCACGCCGCCCTTGTAGCGCGGGGCGCCGGGGGCGAGTTCGGCGCGGGCCAGCACCATGGCGGCGGCACCGGAGCCGAGCGTGAGCGTGGCGAGCTCGTTGCGGAAGTCCTCGTCGGTGACGTCGGCGCGCGTGAGGCGCTCGATCGTCTTCTCGTAGGCGAGGTCGGCGGTTTCGCCGTCCACCACGAGTGCGTACTCGATCTCGCCGCGCTCGATCATGCGGCTGGCGATGTCCATGCCGTTGATGAAGGCCAGGCAGGCGTTGGCGACGTCGAAGTTCTGGCAGGTGTCGGGCAGCCCGAGGTTGCCGCTGACGATGCTGGCCGTGGACGGCTCGAGGTAGTCGCGGCTGACCGAAGTGTTGACCAGCAGGCCCACGCGCGCGGGGTCGATGCCGGCGTCGGCCAGCGCCTTCACGCCGGCAAGCGTCGCGGCGTCGGAGGCCAGCATGTCGCCATCCCACAGGCGCCGGGCGTGGATGCCGGCGATGTCCTTCAGGACGTCGGTCTTGATGCCGAGGCGGTCGAGCGTCGGCTTGAGGCGGGCGTTGATCTCGTCGGAAGACAGTCGACGCGGGGCGTCGATGTGCGCGAGACCCGCAATGGCTACGTGCTGAAACAACATGGGCTGGCCGCCGTGGGGAACAGGAACAAAGATTTCCTAGGGTACCGGCTTCCGGCCCCACGCGCACTTGCGGCCACCCGGCCCCGTTCAGCGCTCGGCGCTCAACCGCCGCAGCGCCAGGCCGCCCAGCGCTGTGCGCCGCGCACGGGATCGGATAGCGGGTTGATGGTGTCGGCACCCAGCCCGGGGGCCTCGTTGCGGGCCAGGGTTTCCAGCTCCTCGCGCACCCGCAGGGCATTGCGGTCGATGAATGCGATGCTGTGTTTCACCGCGACCTCGACCTCGCCGCGCTTCTCGCAGCCCGCCGGCGGCGAGGCGGCGATGCGCACCGAAGAAGCGCCCGGCGCCATATGCACCCAGGTGCACGCGGATAGTGCGGCCAGGAGGGGGAAAAGCAGCAGTTGGCGCATGGAATGACTCCGTGTCGGAACCGGTGGATTGTGCCCCGCCGGCTGTGGGAGCGGCTATAGCCGCGATTGTCGGAATACCGCGATCGCGGCTATAGCCGCTCCCACAGAGGCAGGCCCGTCGCTCCTGCAGGAGCGCTGGTGGAAGCCGGCCCGGCGGGAGCCGGCTCCAGAGAAAGACGGCTTCAGCGCGCGACGGGGTTTCCGTCGGCGTCGAGCACCGTCACTTCACCGAGTTCCAGCGCGCGCACCGGGGCCTCGATCTGCGACAGGTCGCCCACCACCACCCAGGTCAGGGTGCCGGCATCGATGGTCTTCGCGGCCTCCGCCACCTGCGCAGGGGTCATCGCTTCGATCTCGGCCTTGCGGCGCACGACATAGTCGTCGGGACGGCCGTACATGACGTTGCCGGCGATGGTCGAGGCCACCGACGACGCAGTCTCGTACGCGCCCGGCAGGCTCAGGGTGTTGATGGCGCGGATGCGCTCGACCTCTTCCACCGTCGGCGGCATGTCGCCGCTGGCGTAGCCGGCGATCTCGCGCTGCATCTCGGCCATGGCCTCGGCGGTCTTGTCGATCTGCACCGGGGCGGAGGCCAGCCACGGACGCTGGCCGAGGGCCCCGGAGGCACCGCTGCGGGCGCCGTAGGACCAGTGCTTGTCCTCGCGCAGGTTCATGTTCAGGCGTGCGGTGAAGTCGCCGCCGATCACGCCGTTGGCGATGTCGAAGCGCACCGCGCCATCGTCCATGGTCGAAGGCACCACCTGGCCGGCATAGATGTTGGCCTGCACCGCGCCGGGCTGGTCGATCAGGAACACCCGCGCCGCCGACGGGCGGGCAACGGCCGGAATCTCGGCGGCCGCGGCACGCGCCTCGCCGCTGCCCGACCAGTCGCCCAGGTGCTTCTCGAGCACGGGCACGATCTCGGCCAGGGTGGTGTCGCCGACCACGATCAGGGTCGCGCCCTCGGGCTGCAGCTGGGTGCGGTGGAAGGCCACCAGGTCGTCGCGGTCGAGCGAAGCGATCGAGGCCTCGGTGCCGCTGCCGGTGAACGGCATCGCATACGGATGGCCTTCGCCATAGAGCAGGGGCGGCAGCACGCGCAGCGCCGCGGTCTGCGGGCTCGCCTTTTCCTGGGCGATGTTGGCGATCCAGGTGGCGCGCACGCGCTCGATCTCGGCCGCGGTGAAGTCGGGCCTGCGCAGCATGTCGGCGAACAGCGCCACCGACGCATCAAGGTTGCCCTTCAGCGCCGACAGCCAGGCGGTGCCGGCGTCCAGCCCGGAGCTCGCGCCGAGCTGCGCACCGAGCGCCTCGGCGTGATCGGCGAATTCCAGCGCGGGCAGGCCGGCGGCGCCTTCGTCGAGCATGGCCATGGCGAAACTCGCCGTGCCCATCTTCTTGCCGGCGTCGGCGGTGTAGCCGGCGCCCGGGAACTGGTAGCGCATCTGCACCACCGGCACGCCGGTACGGCGCGCGAGCACCACCGTGCTGCCGTTGCCGAGCGTGGCGCGCTCGACCTCGGGGAACTTCAGCTCCGGGAATTCCTCGGGCATCGGCACGCCCAGGCTGCGATCGACCGTGGCCGGCTGCACGCTGTAGCGGCTGTCCACCTCCGGAAGATCCCAGGGCTGCGGGGTGCCGGCCGGCGCCTCGACCAGCGCGGTGCGCTCGCCGGGCAGGATCACCAGGGTGTGGTCGCCCTGCGCCAGCCACTCGCGGCCGGCCGCCTGCACCTGCTCGCCGGTGCTGGTCTCGATGATTTGCAGCGACTCGCGGAAGCAACCCGGGTCATCGGCATAGACCGCGCACTCGGCCAGCGCGTCGGCCTTGCCGCCGAAGCCGCCGATGCGCTCGATGCCGCGGACGAAGCCGGCGCGGAACACGGTGCGCGCGCGCTCCAGCTCATCGGCGGTCGGGCCTTCGGCCAGCAGGCGTTCGATCTCCTCGTCGATCACCGCTTCCACTTTCGCCGGGTCCACGCCCTGCTTGACGTTGGCCATGACGATGAAGTTCGAGCCCAGCTGCTTGGCATAGGTGCCGGCGCTGATGCTGTCGACCAGCTGGTCGCGGTGGAGCAGGCGCGCATCCAGGCGCGAGGAGCGGCTGCCGCCGAGCACCTGGCCCAGCAGCTGCAGGCGATCGAGATCGGCGTCGCCCACCTCGGCCACGTTCCAGACCCGGTAGATGCGGGCCTGCGGGACCTTGTCGTGCATCGTTTCGCGCGTGGACTGCGTGCGCCGCGCGATGTCCACCGCGGGCTGCGCCATGTCCGGGCCGGCCGGGATGTGGCCGAAGTACTTCGCGACCTTTTCCTTCGCGGTGGCGACGTCGATGTCACCGGCCAGCACCAGCACCGCGTTGTTCGGGCCGTACCAGGCGCGGAACCAGGCGTGCACGTCCTCGAGCGCGGCGGCATCAAGGTCGTTCATCGAGCCGATGACGGTGTGGTTGTAGGGGTGGCCGGCCGGGTACAGGGCCTGCATCAGCTTGGTCCAGGCCTGGCCGTAGGGCTGGTTCTCGCCCTGGCGCTTTTCGTTCTGGACCACACCGCGCTGCTCGTCGAGCGCCGCCTGGTCGACCGCGCCCAGCAGGTGGCCCATGCGGTCGGACTCCATCCACAGCGCGGTATCGAGCGCGGTGGTGGGCACGTTCTGGAAGTAGTTGGTGCGGTCGGTGTTGGTGGTGCCGTTCTGGTTGGTCACGCCGATCTGCGTGTAGGGCGCGAAGTACTCGCCCTGGTGGTTCTCCGAGGACTGGAACATCAAGTGCTCGAACAGGTGGGCGAAGCCGCTGCGCCCCGAGGGTTCGTCCTTGCTGCCGACGTGGTACCAGATGTTCACCGCCACGATCGGCGCCTTGCGGTCGGT
Source organism: Luteimonas sp. A649 (assembly GCF_054072735.1). Lineage (NCBI taxonomy): Bacteria > Pseudomonadati > Pseudomonadota > Gammaproteobacteria > Lysobacterales > Lysobacteraceae > Luteimonas > Luteimonas sp. A649. The sequence continues at coordinate 89,206 of NZ_JBSVRQ010000004.1, read as the reverse complement.
GTGCACCACCACGCGCAGGCCGTTGGGCAGGGTGAACTGCTCATAGGGGATGTCGACGCCGGCCTTGGCCGCGACCGGCGGCGATTCCGCCCAGGCCAGGGGCGCGGCCGTTCCGAGGGCGGCGGCGAGCGCGATGGCGAGCAGGGTGCCGCGGCGCGGCGAGGTCTTGAGCGTCGGCATGGGATCTTCCTTGTCGGGTCAGCCCCCATGGTAAGCCGCCTTCCCGCGCGGGTGACCGGGTCATAGGTCCCGATGGCCACGGCGTCGCGACCCCGGCTGGTGCATGCTCGCGACATGGATACTCGATCGCGCACGTCCCTGGTCACCGGCGCCAACCGCGGCCTGGGCCTGGAATTCATCCAACGCCTGCTGGCCCGCGGCGACCATGCCATCGCCGCCTGCCGGGAGCCGGGGCGGGCTTCGGCGCTCAATGCGCTGGCCGGCGAGCATCCCGGGCGCCTGCACGTGCTGCCGCTGGACGTCGCCGACGCGCGCTCCCGTGCGGCACTCGCCGCCGAACTGCCGCTGGTGCTCGGCGACGGCGGCCGCATCGACCTGCTGGTCAACAATGCCGGCGTGCTGCACTCCGGCGAGCGCTTCGGAAAGCTTGGCGAGGCCAACCTGGAGCACAGCTTCCGGGTCAACGCCGCGGGGCCACTGCTGCTTACCCAGGCCTTGGCCCCGCTGCTGGCGGACGGCGCCAAAGTGGCCAACCTGTCATCGCAGCTGGGCTCGATCGCCGGCTGCAGGCGCTTCGGCACGCCCAGCTACAACATCAGCAAGGCCGCGCAGAACATGGTCACGGCGCTGCTGGCGCAGGCGCTGGCGGAGCGCGGCATCCTGGTGGTCGCGCTGCATCCGGGCTGGGTGCAGACGGAGATGGGCGGCGAGCAGGCCACGGAGTCGGTGGGCGAATCGGCCGCCGGCTTGCTGGGCGTCATCGATGGATTGGGCGCCGCAGACAGCGGCCACTTCCTCGACTGGCGCGGCGAGGCGATCGCCTGGTAGCCGGCCACGGCGGGTATCCTGCCGCGCCCTGCCACGGCCCCGTGCCACGCGCCGACACCGATGTTCGAGATCATCCTCCACCAGCCCGAGATCCCGCCCAACACCGGCAACGTGATCCGCCTGTGCGCCAACACCGGCGCCCGGCTGCACCTGGTGCGGCCCCTGGGCTTCGACATGGATGACCGGCAGCTCAGGCGCGCGGGCCTGGACTACCACGAGTACGCGCGGGTGGCGGTGCACGACAGCCTTGAAGCGGCCCTGGCGGCCATCGCGCCGCCGCGGCTGTTCGCACTCAGTTCGCGTGGGCAGGTGCGCTACGACGCCCCTCGGTATGCCGCCGGTGATGCGTTCCTGTTCGGCTGCGAGACCCGCGGGCTGCCTGACACGGTGCTCGAAGCCGTTCCTGACGCACACCGCCTGCTGCTGCCGATGCGCCCCGGCAACCGCAGCCTCAACCTCTCGAACGCGGTGGCGGTGGTGTCGTACGAGGCGTGGCGGCAATCGGAGTTCGCGGGCGCCGGCTGAGAGGTTCATCTGCAAGCGTACCGCGCCGACGCGCGCGTGGACGCGCACGCCGGGCGGTCGATGACTTCCGTTGGAATCTCACCTTGATGCCAATCTAAAGCGCTTGCCGAAGCCCTCAAGCAAATGATTCGCCCCTGACCAAGCCCTTCCCTGATGGCCGTTGACGAGACCAGCGTCACATCTGAACGGACGTCGAACCTCCGATGCCGCTCGCGCCAGACAGGCAGGAAACGTCATGCTCGAACGAGTCTGCATCTACGCCATACGCGACGTAGTGAACCGTTGAAAGCATCACAACTTTCGGCTCTTCGCCACTTGCGGATAAACCACCAACGCCTGCTGGAGCCGATCGGAATCAGCCCACCGGCTGAAGCCGAGGCAGCCTGCTATCAGCAGACCCGTGAGCTCGTCTCCGCGAAAGCCGGGCCGGTGGCGTGGCGCAGATGACACACAGCATCCCGGAAAGTTCCTGCACTCTCGGGTTCATTATTCAGGTGAGGTTGCCTTCGCTTGGCCAGAATGCGTCTCACCGGCCACGGGCGGTATCCGATTTCCCCGATCGGTTCTCTCCCTCCCCTGCCCCCGTGGCCGGTCCTCTCCCTAAAGCAAAAACGAAATAGAGGACTCCCCCCGATGAAGCGTTCCCTGATCGCCATTGCACTGGCGGCATCGCTGCCGTTCGCCGCGAACGCGGCCGAAGGCATCTCCTACAACTACCTCGAGGCCGGCTACCTGGCGTCCAACGGCGACATCGACGCCGACGGCTATGCCGCCAACGGTTCGTTCGCCTTCCACGACAATTTCCACGTCTTCGGCGGCTTCAACAGCCAGGAGATCGACAACACCCGCATCGACGTCGACCAGTACCGCATCGGCCTCGGCTACAACCTCGGCATCTCGCAGCGCACCGACCTGCTGGCCCGCGTCGCGTACCAGAAGCTCGACGCCGGCCGCGTGCTTGGCAACGACCTCGAATTCGACGGCTGGAGCACCGAAGTCGGCGCGCGCAGCCTGCTCGCCAACAACTTCGACGGCTACGCGCTGGTCGGTTACGAGGACTACGACGGCGGCATCGACGGCGACTTCTATGGCCGCCTGGGCGCCAACGTCCGCTTCAGCCCGAACTGGGGCATCAACGGCGACGTCAAGTTCAACGGCGACGTGACCGAATGGTTCGTCGGCCCGCGCTTCACCTGGTAAATCCCGTGGCACCCGTGTGACTTCGCGGCGCGACTCTCTCCCCGCTCCGCGATGCATGACCCCGGCCGCAAGGTCGGGGTCTTTTTTTGCGCGCTCCGCCGATTACAGGAAGCTGTAGACCAGGTTGATCGTGGTCAGGGTGTCGGTCTTCTTCGTCCCCGTACCGACATCGGTGTTGTGCCGCAGCTGCAGCCCGGCCTTCAGCGCGAAGGCCTCGTTCATCGCCACCGCCACGCCCAGGTCGTTCTGCGCGAAGGTGTTGTCGCTGCCGGCTTCGATCAGCAATTTGTTGCCGAGCACGGTGTTCTCGGTGAGCCGGTGCGAGAAGTCGACCAGGCTGCGCACGATGGCCCGGGTCTCCACCGAGCCCGTTTCGGCGTCGCGCGCGCGCCGGTAGCCGGGGCCGACCTCGGCCAGCAGGCGGGTGCGTTCGGCATCGATGATCCTGCGGCCATAGCTGATCGCCAGCGTGGCCTGGTAATCGAAAGGAGCGAAGTCGTCGTTCTCGTAGCGGCCGCTGCCGATGAGGTAGTTGTGATCGTCGAACTTGTAGCCGCTGGCCGCGCCGAGTTCGTAGCGGTTGGCGCTGAGGTCGTAGCGCGTTTCTTCGGTGCCGTCGCCATCGAAGTCGCCGGTGGCCTCGCCCTTGGCGCGCATGGCGGCGGCGTACCAGTCGTGCTTCCAGCTGTCGGTCTCGCGGCCGAAGGCAAGCCTGGCATTGAGGTTCTCGGAGCGCGCGTTGCCGCGCGACAGCGCAAAGCCCAGCTCGCCGGTGCCGGACCAGCCTTCGGGCGGCGCGGCACTGGCATCGTCCTGCGCCGAAGCCGGCAGGGGCACGGCGATCAGGGCCAGGGCCAGGACAGGTACGAAACGGGTGGCGCGATGATGCATGGGTGCAGTGATCCCTTGGTCTTGCGGTTTGTTTTCGTGCGCCGCCGGGCGGCGGCGGCTCAGCCGATCAGCTTGCCGGCGTACTCCGCCTTCTGCTCGCGCGCGAGCAGCCGGGCCAGGCCCTCGGCGGGGGTGATGTCGCCATGCAGGACTGCACGGACATTCACCGAAATCGGCAGCTCGACGCCGTGGGCCTCGGCCTGGCGCATGACTTCGTCGGCGGTCTGCACCGACTCCACCACCTGGCCGATCTCGCGCACCGCGTCGTCCAGGCTTTGGCCGCGGCCAAGGGCCAGGCCCAGGCGCCGGTTGCGCGACAGGTCGCCGGTGCAGGTCAGCACCAGGTCGCCGAGGCCGGCCAGGCCCATGAGGGTCTCGGAGCGGCCGCCGATGGCGAGGTTCAGGCGCAGCATCTCGTTGAGCCCGCGGGTGATGAGGCCGGCACGGGCGTTGAGTCCGAGGTTCATGCCGTCGGCCACGCCGGTGGCCACCGCCAGCACGTTTTTCATCGCGCCGCCCAGCTCGGCGCCGCGCATGTCGTTGCCGGTATAGGCGCGGAACGCGGGGCCGTGGAGGATATCGGCCACGGACTGGGCGAAGGCTTCGTTGTCACCGTGGACGGTGACCGCGGTCGGCTGCCCGGCCGCTACTTCCTTGGCGAACGATGGGCCGGTGACCACGGCCAGCGGCACGTCGGTACCCAGCATCTCGCCGGCGACTTCGTGCAGGAACCGGCCCGAGCCGGGTTCGAAGCCCTTGGTCGCCCAGGCCACGCCGGCATGCGCCGGACGCAGCGGCGCCAGCGTGCGGATCGTGTCGGCGAATGCATGCGACGGCACCGCCACCAACACGAGGTCCGCGCCGGCCAGCGTCGTGGCGAGGTCGGTGCCCGCACGCAGCCCGCGCGGCAGGGCGATGCCCGGCAGGTAGCGCGGATTCCCATCGCCGGCGTTGATGGCTTCGGCCACGTCCGCGTCCCGGCCCCAGAGCCGGGTCGGGTGGTCGTGGCGCGCGATCAGCGCGGCGAGCGCAGTGCCCCAGGAGCCCGCGCCGAGCACCGCGACCGCCGGCTTGGCCGGCGATGCGATGGAAGGCTGCTCAACCACCTCAGGCGTTGCCGCCGGTCCCGCTGGTGGCCAGGTCGGTCGCACCGGCAGCCTGCTGCCCGGCCGCGCGCTGGCGCAGGCCCTCGGCGTACAGCGCGTCGAAGTTGATCGGCTGCAGCACGAACGGAGCGAAGCCGCCGGCCTGGATCAGGCTGGCAACGACCTGGCGCGCGTACGGGTACAGGATGGCCGGGCAGTGCGTGCCGAGCATCGCGTCAAGCGATTGCTCGTCGAAGCCCGCCATGTTGAACAGGCCGGCCTGCTGCATCTCGACCAGGTACAGGGTGTCCTCGCCCACCTTGCAGGTGAGGTTGATCCCGAGCACGACCTCGAACGCCACTTCGGAGATCCGCGTGACGCGCTGGTTGAGGTTCATCTGCAGCTGCGGCTGGCCCGTCTCGGCAAACGCCTGCGGCGACTTCGGGGACTCGAACGAGACGTCCTTGACGTAGATCTTCTCGACGGTGAACTGCGGCCCGGCAGGCTGCTCGGGGGCGGCACCGGCGGCACCGTTGGCGTTCGTGGCTTCTTGGTCGGACATCGGGTGTAGCTCCAGCGGAGTTCAGGTAAGAGGAGGATTATCGCATGCCGGGGACGGCTACTTTCCGCGTCCCTTGGCCAGCGGCAGGCTCTCGCCCTGCCAGGCAGCGATGCCGCCTTCGAGCACGTAGACCCGCTCGAAACCGGCTTTGCGCAGGCGCTTGGCGGCGTCGACGGCGGTCGTGCCCATCTTGCACACCGCGACCACGGGCAGCGCCTTGGCGCCGGCCAGGGTCTTGGCTTCGGGGTCGAACTGGGCCATCTGCACGTTCTTCGAACCGGGGATGTGCCCCTTCTCGAATTCGGCCGACGGGCGCAGGTCCACCACCAGCGCGTTCTCGCGGTTGACCAGCGCGGTCAGCTCGGCCGGACGCAGGCCCTTGAAGCCGCGGAACACGCGCATGACCTCGGTGTAGACGATCGCCACGGTGATGCCGGCCAGTGCCAGCGCCAGCATGGGGTTGCGGCCAAGGAAGGCCGACAGTTCTTCGAAATTCACGTTGCGTGGCCTTGCGTCGGCGGGCAGCGATTGTCGCCCAGTGCAGGCGGCGGCGCAAAGCCGGGCCTGCGGCGGCAGGCCTTACTCGCCGCGCCAGAAGTCGGGCAGGCCGCCGGTGATCCACCAGGTGCGCGCCTGCTCGTCGTAGCGCCAGGACTCGCGGTAGCGCAGGCCGCGCTCGGCCATGGTGTGACGGTTGATGACGCCGATGTCGATGTCGCGCACCACGATGTCGCCGGTCGCCTGCTGGGCGCCCATCTCGCGGTAGTGGGAGACCTGGATCTGGTTGAAGCGCTCGAACTCGACCTCGGTCAGTGGATTCTGCTCGCGGTAGCCGGGGTCGACCAGGTTCCAGGCGCCCTCGAAGTCGCCCCAGCGGATCGCGGCCGACCAGGCGTACTGCGCGCGGTTCAGGGATTCGCCCTTGCCGGTGCTGGCGCAGCCGGGCAGCAGCAGCGCGCAGGCCAGCAGCACGAGGATGGCGAAGGCGGTGCGGTGGCGCGTCAGTCGCATGGCAGGGTCCCCGTGGCGTCGGCGGCCATGCTAACCCCTGGCGATGGCGGCGTAACCCGCGCGCAGGGTGGTGGCGATGCCGCCATCGGGCAGCGGCACGGTGGCGGCGATGCGCACCCGCGCGCGTCCGCGGCTGCGCAGCGCGTCGTCGAACGGCGCCCAGCCGCTGCCGTCGGCCAGCGCGGCGGTGGCCTGCAGGTCGCTGAAAAGCGGCGCCAGGTAGCGGATCTCGCTGTCGGCCACGAACACGTCGGCGTCGATGCCGAGCTGGTGGCAGCGCAGGGTGACCAGGCCCCAGCCGGCCAGGGTCATCAGCGACACCAGGCTGCCGCCGAAGGCACAGGCCTTGTCGTTGACGTTCAAGGCCAGCGGCGCGCGCAGGGTGAGCGTGTCGCCCACGCGCGCGGCGATGGCGATGTCCATGGCCGCCACCGGCGGCATCGAGCGGTAGTGCGCATCCAGTGCGCGGAGTTCGTCGTCCAGTTGCATCGAGCGCATTCGGTGTCGTGTCCGTGGGTCGTGGGGCCGCCGCCTTGCGGGCGTCGCCGCGAGGCACCAAGCTGATGCGATGCCTGCGCACGCCACCCCCGGGCGACTGTCCGGATGCTACGTCATCTCACTGCGACCGGTCGGTGGCCACGGCACCGTGCGCCGCGCCGCCGCGGCGCTGGGCGCGCGCACCCTGGCCCTGTCCCCGTGGCGCATTGCGCAGCTTGATGACCCCAACGTACGCGGCACGCTGCAGCGGACGTTGGCGTCGCCGCGGGTGGTGTTCACCAGTCCGGCCGCGGTGGCCGCGGCGGCCACGCTGCAGCCGCTGCGTCCACGCCCCGACCAGGCCTGGGCGGCCGTGGGCGCCGGCACCGCCCTGGCGCTGCGCCGTGCGGGCGCAGGCCACGTCGGATCCCCGGAACGGATGGACAGCGAAGGCCTGCTGGCCCTGCCCTCACTGCGCGATGTCCAGGGCCTGGACGTGGGCCTGGTGACCGCGCCGGGCGGCCGCGGGGTGATCGCCGCGACGCTGGCCCGCCGCGGCGCGCGCGTGCTGCGGGCCAACGTCTACGAACGCGTGCCGATCGCACCGTCGCCACGCGCGGTCGCCACGCTGCGCGCACTGGATGCGCCGGCCTGGCTGCTGCTGAGCAGCGGCGAGGCGCTGGAGCACGTACTGGCCACCCTGCCTGGCGACGCCCTCGCGCGCCTGCAGGAAGCCGCCGTGGTGGCTGCCAGCGAACGCCTGGCCGGGCTTGCCCGCGAGCGCGGCCTGCGTGTGGCCGCCGTCGCTGCCAGCGCGCGCCCCGCGGCGATGCTGGCCCAGTGCTCCGGGGCAGCGCCGAAGCCCTAACATGGGCGCCCCCATCCGCGCATTCCGCCGCACCCTGTGAACGCCACCGAGTCTCCCCAGCCCGCCACGCAGCCCGCGCCGCGACGTCGCACCTCTGCCCTGGCCTGGCTGTTGCTGCTGGTCCTGCTGCCGGTCGCCGGCACCCTGGCCTGGCGTGCCTGGCAGGCCGAGACCGGAGCGCGGCGCGCCGCCGACGCGCAGGAGGCCGTCCGCGTGGATGCGCTCGAGCAGCGCCTGGCCCAGTTCCGCGAAGGCCAGCAGGCGCAGGCCAAACGCATGCAGCAGGCCGAAGCCACCAACCGCCTGCTTCGCGATGAACTGCTGGCCATCGGCCAGCGCGCCGCCCTGTTGGAAGAGAGCGTGCAGCGCCTGGCCGATCCGGCGCTGGACGCCGCGCGCGCCCTGCGCCTGGACGAGATCGAACTGCTGCTCGCCCAGGGCCAGCAGCGCCTGTTGCTTGCCGGCGACCTCGAAGGCGCGCGCCGGGCCTACGCCCTGGCGGCGCGCCTGCTCGACGCGCTGACCGACCCCGCGGACATCGACCTGCGCCAGGTACTGGCCCAGGAACGCGCGGTGCTCGACGCGCTTGGCGCGGACCCGCGGGTGGCCGCCGTCGCCCGCATCAACGCCTTCGAGGCCGATATCGGGGCCTTGCCGGCGGGCCTTCCGACCACGGATCCCGCCTCGGACGCGGCAGCGCCCTGGTGGCAGCGCCTGGCCGGGCGCATCGTCGCCGTCCGCCGCAGTGATGATCGTCTGGCGGTGGACTCCGGCGAACAGGCCGCCGGACTCGCCGCGCTGCGCCTGGAGCTGGCGCTGGCACGCACCGCCGCCGAGCGCCGCGACGGCAGCGGGCATGCCGCAGCACTGGCGCGGGCGGCGACCTGGCTGCCGCGGCTGTGGCCGGATTCCCCCGCGCGCGACGCGCACCGGCGCGAGCTGGATGCCATCGCCGCGATGCCGCTCGAGCTCGCGCTGCCCGAGCTTGGCACCACGCTGGACCAGCTGCGGCTTCGCCGCGATCGTCCCGCGGCGGCGCCTGTCCCCGCGCTGGCTGGCTGAACGCAGGCTCGCGGTCCGGTGGCCATGAACACAGCCACGACATCCCCGTCGCTACGGTGGTCCGAGTATCTGGAGGTCTGCCATGAACCTGTTCCGCAACCTGCTTGTCTGGATCCTGCTGGCCATCATCGGCGCGCTCGCCTGGAACCTGCTCGCCCAGGATCCCGGCTACGTGCTCGTGCGCTACCGCGGCTGGGACTACACCACCAACCTTCTGTGGGTGTCGGTGGCCGTGGTTGTCGCGCTGTTCGCACTGTGGCTGCTGTGGTCGCTGGTGGCGGTGCCGCTGCGCGCCTTCCGCCGCCGCCGCGAGCGCCAGTCGCGCGAACGCCTGGGCACGGGGCTCGAAGCCCTGCACCAGGGCCATTACGCGCGCGCTGAAAAGCTGCTGCCGCAGGCGTCCGACGAGAGCGACGCCGCGGTTGCCCGGCTGGCCGCGGCCCGCGCCGCGCTGGCCCGCGGTGACCATGCCGCCGCGCGCAGCCACCTGGATGCGATCGACGCACGCCACGCCCTGACCCGCGCCATCGGGCGCGCCGAGCTGGCCCTGGCCGAGGGCCGCCCGACCGATGCCCTTGTGGCGTTGGACGATCCCGATGCGCAGCCGCTGTCGCCCCGAGGCCTGGCCCTGCGCGCCGACGCATTGGCGTCGTCCCGCCAGGCCGCCGAGGCCTATTCGCTGCTGGGTGCGCTGCGCCAGCAGCAGGCCTGGCCGGACGCGGCGCTGGCCGATCGCGAGCGCGTGTGGGCGGCGCAGGCGCTGGACGAGGCCACCGACGCCAATGCGCTGGCCGAGCGTTGGGAAGTCCTGCCCAAGCCCCTGCGCAGCGAGCCCGCCGTGGTCGCGGCCTATTCCGAACGCGCCGCCGCGCTGCGCTGGGAGGACGCCGCGACGTCGAGCATCGAACACGCGCTGGACACGCGCTGGGACGAAGACCTCGCCCTGCGCTACGGCCGACTGCCGGTGGAGCGCATCGAGCACCGCGAAGCCGCGGCGCAGCGCTGGCTGCAGCAGCACCCGGGCAGCCCGGCCCTGCTGCTGACCCTCGCCCGATTGGCGCGCGCGCGCGGCCAGTGGCCGCAGGCCGAGGACCATCTGCACCGCGCGATCGCGCAGGGTGCCGGCGCCGAGGCCTGGGAAGAGCTGGGTGACGGCCATGCCATGGCCGGTGACGACGCCCGCGCCCGCGCCGCCTACGCCAACGCACTGCGCGCGCAGCGTGGTGAAGCGGTCACGCCGTTCGCGGACCGCGACCTGCGCCAGGGCATCCACGACGCCGCCGCCATCGAGGACCGCGACGAACACGGCATGCCGCGCCTGCGCGAGTGAGCCCGCTCAGCGCTCCAGGATCGCGACCACGCCCATGCCGCCGGCGGTGCAGATCGAGACCAGCGCGCGGCCGCCGCCGCGTTCCTGCAGCTGGCGCGCGGCGGTCGCAACCACGCGCGCGCCGGTGGCGGCGAAGGGATGGCCGGTGGCGAGCGACGAGCCCACGGGATTGATCTTCACCGGGTCGATGCGGCCCATCGGCGCGTCGAGTCCGAGCCGGTTGCGGCAATAGTCCTCGCTCTCCCAGGCGCGCAGCGTGCACAGCACCTGGGCGGCGAAGGCCTCGTGGATCTCGTAGATGTCGAAGTCCTGCAGCGTCAGATTGTTGCGCGCGAGCATCTCGGCCACGGCCACGGTCGGCGCCATCAGCAGGCCCTCGCCGTGGACGAAGTCGACCGCCGACACGTGCGCGTCGCGGACGTGGCACAGCACCTCGTGGCCGTGCTGCGCCGCCCACTCGTCGGTGGACAGCAGGCAGGCGGCGGCGCCGTCGGTGAGCGGCGTGGAATTGCCGGCGGTCAGCGTGCCGCGGCCCGACGTGCGGTCGAAGGCCGGCTTCAGCGTGGCCAGCTTTTCCAGCGTGCTGTCGGCGCGCAGGATGTTGTCGCGCGACACGCCCCGGAAGGCCACGATCAGGTCGTCGAAGAAGCCGCGCTCATAGGCCGCGGCCAGCTTGTGGTGCGACGCCACCGCGAGCTCGTCCTGCGAGTCGCGCGCGATGTTCCACTCCTTGGCCATGTCCTCGCAGTGCTCGCCCATCGACTTGCCGGTGCGGGGTTCGGCCACGCCCGGGAAGTCAGGCTTCAGTTCGCCCAGGCGGAAGCCTTTGAACTGCGCCAGCTTGTCCTTCGTGGTCTTGGCCGCATTGGCCGCGAGCAGCCGGCGCCGCAGCGCGCGACCGTAGACGATCGGCACGTCGGAGGTGGTGTCGCTGCCGCCGCCGATGCCGCTGTCGATCTGGCCGGTGGCGATCTTGTTGCCGATGGTGATGATCGAATCAAGCGACGTGCCGCAAGCGCGCTGCAGGGTGATGCCGGGGGTCAGCGGTGACAGCCCCGACGACAGCGCGGCTTCGCGGCCGAGGTTCCAATCGCTGGAGTGCTTGATGACCGCACCCATCGCGACCTCGCCCAGGCGCTGGCCGTGGAGGCCGAACTTCTCCACCAGCGCGCCCAGGGTGCGCACCGACATGCCGAGGTTTCCGACGTCGGAGTAGGCCGTGTTCTGGCGGCAGAAGGGAATGCGGACGCCGCCGAGGACGGCGACGGGGCGACCATGCAGCATCTGGGACCTCGCGGGCGACCCACCGACCATGGCGGGCATAATGGAGCGAGTTTAGCGCCGCCCATGCGCAGGGCCAATGAACAAGACCGCATCCAATCCCCCCCGTAGCCCGCGAGTGCTCGGCGCGCTCGCGCTGGAGCTGGCACCGGGCACCCGCGCCGCGCGCGACGCGGTCCCGCAGGCCGACGGCGGCGCACTGGCCGCGCTGGTTGCCGCCGACCTCGCGAAGTTCGCCCCAGATGCCACCGGGCTCGACCTGACCCTGGTCGCGGCGCACTTCGACCCGGTCGAACTGCTGCGCCCCGGCTGGCCCCTGCACCAGGAGCTGTGGCAGCTCGCCGCCAAGGCGCCGCGCGCGCCGGGCGGCGGCGCACGCGTGCTCGCGTTCGGCAGCCACGAAGGACAGCTCCCGGGCGCGCTGTCGCCCGCGCCCGAGTACTCCGGTGGCCCCTTGCGGCTGCTGCCCTTCGTCCTCGACGGCGACGCCGCCGCGCTCGCCCGCGTGTCCGCGCGCTGCGAGGCCGACCTGATGGAAGAAGGCATGGCCGGTGCCGGCACCGCGCTGGCGGCTCAGGAGGCCTTCGGCATGCAGGTCGAGCACGCGCGCTACCTCACCGTGCACGACCTCTGTGCGCTCACCGCGATGCAGTACGAGCACGCCGGACTGGCGCCGCTGTGGCCGGTGCTGGAAACCGCGCTGCTGTCGCCCACGCGCGAGGCCTGGCTGGACGCGCCGCCGGAACCGCTGCTGCGCTATGCCGCGGGCGAGGTGCGGATGGCCTTGTTCACGCATGCCGGCTGGCTGGCCCGCCATGCCCCGGACGCCGCAGGCGCCGACGATGAGGCGCGCGCCCGGCTTGAGCGCCTGTACGCCCACTTCGAAGCCCGCCAGCGCCAGCTGTCCAGCCTGCTGCGCGCCCATGGCCTGGCAGTGGAGTTCATCCACTGCCGCGGCGACGCGCGGGCGGAGCTCGAGGCCCCGCCCGCGCGCTGAGTCACATCGACTGCGTGATCACGCCGCAGGCCAGGCGCGCACCGGCGTTGCCGGTCGGCTGGGTGGCGTAGTCGTCCGGATCGGCGTGCACGATCACCCCGCGGCCGAGCACGTCCGACGGCGCGCCGTCGGCAAGCGTGGCGCCGTCCAGGCGAGTGTCGATGATCGCCACGCCGGTATCGTCGGCCACGATGTTGTCGGTGTCGCCGACGTGGTGTTCGTCGGAACCGATGCGGCCGTGGGCCGCGCCCGCGGGATTGAAGTGGCCGCCGGCACTGGTGGCGTCGGGCGCGCTGCAGTCGCCGGTCTCGTGCACGTGGAAGCCGTGCTCGCTGTTGGGTGGCAGGCCGTTGACCTGGCCGGTGATCGCGACGCCGCCGTCCACGGCGGCGAACGCGATCTCGCCGGTGACCGAATTGCCCTCGGTCGCCGACAGGATGGCCACCGTGTGCGCTGGCGGCGTGGTGGTCATGTCGGGCGCGGTGTCCGCGGGCATGGCCGTCGGTCCGGCGGGAGGCGTTGCCGCCGCGTCGGGTGCATCCTGCGGCGGGTTGCAGGCCGCGAGGCCGAGTGCGAGCGAAGCCGCAAGCAGGGTCGTCTGGATCGTGCGCATGGGTGTTACTCCTGTTCCAGTGAGGCGCCGTCGGGCGCGATGGTGATGACGCCGCAGGCGATCCGCGCGCCGGTCGCGCCGGCGGTGGAGCCGAGCACGACGAGCGAACGCCCGGCGATGTCGTTGGCCGAGCCGCCGCCGAGCACGGCGCCGCGGACCCGCTGGTCGACGCGGGCCACGCCGCGTTCGTTGGCGATGATGCGGTCGCTGCCACCGTCCAGCGCGCCGCTGCCGCTGGCATCGAAGTACGGACCGGCGCTGGAGGCGTCGACAGCACTGCAGTCGCCCAGTGCGTGCACCTGCAGGACATGGGCGCCATTGCGGCTGAGGCCGCCGACGTCGCCGCCCAGGCGCACGCCGTCGGCTTCGGCGCGCAGGGTGATGCGGCCGCTGGCCAGCGTGGCCGAGGCCGCGGTCAGGTTGGCATGGGCCAGGCGCGCGGTGCCGGCATCCGCGCGCGGCGGGGGCGGCAGTGGCACGGGCTCGCGCTGGGCGGGCGGCGTGCTGGCACACGCGGCGAGCAGGCCGGCGGCGACAAGGGCGGTGATCGGGTGACGCATCGGTCTCACGGTGGTTCGCGGAAGCGACAAGGGTAGCCGCGCCGCGGTGTCGGATACGTGAGCCACGGATTCAGCGTCCTGGGCGGCGCGCACCGAGCTTTCGCGTCAGCGTGTTGCGCCCCAGGCCGAGGCGGGCGGCGGCCTCGCTGCGACGGCCGCCGGTATGCTCCAGCGCGACATCCAGCAACACCTGGTCCAGGCGCTCGCGGGCTTCGGCATGGATGCCGTCGCCGTGCGCGGCCAGCTTCGCGCGCGCCCAGTCACGCAGGTGGGCGGCCCACTCCGGGCCTTCGCCGGCTGCGGGCGCACTGGAGGCGCCGGTAGCAACCTTGTCCGGCCCCAGCGCATCCGCGAGATCCGCCGCGCCGATGACGTCACCCGGCGCCAGCGCGGCCAGCCGCCAACAGACGTTCTGCAGTTCGCGCACGTTGCCCGGCCAGTCGTACCCCTGCAGGCGCTCGAGTGCCGGGCGCGACAGGCGCTTGGGCGACGCGTCGAAGCGCCCCGCCGCGCGCTGCAGGAAGCCTTCGGCCAGGCGCGGGACATCACCCCGGCGCTCGCGCAGCGGCGGCAGCCGCAGGCGCACCACGTCCAGGCGATGCAGCAGGTCGGCGCGGAAGCTGCCGTCGCGGACCTTGGCCTCGAGATCCTGATGGGTGGCCGCGACCACGCGCACGTCGACGCGGATCAGCTCGCGGCCGCCGACGCGGAAGAACTCGCCCTCGGCCAGCACGCGCAGCAGGCGCGTCTGCAGCGGCAGCGGCATGTCGCCGATCTCGTCGAGGAACAGGGTGCCGCCGTGGGCCTGCTCGAAGCGGCCGACGTGGCGGCGCTGGGCGCCGGTGAAGGCGCCGGCTTCGTGGCCGAAGAGTTCGCTTTCCAGCAGCTCTGCGGGAATCGCCGCGGTGTTGAGTGCGACGAAGGGCCCGCGCGCGCGCGGCGACTCGCGGTGCAGCGCGCGCGCCACCAGTTCCTTGCCGGTGCCGGTCTCGCCGGTGACCAGCACCGACAGTGGCGCCTGCGCCAGGCGGCCGATGGCACGGAACAGCTGCTGCATCGCTGGTGACTCGCCGAAGAGCATGTCGTCGCCGTCGGTCGCGCTCGCCACGGCGGCCGGGACCGTGGCTGCGTCGCCGACCTTGCCCAGCGCGCGCGCGGCCAGGGCCACGGCGTCGTCGAGGTCGAAGGGTTTCGACAGGAACTCCTGCGCGCCGCCGCGGAACGCCCCGGCGGTGCTGGCAACATCGGTGTGCGCGCTCATCACCACCACCGGCAGCGATGGCAGCCGCCGCTTCAAGGCATCGAGCAAGGCCAGGCCGTCGTCGCCGGGCATGCGGACATCGGTGAACAGCAGCTGCGGTCGCGCGCCACCGCGGTCGAGCGTGGACAGTACGTCGGTCGCGGACTCGAAGCCGGTAACCGCGTAGCCCGCCTCGCGCAGCGCGGTGGCGAGCACGAAGCGCACCGCACGGTCGTCGTCGACGACCCAGATGCGGGCACCGTCAGTGCTGGTCATCACCCTTCTCCTCGACATTGCCAGCCACGCCTCGCGCCGGATCCGGGACCTCGTGACCCGAGTCATCAACCGCGATCGCCGCTGCATAGGGCAGCAGCAGGGTGAAGACGGTATGCCCCGGCCGCGATCGGTAGGCGAGGCTGCCGCGGTGCTCGCGCGCCGCCTGCTGCGCCATCGCGAGGCCAAGCCCGCTGCCCTCGGCGCGACCCGACACCAGCGGCACGAACACCTGTTCGGCCAGCTCCTCGGGCACGCCGCGCCCGTCATCCACGATCTCCAGGCGCAAGGCGAGCGCGTGCAGCACGCTGCCGATGCGCACGCCGTGCTCGGCGCGCGTGCGCAGCACCACTTCGCCCGCGCCGGCTTCGAGGGCGTTGCGAACCAGGTTCCAGACGGCCTGCACCATCCGGTCGGGATCGCCCTCGATCTCGGGAAGGCTGGGGTCGTAGTCGCGCGTCAGCTTCACCGCCCACCCGGCGTCGGCCTCGGCCAGGCGCAGCACGCGCTCGAGTACGGCATGCACGTTGAGCGGGGCGTGCGGCCGCGGCGGCGCGGGATCGAGCATGCGGTCGACCAGCTGCGCCAGGCGCGCGACCTCGGAGTCCACAAGCTCCACCAGTTCGCGCGCGGAGGCGTCGCCGCCGGGAATGCGCCGCGCCAGCAGTTGCGCCGCACCCTTGAGCCCGGCGAGCGGATTGCGCAGCTCGTGGGCCAGCCCCTTGAGCGCTGCCGACATGGCCAGGGGCAGGGCCGCGACCGGGTCGCCGCCGGGGAATTCGTCGACCGGATGCAACTCCAGCAGCCAGCCGCCGGCCTCGCGCGGGGTCAGCCAGGCCTCGGCGAACCGTGGCGCGGCACCGGGATACGCGAGCGGCAATCGGGGCAGGCGAAGCACGCCGGGCGCAGCCGAAGGATGGTCCGCGCCCCGGTCGCCGGAAACCGCGCGCGCCAGCGCATCGCCCTGCGCTTCCAAGGCCCCCAGCGGGAGGCCCGCCAATCTGCGCAGGGACACGCCCAGCCACTGCCCGCTCGCCAGGTTCCCCGCCTCGATCAGACCCATGGCCGACACGGCCAGCACGGGCGTGCTCAGCTGGTCATGGGCGCGATCGAGTCCGGGCTGCATTGCACCAATCTAGTGCATGCCGGGGGCGATGGCACCTGGAAGATGCCTGTCACCCATGCAGGGCCGCGCCTCGTCATCGGGCAGTCCTGCACCCCCGTGCCGATGCGATCCGCGACACGCGTCAGTCCGCGCCCTGTGTCGCAAGCCCCGCCCCATCGGGCAGCGTCAGCGCATGCAGCACGCGCAGGTCCTCGACGTCGAGCGTCGTCTGCGCATCACCGCGGAAGCGCAGGCGGAAGGCGCGGATCGTAGCCTCCGGGTTGCTGGTGTCGTAGCCCACCAGCCGCAGCGCGCGCATGGCATCGAAGCCTTCCGGCGCCGGCGGTGCATCGTCGGCCGGCCAGATTCCGAACCCGGCCTCGGCCAACCGCTTCCACGGGAACAGCGCACCCGGGTCGATCTTGCGCGACGGTGCGAGGTCGGAATGGCCGATCACCTGGCTGCGCGGGATGCGCAGGCGTTCGCACAGGTCGTCGAGCAGGCGCAGCAGCGCTTGCACCTGCGGCTCGGTGAAAGGCTCGCGGCCGTTGTTGTCGATCTCGATGCCGATCGATGCCGAGTTGAGGTCGGTGATCGTGCCCCAGCGGCCGCCGCCGGCGTGCCAGGCGCGGTGGCCGTCAGCGACGAGCTGGTAGATCGCACCGTCATCGCCAACCAGGTAGTGCGAGCTCACCGGCCCGCCGCTGTTGCGCGTGCGCAGGGTGTGCAGGCTCTGCTCGACCGAGTCCTGCTCGGTGTAGTGCAGGACGATGACGACCGGGCGTCGTTCGTCGTGGTTGGGCGACGGCACCCAGGTCGCCATCGGATTGCGAGGCGGCTGGTGGGCGCAACCGGCGAGCAGGGCAAGGCAAAGGACTGCCGCAAGGGGTTTGACGTTCATGCGGCAATCGAACCTCTGATGGCCAGGCAATGCAAGGTGGCGGAAGAAGCGGCGCCGTGACCTGAGGGGCCCCGCCGCGGCCGGGAGGCCTTCGCGGCTCATGTCCCCCGGCATCCGCCTGGCGGCGGATGCCTCCTCCTTTACTTCCCCGCGAAGGCCTCCCGGCCACGACGGGGCTCGGCGTTGCTGCAGGTGCGCGGGATACCGGCTTTGCTCCTGGGGCCACTGCGTATTGCTGCGCACCGGGGGCCAAGGCCCTTGAGAGCGAAGTCAAGGAGGAGGCGATGGCCGCAGGCCAGCGCCGGGGGACATGAGCACTCAAGGGCCTTGGCCCCCGGTACCTCGGCACCTCGGCGCCCCAGCGCCCTGCGTCAGATCGCGTAATACATCTGGTATTCCAACGGATGCGTCGCCGAGCGGAACGCAGTGACCTCCTTCATCTTCAGCGTGATGTACGCGTCGATGAAGTCGTCGCTCATCACGCCACCCGCCTTGAGGAACTCGCGGTCGGCGTCGAGCGCTTCCAGCGCCTGGTCGAGCGAGTGGCAGACGGTCGGGATGCCCTTGGCCTCTTCCGGCGGCAGGTCGTAGAGGTCCTTGTCGCTGGGGCCGCCCGGGTCGATCTGGTTACGGATGCCATCCAGGCCCGCCATCATCAGCGCGGTGAAGGTCAGGTAGCCGGCGTTCATCGCATCGGGGAAGCGGAACTCGACACGGCGCGCCTTGGGATTGGACACGTAGGGGATGCGGCAGGACGCGGAGCGGTTGGACGCGGAGTACGCCAGCATCACCGGCGCCTCGAAGCCCGGCACCAGGCGCTTGTAGCTGTTGGTGCTCGCGTTGGTGAAGGCGTTGATCGCGCGCGCGTGCTTGAACACGCCGCCGATGTACCACAGCGCGGTCTGGCTCAGGCCGCCGTAGCCGTCGCCGGAGAACAGGTTGGTCCCGCCCTTCGCCAGCGACTGGTGCACGTGCATGCCGCTGCCGTTGTCGCCGACCAGCGGCTTGGGCATGAAGGTCGCGGTCTTGCCGTTGCGGTGGGCGACGTTCTTGACCACGTATTTGGTGGTCAGCAGTTCGTCGGCCTTCTGCACCAGCGAGCTGAACTTGGTGCCGATCTCGCACTGGCCGGCGTTGGCGACTTCGTGGTGATGCACTTCGATCTCGATGCCGACCTGCTCCAGCGTCTTGCACATCTCGGCGCGGATATCGTGCAGCGAGTCCAGCGGCGCCACGGGGAAGTAGCCACCCTTCACGCCGGGCCGATAGCCGGTGTTGCCGCCCTCGTACTCGCGACCGGAGTTCCACGCGGCTTCTTCGGAGTCGACGTGGAAGAAGGTGTGGCCCATGTCGTTGGCATAGCGCACGGAATCGAAGATGAAGAACTCGGGCTCGGGGCCGAAGAAGGCCTGGTCGGCGATGCCGCTGGACTTGAGGAAGGCCTCGGCGCGACGCGCGATGCCGCGCGGATCGCGGTTGTAGGCCTGCATCGTGGTCGGATCGAGCACGTCGCAGGTGAGCACCATCGTCGGGTCGGCGGTGAAGGGATCCAGGAAGGCGGTGCCGGGATCGGGCAGCAGCACCATGTCCGACTGGTGGATGCCGCGCCAGCCGCCGATCGAGGAGCCGTCGAACATCTTGCCGTCCTCGAACAACGCCGGCTCGATGACCGACACCGGGTAGGTGACGTGGTGCTGGACGCCGCGCATGTCGGAGAAGCGCAGGTCGACGAATTCGACCCGGTGGTCTTTGATCAGCTTTTCAACGGTGTCGAGGGACATGGAGGGCTCCGGTGCTCAAGGATGGGTCCCGGGCGCGCCCGGGTGTCGGGGAGGAAGTATCGCAAGCGCCGTGCCATGCCCCAGGTGATTGAATTCCTTGGGGCAGACCGGGACGGCAGCCCCGCACTGCACCAATCAGGTGCGGATCCAAGATAGATCGCACCAAACGGGTGCGGCCAGGGCATCGGCTATGCTGCCGCGTTGATCGCCGCGGCCGCCCGGCCTGTGGCCATCCTCCCCACCCACAGCACGACCACCGCCTGGATCCTGACCGATGACCGACCCGCTGGCCGCCCTGCTCCTGGGCATCCTTGAAGGCCTGACCGAGTTCCTGCCGATCTCCAGCACCGGCCACCTGCTGATCGCCCAGCGCTGGCTGGGCGCGCGCTCGGACTTCTTCAACATCGTCATCCAGGCCGGCGCGATCCTCGCCATCACCCTGGTGTTCCGCGAGCGCATCACCGCCTTGGTGACGGGCCTGGGCGACGCCCGCAACCGCGACTACGCGATGAAGCTCGCAGTCGCCTTCCTGGTCACCGCCGCGGTCGGCCTGCCGGTGCGGCTGCTGGGTTGGGAGCTGCCGGAGACGGTCACGCCGATCGCCTGGGCGCTGGTGATCGGCGGCGTGTGGATGATCGTCGCCGAACGCCTGGCCGAACGCCGCCCCGACGGCACCGACGTCACCTGGACGATCGCCATCCTGGTCGGCCTGGCGCAGGTGCTGGCGGGCGTGTTCCCGGGCACCTCGCGCTCGGCGGCGGCGATCTTCATCGCCATGCTCGCCGGCCTGAGCCGGCGCCGGGACGCAGCCGAATTCGTGTTCCTGGTCGGCATCCCGACCATGTTCGCGGCCAGTGCCTACACCTTCCTCGAGCTCGCGATGGACGGCGGGCTGGGCGGCGAAGCCTGGGCCGACGTCGGCATCGCCTTCGCCGCGGCCACGATCACCGGCTTCATGGTGGTCAAATGGCTGCTCGGCTACATCGAACACCACCGGTTCACCGGATTCGCGGTGTATCGCATCCTGCTCGGCGCGGCGCTGCTGCTGTGGTTGCCGGTGGGCGATTGAGGTCCACGCAACCCCGTTCCCGCGCATTGCGCGTTAACCCAGGTCCCTGCCCCGGAGCCACACCATGAAGCCACTGTTCGCACTTGTCCTGCCGCTCGCGCTGGCCGCCTGTTCGCCCGGCACCAACGACGCCGCGCCCCCCGCGACACCCTCGCCCGCCGCGGCCCCGGCGGCGCCCGGCACCGCGCCCGCACCGGACCTCGCGGCCACGCTCGGCGCCCACCACTGGCAGCTCGACGCCGCGACGGCCGCCGATGGCAGCCGCATCGACGCCCTCTTCGCGAACACCGACGCCGCGCTGCAGCTTGATTTCGCTGACGGCCGGGTCTCGGTGTCCAACGCCTGCAACCACATGGGCGGCGACTTCAACCTCGAGGCCGACGCCGTCGCCTTCGGCCCGATGGTGAGCACCCAGATGGCCTGCGCGGAACCACTGATGGCGATGGAGCGCGAGGCCCACACCCGGCTGTCGGGCAGCCATGCGCTCGCGCTCGACGGCGGCGAGCCACCGCGGCTTGCGCTCACCAACGGCCTGGGCGACCGCCTGGTCTTTATCGGCGCGCCCACCGCGCGCACCCGCCATGGCGGCGAGCCCGAGCGCGTGTTCCTTGAAGTCGCCGCCGAGCGCGTCGACTGCCACCATCCTCTGATGCCCGAGTATCGCTGCCTGCAGGTCCGCGAGATCCACTACGACGACAGCGGCCTCAAGCAGGACATCGGCGAATGGGGGCCGATGTACGAAGAGATCGAAGGCTTCGAACACACGCCCGGCGTGCGCACGGTGCTGCGCCTGGACCGCTACCAGCGCCAGAACGTGCCGGCCGACGCATCGGCCGTGGTGCACGTGCTCGACATGGTGGTGGAGCAGGAGCAGGTGGCTGCCGCCGAATAGGCGGGAGTCGCGAGGCGGCGGCGGCCGGATCCTCCTGCGGGAGGGGCTGTCGCAGCGACGGGGTCCGTCGCCATCGCAGCTATAGCTGCGATGGCTGCTCCCACAGGTCGCTGGTGCAGTCGTCTCAGGCGTGGGAAGCGTGCAGGCTGTAGCTGCCCCAGGTGGCGGCTTCGGCCAGCACATGGCCCTGCATTGCCCGCAGCACGTCGCCGGCGGTGAACCGTTCCGGCAGCTCCAGCCGCTCGACGTCCAGCGCGAACACCCGGAAGAAATAGCGGTGCACCCGCAGGTCGTGCGGCGGCGGGTACGGACCGTCGTAGCCCAGCCAATCGCCGGCCATGTCGGCGTCGGCGGCAAACCAGCCGGTGTAGTCGTTCAGGCCCTGGCGCGTGCCGGCCGGACCGGCCGGCGCGCGCTTGCCGCCCTTGGTCACGCCCTCGCTGCAGCTGCCGGCGGCGATCGCGGTGACCTGCGGCGGGATGTCCACCATCGCCCAGTGCACGAAGTCGCCGCGCGGATGGTCGACCGGGATGTCGGTCCCGTCGTCCGCGGCCAGCGCCGGGTCCGTGGGCGCGTCGGCATCGATGCAGAGCAGCGCGAACGAGCGCGTGCCGTCGGGCGCGTCGCCCCAGGACAGCTGCGGATTGCGGTTGCCGCCCAGGCCGTCGGGCGCGCCGAAGGCGAACCCGACGGGGATCGGCTGGCCGTGGGCGAAGCTCTCGCTTGTGACGTGCATGGTCGTGCTCCTCGGGGTCAGGCGTCCGGATAGCCGAAGCGGCGCGCCACCGGCGCCAGCGCCGCGAACGGTCCGGCAAGCAGGTCGGCATAGCTGCGCCACGCGCCGGCGCTGAAGCGCGGGTTGCCGAAGAGGCCGCGTGGCGGCGTTGGCAGCTTGACGCCAAGCGCCTCACCCATCCGGGCGGACATCGCCGGCGGGTCGTCGGCGATGTCATCGACGCGCAGCAGGTGGTGGGCCACCAGGTCGAGTTCATGCAGCGTGGCGATCTGGGCGAGCGCGACGGCCAGCCAGTCGGCCGCGGCCTGCGGCGTCCCCGCCGTGAACGGCGTGCTGGCGCCGAACGCGATCCAGTCCATGAGCATGTCGCGCGGGTCGCGCAGCATGACCAGCAGCCGCGCCTCGGGCAACGCCGCGCGCACCACCGAGGTGTAGCTGTTGTCCCACCACGGCAGCCAGTCGATCACCGCGCCACGGATGCCGCGTCGCGGCAGTGCGGCGCGCCAGGTGTTGATCACCGTTGGTGCATCGAGCTTGCCGGCGGCGACGCCCGTCCAGGAACCGATGTCCTGGAAGACATCGGCCGGTGGCGAGCCGCCGACGCGGTCGTCGCGGAAGGTCGGCACGGGGCGCAGGAGTTGCGCACCGCGCTCGGACAGCCCGCCCGGCAGGCCCAGCAGGAACGCCACCGGCGGGGCGTCGGGTGCCGGGGCCGCGGCTTCGGGCCATTCGGCCGGCGCAGGGGTGGCCTCGGGCAGCGGCAGGCGATTGCCGGGAGCCGCTGCGTCGGGCCGGTTCCAATGCGCCAGCGCGCCGGCGAAATCGCCCGTGCGGTGCCGCGCCAGGCCCAGGCGCACTTCAAACGTCGCCTTCGCTTCCGGGCGCAGGTTTTCGCGCCCAAGCACCGACTCGATGCGCCGCAGCGCCTGTGCAGGATCGGTCTCGAGCAGCGCGTCCGCCAGCCGCACCTCGGCGCCGAAATGGCCCGGGGCGAGTTCCAGCAGCGCGTGCGCCGCGGCCGCGACGTCCGACGGTCGCCCTTCGCTGGCATGGAAGGCCATCTCCGCATCCAGGGCATTGATCGACGTGGGGCTGTGCCGGCGCCAGCGTTCGATCAGCCTGCCGGCGGCCTCGCCGAACGGGTCGAAGACCAGGCGCGCGCGCCACAGGCCGTCGTTGTCCGGCGCGGTCGCGAGCGCCGCGTCAAGCATCGCCCGCGCTTCGTCGACAGCGCCCAGGCGCCGCCAGGCCTCGACGATCGCGGTCGTGGCGCGGGGTTCGCCCGGCAGCGCGGAGAACGCCTCGCGCAGGTGTTCCAGCGCACGCGCCGGCCGGTCCGCCACGAGCTCGAGCTCGCCGGCAAAGCGCCGGACCTGGGGCGTGGCGGTGGCCGTGTCGGCCAGCAGCGGCGCCAGTTCGTCGATGGCGTCCCGTGGGCGCCCCTGGCGCTCCTGCAGGAGCGCGATCATGAGGCGGGCGTCCCTGCCTGGCGGCGAGATCTCCAGCAGCTTGCGGAAGGCCTGCTCGGCAAAGGCGAAATGGCCCTCGTGGAAATGCGCAAAGGCCAGCGACTGCAGCGTGAGCGCATCGCCGGGGGCCCGCTGCGCGGCCGCGGACAGCTGCGCGACCGCGGCGGCACCGTTGCCGCGACGTAGCGCGATCATGCCCGTCAGCGCCTGTAGCGCGGGGTGCTCCGGCTCCACCCGCTCGGCCAGCCGGACCTGGCGCTCGGCTTCGGCGAGGTCGCCGCGCGCCAGGGCCAAGTGCCCCTGCGTGGCGTAGGCAGCGAAATGGTTGGGGTCAATGCCCACGGTGGCCCGCAGCGCCTGCTGCGCCGCTTCCGGGTCGCGCATGCCGAGCTGGAGGCTGGCGTGTTCCATGTGCAGGTCGGCGTCGTCGGGTGCCAGCGCGATGGCGACGAGGACCGCGTTGCGAGCCGCCTCGAGATCGCCGCTGACGCGCAGCGCCAGCGCCAGCATGCGCTGCGCTTCGACATTGCCGGGAGCCTCGGCGGCAAAGGCGCGTGCTGCATCCAGGGCGGCTTCGGTATCGCCGCCGCGCAGCGCATCGAGGATCTGTTCTTGCATAAAGAGGCTGTCCTGCCGGCGCGGCGCGCCGAAAACCCGGATTGTAGCTTGCTGTCGACGCGCCTCAGCTGGCGCCGGCCAGCTGCGCGGCGACCCAGCGCTCGGCGTAGCCGCCCAGTCGCGGGCCTTCGATGAAGCCGCAGTGGCCGCCCCACTGCGCGAGCTCCAGCTGCGCCGCGGGCGGCAAGACCAGCTGGTGGAAGCCCTCCACCGGGATCACCGGATCGTCGGCGCTGGTCAGGATCGAGGTCGGGATCGTGAGGCCGGCCAGGCGGTCGCCGGCGATCGAGTAGCGGTCGAAGTAGCCTTCCAGGCTGCCGAAGTCGGTGTGCCGCAGCACCAGCCACTCGGTGAGTTCGCGCATGCGCAGGCGCAGCACCGCGTCGTCGAAGCCGACATGGCTGGGGAACAGTTCCCGCTTGCGCAGCAGCGACCGCCGCCAGCTGCGCTCGAAGTGGCGTACGTACAGCGGCAGCCCCCGCTCCATCGCCTCCATGGTGCGCGCCGGATCAAGCACCGGGCACACCGCCGCCACCGCATCCAGCGGCAGGCCGGCCGCGGGCGCCCGCAGCGCCAGGCGCAGCGCGAAGTTACCGCCCAGCGAATGCCCGGCCACCACCAGCCGCGGGCGCGGCATGCGGGTGGCGACGTCGAGCGCCGCGTGCACCACTTCATCGATGCGCGCGGAATGGAAGATGTCGGGGTTGAGGTGGTGGCTGTCGCCGTGGTCGCGGAAGTTGAGCCGGAACACGTCGTAGCCGCGCGCCAGGAAGCCGGCCGCGGCCAGGCAGACGTAGGCCGATTCGGCGCTGCCCTCCCAGCCGTGCAGCAGCAGGGCCATGCCGCGCGGCTCCACGCCCGGCAGCCCGGTGTGCAGGCCGATCAGGCGCACGCCGTTGCCGCCATCGACGATCAACTGCTGCGTCCGCGCGCCGGCGGCGGCCAGCGCGGCCAGGCCCTTGCGCCGGCGCGGCAGGCTGCCGGCCAGCACCGATTGCACGTGGGGGTTGCGCAGCCAGCGCGGCGGACGGTAGCCGCTGGCGTGCGCCGGACTCACGGCCCCTGCAGGGCGGCGACGATGCGCTCGCGGGCGACCCTGGCAATCGCCGCGCGGCCCTCGGCCTCGCCCGGCATCACCGGCTCCAGGAACACCACCTCGGCAACCCGCGAGGGCTCGCCGAGCAGGCGCAGGAAGTTGCCGAGGAAGTGCTCCCGCGGCCAGAACGCGACATCGCGCTGGGCCTCGCCGCCGGCGCCATAGCGCAGCGCCACCGGCTGCACCGGCACACCGGTCTCCACCGCGGCCATGAAGATGCGGGCATGGAACGGCCCGACCTCGCTGCCGTCGCGGGTGCGTCCCTCCGGGAACACGCCCACCGACTGGCCGGTGCGCAGCCGCGCGATCATCACGTCCAGCACGCCGCCGAGCGATTCCTGGCTGCCGCGCGCGTGGAAGATGGTCCCGCCGCGGCGGGCCATGCGCCCGACCAGCGGCCAGCCTTCGATCTCCTGCTTGGCGACGAAGCCCATCATCCGCTGGCTGTGCAGCGCCGAGATGTCCATCCAGCTGACGTGGTTGGCCACGAACAGTGTGGCGCCGGGCAGCGGCGTGCCCAGGCGGCGCGTGCGCAGGCCGAAGATCCGCAACAGGCCGCCCTGCCAGGAACGGACCAGGCGGGCGCGCAGGCTTTCGCCGCCAAGGTCGATGCGATCGCTGGGCAGCATGAGGCCGATCATCACCAGCGGCAGGTGCACCAGCGCGTGCCAGAGCAGCATCGGTACGCGCAGCGCATAACGGCCCGCGCGCGCCAGGCGGTCGCCGGCGGGCGTGGTGTGGACATGGGGGGAACGCATGGCCGGAACGATACCGGATGGCCCCGGGCCCGGGTAGCAGCGGACAGACGCTCAGGCCGCCGGCACCACCGCCAGGGTCAGTCGCGAGATGCAGGCCAGGCGGCCGCGGGCGTCTTCGATCCGGATCTCCCAGACCTGGGTGCTGCGCCCGACGTGCAGCGCGCGCGCGGTGCCGGTGACGCGGCCATCGCGCACGCCGCGGACGTGGTTGGCGTTGATCTCGATGCCGACGCAGACCTCGCCTTGGGCGACGCACATGTTGCCGGCGCTGCTGCCCAGGGTTTCTGCCAGGAGCACCGAGGCGCCGCCGTGGAGCAGGCCATGGGGCTGCAGGGTGCGGGCATCCACCGGCATGGTCGCGACGAGATGGTCGTCGCCGATATCGATGAACTCGATGCCCAGGGCTTCGATCGCGGTGCCCTTGGACAGGGTGTTGAGGGCGGCCAGGTCCAGGCGCTGGCGGAAGATCGAAGTCGGGGTGTTCATGAGGGGATTCCGGTTCCCGGGCTGGCGGCAGGGGCGCGCCAGCCTAGGTTCGGTTCCCCCCCGGGTCAAACAGCATCGATCAGACCAGGCGGAAGCGTGCGATCGGCTGGCTGGCCGGGGCGTAGCGGTGGGCGGCGGCGTAGCCACTGCTGCGGCCGTAGCCGGTGCCGAAATCGCGTGACGGGTAGCGAGAGGGGAGCGCTGCATTGCGGCTGGTGGCGGTGGAGGCGGCGGGGGCGACCAGGGCGTTGGAGTCGGTGCGGTACATGGCGGTGTCCTTTGCTGGGGGGGTGTGGCTTGGTGTGTTGGTAGACTACTACACCACCCGCCTACTGCAATAGGTCAAAGGTCATGATCGCCCGTTTCGGCGGTCCTGCCGACGAACGGTCATCCGGAAGGAGGTTCAGAGGATCGGGGCGAGCCCGGCGCCAAAGGCGGTGAAGATGCGCGTCAGCAGGCTGCGGAAGCCGATGCTGACCTCCGGGAAGTCGCCCACGGGCTCGTGGCACGCGCGGAAGTGCGGGTCACGGATCGACGGCGGCTCGGGGCAGTCGGGGCCGGGGCGGAACTCGTAGCTGGTGGCATAGCGCGTGGGCCAGAGGTCGAACACCGGCAGCGATTCCGAAACCTTGCCCAGCGAGTAGTCGAGACCGGAGAGCACCACCGGTCGATCGCGCGGGGCGATGGTCCAGGCGTTGGCGGGCGCCATGTCACGGCGGATGCTGGCCGCGAGCGCCTGCGCGAAGGCGGGGTCCTCGATCACCACCGCGCTCTCGGTGTTGTAGTTGTCGCCGCGCGGATCGAAGTTGTGGGTGCCGACCACGCCGATGCGCTCGTCCACCACCAGCGACTTGCCGTGCAGGCCGAAGCGCACGCCGCCACGCTTGAGCGGCACGCGGTCGTGCGCGGAGAAGCCCGACCAGCGCAGCGCCGAGTACTCGCGCTCCAGCGGCCGCGGCCGCGAGCGGCCTTCGTCGGCCTGCGCCGCGCCGGCATCGCCCAGATCCACGGTGCCGGTCGCCTCGACGTCGATCGGCGCGTCCTGCGGAAAGGGCTTGAACTCGTGGATTTCGAAGCCGAATTCGCGCAAGTGGCGGCGCTTGTACTTGTACGACAGCGCATAGGTGATGAAGGCGTCGGTGGCCGCCAGGCTGTTGGTCGACACCAGCACCCGCGGCGGATCCTCGCGCTGCCGAAGTTGGCGGAACAGGTCCTGCGCCGAGGGCGACAGCACCAGGTAGGGCGTCTGCAGCAGGATCTCCTCCTGCGCCCCTTCGATCAGCTCCAGCAAGCCGCGCGTGGACGGCGCGACCTCGTCATGACCGGCGCGGTGCTTCTGCGGCAGGTCGGAGATGAAGACCACCTCCCCCACCGGCAGCGACTGGGCCGCGAGCGCGCCGACCAGCATCGCGTCGTCGGCGTCGCGCGAGATCCGCTCGACCCGGGCCGGCAGCGTGAAGGGTTCGTGCGGCAGTTCCGGCACGCCGTCGCGCAGCAGCAGGCGGCCGACATCCGAGAGGCCCGGCAGGCTGCGGGTCAGTCGCGCGTCCCAGTACAGCTCGAAGCTTGCGGCCATCTCCGCCACCACCGGGCCGGCGACATACAGGTCGCGGTCGCGGAAGTTGTATTCCGGGTCCCAGTCGTAATAGCTGTCCTGGTAGTTGCGGCCGCCGGTGATGCCGGCCACGCCGTCGACCAGCAGCAACTTGTTGTGCATGCGCTGGTTGAGCCGGCGCCAGCAACAGGCCGCCGCCAGCACGTACTGCGGATAGTTGATGCGCGCGCGCCCGAGCACCGGGTTGTAGATGCGCATCTCGAAGTTGACGTGGGCGCCGGCCAGCGCCGCCAGGGTCTCGACCTCGCGCAGCGCCGAGAGCTGGTCCACCAGCACCCGCACCGTCACGCCGCGCCGCGCCGCCGCCAGCAGCTCGTCGAGGAACATGTGGCCGGCGTCGTCCTCGTCGAAGATGTAGGTCTGCACGTCCACGCTGTGCTGCGCCGACCGCACCATGCTCAGCCGCGCCAGCAGGGCGTCCTGGCCGTAGTCGAGGATCAGCGCGTGGTGGCGCGGCGCGTCGGGCGCGCTGGCCGCGAGCGCGTCGACACCCAGGGTGCGCAGCGGCGACGGGGTGGCGCAGGCGTCTTCGCGGGCGCAGTCCACCAGCACCGAGCGCGCCTCGTCCGCGATGCGCGTCGCAGCCGCACCCTGCTCGGGGGTCAGCGCGCAGCCGCCGCCGGCCAGCAGCAACCAGGCGAGAACCAGCAGTCGTGCCCGCATCGTCACTCCACGCCGCCCTGTGCGCGAATGCGCAGCTGGAAGCGGACCTTGCGGCCGATCGCGAAGCTCCAGCGGGTCATGCCGTAGTCGGCGCGGTCGATGATGCCCGCGGCCAGCACCGGGCAGTCCACCGCCGGCCGGCTGCAGGCCGAAGGCAGCATCGTGAACACCTCCCGCTGCTGCACGTCACGGATCTGGAGCACGCCGGGCAGCGCGCCGCCATCCACCAGCAGCGCGAGAACGAAAGGGTCGGACACGAAGGTGATGGTCGGATAGCGCTCGGACTCGAAGAAACCCTTGCCGCGCGTGAGGTGCGTGTGGCGCAGGTTGCCGAGGATCTCGACGTCGGTCGCCGACAGCGACAGCCAGACCTGCTGGCGGCCGTCGCCGAGGTCGCTCAGGCGGCCATCGAAGACCGGGAAGCGGCCGTCGACCACCTCGCCCCAGCGGGTGACGAGGCTGAATCCAACCTCGGACCGCAGCGGGTCGATCTCGGCCGCGCGGACAGGGGCCGCGGCCGCCAGCAAGGCGACCACCACGAGTACGCAGGCGTGCAGGCCGGCACGGCTCACGGCCACCAGAAGTCGACGAGCATGGCCGCGCCGGGTTCGACCTCGGCACCCACCTGCAGCCGCAGCACCGCGACCGCCCCCGGGGGCATGCCCCGGTAATCGCCCGACTGGCCGCTGTGCAGCAGCGCGGCGAGGCGCTCGAGTCCCGGATTGTGGCCGACGATCATCAGCCGCCCGACGTCGCGGTGCTGGTCGGCCAGCGCCGCCAGCGTGCCCGCGGTGGCGTCGTAGATCGCCGGTTCCAGGCGCTGGTCGACATAGCCGATCACGCCCAGCACCGCCTCCAGCGTTTCGCGGGTGCGTCGCGAAGGCGAATACAGCACCTGGTCGGGCAACAGCTTCTGCTCGAGCAGCCAGCGGCCGGCGGCTTCGGCCTCGGCCTGGCCTTCCGGCGACAGCGGCCGGTCCATGTCGGCATGGCCGGGCCCTGCCGCCTCGGCGTGGGCATGGCGCAGCAGCAGGATGTCCCTGGTGTCGTTTTCCATCGCGCGATCCTCCATGCCGTTCCGTGGGCCCGTCACGCCTTGCGCAGCCACTTCAGCAGCGGCGCCCAGTCTTCCTGGTGCTTGCGCACCTGGGCCGAACGATAGTCGAACATGCTCCGGCCCAGTCCCGTGAGCAGGATGTAGGCCTGGCTGTCGCGCAGCGAGGCCACCACCGGATAGGGCCACTGGTCGAGCAGCTCGAGCGTGGCCTGCGACGCATTCGTCCAGGGCTTCATGCGGTTGGCCACCAGGCCCACGCGCAGGTCGCCGCGGCGGACGCGGTGATGCTGGGCCAGGGTATTGAGGAAGGGCACCGTGGCGTCCAGGTCCAGCGCCGAAGGCTGCACCGGCACCACCACGGCGTCGGCGTGTTCAAGCCAGTGTTCGAGGTCCGCCGCCATCGCCCCGGCCGGGGCGTCGATCACCACGCGCTGGGTGTCCTCGGGGAGCGACTTCCACGCCGTCTTCGCGCGGCTGGCGCCGGCGATCGGCAGTACCGCGGCGTCCAGCCCGGCACGGCGTTCCGCCCAGCGCGTGGAGGACTGCTGCGGATCGGCATCGATGATCGCCGTATGCAGGCCCTCGACCGCGGCGTGCGCGGCGATGTGGGTCGCGATCGTGGTCTTTCCCGCACCGCCCTTGGAACTGGCCACCAGCACTGTCTTCATGCGCCCTCC
This sequence comes from Luteimonas sp. A649, assembly GCF_054072735.1. Classification (NCBI taxonomy): domain Bacteria; kingdom Pseudomonadati; phylum Pseudomonadota; class Gammaproteobacteria; order Lysobacterales; family Lysobacteraceae; genus Luteimonas; species Luteimonas sp. A649. The sequence continues at coordinate 59,300 of NZ_JBSVRQ010000004.1, read as the reverse complement.
GGTCACGTTCGCCAACGTACGGCAGTCGAGGGTACACCGCCCGGCGCAGGATCGCGCACATAGAATGCCTCCGTTCCCGACACCCTCCGCGTGTGACAGATGAGTGACCTGAAGGACCTGGCCGCGCTGATCCGCGCCGACACCCCGCTGATCATCGTCGAGACCCCCGACGAGCCGCGGGTGGTCGAACTGTTCCGGCAATCCCTGCTGCACGTCTGGCGCGCGCTCTACCGCTGGACCATCACCGAAGGCCTGCGCCGCCTGGACCTCGACGGCGAGGACCCGGCCGAAGACGCGCCCGACGCAACCACCACGCTGCGCGCGATCCATGCCGCGGAACAGCGTGGCGTCTACCTGCTGCTCGATTTCCACCCCTACCTGGGCTACGCCGGCACCCAGCGCATGCTGCGCGACCTGGTGCAGCGCCGCGGCTGCCTGCCGCACGTGCTGGTGCTGGTGGGCCACAAGGTGGAACTGCCGGCCGAACTCGAGGCCAAGGCGGTGCGCTTCCGCACCCGCCTGCCCGACGCCCGCGCCCTGCTCAAGCTGGTGCGCGAGGAGGCCGAACGTTACCAGGTCGAACACGGCGGCCGCCGCGTCGAGGCCGATGCCGAGGCGGTGCAGCTGATCGTCCGCAACCTGCAGGGCCTGTCGCTGGGCGACGCCGGCCGCATCGCCCGCCAGCTGATCTTCAACGACGGCGCGCTGCGCCACGATGACCTGCCCCGCCTGGCGAAGCTCAAGTTCGAGCTGCTCAACCGCAGCGGCCACCTGCACTACGAGTACGACACCGCCGGCTTCGCCGACGTCGCTGGCGCACGCGCGCTCAAGCGCTGGATCGACCAGCGGCGCGCGGTGTTCACCTCGGGCAGCGCGCCGCCCGGGCTGGACCCGCCCAAGGGCGTGCTGCTGCTGGGCGTGCAGGGCTGTGGAAAGTCGCTGCTGGCGAAGTCGATCGCCGGCGGTTTCGGCGTGCCGCTGGTGCGCCTGGATTTCGGCACCCTGTACGACAAGTTCCACGGCGAGACCGAGAAGAACCTGCGCGCCGCCCTAGAATCGACCGAGCAGCTCGCGCCCTGCGTGCTCTGGATCGACGAGATCGAGAAGGGCCTTGCCTCGTCGACCGGCGACGGCGACGGCGGCGTCTCGCGGCGCGTGCTCGGCTACCTGCTGACCTGGATGGCAGAGCGCAGGTCACACGTGTTCCTGGTGGCCACCGCCAACCAGGTGCACGAGCTGCCGGCGGAACTGCTGCGCAAGGGGCGTTTCGACGAGATTTTCTTCGTCGACCTGCCCGGTGCGGACACGCGGCGTGAACTGTTCGCGCTGCACCTGGGCAAGCGCGAACTGGACCCGACGGCTTTCGATCTCGACGGCCTGGCCGCCGCGGCCGACGGTTTTTCCGGCGCCGAGATCGAGCAGGCGATCGTCTCCGGCCTGTACGCCGCGCACGCCGCCGGCACGCCACTCAACGACTTCATGCTGCGCGCCGAGATCAAGCGCACCCGGCCGCTGTCGGTGGTGATGCGCGAGCAGGTCGAGGCGCTGCGCGGCTGGGCGCGGGGACGGACGGTGCCGGCGGACTGAAGGGCCTGCGCGCGGGCAACGCGCAGGCGCGCCGGTCAGTCGGCGTTGATCAGATGCGGGCGCGTGCCGTGGCGGGCGTCCATGGCGTTGCGCTCGGTGTGCAGCAGCTCGAGCTCTTCCTTGGCCAGGCCGCCGTGCAGCGTTCTCTTGAGTCCGTTGAGCCACGGGACGCGGTGGGGATCGGGCAGCGCGCGCACATCCAGCCGCAGCTGGTAGCGCGCCTCCGGCGTCATCGCCATGTACTCGCGGGCGCTGGGCAGGGCCGGCACCGCGGTCGGTCCGGACAGCACGAACCGCAGCCCGCGTCCGATGGCCGCGGGCACCACACTGCCGTGGTCCTCGCCCGCGATCTCGGCCATGTCCACGATCATGCCCGGGGCCGCCGCCAGCTGCTGGGCCGCGGCGCGCGCTCGCGTGACCTGCCCGCGCTGCGTGAGATCATCCCGGGCTTTCGCCGCGCTGTCCGGGCTGCTGGCCCAAGCGCGCGGATGCACAGCCTCCTCGAACTCCGCGGCCAGCAGCATCACCCGCACCGGCGTATCGCCCGGCGTGCGTGCCTTCGCGAAGGCTTCGACCTCACCGCTCAGGCCGTGGCCGCCAAACCAGAATGAACTGCTCATGCCGACGTAGCTCTCGAAGGCATCCGGATGGCGCGTCATGACGCGCGTTGCGAACATGCCCGCAAGCGAATGCCCCATCAGCGTCTGCCGGGCGCGGTCGACCCTGTAGTCGCGTTCGATCCGGGGCTTGAGCTCGCTCTGGATGAACTCGAAGAAGTCCGCCGCGCCGCCCGTGGGCGCCTTTGCACGCGGCTCGGCCACGGGCACCGTCAGGTCCCAGGTGCGCCGCGCGCCGATGTCGGCACCGGGTGGGTAGCCGATGCCCACCACCAGCGCACCGGGATCCGGCCCGGCGTCACCCCTGCGTGCATGTGCACGCACGGCTTCGACCGTGGTCAGGAACATCGCATTGGCGTCGAGCACGTAGATCACGCGGTAGCCGCCTTCGGGCGCCGGATAGTCCGGCCAGGCCACGAACACCCGGTATTCCAGCCCGGTGCGCGAGCGCAGCAGCGTGGTTTCGGAGTCGGGCAGCGTGACCGGAACCACCGGGGTCGCGGCAGGCTGTGCCCAGGCCAGGCAGCCGGCGGCCGGTGCCACGACGGCACATGACGCGGCCAGCAGGCCGGGCAGCAGGAAACGGTACAGACGCGTCATGTGGCGGTGCTCCATCGATTACCAGCGCTTGTCGAAGGCCAGGACCAGCGAACGGCCCAGCGCCGTCGCGTTGGCCGGGTCGTAGGGATCGGCCAGCGAGTCGTTCGCGGCCGTGCCGCCGTCGACGAAGGGCGGGGTGCGATTGGTGAAGTTGACCGCTGCGAAGTTGATGCGCGAATCCTGGAAGAAGCCGCCGATGCCGGAGAGATCGTAGTCGACGTTGAGGTCGAAGGTGGTCCAGGAATCGATCCTGACCGGACGCGTGGCCGCCACCGGCATGCCCTGCGCATTGGGCACGAAGCAGCCGCTCGCGCATTCGTAATCGTCGACGTAGTTCATGGTCAGCGTCGCGCGGACGTTGCCGGACTGCCACGACACGCCCTGCTGCGAACGCAGCTCCACCGGGTTGCCGACCGGGCTGTACTTGCCGAGCTGGTCGACGTAGTCGCCGCCGGGAATGGCCTGGACCTCGTAGCTCTTGAGCCAGGTGCCGCGGGCGAAGACGTCGAAGGCACCGGCGCCCGCGGTGTCCCAGCCGTAGCGCAGGCTGAAGTCGACACCGTCCATCTTCAGCGAGGCGAGATTGAGCTGGGTGGCGTTGACGATCATGGCCACGTCCCCGGGCGCCTGCACCGGACCCGCGCCCAGCTGCCCGAGGTAGCGCGGGTCGTTCTCGATCAGGGCGCGCACGCGATCGATGCCGGGGTTGATCTCCAGGCTGTCGATGTACGGCGTGCTGCCGGTGGCAAACAGCTGCGCGAGGATGCCGCCCAGCGCGCCGGCCTGGATGCGCACGATGCGGTCGTCGACCTTCAGGTTGAAGTAGCTCGCGCCGATCTTCAGGCCCGGGGCCCACTCGGGCGCGTAGTCGAAGCCCAGCGTCCAGGTTTCCGACTCTTCCGGCCGCAGCGTGGGGCCGGCGCCACCGCTGACGACGATCGCGGTGAAGGTGCAGTTGCCCGGACCGCCCGGGGTGCCGGTGACGCCGTTGAGCGGCACCATGGTGGTGTCGCAGGGCGCGTTGTACAGGTCGGCACGCATGAAGGCGCCGTTGCCGCCCGTGATCGGCTGCACGCCGTTGTAGGCGTAGCGCATGGGCGGCGCATGGAACGACGTGCCCCAGCTGCCGCGCAGGCTGAGGTTATCGGTCGGCTTGAAGTCCAGGCCGACCTTCGGGTTGAAGGTCGAGAAGTGGCCCAAGCCGCGGCCGCGCTCGTAGCGCCCGGCAATCGACAGATCGAGCTTCTTCGCGAACGCCGAGGCGTTGTCCTTGCCGATCAACGGGAACGCAAGTTCCGCGAACAGGGCGGTGACGTCGCGCTGCGTGGTGCCGAAGCGGGCGTACTGGTCTTCGATGCTGCGCCAGTTGAACTCGAGTTCGCCGCCGATGTGCTCGCGCCGCCAGTCGACGCCCGCCGCCAGCTTGGCGGTGCCCCCGCCCATCGCGAACAGGTCGCCGTCGACCTTGAAGCTTGCCTGCGCCAGCCAGGAGGTGAAGTCGAGGTTCTCGTAGCCGATCAGCTGCGACAGCACCTGCTCGGACAGGCCTTCGGTGGTCCAGGGATTGAAGGGCTGGTAATCGAGCTGCGCGCAGTACGCCAACGCCGCGGGACTGGCGTTGCCGGGGAGCCCGAGGCTGCACTGGATCGAGGTCGGCGCCTGCACGCTTCCGCCGGCGGTCGTGGGCAGGTAGTCGTAGATGTTCGCGTTGCGCTGCACGTCGGAATCACGGCTCTGCTCGTCGCGGCTGTAGGACAGCGCCGCGTCGCCGCGCCAGCTGCCGCCGAGCTCGAAGCTCGCACCGATCGATGCCGCCAGGCTGTCGACGCCCACCTCGCGGCCCAGCGGCCGGTCGTCGACGACCACGCCGAAATTGTTCACCACGCCCGGGATGAAGTACGGGTTGGACGGACCGAGAGTGCCGTAGAGCGGGAGATAGCCCTGGTTGTACTCGCCGCGGCGACGCGTATAGCGTAGGTCGGCATACAGATCGGTGGACTCGCCGACGCGCTGCTCGAAGCCGAGGAATGCGGCATGCCGGTCCATCTCCGGCAGGATGTCGACCATCTCCCACGCGTTGTAGGTATTGCCCACGCCGTCGGTGACCGCGACCAGGTCGGCCGCGGTGAGGCCGATGCCCGCGCCGCCGGGGACGCGATACACCACGTTGCCGTTGCCGGCGGCACCGCCTGCGAACAGGTTGGCCGCGCTGCCGGCGCGGGCCGCGGCGCGGCGCCAGTTGACGCCACCCCGGCTGCTGAAGTCGCCACCGTTGTGGATGCCAAGGTCGGTCGCGAGCAGGTTGTCCTGGCGGTTGAACTCATAGCCAAGCACCATGCCGCCGCCGTCCCACTGCCGGCCCCAGGTCTGGCCGAACTGGTACTGGTTGGCGCCGCCGTCGGTGGTGCCGACGCGGAAGGTGGTGTGCGCGCCGTCGTCGCTGCGCTTGAGCAGGATGTTGACCACGCCGCCCACGGCATCGGATCCGTAGACGGCCGAGGCGCCATCCAGCAGCACTTCGATGTGCGACACGGCATTGGTCGGGATGTTGGAGATGTCGACGAAGTCGCCGTACTGCCCGGACGCGGCGACGCGGCGGCCGTTCACCAGCACCAGCGTCGACAGCGCGCCGAGGCCGCGCAGGTTCACGCCCTGGCCGCCGGTCATGTTCGAGCCGGCCACGCTCGCGTCCTGCCCGCCCTGCGAGTTGTCGCTCATGCCCACGCCGCCGGCGAAGTTGGCCGGCAGCTCGCGCAGGAAGTCGCCGATGGTCGCCTTGCCGCTGGCCTTGATCTCCTCGGCGCCGATGACCAGCACCTCGTTGCCTGCCGGCGTGGCGCCACGGATGTTGGTGCCGGTCACGACCACCGTGTCCAGCGTGTGCCCGACATCGGCTCCGGCCTGCGGCGTCTGGGCCTGCAGTACGCCCGAGATTCCCAACGCCAGCAGGCTGACGCCGCCGACCACTCCCCTAAGACAACGTGCACGCTTGCTCATGATGCTTCCCCGGAAGATCCTGATGGGTGAATCGCCGTGCATGGCGATCGATTTCTTCCATCACACTGATGCGGTGACAGGCGATGGACGTGGTGGCCGATATGAGCAGAGGCGTCGAATGAATGTCAACAAATTCCGATATTTTTACCGGACCGCTCGGCGGTTGATCGTCACTGCGGCGAACAATGTTGATTAAAATCGATAATTCTCAATCAATTACGCACACTCGCTCACTTGCTTCCGCAATCATCGGGGGTGGCGGATGCTGCATCGCGTCACGGTTTTGCGCATTGATTTCCGAAATTCCTGCGAGCATCCTGCATCCATGAGCCAGCCAGATCCGGCGCCGCCGTCGGCGCGCACGCTTGCCCGCCAGGCCTACCAGCGCCTCCGCCAGGACATCGTTGCCGGACGCCTGGTCCCGGGCAGCAAACTCAAGCTTGAATCCCTGGTCCAGCAGTACGGCATCGGGATGTCGCCCCTGCGCGAGGCCTTGGCCCGCCTGGTCGGCGACCAGTTGGTCAATTCCCAGGAGCAGCGCGGCTTCTGGGTGGCGCCGCTGTCGCTGGACGAGCTCGACGACATTTCACGCGTGCGTACCCTGGTCGAGACCGAGGCGCTGCGCCTGTCGATCGAGCACGGCGACGACGCCTGGGAGCAGCAGGTCCGAGCGGCCTTTGCCGGACTCAGCGAAGTGGAAGCCGAACTCCCTTTGTCCGGCGATGCAGCGCCGCAGGCGCTCGTGGACCTGTGGGAGGCGCGCAACCACGCCTTCCACACCGCGCTGATCGCCGCCTGCGACTCGCCCTGGCTGGCCAAGCTGCAGGAACTGCTCTACCACCAGGCCGAGCGCTACCGCCGGGTGTCGCTGAGCTATTCGAACCGCCGCCGCTTCGTGCACGACGAGCACGTGGAGATCTTCGAAGCGGCGATGGACCGCAATGCCGTGCGCGCCTGCCGCCTGACCCAGGATCATCTGATGCGGACCTATGACGTGGTCCGCGACGCGATGTCGAAGATGCAGGCGCTGGAAGGCAGCGCCCCTGCGAGGGCCTAGCCCGGGCTGCAGATCCGCGGATGGCTGCGGAGCAGCTCACGGGTGCGCTCGAAGCCCTCCACCGCCTTCGGATCGAAGGCCTTGGTGCCTTCCGACACGTACAGGCCCACGATCAGGTGGCCGTCCCGGCCATAGAAGCCGAGGATGCGGGTGAACTTGTCGGGCTTCAGGGTCGGCAGCTGCAGCGCCCAGATCTGCTCGACCTCCTGCGGGGTGATGTGCCCGTGCACGCCCGCGCCGTCGTCGGCGTACATGTCGTACCAGAGCGGGCTGTAGCCCGCCTGGGTCTGCGGCACGGTGCTGGGGAAGTTCCAGGCGTGCATGCCGCCCGACGTGAACACCAGGCCGATCTTCGTGTCCTTGCCCCAGGCATCGATGGACTTCCAGACCTCCTCGAAGAACAGGCGGTTCGAACGCACGCCATAGGCCTGGTCCGGGTGCAGCGCGCTGACCAGGGTGGCCTCGGGCATGCGGTACAGCCGCGCCGCGGCCGGCGGCGGGCCGCCCGGGCGGATGTTGGCGTAGTAGTTCTGGACCACGCGGGCATCGTCGACCGACGCGCACAGGTCCTGCGCATGGGCAGGTGCGGCCATGCCGAGCGCGAGCAGTAGTGGCAGGCGCGACAGCAGCGTCCTGGAATTCATCAGCAGTCCTTGGGCAGGGTGAGTTCGGGGTCGCCGTGGGCCAGGTAGTCCCACATGCGTTCAAGCAGCCGTCCGTTCCACGTGGCACGCGCGCCGGACTCGGCCGCGGTGAACGCGGTCGCGTCGAGGCCGGTGGCCAGGCAGTCGAGTTCGACCCGGGCCGCGTCCTCGAGGTACCAGGCCAGCACCACGGCCATCTCCAGCGAGTCGCCGGCCACCACGGCGCCGTTGCCGCGCATCACGATCGCGCGCGCGTCGCCGAGCTGCTGCACGAGCGCGTGCGCGCTGGCGTCGTCGCGCACCAGCAGCGGATCGTCCCAGAGCGGCGGCCGCGGATGGAAATAGCTGCCGAAACCGTGCCGCGCCACCGGGGTGCGGCCGAGCACGCCCAGGCTCATCAGCTTCGGCGGCTGCACGCGGGCGACGCCGCCGACCGCGGGGCGGGCGCGGTAGATCTCGCGGTGGATGCGCACTTCGGGCAGCACGCCTTCGGGCAGGGGTCCGTCGATCGGGACCACGGTGCAGGCCTCGCCCTCGCCCACCAGGCCGAGCGGCTTCGACGGCCCGACCAGGAAGTGGCCTGCGTCCAGGCGCAGGCTGCAGTGCCCGTAGGCATGCACCAGGCCTTGTCGCGCCAGCGCGCGGGCGGCAACGCGAACCCGGCGCGTCTGGTCGGCGCCGGGCGTGGGCACCCCCGCGCTCACGTGCGGAACTCGCGGATGTCGGGCCGGGCGCCCCACTCGCAGAAGCCCTTGGGCCCGAACTCGAACTGGCGCTCGCGGTAAAGCAGTTCGTCGGCGATGTCGCACACGCCCGAGGAATACTCGAACACCATGCCGTCGGGCCCTTCGAAATACAGGAAGCGCGCCGACGACGTCGGATGCTTGCCCGGGCCGAACACCACCGGGATCCCGCGCTCGCGGATGAAGTTGAAGGAGCGCTGCACGTCGTCGGTGCGTTCGACCTGGTGGTTGATGTGCTGGATGCCGGCGCGGTTGGTCGGGAACAGCGCGATCTTGTGGTGGATCGCGTCGATGCGCAGCAACGGCGCATCGCCGATGCGGTCGCTGACGCGCGCATTGCAGATAGTGGTCCAGAAGCGCTCGTCGCGCGCGGCGTCGGTGGTGCACAGGCCGACATGGCTGAAGCCGGTGATCCCGGCGTCGCGGCTGCCGTGGTAGCGCCGTCCGCTGACCGCAGGACGCCAGGCGAATTCGATGCGGTTGCCGGTGGGGTCATTGAACCCGATGAACGCGCGCACCTTGCGCTGGTCGGCCTCGGCGGCCGTACCGACGTGCACGGCATGGCCAAGCGCCTCGAGCTGCGTGGCGGCGGCCTCGAGCTCGGCCATGGCATCGACCTCGAACGCGACCACTTGGTCGGCCGGGTCGCCCTCGAAATAATACAGCGTGTGTTCGCGCTGGTCGGAGCGGAAATAGGCGGCATGGCCGGCTGTTTCGCCGACCTCCAGGCCGAGGATGGCAGTGGCGTAGCTGGTTGCGGCCGCGAGGTCGCGCGTGCCCAGTCGCACGTAGCAGACATCGCGCAGCCTGATCACGGCTTGCCCACCTCGCGCAGCTGCGGCCGCGGGCGCCCGACGCCCTGGGCGCAGTACTCGGGAATGTCGCAGGCGCTGCCCCAGGCGCAGTACGACGACGGCACCGGGGAAAACTGGCGCGGCCTCGCATCGTCGCCCGGCTCGCTTCCCTCGGCCACCGCGGTGTACAGCGTGCCGTCGGCACCCTCAACACTCAGGAATACCTGGTCCGACGTGCAGCGCCGGCCCGGCCCGTGGCGCAGCGGCAGCCCCTGCTCGCGGGCGCGGTAGGACAGCTGCATCACCTTGTCGCAGGACTCGAGCCCGAACTCCACCGACACCAGCCCGGCCGCGTCCGAAGGATGCAGCGACAGGCGGTGGTGGGCGCGGTCGAACCCCAAGTAAGCGGCGTCGCCGATCCAGTCGGCGATGCGCATCCCGAACACGCCTGTCCAGAGCGCTTCGTCGCGCGCGATCTCCGGCGTGCGGATGGCCACCGCGGCCAGGCCGACGAGGCCGCTGTCATGGCCCGGGTGGAACCGCCATCCCTTGTGCAAGGGACGCACCACCAGCTCCACGCCCAGCCCGCCGGGCGTGGTGAAGCCAAGCAACGCCCGCACCTGGCGCCGCGCGGCAAGTTCCGGGTCGCGGATGTCGGCCACGCCCTGCGCAAGCAGCAATGTGGCCGCGCGCTCCAATGTCGCCTCGTCGCGCACTTCCAGCCCGATCGACGGCCGCGCCACGCTGCCGCGCTCGAACAGCAGGGTGTAGTCGCGATGGTCGCTGCGCAGGGCCACGACGTCGTTCGCGCGCCAGGCCTCCTGCATGCCCAGCAGGTCCATCGCGGCGGCGGCCGAAGCCACGGGGTCGGCGCTGCCCATGCGCACGTAGCGCAGGTCTTCGATGCTGATGGTCATTGCGTACTCCCCGGGTTGCAGTGACGGATGCGCGCCCCTAGCCCAGCCGCCGCTCCACGATGCGCGCGAACACGCTGGCGGCCACGGGCAGCAGCCCGTCGTCGAAGCTGAAGGTCGGGTGGTGGCACATGGCGCTGTCCATGCCCAGGAACAGGTAGGCGCCGGGCCACTGCTCGAGCATGTACGAAAAATCGTCTGAGAACGGATAGGCGCGGCGGTCGGTTTCGACATTGCCTTCGCCGAGCACATCGGCGATCGCCTGTGCGGCCAGTGTGGACTGCTCCGGGCCGTTGATGCACGGCGGGCAGGAGTGCGGGAACGTGCAGGTGATGCTGCAGCCCGACATCAGGGAATAGCCTTCGCACAGCGCCTTGAGGCGCGCCTGCAGCGCATCGTGCACCTCGGTGGACAGCGCGCGCATGGTGCCGCTGAGCGAGGCCGTGGCCGGGATGATGTTGTGGGTGGTGCCGGCCTGCAGCTTGCCGACATTGATCAGCGCGGCTTCCATAGGATCGATGTGTCGGCCCACGATGGCGGAGATCTCCACAGCCAGGCGCGCGGCGACCTGCAGCGGGTCGGTCGCCTTGTGGGGCGCGGCCGCATGGCCGCCGACGCCTTCGATCCCGATCTCGAACACCGCCAGCGACTGCAGCGTCGCGCCCGGACGCACGCTGGCCCGGCCCCGGCCGAGCAGCGGCATGTTGTGGAAGGCATAGACCTCATCGCAGTGGAATCGGGTGAACAGCCCGTCGTCGATCATTTTGATCGCGCCGCGCCCGCCTTCTTCGGCCGGCTGGAAGATCAGCACCACGCGGCCGCTGGCAGGAGGGTGCGCAACCAGGTGCTTGGCGGTGCCGAGCAGCGCCGCGGTATGGCCATCGTGCCCGCAGGTATGTGCGACGCCTTCGCGCTGCGAGCGGAAGGGCAGTTCGTTTTCCTCGTCCATCGGCAGCGCGTCCATGTCCGCGCGCAGGCCGATCGACAGGCCGGGCTTGCCGCTGTCGATCACGGCCACCACGCCGGTGCCGCCTAGGCCGGTGTGCACCTCGAGGCCCAGCGACTCCAGCACTTCGGCCACCAGGGCGGCGGTGCGGAACTCCTCGAACCCAAGTTCGGGCCAGGCGTGGATGCGCTGGCGCCAGTCAGCCATTTCGGAGGCAAGACCCTCGAGCGCGGGATGGATGGAGGTCATGGGGACTCGGATGGCGGGAGGCAGGACTCGCGGAGTCTGGATAGGACCATAACCGGCAGAGCACGTCAAACTTAATTTCGATATTTGTTGCATCCAACAGGCAGTGTTTGGCATATTTCGCCTGAATCGTTTGACTAATTTCGACTTTTTCGCCAAGACTGCCCCAACAGCCCCCGCCATGCGTGGTCGGCAGGGCAACCGAATTCCGCCAATCCCGGCGCCACCCGTTTCCGGTACGGACACCATGACCCTCGCCGCCGCGCCCGACCCCAGCCTCCCCGTCATCACGCACTTCATCGACGGGCGCCCGCGGGCATCGTCGCAAGCGCTGTTCGAAAATCGCGACCCGACCACCGGTGCGGTCGCAGGCCTGGTGCACGAAGCCGATGCCGCGATGGTCGACGAAGCAGTGGCCGCGGCGCAAAGGGCGCTGCACGGCCCCTGGTCCAGGTTTACCGATGCCCAACGCGCGGACGCCCTGCGCCGCATCGCCGAAGGTGTCCGCAGCCGCTTCGACGAATTCCTCGCCGCCGAGATCCGCGACACCGGCAAGCCGGCGGCGATGGCCAGCCACCTCGACATCCCGCGCGGCGCCGCCAACTTCGACGTCTTCGCCGACCAGATCGCAAACAGCGCCACCGAGAGCTTCCGCACGCCCACGCCCGACGGACGCGGCGCGCTCAACTACGGCCTGCGCACGCCGCGCGGCGTGATCGCGGTGATCTGCCCCTGGAACCTGCCGCTGCTGCTGATGACCTGGAAGGTCGCGCCGGCGCTGGCCTTCGGCAACACGGTGGTGGTCAAGCCGTCGGAGGACACCCCCTCGACCACGACCCTGCTGGCCGAGGTAATCCGCGATGCCGGCGTGCCCGATGGCGTGTTCAACGTCGTGCACGGCTTTGGCCCCGACAGCGCCGGCCAGTTCCTGACCGAACACCCCGGCGTCGACGCCATCACCTTCACCGGCGAGACCCGCACCGGCACCGCGATCATGAAGGCCGCCGCGGCCGGCGTGCGTCCGGTGTCGTTCGAACTGGGCGGCAAGAACGCCGGCATCGTCTTCGCCGACTGCGACCTCGATGCCGCGGTCGCGGGCATCGCGCGCGCGGCCTTTCTCAACACAGGCCAGGTCTGCTTGGGCACCGAGCGCGTATATGTGGAGCGCCCGGTGTTCGACACGTTCGTGCAGAGCCTGAAGGCCGCCGCCGAGGCCCTGGTGCCCGGCGCGCCCTACGACGAGGCCACCAGCTTCGGCCCGCTGATCAGCGCCGCCCACCGCGACAAGGTGCTGTCCTATTACCGGCGCGCGCGCGAAGACGGCGCCACCGTCGTCACCGGCGGCGGCGTGCCCGACATGCCGGCCGCGCTCGCCGGCGGCTACTGGGTCCAGCCCACCGTCTGGACCGGGCTTGCCGACGACTCCTCGGTGGTCACCGAGGAGATCTTCGGGCCCTGCTGCCACGTCGCGCCCTTCGACCGCGAGGACGAGGCCATCGCCCGCGCCAACGCGAGCCCCTATGGCCTTGCGACCACGATCTGGACGCAGGACCTCGCGCGCGGGCACCGCGTCGCCGCCGCGATCGAAGTCGGCGTGGCCTGGGTGAACTGCTGGTTCCTGCGCGACCTGCGCACCGCCTTCGGTGGCGCCAGGCAATCCGGCATCGGCCGCGAGGGCGGCGTGCACGGGCTGGAGTTCTATACGGAGCTGCGCAATGTCTGCATCAAGCTCTGACGCGCGCACCGATCCGGGCATTCGCCGCGCCGCCACCATGCTCGGCGAAGCCGCGCGCAGCGGCGTGGCCTGTGATCCGCCGGGCACGCTGTTCCAGTCGCAGGGACTGGCAGGGGCCTACGCGGTGCAGTCGCTGCTCGCCGGCGAAGCGGAAGCCTCCGGCCGGCGCGTGGTCGGCCGCAAGATCGGCCTGACCTCGGCCTCGGTGCAGCAGCAGCTGGGCGTCGACCAGCCCGACTTCGGCCTGCTGTTCGACGACATGGAATACGGCGACGGCCGGGAGATTCCGCTATCGCGCCTGATCCAGCCCCGGGTCGAGGCCGAGATCGCGTTCGTGATGGAGCGCGACCTCGACGACGAGCGCCCGGGCATGGGCCAGGTGCTCAATGCCATCGGCTACGCACTGCCCGCGATCGAAGTGGTCGACAGCCGCGTGCGCGACTGGCGCATCGGGATCCTGGACACCATCGCCGACAACGCCTCGTCGGGCGTGTACGTGCTCGGTGGCTCGCCGAAGAAGCTCGACACGCTCGACCTGGTGCTTTGCGGCATGAGCCTGGAGAAGTCCGGCGAACCGGTGTCGGTAGGGTGCGGCGCCGCCTGCCTGGGCAATCCGCTCAATGCCGTGGCCTGGCTTGCGCGCACGGTCGCGCACATGGGCCGCCCGCTGCGTGCGGGCGACATCGTGCTGTCGGGCGCGCTCGGGCCGATGGTGCCGGTGGCGGCCGGCGACGTCTTCGAAGCGCGGATCTCCGGCCTCGGCCGGGTCGGCGCGGCATTCACGCGGGAGTAGCGGCATGACCACGACGAAGGTCGCGATCCTCGGCTCCGGCAACATCGGCACCGACCTGATGATGAAGCTGCTGCGCAACGGCATCCGCCTGGAGATGGGCGCGCTGGTCGGCGTCGATCCGGCGTCGGACGGCCTGCAGCGCGCGATGCGCCTGGGCGTGGCGACCACGCACCAGGGCCTCGACGCCCTGCGCGCGCTGCCTGGCTACGACGACATCGGCATCGTCTTCGATGCCACCTCGGCCGGCGCGCACCTGCGCCACGCCGCGGTGCTGGCCGCCGACGGCAAGCGCGTGGTCGACCTCACGCCCGCGGGCATCGGCCCGTACGTGGTGCCGGCAGTGAACCTTGACGCGCACATCCATGCGCCCAACATCAACATGATCACCTGCGGGGGCCAGGCCACGATCCCGATCGTGGCCGCGGTCGCTGGCGTGGCGCCGGTGAGGTATGCCGAGATCGTGGCGTCCATCGCCTCCCGGTCCGCCGGGCCCGGCACCCGCGCCAACATCGACGAGTTCACGCAGACCACCGCGCGCGGACTGGAGACCGTCGGCGGCGCCGCGCGCGGCAAGGCGATCATCGTGCTCAATCCGGCCGAGCCGCCGCTGATCATGCGTGACACCGTGTACTGCCTGACCGAAGGCGGCGACGTCGATGCGATCCGCGCCGCGGTCGAGGCGATGGTGGCGCGCGTGGCCGCCTATGTCCCCGGCTACCGGCTCAAACAGGCGCTGCAGTTCGAAGCGCTCGACGCCGCGGCCTGCGCGGCGATCCTGCGCCAGCCCGATGCCGCGCCTGGCTTAAAGGTGAGCGTGTTCCTGGAAGTGGAAGGCGCCGGCCACTACCTGCCGGCCTACGCCGGCAACCTCGACATCATGACCTCGGCCGCGCTGGCCGCCGCCGAGCGCATCGCCGAACTGTCGTTCGCCCCGGAGGCCGCGTGATGGATCGCCTCTACATCCAGGACGTGACCCTGCGCGACGGCATGCACGCCATCCGCCACCAGTACGGCGTCGAACATGTGCGCGCCATCACCCGCGCGCTGGACGCGGCCGGGGTCGCGGCGATCGAGGTCGCGCACGGCGACGGGCTCGCCGGCTCCAGCTTCAACTACGGCTTCGGCCGGCACGCCGACCTCGAGTGGATCGAGGCGGTGGCAGAAAGCGCCACGCGCGCCATCGTCACCACCCTGCTGCTGCCCGGCATCGGCACGGTGCACGAGCTGCGCGACGCGGTCTCCGCGGGCGTGCGCTCGGTGCGCGTGGCCACACACTGCTCCGAGGCCGACGTCGCCCGCCAGCACATCGAAGAAGCACGCCGGCTCGGCATCGACGTCGCGGGCTTCCTGATGATGTCGCACATGCTCGAGCCTGCCGCGCTGGCGGCGCAGGCGCTGAAGATGGAGTCGTACGGCGCCCACTGCGTCTACGTCACCGACTCGGGAGGCGCACTGACCATGGACGCCACGCGCGAGCGCGTGCGCGCGCTGCGCCAGGCGCTGCGGCCGGAGACGCAGATCGGCATCCACGCCCACCACAACCTGTCGCTGGGCGTGGCCAATTCCATCGTCGCGGTGGAGGAAGGCGCGACCCGCGTGGATGCCTCGCTGGCCGGCATGGGCGCGGGCGCTGGCAACGCGCCGCTGGAGGTCTTCGTCGCCACCGCCGAGCGCATGGGCTGGAACCACGGCTGCGAACTGTTCGGCCTGATGGACGCCGCCGACGACCTGGTGCGCCCGCTGCAGGACCGTCCAGTGCGCGTCGATCGCGAAACCCTGAGCCTGGGCTACGCCGGCGTGTACTCGAGCTTCCTGCGGCACGCCGAGAAGGCGGCGGCCGACCATGGCCTGGACACGCGCGCGATCCTGGTCGAGCTCGGCCGCCGGAGGATGGTGGGCGGACAGGAAGACATGATCGTCGACGTGGCGCTGGACCTCGTCGCGCAACACACACAGGAGGCCACGGGATGAGCCACGCCGACATCGGGGCGCTCGCCGAGCGCCTGGACACCGCCGCGCATACCGCTGCGGCCACGCCGCAACTCGAACAGCCGATCACGCTCGACGAGGCCTACGCGGTGCAGCACGCGAGCGTTGCACGCCGACTGGCGCGTGGCGAATCGCGCATCGGCATCAAGATGGGCTTCACCAGCCGCGCCAAGATGGTGCAGATGGGCGTGTCCGACCTGATCTGGGGGCGGCTCACCTCGGGCATGCTGGTCGACGACGGCGGCAGCGTTTCGCTGTCGGATTACGTGCACCCGCGCGTGGAGCCGGAGATCGCCTTCCTGATCGGCAAGCCGCTCGCCGGCCGTGTCACCGCGGCGCAGGCGCTGGCCTGCGTGGAGGCGGTCGCGCCTGCGCTGGAAATCATCGACTCGCGCTACCAGGACTTCCGCTTCTCCCTGACCGACGTGGTCGCCGACAACAGCTCGTCCTCGGGCTTCGTCGTCGGCCCGTGGCGCAGCCCGGCGACGGACCTCGACAACCTCGGCCTGGTGATGGCCTTCGACGGCCGACCGCAGGCGTTCGGCTCCACGTCGGCCATCCTCGGCCACCCGCTGCGCTCGCTGGTCGCGGCGGCGCGCGTGGTCGCGGAAGCCGGCGAATCCCTGTCCCCGGGCGACCTCGTGCTGGCCGGCGGTGCCACCGCCGCCAGCACGCTGGTCGCCCTCTCCTTCGTGTCGCTCGAGATGCAGTCGCTCGGACGCTGCGGTTTCCACGTCGAGGCCTGATCCATGCCCCTGATCCACGCCAACATCCTGGCCGGTCGCAGCCATGCGCAGAAGGCCGCGTTCGCGCGCGCCGTCACCGACGCCGCGGTCGCGCACCTCGGCGTCCCCGTGACCGCCGTGCGCGTGATCTTCCATGAGATCGAGCCCGCCGACTGGTTCACCGCGGGTGAACCAAAATCGCCGCCGCCGGGTTCCGGCTGACATCGCACCAACCGCACCTGCCGCGCGCATCTCCATCCCGAGCGAACCCGACCATGCCCGACGCCGTGTCCCCGCAGCCTCCCGCTTCCCGCGCCCGGGCGTTCCCGCCGAAGCTGTGGTTGCTCCTTGCGGTCGTGCTGGCCGTGACTGCCGCGACCGAGTGGCTGGGCCCGATGGCGGTGCCGCTGTGGTCGGCGCAGATCGTGATCCTGCCGATGCTCGTGGCCCTGCTCCTGACCACCCTGCTCGCCGCCTGGCACGCGCGCCTGCCCGCGGCGCTGCGCCTGGGACCACCGGTGCAGCGCTATGCGGGCCGGCTGCTCAACGTCGCCCTGCTGCTCTTCATCGTGAAGCTGGGCCTGATGGCCGGCTACTCCATGCCGGTGCTGCGCGAGGTGGGCTGGGCGCTGGCGTTCCAAGAAGTGGGCCACGCCTTCGGCACGATGGTGCTGGCGCTGCCACTGGCGCTGCTGCTGGGCATCAAGCGTGAAACGGTGGGCGCCACGTTCTCGATCGGCCGCGAGACCGGCATGGTCATCATCGGCCAGAAGTACGGCATGCAGTCGCCCGAAGGCCGCGGGGTACTGGCCGAGTACATCACCGGCACCGTGCTGGGCGCGGTGTACATCACCCTGCTGGCGAGCTTCGTGGCGTCGCTTGGCATCTTCGATCCGCGCTCGCTCGCCATGGGCGCCGGCATCGGTTCGGGCAGCCTGATGGCGGCGGCACTCGGCCCGATCACGGCCGGGCACTCCCCGGAGATCGCGCGCGAACTCACGGCGATCGCCGGCGCGGCGAACCTGATCGCCGGCGTGGTCGGTTTCTACGTTGCGGTGTTCATCACCCTGCCGCTGTGCAACTGGCTGTACGTGCGCCTGGAACCGGTATTGGGCCGGACCGCGCTCGCACGGCACGCGCCGGTGGCCGATCGCCTCGATCCGGACGAAGCGCTGGAAGACGAGGACGACACACCGACCTTCGTCGACGGGCTCCTCGCCCTGCTGCTGATGGTGGCAGGCATCACCGTCAGCAACGCCATCGGCCACAGCGTGCCGCCGCTGCAGACCCTGCCGGGCGCGGGCGTGATGGTGGGCATCGTGCTGCTCGGGCTCGCGCTCAAGCGCGCCCTGCCGAAGCTGCCACTGATGCTGTTCCTGGCGGTGGCGGCCACGCTGGCCACGATCCCCGGTGCCTGGCCGCTGGCCGACGGCGTCACCACTGTCGTCAAGCAGGTGGAGTTCATGAGCATCACCACCACCGTGCTGGCGCTGGCCGGCTTCTCGGTCGCGCGCAAGCTGCCGATGTTCCGCCGCCTCGGCTGGCGGATCGTGCTGGTGTCGCTGACCGCGGCCACCGGCGCCTTCCTCGGTTCGGCGACGATCGCCGAGCTGTTCCATTGACGTGAGGCCACCGGCCATCCACCAGGAGCCCGGCATGTCGATGCCATGCACGAACGACACCCAACCGGCCGATGGCAGGCGACGTCCAAGCGCCAGGCTGCTTGCCTTGGCGCTGTTCGCGTCCGCCATAAGCATCGCGCATGCACAGGAAGCCGCCCCCGACAACATCGCCGCCCTGCGCAACGAGCTCGAGGCACTGAAGGCCGAACAGGCCGAGCGCGATGCCAGGATCCAGCGGCTCGAAGACTGGCTGCTCCGGCTTGCCGGCGAAGCCACCGCTCCTGCGCCGACAACTGCCTTGGCAACCGCTGCGCCGACGCCGGCGCCGGTCCCAGCGCCGGCATCGGTGGCCGCGGCCCCCGCCGACGCTTCACCCCGGCTCAGGGTCTCGGGCGACTTCCGTCTGCGGGCGCAGGGCGACGGGTCGGACGACGGCGCCAGGAACCGCAGCAGCATGCAGGTGCGCGGCCGCCTCGGCGCCACCTGGGCGGCCAGCGACCGCGTCACCGTCGGCGCGCGCCTGGCCACCGGCGACGCCAATGATCCCAACAGCAGCGACGTGCAGCTGTCCAATTGGCTCGACGACCTCGAGGTGAGCCTCGACATGGCCTACGTCCGGTTCGACGCCGGCCGCCTCAGCCTGTACGGCGGCAAGATGCCGCAGCCGTTCGTGCGCAGCGACCTGGTCTGGGACGGCGACGTCAATCCGCAGGGCATCGGCGCCACGTGGCAGGCACCGCTGGCCACCGGCGGCACCGTGCGCGCCAACGCCCTCGCCTTCCTCGTCGACGAAGACGCCGCGGGGCCGGACAGCCGCATGTTCGGCGGCCAGCTCGGCTATGTGTCACCGGCCGACCAGGCCTGGGCCTTCGATGTCCATGCCGCCTACTACCGCTACGGGCTTGGCAGTCTGGCCGGCGCCGACAACGGGGACTTCCGCAGCAACCTGCGCGCGCCCGACGGCAGCTATCTGTCCGACTTCCATCTTGCCAACGCCATGGCCGGCGTCACCTGGACCGGGCTCGACGCGCAATGGCCGCTGCGGCTGGCCGTCGATTACGTGAAGAACCTCGGCGCCCGGGTCGATGCGGACACCGGCTACGGCGTCGACCTCATGCTGGGCAAGGCCGCGGCGCCCGGCGACTGGCGCTTCACCTGGGGATATTCGGTGGCCGAAGCCGATGCCGTGCTGGCAGCGTTTTCGCACGACAACATCGGCCTCGGGACCAACTATCGCCTGCATGCGCTGAGCGTGGACTACGTGCCCGCGCCGCGCACGATGCTCAGCGCCTACTGGTACCACTACAAGCCCTACAGCGCGCTGTACGCGGGCACCCGGGACCCCGACGACTGGCTCGACCGGGTCCGCCTGGCGTTCCTCGTGAACTTTTGAGCCCCGGCTGGAGCACGCGCACCCGACTAGGGTCACTCCCAGCTGGCGCCCCGGCCCGGGCTGGATAGGCTCATGGCATCGATCCAGGGAGCCGGCCATGAGCCTCCACATTGCCAACCAGCTGTGCACCGCCGACCAGCTGCGGCTCGACCGCTTCGCACCGGGCCTGCAGACGCCGCCACCGCTGCAGCAGGTCGCCAACCGCTATCCGCAGGGCGACGGCACCTTCGCAAACCAGGTGTCGGGCACGCAGCCGCAGCCCGACCTTGACCTGCAGCTGGCGATGATGGCCAACGACGTCTATGCCGCCGACAACCCGCAGACCGAGCAGGCGCTGGCCGAGGCGGGCTGGACACAGCTGGAGCCCAGCGCCGACGGCAACTCGCTGGTCGACGCCCAGGGCAACGAGATTCCGATCGACCCGACGCTGCTCAGCACGTCGGAAGGCTTCGACGCTGCGATCTACCAGAACGACCAGGGCCAGTACGTGGTGGCCTACCGCGGCACCGACGACTGGGGCCTCTCGCCCACCGGCGACGCCGACGACAACGCGCTGCAGGGCCTGGGCTTCGAAAGCGGCCAGTACCGGGATGCCGTGGCGCTCGCCGAGGCCGCGCACCGCGTCTTCGGCGATGGCAACGTCGCCTTCACCGGGCACTCGCTTGGTGGCGGCCTCGCTTCGGCCGCCTCGCTCGCCACGGGCGTGCCGGGCGTGACCTTCAATGCATCCGGGCTCAGCGACCAGACACTCGAGTCGCTGGGCTTCAATCCCAACGCCGTCCGCGAAGACGCCGCCGACAGCGGCCAGCTGCGCCGCTACATCGTCAATGGCGATCCGCTCAACGGCGCGCAGCAGGACCTGCCGATCATTCCGTTGCTGGGCATGTCGCCGCCCAACGCGGTCGGCCACGAGCTGCGCATCGACCCGCCCGCGGGCATGGGCGGGCTGGGCGACCTCAAGGCCCTGCACGGCGGCGGCGGCGATGGTGCCTCCTACGTCGATGCCCTGCGCCAGAACGCCGCATACGATCCATCCACGCGCCCGACCGGTCCCGAACAGTTCGGGGACACGGTCAACAACGGCCTCGACCGCATCGGCGACCTTGCAGGCGACCTGCTCACCGCCGGCGGCCGTCCCGGCCTCGGCTGGGCCACGGACCAGCTACTCGACGTCGGCGGCGACGTGCTCGGCGAGACCATCGGCGTGGTCGGCAACGTCGGCCGCGACGGCCTCGAGCGCCTGGGCGAGTACAACCTCAACCAGCTCGGCAGCGTGATCCGCCAGGGCCAGGACGTGGTTGGCGACCTCTGGAGCAACGGCGCCGAGATGGTTGACGGCTTCGGCCAGGCCGGCAGCGAATTCGCCCAGGGCGACAACGTCGACGGCGTCGCCCAGGTGCTTGGCGACGTGCTCGACTTCGGTATCGACAGCGTCGGCGACATCGCCGACGGCGCCCTCGGCCTGGTCGGCGACACCACCCAGAACCTGGCCAACGCCGGCGGCGGCCTGCTGCGTGACATCGGCGACGCCACCGGCCTCGACGCACCGCTCGACGCCGTGGCCGGCGTCGTCGAAGGCAGCGGCCAGGTGGTGAGCGACGTGGCCGATGCCGTCGGTAGCGCCATCGACACCGTGACCGACGTGGTCGGCGACGGCGTCGAGGCCGTGGCCGACTTCGCGGGCGACGTGGGCCAGGCGACGGCCGACGGCGTGCAGTGGCTGGGCGAGACGCTGAACCCCCGGAACTGGTTCTGATCCCGGCGTGCGCTTGACCCGCGCGCAGGCTGAAGCTCCGGCGTAGTACCTTGGTCGCCATGCCCGACGCCGCCCCCGCACGCACACCCGCCGCGCCGCCTTCCTGGACGGCGCGGCATTGCGTGCGCGCGCTCCTGGCCGCGTCGCTGATGCTCGCCTCCACCGCCGGCTGTGCCCGGCAAGGGACAGATGTGACTCCAGGCAAGGCCTTCGAAAACCCCGGCAACGCGCAGTTCGCCGCCGCCATCACGGGCGGCGACGAAACGCTCGCACGCGAGCTGCTGGCCGCCGGCGCCAACCCCAACGCCGTCGACGAGCAGGGCCAGCCGCTGCTGCAGTGGGCGATGAAAGCCGGCGATCGCGGCGCGTTCCGCCTGCTGCTCGCGCTGGGCGCCGATCCCGCGCTGGGCGACCGCGACGGCCGCACCGCGCTGCACCTGGCCGCCATGGGCAAGAGCGAGGGCTGGCTGGACGCGCTGCTCGAACACGGCATGTCGCCCGACACGCCGAACACCGTGACCGGCGCGACGCCGCTGTACGACGCGCTGCGCGCCGACAGCGAGGACAACATCGACATGCTGCTGCGCGCGGGCGCGCGCCTGGACGTGGCCGACCGCAACGGCACCACGCCGCTGCACCAGGCGGCGCTGGTGAAGGATTCCGCCGCGGTGCTGCGCTTCCTGGAAGGCGGCGCCGACCCGCGCGCCACCGACCGCACCGGCGCGACCTTCCAGGACTACCTGTATCGCGGCGATCCGAAACTGCTCAACGCTTCCACCCGCCGCGACCTCGCAAAGATCGACGCCTTGCTCGAGGCGGAAGGCATCACGGTGCAGCCGCGCGGCTGAGGCCGCGCGCGCGTTTCCTCAGCTTTCCCGGCGCGCGATCAGCGCCGGCGCTGCCAAGGCGCCTGCCAGCCGGCCGGCGGTTCGATCGCCACACCGGCGGCGGACAGCAGGCGGCGCCCCAACTGGTCTTCGGTATCGAGCGAGGGATCGGCCAGCAGGCGTGCGAACGCCGCGTCATCGCCATCCTCGCGCATGGCCAGTTCGCCCAGCTGCTCCTGGCGCCAGTCGACGCCGCGACGGCGCGCATCCAGGGCGCCCGCCTCGGCCGCACTTCCCGCCTGCTCGCGTGCCATCGACAGGCCGATGCGCTCGTCGAGCACGGTCTGCGGCCGCGCCAGCAGTAGTTCCGCCATGCGGCCGCAGGCCGCGGCGCGACCGGGCGCGCGCAGCTCGCGGCCAGTGCATGCACCCAGCACCTCGCGGTAGTCCGGCAGCAGCAGGGCCTGCAGCGATGCCGCCCAGCCTGCGGCGTGGACCTCATTCGACGGGCGCGCGCCGTCGTCCAACGTCGCCCATTCCGACGCGGTCGGCGGATGGCGGCGCAGCGCGCCGGCGGCCCAGCGCTGCAGCGGATACGGGTCGGGCGTGTTGCGGCCCGACTGCGCGGCAGCCGCGAGCACGCCTTCGGCATCCAGCCCCTGGAACATCACCGGCGCGAGGTTGCCCGGCTCGAGCGACTGCCAGCGGCGCGCCGCTGCAGCGGCCCCGGCCTGGTGGTCACCCACCATGGCGGCGGCCACCAGCAGCTGCTGGGTGATGGTGTCACCCGCGCCCTTGGTGGCCGCTTCGGCACGCCAACGCGCGGCATCGGCGGCCAGCACGGTGGCACCTTCGTTCGGGCGCGCCGTTGCTTCCAGCACCGCGGCCAATGCCAGGTCGCGGGCACCGTCCGAGCGCCCCAGCGCGCGCGCCACGCGCAGGCTGTAGGCCTGCCAGGCTTCGGCACGCTGCTGCGCACGCTCCAGTTCTTCCTGGGTGGGTTCGGGCGGCTGTTGCATCTGCGCAAGCGCAGGCGCGGACAGCGCGGGCAGCAGCAGGAAGGGCAGCAGCAGGAATCGGATGCGCATGCACGGCTCCATCTCGTGATCGACCGTCCGCAGCATATCCGCGCCGGCGTGCCGGCGATGCCACGCCGGGCACGCGGCGCAAGCGTCCGTTCAGTAGCCGGCGGCCTGCCCGTCCTTGCGCGATTCGCTGGCACCGGTCCAGCCGCCGTGCGGATTCACCATGATCGCCTGGTAGCCGCCGAATGGACCGAGCGCGGAGCGCACCGAGTGCCCGCGGCCCATCAGCGCGCGCACCGTGACCTGCGGGAAACCCGATTCCAGTTCGATCCAGCCGCCGTCGGACATCACCGTCGCGCGGCCCGCGGGCTCGGTGGAGCCGTCATGGTGGATGCGCGGCGCGTCGCCGGCTTCCTGCAGGTTCATGCCGAAGTCGATCATGTTGAGCAGGATCTGCACGTGTCCCTGCGGCTGCATCGCGCCGCCCATCAGGCCATAGGACAGCCACGGCTGGCCGTCCCTGGTCACGAACGCGGGAATGATGGTGTGGAAGGGCCGCTTGCCCGGGGCGTAGGCGTTGGGATGTTCCGGGTCACCGAGCACGAACTGCTCGCCGCGGTCCTGCAGGATGAAGCCCAGCCCCGGCGGCGCCATGCCGCTGCCCATGCCGCGGTAGTTGGACTGGATCAGCGACACCATCATGCCGTCGGCATCGGCGGTGGTGAGGTAGATGGTGTCGCCTTCGTCGAGCTGCTTCGGCGTGGCCGGCTGCACTTCACGCAGCACGCGGTCGATCGACATCAATTTGCCGCGCTCGCGGGCATGGTCCTTTGAGATCAGCTTCGCCACCGGCGCCGGATGGAAGGCGGGATCGGCATACCAGCGCGCGCGGTCGGCGAAGGCGATCTTCTTGGCCTCGACGAACAGGTGCACGTGCTCGGGGCTGCCGAAGCCGTAGGACGCGAGGTCGTAGGGCTCCAGCAGGTTCAGGATCTGCAGCGCGGCGATGCCCTGGCCGTTGGGCGGCAGCTCCCAGACGTCATGGCCGCGGTAATTGGTGGACACCGGCTCCACCCACTCGCCGCGGTGGGCGGCCAGGTCGTCATGGGTCAGGAAGCCGTCGTGCTGCCTGAAGTAGGCATCCATCGTGCGCGCGATGTCGCCGCTGTAGAACGCGTCGCGGCCGCCGTCGGCGATCTTCTGCAGGGTGTCTGCGAGGTTCGGGTTCTTCCAGGTCTCGCCGTTGCGCGGTGCGCGGCGCTCGCCACCCGCCGCGTCCGCGACGGTGAACTGCTCGCTGAAGCCCGGCCACTTCGACAGCCGCGGCACCGAGCGCGCCCAGTAATAGGCGATGGTCTCGTGCACGGGATGGCCGTCGCGCGCATAGCGGATCGTGGGCGCGAGGTTCTGGGCCATCGTGCGCTTGCCGAAGCGTTCGTGCAGCGCGAACCAGCCGTCGACCGCGCCCGGCACCGTCACCGGGAGCGGGCCGTGCGCCGGGATGTCGGCCAGGCCGCGCCGTTCGAACTCGGCCGCTGCCAGCGACATCGGCGAGCGGCCGGAGCCGTTGTAGCCGTGCAGCCGCTGCGTCTTCGGGTCCCAGACGATCGCGAACAGGTCGCCGCCGATGCCGTTGCCGGTCGGCTCCATCAACCCCAGGGCCGCATTGGCGGCGATGGCGGCGTCCACCGCCGAGCCGCCGGCCTTCATCACGTCCAGCGCGATCTGCGTGGCGAGCGGGTGCGAGGTCGCGGCCATGGCCTGCGGCGCATGCACTTCGCTGCGGGTGGCGAAGGGCTGGCCGGTGATGCGGTCGGCGGCAGCCGAGGGCGCCGTGGCGAACAGCAGCGCGGCAAGGGCAAGCGGGACGCGGATGGACATGGCGATGCGGGCCGGAGGCTGCGGGAAACGCACCTTAGCAAGCCCGACCTAGGGTGCGCCCCCGCTTGAAGGCGGTGCCGGGCGACGGTCCACTGGACGCAGACCCTGCAGGAACGCCGCCATGCTGCACGCACGCCTGGACAACGACTCGGCCGCCGGCATCCATCTGCGCAGCCTGCAGGCCGCGCCGCCGCCGACCGCACCGGCGGCCAACGCCCCGGCCCTGCAGCCGCTCCAGGGCCGCCACGAGCCGAGCTACCACCCGCAGCTGTCGGCGCTGGCCTCCGCTGCTCCCGCCGCGCCCCAGTGCGCGCCCGATGGCGTCGGCCCGGGCGGGCTCTCCGCCGTGGCCGGCGGTACGCAGGCACGGGAATTCGACGTGGTGCTGTCGCAGCTGGCGACTGCGGTCTATGAAGGCCGTCCGGCACCGCCGGCCGGCTGGAGCGCGGTCACCGATGCCGACCTCGGCGCCGTCGGCATCGAGGATCCCGCCGCCTGGCGCGCGCAGTACCTCGACGGCGGCGACCAGCTGCTGGCCCAGCATTTCAAGGCCGAGATCTACAGGGACTGCGACGGCAACTTCGTGCTCGCCTACCGCGGCACCGACGGCACCGGCGCGGACTGGATGAACAACTTCCGCCAGGGCGCGGGCTTCACCACCAGCGACCAGGTCGACAAGTTCAGCGGCCTGGCCACGCAGACCGCGGTCGAGTTCGAGCGCCGCTTCGGCACCATGGACGAAAGTGGCAACGCCACCAACCTCGCCATCACTGGGCATTCGCAGGGCGGCGGGCTGGCGTCGGTCGCTTCGCTGGCCTCGGGCGTGCCGGCGGTGACCTTCGACGCGTCCGGCATCCATCCCAATACCCTCGACCGCATGGGCATCGACCCGCAGGCCGCGCGCGACCTGGCCGAGGGCGGCCTGATCCGCCGCTACTCCATGCACGAGGACCTGCTGACGCAGTTCCAGGAGTCGAGCCCGTTCGCGCTCGCCGCGCCCGACGCGCTGGGCACGCAGATCGTGGTCAAGCCCGAGGGCGTGCAGGACCTGAGCCTGGTGCCGCGCGGCCTGGCCCTGGAAACCGGGCTGCCAACGCCGGTCGCGATCGGCCTTGGCACCGGCCTCGAAGTGCTGGATCGCCTCAACGTCCCGGTGCTGGGCGATGTCGCCAGCCTGGTGCGCGGCGCGGTCAGCCACAGCCCCGAACTGCTCACCCAGGCCATGATCCAGCAGCAGCCGTGGCAGCCCGGCTACCAGAACCCGAGCGATACCGGTCGCGCCCTCGCCGACCTGGTGCCCGACGCGCTGCAGGATGATTTCGCGCGCAACACGCACGACCTTGCCAGCGACATCGCCGAGGTGGTGAACACCGACCTCGCCAACGGCAACGGCATCCAGGGCGGCTTCCGCATTGCCGGCGACGCGGTGGAGGGCGTGTTCAATTCCACCGGCGACACCGTGCGCCACGGCGCCGACGCACTGGCCGACCGCATCGACGCGCGCATCGATGGACCGGTAGGCGACGTCGCGGCAAGCGTGGTCTCCGGCGGCGGCAAGGTGGTCGAGGCCGTGGCCGACTTCGGCGGCAACGCGCTGGAAACCGGCATCGACGTGGTCGGCGGCGGCATCCAGGCCGTGCGCAACTGGTTCCGCTGACCGCGCGCCGCTGTGGCACCATCCGTGGGCATGCGCACCAGTGCCCTGATCCTCCTCCTTGCGGCAAGCGCGGCCGCCTGCAGCCGACCGCCGACCATGGACCACGCCTTCATTGAGCCCCAGCTTGCGCCGCTTGCCGATGCCGCGCTTCGCGGCGACGCCGAAGCGTTGCGCGCCGGCCTCACCGGGATCCACCCCGACACGCCGGGCGCGGACGGCACCAGCCTGCTGCAGCTGGCGGTGGCCGCCGGACAGGGCGCGTCAGTGGATGCGCTGCTCGACGCCGGCGCCGATCCCAACCGGCAGGCCCCCGCTGGCGGCAGCGCGGTGCATGCCGCGGCCTTCGGCGACGATCCCGACATCCTGCGCACCCTGCTCGAGCGCGGCGGCAACCCCGACCTGCCCAACAGCGTGACCGGGGAAACCCCGCTGGCGCGCGCCATCCTCGGCCGCGGCGAAGCGCAGGTGCGGATGCTGCTCGACGCCGGCGCGGATCCCGGCGCGGCCGACAACAACGGCGGCACGCCGCTGCATGCGGCCGGTGCGATCAACGCGGGCGCGGTC
The DNA here is from genome assembly GCF_054072735.1 of Luteimonas sp. A649. Lineage (NCBI taxonomy): Bacteria > Pseudomonadati > Pseudomonadota > Gammaproteobacteria > Lysobacterales > Lysobacteraceae > Luteimonas > Luteimonas sp. A649. The sequence continues at coordinate 32,188 of NZ_JBSVRQ010000004.1, read as the reverse complement.
GTGCTGATGCTGCTCGAAGCCGGCGCGCCGGCGCACGCCACCAATTCCGCCGGCGACAGCTTCCAGCCCTATTATTTCCAGCTCGACGACGCGCTGCTCAATGCGCGGGCGCGGCAGGAACGCGAAGCGGTGATCGCATGGCTGCGAGCGCACGATGTCCCGCTGGAAGCGGGCGTGGGCGAGTAGTCCGCAGCGGTCCCGCCAGGGACCGAATGGCCATCAGGCCAACGCGCTCAGGGCCAGGCCGGCGGATTCGCCTGCCAGGCCGCGACCACCTCGGCCAGCAGCGCGCGATCGTCGGCGCTCCACTCCGGCAGCAGCTGCGCCAGGTCCGGCGCCTGCCACTGCTGCGGCTCGGTGCGCACGGCTGCGGCATACCAGCGCACCGCCTCGTCCTTGCGGTCGAGCTGCCACAGGCCCAGGGCCAGCGTCGGCGGCAGCCAAGACGGCCCCTTCAGGCGCTCGGCGCCGGCGACGCGCCACTGCTCCAGTGCGCCGGCGAAGTCGCCGCTGCGATACAGGTCCCAGCCGTGGTTCCAGTGCAGCGCATCGCGCATGCGCGCGCCGTCCGCGCGCGACCGCGCTTCGGAATAGAGCGCGGCGCCGGTTTCGGCGCGGCCGGAGGCATAGGCGATCTGCGCCAGCTGGGCGGATGCCAATGCGCCTTCCCCACGGCGGCCGCGCTCGCGGGCCTTGAGCAGGCGTTCGACCGTGGCGTCGTCGGTGCCGGGATACAGCTGCAGCGGACGTGTCACGTCGCTGTCGGCTTCGAAATAGAACTCCTTCGGCTTGGGGATCTCCTGGGCGCACACGGCGAACGGGAGCAGGACGAGGAGGGCCGCGCCGAGGCGGCGTGCGAGATGGCGTTTCATTGCGTGGCTGCTGTGGCGGGGCCCCTGCACCCCGCGTGCATGGTAGCGGGTGCGCCGGATGGATTCAGCCCCGGGCGCGGATCGGGCCCTGGAGCCCCCGGCAGGGACGGCCTCCGGCCGCGGCCAAAGTCACGGCCTCACGGCCACTTGCTAGAATTCGCGCCGCTTTCGCGTCCCGTCCCCGGCCCTGCGCTCCCGCGCACGCGGGCCGTGCAGACGCGCCCCTCCGCCAGCGCTCCGCCTGCCACAGGGTCCTGTCATGACCAGCACCGCCGAACTCTCCTCGCCCGCGTCCGCCAACCTGGGCCTGACCCACGGCGTGACCGATCACGACTACGGCCTTGAGGACAAGTACACCCGCACGCAGGGGCGCATCTACCTGAGCGGCGTGCAGGCCCTGGTGCGGCTGCCGATGATGCAGCGCCTGCGCGACGAGGCCGCCGGGCTGGAGACCGCCGGCTTCGTCTCCGGCTACCGCGGCAGCCCGCTGGGCGGCTTCGACCTGGAACTGTGGCGCGCGCGCAAGCACCTCGAGGCTGCGCAGGTGCGCTTCCAGCCGGGCCTCAACGAGGACCTCGGCGCCACCATGGTCTGGGGCACGCAGCAGACCAACCTGTTCCCGGGCGCCAAGGTCGAGGGCGTGTTCGGCATGTGGTACGGCAAGGGCCCGGGCGTGGACCGCTCCGGCGACGTGTTCAAGCACGCCAACGCCGCCGGCACCTCGAAGCACGGCGGCGTGCTGGCGCTGGCCGCCGACGACCATGCGTGCCGCTCGTCCACCCTGCCGCACGGCTCCGAGGGCGAGTTCAGCAGCGCGCTGATGCCGATCCTCAACCCGGCCGGCGTGCAGGACATCCTCGACATGGGCCTGGTGGGCTGGGCGATGAGCCGCTACACCGGGCGCTGGATCGGCTTCAAGACCATTGCCGAGACGGTGGAGTCGTCGGCGTCGGTGGATGTCGACCCGTTCGCGCTGCAGATCGTCACGCCGGACGATTTCGAGCTGCCGCCCGGCGGCCTCAACATCCGCTGGCCCGACCCGCCGATGGACCAGGAGATGCGCCTGCACCGCTACGCGGTGAAGGCAGCGCAGGCATTCGCGCGCGCCAACGGCATCGACCGCGTGGTGATCGACTCGTCCGCCGCGCGGCTCGGCATCGTGACCACCGGCAAAAGCTACCTCGACGTGCTGCAGGCGCTGGAATACCTGGGCCTCGATGCGCACGCGTGCGCGGCGCTCGGCATCCGCGTCTACAAGGTCGGCATGACCTGGCCGCTGGAGCCGGTCGGCATTCGCGCGTTCGCGCGTGGCCTGGAGGACATCCTGGTAGTGGAGGAGAAGCACGCCTTCATCGAAAGCCAGATGAAGGAGCTGTTCTACAACTTCGACTTTGGCCTGGATGGCGGCCGCCGTCCGTCGATCGTCGGCAAGTACGACGAGGCAGGCGAGTGGATCCTGCCCAGCACCGGCGAGCTCACCCCGGCGACCATCGCCGCGGTGATCGCGCGCCGCATCCAGCGCTTCCATGACAGCGAACACATGCGCGACGTACTGCGCTGGATGGAAGAGAAGGAAGGCGCGCTGGCGCTGCCGCGCGCGCAGTTCCCGCGCGTGCCGCACTACTGCTCCGGCTGCCCGCACAACAGCTCCACCGTGGTGCCGGAAGGCTCGCGCGCTATGGCCGGCATCGGCTGCCACTACATGGTCACGTGGATGGACCGCAGCACCGACACCTTCACCCACATGGGCGGCGAAGGCGTGACCTGGTCCGGGCAGGCGCCGTTCACCGAGACGCCGCACGTGTTCCAGAACCTCGGCGACGGCACCTACTTCCACTCCGGCACGCTGGCCATCCGCCAGTCGATCGCCACCGGCGTCAACATCACCTACAAGATCCTCTACAACGACGCGGTGGCGATGACCGGCGGCCAGCCGGTGGACGGCACGCTTAGCGTCCCGCAGATCGCCCACCAGGTGAAAAGCGAAGGCGTGGAGGTGATCGCACTGCTGTCCGACGAGATCGAGAAGTGGAGCGACCCGTCAATCTTCCCGGCCGGCGTCACCTTCCATGACCGCCGCGAGCTGGATGCGGTGCAGAAGCGCCTGCGCGAAGTGAAGGGCACCAGCGTGCTGATCTTCGACCAGACCTGCGCCACCGAGAAGCGCCGCCGCCGCAAGCGCGGCAAGCTGGTGGATCCGCAGAAGCGCGTGTTCGTGAACACCCTGGTCTGCGAAGGCTGCGGCGACTGCGGCAAGAAGTCGTTCTGCGTCTCGGTGCTGCCCAAGGAGACCGAGTTCGGCCGCAAGCGCGAGATCGACCAGTCCAACTGCAACAAGGACTACAGCTGCGTCGAAGGCTTCTGCCCGAGCTTCGTCACCGTGCTCGGCGGCAAGCCGCGCAAGGGCCGCAAGGTCAACGCCGCCGAGCAGCTGGCCAAGCTGCCGGAGCCGGTGTTCGCCAGCGACCTCGCGCAGCCCTGGAACATCCTGATCACCGGCGTCGGCGGCACCGGCGTGGTCACCATCGGCGCGCTGATCGGCATGGCCGGGCACCTGGAAGGCCGCGGCTCCACCGTGCTCGACCAGACCGGGCTCGCGCAGAAGGGCGGCGCGGTGACCACCCACATCCGCATCGCACGCACGCCTGCCGACATCCACGCCTCGCGCATCGCCGCCGGCGAAGCCGACCTGGTGCTCGGCTGCGACATGGTCGTGGTCAACGACTACTGGGCGCTGTCGAAGATCCGCGCCGGCCGTTCGCAGGTGGTGCTCAACAGCCACGAGGCGATGCCCGGCAGCTTCACCACCCGCCCGGACATGCAGTTCCCGGCCGCCGACATCGCCAGCGCCGTACGCCAGGCGCTTGGCGGCGACGCGGACGTAGGCGCCACCGCCGCGGACGCCGCGCTGCACATGGTGGACGCCACCCAGCTCGCCAACGCGCTGATGGGCGACGCCATCGCCAGCAACCTGTTCATGCTCGGCTACGCCTGGCAGCGCGGCCTGGTGCCGCTGTCGTTCGACGCGCTGATGCGCGCGGTGGAATTGAACGGCGCCGCGGTCGACATGAACCGCACCGCCTTCGCCTGGGGCCGCCTGGCGGCCGTGAACCCGGACGCCGTGTACGACGCCGCCGGCGTCGTGCGCAACGCCCGCACCGCCGCCGAAGCCACCCCTAACGCGCTCGACGCGCTGCCGCCCGGCGACTGGGAAGGCAACGAATGGGGTGCCACCAGCGCGCCCATGCCGGCGCGTACCGAGGACGACCTGCGCCACCTGCCGTCCGCGGACGACCAGGTCGCCTACCTGCCGCTCGACGACGCCCGCCTCTCGCGCTCGCTCGACGAACTGGTCGCGCGCCGTAGCGCCTTCCTCACCGACTACCAGAACGCGAAGTACGCCCGCCGCTACACCGACTTCGTGGCGAAAGTCCGCGCGGCCGAGCAGGCGCGCGCGCCCGGCGCCAGCGACCTCGGCGAGGCCGTCGCCCGCTATTTCTTCAAGCTCATGGCCTACAAGGACGAGTACGAAGTGGCGCGCCTGTACACCAGCGGCGAGTTCAAGCGCCGCCTGGAGCAGCAGTTCGAAGGCGACTACACACTGCAGTTCCACCTCGCGCCACCGCTGCTGGCCAAGCGCAACGCAAACGGTGAGCTGCAGAAGCAGGCCTTCGGCCCGTGGATGCTCACCGCGTTCGGCGTGCTGGCCAAGCTGCGCGGCCTGCGCGGCACCGCGCTCGACGTGTTCGGCCATACCGAAGAGCGGCGCATGGAGCGCGCGCTGATCGACGACTACGAGCGCACCGTCAGCGGACTGCTTGATGGCCTGGACAGCGGCAACATCGCGCTGGCCGCGGAGATCGCCTCCATCCCCGAACACGTCCGCGGCTACGGCCACGTCAAGCACGCGCACCTGGAAACGGCGAAGGCGCGCGAGGCGGAGCTGCTGCGCGAATGGGCCAATCCGCTGCGCATCGTGCAGGCGGCGGCATAGCGGCAATTGGCCCCGATGGCTGGGTTAGAGTATCGCCGCAGGCCCGGAGCGCCCGATGGCACGCGTTCCCGCGCATGCGTCGTTCCTGGCACAGGCTGGAGATCCGCACGATGACAGCTGCGGTTGACGAGTCACCACGCGTCGTGTTGCTCGAAGACGATGCCGAGCTGCGCGAAGACATCCTGATGCCGGGATTGACGGCTTACGGCTTCACCGTCGTCGGGGTTGGCACGGCCGCCGCCTTGTATGAAGCATTGCGGTCGAACGTGGCCGATATCGCCGTACTCGATGTCGGCCTGCCCGATGCCGACGGTTTCAGCGTCGCGCAAGCGGTGCGTGCGCTGTTGCCGGGCATCGGCATCGTCATGCTCACCGGCCATGGCGAAGCGTCCGACCAGATCAGGAGCCTCAGCCAGGGTGCGGACGCCCATCTGGTCAAGCCGGCCCAGGTCGAGCTTCTGGCCGCGACGATACGAAGCCTGCTGCGCAGGTTGCGCGGCCAGAACGCATCCGTAGCGGGCGTGCGCTGGCATTTCGACGCCAAGGATTGGTGCATGGTTTCACCGACGGGACGCACCGTGGCGCTGAGCAAGACCGAGCAGCGGATCATGGGCTGCCTCGCCGCCGCGCCGGGCGAACTGGTGACCCGCGAGCAGCTGGTCGCGGCCGTGGCCGAGAACGTGCACGATTACGATCCGCACCGGATCGAATCGGTGATCTACCGCCTGCGCAGGAAAGTCATGAAGCAATGCGGCGAACCCCTGCCGCTTACCGCCGTGCACGGCAAGGGCTACGTGCTGGAGTACGCGCGCCGCGATTGAAGCGCGGCATCCGGACGTCGCCGCTGTTCAATCGGCAGTCGGCGGAGGTACTGCCGGCAGCTGGACCACGAAAGTGCTGCCTTCCCCCACGACGCTGCGCACGCCGATGTTGCCGCCGGCGCTCTCGAGCAGGTCGTGGATCACCGCCAGTCCGAGCCCGGTTCCGTCCACCTCGTCCTTGGTGGTGAAGAACGGCTCGAAGATGTGTTGCAGCAGCTGCTCGTCCATGCCCTGGCCGGTGTCGGAGAGTGCGATCTCGACGATGCCGTCGGGGCTCCCCGACAACCGGATGCTGAAGCGGCCGCCGTGCTCCATCGCATCGCGTGCGTTGGCGGCGATGTTGAGGACCATCATTTCGAATTCGCCCCGGTCGATCCGGACATGCAGTGGCGCAGTCGGGTCGGGCATGTCCAGGCCTATGGTCCGTGGCAACAGCTGCCGCAGCATCGGTTGCAGCTCACCGATGAGCCGACCCACCTCGACCACCTGCGGCCGCAGCATCTCGTGGCGGCTGAAGACCAGCAGCTTGCGGGTGAGGGCCGTGCCGCGCGCGGCCGCCACTTCGACTCCACTCAGCGCCTTGGTGAATGCCTTGTCCCGCGCACCGCGGTTCTCGATGTCCGGAATGTCATGCCGCTGTCCGGCATAGCCCATGATCACGTCGAGGATGTTGTTGAAATCGTGCGAGAGGCCGCTGGCCAGGCGCCCGGTGGCTTCCATCTTCTGCGCGTGGATCAGCTGCGACTGGGCGCGCTCGCGTTCGGCCATTTCGCGCTGCAGGTCGCGGCCACGCGCATTGGATTCGGCCAGGCTCTCGCGCAGCGCCTGGATCAAGCGGTCGAGGACGATGGTGATCAGCGCATAGCTGATCACGACCACGGGTGCATTGGCCAAGGCCGTCCGCAGCGGTACGCCGAGCTGGCTGGCGCGGACCGCATCGCTCGCGAAGCCGGTGGCGAACACCAGCATCAGCAGGCCGAAGACCGTCCATAGCGCGCTGCGCCCCAGCACGAGGCCGCTGATCACCAGCGTCAGCATCGTCGGCGCCGGATCGGCCAGCTGCGATTGCACGCCGAGCCGGGAAAAGGTGACCAGCATCGAGATCAGCTGCGGCGCGAGGAACAGCACGATCGCCGGCCTGAAACGGCCATGCCGGATCAACGCGATGCTCACCCAGGCCAGCGCGGCGATGGCCATGTCCATCAACAGGACGACCAGCGAGCCTTCGAGAACGCCGCCGCGGGTCACGCCGTGCCAGATCCAGATCAGCGGCAACAGGATGCCGTAGAACAACAGCAATACCTGCATCACCGGTGCGTTGCGGCGGTCCAGGGGATCGGTGATTGGCGCACTGCGCAGCCAATGGATGAAGCCGTTCCACATTCCGGAAGCACCTCGAAGCTGCCTTGGACACGCAGGCAGGTGTGTGATCGCGCACGTGCCGATCGGCACCGGTGAGAACCCGGTGAGTATTCATTGAGCAAGGCGTGTGTGACAACACATCCCGTCGCGACGTAGTTTCAACGCGGTCGGCGCGCGGCATACAGCGGCCAGGTTCGTCCACGGCAGGGTGATTCCGACAACAGCTGCATCGATGCAGCGGCCAGGTCCGTTTTGCGGATCTCGAGGCCGACGGGCGTCGTTTGCCCCAAACAATCCGAAGGTGGAGAGGATCGATGAACAAGGTATTCAGTCTGGTATGGAGCCGTTCGCTGGGGAGGCTTGTGGTGGCGTCGGAGTTGGCGTCGGCGAATGGCAGGAAGACGGGCCGGGCGGGCCGTCTCGCCAACGCTGCGCTCGGCGCGGTGGTGCTGTCGGCGAGCTTCATGCTGGCGCCGTCCGCGCAGGCCGCCGACAGCGGCGACCAGGCCTGTACCGTCAATCTCCCCGGCCAAACCGGCGTGGTGGTGGATTGCGCGCAGCTGCAGCACCTGGTGGCGAACACGCTGGGGACCGATGCCAGCCCTTACTTCGCCGCAGACGGCGCCGGCGACGGCAGTGACGCCGCCATTGCATCGGGGGCCGGGAGTGTCGCCGCCGGCGCCGGCGCATTGGCCGTCGGTGACCAATCCACGGCGACGGGCTTCAACAGCCAGGCGCTGGAAATGGCCACCACGGCAGTGGGCGGCCAGACCGTCGCCAACCAGTGGTTCGCGACGGCGATCGGCTACGGGTCGCAGGCCACCGGCTACAGCAGCGTGGCGCTGGGCGAAAACGTCCTGGCCACGGGCGAAATGAGCGTGGCCATCGGCAACAGCTGGGCCGGGATGATGCAGACCCAGTCCAACGGCAACATGTCGGTGGCGATCGGCTCGGCTGCGGCGACCTGGGACAACTACGGCGTGGCCGTGGGCTCGCTGGCCGGTGCGAACACCGAGTACGCCACCTCGGTGGGCGCGATGTCGGCCGCGATCGGCCTGCAATCGACGGCGCTGGGGGCCGCGGCGATGGCCGAGGCGGACGAAAGCGTTGCCATCGGCTACTACTCACACGCATCGGGAGCGAACAGCGTGGCGCTGGGCAATGGATCGGTGGCCAGCCGCGACAACACGGTGTCGATGGGTGCGGCCGGCAACGAGCGCCAGGTCATCAACGTCGCCGCGGGTACCGAAGACACCGACGCAGTGAACAAGGCGCAGCTCGACGAGCTGGGCGACAGCATCGGCGACGCCAACGACTACCTTTCGGTGAACGGGCTGGGTGACGGCAGCGATGCCGCCTTCGCCTTCGGCGACAACGCCAGCGCGGTCGGCCCGAACGCGATCGCCGGCGGCATCGAGAGCACCGCACTCGGTTACCAGAGCGCCGCCGAGGGCGACTACTCCGTCGCCACCGGCAGCGGCAGCCTGGCGCTGGGTACCGGCGCGCTGGCGCTGGGCACGGGCACCTCGGCGCAGGGCGAATTCAGCAGCGCCGTCGGCTACGGGGCCATCGCCAGCGGCGAGTACGGCAGCGCGTTCGGTACCGACGCGGTCGCCGCGTCTTTCGGCCTCGCCGGTGGTTACCTCTCGAACGCCGCCGGGTTCGGCAGCGTCGCGCTCGGATCGAACGCGCAGGCCCTGGGCGAGTACGGCATCGCGATGGGCATCGATGCGCGCGCAGATGCAGCCGCCTCGATCGCCATCGGTATCCAGACCAATCCCTGGGAGCCGAGTGGATTCAGGAGCATCGCACTGGGTGGCATGGCGGGTGCGTCCGGCCAGGACGCGGTCGCGCTCGGCACCCTGTCGCAGGCGGGTGGCGACAGCGCGATCGCGCTCGGCGCCACGATGACCTGCATGGGGGTCATGTGCATCGAACAGAACACCGGCGCATGGGGCACGAACAGCGTCGCGGTGGGGGCCGGCGCCAACGCCCAGAATGACCTGAGCACGGCCGTGGGCGGCGGCGCCCAGGCGAACGGCATCGAATCCGTCGCGCTGGGGTCGTACGCGCAGACCTGGGGCGATTACGGCATCGCCATCGGCACCAACGCCCAGGCGATGGGCGCGAGCTCCGTGGTCCTGGGTGCGAACGCCTATGCGATGGGCGCAAATTCGGTGGCGATCGGCTCCGACTCGGTCACGTCGCGCGACGACGCCGTGACCGTGGGCAACGAGTGGACGGGCATGACCCGCCAGATCACCGGCGTCACTGCTGGCGAGCTGTCAGCGGAGAGCGTCGACGTGGTGAACGGCGCGCAGCTGTTCGCGACCAACCAGCGGGTGAGCGACATCGAGGGCCTGATCGGCGACATCGAAGGGGTGACCAACGCGGTGACCTACGACGACGACGCGCAGGCGACGATCTCGCTCGCGGGCGAGGACGGGACCACGATCACCAACCTGGCCGCCGGCGCGGTCGAGGCGTCGAGCACGGACGCGGTCAACGGCGCGCAGCTGTTCGATGCGCTGGAGTCCACTGCGGCCGCGCTGGGCGGCGGTGCCGGGGTGACCGCGCAGGGCATCCTGTCGGCGCCGAGCTTCATGATCCAGGGCAGCAGCTATAACAACGTCGGGTCGGCGTTCGGGGCGATCGACAGCCTGCTGACCGGGTTCAACGGCCGGCTCGATGCCCTGGAGGCCGGCGGCGGCGGTGGCGGCGGCGGGGACTGGCCGCAGGGCACCGGCGACGGGCTGGCGGTCGGCGCGGGCAGCCACGCCGAGGCCCCCAACGACACTGCGGTGGGCAGCGGCGCCACGGTCACCGGCGAAGGCGGCACGGCGATCGGCCAGGGCGCCACGGCGACCGGGGACGGTGCGGTGGCCTTGGGCCAGGGCTCGGTGGCCGACGAGGCGAACACGGTCTCTGTGGGCAGCGCCGACAACCAGCGGCGGATCACCAACGTCGCGGCGGGGGTGAACGCCACGGATGCCGCCAACGTCGGGCAGATGCAGGCGGGCGACGCGGCGACGCTGGCCTCGGCCAACGGCTACACCGACACCGTGGCCACGCAGACGCTGAACTCGGCCAATGCCTATACCGACAGCCGGTTCGCGGCATTCGACGACCGCTTCGAGGCGCTGGGCAACGAGCTCGGGCAGCGGCTGAGCCATCAGGACCGGCGCATCGACCGCCAGGGTGCGATGAGCGCGGCGATGCTGAACATGGCGATGGGCACGGCCGGGATCCGCACCGACAACCGGCTCGGCGTGGGCGTCGGCTACCAGGGCGGCGAGGCGGCCATGTCGATCGGCTACCAGCGCGCCCTGAGCGAAAGGGCCGCGATCAATATCGGTGGTGCCGTCAGCGGTGGCGACAGCTCCATCGGCATCGGTGCCGGCTTCGGCTGGTAACGGCAGTGCACCGCCGGCATGTGCCGGCGGTGCCACACAGGGATCGGTCTGGAGTGGGCCGCTGCGATCCTGGCGGCCGCGGGCCGGAGTCGCCTCAGCCGCTGCAGCCACCGCAGCAGACCGAGGGCTGCTGCTCGACCTCGCCGGGTTCCACCGCACCCCCGACCTCGTTGAGCAGGGCCATCAGCTGCGCGGCGTCGATCGCCGCGTTCACGCGCAGGCCGTGCGCGGGATCGATGTCGACCACCGCGGACGGGTCGAAGGCGAGCAGCGCGTCCTCGATCACCGCCAGCGGCGGCATCGGGCGCGACGCGCGGACATGGAATTCCATCGTCGTCTCCTGCCGGGCGGCGCGCGCAGGCGCCGATGGCCCCATCCTCCGCCCGCGGCCGCGGGCGTGCGCTGACCCAGGTCAAGCGCGACGAAGCCGTTCAGGGCCAGGCGCATCCGCTCAGTCGGCCAGCACCTCGTGCGCGTCGACCACATCCACGTCCGCCATCTGCCTCGCCCACTGGTCGTACCAGGGCTTGTGCGAAGCACCGACGATGTTGAGGACCCGGACGCCGGGTTCGCTCGAAATCGCCTCGCGGATGTTCGCGACCATGCGCAGATTGCGCGTTTCCCACCAGCCACCGTAGTGGCGGCCGTACTGCTGCGCAGACGCGTCGGCGAACGCACCGCCGAAGTCCGCCTGCACCTGCCGGTCCTGCGCCCCCGCGGCGTTCATGTCGCGGTACAACGCCAGCAGGCTCTGGTCGTCATCCACCGCGGCCACCCGCTCGGCCGCAGCCTTGCGGAACGGCAGCTCGGCCAGGCGCCCGAAGCGCGCGAGCTGCCACGCGTTGAAGCCGTCCTCATCGCCGTAATCGATCCCGTAGGCGGTGTGGTCGTCGACCGCATGCACCCGCTCCAGGCCCGCCGCGGCCGCGACCGCGGCGCCAATCTCGTAGTCCTCGCTCATCCGTCCCGCACTGCGGTCGAGCACCTTGATCGCCTCGGCGGTGAGGCCGTCGCCCTCGCGGCGCTCGTCCGGCGGCAGCCGCAGCCACTGCACCAGCGCCGACGGTCGCTCGCCCGCCGCGAGGAACAGCATCGCCAGATGGCGGCGCTGCCCCGCCGAGGGCGAGTCCGGCCAGTCCGACAACTGCTTGCGCACCTCGGCATCGGCCTGCGGCTGCGACATCTCCAGCGCGCGCTGGAAGCCGCCGGCGTCGGCACAGTAGTGGTCATGGACCGCCGCGTAACGCTGCGGCGTGGCCCGCATCATTTCGCACTGTGCACCCGACAGGCGTTCGATGGTGACCATGCCGGGCTTCCAGTCCACCAGCTTCGCGTTCAGGGGCGCCAGCCACTCGCGCTTCCAGCCCTCGTGGGCGGAGAGGTGCACGCTGCCGAGGTTCATCATCTCGGTGCGTGGGCCGCCCACCGCGGGCTGCACGCCCAGGGGCGGGGTGAACTGCGCGTGCGCGGGCGCGACCGACGCGACGGCGGCCAGCAGGATCAGTGCAGGAATCTTCATGGCACTCGTGTGGTGGCGGATGGGCCACCATCCTTGTCGCCATGCGCGGCGCGCTCAACCATCGATCGTCACGGTGCCGATCGGCCCGCTCCCGCACCGGCGCATGACCGCGCCAGCACGGCCCGATACGCTCGTCAGGCCAGCGATTCGACGTGCGCGATCATCCGTTTCCGGGCCGCCTCGTCGGGCAGGCGCCCCGTCGCGGCGCCCAGGTTGTCGATCACGTTGCGCACCTGGCTGGTGGCCGGCGTGGCCACCGTGACCGCCGGGTGCGAGACCACGAACTTCAGGAAGAACTGGCCCCAGGTGGCGATGTCGTACTCCGCCGCCCAGTCCGGCAGCGCCTGGCCTTCGACCTTCTGCCACAACCGCCTGCGCCCGAAGGGCGCGTACACCAGCACGCCGATGCCATGCTCCTGTGCCAGCGGGAAGATGCGCTCTTCCATCGCACGGTTGTCGACCGCGTAATCCACGCCGATGAAATCGAGCGCCTTGTCGCGCATGAGCGGCTCCAGCTCCGCGTAGCGGCCCTCCGAAGTGTTGGTCGCGCCGATATAGCGGATGCGTCCGGCCTCGCGGGCCTCGCGGAGGATGCCGAGCTGGGTCGGCACGTCGCCCATGTTGTGCACCTGCACCAGGTCGATCGGCGACTTGCCCACGCGCGCGAACGACTGCTCCAGCTGCGCGCGCGCGGCCGCCGGATCCGCCGCACCGCCGCCTCTGCCGGCGACGTTGAGCTTGGTGGCCCAGAACAGCCTGTCGCCAAGGCCCGCCTCCTGGGCGACCCGGCCGGCCACCTCTTCCGACGCGCCGTAGCTGGGCGCGGTGTCGAACACGCTGCCGCCGTGGCCGACCAGCGCCTCGAGGATCCCGCGGATGCGCGCGGCATCCCCTTCGCCGGCGATGCGCGAGAACGAGGCCGAACTGCCCAGGCCCACCACCGGCAGCTGCTCGCTGGTGCCTGGAATCACGCGATTGATCACCGCGCGCGGACTGTCGTCGGCAAGCAGCAACTTGGGATTGATCGCCAGGACCACGCCCGCCAGGGCGGACAGCTTCAGGTAGTCGCGTCGGGTGATCATGCGCGGGGCCTCAAGGTCACCTGCAGGTTTTTACCACAGCAATGCTGTCACAGGCCTTGAATAACGAGTGGCTAACGTCAGCGCCTCCCCCTCGCGCTGCGCAGCAGACCGCACCCGACGCGGTGTCCTGATGCACGCCCCAGGCGACGCCCCATGGATACCAATCGCAATCGCATCGCAGCCTGGGTCGCCGAGGAGGTCCTTCCGCACGAAGCCGAGGTCCGCAGCTGGCTGATCCGCCACTGGCGCTCGGTGCTCGACATCGATGACGTGATCCAGGAAGCCTACTGCCGGATCTCCGAGCTCGACTCGGTGGAGCACATCCGCAACGGCCGCTCCTACTTCTTCACCACCGCCCGTGCGGTCGCCATCGATACGGTCCGCTCCGCCAGGCACAAGAATTCCGTCTCGATGACGGAAACCGAGTGGCTGTACGTCATGGATGAAGGTCCATTGCCGGACCGTTCCGCCGAGTCCGGCCAGACGCTGGAACAGATGGCGGAACTCCTGTCGCGCCTATCCTGGACCTGTCGGCAGGTGATAGAACTGCGCCGGATACACGGATTGTCGCAGGCGGAAACAGCGCGCCAGTTGGGCGTCAGCGAGAACGTTGTCGAAAACCACATCGTGCGCGGCATCAGACACCTGCTGAAGGCGATATCGGAGCAGGAAGCACACGGTACAAGCGAAGGTGAACACGGTTGGAGCACCCCCACTCAAACAGGCAGTCGGAAGAAGAGGCAGCGAGGTGGGCGGTCCGTCTGAACCATGGGCAGATGACAGACCGGCGTCGCGCCGAGATGGAGGCCTGGCTGCGGGCGGACCGTCGTCGCCAGGGCGCCCTGTTGCGAGCCCAGGCGGCGCTCCACGCGATCGAGACCGCGGTGGTGCGCGGCCCCTCCGTGCTTGCGTCCGGCAACGACGCGGATTACGGACAGGCAAGGCCATCGCCCCCCCGGCGCCACCGACTGGCCATCGGCGCGATCGCGGCATGCCTTCTGGCCCTGATCGTCGTGGCGCCGGCCCGCTTCTGGCCGACCACGCCGGATCCCATCGTCACCCGCGACGCCCTCAACCTGTCGGATGGCAGCATCGTCACCCTCGGTGACGGCGCGAATGTCACCGTCCAGATGACGGACCACGCCCGCACCGTGACGCTGGAAAGCAGTGAAGCCGTCTTCAACGTGGCCAAGGATGCGAAGCGCCCGTTCGTGGTCCGCTCCGGCGAGGTGTTCGCCCAGGCGGTGGGCACCGTCTACTCGGTCACACGGGTCGGCAGCAGGGGCGCGCTGGTGAACGTGTCGGAGGGCAGCGTGCTGGTCTGGGCCGACGGCGAGGCCGACCGGGGCATCGTGCTGAACGCCGGCGACCAGCTGACGCTGGACCCCGACGCGTCCATGCCGCAGGCACGGGACCCCGGGCAGATCTCACTGGACAACGAGTCGATCCTGGCCGCGTCGAAACGATTCAATCGCGTCAACCGCATCCAGATCGTGGTGGAGGACCCGGCCGTCGGCGACGTCAGGATCGTGGGGCTGTTCAAGGCGAACGACCCGGAACAGTTCGCACAGGCCGCAGCGGTCATTGCCGGTGCGCAGGTCACCCACCGGGACGGCCGGATCGTTCTTCAGACCAGGGGATCGCCTGTCATAAAAAATTAATCCGCCAGCGTGAAGGAAACCGCCGGGTGCGCCGTCATCAAAGGGGTACGTCCTCCCAACAGGAACCCCACGCAGTGCGCCCTACCTCCTCCCGCTTGGCCATCTCGATCGCCGCCGCCGTGGTTGCGATCTCACTTTCAGCCCCCCTGCATGCACAGGACCAGGTGCATGAGTTCAACGTTCAACGGCAGGATGCGTCGAGCGGAATCCGCGAGTTCGCGCAGCAGGCCGGAATCCAGGTCATCGTATCCGGCGACGACGCACAGGACCGCATCGTCAATGGCGTGTCGGGAACGCTGCCACCGCGCGCCGCACTCGACCGGCTGATCGCGGGAACGGGCCTGGCGGTTCGCTCGTTCGACAACAACGTCGTGGTCCTGGGCCCGGAAACCCCTGCGGCACCGGGCGCCACCGAGGCGCCCGGGGACGAGGTTTCAACGCTCTCCAACATGGTGGTCACCGGCTCGCGCATCGCGCGGCCGGAGCTGGAATCGTCGATGCCCATCGGGGTGATCGACATGGACCGTGCCATGAGCCAGGGCAAGACCACGCTGTACGAAACCGTATTGCAGGACGTCGCGGTCGGTCCCGGCAACGGCCCCTACAACAGCTCGCCCGAAGGCCAGTACGACGGCGGCATGGCGACCATCGAACTGCGCAACATGGGCGTCGCCCGCTCGCTGACGCTGGTCGACGGGCGTCGTCGCGTGTCCAGCGGCCAGTCCTCGTCGGCGGTCGACATCAACATGATTCCCGCCGCAATGGTCGACCGCGTCGAGATCATCACCGGCGGCGCGGCCGCGGTCTACGGCGCGGATGCCGTGACCGGCGCAGCCAACATCATCACCCGGAAGGATTTCGAAGGGCTTGAATTCTCGGCAACCACCGGCACCACCCAGGACGGCGGTGGCGACAAGACCCAGTTCTCGATCGTGGCCGGCACCAGCTTCGCCGACGGGCGCGGCTCCATGATGTTCGGCGGCACCTGGGCGAAGAACGACCCCATCCACGTCTATGACCGCTATGCGAAGGACGAGAACCTCAGCTATCAGGCCAACCCGGAAAACACCGGACCCGACGATGGCATCCCCGACCGCATCATCCGTTACAACACCACCAACATGTACCTGCAGCCGGTCCCGACCATCTTCGTCGGCGGGGACACGTATCTGTTGAACCCGGACGGCTCGGCCTACGTGGGCGCCTACAACACCTGCCATGCCGGCTGCGGCACCTCGCGCGATGGCGGCGATGGCGGCATGCCGCAGAGCCAGCATTGGAGCGACTTCATGATCGCGCCGATCGAAAACGCGTCCCTCATGGGTCATCTCAACTATCAGTTGACCGACCGGGTGAACTTCGGCCTGAACTTCGACTACGGCCGCTCCAAGTACGACGCCTACCGCCGCCCGTATCGCGACGACGACCGCCTGACCTGGATCAACGGGGCCGGTGGCGCGGTTGCCTACCTGGACAATCCGTTCCTGCCCGACTCCTTCCGCGACGTCATGCTGGCCAATGGCCTGGAGTCGACTGTCGTGCAGCGCAGCTATGAAAACTTCGGCCAGATGACCGATCACAGCGACCGCCAGACCTTCAACATCGGCGCCGCGTTCGACGGCGAGATTGCCGGCGGATTCCAATGGGAAGCGTTCTGGCAGCACGGCCGCAGCACCAATGACATCCACGCCAACAACGTGCCGATGGCCTCGCGCCTGCTCGCCGCGCGCGACGTGATCGCCGATGAGGACGGCATTCCGGTGTGCCGCGATGAGGCCGCCCGCGCACTCGGCTGCGTGCCGCTCGACGTCTTCAGCACTGAAGAACTCAGCCCGGAACTGCGCGACTGGATGATGGCCACGCGCCGCAAGCACCGCGAACAGAGGCAGACGATCTTCGGCGGCAGCCTGGCCGGCAACCTGTTCTCCCTGCCGGCCGGCGAAGTGCAGGCCGTTCTCGGCATCGAACACCGCAAGGAATCCATCTACAACGTCGACGACAACGGGGCCGCGCCGCCGGCCAACGAACTGTCGCACCTGGGCACCTGGGCGCCCTACGAGCCGGAACTTTCAGCGTCCAACGACGTGTCCGAGATCTATGCGGAGCTGGTGGTGCCCGTGCTGAAGGACCTGCCCTTCGCGCACCGCCTGACCCTGGAAGGCGCGTACCGCCATTCGGACTACAGCGACTTCGATTCCACCAACACCTGGAAGCTGGGGGCGAGCTGGGCACCGATCGAGAGCCTGACCTTCCGCGCCACCAAGTCCAGGAGCGTGCGCGTTCCCAACTTCGGCGAGCTGTACTCCTCGCGCGCCGTGCAGGAAATCGGCGTGCGCGATGCGTGCCTTGAAACCAGTTACCAGGCCAACCCGACCCGCATGGCCAACTGCGCGGCACTGATGCAGCAACTGGGCGTCGACACGCCCTACCTGCCCAGCGAAATCGGCACCGGCTACGTCATCACCGGCGGCAGCCAGGACGTCACCCCGGAGATCTCCGACAGCGTCAGCGCGGGCCTGGTCTGGCAGCCGCTGTTCGTGCGCAACCTGGACGTGACCCTGGACTACTGGAACATCAAGCTCGACAACATGATCACCGCGGTCTCGCAGCAGAACATCCTGAACCTGTGCATGGACCTGCCCAGCATCGACAACCAGTTCTGCGACCGCGTCACCCGTGATTCGCGCGGCTATGCCGAAGGCGTCGATACCAGCTTCATGAACGTGTCCGAATCCGAGGCCAAGGGCATCGACCTCGGCGCGAACTACCGCTTCGACCTCGGCCCGGGCCGGCTGAGCATGGGCCTGCGCGCCAGCTACCTGCTCACGTACGAAACCACCACCCTGCCGGGCGTGGCCACCAGCCGGATCATCTACGACGGCGGTTACCAGAACCCGGACTTCCGCGGCAACCTGTCCCTGAACTACGACATCGGCGACTGGGAAATCGGCCTGAACAACCGCTACTGGGGCAAGTCGGTCAACTACACCAACGTGTCCGACGAGGCCTACGAAGGAAACAGGCTCCCGGCAAGGCTCTACAACGACCTGACCGTCGGCTGGCACATGAACGAGCGCGCCACCTTCCGCGTGGGCATCAACAACCTGTTCGACACCCAGGTGCCGTACCGGCCGCGCATCTTCAAGGGCGGCGGTGGCGTTTACGACGTCTACGGCCGCTACTTCTACGTCAACGCGAAGTTCAGCTTCTGATGGCGCGTCGACAGACGCGTGGAAGCCTGCCGCGAACCACCGAAATCCGCCATGCGACGTGGCGCGAAATGATCGACACCGGAGTGAGCATGATCCTGACCGACAACCCGAAAGAACTGGCGCGCCTGCTGCAGGCCGAATATGCGGACCGCCGCGGAGATGCCAAATGATGCGCGCAGACGCCTGGGCACTGTCCGCCTGCCTTGCCGTGGCGCTGTCGGCCTGCACCACGGCGGAACCGGCCGCGCCGGAGGTACTCGTCCAGCCGGCCGTCGCCGCCCACCGCGGCGGAGCGATGCATCGCCCCGAGAACACCATCAGCGCGTTCGACCACGCCATCGCGCTGGACGTCGACGTACTGGAGCTCGATATGGTGATGACGGTCGACGACCAGCTGATCGTGCATCACGACGCCACCATCAATCCCGACATCTGCACTCCCGACCCGGGCTCGGACGTGGTGGCCGGACCGGTCCGCGGCCTGACCCTCGAGCAGACCCGACAGTTCGACTGCGGAACGAAGGTGCGCGACATCTATGCCGTGGAAGGCCACAAGGCGGTGCCGGGTGCGCGCATCCCCACGGTGGATGAAGTCCTGCAGCGCTACCGGAAGGAGGACGTCACCTTCTATGGCGAGACCAAGGTGCCCAAGTCCATGCCGGGCGTGACCGATGTGGATCCGGTGGCATTCGCAACCCTGGTGGAAGCGGCAGTGCGCCAGAACGGGCTGGAAGACAGGTTCATCCTGCAATCGTCCGACTACCGCACCATCGACGCCCTGCACGCGATCAACCCGCGCATCCGCACCTGCTTGCTGGGTGCGCACAAGTGGGGCCATCGCGATTTCCTGGCGACGCTGCAACAGCACCATGCCACCTGCATCCTGCTGCGCGACTCCATCGCCGACAGGGACGACGTGAAGGCACTGCAGGCTGCCGGCGTGCAGGTCTATTCGGAAGTCGTCGACACACCTGACGCCTGGCGCAAGTACCTCGATCTCGGCGTGGATGTCCTCTTCACCAACCACCCGGAAGGCGCGATCGAGTTCGTGGAGCAGCAGCAGTAGCAGTAGCAGTAGCAGGGTTTCGGCAGCAAGTCTTCATCGCAACTCGCAGCGGCAGGGAGCAATCCTTGCCGCTGTTCTTCTACGGCATGGACGCGTGCCGCCGGGCGATCAGCCTTGGCCGCTGCGCCGCCATGCCAGGCAACGGTTGTTCGCCGGCATGGCCACATCGGCCAGGAGCATGAGTCCCGCATCGGCCGCGAGGGCATCCACCACCTCGAAGTCGCGGATGCCCGAACGCGGGTCGCGCGCCTTCAGCCAGGCGTCGAAGTCGCGGTTGCTTTCGCTGCTGTAGGCGCCGGCGTAGTTGAACGGGCCGTAGGCCACCAGCGTGCCGCCTGGTGCGCCTGCGAGCACCTGCCCGACGCCGTGGAAGAACGCCTCCACCGCGTCAACGCCCATGATGTGCAGGGAATTGGCGGTGAACACCGCATCGGCATCGACCGCCGGCCAGGGCGACTGCAACGCGTCGAGCGCCAGCGGCGGCGGCGTGTTGGGCAGGTTCGCTTCGTCCAGCCAGGCGCGGATGCCGGGCAGGCTGTCGGCGACATCGGAGGTCTGCCAGGTAAGCCACGGCATCGCAGCCGCGAAGTGCACCGCGTGCTGGCCGGTGCCGCTGGCGATTTCAAGCACGCGGCTGCGGCCGGCGAAGTGCTCGAGCAGCACCGCGAGGATGGGCTCGCGATTGCGGTCACAGGAAGGTGCATGGGGTTTGGCAGTGGCGTGGCTCATGGCGGTGTCCGGCTTCGGTGTCTGCAGCATACAAATCGCACTGCGGCGGCGCTCGCCGCTCGGCATCCGTGCGCGGCGCCGTCACAATGGCGTTCGTAAATGCACGGGCAGGCGTTGGACATGCGGATTGGAATCGATTTCGGCACGAGCTATTCGGCCGCGGGCGCCGTGGTGGACGGCCAGGTGCAGCTGATCCGCTTCGGCGACCAGGAGCAGTTCCGCACCACGGCGTTCTTTCCGCAGCGGCTGCCGGACCTGCAGAAGTTCGAGCTGACCGATGCGCTGCAGGACGAGGTGGCGCGCTGGATGACCAGCGCCAAGGGCGAGCAGACCCGCGAAATGGCGCGCCTCGAACGCCTGCGGCAAGCGGCCATGGCGCAGCCGGCGCACCTGCGCGCCGACGCGCTCGCCCAGGTGCCCACGCTGCGCATGCGCAGCGATATCGAGATCCGCCGCGCGGCGATCGCCGCCGTGCGCCGCAACTGGGCCGCCGCCGAAGTGCGCGAGGCGATGGACGCCAAGGCCGACCTCGACGACGCGCTGTACGGCGACGAAGCGGTCGATGCCTTCCTGTCCGCCGGCGAGGGCCACCTGGTGGTCTCGCCGAAATCGATGCTCGGCTACAAGCTCGAGGCGCACGCGCGCGACGTGCTGCTGGGTATCGCCACCCACGTGCTGCGCCACATCCGCAGCACCGCCTCCGCGCAGCTCGGCGCCGACGTGCGCTCGGCGGTCATGGGCCGTCCGGTGCGCTTCCGCAGCTCGATGCAGGAGGGCGGTGGCGTGCAGGCGCTGGAGATCCTCACCGACGCCGCGCATGCAGCCGGATTCGAGGCCGTCGAATTCCTGGAAGAACCGGCCGCGGCCGCCTATGACTTCCACCGCCGCAGCCAGCGCGCGTGCCGCACGATGATCCTCGACATCGGCGGCGGCACGACCGACATGGCGCTGGCGCTGGTGGGCGGCGATGCGCCGGCACCGGTGATCCACGGGGCCTGGGGCGAGCCGGTCGGCGGTACCGACGTGGACCTGGAACTGAGCATGCGCGGGGTGATGCCGCTGTTCGGCAAGAACATCACCCGCACGCCCGTGCACCGCTTCTACGAGGCGTCGCACGTGCAGGACCTGCAGCGCCAAGGCAACTTCCGCAACGCGGTGTTCGACGAGGTGGAGGCGCCCTACGGCGCGCGCCTGATGGCGCTGCAGCAGGCCGGCCACACCGTGCGCCTGAACCGCGCGGTCGAGCGGGCCAAGATCGAACTGAGCGGCACCGGGCGCGTGGACATCGACCTCGACTACATCGAGCCGGGCCTGGCCTGCGCGATCGACCACGCGCACCTCGAGGCCGCCGCCGAGCGGCCGTTCCTCACCCAGCTGCGCGCGCTCATGCGCGAGGCCAGCGCTGGCGCGATCGAGGTGCCGGAAGTGATCTACCTCACCGGCGGCATGTCGCGCTCGCCCTACGTGCCGGCACTGGTGGGCGAGGTGTTCCCGGGCGTGGAGATCGTGCGCGGCGACGCGTCGCTGGGCGTGGTGACCGGGCTCGCGCGCGCGGCTGCTGCCTGAGCCCTCAGTCGCGCGGGGAGCCCTGCGCGCGTTGCGACGCACTCGCCTCACGCGCTCCGCGGAACTCGCTGTCGGCATCCCACTCCGGCCAGCCGGCCGAACCCGCGACTTCACGCACCAGCCGCAGCACCACTTCGGTATCCGCGACCGGCCCGCGCATGTCCCAGCCGTCATCGAAGTCGTCGCCGGGCTGGTGGTAGCGCTTGGCGAAGTAGTCCGCGCGCGCAGCCATGCCGCCGGCCACGCCGCCATCGACCTGGTCCATGCCCGGTCCCACGGTGATGGCGGGCACGCCGGCCTGCGCAAACGCGAAATGGTCGGCGCGGTAGAAGAAGCCGGCCTCGAGGTTCGGGTCGCTGGAATACGTGCGCCCTTCGGCCTCTGCCGCCGCTTGCAGGTCACGCTCCAGCGAGACCTTGCCCAGGCCCCAGCTCGAGATGTCGCGCGTCGGCCCGTCGGGGCTCCACATCTCCATGTTGATCGCCGCGGCCGTCGTGGCCAGCGGGCGCAGCGGCTTGGCGGCGTAGTACGTCGCGCCCAGCAGCCCGCTTTCCTCGGCGGTCAGCGCGATGAACAGCACGCTGCGCGCCGGCGGCGGCCCTTCGGCCATTACCCGCGCGATCTCGATCATCGACGCGATCGCGGTCGCGTTGTCGACCGCGCCGTTGATGATCGCGTCGCCGCTGTCGTCGGGATCACCGATGCCGAAGCTGTCCCAGTGCCCGGAGACAATCACAGTCTCGTCGGCGCGGTCGTCGCCGGGAAGCAGCCCCACCACGTTGCGGCTGGTGATGCGGTTGCGCTCGACATCGAACGCCGCCGAGAACGTCGCATCACCCAGCGCGCGCGCCCGGAAGCCGTGCTGCTGCGCTTCACGCTTCGCCTCATCGAACGACAGCCCCGCGTCCGCGAACAGGCGCTCGGCCGTCGCGCGCTGGATCCAGCCACGTACCGGCAGGTGATGCGCGGCCGCGTCGTCGCGCACGATGTCGAACTGCGGCGCCAGGCGCCCGTTGCGCACCGTCGCCCATGGATACGCCGCCGGTTCGGTCTCGTGCACGATCAGCACGCCCGCAGCGCCGCGCTTCGCCGCCTCGATGTACTTGTAGGCCCAGCGCCCATACCACGTCATCGCAGGGCCGCCGAAGCGCCCGGGCTCCGTTTCGAAGTCGGGATCGTTGACCAGCACCACCACGATCTTGCCGCGCACGTCCAGGCCGGCGTAGTCGTCCCAGTCCAGCTCCGGCGCGGTGATGCCGTAGCCGGCGAACACCAACGGCACGTCGCGCAGGTCCACGCGGCCCGACGGATGCAACGTCTCCAGCGCGATGTCCTCGGCGTTGGCCAGGTCCCACACCGCGTCGCCGATCGTGAACGACGACGTCACCGGACCCGCGATCTGTGTCCGCTCCAGCGTGACGGCTTGCATCCAGCCGCCCGCTTCGCCCGCGGGCTGGAGACCCGCCGCCGCGAACTGTTCGCTGATGTAGGCCACCGTCTTCTCTTCGCCGGGCGTGTCCGGCGCGCGGCCTGCGAACGCGTCGGAGGGCCAGCATGCGCAGATGCGCGGCAAGCCTGTCGCTGCTGATCGCCCCCGGCGCCATCGCCGCAGGCTGTGCCACGCCCGCGCCCGCGCCCTCGTCCGCCGCGGGCGGCGCATCGCCGCTGCAAGCGCCAAGGAGCAGGCCCGCGAACATCGCACCCAACAATCGCACCATGGGAATCATCCGGTTCGGCAACGGCACCATTCTGTCGCATGCGGTTCCGTGACGGACCGCCCTTGCCCGCCGAAACCAGCCGGCGCACGCTTCGGACCACCTCCGGCCCCGCAATCGCGGCTCCGCCCCGCACGATCTGCAAGGACACCCCGATGCCCCTCGCACTCTACGGCCACCCCTTCTCGTCCTACACCCAGAAGGTCCTCATCGCCCTCTACGAGAACGGCACCGCGTTCGAGTTCCGCACCATCGGCCCGGACACGCCGGAGCACACCGCCGACTGGTTGCAGCGCTGGCCCCTGCGCAAGTTCCCGCTGCTGGTCGACGGCGACCGGCAGCTCGTCGAGACCAGCATCATCATCGAGTACCTGCAGCTATCCCATCCCGGCCCCGCGCGCCTCATCCCCGCCGACCCGATGGCCGCGCTCGACGTCCGCTTCCTCGACCGCTTCTTCGACCTCCACGTCATGGACGCCATGCAGATCGCGGTCGAAGCCGCCCTCGGCCGCCTGCCCGTGCCGCCCGAAGCAGGCCTCGACATCGCCCGCGAACGCCTGGACCGCGCCTATGCCTGGCTGGATGGACACCTGGCAGGCCGGACCTGGGCCACCGGGCCCGACTTCACCCTCGCCGACTGCGCGGCCGCTCCGTCGCTCTTCTACGCCGACTGGACCCACCCGATCCCCGACGCCTTCCCCACGCTCCGCGCGTACCGCGCCCGGCTGCTCGCCCACCCCTCCATCGCGCGTGCGGTCGACGAAGCCCGGCCCTACCGCCCGCTCTTCCCGCTCGGGGCCCCCGACCGCGACTGATGACGGTCAGGGCGTCCGCACAGCTCCTTCGCGCCGCAACGCCTCCAGGATCCGCAGTCCAGCGCGCCCATCCGCCGGCGCCATCCCCAGCCGCGCCTGCTCCTGCGCGATCGCACGCCGCGTCAGCGTGCCCACCATGCCGTCGGCCTCGCCGATCGCATGCCCGTGCGCCAGCAGCAGCGCCTGCAGTTCACGCCGCTCCGCCCGCCCGATCCCGGGATCATCCGTCGGCCACGCCTTTGCGAATCCGCCGCCGCCGCGCAGCCGGTCGGCCAGGTGCGCGATCGCCAGGGCATAGCTTTCCGCCGCGTTGTACGAATAGATCGCATCGAAGTTCTTGAACACCACGAACGCCGGCCCCGCCGCGCCCGCAGGCAGGATCACCGCCGCGCGCGCATCCGCAGCCACGCCACCGATCGCACTGCCATCTACGCGCGTCACGCCCTGCTTCACCCACTCCGACAGCGGTTTGCGATTCGTCCGACCCGCCTGCGTGGCGTTGAAGCCTTGCGGCAACGCCACCTCGTAGCCCCACGGTTCGCCGTTGCGCCAACCTGACTTTTTCAGGTAGTTCGCCGTCGATCCCAGCGCATCCGGGATGCTGCCGACCAGGTCGCGGCGCCCGTCGCCATCGAAGTCCACCGCGATCCGCTGGTAGGTGGTCGGCATGAACTGCGTATGCCCGAACGCCCCCGCCCACGAGCCGGTGATGCCCGGATCGACCAGGTCCCCGCGCGCCAGCAGCTGCAGGGTCGCGATCAGCTCGCCCTGGAAGAACGGCTGCCGTCGCCCGAAGCACGACAGCGTCGACAGCGACGTCAGCAGCGGCCGCTTGCCGAAGCTGCGCCCGTAGTCGCTCTCCACGCCCCACACCGCCACCACCGTCGCCGGGTCGACGCCGTACTCCGCCTGCACCCGCGCCAGGGTGTCGGCATGCGCGGTGAGCATGGCCAGCCCGTCGTCCACGCGCTGCCGGTCGACCAGCGCCGCCAGGTAGTCCCAGATCGGCGTGGTGAACTCGGGCTGCTGGTCGAGCAGCGGCAGCACCGTCATGTCCGGCGCGAGATCCGCGGTCAGGCGGTCGAAGCTGGCGCCGTCGACGCCCTTGGTGCCGGCTGAGCCGCGCACGCGTGCCATGCAGCCCGTGAAGGTAGCCAGCTCGGCCGCGGAGGCCACCGGCTGCGCGGGTGCCTGCGGCACCTTTGGAGCCGATGCATCAGCGGCGGCTGGCGCAGCATCATCGACTGCCGGTGTCGGCCCTGCCGGCGCAGCGGCGGGCATGGCGTCCTGCGCCAAAGCCAGTGACGCGGGCAAGGCCAACAACAGCGCTGCAAGGGCAGGGAAAAGACGCATCGCAAGCTCCGGATTCGACTCGCCGGATTGTAGGCACGCACCCACACCGCGAACCGTCACGCCGCATGAACGACAGCGCGCGGCGCCACGGCTTCACGGCCAACAGACCGCCACTGCGTTGTCATCAACCGTCCGCAACCGGAACGACCGCGATGGAAGCCCTGCACGATGGCGAACTCTGGATCCTGCTGCGCGTGGCCGCCGCGATGGCGCTGGGCGGCGTGCTCGGCATCGAACGCGAGCTCGGCCACCATTCCGCCGGCTTGCGCACGCACATGATGATCGCCGGCGCCGCGGCGCTGATCGTCGGCCTCGGCGACGTGGTCGCCCAGCACTTTGCCCAGGAGCAGTACCGCGACCTGCTGCGCATCGATCCCGGCCGACTGATCGAGGCCGTGGTCGCCGCCGTCGGCTTCGTCGGCGCCGGCGCCATCCTGCGCGCCCGCGGCAAGGAGCAGGTGCACGGCCTGACCACCGCCAGCTCGCTGCTGATGGCCGCCGCCATCGGCATCGCCGCCGGCCTCGGCAACTACCTGCTGGCGTTCGGCGCGTCGCTGCTGTGCGTGCTGGTGCTGGCCGTGTTCCGCCGCCTGGAACGCCGCATCGGCACGGCCGAACCCGGGCCCGATCCCGGCGAGGACTGAAAAACGCACGCGCCGCAGTTGCGGCATGATCCAACACCGACCGCGAGGACTCCCCAATGCACGATCACCGCCCCGCCCGCACCCTTGCCGCCCTGCTGGTGGCACCGCTGGCCTGCATGGTCGCCGCCTGCTCGACCGCGCGCGAACCCGCGGCCGACCGCCCGCCGCCCACCGTCATCGACGGTGTGAGCGGCAGCTGCGACGACAAGGCCGCCGCCGCGTTCGTCGGCCAGTCCATTACCGAAGCCGTTGCCGAGCAGGCGAAATCGGCCGCCGGCGCCCGCGGCGTGCGCGTCATCCGGCCGGGCATGGCGGTGACCATGGACTACCGCGAAGGACGCCTGAACCTGCACCTGGACGACAAGGGCGTGATCACGCGGGCCACCTGCGGCTGACGCGGGACCATGGCACGGGGGAAGGCCAGGGGAACGACACCGCGCAGCTGGATCTGGCTGGTCGCGGCCCTGTGCCTGTTCGGCATGTGGCAGGTGCTGGAGCGCGAAAGCGGCCCAGGCCTGCCACCGGCCGCGGACACGCACGCGCTGCCGGACAGCGCACCCACCCTGCCGCCGCCAGCGCGCGGCGATGGCGGCACCCGGTCCGACCCCGCACTCGCCTTCCTGCCCGCCGAGGCCCACGCCACCCTGGCCCTGATCGATCGCGGCGGCCCCTTCCCGCATCGCCAGGACGGCAGCGTGTTCCAGAACCGCGAGCGCCTGCTGCCCGAGCGCCAGCGCGGCCACTACCGCGAATACACCGTCGACACCCCCGGGCTTGGCCACCGCGGCGCCCGGCGCATCGTCACCGGCGGCGATCCGCCCGCCGAGTGGTATTACACCGCCGACCACTACCGCAGCTTCCGCGCCTTCCAGCGCAGGGACCGCCCATGATCGACATCGAACTCGGCAGCCTGCTGGCCGACGCCAGCCAGGCCGCGGCCTATTTCGTCGACATCCGTGACCGCGCGGCCCTGGTCGAAGCCGCCAACGCGCTCGACTTCACCGTTGCCGTGGCCAACCTGGCGGCCGCCGACGACAAGGACGCCCTGCTCGACCAGATCGCCGAAGCGCTGCAGTTCCCCGCCACCTTCGGCGGCAACTGGGATGCGCTCGCCGACAGCCTGGGCGACCTGTCCTGGCTGCCCGCGCCCGGCTACGTGCTGCTGCTCGACCACTGCGCCGACCTGCGCGATGCCGCGCCGGACGACTTCGCCACGCTGCTGGATATCCTGGACGAGGCCGCGACCGCCCACGCACGCGCAGGCGTGCCGTTCTGGGCGCTGCTTCCTGTGACGCCGCCCGACGCCTGAGCCGGGCTCAGTCGTCCTGGTCCTTGCGGAAGTCGACCGGCTGGCTTTCGCGCCTGGAGCTGATGCTGCCCTCGCTCCTGCGCTCGCAGTCCCGCGACACCGGCTCGCCGGGGCGATCGGGGCGGCTCACGCACATCGGATTGGCATCGACCGCGGCGTTGGTGTCGTGGTACTCGGACATGCCGGCGCAGCCGGCGAGCACGAACGCGGCGGCACAGAGGGCAAGGGCGAAGCGCATGGCGTGATTCCGTTCGAGGGTGCGGTGCCCCGCAGCGTGCATGCCGGACGCTCGGCGATCAAGGCGGTGCCGCGGATGCGGGACCGCCATGGCGGCGATACCTGCCACGAGCGGCCCGGCGGCGAACACGCCCCGAACACGCCGCGTTCACGATACTTCGCGCAGGCCCACCCCCGAGAGGACCGCCGCGATGACGCGACTGCTACCCGCCGCCCTTGCCGCCCTGGCGCTGTCACTGAGCGCCTGCAGCGACCCGAGCGAAGCCTACACACCGGTGGACGAACTGCCGTCGGCAAACGTGCCCGCTGCAGGCACCACGGACCCCGCGCCCCTGTCGGAGGCGGAGCCGCTGCACGAGCTCGCGCCCGTCGATCCGCTGCCGATGCCCACCGACCCCGAAGTCCCGCCGATGGACCCGCTCCCGCCGCCCACGGACGACACCCCGCTGGACGACGCCACCCGCCCGCCGCCGGTCGACCCGACGATGGACGAAGAAGACCCGGTTACCCCCGCGGATCCCCGATAAAGCGCAGGAATTCCTGACGCGTGCGCGCGTCGTCGCGGAAGCCGCCGACCATCTTCGAGGTCACCATGCTGACGCCGCGCTTGTGCACGCCGCGGGTGGTCATGCATTCGTGGCTGGCTTCGACCACCACGCCCACGCCGCGCGGCTTCAGCACGTCCTGGATCACGTTGGCGATCTGGGCGGTCATCTTTTCCTGCACCTGGAAGCGGCGCGCATAGGCCTCGACCACGCGCGCCAGCTTGCTGATGCCCACCACCTTGCCGTCGGGCAGGTAGCCGACGTGCGCCTTGCCGATGATCGGCGCCATGTGGTGCTCGCAGTGGCTTTCGAACTGGATGTCGCGCAGCACGATCATCTCGTCGTAGCCGCAGACCTCTTCGAAGGTGCGCTCGAGGTACTCGCGCGGCTCCTCGGCATAGCCGCTGAACCAGTCGCCATAGGCGTCGACCACGCGCTTGGGCGTATCGAGCAGGCCCTCGCGCGTCGGGTTGTCGCCGGCCCAGCGCAGCAGGGTACGGACGGCCTGCTCGGCCTCGCCGCGGCCCACGCCGTTGCGCTGTTCATCATCGGGCTGGCCCATGGCGTTGCTCCTGATCCTGGACCGCACATGGTACCGCGCCGGTCATGACCATCCGCCGTGGCGGCGGGGGCGCGGCGGCCACACAATGCGGCGTTGTCCCACCCTCCCGGAGAGTCCGCAATGCGCCCAGCTTCCGCCCGCTCACCCCTCGCCATCGCCCTGGCGCTGGTCCTCCCGCTCGGCCTGGCCGCCTGCGACCGCGCCGCCACCGACACCCCGACCACCCCCACCACCACGGCCGCCCCCGCGACCGCGGAAGAGCGCGAAGCCGAGACCGCGCGCCTCAATGCCTGGTTCGAGGAGAAGTTCGAGGAGCAGATGCAGTTCAGCCCGATCCGCATGACCTTCCTCGGCCGCAAGGAGCTGTACGACCAGATCGACGACGTGTCCGATGCCGGCATCCAGAAGCGCCTGGACTGGATGGAAGCCTCGGTGAAGGAGATGGAGTCGAGCTTCGACTACGACCGCCTCGATCCCGAAGCGCAGCTGTCCTGGGACCTGTGGAAGAAGCAGTACGAGAGCGCCCGCGACGGCATGCCCTTCCTGCTCGACGGCTACGCCTTCGACCAGATGAACGGCATGCACAGCATGGCCCCGACCTTCATGATCAATTTCCACCGCGTCGACACCGAGTCCGACTACCTGGCCTATGTCTCGCGCCTGCGCGCGCTGCCGCAGGTATTCGACACCCTGGTCGAGCGCGCCGGCAAGGCCGCGGCCGACGGCATCCGCCCGCCGAAGTTCGCCTGGGAAGGCGTGATCGACCAGTCGAAGAAGGTGGTGGGCGGCGCGCCATTCGACGGCGGCGCCGACAGCGCGCTGTGGGCCGACGCCCAGGCCAAGGCCGATGCGCTGGCCAAGGCCGGCACGGTCACCCCGGAGCGCGCAGCCGAGCTGAAGGACGAGGCCCGCAAGGCCCTGCTGGAAGCGGTCAAGCCCGCCTATGACCGCCTGATCGCCTTTGGCACCGGAGAGCTGCCCAAGGCCTCGGTGAACCCCACCGGCGTCGGCCAGACCCATCCCAACGGCGCCGCGTACTACGCGTACCAGCTCCACGAAAATACCTCCACCGACATGACCGCCGACCAGATCCACGAACTCGGCCTGTCGGAAGTCGCGCGCCTGCGCGGCGAACTGGAGAAGGTGCAGGCGCAGATCGGCTTCGAGGGCGACCTGCAGGCCTTCTTCAAGCACGTCCAGGCCGACCCCTCGCGCCTGTACCCCAATACCGACGCCGGCCGCCAGGCCTATATCGACGATGCCACCGCGGCCATCGACAACATCAAGCAGTACCTGCCGCAGTACTTCGGCCTGCTGCCCAAGGCGGACCTGGTGGTGAAGCGCGTGGAGGCCTTCCGCGAGCAGGACGGCGCCGCGCAGCACTACAACCCGGCCTCGCCCGACGGCTCGCGCCCGGGCGTGTACTACGCGCACCTGTCGGACATGGACTCGATGCCCAAGACCGAGCTCGAGGTGATCGCGTACCACGAGGGCCTGCCGGGCCATCACATGCAGATCTCGATCGCGCAGGAACTCACCGGCGTGCCGACCTTCCGCACCCAGAACTTCGATACCGCCTACACCGAGGGCTGGGGCCTGTACTCGGAGTGGCTGGCGAAGGAGATGCCCGACACCTACCAGACCCCGTATTCCGAATACGGCCGCCTGATGTCCGAGATGTGGCGCGCGATCCGCCTGGTGGTCGACACCGGCATGCACGCCAAGGGCTGGACCGAGCAGCAGGCCGTGGACTACTTCCGCGCCAACAGCTCGGTGCCCGACGCC
Organism: Luteimonas sp. A649; assembly: GCF_054072735.1. Lineage (NCBI taxonomy): Bacteria > Pseudomonadati > Pseudomonadota > Gammaproteobacteria > Lysobacterales > Lysobacteraceae > Luteimonas > Luteimonas sp. A649. Next base: position 1,926 of record NZ_JBSVRQ010000004.1, on the reverse strand, counting down.
GCGATCAAGTCCGAGGTGCAGCGCTACCTGGTCAACCCCGGCCAGGCGACGGCGTACAAGGTCGGCATGATCCGGATCCAGGAGCTGCGCGCGCACGCCGAGGCCGAGCTGGGCGAAGCCTTCGACATCCGCGGCTTCCACGACGCCGTGCTGGGCGGCGGCGCGATGCCGCTGGACCTGCTGGAGCGGCGCGTGAACCGCTGGGTGGAGTCGCAGAAGGCCGGCTGATCCCCGCCGGGGACAGGCACGCCGCTCCCACACTTTTGTGGGAGCGGCTATAGCCGCGATCGCCCAAGACCCACATCCCATGCCTGCACCTGTGGGAGCGGCTATAGCCGCGATCGCACGCGATTGACGGCTGCACCCGCGATGCCTGCCATCATGTCCACATGACCACGCCCCCCGATTTCGCCTCGCTCGAGGTTCCACCCGCCCTGCTGCAGGGCGTCGAAGCCCTGGGCTTCACCACCATGACCCCGATCCAGGCGCAGGCGCTGCCCGCGATCCTGGGAGGCCGCGACGTGATCGCGCAGGCACCGACCGGCAGCGGCAAGACCGCCGCCTTCGGCCTCGGCCTGCTGCACCGGCTCGATCCCGCGCTCGGCACGACCCAGGCGCTGGTGCTGTGCCCGACGCGCGAACTGGCGGACCAGGTCGGCAAGCAGCTGCGGCGGCTGGCGCTGGGCATCCCGAACCTGAAGGTCTCGATCCTCTGCGGCGGCATCCCGCTGGGCCCGCAGCTGGCCTCGCTCACCCACGCCCCGCACGTCGTGGTCGGCACGCCCGGCCGCATCCAGGAGCTCGCCGCCAAGGGCGCGCTGTCACTGAAGTCCGTGCGCACCCTGGTGCTGGATGAAGCCGACCGCATGCTCGACATGGGCTTCGAGGACGACATCCGCGACCTGGTGAAGCGCACGCCGAAGGACCGCCAGGGCCTGCTGTTCTCGGCCACCTTCCCCGACGCGATCCGCGCGCTGGGCCAGGCCATGCTGCGCGAGCCGCTGGAGGTCAGCATCGACGGCGGCGCCCAGCCGGCCGCAATCGAACAGCTGTTCTTCGAGGCCGACCCGGCGCGCCGCGCGCCGCTGCTGGCCGCGCTGCTGCTGCGCCACAACCCGGAGTCCGCGGTGGTGTTCTGCAACACCCGTGCCGATACCCGGGACGTGGTCGGATCGCTCGAACACTACGGCTTCTCCGCGCTCGCCCTGCACGGCGACATGGAGCAGCGCGACCGCGACGAGGTGCTGCTGCAGTTCGCCAACCGCAGCTGCAGCGTGCTGGTGGCCAGCGACGTCGCCGCGCGCGGCCTGGACGTCGAAGACATCGGCGCGGTGGTGAACTACGAACTGCCCACCGACGTCGACACCTACCTGCACCGCGTCGGCCGTACCGGACGCGCCGGGCGCGCCGGTCTGGCGCTGAGCCTGGTCACGCCGCGCGAACGCCCGCGCGCGGATCTCGTCGCCGAACGCCAAGGCAAGCCCTTGCGCTGGGAAAGCGTGGCGCCGCTGTCGGGCAAGGCCACCAACGTGCCCACACCCGCGATGGCCACGCTCCGCATCGACGCCGGCCGCGGCGACAAGCTGCGCCCCGGCGACATCGTCGGTGCCCTGACCGGCGACGCCGGCCTGCACAAGGACGCGATCGGCAAGATCGACGTCTTCGCCACTCGCAGCTACGTCGCCATCGCGCGCGGCAAGGCCACGCAGGCACTCGAGCGCCTGCGCGCCGGGAAGATCAAGGGACGGAAGTTCCGGGTACAGCCGATCTAGCCACGGATCGAAACGCTGCCGGCGGGTCCGCGGCGCTCCGTGCCGCCTGCTTCGTGCAGCCATCGAGGCTGTTTTCGGGTTCATCTCCCAACTGAGGGAATGGCGCGCCATTGATCCTCTCGGGCGCCGGGTGCCAAGGCCCTTGAGTGCTCAT
>NZ_JBSVRQ010000003.1:0-303642 GCF_054072735.1 Luteimonas sp. A649 | reverse complement strand
TGAGCGCTCAAGGGCCTTGGCACCCGGCACCCGCGCTATCGCGCCATTCCCTCAGTTGGGAGAAGAACCCTTTTTTTGTGCCCGGCCACGCGCGGGAACGCTCCCGGTATGCTGTTGCGCCTTCCACGCACTCGACCGGCCACCGCATGCCCGCACTTGGTTCCAGCCTCGATCCGCGCTCGCAGGACTTCCAGGACAACGTCGCCTGGCACCGCGCTCTGGTGGACGAACTCGACGCCCGCCTGGCGCGTGCCGCCGACGGCGGTGGCGAAAAGGCGCGTGACCGGCACGTTGCGCGCGGCAAGCTGCTCCCGCGCGAGCGCATCGCCGCCCTGCTCGACCCGGGCTCGCCCTTCCTCGAGCTCGCACCGCTGGCCGCCGAAGAGATGTACGACGGCGCCGCGCCCGCGGCCGGCATGGTCTGCGGCATCGGCCGGGTGATGGGACAGGAGGTCGTGGTCGTGGCCAACGACGCCACGGTCAAGGGCGGCACCTACTTCCCGATGACGGTGAAGAAGCACCTGCGCGCGCAGGAAGTGGCGCGCGAGAACCACCTGCCCTGCGTGTACCTGGTCGACTCCGGCGGCGCGTTCCTGCCGCTGCAGGACGAGGTCTTCCCCGACAAGGAGCACTTCGGCCGCATCTTCTACAACCAGGCGCGCATGAGCGCCGAGAACATCCCGCAGGTGGCGGTGGTGATGGGCTCGTGCACCGCCGGGGGCGCATACGTGCCGGCGATGTGCGACGAGTCGGTGATCGTCAAGGAACAGGGCACGATCTTCCTCGGCGGCCCGCCGCTGGTGAAGGCGGCTACCGGCGAAGTGGTCGATGCCGAATCGCTGGGCGGTGCCGACGTGCACACGTCCGTGTCCGGCGTGGCCGATCATTTCGCCGAGGACGACCGCCATGCGCTGCAGATCGCGCGGGACATCGTCGGCACGTTCAACCGCCGCAAGGTCTTGCGGGTGGCCACGCGCCCGGTGGTGGAACCGCTGTTCGCAGCCGAGGAGCTGTACGGCATCGTGCCGAAGGACACGCGCCGCCCGTTCGACATCCGCGAGGTGATCGCGCGCATCGTCGACGGCAGCGAGTTCCAGGAGTTCAAGGCGCGCTACGGCAAGACGCTCGTCACCGGCTTCGCGCACCTGCACGGCTATCCGGTCGGCATCGTCGCCAACAACGGCATCCTGTTCTCGGAGTCGGCGCTCAAGGGCGCGCACTTCATCGAGCTGTGCAACCAGCGCGGCATTCCGCTGGTGTTCCTGCAGAACATCACCGGCTTCATGGTCGGCCGCAAGTACGAGAACGCCGGCATCGCCAAGGACGGCGCGAAGATGGTGACGGCCGTGGCGTGCTCGAGCGTGCCCAAGTTCACCGTGGTCATCGGCGGCAGCTTCGGCGCCGGCAACTATGCGATGTGCGGCCGCGCCTACGGCGGCCGCTTCCTGTGGATGTGGCCGAACGCGCGCATCAGCGTCATGGGCGGCGAGCAGGCGGCGAGCGTGCTGGCCACGGTGAAGCGCGACGGCATCGAAGCCCGCGGCGGCGACTGGAGCGGCGACGAGGAAGCCGCCTTCAAGGCACCGATCCGCGATCAGTACGAACACCAGGGCAGCCCGTGGTACTCCACCGCGCGGCTTTGGGACGACGGCATCATCGACCCCGCCGATACCCGGCGGGTGCTTGGGCTGAGCCTCTCCGCCTCGCTGAACGCGCCGATCGAACCCGCCCGCTTCGGCGTCTTCCGAATGTAGGAGCGCCGAAAGGGCGGGAATCCACTCAGTCGACGTCGCTAAGTCCTTGTCGGGCTTCGGATTTGGTGAGCCACGTCACAGGCGTGTGAAGGCGGCCGCGTGCTAATGTCGGAGTTCCCCTACCCCCCGACTGCACCGAGGAAAACACCGCGCCATGGCCATCTTCCCGCAAGGCTCCGCCAAGAAAGACAGCTCCCTGCCCTTCGGCAAGGACTCCACCCCGCCCGCGCGCGAGCCAAGCCCCGCCGTCGCCGACTTCCAGCCGGCCGAAGTCCCGTTCCAGACCACCCGCCCGGCCCCAGCGGCGGCACCACAGGCCAAGGAATCCGTGATCGCCTCCGACCTCACCATCGAGGGCAAGATCTCCGGCAGCGGCCATGTCCGCATCGCCGGCAAGTTCAAGGGCGACGTCAACGTCGAAGGCGACCTGACCATCGACAGCGGCGCCCGACTCAATGGCGGCGTGCGCGCCAAGCGCGTGACCGTGGCCGGCGAGCTCGAAGGCAACATCGAGTCCGCCGAGCGCGTCGAGCTGCAGCCTTCCGCCGTGCTGATCGGCGACGTCAAGGCCGGCACCCTCACCGTCGCTTCCGGCTCGCGCATTCGCGGCAACGTCGAGTGCGGCTGGGACGACGGCGCCGTCGCCGGCAAGGCCAAGGACGACAAGTCGCAGAAGGACAAGCCCGGCATCGACGTCGTCCAGTGAGCGCACGACCCGGTGCGGCAGGTGCCACGCGCACCTGCCCCCACTGCAAGACCACCATCCTGGAGAGCGCGACGGTCTGTCCGTCGTGCCGCCACTACCTGCGCTTCGAAGACAAGTCCGAGCCGGCCCAGGTCACCCGCGCGCTGCAGGTGGAGGGCGAGATCCGACATCCTTCAGAAGGCGGCGCGTGGGAGTACTCGGTGGTGCTGACCATCCGCGATGATGAAGGCACCGAGGTCTCGCACCAGGTGGTTGGCGTCGGCGCCATCCACCCCGGCGACGCCCGCACCTTCACCCTGGCGGTTGAGCTCATGCCCACCAACGACATGCGCCGCATGCCGAAGAAGCCCACCTCGCGGCACTGACCTGGACTGCGGGGCTGCTCAATCGCAGCCCCCGCAGCTTCCGCAGCCCGCCCCGCCTGCAAGCACGGGCGGCGCGATCCTGCGCCCCACCGCCCGCAGCCACGCCGGCCTGCCCTCGCGCACCATGGGGATCGCCAGCGCCACGCGCATCCGGCGCGCCGCCGCCGGGAACTGCCGTCGCAGCACCATCATTGCGCTGAGCGCGACAACCACCGCGACCACCACGTACTGCAGCACGAGGCCGGGCTCCATCAGCCTGCCCCCAGGGCCGCGGCAAGCTGATAGGTGAACAGCGACGCCAGGTAGGCGAGCGCGAACAGGAACGCGGCATTGCCGGCCATCAGCTTCCACGAACCGGTTTCGCGGCGGATCGCCGCCCAGGTCGCGATGCACTGCGGCGCGTAGATGAACCACACCAGCAGCGACAGGCCCGTGGCCAGTGACCAGCCATCGCTGATCACGGGCAGCAGCGCCGCGCTGGCCGCCTCGTCGTCCGCCGCCGACAGCGCGTATACCGTCGCCAGCGAGGACACCGCGACCTCGCGTGCCGCCAGGCCCGGGATCAGCGCGATGCAGATCTGCCAGTTGAAGCCGATCGGCGCGAACACCGCCGCCAGCGCGTGGCCGATGCGGCCGGCGAAGCTGTAGTCGATCGCCGCGCCGGTGGCGCCTTCAGGCGCGCCGGGGAACGACAGCAGGAACCACAGCAGCACGGTGAGCGCGAAGATGATCCCGCCCACGCGCTTGAGGAAAATCATGCCGCGCTCGTACAGGCCGATCAGCAGGTCGCGCGGATGCGGCAGCCGGTACGAGGGCAACTCGAGCATCAGCGCATGCTCGCCCTGGTCGCGGCGCCAGCGCTTCATCATCCACGACACGGCCAGCGCACTGAGGATGCCCGCCATGTACAGGCCGAACAGCACCAGCCCCTGCAGGTTGAACAGGCCGGCCACGGCCTGACGGGGAATGAAGGCGCCGATGAGCAGCGCGTACACCGGCAACCGCGCCGAACAGGTCATCAGCGGCGCGACCATGATCGTGGCGATGCGGTCACGCGGGTCCTGGATCGAACGCGTGGACATGATCCCGGGCACCGCGCAGGCAAAGCTCGACAGCAAGGGGATGAAGGAGCGACCGGACAGGCCGGCGGCGGCCATCATGCGGTCGAGCAGGAAGGCCGCGCGCGGCAGATAGCCGGATTCCTCCAGCGCCAGGATGAAGGCGAACAGCACCAGGATCTGCGGCAGGAACACGACCACGCCACCAAGCCCGGCGATGAGGCCATCGACCAGCAAGCTCCGTAGCGGACCCTCGGGAAGCGTGGCGCCCACGGCGCCGCCCAGCCACGCGGTACCGGCCTCGATCAGGTCCATCGCCGGCGTTGCCCAGGCGTACACCGCCTGGAAGATGAGGAACATCACCGCAGCCAGCGCCATCAGGCCGAACACCGGATGCAGCAGCCAGCGGTCAAGCGCGTCGTCGATGCGCGCAGTGCGCGCGGGCATGCTGACGGCGAGCGTGAGCAGGCGCCGCGTCTCTGCGTGCAGCGCATCCTCGCCGGCCGACGCGCCGGCCTGGCCCAGGCGCGCGGCGGGCGGGCGTGGAGTGCGCGCCATGGCCTCGATCTGTTCGACCAGTGCACCTGTGCCATTGCGGCGCACGGCCACGGTCTCGACCACCGGCACGCCGAGTTCGGCTTCGAGCGCGGCACGGTCCACGCGCACGCCACGGCGCCGGGCGACATCGACCATGTTCAGCGCCAGCACCATCGGCAGGCCGAGCTCGCGCACCTCGAGCGCGAAGCGCAGGTGCAGGCGCAGGTTGGTGGCGTCGACCACGCAGATGATGACGTCGGGCGCAGGCTCGCCGGGATAGAAACCGCGGCAGAGGTCGCGGGTGATCGCTTCGTCCAGGCTCGACGGCACCAGGCTGTAGGCACCTGGCAGGTCGAGCACGGCGTAGGCGCGGCCCGAGGGTGCGAGCAGCCGCCCTTCCTTGCGCTCGACGGTGACGCCGCTGTAGTTCGCGACCTTCTGCCGGCTGCCGGTGAGCTGGTTGAACAGAGCGGTCTTGCCGCAGTTGGGATTGCCGACCAGGGCCAGGCGCGGGATCAGTCCCGTACCCGCGCTCATGGCTGCTCGATGTCCGCGAGCACCACGCGGGCGGCCTCGGCCCGGCGCAGCGCGAAGCGCGTGTAGCCCACCTGCACCAGCAGCGGTTCGGCGCCGAGGGGTCCGGTGGCGGTGATCCGCACCTCTTCCCCGGCAACGAAGCCCAGGTCCCGCAGGCGCCGTGCGATGACATCGTTCCCGGAGCGCGCTTCCACGCGCTCGACCACGCCGCGCACCTGGCGCGGAAGTTCTGTGAGCCTCACGGGCGGGTCCAGATGGGAACTGTTCTCATTATAGCGCCGTCCGGAGCTGCCACCGCTATCATCCGGACTCTTCCGTGGAGCCCTGACGATGTCGGCAAACCTCACCCTGACCCGGCACGGCGCAGTCGCGCACCTGTGCATGGACCGCCCCGCCCTCCACAACGCCTTCGACGACGCCCTGATCGCCGGACTGACCGCGGCGCTCGAGGACCTGGGACGCGACGAGGCGGTGCGGGCGGTGGTGCTCGAAGGGTCGGGCGCCTCGTTCTCGGCCGGCGCCGACCTCAACTGGATGCGCGGCATGGCCGGCGCCAGCGAGGACGCCAACCGCGAGGACTCGCTGCGCCTGGCAAAGCTGATGCGCACGCTCGACGAGCTGCCCAAGCCGACCATCGCGCGGGTGCAGGGCGCGGCCTTCGGCGGCGGCGTGGGCCTGGTGGCCTGCTGCGACATCGCCATCGCCGCGGAAGAAGCCAAGTTCGGCCTGACCGAAAGCCGCCTGGGCCTGCTGCCGGCGGTGATCTCGCCCTACGTCATCGCCGCCATCGGCACGCGCAACGCGCGCCGCTACTTCGCCACGGCCGAGATCTTCGACGCGGCCGAGGCCCTGCGCATCGGCCTGCTGCATGAAGTGGTGGCCGCGGATGAGCTGGACGCAGCCATCGACCGCCAGCTCAAGCTGCTGCTCAAGGCCGCTCCCCACGCCTCGGCTGACGCGAAGCGCCTGGTCCGCCACGTCGCAGCCACCAACGACCGCGACCGCCTCGACCACGACAACGCCGCACTCATCGCCAACCTGCGCGTCTCCGCCGAAGGCCAGGAGGGCTTGGGGGCGTTTCTCGACAAGCGCAAACCATCTTGGGTGCAGTGAAAAGAGATTTTTGCCACGGATTTGCGCGGATAAGAGCGGATTTTCACGGATAGAGCGGTTTAGAGTGGGTCATGGCTTTGTGGAGGGGACGCATGGATGCGGCCGGTGGTGGGTTGGTGCTGGGCGGGATCAGCGGGAAGGTGATCGGGGCCTTCTTCGATACGTACAACGAGCTGGGGCATGGCTTTCTCGAGAGCGTGTATGAAGCGGCACTGGCCATCAGACTCGAGGAGTGCGGCTTCGAGGTCAGGCGGCAGGTGCCCGTTGACGTGCGATTCCATGACCGCGTGGTTGGGGAGTTCAGGGCCGACATGCTCGTCAACGATCATCTCCTCATCGAAATCAAGGCAGTCCTCCGGATCGCTCCCGCGCATGAAGCCCAACTCATCAATTACCTGAAGGCCACCGGCATCCGCCTTGGCCTTCTTCTCAACTTCGGTCCGCGTCCCGAATTCCGCCGCCGCGTTTTCTCTTAGACTCTCTTCTGCTTTATCCGTGTAAATCCGCTCTTATCCGCGCAAATCCGTGGCCAAAAAAATGCTCTCCAAAATCCTCATCGCCAACCGCGGCGAAATCGCCTGCCGCGTCATCCGCACCGCGCGCCGGCTCGGCATCGCCACGGTCGCCGTGTATTCGGAGGCCGATGCCACGGCGCAGCACGTGCGCCTGGCCGATGAGGCGTACCCGATCGGTGGGCCGCGCCCGCAGGACAGCTACCTGCGCGGCGACGCGATCATCGAAGCGGCGCTGGCCAGCGGCGCGCAGGCGATCCATCCGGGCTACGGGTTCCTGAGCGAGAACGCGGATTTCGCGGATGCGGTCGAGGCCGCGGGGATGGTGTTCATCGGGCCGAAGGCGGAGTCGATGCGGCGCATGGGCAGCAAGGCCGGCGCGAAGGACCTGATGGCCGCGGCCGGGGTGCCGGTGGTGCCAGGCTACACGGGCGAGGAGCAGGCGCCGGAGCTGCTCGCGCGCGAGGCCGGGCGCGTCGGCTTCCCGCTGATGATCAAGGCCGCGTTCGGCGGTGGCGGCAAGGGCATGCGCATCGTGCGCGCGGCCGATGAATTCCTGCCAGCGCTGGAAAGCTGCCAGCGCGAGGCGCGCAACGCCTTCGGCCGCGACCGCGTGCTGCTGGAGCGCTACATCGAGTCGCCGCGGCACATCGAGATCCAGGTGTTCGCGGATTCGCAGGGCAACACCATCCATTTGAACGAGCGCGAGTGCTCGGCGCAGCGCCGCTACCAGAAGGTGCTGGAAGAGGCGCCCTCGCCCTTCCTGACGCCGGAGCTGCGCGCGCGCATGGGCGAGGCGGCGGTGCTGGCCGCGCGCGCGATCGGCTATGCCAACGCCGGCACGGTGGAGTTCATCGTGGCGCCGTCGGGCGACTTCTTCTTCATGGAGATCAACACGCGGCTGCAGGTGGAGCATCCGGTGACCGAGATGGTGACCGGCCTCGACCTGGTCGAGTGGCAGCTGCGGGTGGCCGCAGGTGAGACGCTGCCGCTGGTGCAGGACGAGATCCCGCAGCGCGGGCATGCGATCGAAGTGCGCCTGTACGCGGAGGATCCCGATGCCGGCTTCCTGCCCGGCTCGGGCCGCCTGCAGCGCCTGCGCCTTCCGGCCAATGCCGAGGGCGTGCGCATCGATTCGGGCGTGGTCGAGGGCGACGTGGTCTCGATCTTCTACGATCCGATGATCGCCAAGCTCATCGTCCACGCCGCGGACCGCGACGGCGCACTGGCGCGCCTGCGCTCGGCATTGGCCGGCTGCGTGGTGGAAGGGCCGAAGTCGAACATCGCCTTCCTCGAGCGCCTGGCGCGGCATCCGGCCGTGGTCGAGGGCCGCATCGATACGGGCTATCTCGATCGCCACCTCGACGAGTTCATCGGCGACAGCGACGCGCACGCGCAGGGCCATGCCGAAGCGCGCGCCGCCGCCGCGGTGGCGATGCTGCTCGGCGCCGAAGCCGACGCCCGCTGCGCGGCGGCCGGCAGCAGCGACCCCGGCTCGCCCTGGGCGATCGCCGATGGCTGGCGCCTGGGCCATGCCGGCCTGCGCCGGGTGGTCCTGGGCGAAGGCGAGGCGCGCCACGTGGTGGTCGCGCACGGCGCCGGCGGTGATTACCGCATCGGCTTCGAGGGCGGTGAGCCGCTGCTGGTCGAGGGCGCCACGGTGGCCTCCGGGGCCCTGCAAGCACGTTTCAACGGGCGGGGAATGCGCTTTCCGATCGACGCCGAGGGCAGTGCCATCCTGGTCCACGATGGCCGCCGCCGCTGGCGCTTCGAGCGCATCGCCGCCTACGAGTCCACGCGCAGCGGCGAGGCCGGGGGTGGCAACCGGGTTGCGGCGCCGATGCCGGGGCGTATCGTGGTCACCAGGGTGACGCCCGGCGACCGCGTCGACGAGGGGCAGGAACTGCTGGTCATGGAGGCGATGAAGATGGAACTCGCGCTCAAGGCGCCGCGCGACGGCGTGGTCGCGGAGGTGCTCGCCCGCGAGGGTGACTTCGTCGATGCCGACGCCGTGCTGGTCACCCTGGAGGACTGAGGTGACGCTTCCCGGGCAGGTGCGCATCGTCGAGGTCGGTCCGCGCGACGGACTCCAGAACGAATCCACCCTCGTGCCCACGGCCGCCAAGATCGAACTGATCGACCGGCTGTCCGCGACCGGGCTGCAGACCTTGGAAGCCACCAGCTTCGTCAGCCCCAAGTGGGTGCCGCAGCTGGCCGATGCCGCCGAGGTCTACGCCGGCATCACGCGCCGCGCCGACGTGCGCTATCCGGTGCTGGTGCCCAACCTGCAGGGCTACGAACGCGCCCGCGCCGCCGGCGCCGACGAGGTTGCCGTGTTCACCGCGGCCTCGGAAACCTTCAACCGCCGCAACACCAATGCCGGCATCGACGAGTCGCTGGAGCGTTTCGCGCCGGTGCTCGAGCGCGCGCAGGCCGATGGCGTGCGGGTGCGTGGCTACGTCTCCACCGTGCTCGGCTGCCCCTACCAGGGCGAGGTGCCGCTGGCCGACGTGGTGCGCGTGGCGCGCGCGCTGCATGCGATGGGCTGCTACGAGATCTCGCTCGGCGACACCATCGGCGTGGGCACGCCCGCCAAGGCGCGCGCGATGCTGCTGGCCGTGGCCGCCGAGGTGCCGATGCCGGCGCTGGCGGTGCATTTCCACGACACCTACGGCCAGGCGCTGGCCAATGTGCTGGCCTGCCTGGGCGAAGGCGTGGCGGTGGTCGATGCCGCGGTCTCCGGCACCGGCGGCTGCCCCTATGCTCGCGGCGCGAGCGGCAACCTCGCCACCGAGGACCTGGTCTACATGCTGCACGGCCTGGGCGTGGAGACCGGCGTCGACCTCGACGCCCTGGTCGAAACCGGCACGTGGCTGGCCGGCATCCTCGGGCGCGAAACGGGCAGCAAGGTCACCCGGGCGCGGACCGCGGGGTGAGCAGGCCGCTGCCGTCGGATCCACCGCTGCTTCCGTCAAGCGATGGCGACAGCGGGCGGATCCTGGCGGCGCTGGATACCGCCGGCCACGACCCCGCGCTGTCCGCATCGATCCGCGCCCTGCTCCAACAGGCCGCCGACGCCCTGCGCGCGGCGAGCGCCGACGTGCAGCACGCGGAGCTGCGCTACCAGGCCCTGTTCCACGCCGTGCCCGATCCGGTGAGCGTGATCTCCGCCGACGGCACCGTGCTCGATCTCAACAAGGCCGGTGTGGTGGCCTACCGCCGACCGCGAAGCGAGATCGTCGGCCAGCCGATCCACGTGCTCAATCCCGACCTGCCGGGCGACCACATGGCGCCGGTGCTCGAAGCGGTGGACCGCGGCGAGACTTATGTCATCGAGGTCAGCAACATGCGCGTCGATGGCACGCGCTTCCCGGTGGAAGTGCACTCGGCCGGGTTCGAGCACGAGGGTCAACGCTGCGTGGTGGCCGTGGCCCGCGACCTGAGTCGTCGACGCGAGGCCGAGGCCCGCTACCGCGACCTGCTCGAGGTGATCGACAAGGGCATCCTTATCCAGGATTCGGACGGTTCGCTGGTGCATGCCAACACCGCCGCGCTGCGGATGATCGGTGCCCACCAGGGCGAACCTTCGCCGCACGGCGGCGGGCTGTTCGAACACTGGATGCTGCTGCACGCGGATGGCAGCGAGATGCCGATGTCCGCTTTCCCGGCCATGCGGGCACTGCGAGAAGGCCATCAGGTCGGCAGCACCCTGGTCGGGCTGTACCACCGCGCCCGCAGGCAGCTGCTGTGGCTGTCGGTGACCTCGATCCCCCACTACGCGGCTGGGGCCGACCGTCCGGAGCAGGTGCTGTCGCTGCTGTCCGACGTCACCGAGCTCAAGCGCGACAGCGCCCTGTTCGACCGCGTGCAGCTGCTGGCCAGCATCGGCGGCTGGGAGTGGGACCGCGCGAGCGGCAAGCTCTACCTCACCGACGAAGCCGTGCGGATCCTCTCGGGCACGCAGCCGCCGGCATCGATGGACGGCGTGGCCGACTACCTGCTGCCCGCCGACCGGGTGCGCCTGCGCCAGGCGCTGGACGTGGTCTCGGGAGGCACCGGATTCGAGCTCGACCTTCAGGGCGTGCGCGGCGACGGCCGGCCGTTCTGGGTCCGCGTGATCGGCGAGAGCGGCACCGGCGTGGCCGGCACCGCGCGCATCACCGGCACCCTGCAGGACATCACCGTGAGCAAGCGCGGCGAGCAGAGCCTGCGCGTGCTGGCGCGCAGCGACCCGCTCACCGGCCTGCTCAACCGCGACGCCATGCTCGACGAGATCGCCAGCCGGCTCGACGCCGCGCAGGACGCGCAGGTGGCGGTGCTGTACATCGACCTGGACCGCTTCAAGCTGGTCAACGACGTGCTCGGCCACGCCGCCGGCGACAGCCTGCTCTCGGCCGCGGCCGACCGCCTGCGCGCATCGGTGGGCGACCAGGGGCTGATCGCGCGCTTCGGTGGCGACGAGTTCCTGGTGGCCTGTCTGTGTGGCGACGATGCCGCACGGCCGGAGCGGCTTGCCGACGCGATCCTGGAGGCCTTTGCGGTGGGCTTCGGCTTCGACACGGACGAGTTCGTGGTGACCGCAAGCATCGGCATCGCGCGCTCGCCGCAGGACGGCTCCGACACGCAGACGCTGATCCAGCACGCCGACGCCGCCATGTACGAAAGCAAGCGGCGCACGCGGAACGGCCGCCTGGCCTATACGCCGGCGCTGGCGCAGTCGCAGCGCGAGCGGCTGCAGTTCGAGACCCAGCTGCGGCATGCCGCCGACAACGGCGAGTTCCACCTCGTGTATCAGCCACAGGTGGACCTCGCGAGCGGCCGCATCCTTGGCGCCGAGGCCCTGATCCGCTGGAACAACGAGCGCCTGGGCGAGATGCGACCGGACCATTTCATCGCCCAGGCCGAGGGCACCGGCGACATCGTGCGCATCGGCGACTGGGTGCTGCGCGAAGCCTGCCGCCAGGCCGCCGCGTGGCGCGACCACGGCCTGGGCATCGTGCGGGTGGCGGTGAACGTGTCCTACCGGCAGCTGGCGGGCAGCGACCTGACGGCGTCGGTCCGCGGCCTGTTGCAGGAGTTCGACCTGCCCGGCTCCGCGCTTGAACTGGAGTTCACCGAGCGGGTGCTGATCGAGGATGCGCCGGAGACCCTGGGCAACTTCGCGGCGCTGCGCGCGCTCGGCGTGACCCTGACCATCGACGACTTCGGCGAGGGCTACAGCGCGCTCAACTACCTGCGCCGGCTGCCGATCCAGGGGCTGAAGCTCAGCCAGCTGTTCGTGGCCGGCGTGCCCCGGAACGAGTCCGACGTCGCGGTCTGCCAAGCGGTGGCGGGCATCGCGCGCAGCCTTGGCCTGGGCCTGGTGGCGGAAGGCATCGAGACCGAAGAGCAGCGGCGCTTCCTGCTGGAGCTCGAGGTGCCGGTGGGCCAGGGCTTCCTGTTCGCGCCCGGGCTGGCGCCTGACGAACTGGCGCGCCGGCTCAGGCGGGGCGAAACCCCAAGCTCTGGTTGAGGATCGGCCATTCGGGAGCAAGCGGCAGCGGCAATCGCCGACGGTCCGTTTACTTTATGCGTGACATGCCGTTACATACTCCCGCCCGCGGATCGACCGCGTGGCTGGACCGACGGTCCGTCAACACAGGGGAAATCAAATGCTCGTTCCAAATGGCCTGCGCGGTCTCCGCGCGGTGGCAGCCGCGCTTGTCGTCTGCATTTCGCTCTCGGGCTGCCTCAGCGCCCGCATGTACGTCGACCCGACCCTGCCCGTGGTGGGCAGCGAGGACTTCACCACGCCGACCGATCCGCAGTCAGCCAACGTGCTGTTCGAGTTCCGCACCAAGGGCAATGCCAACGCCCGCGCCACGCAGGAAACCAGGTTGATCGCTCTGGAAGCCGTGCGAAAGTCGGGACTCTTCAGCGACATCGTCGACGGCGGCGCCAAGGCTGCCGACTCGCAGTTGAAGATCGTCATCGACAACGTGCCGGTAACCGAGAACGCAGCCGCGAAGGGCGTGGGAACCGGGCTGACCCTGGGGCTGGCTGGGAGCATGGTCACCGACGGCTACCTCTGCACCGCCAGCTACACCAGCGGCGGCGTGACCACGGAGACCACGGTCGAGCACGCCCTGCACACTACGATCGGCAACCATGGCGGTCCCGAGGGACTGCAGCCGGTGCCAGCGCAGCAGGCCGTCGAGACCATCGTCAGCCAGATGGTACTCAACGCCTTGAAGCAGCTTGGCGACGACAACGCCTTCGGCGCGCCGTGAACATGAGCTTCGTCCGCATCATCCTGGCCGCGCTAGTCGCGGCCTCGCTCACCGCTTGCGTGTCGATGCCGGCACCGACCTACCAGCCGTCGGTGGACACCAGCCAAGCGCTGCTGGCCTCCGCCGGAAGCACGATCCATGTCGGCCACTTCACCGCCGCCGAGGGCGTCGAGAACACTTCGCTCGGCGTCCGCGGTTCGCGATTGGAGCCGGGCCGCGACGGCACCTATGCCGGCTACTTGCGCGACGCTCTGATCACCGAGTTGAAGGCGGCGGGCCGACACGACGACGCATCGGGGATCCACGTCACCGGCGTCTTGACCGACAACACGCTCGGCTCTGGCGCCAAGACCGGCCGTGCGTCGATTGGCGCCCATTTCCGGGTCGAACGCGACGGAGGGGTGGTCCTCGACCGCACCCTGCAGGTCGAGCATGAGTGGGAGTCGTCGTTCATGGGAGCGATCGCGATCCCGGCCGCCTTCGACAACTACGCGACCACAGTGCAGAAGCTGCTGCAGAGGCTCTTCACCGACCCGGAGTTCATTGCAGTCACCGCGCCAGCGGAGGGCTGAGCAGCCAGTACCGAGGTTCCGGAAGGGCGGCATGATCGCTTAAAATGCTGCCTTTCCCGCATCAGGTGCTTTCATGCAGCCTCAGCAGATCCGCGCCCTCGTCACCGGCGGCGTCTCCGGACTCGGACTCGCCGTCGCCACCCGCATCGTCGCCGATGGCGGCCGTGTCGCCCTGTTCGACGTCAATGACGACAAGGGCGCGGCCGCCGTCGCCGCGCTCGGCCATGCCAACGCGCGCTATTTCGCCACCGACGTCACCAGCGAGGACGCCGTAGCGGCCAACATGGCGGCGGCGAAGGACTTCCTCGGCGGCCTGAACATGGTGGTCAACTGCGCCGGCATCCTCGGCGCCGGGCGCGTGCTCGGCCGCGAGGGCGCGATGCCGCTGGCGCGCTTCCAGTCGACGGTGATGGTGAACCTGGTCGGCAGCTTCAACGTTGCCAAGGCCGGCGCCGCGCTGATGCAGGACAACGAAGCGGGCGAGGACGGCGAGCGCGGGCTGATCGTCAACACCGCGTCGGTGGCGGCCTACGAAGGGCAAATCGGCCAGGCGGCGTATTCGGCGTCCAAGGGCGGCGTGGTCGGCATGACGCTGCCGATGGCGCGCGAGCTCGCCCGCTTCGGCATCCGCGTGAACACCATCGCCCCGGGGATCTTCTGGACGCCCATGGTCGATGGCATGCCGGACGACGTGCAGCAGTCGCTGTCGGCCTCCATCCCCTTCCCGTCGCGCCTGGGCCGCCCGGAGGAATTCGCCGACGTGGTCGCATACATCGCCGGCAACCGCTACATCAACGGCGAAACCATCCGCCTGGACGGCGCCGTGCGCCTGGCCCCCAAGTAAGGAACAACGATGAAGGCTTACGACGTCAAGAAGGGCAACGTGGTCGAGCACAACGGCACCGTGTACCAGGTGCGCGACATCGAGCGCAGCTCGCCGCAGGGCCGCGGCGGCAACGTGCGCTTCCGCTTCACCATGTACAGCGTGCCGGGCGGCAACAAGACCGACGCCTCGTTCGACGGCGACGACGAGCTGAAGGAAGTCGAGCTGCTGCGCCGCCAGGCGAGCTTCTCGTACAAGGATGGCGAGGCCTTCGTGTTCATGGACGACGAGGACTACACGCCCTACACCCTCGACGCCGACGTGGTCGGTGACGACGCCGGTTACATCAGCGATGGCCTGGGCGGATGCTTCGTGCAGATCATCGACGACATGCCGATCGCGGTGCAGCTGCCGCAGACGGTGGCGCTGGAGGTGGTGGAGACGCCGCCGGAGCTGAAAGGCGGCACGGCGACCAAGCGCCCGAAGCCGGCGCGCCTGTCGACCGGCCTCGAGATCCAGGTGCCGGAATACATCGCCAACGGCGAGCGCGTGCTGGTGAACACCACCAGCGGCGAATTCTCCGGACGCGCGGACTGACGGCCCGAGCGACTGTTCTTTTGTGGGAGCTGCTATAGCGGCGATTCGACCTGCCGCCACTGTTCGGGGCTGCCGATCGCCGCTATAGCGGCTCCTACAGAAGCAGGCCGCCTTCGGCTTCGTGCAGCGCGCGCAGGCGGGCGCCGAGGGCGGCGATATTGGCTTCGGCCTGTTCCAGAGACGCCCTGTTCGCAGGCGGCAGCCAGTCGCGTGCAGCCGCGCGAAGCCGTGCGTCCAGCGCGCGCAGGCGAGTGGCGCGCCCAGTGGCTCCGGAACGCGCCTGCTCGCGCTCCGCGGCCTGCGGCAGTCCGTAGCCCGGCAGCGACAGCAGGCTTGAAGGACTCGCCAGCACGCCGCCTTCGCGCAGCGCCTCGGCGAGCAGCGGCAGCAGCGCGCCGTCCGTGACGCCATCGACATCAGCATCGGCACCGGGATGGGCATCGGCAGCCAGACCGGCTTCGCCGCGTTCACTGCCGGTGCTGCCGTCGCCAACGGCGCGAAACGCCAGGCGCTTGAGTGCATCGCGCGCGTGCTGCTCCTCGCGGCGCAGAGCCGCTTCTTCAAGCAGCAGCAAGGCCGCGGACGCGCGCATGTCGGCGCGCTGCAGCCAGGGCGCGCGCTCCAGCGGCGCCATGCGCAGCCAATCCTCGACATCCGCCGGCTCGAGCGCCAGGCCTTCGCGCGCGGTGTCGTACAGCGACTGGTAGTACGTGCTCCAGGGTTCGAAGCGGTAGCCCAGCCGGAGCGCTTCGCCCGCGTCGGCCGGCACCTGCGCATCATCCACCAGCCCCGCGCGACGCAGCCGCCGCAGCAGGCCCTTCGGCGTGATGCTCGCAAGCCCCGCGTCCGCGGCGCGCGGCACGCCGTCATGCAGCAGCTTCCAGGTTTCGACCGCGCAGTTGTTGCCGATGAAGCGATAGCGGCCGTCATAGCTCCAGTGCACCCGCGCGGCCCGCTCCAGCAGCGCCCGGATCTCGCCCGCCGACAGCCGCAGCGGGATCGAGTCCAGCGGACGCAGCTCCACGCGTGCGTACTCGTCCACCACCTGCTGCAGCGGCAGCACGAACAGCCGCGATGGATACCCGCCGGTCAGCCCGTGCCAACTCGACAGCTGCAGGTCCTCTACAAAGGCGCGGAAGGACAGCACGCGGTGATGGTCGAGATCGAGGCGGCACTCCGGGCCCGGCGTTCGACCCGGCGCACAGATCACCAGGCGCAGCATCGAATGGCCCCAGCGACTCATCACCGCTTCGCCATCGCCCGCCAGCAGGTAGTCGACCGCGAACACGCGTGCCGGATCGACCTCGAGCAGCGGCGACGCATCGGCGTCGGCCAGCACCCCGGCATCGACGTAGGGCAGCGTGGCCGCGCAGTCCGATGCGCCCGGCGCCCAAGCGAAGTGCGCCTCGAAATACGCGTGCAGCGCCGGCCGCCGGCAGGCGTAGCCGGGATCAAGCAGGAAGTGCTCGAGGTTCACCGCCACGAACTCGGCCGGCGAATGCAGTTCGTACGCATCCGGACTGCGTGAGCTGAAGGCGTTGTCGCGGTTCCTTCCAGGCCACAGCGGCCGCACCTGCCAGCCGGCGAGATCGAGCAGCCGGGGATCGCGCGACAGGCCGTGGGTGCGATCCCAGTGATGGGCGAGCTCGTGAAGCAGCGCGGCGACCGCGGCACGTTCCGGTCGGGATGGCGTGTCGGTGCCCTGCCCGACTGCAGCGCCCGCCTCGGCTGCGGCACGCGTGGTCGCGACTGCGGTGGTTTCGGCCGCACCGAGCATCCCTTCCAGCAGCTCCCTGGACAGCGCAATCCGGTCTCCGCGGATGCGCCCATGCACATCGACCGGGAGGTCGTCCCGCCAGGACAGCCGCAGCGACACCTCCTGCGCCCGCCAGCGCGGCGGCAGTCGGGCCAGCGTGTCGTCGATCAGCGCGCGGGTTGCGGCGGCTTCGGCTTCGGGCAGCGCATCCGCGACCTCGACCCGCAGCGCCGTCGCCATCGCCGCCACTGGCGCAGGCGCCAACGCCAGCGCGACCGTCAGCATGATCGCGCTTCCGCAAAGCCTGCGAATGCGGCGCGTCTTCACCGGGGCTGCTCCATCCGCGTCGGGAGGATGTCGTGAATCAGAGTCTCCCGTGTGCTTGGTTTCAGAGGCGCGGGAATGGCGAGGGCGGCGGGGTGGTCGGGTACGCAGCACGCATAAAGAGCAGCGCAGCTGCCCAGCGTGCGGAGTACCTGAACACCCCGCCGCACCACGACCAGATCAACGCGCCAGGATCGCCCGCGCGAGCTCGATGTCGCTGGCGTCGCGCGCCTCGACGGACTGCTCGCGCAGATGACGCAGGGCGGCCTCGAGCCGCGCGCCGCGGATGTGGCCGTCGCTGGCGACGAAGCCCGCGGCGTCCTCGCGCGCGTTGAGCACGACCTTGTCGTTGCCTGACGTCGAACCTGACGACGCCCCGCTGGACGCCGAGCCCGCACCGGCGCTGGTGCCGGCGAAGCTGGAGGCGTGGACGGGAGCGGCGATGGCGGTGGCGAGCGCGAGGGCGCAGCCGAAGGCGATACGGATCATGTGTGGCTACCAGATGGGGGATCGAAAAGCTTTCCGGGGTTGAGGATACCGGCGGGGTCGAGCGCCGCGCGGACCGCACGCATCACCGCGATCTCGGCCGCGCTGCGCGTGGAGTCGAGGTAGGCCTTCTTGACCAGGCCGATCCCGTGCTCGGCGGAGATGGTGCCAGCGTGGCGCTGAACCAGCCCCGCCAGGTGCGCGGTGACATCGCCGCAGCGCGCGACGAATGTGTCCTGCGCGAGGTCCGCCGGCTTCAGCACGTTGATGTGCAGGTTGCCGTCGCCGATGTGCCCGAACCAGACCACCTCGAATCCGGGGTATTCCGCGGCCAGCAGCGCCTGCGCGTCGGCAAGGAACGCCGGCATCGTGGAGACCCGCACGGCGACGTCGTTCTTGTACGGCAGATGCGGCGCGAGCGCCTCGGTGATGCCTTCGCGCAGGCGCCACAGCTGCGCCGCCTGCGCCTGGGACTGGGCGACCACGCCGTCCTCGACCCAGCCCTGGCCTGCGCAATGTTCGAACGCATCGAGCAGGCGCGCGTCGTCGGGACCATCGGCCGCGGCGTCCACGACCACGTAGTAGGGATGCGCGTGCTCGAACGGCGCCTGCGCCCCGTGCGCGAGCACGTGGCGCAGGGCGACATCGGTGAAGAACTCGAAGGCTTCCAGCGCGAGGCGCTCGCGCAGCGCTTGGAACACCTGCATCAGGACGTCGAACGATGGCAGCGCGAGCAGAAGCGTCGCGATGGGCGGTGGCGGCGGCGCCAGCTTCAGCGTGGCTTCGACAACCACGCCCAGCGTGCCTTCGGATGCGATGGCGAGGTGGCGCAGGTCGTAGCCGCTGGAGTTCTTGACCAGGCCGCGGTTGAGGTCGAGCAGTTCGCCGGTGGCGGTGACGAGCTTCAGGCCGGCGACCCATTCGCGGGTGTTGCCGTAGCGCAGTACGCGGATGCCGCCGGCGTTGGTGGCGATGTTGCCGCCGATGGTGCAGGAGCCGCGCGCGGCGAAGTCGACCGGGTATTGCAGGCCGTGGCCGCGTGCGGCGTCCTGCACGGCTTCCAGCGGCGCGCCGGCCTCGACGGTGAGCGTGCGATCGACGGGATCGAAGGCGAGCACGCGGCGCATGCGCTCCAGGCTCAGCACGAGCTCGCCGTTCGCGGCGACGGCGCCGCCCGACAGTCCGGTGCGGCCACCGGACGGCACCACCGCCACGCCTTCGGCGCTCGCCCAGCGCAGCACCGCCCGCACCTCGTCGATGCTGGCGGGCAGCGCGACGGCCAGCGGTGCAGGCGTCCAGCGGCGCGTCCAGTCGCGGCCGTAGTGCAGCAGCTCGTCGGGCGCAGTGGCCAGGCGCAGGCCGGGGGCCGCGCGGCACAGGGATTCGAGTCTCGGGTCGCTCATCGCGTGGTCGCCAGGGTGGAGGCTGCAGCCTGCCAGCGGCGCCGGCCAGCGTCCAGCGCTGCAGTGCAACATCGCACGCGCGCTGGCACACTGCGGGCCTACCCCACCGCCTGCCGACGATGAAGACGACCTCCTACCCCCGCAAGGACATCCGCGTGCTGTTGCTTGAAGGCGTGAGCCCGAGCGCGGTCGCCGTGTTCCATGACGCCGGCTATTCCAGCATCGAGACCCACGCCGGCTCGCTGACCGGGGATGTCCTGCTCGAACGGGTCCGCGAGGCGCACATCATCGGCATCCGCTCGCGCACGCAGCTGAGCGCCGAGGTGTTCGCCGAGGCGCGCCGCCTGATGGCGGTGGGCTGCTTCTGCATCGGCACCAACCAGGTCGACCTGGAGGCCGCGGCGCGCGCCGGCGTGCCGGTGTTCAACGCGCCCTACTCCAACACCCGCAGCGTGGCCGAGCTGGTGCTGGCCGAGGTCATCATGCTGATGCGCGGCGTGCCGGCGCGCCACGCCGCCTGCCTGCGCGGCGGCTGGCTGAAGTCGGCCACGGGCAGCCACGAGGTGCGCGGCAAGACGCTCGGCATCGTGGGCTACGGCCACATCGGTACCCAGGTCGGGCTGCTGGCCGAGGGCCTGGGCATGCGGGTGCTGTTCCACGACATCGAGGCCAAGCTGTCGCTCGGCAATGCGCGTGCGGCCAGCGGGCTCGACGACCTGCTCGCGCGCGCGGACGTGGTCACGCTGCACGTGCCGGAAACCACGGCCACGCAGATGATGATCGGCGCGGCGGAACTCGCCGCGATGAAGCCCGGCGCGCACCTGGTCAATGCCTCCCGCGGCACCGTGGTCGACATCGACGCGCTGGCCGCGGCCCTGGAGAGTGGCCACGTCGGCGGCGCCGCGGTCGATGTGTTCCCGGTCGAACCGAAGGGCAACGACGAAGCCTTCGCGTCGCCACTGACCCGCTTCGACAACGTGATCCTCACCCCGCACGTCGGCGGCAGCACGCTGGAAGCGCAGGACAATATCGGCCTCGAGGTCGCGGCCAAGCTGGTGCGCTACAGCGACAACGGCGGCACGCTGTCGGCGGTCAACTTCCCCGAGGTCGCGCTGCCGGGCCACGAGGGCAGCCAGCGCATCCTGCACATCCACCGCAACGTGCCGGGCGTGCTGTCGCGGATCAACGAAGTGTTCTCGCAGGCGGGGCTCAACATCGACGGCCAGTTCCTTCGCACCGATGCGAACGTCGGCTACGTGGTGATCGACGTCGGTGCCACGCCGGAGCAGGCGCGGGCGCTGCGCGCGCAGCTGGCCGAGGTGCCGGACACGCTGCGCACCCGCATCCTCTACTAGTACTGGATTCTGTTGGTACTGGATTTTGTGGGAGCGGCTATAGCCGCGATGTCCCTGCCAGCGTGTATCGCGGCTATAGCCGCTCCCACAGGAGGCGGGGCATCGCAGCTGTAGCTGCTCCTACACGGGCTGGGTGCGTGCAAGCCACTTGCGCGCCATGCGGCGCAAGGAGGGATCCATCGCCTCGTCGGCGGCGATCGCTTCGACGGCCAGCCAGGCGAGGTCGTGCGATTCCTCGCCGACCACGAACGCTTCGTCGGCACCGGCGCGCACCACGTAGCGCACGTCGTGGTGCCAGTGCCCCGGCACGTCCTTGCGCTCCGGGATCCAGTGGCGGTCGAGGTCGAAGATCCCGCCCTCGACGTGCAGGCCGCCGAGCCCGCTCTCCTCGCTCGCCTCGCGCAGCGCCACGCGCGCCAGGTCGATGTCGCCGTCGGCGTGGCCGCCGGGCTGCAGCCAGCGGTCGAGCTTGCGGTGGTGGGTGAGCAGCGCACGGCGGCCGTCAGCGCTGACCAGCCACGACGACGCGGTGAAGTGGCCGTCCAGCCGGTCTCGCACGAAGGGATTGATCGCATCGTGCAGCAGCGCGATGAACAGCCGTGACTCTTCTGCCTCGCCGGGCCACGCGAGTGCGTGGGCGATGAATGCGGATTCGAGCGGTGTGGGTGCTGCCTGCGTCATGCTGCATTGCCGCATGCGCGGCGCGTTCGGGAATGGACGCCCATTATCGCCGCGAGTCGCGCTGCACTGCCGCTTGTGTGCGCGCAAGCGCTTTGGCAAGGTACGGCAGCCGTGGCGCCCTGCGCCATCCATCGCGGCACGGCTTCAGGGGATGTCGTGCCGCGGCAACAACCATCGAGGGGAGAAGCCGCGGATGTTGAGATCGCTCATGAGGGTCAAGCCGGTCGAGCCGGCGCCACACGTCGACGCCGGCGAGCCCGTTGAAGGCAGCCTGCAGGGCGAAGCCACCCTCAAGCGAACGCTGACCGCACGCCACCTGGTGCTGCTGGGCGTGGGTGCCGTGATCGGCGCCGGCATCTTCGTGCTGACCGGCCAGGCCGCGGCCGTCCACGCCGGCCCGGCAATCATGCTCAGCTTCGTGCTTGCCGGCCTGGCCTGCGCGTTCGCAGGCCTGTGCTACGCCGAGTTCGCGGCGATGATGCCGGTCTCGGGCAGCGCCTATTCCTATTCGTACGCCACCCTGGGCGAGTACGTCGCCTGGTTCATCGGCTGGTGCCTGGTGCTGGAGTACCTGTTCGCATCGAGCACGGTCGCGGTCGGCTGGTCCGGCTATCTCGTGAGCTTCCTCACCGGCACGCTCGGCCTGCCATTCCCGGCCGAGCTGGCTTCGGCACCGATCACGTGGGACGGCAGCGGGTTCGTCAGGACCGCGGGCATCATCAACCTGCCGGCAATCGCGATCGTGGCAGCGGTCAGCGGCCTGTGCTACGTCGGCATCACCCAGTCGGCCTTCGTCAACGGCATCGTGGTGGCGATCAAGGTCGCCGTGATCGCGGCCTTCCTGGGCTTCGGCATCCAGTACATCGACCCGGCGAACTTCACCCCGTTCATCCCTGAAAACGAAGGTCCCGGCCGCTTCGGCATGGAGGGCGTGTTCCGCGCCGCGACGATCGTGTTCTTCGCCTACATCGGCTTCGACGCCGTCTCCACCGCCGCCGGCGAAGCCAAGAACCCGCAGCGCGACATGCCCATCGGCATCCTCGGCTCGCTGGTGGCGTGCACGCTGGTCTATATCGCGGTGTGCGCGGTGCTGGTCGGCATTGCCCCCTACGCCCAGCTCGACACCGCCAAGCCGGTGGCCACGGCGATCGAGCTGGCCATGCTTGCCAACCCCGGCGCCAATCTGGGCTGGCTGAAGACGGCCGTCGAGATCGGCGCGATCGCCGGTCTGTCGTCGGTGATCCTGGTGATGCTGATGGCACAGCCCCGCATCTTCTATTCGATGGCGCGCGACGGCCTGATGCCGAAGATGTTCGGCAAGGTGCACCAGAAGCACCGCACGCCGTACGTGGGCACGATCGTGGTCGGCGCCGCCGCATGCCTGCTTGCCGGCTTCATGCCGCTGAGCGTGCTTGGCGAACTGGTGTCGATGGGCACGCTGATCGCATTCGCCACCGTGTGCCTGGGCGTGCTCGTGCTGCGCTACACGCGCCCCGACCTTGCGCGTCCGTTCCGGGTGCCGTTCTTCTGGCTGATCTGCCCGCTCGGCGTGATCTCCTGCCTGTTCCTGTTCATGCAGTCGTTCATGGAGCACTGGAAGATCTTCGTGGCCTGGACCCTCCTCGGCCAGGTGATCTACTTCGCCTACGGCTATCGCAACAGCAAGCTGCGCAAGACCGCCTGACAGGGGAACACAGCGATGTCCAAGGCAGCAGCGGCCGCGAAGATCGGGCCGGTCCTGGCGACCTTCGTGGTGGCCAACAACATGATCGGTTCGGGGTTCTTCCTGCTGCCGGCGTCGCTGGCGGAGTCGGGCGGAGTGACCGCGTTCTCCTGGCTGCTGGGCACGATCCTGGCGGTCGCGCTGGGTGGCGCGTTCGCGCGCCTGGTCCGGCAGTACCCGGACCTCAATTGTCCGGACGACTATGTGCGGCCGTCGCTGGGCCGCGACATGGGCTTCCTCGCCACGACGCTGTACTGGATCTCGTCGTGGATGGGCAACAACGCGATCGCGGTCGCCGCCTTCGGCTATCTGGTCATCCTGCTGCCAATCGACGACGGCGGGCTGGTGCGCCTGGGCGGACAGGTCGCGCTGATCTGGCTGATGTTCGCGCTCAACCTGATGGGGCCGCGCTCGATCGCGCGCTTCCAGTCGTTCTGCGTGGTGTTCGGCCTGCTGCCGGTCGCCGCGGTGCTGACCGGAGGCTGGGGCAGCTTCGACTCCGACATCTACCGCGCGTCGTGGAACGTCACAGAACAGTCGGACGTGGCCGTGGTCTTCGGCACTTTGGCGCCGGTGTTCTGGGCGTTCGTGGGCCTCGAGACCGGCGCGATGGTGGCCGGCGTGGTGCGCGAGCCGAACCGCAACGTGCCGATCGCCACCCTGGGCGGCATCCTGATCGCGGGCGTGGTCTACCTGGTGTCGTCGGTGCTGATGATGGGCATCGTGCCCGCGGCGGAGATGGCGGAATCCAGCGCGCCCTTCGCCCTCGTGGCAGGAAAGATGTTCGGCCCCTGGGCCATCCCGATCATCGCGGCCGCGGCCGCGCTCAAGGCCACCGGCACGCTTGGCGGGTGGATGCTGGTCACCGGTGAATCCGGCGCGCGTGCCGCGCAGCGCGGCTTCCTGCCCGGGATCTTCGGCCGCCTTCGGCCCAACGGCGCGGCGGGAAGCGGGCTATTCATCATCGCGCTGTCGATGACGGGGATCGCGATCATCACCCAGGCGCCGACGGTCTCGGGCCAATTCACGACCATCATCGACATGGTGGTCACCCTGGTGGTGATGGCCTACATCGCCGCCGGCCTGAGCCTGCTGCTTGGCACGCGCGAACGCCCGGCCAGCAAGAGCGACCGCCTGCTCGGCATGGGTGCCCTGGTTGCCTGCGGCCTGCTGGTCTATTCAACCCCAGTGGAGACCGTGGTCGGCGCCGTGGTCATCGCCCTGCTCGCCCTCGCCGCCTACCGCGGCTTCGCCCGCCGCCGGCCCACGGCGGCGTAAAAGCCAACGCCGCCTGCGTCGACCGCTGCCGGGAATGGAGCGCGCGCTACGTCCCGCTGCCGTCCACCAACACGTATTCCCGTCCCCTGCTCTTCCAGGTGGGGGTGTCGCCATCCAGCCGGATGCAGGGCCGGCCACCGCAGGACGTGGCTTCGACATGCTGCCAGGCGCGCCGCACCTCGGCCGAGACTTCGGCCGCGTCGGCCCGGGCCTGGGCATCCTGCAGGCGCGTGTACTCGTGCTTGAGCAGCAACAGCATGCCCAGGTAGAGCACCACGAACACCGCGCCCAGGGCGGCGAGCACCTGCCAGGTCCGGACCATCGACCGGCGTTGCGCGGCCTCGGTCTTCTCCTGCAGGTCGGCGAACATCGCCGCCATGCCCTGCCTGAGCAGGACTTCTTCGTGTCGCCGGGCGTCGTCGAGCGCGACGGTCGCCGCCGCGGCCTGCTGCGGCAGTTCCGCCGCCTGCCGCGCGTGCTGTGCCTGCGCCTGGACGGTGTCCTCCATCCGCTGGATGGCGACCATCAGTCGGCGGACGGTGGCGGTCTCGGTCATTGCGGTTCCCGTGCTCACATCGCCATCCCGCGCACCTGCTGTTCCTGCCGCTGCTGGACTTCGACGGCCTGCTCCACCTGGCGCGCGGGCTCGTCATCGGTCTGTTGGATGGTTCCGGCGCGCGGCTCGGCGACGGCGTCGGCCCACAGGCGCTGGCCCTC
The DNA here is from genome assembly GCF_054072735.1 of Luteimonas sp. A649. NCBI lineage: Bacteria > Pseudomonadati > Pseudomonadota > Gammaproteobacteria > Lysobacterales > Lysobacteraceae > Luteimonas > Luteimonas sp. A649. Next base: position 279,076 of record NZ_JBSVRQ010000003.1, on the reverse strand, counting down.
AGGCGAACGGGTGAAGGCCTGCTGCACGCTCCTGGCCATGTCGTAGTCGCCATCCTGCAGTGCGTCGATCCAGCGGTCGACCACGGGGTCGCCGCTGGGCGGGATGTGCTCCGCCGCCCGGATCTGGTCGCCGCTGGTGGTGGCGGCGATCCGGTAGGTGCGACCGTCGTCTTCCAGCCGCATGCTGTCGATCCGGCTGTCGGGTCCGTACCGCCCCTCGGCGTCGGGTCCGATCGCCAGCGCCGTGGTGTTCGGGTCGAGTCCGTTGGCCGCCAGGGTGGCACGTACCGCCGTGGCCGCGGCCGCGATGCGCTCCGGCGACGCCTCGACGCCGGCGTTGAGGTAGGCCCCGGCAACCGTATCGCGCAACCGGTCCTCGTCGGTCATCGGCGGAGGCACCGTGATCTCGCGCGGCGGGGGCAGGCGCTCCGCCAGCACGGCGCGCGAAGCCTCGAGCTCAGCCTGCAATCGACCGTCGGCCGTGGAATCGAAGAACACGCCCTCGCTGACCCAGCGCCCGTCGGGCTGCCGCGCGTAGCGGTCGTTGTCGGAGGCCACCAGGATGTCGATGTCGGTGCGCGCGTTGCCCACCGCGTCGGGCATCGGGCCGAACCGTGCCCAGCCGTTGCGGATGTACGCGTCCTCGTAGCGCGCGGCAATGGACGCCCGGCTGTTGCCGGCGTTCTCGACCACGACCTGCGCCGCGGCAAGGTCGAGCTGGGCGGCGCGTTCGGGCGAGGCCGTTTCCAGGTGCGATGGTGTCATGCCGCGCTCGACGAAGGGCCCGTACACCCGGCGGGTCCACTGTCCGCCATCGGGGTCGTGCTGCCAGCTGGAGGGACGGCTGCTTCGCGTGTCGCCCTCGCCCGACGGCTGGGTGAAGGGGTCGCGCTGCGCCGGTGGGCCGCCGATAACCAGCTCCACCGACGTCGACGTGGCCTTGTAGTCCAGCTCGTTCGCCAGCGCGGGCGAAGCGCGCAGGCCACCGCGCCGGGCGTTGTCGATGCCGTCGTTGCTGGCGTCGATGGGTGCGTCGCGCTCCCATCCCCGCTCCGGCTGGTCCGGGTCGAACCGCCAGCGGTTGCCGTCGCCGTCCTCCTGGTTGTAGATCCGCCGGTTGTCGGTCCATTCGGCGAATTTCTCACCTCCGAAGACACCGATCACGCCGCCCACGCCGCCACCCACCAGCACGCCCGGGCCCGACCAGGACGTGGCCAGCCCACCGGCGCCGGCGCCGATGGCCGCACCGCCCAGGCCGCCGACGCTGCGGCTGCCGAAGTGGATCAGCTCGGATTCGGCCGCCGTGTCGTTGCCCTCGCCGCGCAGCCGGCCAACCGTCCGGTAGGTCTGTGCGCCGTCGTAGGCCTCCAGTGCAAGGCCGGCGATGCCAAGGGCGCGGCCGGCGCCGCCCAAACGCGGAGCGCGGCCGCGGTCGGGCGCGCCCTCGGCGATCGCGGCAATCGGTGCGCCGAGCCCCCGGCCCGCGACCAGGTCCTGGTGCAGCGAGAGGTCATTGCCGATGCTGCCGATCCGGACGGCGTCGCTGTAGAGGCCGCGGTTGGGGACCAGGTACTGCTCGGCCCCGCCCGGCTTGGTCACGCGGCCCCCGAGCTCGGACGACGGCGCAACCGTATTGACGAAGACTTCGGTGGGGCCGTTCGGCCGGATCTGGTGGATATCGTAGACCTGTGCCTCGCTCCGCACGGGAAGCGCGAAGTGTTCGGACAGGTTGTGGCCACGCGCGATGGCGTCTTCGAAGGCCGATTGCCTGGCGAAAAAAGGAGAATGAGGCGATACGGAGTCACCGCGCGGGACGATCTTCACCAGCGGCTCGTCGATCGCTTCCATGCGCGGGAGTTCGCGACCCGAGCGCAGCTGGCCTATCGCGCGCGCTTCCAGTAGGTCGGGCCGCAAGGTCGGCTGCGCACGGGTTACTTGCTCAAGGTATCGCTCACCGGCAGGAGTTTCGAGAAAATCACGCGCTTGATTCTCAGTGACCCCGTTGGTCGAAAATGTTTCCGCCTCCACCACCTGAGTAGCGTGATTCTTCCTGATCACATCAGAAGTCAAGCCGGGATCAGCCATGACTGCTGGATCCATTGATGGAGGCTTGCATCGCAGCAATACGAGCGATAATGCGCTTGTCCTGCTCTGTCAATCCGCCCTTCAGCTCGGTCCTAAAGCTTGTGTAAGCCTCGTCAACACTCGGATCTTCATACGGAATGTACATTCCGTCGGCAAAATTGTAAGCGCCGGGCACGTCCTTGCTGTCTACGATTTGTCGGACTCTTCCGGCTTCGGCGTCTTCGATCAATGGTGTGAGTGCTTCAAGGAGCATCCGCACATCATCACTTTCCGGATACTGCAACAGCACCCATCTAAGACGCACCGCTGCGAGCTTAAGCTTGACGGGGTCAATGGTCTGAGTCATACGAATTTCCTCCAAAAAGATGACACGTTCAAAGCGAAGTCGCCTGTTCTTACGCTGGCCTCCTAAAGGCCATGCGCCATCTGTGTCGCGAACTCGCTGTTCGGGTAATGCTGCAGCACCCACTCCGGATGCTCGGCGGCAGCCTTGAGGTCGACGGATCGATGGCCCGAATCACAAAGTGCACGCCGTGAACGACGCCCCCGGAATGCTGGAATGCCATCCCCGTGCCGCTATTGCACCATTGCCGAGGCGATAGCCGCTCACAACCGGGTCTCCAGCAGAGCCTGCCTGAACGCCTCCATTTCAGCGTGTTGCTTCTTGTCCTGCTCGGTCAATCCGCCACCGAGCTCTACTTTGAACTTCGCGTACGCATCTTCGACACTAGGATTTCTGTACGGGATATAGACTCCGTCGGCATTGGCGTAGGTACCCGGCACCCGGCCACTATCGATGGGTTCCTTGATGAGACCAGCTTTGGCATCTTCGATCAGTGGCCCAAGGGCGCGCAGCAAACCCTGCACGTCCGCACTGTCCGGGTACTGCAACAGCACCCATTCAAGATGCTCGGCGGCGGCCCTTAATCGGATCGGAGCGATGGTCTGCGTCACGATTTCTGCATCTCTTCGATGCGCTCGTGCAACATTCCTTCCTCCTCCGTCAGGCCACCCCGGAGTTCGATGGAAAAAGCCACATAGGCGTCGTGCACATCGGGCGCCTTGCAGGGCGTGTAGAGACCGTCAGCAAGGTTGTATGTGCCGGGAATCTCCCATCGATCCAAAGGCGACGACAGATCCATGCCAGTCGCGGCGCCAAGGAGCGGCTCAAGTGCATGCAGGAGGTCTTGCACGTCCTCGCAGTCAGGGTACTGCCGCAGCACCCACTCAAGACGCTCGGCGGCGGCCTTGAGCTTGACGGGATCGATGGTCCGGGGCATGCGGCTATCCTTGCTGCAGGGGGCCAGGTGGCAACGATATCGTAATCCCGAGGGCCGGTGATCGGGCATCGCCTGCCGGGCGGATGCTCGCCCGGGGCCCCTGCTCGTGCGCCCCGGCAGGCGGTAGACTTGGCCCATGGACAACGCCCCTCCCTACGATATGCACCGCCTGCGCGAGCTGGCCGGGGAGATCATCGTCAACGTGCGCGAGCTGGCCGCCCTGGGCTGGACGCCGGCGACCAGCAGCAACTTCTCGCATCGGCTTGATGATCGCCATGCGGCGATCACGGTGTCAGGGCGCGACAAGGGCAAGCTGCGTGAGGACGACATCATGGTCGTCGATTTCGACGGCCGCGCCGTCGGCAGCGACCACCGGCCATCCGCGGAGACCCTGCTGCACACGCAGCTCTATTCGCGCTTCCCCGATGTCGGCTGCGTACTGCATACGCATTCGCGCGCGCAGACGATCGCGTCGCGGCTGTTCGCGGGCAGCGGCCACGTGCGCCTGGAAGGCTACGAGCTGCTGAAGGCCTTCCGCGGCAACGCCACGCACGAGACCGCCATCGACGTGCCGGTGCTGCCCAACTCGCAGGACATGCCGACGCTGGCCGCTCAGGTGGACGCGCTGCTCGACCGCGGCCCGATGTGGGGCTACCTGATCAACGGCCACGGCCTGTATGCCTGGGGCCGCGACATGGGTGAAGCCCGCCGCCACCTGGATGCCTTCGAATTCCTGCTCGACTGCGAGCTGGAGCTGCGCCGGCTGACCGCCGGCCACTGAGCCCGCGCCGGCGGACGCACAGCGTTCCGCAGGCGAAACCACACGCCCCGCGACGGCTGCTACGCTGCTTCGCCATCCCACTGGAGGTCCGCCATGAGCCGCCTGCGCATCTTCGCCGACGACGCGCCCGACACCGCCCTGCTCGACACCAGCGACGGCGACGCCATCGCCCGCGAACTGGAAATGATCGGCGTCACCTTCGAACGCTGGCAGGCCAGCCGGCCCATCGCCGCCGGCGCGCCGCAGGACGAGGTCCTGGCCGCCTACCGCGAAGACATCGACCGCATCAGCGCCGAGCGCGGCTTCACCTCGGTGGACGTGGTCAGCATCGCGCCGGACAACCCGAAGCGCGACCAGATGCGCGCGACCTTCCTCGACGAACACTTCCACAAGGAAGACGAGGTCCGCTTCTTCGTGGCCGGCTCCGGCCTGTTCACCCTTCACGTCGGCGATCGCGTCTACGAGATCGAGTGCGTCAAGGACGACCTGATCGCCGTGCCCGACGGCACCACGCACTGGTTCGACATGGGCCCCGAACCTGAGTTCATCGCCATCCGCTTCTTCCAGCAGCCCGACGGCTGGGTCGGCCACTTCACCGGCACCGACATCGCCCAGAAGTTCCCGCGCTACGAGAAGGGCGGGCGCTGAAAGGCGGAAGAGCTTTAAAAGCTCTTGCTCTCCGCCCGTTGATCCTGGCTCTTGATCCGCGTCCATCCGCGTAAATCCGTGGCAAAAAGGCTTTCATGAAAACCACCATCCTGACCGATATCGAAGGCACCGCCGGCAGCATCTCGTTCGTGCGCGAGGTGTTGTTTCCCTATGCGCGGCGCGAACTGCCGCGGTTCGTGCGCGAACACGGCCAGGAGCCCGAGGTGCGGCGCTGGCTGGACCAGGTCGCGACCGAACACGGAGCGGTGTGCGACGACGCGGTGATCGTCGAAGTGCTCCAGGGATGGATCGACGAGGACCGCAAGCACACGGCGCTGAAGGCGCTGCAGGGGCTGATGTGGACGGAAGGGTATCGGCGCGCGGACTTCACCGCGCACGTGTACCCCGACGCCGTCGAAGGCCTGCGCCGCTGGCACGACGCCGGGCATCGGCTGGCGGTGTATTCCTCGGGCTCGGTGCCTGCGCAGAAGATGTTCTTCGGGCATTCCGACGCCGGCGACCTGCTGCCCCTGTTCGAGGCCTTCTTCGACACCGAAGTGGGCGGCAAGCGCGAGGCCGCGAGCTATGCGCGCATCGCGACGGAACTCGGCCGTGAACCGGGTTCGATCCTGTTCCTCTCCGACGTGGTCGCCGAACTCGACGCCGCCCGCGACGCCGGCCTGCGCACCGTGCTGGTCGACCGGCTGCAGGACTATCCGCAGCCGCGCACCGGCGATGCATGCAACGGCCACGCGCGCGTGGAAAGCTTCGGCCAGATCACTCCCTAGCAGCGAATCGCAGCAAAAGCTGCGGCAGGGCAAAGCGCGCCGCGCTCCTGCTGTTCCAACGGCCTGCGGGAAGGCGTTGCCAGGCGGGCTGGTGGGTACGCAGTGGGCATAAAGGCCCGCTGCAAGCGGGACAGCCCACGGAGTACCCACCAGCCCGCCGCCCTGCACGCCTGCACTGCACGTCTGCAAGCCTGTACGCCCCCGAACCCGCCGCCGGCGACCCACCCGGGCTCGAGTTCCATCGCGGCCATGGCCGCTCCCACAAGGGCGGGGCCAACTCAGGGTGTATCCGGCCACTCCGCCAACCGGTAGCTGGTCATGGCGCGCTGCTCACCGTGCCAGCGGTCGAAGACACGGACCTCGACCGGGTGCTCGCCCGCATCCAGGTCCGTCGGCAATGCCCCGCGCCACAGATGTACCGACGGCTCGGCCTCCGGCGACCGGTCGTAGCCACGCAATGCCTCGGCCGCATCGTCGCGCGCGTTCTCGGCCATGAGCCAGGGATCCGGCCGCTCCACGCGCAGCATCGGCCTCCATTCGCCCTCGCCCACCCGGTACTCGACGCGCGTATCCGCCTCGCCCATGTAGACGTTGGCGTACACCGCCCACGCCGGATAAGCGCCGCGCCGCAGCACGCGCGGCGTGTGTAGGTGCATGGCCTGCGTGCGCGCGGGATCGTCGGCCGGCAGGCGCGCGGGATGCCACGCAAGTCGATAACTGCCATCGCCACCGATCTCGAGCAGGGCGTGGCCGTTGGGCGTGCCGTCGGCCATCGTCGCGTCCGGAATGCCCTCGGCATCGGGCGCACCGGACCAGAACGCGCCGCTGGCGGCGCCGACGTTGAACTCGTGCAGGGGCTTCGCGCCGTGCCAGCCGTCGGCCGGACCATGGCGATGGTGGCGCTGCGTGTGGCGGTGGCCGCTCAGCACGAGCAGCTTCGGGAAGTCCTGCAGCAGTGCGAACAGGCGCTCGCGGTCGGCGCTGCGGAAGGTCTCCGCGCGGCCCTTCGCCGCGGTGTCGAACAGCGGCACATGCACCCCGAGCACCAGCAGCCGGTCCTTCGGCACGGTCGGCAGCCAGGCCTCGAGGAAGTCGAACTGGTCCTCGCGCAGGCCGCCGACATACGCCGGTCGCTGTCCCGGCAGCTGCACCACATCGTCCAGTACGAGGAAGGTGGCCGCGCCTTCCTCCCAGGCAAAGGTGTCGGGACCGTAGCTGTCCCGGAACGCCGACAGCGAAGTGGCGTCGGCCGCTGCATCGGGATCGATGTCGTGGTTGCCCGGCACATGCAGCCAGGGCACGCCCAGGCGCGCGGTGACGGCGTTGATTTGCGGGTACAGGTCGACCACGTCGTCAACGATGTCGCCCAGGCTGATCCCGAGGTCGGCGTCGCTGCCACCCTTGGCGAGCAGCGGGGCAACGATGTCGCGGGCGTAGTAGTCGATGTCGGCCTGTGACTTCACCTGCGGGTCGGCGAGCACCAGGACCGACAGCGTGCGGTCGCCGGGCGCGGCCTCGCGCTGCAGCGCGAAATCCCCACGGCGCCCACCGCCCTGCGATCGCGCCCCGTGCCAGGCCGCCCGCAGGCCGTCCTCGCGCACGCCTAGCCGCCAGCCGGCGGGCTTCACCAAGAACACCGGCGCATCGGCACGCGCCTCGAGGCGGTAGTGCCCGCTGTCATCGGTCAATGCGATGCTGCGGCCATCCGAGACCACGACGCCCGGGAGCCCGGGTTCACCGGGGCCGGCCAGGCCGTCGCCATCGCGGTCCTCGAACACCCGGCCCTGCCACTGCGCGGCGCCGGCGACCCCGGACAGGGCGACCAGCAGCAGCACGGCCAGCGGGCGACGGATGGTTTTCATCGGGACTCCAGGGCGGCGGATGGCCCATTATGCCGCCGGCTCCCGTGTATCCCTGAGTTGCCGACAGGCATATGATCGGGTCGAGTGATGTCGGCCGGGGAAGCCATGGACGCGTCTGAGGGGACGTCAGGATGAACGTCGCAAGGCCCTGGATGGCTTGGATGACCGCTGCGCTCGCGGTGCTGCTGGCGCTGCCGGCCGCGGCCGCCGTCATCGAACTCTCGCCCGAGATGGGCGAGTTGGCACTGTCGCCGCACGTCACCTACCACCACGACCTCGAGGCCACGCAAAGCGTGGACGACGCCTGGCGCCAGCTTGAAGCCGGCGGCTTCGCGCCCCTGCCTGGCGGCAACCCCGCCTTCGGCTTCCAGTCCGGCGCCTTCTGGGTGCATGCGAAGGTCGTGAACCGCAACCCGGCCGAACCGCGCTGGCTGCTGGTGCAGACCTATCCGCTCAGCGACCACATCGACATCTACCTGCGCTACCCCGACGGCCGCATCGACCACCAGGTCGGCGGCGACACCCTGCCCTTCGGCGACCGCGCGATCCGCTATCGCCACCCCAACTTCCTGCTCGACCTGCCGGTCGACCAGCCGGTCGACATCCTGTTCCGCGTGCAGAGCCAGAGTTCGATGCAGGTGCCGCTGGTGCTGTACACGCCCGGCGCCTTCACCGAACTCTCCCGCGACGCGCAGTTCGCCATTGGCCTGTACTACGGCATCCTGCTGGCGCTGTTCTTCTACAACCTGGTGCTGTGGCTGGTGCTGCGCGACGCCAGCTATTTCTGGTACCTGTTCCACATCAGCGCCTTCGGCCTGGTGCTGTTCTGCCTCAACGGGCTGGGCTTCGAATACCTGTGGCCCGACAACATCTGGCTCGCCGACAAATCCGTGCCGCTGTCGATCAGCCTGGCGCTGATCGGCATGCACCAGTTCGCGCGCGTGTTCCTGGGCCTGGGCGAACGCTGGCCGGCCGGCAACCGGGTGAGCATCGTCGCGATCGCAGCCTTCGTCGCCTTCGGCATCGCCGCTGTCTTCGTGCCGTACCGGTTGATCACGCCGGTGGTGTCGCTGGCCGTGCTGGCGAGCATCGTGTGGATCACCGTGGTCAGCGTGGCCGCGGTGCGCAAGAAGTACGCACCGGCGAAGCTCTTCCTGCTGTCGTGGTCGATGTTCCTGGCCGGGACCGCGATCTACACCCTGGTCGCCTTCGGCGTGATCCCGAAGACGTTCTACACCGAGTACGGCGTGCAGATCGGTTCCGCGCTGGAGATGCTGTTCCTGTCGATCGCGCTGAGCTATCGCTACGCTTCGCTGCGCACCGAAAACGAGCGCATCGTCAGCGAGGCCAACATCCAGCTCGAACGCAAGGTCGCGCAGCGTACGCGAGAACTGCGCAGCACGCTCGACAAGCTGGAAGAAGCCCATTCACGGCTGCGCGAGTCCAGCCGCCGCGATGGCCTCACCGGCCTGTACAACCGCTCGTATTTCCACGACGCCTTCGAACACCTGCTGGTGTCCTGCAACCAGGACCGGCGCCCTCTGTCGCTGCTGATGGTCGACCTGGATCTGTTCAAGTCGATCAACGACGAGCATGGCCACCTGGTGGGCGACGACGTGCTGCGCTCGTCGGCGCAGCGCATCGGGCGTGCGCTGCGGCCCTACGACGCGCTGCTCGCGCGCTTTGGCGGCGAGGAGTTCGTGATCGTTCTGCCGGACACCGACCTGCGTGCCGCGGTCGCGGTGGCCGAAGAGGTACGCCGCGCGATTTCCTCGGCGCCTTGCGAGTCCCAGCACGGTCCCGACGTGCGCGTGTCAGGCAGCGTCGGCGTGCACACCGTGGTGCCGGGTACCGTGGACGACATCGAGGATGCGCTGCAGGTCGCCGACCAGGCGCTGTACGCAGCGAAGGCCAACGGGCGCGACTGCGTCAGGACTTCCATCTCGGCGGCCTGAGGCATCGCTTCGGCACGGAATGCGCATGAGTCACCTGATCCAGTCGGCACTGCTTTCTGCCTTGCTCGCAACCTGTCCCGCGGTTCTCACCGCGGGCTCTCCCGACTGCGGCTTGGATGCCGATGGCGCGGCCTCCCCGATCACGTCACGCGCCAGGCTCGACGCGTGGCTCGCCGCACGATGCCCGTCGCCGCTGGACGTGATGCCCCGGAGCTCGCGCGCCCGCTTCCTTGACGGGCTCGAGTTCAATGACAGGGGCCTGTCCAGGTTTTCCACCGCAGAACTCGACACTGAACTCACCCACGACGAACTACGCGAGGTCATGGGCCTGTTTGGTCTCAGGGCACCGGCCATGCTCGGGCTGCTGCAGGATGAAGCGGACAGGCTGCGTGCGGCCCGCGCCGCAGATCCGGCGTCGGACGGTGGGATCGAGGCAAGGTTCGACGCCCTGCAAACAGCGCTTGATGCGTTGCCAGCCGAGGACCCGGCGCTTGCGGGTGCCCACTACGCTTCGCTGTTCCCGGAAGACGGCCGGAAAGCACAGGTCGCTGCTGCCGGCAGCCATGAACTCCGCCTGCTGTACCGGGCAGCCCGGGCAACCGCATGGCACAGCCGGTCCGATGCCCACCTGGACGCCATGACCGATGCGCTTGACGAGATGGAGCGGCGCGGGCTGGCCACCCGGAGCGAAATCAGGGCCATGAACGACATGCTGATCAGGGCCGGCCGGCTGCAAGACTCCCGCGAATTCTCCAGTCGGCATGTCGCGGCCGGCCTGCGCCCGCTTCCGCCGGTGATTGAACCCGGCGCCGTTGCAAACGGTGTTCCCAGCGCCCTGGACGTCTCCACATCGGAACATGCACTGCTGCACGAGGCCGTGGAACTGGCGCCACTGAGGATCATTGTCGTCGCGAGCCCCGGCTGCGGATTCAGCCGGGCTGCTTCAAAGGCCATCCCGATGGATCCCGAGCTCGGCCCCATCTTCCGCGAGCACGCCTTGTGGCTCGCGGCACCAGAGGAGCTCGCCATGATCGACGCACTGCGAAGCTGGAACCAGGACAATCCCGAGGCGGCACTGATGGTCGCTGCTTCGACCGTGCGCTGGCCAATGATCGCCTTGGACAGCTACCCGCAGTTCCACGTCTTCCGCGACGGCCAGCTGCTGCAGAGCGTATCCGGATGGCCGACCCGCGAAGGCAACCGCGATGCCGTCCTGGCGGCGCTGCGAACTGCGGGAGTGATCGACGCTCCCCGGCCGGCACACCCCCCCGGCGAATGAAGATCAGCGTGGTTCGTCGCGACCTGTCGTACCGCGGTGCTTCGCCATCCACCCCAGGGCGACCCCGGTGAGGGCACCCAGCACCTCCATAAGCACGCGCGCACCCAGTCCATCCGGGTCGTGGATCTTCGACAGCGCGATGCGCGCATAAACCGGGGATTCAAGCTTCACCACGCCCAGGTAGAACAGGTTCCAGAGATCGATCCCGGCGCCGATCGCCACCGCGCCCAGGCAGGCCCATCCAACGGAATGGCCCGGGTTCCAGGCGAATCGCGCGGACAGCGCGTGGAAAACGAAGAACAGCGCGAAGCCGATCGCCAGGGCAATCAGGCCGGCTTCCAGTGCGCCGGCCCAGCCCAGGTGCAGCGGCAGGTTCATCCGCCCTCGCCCGCCTCCGCCCGGCGTGCCGCTTGCAGCAGGCTGCCGTCGACCACCAGGCGCACCGCCTCGGCCACCTCGCCGTCGAGCGCGCGGTCGCGGTCGAGGAAGCCGATCCGCTCGCGCAGCGCGGCGTGCGCGGCGGCGACGGCGACGCCCGGATGGTAGGGCTCGGACGCGGCGAGCTCGGCGCGCAGCGCATCCACTTCTTCCACGAACTGGGCGTGGTCGCGATGCCCGGCGACAGGCGCGCCCTGCACCTTGGCGGAAAAGCCTGCCGCGTCACCGCTGCGCGCCAGGTCGCGCGCGGCGTTGATCATGTCGCGACGGAAATCCAGCGCCTGCGCCGCGGTGTACAGCTCCAGCGCCAGCACCTTGCCGAGATCCGCCGACATCGACAGCACGTGCCGGGCCTCGTTCGCGCCCATGGACACGTGGTCTTCCGCGTTGGCGCTGGTCGGCACCGAGTACACGCTGGCCGGATGCGCGCGGGTGGCGAGGTCGTTGACGATCGCGGCGGCCGTGTACTGCACGATCATGTGGCCGGATTCGGTGCCGTCCTCGTTGCCGATCAGGAAGGCCGGCAGGCCGTCGCTGGTGGACGGGTCGACCAGCTTGTTGAGCCGGCGCTCGGAGATCGATGCCAGCACCGGGATGGCCGCTTTCACGTAGCTCAGCGCCAGCGCCAGCGGCATGCCGTGGAAGTGGCCGGCGGAGATCACCTGCTCTTCGACGTGCTCGGCCTGCTTGTCGGGGAAGACCAGCGGGTTGTCGGTGACGGCGTTGAGTTCGATATCGAACACACGATGCGCCTGCTCGACCGCGTCGCGCACCGCGCCGTGCACCTGGGGGATGCAGCGCAGCGAATAGCTGTCCTGCGGCTGGTGCTTCTTGCCGCCGCGGAAGGGCTTGAAGCGCAGGTAGAACTTCTCGCGGCCGTGGCGCTGGCTGGCCGGCACCCAGTCCCAGCCGATGTCGAAGCTCAGCGCCTGCGCGTCCGGCGTCTGCCAGCTATCGGGCAGCCACTGCCGGAAGCGCGGCACCAGGTGGTAGGGGATGTCCGCGAGCGTGGAGCCCTGCAGCAGCGCGCGCAGGCGCGCGGCCACGTCCACCTGCCCGGGATGCGGACGCAGTGCGTGCACTTCTTCGGCGAAGGCGCCCAGGCGGCCGGCGAAGGCATCAATGGTCATCGCCGCGGCCAGGTCGGCGGTTTCCAGCAGGCGGTCCAGGCGATCCAGCGCCAGCACGCCCATGGCCAGCATCTGCGCGGTGCCGTTGTTGAGCGCCAGGCCTTCCTTGTAGGAGAGCGTGACCGGCTCGAGCCCAACGCGGCGCAGCGCCTCCGCACCCGGCATGCGCTCGCCCTCGACGAAGGCCTCGCCGCCGCCCAGCAGCACGATCGCCAGGTGCGACAGCGGCGCCAGGTCGCCCGAGGCGCCCACCGAGCCCAGCTCCGGCACCACCGGCACCACGCCGGCGTTGAGCATCGCCGTCAGCGCCTGCAGGGTCTGCACGCGGATGCCGGAATGGCCCTTGAGCAGGGTATTGATGCGGATGCACAGCATCGCCCGCACCACTTCCGGAGACATCGGCTCGCCGACGCACACCGCATGGGTGACGACCAGGTTCTGCTGCAGCTCGGCGTGCAGCGAGCGGCCCGAGGGCTTCGCACCCGGCAGTTCGTCGCGCAGCGGATGCGCGCCCAGCAGCTTGTCGGCGTTGCTGCCGAAGCCGGTGGACACGCCATAGATCGGTTCCTCGCGGCGCACCTGTTCGGCGAGGAAGGCCGCGGCGCGCTCGACCGCCTGCAGCGCGACGGGATCGAGTTCGACCGAGGCGCCGTTGGCGATCATCACCAGCTGCGAGCGAGTGAGGGACCTGCCGTCGAGACGGATGTGCTTCATGTCGTTAGCCTTTCTTGTCCGGGGGCGCGCCGTCAGGCGCCGTGTGCGCGCAGCTGCTCGAGCTCTACCCGCAGGGTGCTGCCAAGCTCGTCTTCCGCCACTTCAAACTGCTCGCCGCGACGCAGGTCCTTGACCGCCACCACGCCCCTGGCGGCCTCGTCGCCGCCGCGGATCACCACGAAGCGGATGCCCGCACGGTCGGCATACTGCAGCTGCTTGGCCAGCTTGCGCGGCTCCATCTGCGTTTCCACGTTCAGGCCGGCGGCGCGCAGGCGCTGCGACAGGGCCAGCGCGTGCTCGAGGCCGTCATCGTCGAGCAGCACGACCAGCGCGTCCACGGTGCTTTCGGCGGTACCCACCAGGCCGGCCTCGCGCAGCTGCCAGAACAACCGCGTCAGGCCGATGGAAATGCCGACGCCGGGCAATGTCGACTTCGTGTAGTGGCTGGCGAGGTCGTCGTAGCGGCCGCCGGAGCAGATCGAGCCGATGTCCGGGTGCGCGTCCAGCGTGGTCTCGTAGACCATGCCGGTGTAGTAATCGAGGCCGCGCGCGATCGACAGGTTGATGGCGTAGCGCGACTCGGGCACGCCCATGGACTTGAGCATGCCGAGCAGCGCACGCAGCTCGTTGCGGCCTTCTTCGAAGAGCTGCGTGCCGGCGCCGAGCGCGTCCAGCCGCGCCAGCGCATCGTCGTGCCCGGAAGAGCGCACGCGCGAGAACTCCAGCAGCCGGTCCGCGACCTCGGGAGCAAGGCCGAAGGCTTCGCCCACCAGGGTCGCGCGCACCGCGTCTTCCCCGCGCTTGTCGAGCTTGTCGATCTCGCGCAGCACCAGCGGCTGCGCCTCGTCGCCGATGCCCTGGCCCGCGAAGAAGCCGCGCAGCAGCTTGCGGTGGTTGAGCTGGATCGTGAACTCGCCGATGCCCAGGGCCTCGAACACGGCGTTGATCACCGCCGGCACCTCGGCCTCGAAGCGCGGCGACAGCGTGTCCTTGCCGATCACGTCGATGTCGCACTGGTAGAACTCGCGGAAGCGGCCGCGCTGGGCGCGCTCGCCGCGGTAGACGCGCTGCATCTGGTAGCGGCGGAACGGGAACGCGAGATCGTGTTCATGCTCGGCGACGTAACGCGCCAGCGGCACGGTCAGGTCGAAGCGCAGCGCCATTTCCGGCCGCCCCTGGTCTTCCCCGCCCTCCCGGGCTTTCTCGAGCGCGCCCGTGGACTGCACGAAATAGACCTGGCGCTCGGTCTCGCCCCCGGTCTTGGTCAGCAGCACGTCGGAGAGCTCGAACACCGGCGTTTCCACCGGCAGGAAGCCGTAGGCCTCGAAGGTGCGACGGATGGTGTCGAGCATGCGCTGGAAGGCGACCTGCTCGCGCGGGAGCAGTTCAAGGACGCCCGGGGGCGTGCGGGGCTTGATCAAAGCGGGTCTCCGGTTCGGACCATGGCCGGGTGGCCCGCCATTCTAGCGGCTGCGGCCGGGCTTCCCGGGTCCGCGAGCCGGAGTACTTGCCCTTCCTGCCCCTGAGTCCCTAAAATACGCAGCTCACCTGTCGGGGTGTAGCTCAGCCTGGTAGAGCGCTACGTTCGGGACGTAGAAGTCGCAGGTTCAAATCCTGTCTCCCCGACCACTGGTGAATGGCCAGAAGGCTCCGAAAACCGCGAAATCGCGGGAATTTCGGGGCCTTTTTGCTGTCCGGGCCTGCAAGTCTGAGGAGCCCTCGCTCTCCCCCAGCAGGCGGGATCCCGGGCTGCAGGCGTCAAGACGGCCGGACGGCATCTCCTGGTTTGTCACGCACCCTTTCGAGCCAAGCCGCCTGAACACCCGCCCGCCGAGGCACCCAGCCAACGAAGCGGGCCGCCTTTACAGACCGGCCGATGATCGGGCACGCACGTACTGCTGCCTGTCGCCTTGCCGCCCTGCCCTCGTATCCACGTTCACGCAGATGCGATCGCCGCAAACGATGGCATCGGACGCGTGGAATGCCCGCACGACGGGGATGGCGTTCTCGTAACGCACCAGCTCGTCCTTCGCGCGGGTGAGTTCGCGCTGGTAGTAGCCCAGGACGCCCCAGCCAACGACCGCAAGCAACAGACCCACACCCACGAGACCGGCATACCAGGTCCATACCGTCCTGCTGGCACTGTGCAACTGTGTGGCTGCGGAACTCATCACGCTGCCGTACTCGGCCGCTACCGGGAGCAGTGCCGCCCTGGCTTCGTCGGTGATCCGTGTCTGGGCACCGCTGACGATGGCGTTCAGTTGTTGGTGGAGTCGCGCCGCTGCGTCCTGCAGGGTCTGCAGATTGCCGTCTACAGCTGTCCGCAGAACTGCATCGCGCTGCTCGATACGGGCCAGCAGCGTGGATGTTGCCCTGAGCACCTGGCTCAACTCGCGTTCGTGGGACATCGGCATTCCCTTCTCAACAGTGGGACAGCACAGGCGCCTGAACGTCTCGGACCATCTCCGGCTGCCGGCGTTCCGATGCCTGCTCGGCAGTCAGTGTCTCGCGCCCCTGCGCGAGCAAGGCCTGCATATCCGGTGATCGCGCGATCTCGGCACAGACGCGGGAAATGGCGCCGTCGTCATCGACGCGCAATGCAGTCATCAGCCGATCGAGTTGTGGATCGCAGGAAGGGAACGCCTGCGCGCGACGTTGGTTAATGGCTGGCTCCATATCCACCGGTAGTTTGGAACGATGATCCGGGTGGTCGGGATGCCCCGGCGCATTCGGTGCCTTGCGGTCGACAGGAGGAAAGCGCCCACCCTCCGTGTGGTCCAGCCGGTCGATCTCGCGGGTGCGGAGCGGCGGAGCAAATCGCAGCGTGGCCGGATCGATGCTTCCGGTTTGTGGAATGCCGTGGGCGCGCTGGAAGTCCAGCAACGGACCCTGCATGCCTAGCCTGTAAACGCCATCCAGATCCAGCGGCCTCCCGCTTGCCGCGCGGTAACCCTCCCCATCCATGACCATCTGGAGATCACGGATACGGACGGAAGACTCGCCCAGGCGGAGCGTGCCGTCATCGACTACGGCGCGCGCCTGGACGTTCTCCCGATGCTCGGCCTCCATCGGAAGTCTGCCGCTGGTCAGGTCATCGATATAATTTCGGAACTGCTGGTAATAGCGGGTGTCCATTTCCATATGAACATGGATGGGACCGGTCCCCACGTTGTCCTGGACGCCGAGCGCCTGACCATATTCCACCCGATCGCCCGGATTCACACGGATATCACTCATGTGACGGAAGCGTGCGATCACCTCTCCACCCGGCTTATCGAGGACATCCACCAGCCCTTCGCGGTCACGCCGTGCACCTGCAAACCCCGCCACGGGAGAAGGAACATCGACGCTGCGTCCGAGCCGAGTTGATGGGTCGTGATCAGGACGTGACAGGATGAGGTCTTTCTTGAGCAACACTTGGTCCGGCCCGAGGTCATAATCCCGGAACTCTCCGCGAGTAGTTCGCCGCGGAATCTCGATCTCTTCCAGTCGCCCGTCGATATACGCATGGACACGTCCTTTCTGACCGGCAACAAATACGCCGTTCTCCATTCTCGCTGCGCGGTTGTCCCCTGGATGGTGAAGAACCATGCTGTCAAATCCGGTAACGGACTCGTTCCGCTGAACTCCGCGGCCGTGAATCTGGACCTCCGCCCCACTGGGGTCCCGCGGGGGACCCAGTTGCTGGACGCGATAAGTCGTCGGCGCCGTGGGCGCGGTCTCCTGCGAAGTCATAGCGTTTCCCGGATGCAGTTGACGAAGAACTGGCACGATATCGGCCGGCGTCAATCATCTTCGTAATAGGGCGCTTCATACTCTCGCCATGCTCGACATTCGTCCGGCCATCGGCAGCCCTTGAACGCGTCCAACGTCCAGTCCTTGGTCAGGTACCAGCAGCTTTCGCGCTGGGTGAATGTCGTGATGCGGCCGGGCGTGTCGACAGCGTATTCGATGTCGGACACTTTCCGGATACTCAGTTCGGTGACCGGATTCGGGACGTGCTGCCCGTCTTTATCAAGACCAGTCCATTGCTGGCCCGGACGGAGCCTGGAGCTGTCCGAGATGAAGGCCTGCACATGAGGATCGTAGCGATAGCGGTCGTGTACCGGTCCTTCCCGCTCGAACGTCTCCCATTGCGGGTTGCCGGGGTCGCCAGGCTCAGTATTGTGATAATCGTAAAATGGAACCTTGTAACGCACGGGCTTGGCCGTGAACCTGACCTGCAGGTCTCCGCTGTTGAAGAACGCACGGATGAATTCGTCGAAGTCCAGCGAAGGACAGGCCACCTCACCGGTCAATGGCGCATGGACGCGACCGGGCATCATCGGTGGCAGATCGGCATCGGGCGTCGCCGCGGGGGCCGGGGTGCCTGGTTCGACCGATGCGGGAGACTGCCCAAGTGGGGCCAAGGCTTCCGGCGGCGTGGTCACCGCGCCGCCTTCACCACCGCAGGCGACAAGTGGAGCGAGGAGCAGGATGGCCCATGCAGCCACGCGAAGTCTTCTTATGCTCATATCCGTTCCTTCGGAGCCCGGAATCACTGGCGTAGGTATCTTGTACCACTGGTGATCCTGACGACTTTCCCGTGGCACCGCTGTAGGAAGTTTCCTGTCCTCTCTGTCAGCGGTCGGCCGGCACCACGTTGATAAGCCGGGCCTCGCGGATCGAAGATGCCGGCTTCGTACAGCAGACACATCGGGATCGCCGGCATCAGCTGCGAGATCACGTCCGGGGGCTTCCGCATTCCGTCGTCATGAGTGCCCCAGCCGTCTCGCTGGTATCGCTGCCCGGCATGGGCATGGCGCATTCCTGATGAAGTGAACGAGGGACTGGGACAACGTCGAGGGCGGCGACAACCAGTTCCTAAAGGGGGGCTTCATACAGCAGCTCATATGGGTTTGCCGTGAACCTGACCTGCAGTTTCCGCTATTGAAGAACGCACGGGAGAGTTCGTTGAAGTCCAGCGACGGACAAGCCACCTCGCCGGTCGATGGCGCATGGACGCAGCCGGGCATCATCAGCAGGTTGGCATCGTGCGTCGCCGCGGAGCCCGAGGTGTCTGATGCGACCGACGAGGGAGACTGCCTAAGTGAGGCCGCGGCTTCCAGCGGCTGGGTCGTCGCGCTTCCATCGTCGCCACAGGCCACGATTGGCGCGAGGAGCAGGATGGCCCATGCGGCCACGCGAAGTCATATCCGTTCGTTCGAAAGCCAGAATCGCCGGCGCAGACATCTCGGGCCACCGATGATCCTGATTCCTGCGGCAACGCTGCAACGTCTCGACCACGCGGTCCGCAGCAGCGCGGATGTCGATCCTGGTGGAGTTGGTGGGATGGGGATTGGTTATGGCGATGTTCTCCCCTGCTCCAGGGACTCGATGTGGTCAAGATAGCGGTCGGCATGCTTGTCATAGCCGGTGACGCAGACGTGCCCGCTGGAACGTACGGTCCGGCAGGGCCAGAGCGCCGGGGGCACCGTTTCGCGCAACTCGAAGCGTTCCCCGGTCCAGACCAGGAACCCGAAATGCGCAGAGTGGTCGCGCCAATCCTGGTCCTCAAACGCACGCGGATCGGAAGCCGGCATGGGAGGTGGATCGTAGTCGCCCTCCTGCACCGCTCTGAGTACCCAACGCAGCACCGGCACGTACACCAATCGAGTGACGTCCATCTGCACATCCGCATCCAGGGCATCGTCTTCCCGGTCGAGATAGCGGCCGTAACGACGGTGTTCCGCCGGGGCCAGGTTTGGCGCGAGGGGCGCGAGTTCTCGGGTCACGTCCTCCGGCGCACCGCCCTTGCGGACGCGGTATATCCTGAACTCGCGCAGGTAAGTGTGGTCAGGATGGCATTTGTCTTCGAAGGGGTCGTCAGGATTCCGCCACAGACCATCGCAACGCGGACCGTAAACAAGATACACCGTGGTATCCGGATCCGGGCCTTCGAAGGAGCGCAACCAGAACGGGCTGAAGTGGTGGATGGTTGCCACGAAGTCGGGGCGCTGGCCCAAACCGCGTACTGCCTTGAAATTCTGCCTGGCACGTGCAGCTTCGTCGCGCTCCACGTCCGTGAGAAAAGGGTGGCCTTCCGGGATATTTCGCAGAAACCAGGCCAAATGTTCTGGCAACTGCCCGGCGCAGGCAGTGTCCCCCAAGGGTGGATCGGTAATCGCCCCACTCCCGCATTCCGCTCCCATGGCCTTCTCCACCGCAAACCATTCCACAGCGTCGTCCTTCCATGCCAGCGGCGAAGTGGGGATATCCGCATATGCCAGATCCCCGGGCGCGCCGAACGTCTCCGCCGGCACAGCCGGTTCGCAGGCTGTCAAAAGTGCTGCGAGCGTGGTCAAGGCTGCGAGGAGTCTAGGGGGCATGTCACAACTTCCTGTCGAGCGACGAATCCATGGCACGGAGCGCACCACACGCCCCTGCGGTCTCGTGACGCTGCGAATGGCAGTCTAGCGAGAAAGAGTGGATTCCGTCCCTGCTAGGGATGTAGGACTTCTCCGGATTCCAAGCTGGAAGCTGCAACTCAGGTGGTAACCCCCGCAGGCCCTCGTCCCCGGCATCTGGCGCCGGCACCCGTCTCGACGAGCCCCCGTCACCAAGTCAGATAGCCGGCCCTGCAGAGCGGCATGGCGCAATCCGCGCCGCGACTTGCCCGCTACACACCACTCCCCAACAGGTACACGGCCCTTCTTGCTGCGCTATTGGTTCTCATCCTGAGCGGCCTCGGCATGGTCCGCGATGCCCACTCCGCAACGCCTTCGGCCATCCCTTCGACCCGGTTGAACCCACGAAGCCAGCCGGTCGCGCTCCCAACGGCAGTGCACGGAGTGTGGCATCGGCATGATGTCGCGGGCCGCGCACAATGTGAAAGATACCTTGCGCTACCCGAAGACATCGGTGAAACCGACGAAGGGTGGATGTCGATGGTTGGAAGCATCGTGATCACGCCGACGCTGATCCACGAGCATTCCGAATATGGCGAAGGCAATTTCAACGTGGTCAAGGAAATCGCGGATCTCGGCGATGGCTCCTGGCTGGTCTCGGTACAAGTCGGCTTCGACTTCATACCAGCCGCCGACGACGACCTTGGCGTTGACACATACCGTTTGGATCTCCAGCAACGGATACTCCGTTGGGAGCCCAGAAGATTCGAAGGGGAGCATGAACCAGGCTACTTCAGATGCGGAGATCTGCGTGCAGATCTTCAATACGAGTGAAAAGAAATCCGTGTCGCACCGTTGCGTGATCCTTCAATCCATTCCACCATCGGGACGCGAAGTTCCCGGTTGAAGACTTCGGCAGGCCATGCTGCAATGCGCCGGAGGACAGGATGTCGGATCCTGCTCCACAGGCTCGTCAGAACCTGAAGATGACCCCCTGAAACCGGTCGCCGTGCCGGTTTTCTGCTTTCTGCGCCTCTCGGCGCTTGGACACCCTGCATGTCGGCCTCCCCTACCCACGCCGGCGGTACTGCTGCCCGCGGCTGGCTCCTGGCGCTCGTGGGCATCACGCTGGCCGCCTTCAACCTGCGCACTGCGGTCACCTCGATCACGCCGCTGCTCGACGTGGTCGGCCGCGAGTTCGGCTTCGGCGCCACCATGGCCGGCTTCATCGGCATGCTGCCGGCGGCCGCGTTCGCGGCCTTCGGCGCCGCCACCCCTGCCCTTGCGCGCCGCATCGGACTCGAACGCACCGTGCTGCTGGCGATGGCACTCGCCGCCGTCGGCCTGGTGCTGCGTTCGCTGGCCGGCGGCATGGGCCTGCTGGTCGCCGGCTCGCTGGTTTCGCTGGCCGGCATGGGCATCGGCAACGTGGTGCTGCCACCGCTGGTGAAGCGCTGGTTCCCCCACCGCATCGGCATGCTGAGCGTGGTCTACATCACTGCGCTGCAGGCGGGCACGATCATGGCCGCGCTGCTGGCGGTGCCGCTGGCGAACGCCTTCGGCTGGCGCCTGTCGATGGGCGCGTGGGCGCTGACGGCGCTGGTGGCGATGCTGCCGTGGCTGGCGCTGCTGCGCCGGGGAACGGATGCGGCACCGGCGGCAGGCAACGGCGACGACATCCCCGCCGCGGGCGCCACCGATCTCGAATCCACGCCCGCGTCGCGCAGCCGCGTCTGGCACACCTCGCTGGGCTGGGGCATGGCGCTGATGTTCGGCATGACCTCGCTGGCCACCTACGCGATGTTCACCTGGATGCCGCGCATCTTCACCGACGCCGGTGCCTCGCCGGCCTTCGGCGGCGCAATGGTGGCGCTGTACACCGGCTTCAGCCTGCTCGGAGGCCTGGTTGTTCCGGCGCTGGCCGTGCGCATGCCCAACACGTTCGTGCTCGCGCTTGGCTGCGCCGCGGCGCAGTTCGCCGGGTTCGCCGGCCTGTGGCTGGCGCCGATGTCGGCGCCGTGGCTGTGGGCCACCCTGGTCGGCATCGGTGGCTGCACCTTCCCGCTCGGCCTGACCCTGATCAACCTGCGCACGCGCACGCCGACCGGCTCGGCGGCGCTGTCGGGCTTCACCCAAGGCGTGGGCTACTCGCTGGCCTGCCTCGGACCGCTGCTGTTCGGCATCCTCAAGGACGCGACCGGCGGCCTGGCCTGGCCGTTCGCGATGCTGGCCGCGAGCGTGGTGCTGATGCTGGCGGGTGCCTGGCAGGCGTGCCAGCCGCGCTATCTTGAAGACATCCGATAAGCGGCCAGACACGCGGACATCGGCGCTCCGGAACGACGGCAATCGTTGACGCATTCCGACACTTCGAAACACTGGCTATGACGACCTGCACGGATCGCCGCCCGAGCCGGCAAAGCTCAACGGAAAGACGCGATATCGACGGTCGAATGCTTGCCCACCAGGGCGGCGTCGCCCGCCAGCCACTCCTGGGTCCGGCTGCGGCCATGGTCACGCAGGGTTTCGAGGAACGGCAGGCTCGTGGTCGACTTCGAGTCGTCGTCGAGCTGCGCCATCAGCTCGTCGTCGGCGATGAGGTGCAGGCGCTTGCGGCGCACCGGATGCTCCTTGACCAGCCAGGGCACGACCGAGCGGCGCATGAACTCGCGCATGCGGATCAGGCTGCGCATCTCGGCAAGAAAGGCGGCATTGAACGCCAGCGCCTGCGAGCGGTCGCGGATCTCGGACGCGGTGCGCGGCGTGTCGCCGTGCGTGGCCGGACTCAGCAGCACCATCAGCACGTCCTCCACCCGGCACTCGGCCAGCAGCGGCAGCACCGGCGGGTTGGCCGCGAAGGCGCCATCCCAGTAGGGTTCACCGTCGATTTCCACCGCCTTGTACAGCGCCGGCAGGCAGGCCGAGGCCAGCACTGCATCCGTGCTCATTTCCGGGGTGCGGAACAGCCGCAGGCGACCGGTGTTGGCATGGGTGGCGGCAATGAACAGGTCGAAGCGGCGCTGCGCACGCAGGCGCTCGAAATCGACCTGCGCTTCGACGATGCCGCGCAGCGGGTCGTAGCCCAAGGGGTTGAACTGCGCCGGCGCGAGGAAGCCACTCCACTGCAGCATCAGGGCGGCCATCGGCGAGGGCCGGCCATCGCTGGTCCCGGAGCCGGCGTGCAACAGCGATCCACTCCCGCCGACCGCGCTCCAGAAGCGGGCCAGGGCTTCACGTGCGCCATCGCGGCCGCCTTCAAGCAGGCCATGCGCAAGCACCACGGCGTTCATCGCGCCGGCACTGGTGCCGCTGGCACCGCGCAGGTCGAAGCGGCCGTCCTCGAGCAGGGCGTCGAGCACGCCCCAGGTGAATGCTCCGTGGGCGCCGCCGCCTTGCAGCGCGAGGCTGAGAGGCCGGGCTGCGGTGCGCTTCCGCCGCTTCGACGTGGCTTGGCTCACCGCCTGGTCATCCGGGTCCGCATGCGGGCATTGTCACGCGGATATGTCGTCAGCGCGAACACGCGCAGGGGCCAGCATGAGCGCGCGCCGGGATCAGGAAATGGCCAGCGCCTGCAGCCGTGCGCGCAGCGCGTCCAGGCGCAGTCCGCCCGACGCACCCGGCGACACCCGCGCCGCCAGGCTGGCAGCCGGATCGCCCTCCGCCCAGCGCGCCGGATCGGCAGCCTGCCGATAGGCATCGCGGAACGGAATGCCTTCGCGCGCCATGTCGACGGCCAGGTCGGTCGCATACATCGACGGCTCCAGCGCGGCGCGCATGCGCTCCGTGTCCCAGTCGAGGTTGCGCAGCAGGTCGGGCAGCAGCGCCAGCGCCTGCAGGCCCTTGCCGAAACCATGGAACAGCGCGCCCTTCGACAGCTGCAAATCGCGGTGGTAGCCGGAGGGCAGCGAGAGGAGTTGTTCGATCTCGCAGCGCGCGGCGGCCACGCTGGCATAGGTCGCGCGCATCAGCTCGATGACGTCGGGATTGCGCTTGTTGGGCATGATCGAGCTGCCGGTGGTGTACTGCGCCGGGAGCTTCACGAAGCCGAATTCGCCGGCGGTGAACAGGCTCAGGTCCCAGGCCAGGCGGCGCAGGTCGAGCATCGCGCTGGACAGCGCTTCGATCGCCGCCATCTCGAACTTGCCGCGCGACAGCTGGGCATAGGTCGCCGCCACCTGCATGCGGCCGAAGCCGAGCGCGGCGGTGGTGTGCTCGCGGTCCAGCGGCAGGTTCACGCCGTAGCCGGCAGCGCTGCCGAGCGGGTTGGCGTCGATCCAGGCAAGCGTGTCGCGGGCGCGCACGGCGTTGTCGATGAACGCCTCGGCCCAGGCCGCCCACCACATGCCGAGCGACGAAACCACCGCGCGCTGCAGGTGGGTGTAGCCCGGCAGGGGCACGTCGGCTTCGGCCTGCGCGCGGTCCAGCGCGATGCCGGCGGCCTCCACGCACAGCGCGTGCGTGCGCGCCAGCTTCTCCTTCAGCCACAGCCGCGTGGCCACCAGCACCTGGTCGTTGCGGCTGCGCCCGGTGTGGATGCGGCGGCCGGCATCGCCCAGGCGTTCGGTCAGCCGCGCCTCGATCGCCGAGTGGCCGTCCTCGTAGCGCGCGTCGAGCACGAAGCGGCCGTCGCTGAAATCCGTGGCCAGCGCATCGAGTTCGCGCGCGATGCCGGCGAGCTCGTCCCCAGTGAGGATGCCGATGCGCTGCAGGCCCTCGGCGTGCGCGCGGCTGGCCTGGATGTCGTGCAGGAAGAAGTCGCGGTCCAGCACCACGTCGTCGCCGGCCAGGAAGGCCTGGATGTCGGCATCGACGGTGACGCCGGGTTTCTGCCACAGGAGGTCGGACATGGTGCGTGCTCTCCGGAACGTGGGGTGTCGCTTCTGTGGGAGCGGCTATAGCCGCGATTGCAACATCCTGGAGGAATCCGATCGCAGCTATAGCTGCTCCCACAGGGATTGGGTCGCAGCTATAGCTGCTCCTACAGGGGGTGGGATAGTGGTTGGGACAGCGGGTGTGATGGGACGCTGTCCGTGGCGGCCGCGGCATCCAGCGGAATGCCAAGGACCTCTTCGAAACCGAAGGCAAGGTTGAGGTTCTGCAGCGCCTGCGTGGCGGCGCCCTTGAGCAGGTTGTCGAGCGTGGCCACCACCACCAGCCTGCGGCCGTCGGCGGACAGCGTGAAGCCGCCGATCTCGACGCCGTGGCGGCCGGCGATGTGGCTCACCCAGGGCGCGTCGCCGGTGACGCGCAGCAGGGGCTCGTCACGATAGCGTTCACGGTAGCGCGCCTCCACCGCATCGCGATGCATCGGCGCGCGCAGGTGCATGTTCGCCGTCAGGGTGATGCCACGAAAGTGCGGCGCGACGTGCGGCATGAACTCCACCGGCGTGCCGAGGTGGCGCGTGACCTCGCGCTCGTGCAGGTGGTCGACGAGTGCGTAGGGCATGAGGTTGTCACGGAGTTTGTCGGCATCGTTGCGGTCCGACGGGGTGGTGCCCGCGCCGGAGTAACCGGAGACGCCGAAGCACTGCACCGGACCTTCGACCAGGTCGTGCACAGGCGCGATGGCGAGCTGCATGGCGCTGGCATAGCAGCCGGGGTTGGCGATGCGGCGCTGTCCTGCATAGGTGTCGCGGGTCAGCTCCGGAAGGCCGTAGTACCAGCCGTCGTTGAAGCGATGGTCGGCGGACAGATCGACGATTACAGGCTCTGCGTCGGATGCTGCCAGCGATGCGACGCAGGCGTCGGACTTGCCGTTGGGCAGCGCCAGCACCCACGCATCGAGCGCGAGGCTTCCGAGTTCGTCGTGCGCGAGGCTGGCATAGCGCAGCCCGCCCTGGAAGCCGGGCACGTGGTCGGCCACGCGCTGGCCATCGAGTTCGCGCGAAGACACCGCCGCCAGCTCGAAGCCCGGGTGCGCAGCGAGCAGGCGGATCAGCTCTGCGCCGGTGTGGCCTCGCGCGCCGACGATACCAACGGTCCTAGCCATGGCTTGCCTCCTGCCTGTCAGCGAGTGTCGCCGGACGCTGGGCGCAGTGCGCGACCGCGCGCTCGATCATCGGGAACCCGTCCATGCCGTACCAGAATACCTTCCACGGCCCTTGCTTCAGGCAGCCATCGGATTCGGCGTAGTAGAAGGCATTCGCGCCGTTGCTGTTGCGCGAGCGCCAGAACAGCGTCGGCGTCTCTTCGTGCATCACCTGCCAGACCGCGCGCCCCAGGCCTTCGCCCTGGGCGTCGTCGAGCACCGCGAACTTGTCGAGGTAAGGCACGCCGTCGACCTCGGTCAGGATCACCGCGGTGCGGTAGTTCTCGCTCACGTAGGCCCGCAGCAGCGGCGTGCGCTCGAAGTAGTCCGGCAGCAGCGCACGCCCGAAGGCCGACTCGATCAGCGCACGCAGGCGTGGCAGGTCCAGCGAGTCCCAGGCCGTCGCGCGCAGCACGCGCTCGCCCCGCCGCACCAGCGTGCCCGACCCCTTGTGCGTGAACAGCTCGCGCGCCAGCTGGTCGGGCCGCGTGATCGACACCGACGATGAATGCGGCAGCGCCATCAGCAGATCGTGGATCTGCTCGATCTTCACGCGCATGCCCGAATGCAGCCAGGGCTGCGCCATCAGCTCCGCGTACTCGGTGCTGAGGTTGATCGAGTCGATCACCTTGTCGTCGGGACCAAGCAGGCCGCCGGTCCCGGTGAGGAACACGATCTTGTACGGCTGCAGGGTCTTGATCAGCTCGTTCGCGGCCCAGTCGGCGTTGACGTTGACGATCTGCCCGTCGGCGGTTTCGCCCAGCGAAGTGATTACAGGAATCGACCCGGCCTTGATCGCCGCGCCGATGCCATCGGTATCCACGCGCGCGACCTGCCCCACAAGCCCATAGCGGGCCTGATCGAGGAAGGCACACTCGAACACGCCCGACTGGATCGACGTCGCGCGCACGCCCTCGACCTGCAGCGCCTCCACCAGCCGCAGGTTCTGCTGCCGCATCACCCGCCGCACGATCGCCAGCCCCGCGGCATCGGTGTAGCGCAGGTTGTCGACGGTCCGCTTCTCGATCCCGGCCTCGCGCATGGCCTCGTCCAGCTGCGGTCCCGCGCCATGCACCACGATCGGGGTCAGCCCGACCTGCTGCAGGAACGCCAGCGACGACGTCAGCGCATCCAGGTCGTCGCGCAGCACAGCGCCCCCGACCTTCACCACCGCGAAGCGCTTCGCATCCAGCTGCGAAAACCGCTTCAGGTACTGGCTGATCTCTTTCGCGCTGCCCATCCCCGACAACAGTCGAACAATGGTCTGGCGGGTCTGTACGTGTGCTTGCATGGGTTGCTGCTTCGTGAGGTCTGGATGGAGAGGGGGAAGAGCTTTTTGCCACGCATTTGCGCGGATAAGCGCGGATAGAGCAAAAGCTTTTTCTGCCACGGATTGGCGCGGATTACGCGGATTACGCGGATTTTGCTGAGGCAAGTTCGAAGCGGGAATCCTTGTTGGAAAAAATGCGTTGTGGAGAAGGGCGCGGTGATCCAGCTGGCCTCGCTCTGATCCGCGTTATCCGCGCCAATCCGTGGCAAAGAACGCTTCCATTTTTCTGCCTTTGCTCTATCCGCGCTTATCCGCGTAAATCCGTGGCTGAAATGCCCTTGCCTTCAATGATCCGCGCCACCGCCGCGGCATAGGTACGCAGCTGGTCAAGCGCGACCCATTCGTCGGCGGTGTGGGCCTGGGCGATGTGGCCGGGGCCGAAGACGATGGCGTCGAAGCCGGCGGCGGAGAAGAGCGAGGCTTCGGTCCAGAAGTCGACCGCGGGGCCGATAGGCAGCCCGAGGTCGTCGGCGAGGTCGCGTGCCGCCAGGCGGCGCTCCTCGGCGCTGGCGGTGTCGCCGGCGGGCAGCGAGGGGCCGTGGAAGGTGGCGGCGTAGTCGCTGCATTCGGCTGCGAGCGCGGCGAAACGCGCGTGCAGGTCGTCGACGTCATGCGAGGGCAACGGGCGGAAGCCGAAGCGGACTTCGGCCGCGGGCGCGATGACATTCGCCTTGATGCCGCCCTCGACGCGACCGATGTTGAAGCGCAGGCCGGTCAGGCCGCCGAAGCGCTGGTGCGCCTCGGCTTCGGCCAGAGCCAGCGCGTCGACGCCCCAGCGCATCGCCTTGTGCACGGCGCTCGCCGACAGCGCCTGGGCTCCGGATGCGTGACCCGCCTCGCCGTGGAAGCGCAGTTGCACCGCGGCGATGCCGCGATGCGCGAGCACGGCCTCACAGCCGGTGGGCTCGGCCACCAGCACCTGGCGGAAACCGTGGTCGCTGGCCAGGAAGGCGGCGATGCAGCGCGGGTCATTGGCCTCTTCGTCGCTGCTGAACAGGAAGGCGGCATCGCCCGGCACCGCCTGGGCGGCGGCGATCAGCGCGGCGGCCGCGCCCTTGATGTCGCAGGCGCCAAGGCCGATCGCGCGCCCGTCCGTCACCCGCAGCACGTGCGGGTCCGCGGTCCACGCCGGGGAGTCGGGCACGGTGTCGAGGTGCACGTTGAACAGCAATGACGGCTGGCCACGACGCGCGAACAGCGACACCGCGCCAGCGCCGTGGTCGGTCACGCTGACCTCGAAGTCCTGCAGCTGCGCGCGGATGTAATCGAAGATGCCGCCGGTATCGATCGCCCGCGGCGGATTCCGGGTGTCGAACGACACCAGCGCGGCCAGGTGCTCCAGGACCCTGTCAATCACGACGGGAACTCCAGTGGGAGCGGCTCACGACTTGTTGATCTCGGCCCACAGGGTGCTGCTCATTCCGAAGAGTTTGATGAAGCCCTCGGCCTCTTCCACGCCCCAGTCGGCGGACTGCGCGTAGGTGGCGCCGCTGGCGTTGAGGATGTGCGGGGATCGCACGGCCACCGCGTCGACGCGGCCGCCGCGGGTCTCGAGCATCACCTCGCCGTTGACCATGCGCTGCGACGAGGCCAGGAAGGCCTCGAGGTCGGTCTTCAGCGGGTCGTGGTAGAAGCCTTCGTACACCAGCTCGACCCACTTGCGGCCGACCTCGGGCTTGTAGCGGTTCTGCTGCTTGCTCAGTACCGCTTCTTCCAGCGCGCGATGCGCGGCCAGCAGCGCGGTCAGGCCGGGCGCCTCGTACACGATGCGGCCCTTCAGGCCGATGGTGGTGTCACCGGTATAGACCCCGCGGCCCACGCCGTAGGACGAAAACATGGTGTTCAACCGGCCCAGCAGCTGCGCGCCCGGCGTCTCTTCGCCATCGATCGCCACCGCTTCGCCACCGACGAAGCGCAGCCAGACCTGCAGCGGCTCGGACGGCCAGGCGCTGCGCGGCGCGCACCAGCCGCGGGCACCTTCGCCCGGTGCTTCCCAGCGATCGATCTCGCCGCCCGACAGGGTCACGCCCAGCAGGTTCTCGTTGATCGTGTAGCTCTTCTGCCGCGTCTGCACGCCGAAGCCGCGTTCCTCCAGGTAGGCCTGCTCGTAGGCGCGGGTCTGGGTGTGTTCCTTCTGGATCTCGCGGACCGGCGCCACGATGCGGTAGCCGCCCGACGCCTTCACCGCCAGGTCAAAGCGCACCTGGTCGTTGCCCATGCCGGTGCAGCCATGCGCGATCGCGTTCGTTCCCAGATCCCTCGCGCGTGCCAGTGCGGCGTCGACGATCAAGTAGCGGTCGGACACCAGCAGCGGGTACTGGCCCTGGTAGGCCTCGCCGGCCTGGACGAAGGGCTTCACGAAGCCGTCCCAGATCGCCGGGCCGCCATCGATGGTGACGTGGCTTGCAACGCCGAGCTCCGCGGCGCGCTTCTCGATCGCCTCGCGCTCGTCGGCGCCCACGCCGCCGGTATCGGCGAACACGGTGTGCACGGCCCAGCCGCGCTCCTTCAGCCACGGCACGCAGAAGCTGGTGTCGAGGCCGCCGGAAAAGGCGAGGACGATGTCTTTGGATTCGGAGGCGGAAGCAGCGTTCATTTCGGATCTCTGGATGGGGGGATGGTGGGTGGCCGTCAGGTGGGCCGTCAGTGCGCGCCAACCAGCGTGCGCATCACCGCCTTCTGCACGTGCAGCCGGTTTCCCGCCTCCTGCACGGCGATGCAACGCGGCGAATCCATCACCGCGTCGCTGGCCTTGACGTTGCGCCGCAGCGGCAGGCAGTGGCTGAAGACGCCGTCGCGGGTCAGCGCCATCTTGGCTTCGTCGACCATGAAGTGCTTGTACTGGTCGCGGATCGGCTGTTCCGGCGCCCAGTTGCCGAAGTACGGCAGCGCGCCCCAGCTCTTGGCATAGACCACGTCGGCGCCCGCGTAGGCGCTGTCGATGTCGTGGCTGACGCTCAGCGAGCCGCCGCTCTCGGCGACGTTGGCCTCGGCCCAGTCCATGTAGCGCTCGTCGAGGATGTACTCGGGCGTCGGACACAGCAGGGTCACGTCCATGCCCATGCGCGTGGCGATGGTCAGCGCCGAGTTGGCGACTGCGGTGTTGAGCGGCTTGGGGTGGTAGGTCCAGGTCAGCACGTACTTCTTTCCGCGCAGGTCGGCGCTGCCGAAGTGCTCCTGCAGCGCCAGCACATGCGCCAGCTCCTGGCAGGGATGGGTGATGGTTTCCATGTTGATCACCGGCACCGTTGCGTATTTCGCGAAGCCCTTGAGCACGCGGTCTTCGCGGTCGACCGACCAGTCGATGAACTTCGGGAAGGCGCGCACGCCGATCAGGTCGACGTACTGGCTCAGCACCCGCGCGACCTCGGCGATGTGCTCCTCGGTCTCGCCGTCCATCACCGTGCCCAGCTCGAACTCGATCGGCCAGGCATCCTTGCCCGGCTGCAGCACCACGGCGTGGCCGCCCAGCTGGAAGGCACCCAGCTCGAAGCTGGTGCGGGTGCGCATCGAGGGATTGAAGAACACCAGGGCGATGGACTTGCCCCTGAGCGCGTCGCCGATCGGCTCGCGCTTCATGCGCGCGGCGTCCGCGAGGACGGCGTCGAGCTGGGCGCGGGTCCAGTCCTGGGTGTTGAGGAAGTGCTGCGGTGCGGAGGTCATGGCGGAGTCCATGGAATCGAAAACGAAAAAACCCGGCTCGGGCCGGGCTTCTGAAGACGGAAAACAGGCGTTGTCCGGTCCTAACCCAGGGGAACGTGGGCTTCCGGTCGACGCGCGCGCGAGGTCATGCCAGCCGCCATGCGGGCGGAGGTGAGGAGACCATGGACGAGGGCGCGGACGTGCTGCATTGCGGCAATCTTCCCACGCGGCGGAGCGGCCCGCAAGCGGTCCGCACGGCCCGTCATTCGACGTTGCCCCCCGCCACCACGGGGGTCACGGCCACCTTCACCCGCAGCCGGTTGCCGGGATCGTTCGGCAGCCGCGAGCGGTATTTGACGCCACGGACCAGGTAATCGACGTCATAGGCGATCGGCCGGCGGAACTCGCGCTCCACCGGCACCATCCGGCAATCGTCGTCGACCTCGCCGTCGCCGACGACCTCGCGCGCGCTGTCGTTGCGATTGGGCGTAAGCACGTCGCGGACGGCGCCCACGACGCGGGACAGGCCGCGCCGTTCCTCGCCTTCCTCGGGGCCGACCATGCTCGACTGCTCGCAGCGCTCGATCACGCTCGTGGCGCGCAGGGTCTGGTAGACCGGCTCGGCGCGCAGGACCTGGGCGTATTCGTAGCGCACGTTCTCGGCCTGGATCACCGTGTGCTGGGCCCACGCGGGCGCCGCCGCGAGCGCAGGCGCGAGCAGCAGCGGCAGCCACCGGGTCGTGGGCGGGAAGGAGTGCATGCGATCCGCGAGTGTAGGCGCTGGCAGCGGCCAACGGCTGAATCGTGGCTGTCACGACGCCCCGCCGGTAGAATCGATGGCCTGCCGACGGCCTTCGAAATGACCCTCAGACTCTTCAACAGCCTCACCCGCCGGGTCGAGGACTTCCAGCCCCGCGACCCTGCGCGCACCACGATGTACGTCTGTGGACCCACGGTCTACAACTACGTGCACATCGGCAACGCGCGCGGGCCGGTGGTGTTCGACGTGCTGGCCGGCCTGCTGCGCCGCCGCTTCGGCCCCCTGGCCTACGCCCGCAACATCACCGACGTCGACGACAAGATCAACGCCGCCGCCGCCGAACAGGGCGTGCCGATTTCGGCCATCACCGACCGCTTCGCCGCCGCCTACCGCGAGGACATGGCGGCGCTGGGCGTGGCGCCCCCGGACATCGAGCCCGAGGCCACCGCGCACATCACGCAGATCGTGGCGATGATCGAGCGCCTGGTCGAACGCGGCCACGCCTATGCCGCCGAGGACCATGTGCTGTTCGCGGTCGGAAGCTTCGATGGTTACGGCAAGCTTTCGCGCCGCGAGCTCGAGGACATGCTGGCCGGGGCGCGGGTCGAAGTGGCGCCGTACAAGCGCGACCCGGGCGACTTCGTGCTCTGGAAGCCGTCGACCGGCGACCTGCCCGGCTGGGCATCGCCCTGGGGCCATGGCCGGCCGGGCTGGCACATCGAATGCTCGGCGATGGCCGCCGCCCACCTGGGCGAGACCATCGACATCCACGCCGGCGGCGTCGACCTGCAGTTCCCGCACCATGAGAACGAGATCGCGCAGAGCGAATGCGCCCATGGCGGCGCAGTGTTCGCGCGCTTCTGGCTGCACAACGGCATGCTCAACTTCGGCGGCGCCAAGATGTCGAAGTCGGTGGGCAACATCGAAAAGGTGCACGACCTGGTGCGCCAACACCCACCCGAGGCGCTGCGCCACGCGCTGATGTCGGCGCATTACCGGCAGCCGCTGGAGTGGTCGGACGGCCTGGTCGAGCAGAGCGTGCGCACCCTGGACCGCCTCTACGGAACCCTGCGCGATGTCGACGCGCTGGTGCCGGCGGGCACGGCCCCGGACGCCGCGATTCCCGACGCGATCGAAGGCGCGCTCGACGACGACCTCAACACGCCACAGGCCCTGGCGGAGCTCGCGGCCATCGCCGGCAACGCACGCGTACTGCGCAACGCGATTGCACAGGGTGACGCGGCAGGTGACGGCCCGCTGCTGGCCCTGGCCACGCTCGGCGCCAGCCTGCGTGCCGGTGGCCGCGCCCTGGGCCTGCTACAACAGGGGCCAGCCGCCTGGTTCGGGCGCGGCACCTCCGGCGACGACGACACCCGCATCCAGGCGCTGGTCGAGGAACGCACCGCCGCCAAGCAGGCGCGCGACTTCGCCCGCGCCGACGCCATCCGCGACCAGCTCGCCCGCGAAGGCGTGATCCTGGAAGACACGCCCCAGGGCGTACGCTGGAAGCGAGGCTGAAACAATGGACGCCAGCACCCCCTTCCCGCTTGAATCCACGGCCGCCGAGGCCCAGGCCGCGATCCGCGACGAGTTCGCCTTCTTCGGCGACTGGTCCGAGCGCTACCAGTACCTGATCGACCTCGGGCGCAAGCTGCCGGACTTCCCGGATGACTTCCGCACCGAGGCGCACCGCCTGCACGGTTGCCAGTCGATGGTCTGGATCGTGCCCACGGGCGACGCCGACCGCATGGACTTCGCCGCCGCCAGCGACTCCGCCATCGTGTCGGGCCTGGTCTACCTCGCACTGCGCGTGTACTCCGGACGCAGCGCGCGCGAGATCCTCGACAACGACCCGTCCTATATCGCCGACATCGGGCTGGCCAAGCACCTGTCGCCCACCCGCAACAACGGCCTGGCGTCCCTGCTCACCTCCATCCGCGACGCGGCCCAGCGCGCGCTGGCGTGAACACGGCGGGGCCCGGCACCACGGCCGGCCCAGGCCAGGGAAGGCGTCCTCCTGCGCGACGCAGCGTCCCGTGCAAGCCCCCGGGCGCTGCCGTTACCCTGTGATTTCCCACGCCAGCGCCCGCCCACCACCATGACCACGCAGCCGGAAATCCGCCCCAGCCACGTCCGCGGGGACACCTCGCAACCGCTGCTGCGCGAGACCGTCGGCGGCATGCTGGCGCGGATCGCGCGCACCTGGCCCGAGGGGTCGGCACTGGTGGTGCCGCCGCAGGGCGTGCGCTGGACCTGGCGCGAGTTCGACGACGCCGTCAGCCGCCTGGCGGCCGGACTCCTGGCGCTGGGCCTGGAGCGCGGCGACCGCATCGGCATCTGGTCGCTCAACCGCGTGGAATGGGTGGTGCTGCAGTTCGCCAGCGCACGCGCGGGGCTGGTGATGGTCAACATCAATCCTGCCTACCGCACTCACGAGCTGGAGTACGCCCTCGCCCAGGTCGGCTGCAAGGCGCTGGTGCTGGTACGCGCCTACAAGACGTCGGACTACGTCGGGATGCTGCAGGAGGTGACGCCCGAACTCGGCGACGCCGCGCCGGGCGGGCTGCGCGCCGCGCGACTTCCCGACCTGCGCCATGTGATCGTGCTCGGCGACGGCGACGCGGTCCCCGGCGCCTGGCGCTTCGACGACATCGCCGGCTGCGATGATCCGGATGCGCATGCCCGGCTCGACGCGCTGCAGCCGCTGCTCGACCCGCACGATGCGATCAACATCCAGTTCACCTCGGGAACCACGGGCGAGCCCAAGGGCGCCACGCTCAGCCACCACAACGTGGTCAACAACGGGTTCTTCATCGGCGAGCGCATGGGCCTGACCGAAGACGACCGCCTGTGCATTCCGGTGCCCTTCTACCACTGCTTCGGCATGGTGCTGGGCAACATGGCCTGCGTGACCCACGGCAGCTGCATGGTGCTGCCCGGCGAGGGCTTCGATGCGCTGGCCACGCTGCAGGCGGTGCAGGAAGAACGCTGCACCGGCCTGCACGGGGTACCGACCATGTTCATCGCGATGCTCGACCACCCCCGCTTCGCCGAGTTCGACCTGTCCACGCTGCGCACCGGGATCATGGCCGGGTCCAACTGTCCGGTAGAACTCATGCGTCGGGTCATGGAACGGATGCACATGTCCGAGGTCACCATCTGCTACGGCATGACCGAAACCAGCCCGGTCAGCTTCCAGACCACGCACGACGATGCGCTCGAACGCCGCATCGACTCCGTCGGCCGCATCCATCCGCACGTCGAGGTGCGCATCGTCGATGGAGGCGGCAGCACCGTGCCCTGCGGCACGATCGGCGAACTGCTGACCCGCGGCTATTCGGTCATGCGCGGCTACTGGAACGACCCGGCGCGCACCGCCGAGGCGATCGACGGCGACGGCTGGATGCATACCGGCGACCTCGCCACCATCGACCAGGACGGCTACTGCCGCATCGTCGGCCGGCTCAAGGACATGCTGATCCGCGGCGGCGAGAACATCTATCCGCGCGAGATCGAGGAGTTCCTCCACACCCATCCCGGGATCGCCGACGTGCAGGTGTTCGGCGTGCCCGATGCCAAGTTCGGCGAGGAGGCCTGCGCCTGGATCCGCCGGGTCGACGGTGCCACCGTGGGCGCCGACGACATCCGCGCCTACTGCCGCGGCCGCATCGCCCACTACAAGATCCCGCGCTACATCGAGTTCGTCGACGGCTACCCGATGACGGTGTCGGGCAAGGTGCAGAAGCACCTCATGGCCTCGGAAATGGCAAAGCGGCTCGGCTGAGCGGCCACCGGACCGCCCAAAGAGAAAGCCCCGCATCAGCGGGGCTTTCCGGTCTACAACTGTCCAGCACGCAGCGGGATCAGTCGCCCATCTGCTTCTGCAGGTGCTCCCAGCGCTCCTGCTCGTCGATGGTGCGCTCGGCGGTGAGGCGCGCCTCGAGGCGGTCCAGGCCGATCTCTTCGCCGGAATCGACGCTGAAACCGTACTCGCCGGAGTCGACGCGCTTGAGCGTGCTGTCGATCTTGCCGATCAGCTTGCGGTAGCGGTCGCGGGTACGCAGTTCCAGCGAGTTCTCGGTTTCGCGGGTGGCGCGCTCGGCGTCGTCGCCGACGTCACGCACTTCGTCCTTGAGGTTCTCGATGGTCTGCTTGGACTCCTCAACCAGGTCGGCGCGCCAGTCCGCCAGGCGCTGGCGGAAGTACTCGAGCTGGAGCGCGCTCATGTACTCCTCGTCGGGGTCGGGCTTGTAGCCCTTGGGCAGGATCGGGCGGCCGGTAGCCTCGTCGATCTTGTGCGGAATGGTCTTGTAGCGCGTCTTCGGCGCGGGCGGCTGGGCCGGACGATTGGTCACCGCGACCGCGACCTTGCCCACCGTGCGCGGCGGCGCCTGGCGCGTCACGGGCACCGGCGCGACCTTGGTCGAGGGCTTGGCGCTGGCCTTCTTGGCCGAGGACTTCTTCGGCGGGGCTGCGGGTGCGGGCGCCGGCTTCGGCGTCACGGCCTTGGCGGCGGGCGCCTTGGCGGGAACTGGCTTCTTCACTGCGGGGGTCTTCACTGCGGGCTTCTTGGC
Organism: Luteimonas sp. A649; assembly: GCF_054072735.1. NCBI lineage: Bacteria > Pseudomonadati > Pseudomonadota > Gammaproteobacteria > Lysobacterales > Lysobacteraceae > Luteimonas > Luteimonas sp. A649. The sequence continues at coordinate 243,399 of NZ_JBSVRQ010000003.1, read as the reverse complement.
AACCGCCGGCTTCGTCGCCTTGGCCGGCGCCTTGCTGGTGGATGTCTTCGCCACGGGCTTTACCGGGGCGACCTTCTTGACGGCGGCCTTCGTTGCGGGCGTCTTCTTCGCCACAGCCTTCTTCACCGCGGCCTTGGACGGAGCGGCCTTCTTCGCCGGAGCGGCCTTCTTCACCGCGGGCGCCTTGACGGCCTTCTTTGGAGCGGCCTTCTTCGCCACTGGCTTTTTCGCGGCCGCCTTCTTCGGAGCGGCCTTCGCAACCTTCTTGGCTGCGGGCTTGGCCGCCTTGGCGGCCTTCTTGACGGTCTTCTTCACTGCCACGTTCGGCGATCCTTCTTGGGAAGTGGGCGCCGACCGCGTTGCACGCGGCCGACCACCGTACAAGCGGTGGGAGCGGGGCATTCACCGATGCGTGGCCGCGGCGCGGCGACGATTGACGTATCCGGCCACCGGGAGCGCCCTGATGAACGCCCTGTGGCCGGTGCCACACTCCCGCGCTTGGACGGGAAAGCGGGCTGTTATACCCTGCCCTGACTATAGCGGCAACCGCGGCGCGCCGCGCCCCCGAATCCTGCCGACCTTCCCTTGATCGACCGCACCCTCATCGCGCTGCTGCGCGGCTACAAACGCTGGGTCAGCCCCCTGCTCGGCCCGCGCTGCCGTTTCCTGCCCTCCTGCTCGGAATACGCGATGCAGGCGATCTCGCTGCACGGCGCCCTGCGCGGCAGCTGGCTGGCCGCGAAGCGCGTCGGTCGCTGCCATCCCCTCCACCCCGGCGGCCTGGACCCCGTGCCGCCCCGCGACGACGGACCTTCCCCACGATGACCGACACCCTCATTCTCAACGCCCGCCTGGTCAACGAAGGCCGGGAGTTCAACGCCGACCTGCGCATCCGCGGCGGCCGCATCGACGCCATCGGCAGCCTCTCCCCGAGCGCCGGCGAGACCGTGGTCGACGCCGCCGGCCGCCGCCTGCTGCCGGGAATGATCGACGACCAGGTGCACTTCCGCGAGCCGGGGATGGAGTACAAGGCCGACATGGCCACGGAATCCGGCGCGGCCGTGGCCGGCGGCCTGACCAGCTTCATGGACATGCCCAACACCAGCCCGCCGACGCTCGACGCCGCGGCCCTGGAAAACAAGTACGCCCGCGCCGCCGGCCGCGCACGTGCCAACCACGGCTTCTACATGGGCGCCAGCAACGACAACCTCGCCGCCGTGCGCGCCATCGACCCGCGCGCCACCCCGGGGCTGAAGGTGTTCATGGGCGCGTCTACCGGCAACATGCTGGTCGACGATCCGGACACGCTCGACGCGATCTTCCGCGACACGCCGGTGCCGATCATCACCCACTGCGAGGACACGCCGATGATCGACGCGGCGCTGTCGGCGGCCCGCGCGCAGTACGGCGAGGACATCCCCGCGGAGCTGCACCCGGATATCCGCTCGCGCGAGGCCTGCATCAAGTCCACGCGCCTGGCGCTGGAACTGGCGCGCCGCCACGACACCCGCCTGCACGTGCTGCACATCTCCACCGCCGACGAGCTGGCGCTGTTCGAGCGCGGCCCGCTGGTCGACGCCGACGGCCGCCTGCGCAAGCGCATCACCGCCGAGACCTGCATCCACTTCCTGCGCTTCGACCGCGCCGACTACGCGCGCCTGGGCCACCAGATCAAGTGCAACCCCGCGATCAAGGACGCCAGCGACCGCGAGGCGCTGCTGCGCGCGCTGGCCGACGATGTGATCGACGTGCTCGCCACCGACCACGCCCCGCACACCTGGGAGGAGAAGCAGGCGCCGTATGTGCGTGCCCCCAGCGGGCTGCCGCTGGTGCAGTACGCGCTGGTGGCGGCGCTGGAGTGCGTGCACGAGGGCCACTTCGACACCGCGCGCGTGGTGCAGAAGTTCGCGCATGCGCCGGCACAGCTGTTCGACGTGGCCGAGCGCGGCTTCCTGCGCGAGGGCTACCACGCCGACCTGGTGTTGGTGGAGGACACCCCGTTCACCGTGAAGCGCGCGGACGTGCTGTCCAAGTGCGGCTGGTCGCCGTTCGAGGGCACCACCTTCCGCTCGCGGATCGCGTCGACCTGGGTCAACGGCGAACTGGCCTGGGACGGAAGCGCACTGGTCGGTGCGCCGAACGGCCGTCGCCTGGATTTCGCGCGATGAAGTTTGGCGGCGTGCTGGTGGTCGGGCTGCTGTCCACCCTGCCCTGGGCGCTGGCCCTGGCGCAGGCGGTGCCGGCGATGGCATCGCCCGAGGCCGCGGCCGATATGCGCGTGGTGTTTCCGGAACGCGTGCAGCAGGGTGCCCTGGTGCTGGGCAAGGTGCCGCCTGGCAGCCGCGTCGAATTTGGCGACCGCGTGCTGCGCAGCACCGGCTACGGCACGGTGGTATTCGGCGTCGGCCGCGATGCGACGGGTCCGTTGCGGGTGGCGGTCATCCGCCCCGACGGCAGCCGGACCGACGCCACCATCCTGGTGGACCCGCGCGACTGGCCGATGGAGCGCGTCAACGGCGTGCCCCCGAAGACCGTCGACCCGCCGCCGGCAATCGCCGAGCGCATCCGCCGCGAGCAGGCGCGCGTCACCGCCGTGCGCACGCGCGACGACGACCGCGCGGACTTCGCCCAGCCCTTCATCCGCCCGGTCGAGGGCCGCATCAGCGGCCGCTTCGGCAGTGGCCGCATCTACAACGGAAAGCCGGGCGCCGGGCACTCCGGCATGGACATCGCCGCGCCCACCGGCACGCCCGTCAAGGCGCCGGCCGCCGGCGTGGTCACCTTTGCCGATCCCGGCCTGTACCTCACCGGCGGCACCGTGGTGATCGACCACGGCCACGGCGTCAGCTCCAACTTCCTGCATCTCTCGCGCATCGACGTCGCGGAGGGCGACCGCGTCGAACAGGGCCAGGACTTCGCCGCCGTCGGCGCCACCGGCCGCGCCACCGGCCCACACCTGCACTGGGGCATGAACTGGTTCGACGTCCGCGTCGATCCGCTGCTTGTCCTGGAGCGACCGTAGCTGTGGCATTGGAGCAAAGCGTTGCCACGGATGACGCGGATCACACGGATTCACGCGGATAGAGCAAGGGATCAAGCTGCCTTTCGCCTGATCCGCGTCATCCGCGCAGATCCGTGGCAAAAAAGCTCTTCAAGTGCCTGGCCGATCAGGTCTGGAGCGGCGACGGAGTTGCGACCACGGGCCGGGACTCTCCGGGACCGGCCGCGGTCGCGCGATTGCGGCCGGCCTGCTTGCTGGCATACAGCGCGGCATCGGCGCGCTCCACCAGCGCTTCGGCACTTTCGCCGGGAGAGAGTTCGGCCACGCCGATGCTCAGGGTGCCGTCCAGCCGTACGGCGTGGATCGTCAGCGGGCGGCTGTTGACCGACTCCAGCATCCGCCCGGCCACGGCCAGTGCGTCACCCAAGGGAGTCTGCGGCAGGATCACGAGGAATTCGTCGCCGCCATAGCGGCCGATGATGTCGCCGCCGCGCAGCTGGTTGCGGATGCGCTGGGACACGATGCGCAGGCACTGGTCGCCGATGCTGTGCCCGTATTCGTCGTTGACCGGCTTGAAGTTGTCGACATCGACGAAGGCGATGCTGACCGGCGCGGCGCGCGTGGCGACCAGCGCCATGACCTTCCGCAGCTCGGCCTCGATGCCCGCGCGGTTGAGCATGCCGGTCAGCTCGTCCTTCCGCGCCAGTGCGCTGGCGTGGTCGCGATCGCGCCGCAGCTCGAGCAGCTTGTCGGCCAGGCCGATGGTCAGCAGCAGCCCGGCCAGCGCGAAGCTGCCGGCCAGTCCCTGCGCCATCCATGGGGGGCCGGCCCACAGCCCCATCATCTCGGTCGCCATCAATGTGGTGAACACCATCAGCGGCAGCCAGGACGCCATCACCACGCGCCCGGCGCGATCGCCACGCAGCGCTAGCACGGTGCTCCCGGCCAGGAGCAGGGCCGCGGACAGCACCAGGCCGATGTTGCCCACCAGCGCCAGCCAGCGGGCGTCGCCGACGAAACTTCCGACCCCCGCGACCGCCGCCAGCGCGGTACCGACCCAGAGCGCTCCGTCCATGCGCGGCAGCTTGCCGCGCAGGTCGAGGTAGGCACGCTGGAACAGGTTGCTGCACACCACGCCAAGCCCGCCCACGATTCGGTTGGCGCGGGTGGAGCTTCCGAACACCGCGTCCGCCCCGGGCAGCAGGCGGAGGTCCCCGCCGATCGACACCAGGTAGAGCACCGAGAAGCACAGCATCGCCCCGAACCAGGTGAAGCTGGAATCGCCCGTGCCGAACCGGAAAGCAAAGGCCAGCAGCGCCAGCACGCACAGCACGGACAGGACGAAGACCCGCCACGCGACGTAGACGAGGTCCTGGCGGTGCACCTGGTCGAGCGACTCGATCGAGACCGGCATCTGCAGCGAGGAGCCGGTGGCCACGCGCAGCCATACGGCTTCGCCCGGTGGAATGCCCTGCGGCAGGTCCACCACCAGGGCGCGCGACGAATACCTGGCGTCCGCATGCTCGCCATACAGGGCATGGGTTGCCGGCGCGCCGCTCCCCGGCACCCAGGCCTGCACCTGGTTGATCAAGGGCGAACGGAGCACCAGCCTGGGCTGGGCATCGGCGGTCAATGGCGTGGCAGCGGTGATGCGCCACCAGCCCACTTCGCCTCGACTGCCCCGGATCGCGGTCACCGGCGGCTCGAGCCGATCGTCGAGCCTGCCCGACAGCACATCGGCGGCATCGGCATCGCCACCGGGCAGGGCCCGCAGTTCAACCGGCACGCCGGCCGATGCGAATCCGGCGCACAGCAGGAGCATGCACAGCCACAGGCTGCACCACCCCGGTTGGCGCTTCGGATCCCCCTTCCGCATGGCGCGATGCTACCAGTGCCCGCGGCCCACGCGGGCGCCGCGGCAGCCGGACGGCAGGGACGGAGGGCGAAGAGCTTTTGGCCACGGATCCACGCGAATGACGCGGATCAAAAAGCGAAAGCCCTTGCCCGCATCCGCTTTATCTTCAACGACCGTTTGGGATTGCGCGGACCTTTGGCCTGGCCCCGCCCCTATCCGCGCAAATCCGTGTCATCCGCGTCATCCGCGGCAAACGCTTCTCGAGCTTTTCAGCCCGTGACCCGCGCCACCGCGTCATGCGCGTGCAGGCTCTCGAAGTGCGACACGGTGACGTCGAACCGGGCCACGCGGGGGCTGGTCGACACGACAGCGGCAACCCGGCGGGCCGCGTCTTCGCAGAACATCAGGTTGTCGGCGTTGGCGCGCGCGAACGCCTGTTCGTCCTCGCGCTTCACGGCCGTCTGCACCGGGGTGCCGAGCGCGGCTTCCACGGCGTCGACCAGTTCCAGCAAGGGCAATGCGTCGACGTCGTTGCGCAGGGCCACGCGCACATCGGCGCGGCTGCGCTGCGCGTGCGGGGTGGCGGCCAGGCCGCGCCCCGACGCGAGCCACTCCAGCATCGCGACCTTGGACGGCGCATCGTCACCGGCGAAGTCGGCCTCGAAGCGATCGGCGTTGGCGCGGCGCGACAGCGCGGCAGAAGCCGGGCAGGTGCTCGAATATTCGACGCCGAAGGCGAGCACGATCTCGGTGCCCGAAGGCGACACCGTGGCGTCGACCTCGACCGGGTACGCCTTCCAGCCGGCGTTGTCGCTGGCCAGCGCGCGGCGGCGAAGCAACTGCTCCCAGCGCAGCGTCAGGCGCGCGGTGGTGGCCAGGCCTGCCTGCGAATCGATGCACTCGCGCAGCAGCGCGCGCAGCGCCGTCGATGTCAGCGGCGCGTCCGAGAAGGCGTCCTGCAGCAGCAGGTACAGCCGCGACATGTGGATGCCGCGCGTCTCGGCGCTGGCCAGGTCCACGCCGATGTCCGCCGAAGCCGCCACCAGCTGCGGCGCACCACCCTCCCCGGCCACGCGCAGCGGCAGCGCGACCCGGCGCATGCCGACCCAGTCGAGCGGGCGGGCGGCGGCAGCGCGGTCATAGGCGACGTCGGGCAGCGTCGGGGACGGATTGGAAGAGGTCACGCGAAAGCCTGCAAATGAGAACGGTCCGCAATTCTAACCGCGCACCGGTCCGGCACCTGCGCAACGCTGCATGCCGTGGGCGGCGCGCAATGCGCGGTTCAGCCGGCGGAACGCGCGCCGCGCCATGCCACGAAGAGCGCGCGCAGCGGTGACAGCGGCGCGGCGGGACGCGCCAATCGCGCGCCGACCAGGGCCGCCTGCACCCCGCGTGGCCGGGATGCAGGGCGCCCCGCTCCGGGCACGCCATCGATCGGAGCTATGGGATCCATTGCCGCAGCGCGCAGCAGGGCGCGTTCGCCGAGCAGGCTGGACAGCACCGCGGATGCCGCATCCGCGTCGGGTGCGCGCCCACCGAACAGTGCCGCCTCGCAGTCCGCGACCGCGGCGGCAAAGGTCTTGCCGGCCACCGCGTCGCCATGCCCGGCGCCTGCCCCGGCGGGCCTTGCGTCGCCACCGCTGCCGTCATCGCGCAGGGCACGCAGGTCCGGCAGCGCCCTGCCCAGCTCCAGCCACGGCGCCGGCTGCGGCTGCAGCAGCGCGCCCAGCGGATGGCGGCGCGCGCCCTTGGCCCAGCCGCCGAGCTCTTCCTGCCACCACGCAAGCTTGGCCAGGCCGGGCGTCGGGTCGCCGCCACCCCAGGCGGCATCGGTCAGCTCCTGCAACAGCGTGAACCAGGCCTCGGCCAAGGGCTGGCGATCGCCCGGCACGAACACCATCGCCACCGCCCACTCCGGCCAGCGCGCGCGCCACTTGTCGACGAACATGGCCGAGTCGTCGCGGAGGTCGACGCTCACGGCCAGGCGTCCGGATCCAGCAAGTCGGCGGGCGTCTCCACCATGGCATCGGCCAGCCACGTCAGCGGGTCGTCGTGCTGCAGCCGGTAGCCCCACAGCGCGACCAGCGAACGCATGCCGGCCGCGCGCGCGGCGAGGATGTCGCGCTCGTCGTCGCCGACGTAGACGCAGTCGGCGATCGCGAAGCCCATCGCCTGCGCGGCGTGCAGCAGCGGCAGCGGATGCGGCTTGCGCTCGGCCAGGGTGTCGCCTCCGATCAGCACGCCGCTGCGCTGCCCCCAGCCCAGCGAAGGCATCAGCGCGCGTGCCAGGGATTCCGGCTTGTTGGTGACGATGCCCCAGCGCGCGCCGTCGGCCTCCAGCGCGGACAGCATCGCCTCGATGCCGTCGAAGGCGGCGCCGTGGCGGCCCAGCTCTTCGGCATAGACCGCAAGGAACTCCTTGACCATGTCCGGCGGCACCTCGCCGCCCAGTTCGGGGAACGCCGCCGCACTCATGGCACGCGCCCCCTTGGAGACGTGCGGGCGCAGGTCGGCCAGCGGCATCGGCGGCACACCGCGCGTCGCGCGCATGCGGTTCACGGTCGCGGCCATGTCGGGCGCGCTGTCGAGGAGCGTGCCGTCAAGGTCGAACAGCACGCAGCGCGGGAAGCGCCCGACCGGCGCGCTCACGATGCGTCCGGCTTGCGGGCCGCGACCAGGTAGTTGACGTCGGTGCGCGAGGACAGCCGCGCGCGGTTGGCCCAGGGCTCATAGGCCAGCCCCGCGACGTCGTCGAGCTCCAGCCCGGCCTCGCGCAGCCAGGCGGCGAGTTCGGAGGGGCGGATGAAATCGCGGTACTGGTGGGTGCCGCGCGGCAGCAGCCGGGCCACGTACTCGGCGCCGATGATCGCCAGCGCGAAGGCGGCCGGTGTGCGGTTGAGCGTGGACACGAACAGGTGGCCGCCCGGCTTCAGCAGCCGCGCGCAGGCTTCGATGATCGCGCCGGGATCGGGCACGTGCTCCAGCATTTCCATGCAGGTCACGACGTCGAAGCTGCCCGGCGCCTCGTCGGCCAGCGCCTCCACCGGCTGCAGCCGGTAGTCGACCGTCACGCCCGATTCCAGCGCATGCAGGCGCGCGACCTTGACCAGGTCAGCCGCGAGGTCGATCGCGGTGACCTCGGCCCCGGCGCGCACCATGGCCTCGCTCAGCAGCCCGCCGCCGCAGCCGACGTCGAGCGCGCGGGCGCCGGCCAGCGGCCGCCGTGCGGCGACGTAGTCCAGGCGCACCGGATTCAGCGCATGCAGCGGCTTCTGCGGACCTTCGGGATCCCACCAGCGGTTGGCCAGCTCGGCGAACTTGTCGAGCTCGGACTGGCGGAAGTTGGTGCTGCTCGCGGGGGTGGTCATGACGGCCTGCTCGGGGAGGGTGGCGCGCGCCGGCGCCTTCAGTTGGCGCCGGTGCGGATGCCGGCCATGCGCGTGCGCCACTGGCGGGCGTTGGCGACCACGGCGGCGGTATCGATGTCGACGAGTTCGCGCCGGCGCAGCTTGGCCACGCCGGCGATCCAGACGTCGCCGACCTGGTGGCGGCCGGCGGCATAGACCAGCTGCGAGACCACGTGGTGCAGGGGCTGCGTCTCCAGGTCGCTGAAATCGAAGCAGGCCATGTCGGCCTGCTTGCCCGGCTCCAGCGATCCGGCCAGGTGGTCGAAGCCCATCGCCTTCGCACCGCCCAGGGTGGCCGCCCGCAGCGCGGTGAACGCGTCGAACGCGGACGCGTCCTGCGCTACCGCCTTCGCCAGCTGCGCCGCGGTGCGCGTCTCGCCGACCATGTCGAGGTCGTTGTTGCTGGCGCAGCCGTCGGTGCCGATGGCGAGGTTCACGCCCGCGCGCTCCAGCGCGCAGGCCGGGCAGAAGCCCGAGGCCAGCTTGAGGTTGGACTCCGGGCAGTGCACCACGCTCACGCCGCGCTCGGCGCAGAGGTGGATCTCGGCCTCGGTCAGCTGGGTCATGTGCACGGCGATCAGGCGGTCGTTCACCAGACCCAGACGGTCCAGGCGCGCCAGCGGGCGCTGGCCGTGGTCCTTGATCGACTGCTCGACCTCCTGCGCGGTCTCGTGCAGGTGCAGGTGCACGGGGACATCGAGCTGGTCGGCGAGCATGCGCACGCGCTCGAAGTTGGCGTCGTTGACGGTGTACGGCGCGTGCGGCGCGAAGGCCATGGCGATCAGCGGGTCGCCGCGCCACTGGTCGTGCACGGCACCGGCCTTGTCAAAGTATTCGTCATCGCCCGCCGCCCACGCGGTCGGGAAATCGATGACCGGCAGGCCGATCCGCGCGCGGAAGCCGTGGCGCTTGTAGACCGCGGCCTGCACGTCGGGAAAGAAGTAGTTCTCGTTGCAGGAGGTCGTGCCCCCGCGCAGCATTTCGGCGATCGCGAGCGTGACGCCGTCGGCGACGAAGTCCGGGGCCATCACCGCGGCCTCGATCGGCCAGATGTGCTGCTGCAGCCAGGTCTTCAGCGGCAGGTCGTCGGCGATGCCGCGCATCAGTGTCATCGGGTTGTGGGTGTGGGCGTTGACGAAGCCCGGCACCAGCACGCCGTCGGGACGCGACACCACCTCGGCCGGCGCGAAGCGCGCGCGCGCCTCGGCCCGCGGCAGCAGCGCGACGATCACGCCGTCGCGCACGGCCACGGCGTGGTCTTCAAGCACCACCCCATGTGGCTCCACCGGGACGACGTGCCCGGCCTCGACCAGCAGGTCGCAGGCCTCGGGCACCACCTCTTGTCCCACCATTACTTGACCCGGCTGACGTATTCGCCAGAGCGGGTGTCGACCTTGATCAGCTCGTCCTGGTTGACGAACAGCGGCACGCGGACCACCGCGCCGGTTTCCAGGGTGGCCGGCTTGCCGCCGCCGCCCGAGGTGTCGCCGCGCACGCCGGGATCGGTCTCGGTGATCTTGAGTTCGACGAAGTTCGGCGGCGTGACCTGGATCGGGGTGCCGTTCCACAGGGTCACCACGCAGTCTTCCTCGCCCTTGAGCCACTTCTCGGCGCCACCCATGCCGGCCTTGTCGGCCTGCACCTGCTCGAAGTTCTCCGGGTCCATGAAGTGCCAGTACTCGCCGTCCGAATACAGGTAGCGCATGTCGGTGTCGACGACGTCGGCCGCCTCCATCGAGTCGGTCGCCTTCATGGTGACTTCCTGCACCCGGCCCGACTTGATCAGGCGGTACTTCACGCGCGTGAACGCCTGGCCCTTGCCCGGCTTGACGTACTCGGTGTCGGTGATGATCGCGGGTTCCGCGTTGACGAGGATCTTCATCCCGTTCTTGACGTCGTTCATGCCATAGCTGGCCATGCGTGCTCCTGCAGGGTTCGTCGGGGTGGGCCGCGTGAGCGGCTAGACTGTGCGGGAAATGATACTCGCAGCCCCCCTTTCCATGCAGCCACGCGGCTGGCAGCAGGCCTGGCGCGCGTCCGTCCGCGACCCGCGCGAGCTGCTGCGCCTGCTTGGCCTGGAGGCGGAAGCCGCGGCGGTGCCGGAGGCGGCGGTCTCGGCGTTCGCGCTGCGCGTGCCCCGGGGCTTCATCGCCCGGATGCGGCCGGGCGACCCGCACGACCCCCTGCTGCGCCAGGTGCTGCCGCTGGCGGACGAACTGCGGACCGTGCCGGGATTCGGCCTGGACGCGGTTGGTGACGGTGCCGCGAAACTGGCGCGCGGCGTCATCCACAAGTACGCCGGCCGCGCGCTGCTGGTGGCGACCGGCAGCTGCGCGATCAACTGCCGCTATTGCTTCCGGCGCCATTTCCCCTATGCCGAAGAGACCGCGGCCGCCGGCGGCTGGGCCGAAGCGGTGGCGGCGATCGCGACCGACCCGGGCATCACTGAGGTCATCCTGTCAGGCGGCGATCCGCTGTCCCTGGCCACGGGCAAGCTGGCCGACCTGACCGCCCTGCTGCGCGAGGTACCCCACGTCCGCCGCCTGCGCATCCACAGCCGGCTGCCGGTGGTCCTGCCCGAGCGCATCGACGACGAGTTCCTGGCCTGGCTGCGCGACCTGCCCTGGCCGGTGGCGGTGGTGGTGCACGCCAACCACGCCCGCGAGTTCGACGCCTCCGTCGATGCCGCGATGGCCGCGTTGCGCGACGCCGGCGCCAGCGTCCTCAACCAGGCGGTGCTGCTGGCCGGGGTCAACGATTCCGTCGACGCCCTGGCCGACCTGTGCGAGCGCGGCTTCGAGGCCGGCGTGCTGCCCTACTACCTGCACCAGCTCGACCGCGTCGCCGGCACCGCGCACTTCGAGGTCGGCGACGACCGCGCCCGCGCGCTGCATGCAGCGCTGGTGGCGCGCCTGCCCGGCTATCTCGTGCCGAAGCTGGTGCGCGAAATCGCCGGCGATGCGTCCAAGCGCCCGCTGTGACGCCCGTCGCCGCGGCGGCGGACCTGGACCCTGTTGCCATGCCGCCGCCGTGGACGCCACGCGCCGCGGCATGGCATAACGCCGCTTCACGGAGAAACGCATGACGAAGAGTCAGGAAAACGCGCTGCGGCTGATGATCGTTGACGACAGTCCCGAGGCCGCCGAAGCCATCGTCAGCACGCTGCGCAATGCCGGCATCGCCGTGCGCCCGCTGCGTCCCGCTTCAGCGGAGGAGTTCGCGGGCATGGTAGGCGCGCAGCCGATCGACGTGGTCGTCGCCCAGCGGGACTCGGCGGTGCTGCCGCTGACCACCGTGCTGCAGCAGGTGGCGGCCACCGGCAAGGACATCCCCGTGGTCGCGGTGGCCGACGCCATCGACCAGGAGGCCTACGTCCAGGCAATGACCGCCGGCGCGCGCGCACTGGCCCTGCGCGAACCGGCGTCGCTGCTGCTGACCGTGATCCGCGACGCCTGGGCCGACCTCGACGCGCGCCGCGCCCAGCGCCGCTTGGAGGCGCGCCTGCGCGAGACCGAGCGCCGCTGCGACGCCCTCATCGATTCCTCGCGCGATCCCATCGCCTACGTCCACGAAGGCATGCACATCCGCGCCAACCAGGCCTACCTGGAGATGTTCGGCTACGACGACTTCGAGGACATCGAAGGCATGTCGCTGCTGGACATGGTCGCGCCGCAGCACGTCGAGGGCTTCCGGCAGCTGCTCAAGGCGCTGGCCCAGGGCGAGGCGCCGCCGCCGCGGTACGAGTTGCAGGCGCGCGACATCGACGGCAACGTCTTCCCCGCGGCGATGGAATTCATCCAGGCCCAGTACGAAGGCGAACCCTGCGTGCAGGTGGTGATCCGCCGCCAGGAGCTCGATCCCGAGCTCGCCCAGGAAATCGAGGAGCTGCGCCAGCGCGACCAGGCCACCGGCCTGTACAACCGCGCCACCTTCCTGCACGCGCTCGAGGGCGCGGTGGACGGCGCCGCCCAGGACGGCGCACGCCACGGCATGCTGCTGATCGAACCCGACCACTACCAGCACCTGCTGGCCGACATCGGCCTGGACTCGGCCGACGACCTGCTGGCCGCCACCGCCACGCGGCTCACCGCCGCCGCCAAAGGCCTGGACGCGATCGTTGCCCGCTTCGGCGAGCACACCCTGGCCCTGCTGGTGCGCAACAGCGACCACGAAGGCACCCAGGCCGTGGCGAACCGGGTGCTCGCGGCCTTCTCCGCCGACCTGTTCGAGATCGGCTCGCGCTCCAGCGTGATCACCGCCAGCATCGGCGCGGTCCAGGTCGGCGAGAAGATCGCCAGCGTCAGCCAGGTCCTGGCCAAGGCCACGCAGGCGGTCGCTTCGGCCAGCGCCACCGGCGGCAACCGCTTCGAACTGTTCGACCCCAGCGCGGTCGACCGCGCCGAGGAGGAGCACATCCAGGCCTGGGTGACGCGCCTGCGCGACGCGCTCGACCACGAGGGCTTCGTGCTCCATTACCAGCCGGTGATCAGCCTGCAGGGCGACACCGGCCCTGTGTACGAGGCCTTCCTGCGCCTGAAGGGCGCGGACGGCGAGCTGATCAAGCCGCTGAGCTTCCTGCAGATCGCGGAGGAGCACGGCCTGCTCTGGGAAATCGACCGCTACGTGGTCGGCCGCGCGATCGCGATCATCGGCGAGCGCATCCGCGCCAACAAGCCGACCACCCTGCTGGTCAAGGTCAGCCAGGCCTCGCTGGCCGACGACAGCCTGCCGCGTTACGTCGCCGAACAGCTGATGGCGCACGGCGTGCCGGGCGAGTACCTGGTGATCGAACTCGCAGAGGCCAAGGTGTTCACCCACCTCAAGGCCGCGCAGGAGTTCGCGGCGGCGGCGGCGCGCCTGGACTGCCGCATTGCCCTGGAGAACTTCGGCGCCGGCCTGGACTCGTTCCAGCTGCTCGCGCACCTGAAGCCGAACATGCTCAAGATCGATCCCGGCTTCATCGAGGACCTCACCGGCAACGCCGACAACCAGGAGCGCGTCCGCGAGATCGCGGCCAAGGCGCGCGAGCTGGGCATCCAGACCATGGCCGACTACGTGTCGGACGCGGCCTCGATGTCCGTGCTGTTCGGCACCGGCGTGGACTACGTATCGGGCAACTTCCTGGCCCCCTCGGGCTCCGACATGTCCTACGACTTCGAGTGACGTCGCGGCGCCGTGCTTGCGGCGCCGCGATGGAATCAGGCCAGCAGGCCCTGGCGCAGGGCGGCCTCGCCGTCGACGCTGCCGGCCTCGAGCGCGCGGATGCGCTCTTCCAGCGGCGGATGGCTGAGCAGCAGCCGGCGCAGGCCATGGCCAACTGCCCCGCTGATACCGAAGGCCGCGACCTGCTTGGGCAGGGTGTTCTGGCCCTGGTTGAGCGACAGGCGCTTGAGCGCGGCGATCATCTTCGGCCGGCCCGCCAGCGCGGCGGCGCCGGCATCGGCGCGGAATTCGCGGTGACGCGAGAACCACATCGCGATCATGCTCGCGAAGATGCCGAAGACCATGTCCAGCACGAACACGATGGCGAAGTAGGCCAGCCCGCCGCCGCCGTTGTCACGGCCGCCGCTGAGGTAGCCGTCGACCGCGCGCCCGACCAGGCGCGCAAGCACGATCACGAAGGTGTTGAGCACGCCCTGCAGCAGGGCCATGGTGACCATGTCGCCGTTGGCGATATGGCTGACCTCGTGGGCGAGCACCGCCTCGGCCTCGTCCTGGTCCATCGAGCGGAGCAGGCCCGTGGACACCGCGACCAGCGCGTTGTTGCGGTTGGCGCCGGTGGCGAAGGCATTGATCTCGGGGGCGTCATAGATGGCGACCTCGGGCATGCCGATGCCGGCGGCCTGGGCCTGGCGGGCCACGGTGTCGACCAGCCAGCGCTCGACGTCGCTGCCGGGGCGCTCGATCACGTGCAGGCCGGCGGCGCGCTTGGCGACCCACTTCGACGACAGCAGCGAGATCAGCGAGCCGCCGAAGCCGAACAGCGCGGCCATGACCAGCAGGCCGCCCATCGACTGCGGGTTGATGCCGAAGACCGACATGATGATGCTGAGCAGGGCCAGCACCGCCAGGTTGGTGGCGAGGAAGAGGGCGACGCGCTTGAGCATGGGACGGGTTCCTGCAAATGTTCGGATGCGATACCGGAAGTGTGTCCTGCGGGCATTGAATTCAAGATGACGGCATGACGAATCCGCAGGCCGACAAGCCGACTCCCCCGGCAGCAACGCCCGTGCGCGGACGCTTCGCGCCATCGCCCACCGGCGCCCTCCACTTCGGCTCCCTGCTGGCCGCCTTCGGCAGCTGGCTGGCCGCGCGCAGCGCCGGCGGCGAGTGGCTGGTGCGCATGGAGGACGTGGACGCGGCGCGCGAGGTGCCCGGTGCCGGCGCCGCCCAGCTGCGCACGCTGGCCGCGTTCGGCCTGGCCCACGACGGCCCGGTGGCCTACCAGTCCCGGCGCGGGGATCTGTACGCCGCCGCGCTGCAGCGGCTTCTCGAGGCCGGACTGGCCTTCCAATGCCACTGCAGCCGCAGCGACGTGGCCGCGGCCGGCGGCGTCCACCGCGCCTGCCGCCCGGGTGCGCAGCGACCCGATCCCGCCGTGCGCCTGCGGGTACCTGACGGCAGCCGGAAGGCCGTCGACGACGCCGTCCACGGCCGCATCTCCCAGGATGTCGATCGCGAGGTCGGCGACTTCGTGCTTCGCCGTGCCGACGGCTGGTGGGCCTACCAGCTGGCCGTGGTGGTGGACGACGCCGACCAGGGCATCACCGATGTGGTGCGCGGCGCCGACCTGCTCGACTCCACTCCGCGCCAGCTGCTGCTGCAGCGCGCGCTGGGCCTGCCCCGCCCCCGCTACCTGCACCTGCCGCTGGTGCTCGACGACGATGGCCACAAGCTGTCGAAGTCGCGCGCATCCCTGCCCGTGGACGCTGCCGATCCCGTGCCTGCACTGCGAATCGCCTGGCACGCGCTGGGACAGGATCCGCGCCACCTGCACGCAGTCCCCTCCCTGGATGCCACCCTCGCCGCCGCCTTGCGCGGCTTCGACCCCGCCCGCATTCCGCGGGGCCCGTGGCCGGCCACCGCACTGCACAATGCCGCTGCAATGCCCGGCGCATAGAATCGAAGCGAAGCCGGCGCGCCGCGCCCGGGCATGGGGAGCGATGACATGACGTCTCGGGTTGCGTTGGTCACCGGTGGAACCGGTGGCATCGGCACTGCCATCTGCAAGCGCCTGGCCAAGGCGGGCCACAGGGTCGCGACCAACTACCGCAACGAAGAAAAAGCCCGCGCCTGGGAGAAGACGATGCGCGAGGAGGGCTTCGAGTTCACCCTCGTGCCCGGCGACGTGTCCTCCGCCGCCGAAGCCGAGGCGATGGTGCACCGGGTCGAGGAGGCGCTGGGACCGATCGAGATCCTGGTCAACAACGCCGGCATCACCCGCGACTCCACCTTCCACAAGATGGCGCCGGACCAGTGGACCGATGTCATCACCACCAACCTCAACGCCTGCTACAACGTCACCCGCCCGGTGATCGAAGGCATGCGCGAGCGCAAGTGGGGCCGCATCGTGCAGATCAGCTCGATCAACGGCCAGAAGGGACAGTACGGCCAGGCCAACTACGCCGCCGCCAAGGCCGGCATGCACGGCTTCACAATTTCGCTTGCACAGGAAAACGCGAAGCTCGGCATCACCGTGAACACGGTGTCCCCGGGCTATATCGGCACCGACATGGTGATGGCCGTTCCGGAGGCTGTGCGCGAGAAGATCGTCGCCCAGATCCCGACCGGGCGCCTGGGCATGCCTGACGAAATCGCCTATGCCGTGGCTTTCTTCCTACCCGAAGAGGCGGCCTGGATCACCGGCGCCAACCTTGCCGCGAACGGCGGCCAGTACATGGGCTGGTAGCCGTCCCGCGCACGCCCAGTGTCCTGTTGCAAGCACTGTTGCGGTGCGTCATGCTGCGGTGAGTCACGAAATCCGAGCACCGCAGCATGGCCATGCGTGTCATCAAGAAGTATCCCAACCGCCGTCTGTACGACACCGAGATCTCGAGCTACATCACCATCGAGGATGTGCGCCAGCTGATCGTTGACGGCGAGGATTTCGAAGTCCGCGACGCCAAGAGCGGCGATGACCTCACCCGCCAGGTGCTGCTGCAGATCATCTCCGAGCAGGAGCAGGACGGCGAGCCGATCCTGTCGACGGAGCTGCTGAGCCAGATCATCCGGTTCTACGGCGACTCCCTGCAGGGCTTCATGGGCAGCTATCTCGAGCGCTCGATGCACACCTTCCTCGAGCAGCAACAGCAGTTCCGCCAGCAGATGGGCAGCATGCTCGGCCAGAGCCCGTGGTCGATGATGGGCCAGCTCACCGAGCGCAACATGGCCATGTGGCAGGAATTCCAGCGCAACCTGGCGTCAGCGGCCAAGCCGCCTGCGACGCCCGAGAAGCCGCGCAGCCCCGCAGGCGCCAAACGCAAGTAGTTTTCGCGGGGTGCGTTAGGGGCTGGCCACCGTCACATCACTCCGCCGCCACTCCAGAATCCGGCGCAACATGCCCGCCGCCCCCGCAAAACCCCGAAGCAACAACTATCGCGCCGACAGCGCTCCGTCCGCGCAGAAGCGCGCCCGGTACTCCATCGCCTTGGGCATGAGTGATTCCAGGTTCTGGATCCGCGTGCCCGGGTTCGGGTGCGTGGACGAGAACTCGGGCTGTGACTGCCCGCCGCTGGCCGCGCTCATGCGCTCCCACAGCGGAACCGACTCGCGCGGGTCGTAGCAGGCCGCGGCGGCCAGCATCAGGCCCACGTAGTCGGCCTCGGTTTCATGTTTGCGCGCGTAGGGCAGCAGGTAGCCATAGCCCATCGCGGCCATGACCATCTGCTGCTGCTGCGGATCCATTCCGCTCATCGCGCCGGCCATCTGCCCCATCTGCGACAGCTTCTGCTGGGCCATGCGCTGGGCGCCATGGCGCAGCAGGGCGTGCGCGATTTCATGGCCCATGACCACCGCCATCGCGTGCTCGTTCTCCGCCACCGGCACCAGGCCGGTATAGACCGCCATCTTGCCGCCGGGCAGGCAGAAGGCGTTGGCCTGGTCGGACTGGATCACGTTGACGTCCCAGTCGAAGGTCGACGAGAACCCGGTGGGCTGCTGGCCGTTCTCCGCCGCCAGCGCCGCCTCGATCTCCGGCACCTTCTCGATCAGGCGGCGCGCGATCTCGCGCACCTCGCGGGCGATCGGGGTGTTGGGATCCACCGGGCGCTCGGTCGACAGGATCTCTTCGTAGGCCTGCAGGCCCAGCGCCTTTTCGTCCTCCACCGACAGCGAGCGGTCGATCAGCACCTTTTCGCCGGTCACCGGGTCGAGGGTCTGGTTCGAGAACCAGTAGTACGCCCCGTAGCCGATGAAGGCGACGAGGATCAGGATCCTCGGATTGAAGCCGCGCCGGGGCGCCGCCGCCTGCTGCTGCCGCCCGCGCCTGAAAGGATCCTGTCGCATGCCCCACTCCTGCCTGTTTTCAGATGTCGCGCGCAACCCGGAAGCCGACGCGCGCGTTGGTGTTGTCCACCGGTGACGGCGCGCGCCACGAACTGCGCGTCTGCGGCGGCGAGCTGGCCCAGGCGCCGCCGCGCACCACCTGCATGCGGCAGCCCGGGTTGACCCAGGCGGCGCCCGATGCCGGTGCGCGCCGATAGCTGTCGTGCCAGCAGTCCGCGACCCACTCGCTGACGTTGCCTTCAAGATCATGCAGGCCGAATGCGTTGGGCGTGAAGCTGCCGACCGGGGCCGGGCCCCAGTGGCCGTCGTCGTGGTCCTTGAAGGCGTTGCTCCAGCCGCGGCCACCGGGCGAACGGTCCTTGCCGCCGGTGAGGTTGCCGGCGCGCTCCGGCGGATCGCCGTCGCCCCAGGGGAATCGCGTGTCGCCGCCGGCGCGCAGGGCGTATTCGAACTCCGCCTCGCTGGGCAGGCGATAGCGCTGACCGCTGACCTCGGCCAGCCAGTCGACATAGGCCTGGGCGTCGCGGGCACTCACATGGACCACGGGCAGGTTCGCCGCCGCCGCGGCGCCGGCGAAGTCCGAGCGCCAGTCCACGCTGCTGCGGCGCACGAAGTTGCCGCTGCGCTCGTCGTAGGCCATCGAGAAGCCGCGGCGCTCGGCGCGCGAGCGATAGCCGGTGGCGTCGACGAACCGGCGGAACTCGCCGACGGTGATCTCGTTGAGCGACAGCGCGAAGCCGCGTTCAAAGCGCAGGTTGCGCCGCGGGCGTTCGTTGTCCTCGGCATCGCTGTCGTCGTCCGTGGCGCCCATGCTGAAGCCGCCATGCGGCACCACCACCATCTGCGGCCCGCGGCCACCGCCGGCGGCGTCAGTGAAGCGCTGGCCGGGGCGGAAATTGCCGTAGTGCACGGCCAGGTCGATGCGCTCGCGCAGCTCCGCCACCGCCGCGTTGCCCGGCTCCGCCAGCACCAGCATGCGCGCCAGCGCGGTGCGCGCGCGCTCGATGCCGTCGGCCTGCGGCAGGGCGGCGATGCCTTCGTCGCGCAGGCGCAGGATCCAGGCGCGGCGGCGCGTGTCGACGCGATCGCGGGCGTCGGCGACGGTGGTGCTGTCGTCGCGCACCTTGCCGGCGTGTCCGAGCCAGGTGTCCGCGGTTTCAAAATCGCCCTCGCCCGCGGCCTTTTCGGCGCGCCGGATCATCGCGCTCTCGACGGCGGCGCGAAGCTGCAGCGCGCGCGGCTGCGCCTCGTCGATGGCCAGCACTTCGCGCACCTTGCCCAGCGCGCCGCCGCCGGACTCGCCCAGGCGGCCGGCTTGGAGCTCGGCCTCCGCCGCCCGGTTGACCTCCGCCAGCTGGTCGGCGCGATCGACGCCCACCAGGTAGGCATGGACCTGCTCTTCCGCAGGCCGCAGGCTGCGCGCCACCGCGGCGATCTCCCGCGCCCGGCGCAGCGCGGCATCATCATCGCCCGCGCGTGCCAAGGCCTCATTGCCCTCGACCATCAGCGCGGCGAATGCGCGCTCGAGCCCGGCGGCGGCCGGTTCACTGTCGGGAACGCGTGCAAGCACGGCCTGGTACAGCGGGATCGCCGATTCCGCGCCCGCGTCGAGGTCGCCCGCCTCCAGCGCCTGCTCCGCACGCTCCAGCGCACCGGCCACGGCGTCCTCGCCCTCTTCCAGGTCGACCCGCGGCGTGCGCCAGGTGAGGCTGCCGGCCAGGCGGTCGTCGCCGCTGATGGTCACGCTGCCGTCGCCCGGGCCTTCGGCGGCTTCGGTCGGCGCCCCGCCATCGGGCGCCGCACCTTCGGGCGAACAGCCGACCGCGAGCAGCAGCGCAAATGCGGCGGCGAGCGCGGCCCGGCATGGCCAGGCCGAAGGGCTGGAAGGGAGCGGTCGACAATGGGTCACGGGCGCCAGATTACGGCAAGCGGCCGCGACCGCGCAGCCACCCCGCGACCGCCGGCGATTGCGGCGGGCGCGCGGCGGCCGGTACGCTGGCACCGATGGAACCTGACTTCAGCTGGCTGGCCGACCCCGCCGCCCTCCTCTCCCGCTTCGAAACCCGGCCCGATCGCATCGGCCTGGATACCGAATTCATCCGCGAACGCACCTGGTGGCCGCACCTGGCCTTGGCGCAACTCGCGGTCCACGACGAGATCCTGCTGGTCGACACGCAGGCCCCCGGCATGGCCCAGGCGCTGCACGGCATCCTGCTCGACCCGGGCATCACCAAGGTGATGCACAGCGCCAGCGAGGACCTGATCGCCCTGCAGCACGCCTGCGATGCCGTACCCGAGCCGCTGTTCGACACCCAGATCGCAGCGGCGATCGCGGGCATCGCGGCCGGCGCCGGCTACCAGCGCCTGGTGGCCGAGGTCACCGGCGTGGCCCTGGGCAAGGGCGAGACCCGTTCGGACTGGACCCGCCGCCCGCTGTCCGACGCCCAGCTCGCCTACGCCGCGGACGACGTGCGCCACCTGTTCGAACTCCACGACCACCTGCAGGCCCGCCTCGAGGCCCTGGGCCGCGAAGCCTGGCTGCGCGAAGACTGCGCGCGCATGGTCGCCAACGCCCGCGACGATTCGCTCGAACGCTGGCCGCACCTTCCGATCCGCGCCGCCCAGTACTTCAACCCGGCGGGCCAACACCGCCTGCTGCGCCTGCTGCGCTGGCGCGACGCCTGGGCGCGCGAGAATGACCGCCCGCGCAGCTGGGTGCTGGACAATGACCTGGCCGCGACCATCGCCCGTGACGCGTTGCCCGACCAGGGCGCACTGAAAGCGCTGATGGACCGCCATCCCAAAGCCCCCCGCAAGCTGCTGGCCGAGGTCTGGACCGCGCTGCTCACGCCCCTGGCCGACGAGGCCGAGGCCCCGCCCGTGCGCACCGAAGAGCGTGACAAGCGCGCCCTGCGCCAGCTGCAGGAAGCGGTGGCCGCACGCAGCGCCGAGCTGGGCCTGCCCGATGGCGTGCTCGCCTCGCGGCGCCGCCTGGAGTCGCTGCTCGACAGCGGCGACTGGAACGCGTTCGGCGACTGGCGCCGCGCGCAGCTGGAGCCGTTGCTGGCCCCGCTGCTGCCATAGGGCACGTGGTAATTGCCGAATGGCATGGTCGGCGTATAGAATGCTGCGCTTCGTGGGGCGGTAGCTCAGCTGGGAGAGCGTCGCGTTCGCATCGCGAAGGTCAGGGGTTCGATCCCCCTCCGCTCCACCACGAAAATCCCGGTAAAAAGCAGAGGGTTGGACGGGAAACCGGTCCAGCCCTTTGTCGTTCTGGGCGCGTGCCTCTTTGCGCCCCACCTCTTGCACCGGCTTTGCCCACGGCAGACACGGCGTGCCAGAATTGGCGGCGGCTGCCCCGTAGCTCAGCTGGCTAGAGCGTCCCCACCTGTTCATACACCTATTTCCGATCCAGCTTTCGACCCAGACATTCAAGCAATCGTTTGAATTCTGACGTCTGGTCCGGCACCTTGCATGCGGCTACGCCTGAGCGGCGTTAAGAGCAACAGACAGCCCGACGCAAAGTTCGAAAAAGAGCCACTCCTTTCGCCAGTGGCTTCCATGCCCCCTCTTGTATCTAAAGGTGTGGGAAAGCTAGACCGCTCCTTGATCTCGATGTACTTGTAGGTATCAAGTAGTTCGCGAAGATGAAAACGCGCCTCAGCCGCATTTTCTGCTTCTACCCCTATTACGGACCTCGCTGTGTCGATTGACGCAATCGACTCGATCCTGCGCTCAGCAAGCACTTTCATCACTTCATCACGAACAGCTTCAACCAGCGCAATAGGCCTAGGCACTGTTGCAGCCACGAAGTTTGGGTTAGCCGTGTATTGCGAAAGCTGAGCGCCCGCATTACCTGTGAAACGAAAGACGATATGATATTTCGGTGAATGGATCACCTCCATCCCACCATACGTCCCTGAGGCCTCATGCTTCGCTCTTGCGTTAATTTCTCCCGCAATACGACGAAGTTCAAGTCTTTCAAGTGCAACTTCTGGCGTTATGCCTTGGGCAGCCGCATAAGAAGCTAGCGATGGATCTCTAACACGGGCATCAGAAGCACTTGCTGTCCCCAGCGCAATACCTATGCAAATCGCAAGTATCGTTGCAGTTCTGCGTTTAAGGCTTCGGTTCGTTGTCATCTCGATCTCCTTTCTGTCGTGACATACGCGTAAGAACAGCAACTAATCGAGTATCTGGGCTGAGCAAGCACTCTGAAGAGATTTACACGTGGGTCAAGGCTCGTGGTGTTAAGCAGAATTTTCCACGAGGCACTGCTGAAGGCGTACAACAAGACATGCAGCTTTACGGGTATTACATTTTACGCATCCCTTGAGGCAGCCCACACAGTCCCCTGGTCGCTCGCGAATCCGTCCGAGCGCATGGATATACGTAATGGAGTTCTTCTAAACGGCCTGCATCACAAGCTTTTTGACCAGGGGTTTTTAACCGCCAGGCATGACCATCGCATCGCTTTCCACGATGCTCCGATGCAAGATGGCCATTACCCTGATTTCGATAAGTTGGTGTCCGTGAATCTCCATGGGCAATTGATGAATTTGCCACGACGCCTGAACAACCGCCCATCGAAATCTTCTCTTGAGCGCCATCATGCTTTGCATGAGCGGGAACCTGAACTGACTTCGATTGAATGCTCATAGCCTGCCGGGGAACTGCTGATCCGTTGCTAACGGCGGTGAATGCATCGATCGGAATCAGCGCCCTGCTGTGACCTAGACACCGGCTACATCGACGCCCTCAATCGTCTACAGCGTCCTGCCGCGA
Source organism: Luteimonas sp. A649 (assembly GCF_054072735.1). Taxonomy (NCBI): domain Bacteria; kingdom Pseudomonadati; phylum Pseudomonadota; class Gammaproteobacteria; order Lysobacterales; family Lysobacteraceae; genus Luteimonas; species Luteimonas sp. A649. The sequence goes on along the minus strand of NZ_JBSVRQ010000003.1, from coordinate 220,847 downwards.
CAGAAAGTGTGCGGGGATTGCCGCACCAAGACGCACATGGATCCCTTTACGGGTTGGGGTGAGCCCTGTGCCCTTGCTATCCTTACTGGCTGAAACGGCCCTGTAGCTCAACTGGATAGAGCGCATCCCTCCTAAGGATGAGGTTGGGGGTTCAAGTCCCTCCAGGGTCACCAAAAGCCGTGTGTGGGTCGTTGTTGAGGGAAGAATCAAGGTTTTGCCCCAACTTTTGACCCAGACGACAGAAAAAACATCGCAAAATATTGATTTTAAAGCCCTTTGGCCGATGGCGGCTTTTCCCTCCTAAGGGGAAGGTCGTGCGTTCGAATCGCGCCGGGGGCACCACGCGCTGCAGGCGATTTCGCGCCGCATCCATGACTTCCAGGAGCTTCCCCCATGACCCATCCCGTCCTCGCCGCCCTCGGCCTGTCCGCCACCGAATCCGGCACCTACCTCGGCCAGGGCGAATGGTCGTCGACCCGCGATGCCGGGATCCTGGAACCGGTGAACCCGACCGACGGCTCGGTGCTGGGCCAGGTGCATGCGGCTTCGGAAGCGGACTACGAGCGCATCGTCGAGCGCGCCCAGGCCGCGTTCAAGGTCTGGCGCACCACGCCGGCACCGCTGCGCGGCGAAGCCGTGCGCCTGTGCGCCAACGCGCTGCGCGCCAACAAGGACATGCTGGGGTCGCTGGTCGCGCTGGAAATGGGCAAGTCCAAGCCCGAGGGCGACGGCGAGGTGCAGGAAATGATCGACATCGGCGATTTCGCCGTCGGCCTGTCGCGCCAGCTCTACGGCCTGACCATGCATTCCGAGCGCCCCGGCCACCGCATGTACGAGCAGTGGCACCCGCTGGGCCTGGTCGGGATCATCTCGGCCTTCAACTTCCCCGTGGCGGTCTGGGCGTGGAATGCGCTCATTGCCGCGGCCTGCGGCGACATTTCGATCTGGAAGCCCTCGGGCAAGACCCCGCTGTCGGCGATCGCCTCGGTGCGCATCTGCAACGAAGCCCTGCGCGATGGCGGCTACCCGGACCTGTTCTTCCTGTTCAACGACACCGACAACGCGCTGGCCGAGCGCATGGTGGATGACAAGCGCATCGGTCTGGTCAGCTTCACCGGATCGACCAAGGTCGGCCGCACCGTGGGCGAGCGCGTCGCGCGCCGCCTGGGCCGTTCGCTGCTCGAGCTCGGCGGCAACAACGCCATGATCGTCGACGAGACCGCCGACCTGAAGCTCGCGATCCCGGCGATCGTGTTCGGCGCCGTCGGCACCGCCGGCCAGCGCTGCACCAGCACCCGCCGCGTCTTCATCCACGAGTCGATCCATGACGACGTGCTGGAGAAGCTCAAGACCGCCTATGCGCAGGTCGAAACGAAGATCGGCGACCCGACCGACGCCGCCAACCTGATGGGTCCGCTCAACAGCCAGTCCGCCGTGGATGCCTTCCTTGCGGCGATCGCGCAGGCCAAGGGGGCCGGCGGCACGATCGAGAGCGGCGGCACCGCCTTCACAGACCGCAAGGGCTTCTTCGTGCGCCCGGCGATCGTCACCGGCCTGTCCAACGATGCCGAAGTGGTGCAGACCGAAACCTTCGCCCCGATCCTGTACGTGATGAAGTACTCGGAGCTCGAGGACGCGATCGCCATGCAGAACGACGTGCCCCAGGGCCTGTCGTCGTCGATCTTCACCAGCAACCTCAAGCGCGCCGAAGCCTTCCTGTCGGCGGCAGGCTCGGACTGCGGCATCGCCAACGTCAACATCGGCACCTCCGGCGCCGAGATCGGCGGCGCCTTCGGCGGCGAGAAGGACACCGGCGGTGGCCGCGAATCGGGCTCGGACGCGTGGCGTGCCTATATGCGCCGGCAAACGAATACCATCAACTATTCCGACGCGCTGCCGCTGGCCCAGGGCATCAAGTTCGACATCTGAGGACATCCATGTACGGGTTGGCGCGGCCCTTCCTGTTCGCCCTCGACGCGGAGCGCGCGCACGGCCTCGGCTTGTCATCGATCGAGGCCCTGCACCGCCTGCGGATGCAGCGCGTGCTGGGCGGCAGGCCGCGGCCGTTCCCGACGAGCGTGTTCGGGCTGCGTTTCCCCAACCCGGTCGGCCTGGCCGCCGGGCTGGACAAGAACGGCGAGCACATCGACGCGCTGCTGGCGCTGGGTTTCGGCTTCGTGGAGGTCGGCACCGTCACGCCGCGGCCGCAGCCGGGCAACCAGAAGCCGCGCATGTTCCGCCTGCCGCAGCACCGGGCGATCATCAACCGCCTCGGCTTCAACAATGACGGCGTCGACGCACTGGTGCGCAACGTCCGCCGCGCGCGTCGCCGCGGCGACGGCCTGCTGGGCATCAACATCGGCAAGAACAAGGACACGCCGAACGAGTCGGCGCACACCGACTACATCCACTGCCTCGAGCGCGTTTACACGCTGGCCGACTACGTCACCGTCAACGTGTCCTCGCCCAACACCGCGGGCCTGCGCGAGCTGCAGGAAGAGCAGTCGCTGCGGCGCCTGGTGGGTGAACTGCGCGACGCGCAGGAACGCCTGGCCTCTCGCCATGGCCGCCGCGTGCCGCTGCTGGTGAAGGTCGCGCCCGACCTCACCGACGAGGACATCGACGCCGCCGCGCGCGTGCTCGGCGACCTTGGCGTCGACGGCGTGATCGCCACCAACACCACGGTGTCGCGCATCGCGGTGCAGGGCCACGCCCATGCGCACCAGACCGGCGGCCTGTCGGGCGAGCCGGTGATGAACAAGTCCACCGCGGTGCTGCGCATGCTGCGTACGCGCCTGCCCGGCGACATTCCGCTGATGGGCGTGGGCGGCATCCTCTCCGGCGCCGACGCCGCCAAGAAGACCGCGGCCGGCGCATCGCTGGTGCAGCTCTACACCGGCCTGGTGTACCGCGGACCGGAGCTGATCGGCGAGTGCGTCGAAGCCATCCGGCGGCGCAAGGAAGCCCCCAGCCGCGGCAACCTTCCCAACCTGTGAACGCAGCCGCCATCGATACCGATACCGCCGTGCGCTGGACGCAAGACGCCGACCTGCGCGGACGCACCAGCCTGCGCGTGCCCGCGCGTGCACGTTGGCTGGCCGAGGTCGCCGATGACGCCGCGCTGCCGGCGGTGCTTGCCGATCCGCGCATCGCCGAGGGCGAGCTGCTGGTGCTGGGCGGCGGCAGCAACCTCCTGTTCGCCGCCGACCTCGAAGGCGTGGCGCTGGCGCTGACCTGCGATGCCGTGTCCGTGGTTGCCGACGATGGCGACACGGTGGTGGTGCGCGCCGGAGCCGGGCGCGGCTGGCATGACTTCGTGCTGCAGTCCCTGGCACTTGGCCTCTCCGGCCTCGAGAACCTGTCGCTGATCCCGGGCACCGTCGGCGCCGCGCCGATCCAGAACATCGGCGCCTATGGCGTCGAACTCGACCGGCGCGTACACATGGTGGAGGCCTGGGACCGCGACGCGGGCGCCCTGGTGCGCCTGGCCGCCGCCGACTGCGGCTTCGCCTACCGCGACAGCCGCTTCAAGCGCGAGAAAGATCGCTGGATCGTCACCGCGGTGGAGTTCGCGCTCACGCGCCGGCCGCGTCTGGAGCTTTCGTATTCGGGCATCGGTGACGAGCTGGCGGCCATGGGCATCAGCGCGCCCACGCCGGCACAGGTGTCCGATGCCGTGTGCCGCATCCGCAGGCGCAAGCTCCCCGATCCGGTCCTGCTTGCCAACGCCGGCAGCTTTTTCAAGAACCCCATCGTGCCGGCGGCGCAGGCCGACGCCTTGGCCGCGGCCCACCCCGGCATGCCCGGCTTCGACGCCGGCATCCCGGGCCTGCGCAAACTGTCGGCCGCCTGGCTGATCGACGCATCCGGCTGGAAGGGCCATCGCGACGGCGATGCCGGCGTCGCGCCCGGGCATGCACTGGTGCTGGTCAACTACGGCGCTGCCAGCGGTGCGGATCTGCTGGCGCTGGCGCGGCGCATCGCAAGCTCCGTGCAGTCACGCTTCGGTGTGGCGCTGGAACCCGAACCGCGCCTTGTCGGCGCCCACTGGTGAGCGCGGCAAGCACCAGTCCGCAGGCGCGCGCCGCGCTGCTGATGCTGGGAAGCACCAGTTTCTTCGCGGCCATGGCGGTGACCATCCGCCTGGCCTCGGCGGACCTGTCGACCTACCAGATCGCGTTCTTCCGCAACTTCTTCGGCCTGCTGTTCCTGCTGCCCTTCCTGTTCCGCGGCAGCTGGCGGCTGCCGCGCACCAAGCAGCTGCCGCGCTACGTGCTGCGCTGCGCGATCGGCGTGGGCTCGATGCTGTGCGGCTTCTGGGCGCTGGGACACCTGCCGATGGCGCAGGCGGTGTCGCTGTCGTATGCCGCCCCGCTGTTCGCTACCGTGGCCGCGGTGTTCATCCTCGGCGAGACGGTGCGCCTGCGACGCTGGTCGGCGGTGGTGATCGGCCTGGTCGGCGTGCTGGTGATCGTGCGTCCCGGCAGCGCGGAGTTCAGCCTCGGCACCCTGGTGGCGCTGTCCGGCGCCCTGCTCTCGGCCCTGGTCGCGATCCAGATCAAGCAGCTCTCGCGGGTGGATGCCGCCGACACGATCGTCTTCTACACCTACGTGTTCTGGGTGCCGATGTCGCTGGTGCCGGCGCTGTTCGCATGGGAGTGGCCGCAGGGCATCACCTGGCTGTGGCTGCTGCTGATCGGCGCGTTCGGCACCGGCGGCCAGCTGCTGTGGACGCGGGCGCTGAAGATCGGCGAGGTCTCGGCGCTGCAGCCGATCAGCTTCGTACAGCTGCCCCTGGTGGCGCTGGCCGCGTGGCTGCTGTTCGGCGAGGAACCCACGCGCTGGACCCTGCTCGGCGCCGGCATCATCCTCGTCGCCAATGCCTATATCGCGCACCGCGAGGTGCAGCTGGGGCGGCGCGCGGCGACCACGGCGCCGGCCGAGGCTGCGAAGCCGGCGGAATAGCGTCGCCGCGTAGTCAGCCGCGGCGCCCGGGGTCGGCCAAGTCCTCGGCCAGCTTGCGCAGCGGCGGCGACAGTCCCTCGGGGTCGGCGGCCAGCAGCGGCGCGACCAGTTCCCTGCGCACCGCCGCGGCCTCGTCGACGCGCCCGACGGCATCCAGTGCGTCGGCCAGCTGCGCCGCGGTCCCGATCGTCACGTGGTGGTCGCCACCGAGCGACTCGCGTCGGTCGGCCAGCAGCTGCGCGAACGTCGTCGCGGCCGCCGCGTGGCTGCCGGTCTCCGCCTGGGCTTCACCCAGGATCTGCAGCGCCGCCTGCGCCTGGGGATGGCGGGCACCCAGGACTTCCCGCGCCAGTGGCGCCAGGGGTGCGACGGTCGCCAACGATTCCTCCGGTCGACCCGACTGCAGCAGCGTGCCCGCCCGGTTGATCGCGATGAAGACCGTGTCCGGATGCCCTGCCCCATACAGCCGCGTCCGCGCGTCCAGCACCTCCGCCTGCAGGGCGAGCGCGCCCTCGTGATCACCGATGCGCGCGAGTGCGGTCGACCGGTTGACCTTGGCGCGCAGCGTGGCCCGATGGCCGGGACCATGCGCGCGCTCCAGCGCCGCGATCACCTCCTCGCCCAGCCTGAGCGACGCCTCGAACTCCCCCGCGTCGGCGAGGAACGCGACCAGGTTCTCTCGCGCGCCAAGGGTCGTGGCATGTTCCGCGCCGAGCTGCCGCGTGCGCAGTTCGACGACCCGGCGTTGCAGTTCGATCGCGCCTTCGGGGTCCCCGGTCATCATGCGCATCGGGGCGATGTTGTGGAGGGCGTTGGCCGTCTGCGGCGCTTCGGGTCCGGACACGCGCTCATGGATCGCCAGCAACTGCTCCATCGATGCCAGTCCGGACTGTGGGTCGCCCATCCGTGCCTGCAGCACCGCGAGTCCGCCCAGGATCGAGGTGGACTCGGGCGCCTCGGCCCCGAGTGCGGCGACTGCGCGAACGTGCAGCGCTTCCAGCCGACTCCGGGCCCCTGGGCGATCGCCCATCGAAGCCAGGACGTCCGCATCGGTCTGCTCGATTTTCAGCCGGAGCGGATCACCGGCCGGCAGCATCGCCGCCAGTGCCAGCGCGTCGTCGATGACCGTGCGCGCAGCCTCGAACTCGCCTGACGCCCGCAGCGACTCCGCCTGTTCGCGGCGGGCAGCCAGGGTGGCCGGCGCGCCCGGACCGAGTTCACGCGCGCGGATCGCCGCGGCCCGGGCGTAGCTGCGCGCCGCCGCCGCCTCCAGGCCCAGGGCCTTGCGCACCCCGGCGACCGATTCGGTCAGGTCGGCTTCGAGCAGCGGCTGTCCGGCGAAATCACGCGCGATGGCGTCCTCGGCGCGGGCCAGGATGTTGCCGTCAACCAGGCCCCGCGCGATGTCGGTGGTATCGGCATGGAACAGCACCGCGTCCAGCGCCGTGGCTGCATCGGGCCCGGCGCGTTCCAGCTGCTCGCGCAGCCCGGCGGCCAGCGCACCGCCCATGGCCTCGATGTCGACGTCCTCGAGCATGGACTGCTGGAACGCGGCCACGGTTTCCAGCTGCGCGCTCCGCTCTTCGGCGATGGCGCGCTGCGTACGCGCCTGCACCAGGCCGTGCACCGACATCGCCAGGCCGGCGACGAGCGCCACCGCGGCCACCGAGGCCGCCGCAATGCCCGCGCGATGCCTGCGGATGAATTTCCCGGCCACGTAGCGGCGCGAGGCCGGCACCGCGGCCAGCGCACGGCCATCGAGGAAGCGGCGGAGATCGTCGGCCAGGGCCGAGGCCGACGCGTAGCGGTCGCCGCGGTCATGCGCCATCGCGCGCGCGACCACCCAGTCCAGCTCATGGCGGAGCAGGCGGCGCATCCGCGGCACGCTCACGCCCTGCCCGCGCGCCAGGCGCTTGCCTTCGACCGGAGGTAGCGTCGCGAGCTGATGCGAAGGCAGGCGCTGCGTGTGCGCGGTGCCGGCCACGGTTTCGCCGGCAAGCGTCGGGCGCTGGCCGGTCAAGAGTTCGAACAGCACCACGCCCAGCGAGTAGACGTCGCTGCGCGTGTCCACGCGTGCCTGGTCGCCGGCCGCCTGCTCGGGGCTCATGTAGTCCGGCGTGCCCGCGACTTCCCGGCCCGCGACCCCGGCGCCCGCCGCCGCGGTGGCGATGCCGAAATCGATGATCTTCGGCATGGGCCGGCCGTCGACCTCGTCCACCAGCAGGTTGGCCGGCTTCAGGTCGCGATGCACCACGCCCTTCTGGTGCGCGTGCTGCACGCCTTCGCAGATGCCGACCAGCAGGCGCAAGCGCTCCGCGAGCGGCAGCTGCTTTGCTTCGCAGTAATCGGTGAGCGCACTTCCGGCGATGAACTCCATCGCGAAATAGGGCTGGCCGTCGGGCGTGGTGTCGGCGTCGAAGACCTGCGCGATCGCGGGGTGGCGCATCTGCGCCAACATCTGCCGCTCGACCTCGAAATACGCCAGGTGCCGCGCCTCGAGCCGCCGGCCGCGCATCAGCTTGAGCGCCACCGTGCGGCGCACCGGCTCCAGCTGCTCCGCGCGGTACACCTCGCCCATGCCGCCGCGACCGAGCAGCTCCACCACCCGGTATCGCCCGATGCGGGCGCCCGGCGGCAAGGCCGCGGCGTCGGCCACGACGGCGCCGGAGGCGCGCGTGGCCAGCAGTTCGGTGCGGTCCGGATCCTCGTCAACGCCCTGGATCATGCTGTTTCCCCCCTTCTGCCCATGCTACCGCGGGTGCCCGCCTGCGTGCGGGCGGCTACACTTGCGCGCTCACGAGAGGGGACGCCGTCGATGGCGGACGAGACCACGCAACGCACCATGATCAGCGCAGGGCCCACGCGGCCTGCGCCGCGCACGGCGTGCCTGGTGGTCATCCATGGCGAAGGCCTGGGCCGGCGCGTCGACGTGGAGGATGCGCCGGTGCTCATCGGTCGCTCCCACGACGCCGACCTCTCCATCAGCCACAAGAGCGTGTCCCGGGAGCACTGCCGGGTGTGGCGCGAAGGCGACGCATATCGCATCCGCGACCTCGGTGCGACCAACCCGGTGCAGGTCAACGACCAGCGCATCGACGAGTGCGGGCTGGTCGACGGCGACCACGTCACCGTCGGCGAGAGCATCCTCAAGTTCATCAGCCAGACCAGCGTCGAAGCCCGCTACCACGAAGAGATCTACCAGCTCGCCACGCACGATGCCCTCAGCGAGCTGTTCAACCGCCGCCACTTCTGCGAGCTGGCCGACAAGGAAATCGCGCGATCGGTGCGCCATGGCCGCCTGCTGGCGCTGTGCATCATCGACGTCGACCTGTTCAAGCCGGTGAACGACCACTACGGCCATATCGAGGGCGACGAGGTGCTGCGCCGGCTGGCCGCGGTGGTGCGTGCCCATGTGCGCGACGGCGATATCGCCGGGCGCATCGGCGGCGAGGAGTTCGCAGTGCTCCTGTGCGAAAGCGATACCGCGGCCGCGGAGGCATTCGCCGAGCGCCTGCGCCTGGCCGTGGCCGCGACCCGGTTTTCCCCGGGCGGCGACCCGCGGCAGGTCACGGTGAGCATCGGCATCGCCACGGTGTCGGCGGCACGCGCCACGCGCGCCAGCCTGATGGCCGCGGCCGACGCTGCGCTGTACCGCGCCAAGGCCGAGGGCCGCAACCGGACGCGCGTGAGCGCCTGAGTTCGCCGCGGGCGTGAATGTCCTGCGCGGCAGGGCTTGCACGTTTACGTTCCTGACCCGTCAGCCACAAGGAATCGGATTCATGCAGCTTGCTTCCGTCACCACCCTGTTCTCCGCCGCTCTGCTCCTCGCCAGCACCGGCGACGCACTCGCCGCCGACATCACGCGCTTCCAGATCCGCGCAGCCGTCAATGTCTGCCAAGGCTCCCTGCCAAGCTTCGAAGGCGCGCTGCGCAAGCGGCCGCTTGCCATCGCGAACGAAGGCACGACGGGTGCATTCGTCGGGTGCTCGCTGGAAGCCAACAACATGTTCAATTACGAGCGCACCTCGGTGGCCGCTATCTTCGTCAACCGCGGCGCTGCGGCGGCAACCGTGAACTGCACGCTCGTCAACGGCCTGCTGAACCGGCTCACGCCCACGTACTTCCCGAAATCGGCCACGATCGCCCCAAGGGGCGAGGCTGTCCTGAACTGGAGCGCCCCCGAGTTCCCGGACGGCTTCGAATTCCCGAACCTCAACTGCTCGCTGCCGCAGGGCGTGGAAATCGGCTGGATCAGCGACGTCTATCCGGAGCCGGTGGGCGAGTAGCGGCCAGCGGGCCGGCACGCCGCCGCGGCATGCCGGCTACTCCCGCGGGGGGCGTCGCCAGCGGTGGCAGACCAGCACCCACGCCGCAGCCGTCCATGCCATCGCCGCGGCCCATCCCGCGAGGATATCCGACGGGTAGTGCACGCCCAGATAGACCCGCGAGAACCCGACCAGTGGCACGAAGACCAACATCGCGGCCAGCACCGGCCAGCGCCAACGCGTCTGCCAGCACAGCAGCACCAGCACCATCGCCAGCGTCATCGAGCCCATGGCGTGGCCACTGGGAAAGCTGAAGTTGTGCTCGGGCGCGATCGATTCCCACAGCGTGGGGCGGTCGCGCGCGAAGGCCTGCTTGGCGGCGACATTCAGCAGGCCGGAGCCCGCCAGGGAGACGCCCGCGAACAGGCCGTCACGACGCCGCCCGGCCAAGGCCAGGCCCAGCACCAGCAGGATGTCCACGGGGACCACGCCCCACTCGTAGCCCAGCTTCGAAGCCAGCAGGAACACGCGATCGAACCCTTCGCGCGCCAGTCCGTGCGCGAACAGCAGGATCGGCTCGTCGAAGGCGAACGGTTCGCCCTCCAGCACCTCGTCGGCCAGTTCGGCGAATCCCCAGAGCGGCAGCAGCAGGCCGGCGAACACCAGTACCAGGCGCCAACCGTGGCGCTGCAGGAAGCCGGCGCCGAAGCGGGCTTCCGACATCAGGTTCCCGACGGCCTCAGCCGGCGTGCGCGGCCCGGCCATACCGCTGGTCGACGTAGGTGTCGATGAGGCCGACGAATTCGGCGGCGATGTTGTCACCGCGCAGGGTCACGGCCTTCTGGCCATCGATGAACACCGGCGCCGCCGGTGCCTCGCCCGTGCCCGGCAGCGAGATGCCGATGTCGGCGTGGCGCGACTCTCCCGGGCCGTTGACGATGCAGCCCATCACCGCCAGCGTCAGGTGCTCGGCGCCGGGATGGGTGATCTTCCACTCCGGCATCTTCGCGCGCACGTGCTCCTGCACCACCTTGGCCAGCTCCTGGAAGAACTCGGACGTGGTGCGGCCACAGCCCGGGCAGGCGGTGACCATCGGCGTGAACGCGCGCAGGCCCATGGTCTGCAGCAGCTCCTGGGCCACCACCACTTCCTGCGTACGCGGCGCGCCGGGCTCGGGCGTGAGCGAGATGCGGATGGTGTCGCCGATGCCTTCCTGCATCAGCACCGCCAGCGCCGCGCTGGAAGCGACGATGCCCTTGCTGCCGATGCCGGCCTCGGTCAGGCCGAGGTGCAGGGCGAAGTCGCTGCGCAGGGCGAGGTCGCGGTACACCGCGATCAGCTCCTGCACGCCGCTGACCTTGGCCGACAGGATGATCCTGTCGCGCCCGAGGCCCAGCTCGACCGCGCGCTCCGCGGACTCCAGGGCCGAACGGATCAGCGCTTCGCGCAGCACGCGGCCGGCATCGCGCGGCTCGGCGCGCGCCGCGTTCTCGTCCATCAGCGCCGTCGCCAGGGCCTGGTCGAGCGACCCCCAGTTGGCACCGATGCGCACCGGCTTGCCGTGCTTCATCGCGAACTCGATGAGCTGCGCGAACTGCAGGTCCTTCTTCCGACCGAAGCCGACGTTGCCGGGATTGATGCGGTACTTCGCCAGCGCTTCCGCACAGGCCGGCTCGCCGGCAAGCAGTTGGTGCCCGTTGTAGTGGAAGTCACCGATGATCGGCACCTCCAGCCCCATCATCGCCAGCTTCTCGACGATGCGCGGCACCGCTGCCGCGGACTCCGGGTTGTTGACCGTGACCCGCACCAGCTCCGATCCCGCGCGCCACAGCGCGGCGACCTGCTTCACGGTGCCGTCGATATCGGCGGTGTCGGTGTTGGTCATCGACTGCACCACCACCGGCGCCTCACCGCCGACGGCGATCTTCCCCACCATCACCTGGCGGGTCGCGCGCCGCGGCGCCGGGCCGAACGCCCATTCTTCAAGCGTGTGGGCGGCGTCCATGTGGCGGGTGTCGGTGATGGCGTTCATCGTTCCATTTTAGTCCGCGCCGCGACGGTTGTTACCGGGGGCACTGTCCCCCAGTTCATCTACGATCCCACGAGAGGCCCCGCCATGCCCGTTTCCACCGCCACCATCGCCACCGCCGACGCCAGCCGCCTGATCAAGCGCCTGTGCACGCACTGGGCGCACAAGCTCGAGGTCAGCTTCGACGACAGCCAGGCCCGGGTGGTCTTCGATGCGGACACCGTCGCCCACCTGGCCGCCGGACCCGCGGCCCTGGAGGCACGGGTGGAGGCTCCCGACGAGGCGCAACTCGCCCGGATCCAGGAGGTGGTCGCCTCGCACCTTGAACGCATGGCCCGAGGCGAAACCCTGGAAATCAGCTGGCAGACGGCGCAGGGCGCTGACTGAAAGGTTGGGTCGGAGTCCAACTCCGTCACTTGGCGAGGGCGGAGGCTGGGTAGGTACTCCGCCGGCTGACCACGTGGTGGTCTTTATGCCGGCTGCGTACCCACCCACCCTCCGCTGCCATCGATCCGGCTGGCTGGGGGGAGGGCAAAAGCAAGTGCTCGCGATCCCGTCTGACCTGCAGGCTTGCCAAACCGTGAGCCGCGCGGGCACCGGTGGATTCGCGGCAATAGCCGCTCCCACACAAAAACCGCGGCAACCCCGCTCTCCCACCGGCCGCGAAAATGTCGCCATGCCGGGGCGGTGGGTGCGGAGTGGGCATCAAGAGCAGCTCCGCTGCGACGCCCACGGAGTACCCACCGACCCGCCACACAGCGACCCGCCACTCCGCGACCCCGGTATCCTGACTGCATGCCCGCCCCCCAGAACGAAAACGTCCTCAGCCCGAGCCAGCTCAACGCCCTGGCGCGCAGCCTGCTGGAGGACGCATTCCCGGTGGTCGTCGTCGAAGGCGAACTCGGCAACCTGTCGCGGCCTGCGTCCGGGCACCTGTACTTCACCCTCAAGGACGCCCGCGCACAGGTCCGCTGCGCGCTGTTCCGGCAGAGGAGCCAGGGGCTGCGCTTCCAGCCACGCGAAGGGCTTCGCGTGCTCGCGCGCGGCCGGCTCACGCTGTACGAGGCCCGCGGCGACTACCAGCTGATCCTCGATTCGCTGGAAGAAGCCGGCGAAGGCGCGCTGCGCCGCGCCTTCGAAGAGCTCAAGGCGAAGCTGGAGGCCGAAGGACTGTTCGACGCTGCGCGCAAGCGCCCGCTGCCGGCCTATGCGCGGCGCGTGGGCATCATCACCTCGCCCTCGGGCGCCGCCGTGCGCGACGTGCTGAGCGTGCTGGCGCGACGCTTTCCGCTGGTCGAGGCCGAGGTGCTGCCGGTGCCGGTGCAGGGCGACACCGCGGCGGTGCAGATCCGCGGCATGCTCGAACGCGCGGCGGCCAGCGGTCGCTACGACGTGCTGGTGCTGGCGCGCGGCGGGGGTTCGCTGGAAGACCTGTGGGCGTTCAACGACGAGGCGCTGGCGCGCGCCATCGCGGCGTCGGACGTACCCGTGGTCTCGGCGATCGGACACGAGACCGACTTCACCCTCGCCGACTTCGCGGCCGACGTTCGCGCGCCCACGCCTTCGGTGGCGGGGGAGCTGGTGGTGCCCAACGCGGTCGACGTGGGTACCCGGATGCGCGGCCTGCACCAGCGCCTCGCCGCGCTGCACCTGCAGCGCATGCGCGACCGGATGCAGCGCGCCGACCGGGCCTCGCTGCGGCTGCAGGCGCTGGCGCCGCAGATGCGGCTGCGTGCACTGGGCGAGCGCCAGCAGCAGGCGCTGCGGCGGCTGCACTCGGCCTGGCAGGTGCGCGATGCCGCGCTGCGTGCCCGCCTGCGCCATGCAGACGCGGTGCTTCGCGCGACCCGCCCGGAGCGGCGACTGGCGATCCTGCGCGATCGGCTGGCTGCGCTCGGGCCGCGTCCGCAGGCCGCCGTCGCGCGACGGCTGCAGGCCGATACCCTGCGCCTGCGCGGCCTTGCGCGTTCGCTGCAAGCGGTGAGTCCGCTGGCCACGGTGGCGCGCGGCTACGCCATCCTGCGGCACGACGATGGCCGCGTGGTGCGCAGCACCGGCGATGCGGCGCCAGGCGACCGCCTTACCGCCCGCGTCGGCGACGGCGAGCTGCAGGTACGCGTCGAGGGCGGGAACGACTGAGCCGTCCGGCGCCGCGGCGCACGCTCGCCTGACGCTAACGTCGCGACCTCCATACTGCCTGCACCGACGGCAGCCACATGGAGGCAGATCCACATGGCCAAAGCGTCCGACCTGCTGGTCGCCGCACTCCAGGCCGAGGGCGTCGAATACGTCTTCGGCATCCCGGGCGAAGAAAACCTGGACCTGCTCGAATCGCTGCGCACCTCGGGCATCCACCTGATTCTCACCCGCCACGAACAGGCCGCCGGCTTCATGGCGGCGACCTGCGGCCGCCTCACCGGCCGCGCCGGCGTCTGCCTGAGCACGCTGGGCCCGGGCGCGACCAACCTGGTCACCGCGGCCGCCTACGCCCAGCTCGGCGCCATGCCGATGCTGATGATCACCGGCCAGAAGCCGATCCGCAGCAGCCGCCAGGGCCACTTCCAGATCATCGACACGGTCGGCACCCTGCGTCCGCTGACCAAGTACACGCGCCAACTGGTCTCGGCCGACAGCATCCCCGCGCGCGTGCGCGAAGCCTTCCGCCGCGCCGAAGAGGAGCGCCCGGGCGCCACCCATCTGGAACTGCCGCAGGACGTCGCCGGCGACCCGACGGATGCGGTGCCGATCGCCAGGTCGTATTCGCGCAGGCCGGTCGCCGAGCACAAGGCGATCGCGCGCGCCGCGGAGGCGATCCGCGACGCCCGCCACCCGCTGTTGATGATCGGCGCCGGCGCCAACCGCAAGACCACCGCGCGCGCGCTGCGCGGCTTCGTCGACCGGCTCGGCATCCCCTTCTTCAGCACCCAGATGGGCAAGGGCGTGCTCGACGAGACCGACCCGCTGTGGATCGGCACCGCCGCGCTGTCCGACCACGACTACGTGCACCGCGCGATCGACGCCGCCGACTGCATCGTCAACATCGGCCACGACGTCATCGAGAAGCCGCCGTTCTTCATGCGCGAGGGCCGGCGCACGGTGATCCACGTCAACTACGACGGCGCCGAGGTCGACGCCGTGTACTTTCCGCAGGTCGAAGTGGTGGGCGATATCGCCGATGCGGTGTGGCGCCTGGGCCAGGCCGTCGAGCCGCAGGTGCACTGGGACTTCGCCTTCTTCGACCGGGTGCGCACGGCGCTCTGCGAGCAGCTGCGGCAGCGCAGTACGGACGACCGCTTCCCGATGGCCAGCCAGCGCATCATCGCCGACCTGGCGCAGGCGCTGGGTCCGGACGACATCACCTGCCTCGACAACGGCCTGTACAAGCTCTGGTTCGCGCGCAACCAGCGCTGCCGGCGGCCGAACACGCTGCTGCTGGACAATGCACTGGCGACCATGGGCGCAGGCCTGCCCTCCGCCATCGCCGCGCGCATCGTCCATCCCGATCGCAAGGTGGTCGCGGTCTGCGGCGACGGCGGCTTCATGATGAACTCGCAGGAGCTCGAGACCGCGGTGCGCCTGAAGCTGGACCTGGTGGTGCTGGTGCTGCGCGACGACGCCTACGGGATGATCAAGTGGAAGCAGGCCCACGAGGACTTCCCGAACTACGGCATGGACCTCGGCAATCCGGATTTCGTGAAGTATGCGGAGAGCTACGGCGCGCGCGGCCACCGGCCGGCGTCGGCCGGCGAACTGCTGCCGCTGCTGCGCGAGGCGCTGGCGAGACCGGGCATCGACCTGATCGACGTGCCGGTGGATTACGGCGACGACGACTGGCTCTTGAACGAAGAGATCCCGCGCCTGAGCGCGGCGGTGGAGTGAGCACCCGGAGTGCGTGAGGAGAACACGAGATGGCGAAGCAGAAGAAGGCGAAGCGGGACGGCCTTGCCCACAGCTACCCCTACTACCTCGCGAACCGCGCGGTCGCGGCCAACACCGACCTCGAGGTGCTGGACAAGTACAGCGGCAAGGTCGCCACCCGGGTCGCGTTTGCCGACACCGCCACCGTGCGCAAGGCGCTGGTCGCGGCGCACGGGGCGCGGGCAGCGATGGCCGCGTTCCCGCCCGACGCGCGCCGCGACGTGCTCGAGCACTGCGTGCGGCGCTTCGGCGAGCGCGCGGAGGAACTGGCACTGGCGCTGTGCATCGAGGCCGGCAAGCCGATCAGCGACTCGCGCGGCGAAGTCGCGCGCCTCATCGACACCTTCCGCATCGCCGCCGGCGAAGCCACACGCATCGAGGGCGAGGTGCTGGAGCTGCAGGTCTCGGAGCGCAGCCGCGGCTACCGCGGCATGGTCAAGCGCGTGCCGATCGGCGCCTGCAGCTTCATCACCCCCTTCAACTTCCCGCTCAACCTGGTCGCGCACAAGGTCGCTCCGGCGATCGCGGCCGGCTGTCCCTTCGTGCTCAAGCCCGCGGCCAAGACCCCGGTCGGCGCGCTGATCATCGCCGAAGTGCTGGCCGAAACCGACCTGCCCAAGGGCGCGTTCTCGGTCCTGCCCTGCAGCAACGAGGATGCCTCGCTGCTGGTCGAGGACGAGCGCATCGCGCTGCTCAGCTTCACCGGCGGGCTGGTTGGCTGGGAGCTCAAGGCGCGCGCCGGCAAGAAGAAGGTGACGCTGGAACTCGGCGGCAACGCCGCCTGCATCGTCGACGCCGACCCCGGCGCCGACCTGGACCACGTCGTCGCGCGCCTGGTGTCCGGCGCCTACTACCAGTCCGGGCAGAGCTGCATCAGCGTTCAGCGCATCATCGCCCACGCCGACATCTACCCCGCCTTGCGGCGCAAGCTCAAGGCCGCGGTGGCGAAGCTGCGCATGGGCGACCCGCGCGACGAAAGCACCTTCGTGGGCCCGGTGATCGATGAGGCGGCCGCCGAGCGCATCGAGCAGTGGATCCGCGACGCGCGCAAGGGCGGCGCGAAGCTGCTCGCCGGCGGCGCGCGCGCGGGCAGCATGCTGCCCGCGGCGCTGCTGGAGAACGTGGCGCGCGATGCCGACCTCTATCGCAAGGAGGTGTTCGGCCCGGTCGCCTGCCTGGAAGCCTTCGACGACTTCGACGACGCTCTTGAGCGCGCCAACGACAGCGACTTCGGCCTTCAGGCGGGCGTGTTCACCGCCAGCCTGGCGCATGCGATGCGCGCGTGGGACCGGCTCGAGGTCGGCGGCGTGGTGGTGGGCGATGTGCCGAGCTTCCGCGTCGACAACATGCCCTATGGTGGCGTGCGGGATTCAGGGCTGGGCCGCGAAGGCGTGCGCAGCGCGATCGAGGACATGACCGAACCACGCCTGCTGGTGATCCGCGACCCGGGCTGAGCACAATCGGCCGAAGCCCGGGGCAGCGCCACCGGCGCCGGAACCCCATGTCGCCTCCCGGCGCGTTGTCGCATCCGTCCAACCACGGAGCCATGCCATGACGCGCCATGCATTCACCGCCGCCCTCGCGGCCAGCCTGCTGCTTGCCGCTTGCCAGACGCCGCAGTCCAGCGCCGACAAGACGGCCGGTGCATCCGGCTCCACGCCGACCACGCCCGCCCCGCCGGCCCCGCCAGCCCCACCGGTCGCACTCGCGCAGCAACATGAGGCGATGCTGGATCGCGTCGAGGTCACCGGCGGACGCCAGCGGCTCATGGCCACTTCCAAGGCTCCGTCCGGGGTCATCAGGCCACCGCACCCCTGGCCGCCCAGCGATCCCGCGAACCGGGAGGAATACGCGGCCATCGACGACAACCCCGTGCGCCGTGCCTCCGAACACCCCGTGTCAACCTTCTCCGTCGACGTCGACACCGGCAGCTACAGCAACGTCCGCCGCATGCTGCGCATGGGCGTGCGCCCGCCGCCCGACGCCGTGCGCGCCGAGGAGTTCATCAACTACTTCCGCTACGACCACCCGGCGCCGACGTCGCGCGAAGTGCCGTTCCACGTGACCACCGAGATCGCGCCGTCGCCCTGGGATCCCGGCCGCCACCTGCTGATGGTCGGCATCAAGGGCTATGACGTGCCGAAGGCCGAGCTGCCGCCGGCCAACCTGGTGTTCCTGGTCGACACGTCGGGCTCGATGCACACGGCCGACAAGCTGCCGCTGCTGCGCAAGGCCTTCGCCGCGCTCACCGACCAGCTGCGCGCACGGGACAAGGTGTCGATCGTGGCCTACGCGGGTTCGGCGGGCCTGGTGCTGCCGCCGACCGCAGGTGACCGCAAGGGCGAGATCCTGGCCGCGCTCGAGCGCCTGCAGGCAGGCGGCAGCACCAACGGCGGCGCGGGCATCGAGCTGGCGTACGCGATGGCGCGGCAGGGCTATGTCGAAGGCGGCGCCAACCGCGTGATCCTGGCCACCGACGGCGACTTCAACGTCGGCACCGTCAACCGCGACACGCTCGAGGCCCTGGTCGCCGACCAGCGCGGCTCGGGCATCGCACTCACCACGCTCGGCTTCGGCACCGGCAACTACAACGACGCCATGGCCGAGCGCCTGGCCGACGCCGGCGACGGCAACCACGCCTACATCGACACCCTGCTGGAAGCGCGCAAGGTGCTGGTCGAAGAGATGTCGTCGACCCTGCTGACCATCGCCCGCGACGTGAAGATCCAGGTCGAGTTCAATCCGGCCCTGGTCGCCGAGTACCGCCTGGTCGGCTATGCCAACCGCATGCTGCGCGAAGAGGACTTCGCCAACGACCGCGTCGATGCCGGTGACATCGGCGCCGGCCACGAGGTCACGGCGCTGTACGAGATCGCACTCGTCGGCTCCGGGGGCGAGCGCCTGTCCGCGCTGCGCTATGGCGGCGGCGCGCCCGCCGCAGCACACGGCGGCGAACTGGCACACCTGCGCCTGCGCTACAAGCAGCCCGACAGCGACAGCAGCCGGCTGATCGAGGTGCCGCTTGCGCGCAGTGCGATCCGCGCCGAAGCCGGCCCGGCCCTGCGCTTCGCCGCGACGGTCGCCGGGTTCGCCGATGCCCTGCGCGGCGGCCACAACCTCGGCCAATGGGATTGGGACGCGATCGCGGCCGGTGCGCGCGCCAGCCGGGGCGACGATCGCTGGGGCCTGCGCGGGGAGTTCGCCGAACTGGTCGAAGCCGGGCGCGCGGCCACCCGCGGCGATGCCGCCCGCAGCGGCGACTGACGCGATGGCCCTGCCCCGCCCCCGCTCAGGCCGCGCCGCGGCTCTCGGCGGCGGGCGCGGGCATCGGCTGCCCGAACAGGAAGCCCTGGCCCATGGTGCAGCCCAGCTGCCGCAGGATCGTGGCCTGCGCTTCGGTCTCCACGCCTTCGCCGATACTGTCGATGCCCAGCGTGCCGGCCAGCGCCAGGATCGCGCGCACCAGGGCCAGGCTCTCGGTGTGGAGTTCGTCGTCCAGGCCCGCGACGAAGCTCTGGTCGATCTTCAGCGCATGGATCGGGAACCGGTGCAGGTAGGACAGCGCCGAGAAGCCAGTACCGAAATCGTCCAGCAGGGCGTAGATGCCGCGCGAGCGCAGGGTCTTGAGCATCCGCAGCGTACGCGGCGCATCGTCGAGCAGGGCGACTTCGGTGATCTCGATGCGCAGCCGCGCGGGTTCGGCGCCGGCGTCGCCCAGCATCTGCAGCAGGCGTTCGACGAAATTGTCGGAGCGGAAGTGCCGCGGCGACACGTTGATCGATACGTAGCCCTCGCGGTGGCGGGCCATCCAGTCGAAGGCGCGCCGGTACACCAGCCAGTCGACCTGTTCGATCAGCCCGCTGTCCTCGCCCACGCCGATGAACTCGCCCGGCGGCAGCGGACCGCGCACTTCGTGGTTCCATCGCAGCAGCGCCTCGTGGCCGACCACCTTGCCGCTGGCGAGGTCGACGATCGGCTGGAACCAGGGCTCGAAGTCGTCGGCGAGGATCGCGCGCCGCAGATCGGCCTCGAGGTCGAGCAACCGCGTGGCTTCGGCGCGCATCTCCTCGTCGAACAGTTCGCTGCGGTCGCGGCCGCTGGCCTTGGCGCGGTACATGGCGGCGTCGGCATCGCGCAGCAGGTCCTCGCCGTGGTGGTAGCGCGGCTGCCACATGGCGATGCCCACCGACGCGGAGGGAAACAGTTCGCGGCCCGCGATCCACATCGGCTTGCCCAGCTCGGCGAGGATGCGCGCCGACACCGCCTGCGCCGTCGCCTCGTCGCCGGCATCGCCCAGCAGCACCGCGAACTCGTCGCCTCCCAGGCGCGCGACCACGTCGCCCTCGCGCAGCATCCGTGCGATCCGGCGCCCGGACTCGACCAGCATCTCGTCGCCGGCGGCATGGCCGACGCTGTCGTTGACCAGCTTGAAGCGGTCGAGGTCGAGGAACAGCACCGCGAACGGCCCGCGCTCCCGGGCACGGGTCTCTGCGATCGCCGCATCCAGGCGATCGAGCAGGTGGATGCGGTTGGGCAGGCCGGTGAGGTGGTCGTGCCGCGCCTGGTCGATCAGGCGCTGCTCGGCGCGCATGCGCTCGGAGACCTGCGCGCGCAGCTCGCGGTTGGCCTCTTCCAGCTCGCGCGTGCGCGCGTCGACCCGGTCCTCGAGTTCGGCATGCGCGGCCTTCAGGTGGTCCTGCGACCGCTTGCGCGCGAGCGCGCCGCCGATGTGGTGCGCGACGAAGGTCAGCAGCTTCTGGTCCTGCACGGTGAAGCCGATGTGCGGCGAATAGCTCTGCACCGCGATCACGCCCACGGCCATGCCGTCGCGCAGCAGCGGCACGCCGAGCCAGCAGTGCGCGAGCGTGCCGTGGTGCTGGAGGTCGCCCGCGGCCTCCAGGCGGGCGATGACCACGCGGTCGGCCAGCAGCGCGCGTCCGCTGTTGATCACGTACTCGCTCAGCCCACGGATCATCCGCCTGGTCTTGCGAATGATGTCGCGCTCGTCCACCGAATACGGGAACTCGATGTGGCTACCGTCGCCGGACACCATGGCGATGTAGAAGTTGCGCGCGTACAGCAGCTCGCCGACCACCGCGTGCAGGTCGCCATAGAAGCCTTCGACGCTGCCCGCGGTGAAAGACAGCTCGCTGATCCTGAACAGCGCGCGCTGCAGGCGCTCGGCGCGCTGGCGTTCGATGATTTCCGCTTGCAGCACCTCGTTGGCCTGCTGCAGCTCGCGCGTGCGCGCGTCCACGCGGCGCTCGAGCTCCGCCTGGGCATGCTTGCGGTCGAGCGCGGTGAGGATGTGCTGGGCCACGAACTCGAGCAGCGCGCGGTCCTCGTCGGTGTAGCAGTCGGGCTGGTCGTAGCTTTGCACCACGATCGCGCCGCTGACCCGGCCCTCGCGGCGCATCGGCACGCCCAGCCAGTCCGCGGCGTCGGGGCCGTGCGCCGGATCACGCTCGACGTGCAGCTGTTCGCGGATCAGCTCCGACGGGCCGCGCAGGGGCTGGCCATGCCGCAGCAGCGCCACGGTCAGGCTGTTGGGCATCGTCCCTACCGGGGCCTCGTTGTCCGGCTGCGCGATCCAAGGGTCAAGCCGATCGGCGAAGTACAGGAAGCGCACGGTGCCGCGCATGTCGTCGTACAGCACGATGTAGAAGTTCTCGGCCGACATCAGGCCGCCGACCACACCGTGGATGCGCTTGAGCATCTCCTCCATCTCGAGGCCCGAGCCCGCGAGGTCGGCGATCTCGTACAGCGCCTGCTGCAGCCGCTCCGACTTGCGCAGCGAATCAATCCGGGCTTCCGCCTGCGCCGAAGCGAGGGTGGCCGACACCAGCCTGCGCGCCAGCGCGCGCCAGGCTTCGCGCGAGCCGGGCGTAAGCGGTTCGGGAAGGCGCGCGGCGAGCGCGACGCGCGCCTCGCCCTCGATCCAGGATTCGTCGATCAGCGCGCCACCTGCGTCGGCGCGGCTGCGCTTGCCGGACATGAGTTCCTCCGCGCGCGCGCGCAGGGCGGGGGCCACGCCTTCGACCTCGGAGCGGCCGCTGCCCAGGCGCTCGTCGTCCCAGCACACCACCACGTCCGAGCCGGTCGGAAGCGATTGCGCCAGCATGCCCGCCAGCCCCGCGAGGTCGACCTCGCGCGGCGGCGCCAAAACCGGGATGTCCAGCATTGCCTGCACGTGCCGCGTCCCTTTGCCCAAGTCCGTCCCATAGGGACAACGGCAGTTGCAGCCGCGCGCGGCAAGCGAGCGCGGCCTCCCCATGCGACCCCGGCCGACATCATGCCCGTCGCGGCGGCCTCACGCACGGGCTTCCCGCGCCTGGCCGCAGCGCTTAACCTCGCATCCATGGACGCCCTGCCAAGCCGCGAAGACGCCGGAACCAGCGACGACGCACTGATGCTGGCCTGGAGCGAGGGGGATGTCGCCGCGTTCGAGTCCCTGTACGGGCGCCACCGCGAGCGCCTGCACCGCTTCCTCCTGCGCCAGCTCCGCGATCCGGGGCTGGCTGATGAGGTGTTCCAGGACACCTGGCAGCGCGTGGTGGCTGCCGGCCGCGACTGGCGCCCGGACGCCGCCTTCATCACCTGGCTGTACCGGATCGCCCGCAATCGCATCGCCGACCACTGGCGCGCACGGCAGCACCGTCCGCCCGCGCCCGCCGATGCCGACGAGCGCAGCCTCCGGATCGAGGATCCGGACACGCCCGAGCTGCGCATGGATGCCTTCCAGCGCGGTCGCGACCTGCAGCAGGCACTCGACGCCCTGCCCGACGAACAGCGCGAAGTGGTGCTGCTGCGCCTGGAGCAGGAACTGACCCTGGAAGAGATCGGTGACATCACCGGCGTGGGCCGCGAAACCGTGAAGTCGCGGCTGCGCTATGCCATGGACAAGCTGCGCGCGGCGCTCGCCGACCGCGATGTCCTGTCGGCCGGGGAGGTCGCACCGTGACCCGCCAGACCCGCCCCGACCCGCTGCAGCCGGCGGAGCGCGCGCTGGCTGACGCCCTGGCAGCGGCCACGCCACCGTCAGGGCCGTCTCCCGGCCTGGACGCGGCGATCTTCGCTGCCGCTCGCAGGACTGCCGCGGATCGCGCGGGCGGCAGCGCCCGTGCAGGGGAAGGCACCCCGGCGGCCGCCACGCCGTCATCCACTTCCACACGCGCCGGGCACCGTCGCCGGCGGCGGAGCCCGATCTGGCTGCGCGGCGGCGCATTGGCTGCAACGCTGGTGCTCGCGATCGGCGTGGCCTGGCAGCTGCGGCCGCAGCTCGAAGTGGTCCGGCTGCCCGAGGAGGCACCCGTTGCAGCGAAGATGCCAGCGCTCGCCGATGATGTTTCCGGGGCGCCTGCCAGTGCTCGGCGGCTTCACGCGCCAGCCGAAGCGGCCCAGGCCCCGCGCCAGCCGGCGCCCCCTGTGGAGACGGAGGCTGCGGCCGCGGCGTCGCAGGCCCCGGAAGCGATCACCCCGCCATCCGTAAGCGACGCTCCTGCGCCGCCGGCGCTGTTCGATGCGCCGTCTCGCGAACCAGCGGCGGCGCGCGAGGCAGCTACCGACTCGGCCGGCCAAGAGCTGCCCAGGCCTGCCGCGAAGTCCGCCCGGCCCGCACCGCGAGAAGCCGCAGCATCGGCACCCGTGCCGATGGCCATGCCGGCGCCGCCGCCTGCCCCGCCTGCGCCGCCGGCTCCAGCAGCGTCACGGGCCCTGCAGGCCCTGCCGCCGCCAAGGCCTGCCCCCGCCCAGGACGCCGCCATGCGCACCCGCGCACCGGACATCCTGGGCGGCGCGCAAGCGATCGACGGCGAGGCGATGCACGACGAGGACTGGCTCGACCAGCCCCTCGACGACACCCCGCCGGCGTCGGTGGACTCGCCTGCCGTGCGCGAGGCCTGGCTGGCGCGCATCCGCGAACTGGTGGTCTCCGAACGCTACGGGGAAGCGCGCGAGAGCTTCGCCGAGTTCCGGCGTCGCCATCCCGGAGCGGCCGTGCCGGACGACCTGCGCACGCTGCTCGGCGAAGAATGAGCACCACGCTTGCCGCGCCCGCCACGCACGAACTGGTGGTGAAGCACAGCCGTTTCCTGGCCCATGCAGCCCCGGTGGACGACACCGGGGCCGCCGCGGCCTTCATCGCTTCCGTGTCCGTGCCCGACGCCACCCACAACTGCTGGGCCTGGCGCATGGGCAGCGCCTACCGCTCCAGCGACGACGGCGAGCCCGCCGGAACCGCCGGGCGCCCTATCCTGGCCGCCATCGACGGCCAGGGCCTGGACGGCGTCGTGGTGGTGGTGACGCGCTGGTACGGCGGCATCAAGCTCGGCGCCGGTGGCCTGGTGCGCGCCTATGGCGGTACCGCGGCCGAGTGCCTGCGCACCGCCGAGCGGCGCGAAGTGGTCGAGATGGCCGAGGTCGACGTCGAGTGCCCCTTCGCCGACCTCGCCGCCGTGCATGCCGCGTTGCCCGTGTTCTGCGCCGAGAAGCTGGGCGAGGACTTCGCCGCCGATGGCGTCCACTTCCGCCTGCGCCTTCCGGCCAGCCAGCTGCCGGCGCTGGCCAGCCATCTGCGCGACGCCACGCGCGACCGCGCGCGCGTCGGGGAACCATAGGCACAGGGCATGGGCGACAATGCCCGGATGGCCCAGTTCGCTCACACCTCCACCCCGCCCCCGACTCCCGATACGCGCGACGGCGATCGCGCCGGGAAATCAAAGGTCCCGCTGTCGACGCTGCGCCCGCTGTGGCCCTTCCTGGCCCGGCACCGCGGCCTGCTGGCAGCCTGGCTGCTGGCGCTGCTGGCCTCGAGCACCGCGACCCTGAGCCTGCCGCTGGCGGTGCGGCGGATGATCGACGACGGCTTCGCCAGCGGCGCCGGCATCGACGCCGCCTTCGTGCTGCTGTTCCTGGTGACGTTCGCGCTGGCCATCGCCACCGCGGCGCGCTTCTTCTTCGTATCGCTGCTGGGCGAACGCGTGGTGGCCGACCTGCGCACGCAGCTGTTCGGCCACCTGGTGGGCCTGGACCAGTCCTTCTTCGAACGCAGCCGCACCGGCGAGCTGGTCTCGCGCCTGACCGCGGACACCGAACTCCTGCGCGGCGTGGTCGCCACCAGCATGTCGGTGGCGCTGCGCAGCGTGGTGATGGTGCTGGGCAGCGTCGCCATGCTGATGGTGACCAGTCCGCGGCTGGCGGCCTGGACCCTGGTCGGCATCCCGCTGGCGGTGCTGCCGCTGGTCCTTGGCGGCCGCCGCCTGCAGCGCATTTCGCGCCAGAGCCAGGACCGCGTGGCCGATGCCAACGCGCTGGCCACCGAAACCCTGGGCGCGATCGACACCGTGCAGTCGCACGCCCGCGAGGGCCATGAGCGCGGCCGCTTCGCCACCGCCGTGGCGACCGCGGTGACGGTGGCGCGCAAGCGCATCGGCGTGCAGGCGCTGGTCACGGCCGTGGCGATCTCGGTGATCTTCGGCGCCATCACCCTGGTGCTGTGGCTGGGCGCGCACGACGTCGCCGACGGCCGCATGAGCGCCGGCACGCTGGGACAGTTCGTGCTGTACGCGATGTTCGGCGCCGGCTCGGTCGGTGCGCTGGCGGAGGTGTGGAACGAACTGCAGAAGGCCGCCGGCGGCATGGGCCGGATCGGGGAGCTGCTCGACGAGCAGCCGAAGGTCGTCGCGCCCGCCGCACCGCGCGCGCTGTCGCAGCCCGTGCGCGGTGCCGTCGCCCTGCGCGACGTCGTCTTCCACTACCCCACGCGCCCGGACACCGCGGCCCTGGAAGGCTTCAGCCTTGAAGTGGCACCGGGCGAGACGGTGGCACTGGTCGGGCCGTCCGGCGCAGGCAAGAGCACGGTCTTCTCTCTGCTGCAGCGCTTCCACGACCCGCAGTCGGGCAGCGTGGCGCTGGATGGCATCGACCTGCGCGAACTCGATCCCGTCGCGCTGCGCGGCGAGATGGCGCTGGTGGCGCAGCGCCCGACCATCTTCGCCGCCAGCGCCGCCGACAACATCCGCTACGGCCGACTCGACGCGAGCGATGCCGAAGTCGAGGCGGCCGCACGCGCGGCGGAGGCACACGAATTCCTCACCGCGCTGCCCGAGGGCTATGCCTCGGAACTTGGTGAACGCGGCGCCCGCCTGTCAGGCGGCCAGCAGCAGCGCGTCGCCATCGCCCGTGCCCTGCTGCGCGATGCGCCGGTGCTGCTGCTTGACGAAGCCACCTCGGCACTCGATGCGCAGAGCGAACGCGCCGTGCAGCACGCGCTCGAACGCCTGATGGAAGGCCGCACGACGATCGTCGTCGCGCACCGTTTGGCCACCGTGCTGCGCGCGGACCGCATCGTCGTCATGGACCAGGGCCAGATCGTGGCCGAGGGCACGCATGCCGAGCTACTGGCACAGGGCGGCCTGTACGCCGAGCTGGCGCGGTTGCAGTTCCTGGATGCGGTGCCAGCGGCCGTCGCCCGAGGCGCCTGAAACAGCATGCCGCTGGAACTGTTGAATTACTGAAACCATCGAGTGCAGGTCCCAGCTCCTTCAAAGCCATGCCTGAGCGTCTGCAATCTCCGACGCGCCGCGTCACCAAGCTCATTGGACGGATTCCGGATGCTGACCCGTTCAACAAGGGAATCCGCTTCCCGGCAATCTTCTTCGGCGCCCGTCAGAGACAGGTACGTCGCAAGGTTCAGCATCATCACCTGATCACCCATACCGACCGCGACCCGTTGCCAGTGCATGGCCTTCCCCCGGTCGGGCTCTCCCAACACATAGTGCGCGACAAGATCCCGTACCGCCTCGATGTCGCCCGTGGCCGCCCGTTTCTCAGCTTCAGTGATTTGCCCAACGCTCAGAAGCTGGGCATCGCCCGGAGTGGCGACCTGGTCAGGCGGGTTACCGCCCTGCGGTACACATGCAGCGACAAGCAGGAACAATGGGCATGCCGCAATCAATGTCTTCATCTTCGTGGCCCTCTCCCAGGCTTCGGGCAAATCCGTAGCAAGCATCCTTAATCCGGAAACGCCCTCGCCATGATGGAAAGGTGGTCCAGATCCACCGGCAGCGTGCCCAGTGCAAGCCCGTGCTCACCGCCTAACCGGGTGCGGCAGAACGCCTCTGCGACCGGGCTGACCGCGCGCAGCAGCACCGAAGCCTGCAGCGCAAGCGCCAGGCTTTCGACAAGCCGTCTCGACCCCGCTTCATCGGCAGCTGAAAACATGCCACCCAGTGACGCGGCGAACGTGTCCAGCGCAGGATGCAACCCGCGCGCCGCTTCGATCTCCGCACGCAGCACAGCCGCGGTGTCCGGCTCCCGCGACAGCGCTCGCAGCACGTCGAGGCACTGGATGTTGCCGCTGCCTTCCCAGATCGAGTTCAGCGGGGCCTGCCGGTACAGCCTCGGAAGCAGCGACTCTTCGATATAGCCCGCGCCGCCCAGGCACTCCTGCGCCTCGTTGACCACCGTCGGGGCACGTCGGCAGATCCAGTACTTGCCGATGGCGGTGGCGATGCGGGCGAATGCGGCCTCGCGCGGATCGCGTGCGGCGGCATCCACTGCCCGTGCCACGCGCATCGACAGCGCCAGCGCCCCTTCGGCTTCGATCGCGATATCGGCCAGGACGTTGCGCATCAGCGGCTGGTCGGCGAGCCGTTTGCCGAACGCGCTGCGATGGCGGCAGTGATGCAGCGCCTGCGCCAGCGCCATCCGCATCAGCCCCGCCGAGCCGAGCATGCAGTCCAGGCGGGTGAGCATCACCATCTGCAGGATGGTGGCGACGCCTCGGCCCTCTTCACCCACCCGCCAGGCCATCGCGTCCTGGAACTCGACCTCGCTGGACGCGTTGGACCAGTCGCCAAGCTTGTCTTTCAGCCGCATCAGGATGAAGCCGTTGCGGTCGCCGCCGGGCAGGCGGCGCGGCATCAGCAGGCAGGTCAGGCCGGCGGGTGCCTGCGCCAGCACCAGGAAGCCGTCGGACATCGGTGCCGACATGAACCACTTGTGGCCGGACAGCACGTAGGCATCGTCGCCGTCGCCGCAGGGCGCGGCCGTGGTGGCGTTGGCGCGTACATCGCTGCCACCCTGCTTCTCGGTCATGGCCATGCCCAGCGTCACGCCGGACTTCACGTCGATGGCGACATCACGCGCGTCGTAGCGGCAGGCCGCGACCTTGTCCGCCCATTCGTGCAGCGCCGGCGACTGCCGCAGCACCGGCATCGCGGCGTGCGTCATGGTCAGCGGGCAGCTCGTGCCCGGCTCGGCCTGGTAGTGCAGGTAGGCCAGGGCCGCGCGCGCGACGTGTGCACCGGGCTCCGGCCGCGCCCAAGACAGCCCGGCCACCCCGTGCGCGATGGCAAGCTCCATCACCCGGTGGTATGCGGGATGGAACTCGACGCGGTCGATGCGCTGCCCGGCGGCGTCGTGACTGCGCAGGCGCGGCCGGTCGCGATGGGCGTCATGGGACAGGGCCAGCAGTTCACCCCCCGCCAGTGCGCCATACGCCGCGACCTCGCGCTCGAACGCCGCACCGCCTTCGCGCGCCAGGGCTTCGCGCAGCGCGAAGTCATCCGACCACAGGTCGCGTTCGCCGAATGGCGGCGGCTGGTTGAAGACATCGTGCGTGGCCTGGACCATTCCCGTTCTCCCGTGCGTGCCCCGATTGTGGCCTTGCCCGCCGTGGCATGCACCCGACACGCCGGCGCGGCGCCACGGCGACGGCGCTATCCTCAAGCCATGCATCCAGACCTGTTCGCCGAGCCCGGCAACGATCATCGCGAAACCATCGGGCCGCAGGCCTGCGTGCTGCGCGGTTTCGCCCTGCCCTGCGTAGACGAACTGCTGCGGGCCATCGAGGCCGTGGCGGCACGCGCGCCGTTCCGCCAGATGCAGACGCGCGGCGGCTTCACCATGTCGGTGGCGATGACGAACTGCGGGCGACTCGGCTGGACCACCAGCCGCCATGGCTACCGCTATACGGCCACGGATCCGGAGAGCGGATTGCCCTGGCCGGACATGCCCGCCACGTTCGCAGCCCTGGCAGCCGACGCCGCGGCTGCGGCCGGCTTCAACGGCTTCGAATCCGATGCCTGCCTGATCAACCGCTACCGTCCCGGCGCACGCATGTCACTGCACCAGGACAGAGACGAGCGCGATCTCGACGCGCCGATCGTCTCCGTTTCGCTGGGCATGGACGCCATCTTCCTGTTCGGCGGCCACGCGCGCGCCGACCGGCCCGCGAAGGTGCCCCTGCACCACGGCGACGTCGTCGTCTGGGGCGGCGAGGACCGCCTGCGCTTCCACGGCGTCGCTCCGCTGAAGGACGTGGCGCACCCGCGGCTCGGCGCGGAGCGCATCAACCTGACCTTCCGCAGTGCGGGCTGACGACAAAAAAAGGGTCCCGGAACACCCGGGACCCTGGAACAGGAAATACTGCAACCGCGTGCCACTCAAGCGACAGCCGCCACCCCTGCCGCCTGCGCGCCCTTCGGGCCCTGAGTGACTTCATAGCTGACGCGCTGGCCTTCCTGCAGGCTGCGGAAGCCGTCGGAAGAAATCGCCGAGTAGTGCACGAACACGTCCGCGCTGCCGTCCTCGGGAGCGATGAAGCCGAAACCCTTGGCGTCGTTGAACCACTTCACTGTGCCGTATTGCATGACTCTTACACCTCGTCTGGTTACGATTGCGCGCCCCGACCTGCAAGGGACCGGACACACGCTGCCCGAGTATGCAAAGGCTTCGTGCCGTGCGCAATCACCCGGCCAGCATCGCTCCGACGAGGGTTGGCAGGCCCGAGGAGGCCGCGGCGACGTTCGCGAGCACGTCATCGAGCGTGATCACCTCGTCGATCTGGGGTCCAGCACCGGCCGCCCAGTTGGCGACGATGGCCAGGCATGCGTAGTCCAGGCCAAGCTCGCGGGCGAGCCCGGCCTCGGGCATTCCGGTCATGCCGACGAGGTCGCAACCGTCGCGGCGCATGCGCGAAATCTCCGCGCGCGTCTCCAGGCGCGGACCCTGCGTCGCGCCGTAGCAGCCGCCATCGACCAGCGCGACCCCGACAGTCGCCGCCGCATCGATGATCCTGCGGCGCAGCGACGGCGTGTAGGGATCGCCGAAGTCGACGTGCAGCACCTCGGTGCCCGGCTCTTCGCAGTAGGTGGAGATGCGGCCCCAGGTGTAGTCGATGAGCTGGTCGGGGCAAGCGAGCACGCGCGGGCCAAAGCCTTCGGTGATGCCGCCCACGGTATTGAGCGCGAGCACGCGCGTGGCGCCCAGCGACTGCAGCGCGGCGAGGTTGGCGCGGTAGTTCACCAGGTGCGGCGGCACCGAGTGGCCTTCGCCATGGCGTGCCAGGAACGCCACGCGATGGCCGCCGATGCGGCCCACGCGCACCGGCCCGGACAGCGCGCCATGGCGCGTGACCGGCTGATGCGATTCCACATCCTCCAGCCCGGCCAGCTGGTAGAGGCCGGTGCCGCCAATCACCGCCAGGGCGATGGGTTCATCGGTATGCGCGGACACGGCGGTCTCCGGTGCGTGCGCGGCTCAGTCGGCCAGCGCGTAGATGGCGGGCAGGTTGCGGCCCTGTTCGTTGTAGTCCATGCCGTAACCGAAGACGTAGCGGTCGGGCACCTCGACGCCCGACCAGTCTGCGCAGACGCCATCGACGCAGCGGTCGTGGACCTTGGTGGCCAGCACCGCCACGCGCACGTCGGCCGCGCCTTCGTCCTCGCACCAGCGGGTGACGGCCTGCAGCGTGTGGCCCTCGTCGAGGATGTCATCGACCAGCAGCACGCGGCGGCCGCGCATCGGCGTCGCCGGGCGGTGCAACCAGGCCAGGCGCGAACCACTGGTGCTGCCGCGATAGCGGGTCGCGTGCAGGTAGTCGAACTCGAGGTCGAGCCCGCGTTCGCCCAGCGCGAACGCGAGCTGCACGGCAAAGGGCATGCCGCCGTTCATGATGGTCACGAACAGCGGCGCGCGTTCGTCGCCGGCGTACTCGGTGTGGATGGCCTCGGCCATGCCCTGGATCGCCGCCTCGAGCGTGGCGCGGTCGTGGATGACGTCGGCATCGACCATGACGGTCGCGAGCGGGGGCGCAGTCATGCCACCACCCCGCCGCCGTGGCTCGCCGCGGCGCGGCCATGGCGTGCGTCGGCCAGCAGTCCGTCCCAGCCCAGCGCGCCCCGCCCCATCAGCCCGGCCAGCGCCATGGTGTTGAGGCTGCGGCCATCGACTGCCGCCAGGGATTCCTCCACGAGTTCCGGATGGCAGACCAGCACCACGTCGCAGCCGGCGTCGAGGTGCGCGTCGACGCGTGCCTTGATGCCGCCCACCCCGTGCGCCGCGGCCATGCCGATGTCGTCGGAGAAGACCACGCCGCGGAAGCCCATCTCCTGCCGCAGGATCCCGTTGATCCAGCGCGGCGAATAGCCGGCCGGCTCCGGCGCCACCTGCGGATAGACCACGTGCGCCAGCATCACGGCGTCGGCGCCGGCATCGATGCCGGCAACGAAGGGCACCAGATCCTCGGCGCGGATCACATCCAGCGGGCGGTCGTCGACGGCGTCGTCGAAGTGGGTGTCCTCGCGCACCGAACCGTGTCCGGGGAAGTGCTTGAGAGTGGCCGCCATGCCGGCCTGGTGCATGCCGTCGACATAGGCCCGGGTGAAGGCGGCGACCACGGCCGGATCATCCGAGAAGGCGCGGTCGCCAATGGCGAGGTTGCCGCGACCGAGGTCGACCACCGGCGCGAAGCTGAGGTCGACGCCCGATGCGCGCACCTCGCTCGCCATCAGCCAGGCGTGCTCGCGGGCACGGGCCAGGGCACCTTCGGGGTCGCGCGCGTAGTCGCGGCCGAAGACCTCGAGCGGCGGCAGCGCGCTGTAGCCCTCGCGGAATCGCTGCACGCGTCCACCCTCCTGGTCGACGCAGACCAGCTGCGGGCGCGGCGCGGCTTCGCGGATGGCGGCCGACAGTTCGGCCACCTGCGCGCGCGAGGCGAAGTTGCGGGTGAACAGGATCACGCCGGCGCAGGCATCGTGCTGCAGCCAGTCGCGCTCCTGGGCGGTGAGTCCGGTACCGGCGACGCCGATGACGAGCATGGTCTTCTCCTTAGGCTGCCGGCCCCGCGCGTTCCGCCCCGCTCCACTGCGAGTACGGACGCGCGGCCAGTGCCAGATTGTAGTAGCGCGGGCAGTCGGTCGCCTCGACGCCCAGCCAGTCGGGGTGTTCGAAGGTCTCGTCGGCGCTTCCGAGTTCGATTTCGGCCACCACCAGGCCGGCGTTGTCGCCAAGGAATTCGTCGACTTCCCAGAGATGGCCGCCATGGCGCACCAGGTGGCGGCGCTTCTCAACCAGCCCGCCCACGCAGAGCGCGAGCAGGTCGCGCGCCTCGCCCACGGGCAGCGGGTACTCGAATTCCTGCCGCGTGTGGCCGAGCTCGCGCGACTTGATGTTGAGGAAGGCACCCTCGCCCTCCAGGCGCACCCGCACCGAAGCGCGCTGTCGGCCCTCGTCCATCGAGGACTGGTCGTTGAGGTAGCCCTGCGCCATCGAGACGACGGCGTGCGCGGCTGCGCGCCAGCCGTCGCCGGTCACCAGGAATTTGCGTTCGATCTCGATGGCCATTCAAGTCCTCTGTGCGGGAGCAGCTACAGCTGCGATCGGAATTCAGGGTGATGCGTGTGCAAGTACGATCCCGCGGGTCAGGTCGCAGCTGTAGCTGCCCCTAGAGGGGGAACGGGGCCGACAGGGCCGACGGGGCCGACGGGTCCGATGGGGCCAACTGCGCCGGCAGGGCAGGTTCGAAGACCGCGATCGACTCGACGTGGGCGGTGTGCGGGAACATGTCCATCACGCCAGCGGCGCGCAGGTGCCAGCCGCGCTCGCTGACCAGGTACGCGGCGTCGCGCGCCAGCGACCCGGGATGGCAGCTGACGTAGACGATGCGCTTGAGTCCTTCCAGCGGAAGCTGGCGCAGCACCTCCAGCGCGCCGGCGCGGGCGGGATCGAGCAGCAGCTTGTCGAAGCCGGCGCGCATCCATGGCTCCTGCGAAAGATCGGTGGCCAGGTCGGCGACGTGGAAGCTGACGTGCCCCATGCCGTTGCGCGCCGCGTTGTCACGCGCGCGTGCCACCAGCCCGGCATCGCCTTCCACGCCCACGACTTCCGACGCGACGCGCCCCAGCGGCAGGCTGAAGTTGCCGAGTCCGCAGAACAGGTCGAGCACGCGATCATCCGACTGCACATCGAGCAGTTCCAGCGCGTGCGCGATCATCTTCGCGTTGAGCCCGGCGTTGACCTGGATGAAGTCCAGCGGCTGGAACGCCAGTTCGACATCCCAGGGCGCCAACCGGAACGACAGCTTCGGATCCAGCGGCCACAGCGGCGCCACGGAGTCGATGCCCTTCGGCTGCAGGAACATGGCGAAGCCGTTCGCCTGCGCGAAGGCCACGAGCGCCGCCCGGTCGCCGTCGCCCAGCGGCTCGAGGTGGCGGACCACCAGCGCGATGGCATCGTCGCCGGCGGCGAACTCGATCTGCGGGATCGCCGCCCGCGCATCGAGGCCATCGACCAGCCGTGCCAGCGCTTCCATGCGGCTCCCCAGCTCCGGGATCACGGTGTGGCACTCGCGCAGCTCGGCGACGAAGCGCGGATCGCGCTCGCGGAAGCCGACCAGGGTCTTGCCCTTTTTCTCCACGTGGCGCACGGAGAACCGGCCCTTGCGGCGATAGCCCCAGGCCGGGCCGGTGAGCGGTGGCAGCCAGGTTTCAGGGCGGACCGGCCCGGCACGCTCGAAGTCGTCGGCCAGCACGCGCGCCTTGGCGACGATCTGCCGGTCCCCGGCCATGTGCTGCAGGCTGCAGCCGCCGCAGACGCCGAAGTGCGGACAACGCGGCTCGACGCGCTCGGGCGAGGCCTGCAGCACCTCGACCGTCTCGGCCTGGTCGTACTCGCGGGCGCGCCCGGTTTGCCGTGCCAGCACGCGCTCGCCGGCCAGAGCACCGGCAACGAGCACGGTCTTGCCGGCATGCGGATGGTCCACGGGCCGGCGGGCGATACCGCGGCCGTCAGGGCCGAGGTCGAGGATCTCGACCTCGAAAGGGGTCTGGTTGATGCGGGCCAATGCCGGAAGATGCCTGTCTGGAACGGCCCGCCATTGTCGCAGAAGCCCCGCGCCAAGCCTTGGCCGTTATTTCTGCTTCCATCTCCCACCCTGCTGGTACCACCAGCCGGCGCGCGCACTGGCGACCCATTGCCGCGCGAACACCTCGCGGATCTGCTTCTCCCATTCCGGATGGCCGTTGGCGACGGCGATCTCGCGGTAGACCGCGTTGCGGTCGCGGTTGTCGTCGGCCACGGCGGCGTTCACCGCCACGCGGTCCTTCAGTGGCAGCTTCGATGCGTCGCGCAACACCACCATGCCGTCACCGCTGAAGCCCAGCGCACCGCTGTCGAAGTGCGGGCGCAGGCTGGACGAGAAGCGCGACTCCATCCGCTGCTGGATCGCCTGGATCGCGGGCGTGCGGATGGTGATGTCGGGCGTTTGCGCGTGTGCGGGCGCGATGCCCAGCAGCATCCATGGATCGAAGCCCGCGCGCTGCGCTGCCGGCGCCGCGCGCAACGCCATGCCGCCGGGGGTGCCGTTGCCGGGTACGTCCGGTGCCGGGGCCGCGGCCTCTTCCCCGATCACGTTCTCGACGAACTCGCGCGCCGCCTCGCGCGCTTCGGCCGCGGGGAAATACACGTTGATGGTGACGCAGGCGGTGAGCGCCAGCGCGGCGACGAATGGCAGACCGGACAAGCGCATGAAGTCCTCCTCGGACGGTTCAATCGAACACCGGCGAAACGTCGCCGGAACCCACCGCGGCCAGGCGTTCGACCAGGGTTTCCCAGTCGACGTCCCGGTTGAAGCCCACGATGTCCAGGCGCGGCAGCCCGGCCCCTTCGACGATAACAAACCCGCCGTCGCGGGGATGAAGCCCCGCCATCGTGCAGACGCCGTTCGCCAGCCGGCAGGAGATACCGATTCGCCGGTAGCCGAAGTCGTCGAACAGCCCCAGCAGCTGGCCCTGCAGGCTCGCGGTGAACGAGGCGTCGCCGACGCTGGAGATGTTCTGCACCGCGCGCTGGCTGATGCGCTGGCGCACGCCCCGGCGCCCCTCGGTGTGGAGTTCGGCGTCGAAAGCCACCGGCTCCCAGTCAACCAGGCGCAGGCCCTCGACCTGGCCATGCAGGCGCCCGCTGATGTTGCCGAACTCGAACACGCCGGTCAGCGCCTGCAGGTCGAGGCTGTCCAGGACAACGTCGGCCAGCAGCGTGGGCGCGACGCCGAAGGGCCGCTCCATCGCCAGCGAAGACACCCGTACCTCGCCGTCGAACGCGTGGACCACGAGGCCGCCATCGAAGTCGAGCCTGTCACCGACATAGCGCGCGCCGGGAATGCTGCCCGACAGCGTGCCCAGGAACGGCGGCAGGCCAAGCGCCAGGGCCAGCTGCGTCATGTCCAGCGCCTCCACCGCCAGCGCGCCTTCCACGCGCAACGGCCCGCCCGCGCCCGGCGGGTGCAGCAGCACGTCGGACACCTCGAGCCGGCCGTCGAGCAGCGGCATCACGGTGGTGCCGCGCAGCCAGAGTTCCCCATCGCTGCTGTGCCAGGGCAAGCGCGCGGGGCCGAGCGGAATCGCACCCAGGGCGCCGCCCCGCCAGTGCAGTTCGCTGTCCGCGCGACCCGAGGACACAAGGTGCACGCGGCCATCGAGACCGTCGAAACGGAAGCGCTCGTCGGGCGCGGCGATATCCAGTGCCTGCGGCCGCAGGTCGAGCGTGGCCAACACACCGCCCGCCATTGCGAGATCGACATCCAGCGCGCCCGACATGGTCAGGCCGCCCAGGCCGGCGAGGCCCAGCCAACCCGACAGGTAGCGTTCCGGCAGGGGCGAGACGTCCCTGCTGCGCAGCGACACTGCGAAGTCATCCAGGTCCGCGCCGACCAGGGTCGCGCGGCCGCGGACGTCGAGCACGCCCGGATCGCTGGCGGAGAACGCCGTCAACGCCCAGCCATCGGGCCTGCCCTGTGCGCGCAACTGCACGGGCAGCACGTGTTCGGGCAGCACGAAATAGCCACTGCCGAACAGCAGCTCGCCACCGCGCAGTTCGCCGTCAAGCGTGATCCGCGGCCCCTCGTCCAGGGCCAGCCAGTCCAGATCCAGGCGCGCACCCAGTCCGGCCCCGGCATGGCGTGCGTCCGCGGTGTCGAAACCGCCATCCGACAGCGCGAGCTCGCCTTCCAGATGCATCGCAGCGCCGTCCGGAACATGCAGGCGGAGTCGCCCATCAAGGCGGCCTTCGCCCAGGCGCACATCGGCCCAGGCGCGCGCCGCGAGCGCCTGCGCCCAGGCCACGGGCACCTGCGCGAGATCGATGGCGAAGAGGTCCGGGGCCGCATTGGCGCGCTGCAGTGCCAGACGCGCGCCGTGGCCATCGGACAGCGAGGCTTCAATGCCCGCCGCCGGCAGTGCCAA
Source organism: Luteimonas sp. A649 (assembly GCF_054072735.1). Lineage (NCBI taxonomy): Bacteria > Pseudomonadati > Pseudomonadota > Gammaproteobacteria > Lysobacterales > Lysobacteraceae > Luteimonas > Luteimonas sp. A649. The sequence continues at coordinate 185,148 of NZ_JBSVRQ010000003.1, read as the reverse complement.
GGCCAAGCGCAGCGGCGCGCCCCGCCCTTCCCGCAGCTCGCCCTCGCAGCTCCAGCCTCCGGCGCCATCCCGACGGAGCGGGCAGCGCCAGGCCAGCGCCTGGAAGCGATAGCCGAGATCCGGCGCGTGCCCGCTGCGCGCGGTGATGCGCAGGTCGCCCGCGTCCGCATCCGCCGGCCACGCCAGGCGCACTTCCACCCCCTCGAGCGTGGCTACCGGCGTCGATACCTTCGCAACCCGCGCCACCAGCGTGCGCGCGTCCACCGCGCCCACGTGCAGCAGCGCAAGCAGTCCAAGCAGGGTTAAGATCCACGCGGGCATGGCTGCCAGAATAACGACCGGAGCGTCCGCGACGATGAAGCCCCGCATCCTGCTGGTCGAGGACGACCAGACCACCGCCGCCTTCCTCGCCGCCGCGGCGGAGGCGTTGCCTGCCAGCGTCGACATCGTCGGCACGCACGCGGCCGCGCGCGCCCAGGCCGCCAACATCGCCTACGCCCTGTGGCTGGTCGACGCCCACCTGCCCGACGGCGACGGTGCCGGCCTGCTCGCTGAGCTGCGCAGCCTTGGACTTGCCACGCCCGCGATCGCGCATACGGCCGCGCGCGAGCACGAACTGCACCAGGCGCTGCATGACGCCGGCTTCGACGCCGTGCTGGTGAAGCCGCTGTCGGCCGCGGCGCTGCGCGCGGCGCTGGCTGGAACGCTGGCCGGGCGCACCGGGTCACGCGTCGCCGAACCGCATCCACCGGGGCCGGCCGATGCTGCGGAGGTGTCGGGATCTGATTTGCAGGCCTGGGACGATGCCGCCGCCCTGCGCGCGCTCAACGGCGAGCGCGCCCATGTCGAGGCGCTACGCCAGCTGTTCCTGGCCGAACTGCCCGCCGCGCACGCGTCGGTCATGGGCTCCGCGCGGGATGGTGACCAGGGCGTGCTGTGCGATGTCCTGCACCGGCTGCGCGCAAGCTGCGGCTTCGTGGGCGCGGCGCGACTGGGACACGCAGCAATGGCGCTGGAGCGCGCACCCGCGTCCCCGGAAGCGCTGGCACTGTTCGATGCCGCGGCTCAGGAACTCTCGCCGCCGTCCTGAGGCGCCAGGGGCGCGGACACGCGGCCCAGGTCCCCCAGCAGCTGCCACGAAGACAGCGGCCGCCCCCCGAGATGGGACTCCAGCGCTTCGCGCAGCACCCGGCGCAGGCCGCCGAGGTCGTCCGCGGGCGGCGCCATGTCCGCTGCAAGCGCCAGCAGCGCGCGCCCGGTAGCGGTGCGCCCGCGCTCGCCACCGCGTTCTCCGCGCACGCGCACCGGGCCATGCCCGGGATCCAGGCGGTAGCGCGCCGCCGGATCGATCGGATCGCCATCGCCTTCGTGCGCGTAGTCCAGGCCGACGCCGATGGCGTCGAGCAGGTCGCGCTCGAAGCGCCGCAGGGTCCAGGGCAGCGGCTCACCCGCGCCCAGGCGGGTGCGCAGTTCGCCATAGGTCGCGTACAGCTCGGGCTGCGGATCCTGTCGCGGCGCCAGGCGCAGCACGAGTTCGTTGGCGTAGAAACCCGAGAGCATGGCCTCGCCCTGCAGTCGCGGCGCGGCATCGAGCGCCTCGGCGGCGTTCAGGTGGGCCAGTTCACCGCGCAGCGCCGCGTCGAAGCGGATGTGCTGCAGCGGCTGCAGCGCCGCGCGCAGGGCCTGCCGCCGCGGCCCGCGCACGCCGCGCGCGACCAGCCCCAGGCGCCCGTGTTCCGCGCACAGGACCTCGACCAGCAGGCTGGTTTCGCGCCAGGGCCGGGCGTGGAGGACATAGGCGGGTTCGCCGAGGATGCGCATGGAAACATTGTAGGAGCGGCTATAGCCGCGAGGAGGACGACGTATTTCCCGGGGCAGCGATCGCGGCTTTAGCCGCTCCTGCAGTGCAGGCCCGGGTTTACTGGTCGTAGCCGAAGCTGCGCAGCGCGGCCTCGTCGTCGGACCAGCCGGCGCGCACGCGCACCCAGGTTTCCAGGAACACCTTGCAGCCGAACAGGCGTTCCATCGACAGCCGCGCCTTGCTGCCAATCTCGCGCAGCCGCACGCCGCCCTTGCCGATCACGATCGCCTTCTGGCCGTCGCGCTCGACCCAGATCACCGCGCCGATACGCATCAGCGGGCCGGACTTCGAGGTCTCTTCGGTGAACGATTCGATCTCGACCGTGGTCGAGTACGGAAGCTCCGCGCCGAGCTGCCGCATCAGCTGTTCGCGCAGCAGTTCGGCGGCCAGGAAGCGCTGGCTTTTGTCGGTGATCTCGTCCTCGTCGTAGGCCGGCAGCCCCTCCGGGACCAGGGACAGCAGCTGGGCGACCAGCGCGTCCAGGCCGGTGCGCTTCAGCGCGGACACCGGATGCACGCCCGCGAAGTCACGCCCCTCGGTCGCCTTCTGCAGATACGGCAGCAGGGTGGCCTTCTCTCGGATACGGTCGACCTGGTTGACCACCAGCACCACGGGCACCTTCGCCTCGCGCAGGGCCTCGTAGGCGAGCGAGTCCTCCTCGTCCCAGCGGCCGGCCTCGACCACCAGCACCGCGGCATCGACGCCCTCGAGCGCGCCGCGCGCGGCACGGTTCATCATCCGGTGCATGGCGGTGGCGGACTGGCTGCGCTCGCCACGGTGGATGCCGGGCGTATCGACCAGCTGCAGCTGGCCCGCGGGGAAGGTCGCGATGCCCAGCAGCCGATGGCGCGTGGTCTGCGGGCGATTGGAGACGATGCTGACCTTCGCGCCCACCAGGGCGTTGACCAGGGTGGACTTGCCGACGTTGGGCCTGCCGACGACGGCGACTGCCCCGCTGCGGCTTGCGCCTTCAGTAGTCATGACTTCATGGATTCCAGTTGTGCGAGCGCCGCGGATGCGGCGTCCTGCTCGGAGGCGCGGCGGGAACCGCCACTGCCTTCGGCCTCAAGCGCGGGTTCGGTCAGCACGCAGCGGACATGGAAGACCCGTGCGTGCTCCTCGCCGCTTTCCGAGATGAGTTCGTAGGTCGGCAGCGGACGCTGGCGCGCTTGCAGCCACTCCTGCAGCCGGGTCTTGGGGTCCTTGCCGATGCCACCGGCGGGAAGGGCGTCGATATGCGGCTCGAACCAGGGCAGCACCGCCGCGCGGCAGGCCTCGAAGCCGACGTCGAGGTAGATCGCGCCGACCACGGCCTCGAGTGCGTCCGACAGAATCGAGTCGCGGCGGTGGCCGCCTGACTTCATCTCGCCGGGCCCCAGCGTCATTCGCGCGCCGAGTTCGAGGTCGCGCGCGAGTCGCGCCAGCGACGACTCGCGCACCAGCTCCGCGCGTGCGCGGGTCATGGCGCCTTCGTCGGCCTTGGGCCAGCGCAGGTACAGCGCCTCGGCGACGATCAGCCCCACCAGGGCATCGCCGAGGAATTCCAGGCGCTCGTTGTGTGGCGCGCCGGCGCTGCGGTGGGTCAGCGCCTGTGCCAGGAGCGCGGGATCGCGGAACACATGGCCCGCGACGCGCGCAACGGGATCAATCGACCGCACCGGTCCTGGTCAGCATCTGCGTGGACTCGAACTTGCCCACGACGTCGAGGTTGCCGATCAGCGGCTTGCGGACTTCGTACTTCACGTCCATCTGCCAGCCGGCTCCCACGCGCTTGATCTTGACATGCTCGGGCTTCACGTTTTCCGAGTAGCTGATGTACAGCCGGCGGAAGAACAGGTCCTGGATCTTGCGCGGCTCGGTGTTGGCGATGCCCGGCTCGTTGGCCAGGCCCTTCATCGCCGAGCGCACGCTGTAGTACTCCGAATACATCGGGAACAGCTTCATGCCGACGTAGGCGAACAGCCCCACCACGGCCAGCACGATGATGAACCCGAGCAGGGTGATGCCGCGTTGCGAATTCCTCATTGCCCCTCTCCCCTCGTTCCCCGTTGTGGACATTCTGGCACCGGTCCGGTTCCCCGGCATCACAGGCGCGTGCCGATGCGGTTGAAGTCGACGCCACCGGCGGTGCGGTCGAAATTCATCCACACCAGGAACGCCTTGCCCCGGAGCTGTGTCTCCGGCAGCGTGCCCCAGAAGCGGCTGTCGTCGCTTCTATCACGATTGTCGCCCATCACGAAATATTCGCCCGCGGGCACGGTCCACTCGCCCACGCCATGGTTGGCGAAGAGCGGGCTCTCGATCTCGAGCACCTCGTGCCGTCCGTTGCCCAGGTCTTCGGCCAGCAGGGTGGCGCCGGTCATTTCCTGGCCGCGCCCCTTGCCCACGTACTCGCCGATGGCCTGGTACGCGGACGGCTCGCCGTTCACGTACAGGACGTTGTCACGGTAGGCGATGCGGTCGCCCGGCAGGCCGACCACACGCTTGATCCAGTCCTGGTCGGGATACTGCGGCGGCCGGAACACGACCACGTCGCCACGTTCGGGCAACCCGATCTCGACGATCTTGCGATTGTTCACCGGCAGCCGCAGGCCGTAGGCGAACTTGTTGACCAGGATGAAGTCACCGATCAGCAGCGTCGGCATCATCGAGCTCGACGGGATCCGGAACGGCTCGGCCACGAAGCCGCGCAGCAGCAGCACGGCGGCCAGGATCGGGAAGAAGGCGCGGGCGTAGTCGACCACCACCGGCTCGCGGTCTTCGTCGAGCAGCCCGGCGCGCGCCTTGCGCGCCTTGGCGAAGAACAGCCGGTCGACCAACCAGACCAGGCCGGAGGCGAAGGTCAGGATGACCAGGCCGAATTCGAACCACTTCATGCGCGCACCCCGTCGGCGGCACCCAACGCGCCCGCCCTCACTTGTTGTCCACCTGGAGCACCGCCAGGAAGGCTTCCTGCGGGATTTCGACGCGGCCGACCTGCTTCATGCGCTTCTTGCCTTCCTTCTGCTTTTCCAGGAGCTTCTTCTTGCGGCTGATGTCGCCACCGTAGCACTTGGCCAGCACGTTCTTGCGCAGCGCCTTGACCGAGCTGCGGGCGATGATCTGCGAGCCGATGGCGGCCTGGATCGCGACGTCGAACTGCTGCCGCGGGATCAGGTCCTTCATGCGGTCGGTCAGGTCGCGCCCGCGGCGGTCGGCGTGGCTGCGGTGGACGATGATCGACAGCGCGTCGACCTTGTCGCCGTTGATCAGCGTGTCCACGCGCACGAAGGGACCGGCCTCGAAGCGCACGAAGTGGTAGTCGAGCGAGGCGTAGCCACGCGACACCGACTTCAGGCGGTCGAAGAAGTCCAGCACGACTTCGGCCATCGGCAGTTCGTAGCTGATCTGCACCTGGCTGCCGAGGTACTGGATGCCGACCTGGCTGCCGCGCTTCTCTTCGCACAGGGTGATCACGTTGCCGACGTAGTCGGGCGGCGTGAGGATATTGGCGCGGATGATCGGCTCGCGCACTTCCTCGATCGTGTTGGCCGGCGGCAGCTTGGCCGGGTTGTCGAGCGGCATCACCTCGCCGGAGGTCAGCAGCACCTCGTAGACCACCGTCGGCGCGGTGCTGATCAGGTTGAGGTCGTACTCGCGCTCCAGGCGCTCCTGCACGATTTCCATGTGCAGCATGCCGAGGAAGCCGCAGCGGAAGCCGAAGCCCATGGCCTCGGAGCTTTCCGGCTCGAAGCGCAGCGCGGCATCGTTCAGGCGCAGCTTTTCGAGCGCTTCGCGCAGGTCGGGGTAGTCGTCGGCGTCCACGGGGAACAGGCCCGAGAACACGCGCGGCTGCATTTCCTGGAAGCCCGGCAGCGGCTTGGGCGCCGGGTCCGACGCCAGGGTCAGCGTGTCGCCGACCGGGGCGCCGTGCACGTCCTTGATGCTGGCGTTGATCCAGCCCACCTCGCCCGCGCGCAGGGCCGGCATGTCCTTGCGCTTGGGGGTGAACACGCCGACCTTGTCGACCTGGTGGGTGCGCCCGGTCGACATCACCAGGATCTTGGCGCCGGCCTTGATCTCGCCCTGCATCACGCGCACCAGCGAAACCACGCCCAGGTAGTTGTCGAACCAGGAATCGATGATCAGCGCCTGCAGCTTGTCGGTGTCGCGCGGCCTCGGCGGCGGAATGCGGTGCACGATCGCCTCGAGCACGTCCTCGACGTTGAGTCCGGTCTTGGCGCTGACCGCGACCGCGTCGGAGGCGTCGATGCCGATCACCGCCTCGATCTCGGCCTTGGCGCGCTCGATGTCGGCCGTGGGCAGGTCGATCTTGTTGAGCACCGGCACCACTTCCAGGCCCTGCTCCACCGCGGTGTAGCAGTTGGCGACCGACTGCGCTTCCACGCCCTGCGCGGCATCGACCACCAGCAGCGCGCCCTCGCAGGCGGCCAGCGAGCGGCTGACCTCGTAGCTGAAGTCGACGTGGCCGGGGGTATCGATGAAGTTGAGGTGGTAGGTCTCGCCGTTGCGCGCCGTGTAGGGCACCGACACCGACTGCGCCTTGATCGTGATGCCGCGCTCGCGCTCGATCGGGTTGTTGTCGAGCACCTGCGCTTCCATCTCGCGCGCGGTCAGGCCGCCGCAGATCTGGATGAGGCGGTCGGCAAGCGTCGACTTGCCGTGGTCGACGTGGGCAATGATGGAAAAGTTGCGGATGTTCCGCATCGGGTCTGGAGACATGGGGATCGCAGGCGGGGCCGTCTACCGGCCGGGTGGCGTCGAACGGACCATTGTCGCACAGGGCGAGGCCCGCTCTCGTGGCTCTCCCGCCAGGCTGCCCCCATCCGCCCCTTTGGGGCAGATGGGGGCGAAGCTTGCGTGATCGTTCCCTTACTTGCTGGCCTCTTCCCGCGGCGTGACGGCGAGGAACTGGGTTCCGCCGCTGCGGTTCCGGACCAGCAGCATCACCGTCTCCCCGGCCTTCACCTTGCCGAGCTCACGGTCTAGCGCTGCAGGCGTGGCCACGTTCACGCGGCCAACCTGCAGGATGACGTCGCCGGGCTGGATGCCCGCGCTGCGCGCGGCGAGGCCTTCGACGCGGGCAATGGCCACGCCCTCGTCCGGCTTCAGGTCGAGCCGGCGGCGCTGCTCTTCACCGATCTCGCTGCCCACGATGCCCAGCGGATTGCTCTGCTGCGCCGCCGGTGCGCGCGTCGACGACCGCGGGCCGGTGGCGACCACGCCCTCGTCGAGTTCGCCCAGGGTGAGCGCGAAGTCGCGGGTGCGGCCCTCACGCCAGACCTTCATGGTCACGCGGCTGCCCGGCGCGCGCGCACCGATCATCGGCGGCAGGTCGCTGGACTGGTTGATGCGGGTGCCGTCGACCTCGCGGATCACGTCGCCGCGCTCGATGCCGGCCTTGTCCGCCGCGCCACCCTGGATGACGTCCGACACCAGCGCGCCGCGCGTGTCCGGCAGGCCCAGGCCCTTGGCGTCGTCGGCCCGGATCTCCTGCACCTGCACGCCCACCTGGCCGCGGCGCACCTGGCCGGTGTCCTTGAGCTGCCCGGCGACGTTCATCGCCACGTCGATCGGTATCGCGAAGCTGACGCCCATGTAGCCGCCGGAGTTGGAGAAGATCTGCGAGTTGATGCCGATCACCTCGCCACGCGTGTTGAGCAGCGGGCCGCCAGAGTTGCCGCGGTTGATTGCGACGTCGGTCTGGATGAAGGGCACGTAGCGCTGGTTGGCGTAGCGGTTGGCGCGGCCCACGGCGCTGACGATGCCCGCGGTGACCGACTGGTCAAAGCCGAAGGGCGAGCCGATCGCGACCGCCCATTGCCCGGGCTTGACGTCATTGGCGTCGCCCGCGCGCAGGAACGGCAAGTCCTTGGCGTCGATCTTGAGCACCGCGACGTCGGATTGCTCGTCGCTGCCCACGACCTCGGCGGCGAAGCTGCGGCGGTCGGGCAAGGTCACCTTGACGTCGCTGGCGTTGGCGACGACGTGGTGGTTGGTGATCACGTAGCCGTCCGCGGACATCAGGAAGCCGCTGCCCATCGACATGCCTCCGCGTCCACCCGGATCCTGAGGAACGCCGGGGAACGGCGTGCCCGGGCCGAAGAAACGGCGGAAGAACTCGGGCATCTCGTCGGGCATCTGCTGCGCCTGGCGGTTGCCGCGGGCGCCGATGGTGACCTCGATATTGACCACCGCCGGCGCGACGCGATCGACCAGGCGGGTGAAGTCGGGAAGACCGGTGACCAACTGCGGGGCGGGCGGGGCCGCGGCGGCGGCCGCGGCCTGGTCCTGCTGCGACTGCGCGGTGGCGGCAGGGATCACGACGGCGGCCGTCCCTGCAGCGGTGAGTGCGACCAGGGCAAGGGCGAAGGCAGGCGATTTCATCGGGGAATGGGCCTCGACAGGGAAATGGAACGTGGGGTGGACCCGTCGCCCCCGGCGCGACAGCCGCGCCGGGGGCGAACGGAAATCATCTGGCGGGGTCGGATCCGGCCTCGGGGGCGGATTCCTGGCCGGAGTCGGCCTGCGGCTCCGGCCTCGACTGCGCGGGATCATGCGCACGGCGTACGGCATGGCGATCCAGCCGCGGCTGGAAGGGTGCGAATGCGTCGGCCTGCGGCATGCCATAGCGGACGGCCAGTGGCTGGGTGCCCCCCAGGCCCGGTAGCACCGCGCGCGGCCAAGGCCGCGTGGTCGCGGCCGGCAGCGCGCCAAACAGGGCATTCCCATCGATGGCGGCCGACGGCAGGCTGGCCAGCAGCGGGAAACCGGTGTCGGCTACGGCAGGCACGGACGCCTCCGGCACGAGGCCGGCCGACCGCGGCGCCGCGGTGGCGGCCACGGCGCGCTGCGGGACCTCTGCGACGGACTGCGAACGCCTGAGGGCCGCACGCTGGGACTGGCTGCGGGTGCTGTTGCGCTCCCCGGTGCGGCGCGGGACTTCCGCCACCGCGACCGCCACCGGGACGGCAGCAGCCAGCAGGGCCGCGGCGTTGTCGGGTGCAGGTGCAGGCACAGGCGTGGGTGTGCCCGGCCCGGGCGGCAGCGCAGCGCGTCCGGCGTCAGCCAACGCGACCGGCGCCGCGTCCTGCACCAGCGCCGGCGCGGAACGCGCAGGGCTGATGGCCTCCACCATCTCCGGCGCCTGCGCATCGGGAAGCTGCCGCGCCATGAACAGCGCCACCAGCGCCATCGACGCGGCCAGCGCGCCGCCGCCCCAGCGCAGCAGGCGATGCTGGCGCCGTGGACCCGCGCCGGCGGCGGTGCGGGTCGCCTCGCCCGTCGCTGGCGCGGCGATCGACGCCGCCACCCGCTGCGAGAAATCCGATGGCAACAGCGCATGGCCGTGCCCGCGCAGCAGGTCGCCGCAGACCTGCCAGCGCTCCCAGCACGCGGCCAGTTCGCCGTCGTGCTGGAGCCGGCGCAGCATGAAGCGCGCCTGGTCGGGGGACAACTCGCCGTCGAGCATCGCCGACAGCTGCCGGCGGTTGTGCGCGTACAGCTTGTCCGGCGGCGCCAGTTGGAAATCGATATCGATGTTGTCGTTTTCGTGGGTCATATCGTGCTCATCGCGCCGCGCGTTCGGGCGCGGATCCGGTGTCCATCAGCGGCTTGAGCTCCAGGTCGATCGCTTCGCGGGCGCGGAAGATGCGCGAGCGGACGGTACCGATCGGGCAATCCATGCGCGCGGCGATCGCCTCGTAGCTCAGGCCCTCGACCTCGCGCAGGGTGATGGCCGTGCGCAGCTCTTCGGGCAAGGCTTGGACCGCGCGCAGCACCGTTTGTTCCATCTGCTGCCGCATCAGTTCGCGTTCGGGCGTGTCGTTGTCGCGCAGGCCGAAGCCGGAATCGAAATGTTCGGCATCCTCCACGTCGACATCGTCGGTGGGCGGACGGCGGTTGCTGGCGACCAGGTGGTTCTTGGCGGTATTGACGGCGATGCGGTGCAGCCAGGTGTAGAACTGGGCGTCGCCGCGGAAGTTGCCGATCGCCCGATAGGCGCGGATGAAGGTTTCCTGGGCGACGTCCTGGCATTCGCTCCAGTCCCGCACATAGCGCCCGACGAGCGCGGCGACCCGGTGCTGGTATTTGCGCACCAGGAGGTCGAACGCCGCCATGTCGCCGCGCTGGACGCGGCGGACAAGGTCCTGGTCAAGTTGCGTATCGTCGATATCGGCCATGGGCCGGCGCTCTCCTCGGGACCGGCCCTGGGACCGGGATGTGACCTTCACGCTGCGGAAAAGTTCCGCACTGCAGGATCATCTGGGGTCGCGTTCATCGTCCCGCAAGCCAGGATCGGCCAGCCCGGCATTTGACGCGGGTTAAACGGACTCTGGATCATAGGCAGTTCCCCGTACCCTGACGGATGGTTCCGCATGATTGCTGGCCTCGATGGTCTGCGCTTCAGCCACTGGCAAGCCGAGCAGCGCCCCGACGGCGTCGTCCTGCTGACATTCGACCGCGCCGGCGAGTCGGTCAACACCTTTGCCCAGGACGTCCTGGTCGAACTCGACGCGCTGCTCGAACGCCTCGCCCTGGACCCGCCGAAGGGGCTGGTGCTGCGCTCGGGCAAGCCCCGCGGCTTCATTGCCGGTGCCGACATCCGCGAGTTCGCCGAGTTCGACGCCAAGGGCACCATCGGCGATTCGATCCGGCGCGGCCAGCAGGCGTTCCAGCGCCTGGCCGAACTGCCCTGCCCCACGGTGGCCGCGATCCACGGCTTCTGCATGGGCGGCGGCACCGAGATCTCGCTGGCCTGCCGCTATCGCGTGGCCAGCAACGACCCCTCCACGCGCATCGGCCTGCCCGAAGTGAAACTGGGCATCTATCCCGGCTGGGGCGGCAGCGTGCGTCTGCCGCGCCTGGTCGGCACGCCGGCGGCAATGGACATGATGCTCACCGGGCGCACGCTGTCGGCGTCGGCCGCCAAGGGCATCGGCCTGGTGGACCAAGTGGTCGAGCCGGCGCAGCTGGTGGAGGCCGCGGTCGAACTGGCGCTCAAGGGCACGGAGCGACCGTTCAAGCAGCGCTTCATGGGCTGGCTCACCAACACCTGGCCCGCGCGCCAGCTGCTGGCGCCGATGCTGGTCAAGCAGGTCGCGCGCAAAGCCCGCAAGGAGCACTACCCCGCGCCCTACGCGCTGATCGAGACCTGGCGCCGGACCGGCGGCGGCACCCGGCAGCGCCTGGCCGCCGAGCGCAAGTCGGTGGTCAAGCTTGCCGGCACCCCGACCGCGCGCAACCTGACGCGCGTGTTCTTCCTGCAGGAGCGGCTCAAAGGCCTTGGCGGCAAGGACAGTGGCATCGCGCGCGTGCACGTGGTCGGCGCCGGCGTGATGGGCGGCGACATCGCGGCATGGGCGGCGTACAAGGGCTTCGAGGTCACCCTGCAGGACCGCGAGCAGGTCTATATCGACAAGGCCATGGCGCGGGCGCAGGAGCTGTTCGCGAAGAAGGTGAAGGTGGACGCGAAGCGGCCCGAGGTCGCGGCGCGGCTGAAACCGGATCTCGCAGGTGACGGCGTGGCGGAGGCGGATCTCGTGATCGAGGCGATCATCGAGCAGGCGGAGGCCAAGCGTTCGCTGTACGCCGGCGTCGAGCCGAAGCTCAAGGCGACTGCCCTGCTGACCTCCAACACCTCGTCGATCCCGCTGGACGAGCTGCGCACCGGCCTTGTCCGCCCGGCGCAGTTCGCCGGCCTGCACTACTTCAACCCGGTGGCGATGATGCCGCTGGTGGAGATCGTGCGACATGACGCCATGGACGCGGAGACCGAACGCCGCCTGGCCGCGTTCTGCAAGGCGATCGACAAGCTGCCGGTGCCGGTGGCGGGCACGCCGGGGTTCTTGGTCAACCGCCTGCTGTTCCCGTACATGCTCGAGGCCGCGACCGCGTACTCCGAAGGCATCCCGGGCGCCGTGATCGACCGCGCGGCGGTGAAGTTCGGCATGCCGATGGGGCCGATCGAGCTGATCGACACCGTGGGCCTGGATGTGGCCGCCGGCGTGGGCGCCGAGCTCGCGCCGTTCCTGGGCCTGCCGATCCCGCCGTCGCTGTCCACGCCGCCCGAAGCCGGCAAGCGCGGCAAGAAGGACGGCCAGGGCCTGTACGCATGGGAGAACGGCAAGCCGAAGAAGCCCGAGGTGCCGAAGGACTACACCGTCCCGGCCGACCTCGAGGACCGCCTGATCCTGCCCTTGGTCAACGAAGCCGTCGCCGCGCTGCACGAGGGCGTGGTGGCCGACGGCGACCTGCTGGATGCGGGCGTGATCTTCGGCACCGGCTTCGCGCCGTTCCGCGGCGGCCCGATCCAGTACGTGCGCGAAACCGGCGCGGACGCGCTGCTGCTGCGGCTCAAGGGCCTGCAGGCGGTGCACGGCGACCGCTTCGCACCGCGCCCCGGCTGGGATTCACCGGCGCTGAGGAAGTAGCGCGCGCCGCCGCCGCTAGAGCCGCGAAGCCGTCAGCGTGATGTCGGCGTGCTGCCATGCTTCGGCAAAGCGGCGGTCCACATCCCTCGCCTCGTCCGACTTGCGCTGCGCCTTCAGGCTTTCCGCCAGTCCGAACAGCGACCAGCCGTTGCCGGGATTGCGGCTGAGTTCCTCGCGATAGACTTGCTCGGCGTCCACCGGACGCCCCGCGGCCAGCAGCACCGCGCCCAGCGAATGGCGCACCGGCGCGTGCCAGCCCGGCGGCTCGTCATACGGAATGCCGTCCTCGATGGCGGTCGCTTCGCCCAGCGCCGCCACGGCGGCGTCATGGTCCCCACGGGCGGCGGCGAGTTCCGCGGTCAGCGAGCGCTCGGCGATCTTCGCCGCATGGGCCAGCGGGTAGCGGTCCCAGACCATCAGCTCGTCCATCAGCGGGTCGGCGGCAAGCGGACGCAGTGCGGCGAGATACCGGTCGGCATCGTCCAGCCGCGACTGCCGCACGGCCGCGACGCCACGCGCATAGTTCCAGATCGCGGTGACGTAGGGCAGGTCCTCCGCCGGGTTGGGCGCGTTGGCGATCTCGTCCCAGCGCCCGAAGCGCACGCGCTCGAACCACGGCGTCATCCAGTAGTGCTGCAGGCCGGCGAAGCCCGGCTGGCGCATCAGGTCCTGCAGGTCGGTGCGCTCGGCGGTGTGCCGCGCGGCCTCGCCGGCAAGCGCGCTGTTGCCCTCCATGCTGGCGGCGAACCACAGGAAGTGATGGTTGTGCGGGACGTAGCCCAGCGGGTACACGCCCTGCACGTTGCCGCGGCAGATCGCGAGATAGGCATCGTCGGCCTCGATCGCGCGCTGGTTCGCGAGCACCGCGTCGTGCCAGCGTCCGACCCGCGCATAGATGTGCGCGGGCATGTGCACCAGATGGCCGGACCCCGGCACCAGGTCGCGCAGGCGATCGGCCGCGACGGCGCCCCGCTGCGGATCGGCCGAGGCCTCGACCGCATGCACGTACAGATGAAGCGCACCGGCGTGCTCTGGATTGCGCTCGATCACCGACTCCAGCACATCCACGATCTCGGCTGTATGGCCTTTCGGCCGCAGGGCCTGGTCGTAGTAGTCCCACGGCTGCAGGTCCATCAGTGCCTCGGCGTGGAACACGGCGGCGTCGAGGTCATCCGGGCGCTGCGACACGAGCAATCGGGTGGCGGCTGCGTAGGCTTCATCGAGTGGACGCCGATCCCCGGACGACGGGGCCGATGGTGCATAGCGCGCCGTCAGCGCCTGGATGAAGGCCTGCTCGCGCGCGTCGGCCCCGGGTGCCAGCTCACGCGCGCGTTGCAGGCGATGCCACGCGTCGGCGCTGTCTGCGGGGTCCATCGCGGCGTTGACGTGCGGCCCGAGCACGAGCGATGCGCCCCACCAGCACATCGCACACTCGGGATCGAGCTCGGTGGCCTTGAGGAAGGCGCGCTCCGCGGCGTCGTGGTTGAAACCGTAGGTCAGCGCGAGGCCCTGGTCGAACCAGCGCTGCACCTCCGGATGCTTGCTGGTGACCGGGAAACTGTAGTTGCCCAGGCCGTCCAGCAGCACGGCGCCGACAAGCGCCATTTCCGGAGGTGAGACCAGCGGCGGCGGCGCCGCGGACGGCTGTTGCCTGCATCCGATGCCGACAGCCGCAAGCAGGGCGGCACTGAACGAGAGGGCGGCGATGCGACGAAGGGTCATGGGAGGTCTCCGGCAGCGGATGACACTCCCTCACCAACGCACGGCCGGTGGCAGGACGGACACCAGACGCCCCTCCGAACGCGCTCGCGGTCACGATCCCGCAAGCGGGAACGCTCCGCACCAGCCCTTACATGGTGTGCGTGGCCTTGTCCGCGTTCAGCGTGCCGGCCAGCAGGGTCTCGATCTTGCCCTTCACGTTCTCGCCCTCGGCGGTGTCGGCGAACTGCACGCCGATGCCGGCGGTACGGTTGCCCTGCGCGCCCGGCGGCGTGACCCAGACCACCTTGCCGGCGGCCGGCAGGCGTTCGTTGGACTCGGGCAGTGTCAGCAGGACGAAGACCTCGTCGCCGATGAAATAGCGTCGCGTCGTCGGCACGAAGATGCCGCCGTGCTTGAGGTACGGCATGTAGGCCGCGTACAGCTGGGCCTTGTCCTTGACTGCCAACGACAGGATGCCCTGCCGCGCGCCGCCACCGGTTGCACTCATCGCATCATTCCCCTTGCCTTGTCGCCGGCCGCGTCGCGCCATGCGAGCAGCAGGTCCACCACCGCCAGGTCCGCGCGGATCGTGCTGCGTAGCAGCTCCCGGGTGCGGTTGGCGGCGTCGAACCAGGCGGCCAGCTTCCGGATTCGTGCCGGATCGGTCAAGCCGACGGCCCGGTCGCGCGACAGGTCGGCCGCATGCAGCAGCCTCTGCATCGCGAGGTCATCGGCAGTCCAGGCCTTCGCCACGTCCAGCGGCGATGCTGAATTCGACGCCACGCCGGCGAGATCGGCCGCGACTTCGCGGCGCAGCACCATGCCGCCATCGCGCAACCAGGCATCGGCGAGGCCGGGATGCCCGCGGGCGGCTGCCAAGGCTTCGGTCGCCGCCGCGGCGGGGTGGCCCTGCGCATCGAGCCAGGCAATCGCTTCGTCCGCCGGCGGCAGGCGGAACTCCAGGCGCTGGCAGCGGCTGCGGATGGTCGCGGGCAGGCGCGCAGGGTTGGCGCAGATGAGCCACAGGTAGCGGCCGGGCACCGGCTCCTCGAGCGTTTTCAGCAGGGCGTTGGCCGCGGCATCGTTCATGTCGTCGCCCGGATCGATGATCGCGACCTTGGCACTGCCGTACTGCGGCGTGGTCGACAGGCGCACGGACAGCTCGCGGACCTGGTCGACGGGGATCACCGTCATCTGCCGCGCGGGCGACGGCGTGCTGCGCCAGGCGTGGCCGACGAAGATGGCGTCGGGATGGCCCGGATGGCCCCAGGGCTGCGAGAGCGACCCGTCCGGCCGATGCTCGACCGGATCCTTCTGCGAGCGCGAGCGGTACAGCGTGCAGGGGCGGCAGTGTCCGCAGGGACGCGCCGCGGCGTCGGGCGCCTGGCACAGCACGCGCTGCGCGAGGCGTTCCGCCACCAGACGCTTGCCGAGCATCGCCGGCCCGCAGAACAGCAGCGCGTGCCCCATGCGGCCGGCGTCCAGCGCGGCGGCCGCGTGGTCGTGCATGCGTTGCTGCCAGGGTGCGAGCGCGGCGTCGAGGCTCATGCGGCTTCCGTGAAAGCGCGCAGCGCGGCGACGGCTGCGGACATGACATCGTCCAACGCACGGGATGCGTCGACCACGCGGAAGCGCGCGGACTCGGCCGCGGCGCGCGCCAGGAACGTCGCGCGCACGCGCTCGAAGAAGGCGTCGCGCTCGCTTTCGATGCGGTCGGGCCGGGGGTCGCGTCCTTGGATGCGCGCGCGGCCGGCGGCGACGTCGATGTCGAGCAGCAGGGTCAGGCCCGGGCGGATGCCGACCACGCGCTGTTCAAGCGCGGCGATGAAGTCCATGTCCAGGCCGCGGCCGCCGCCCTGGTAGGCATAGCTGGAATCGGTGAAGCGGTCGCACAGCACCCATGCGCCGCGCTCGAGCGCGGGCTGCACGGTCGCACGCACGTGCTGCGCGCGCGCGGCGAACATCAGCAGCAGCTCGGTTTCCGCAGCCACTGATTCATCGCCGGGGTGCAGCAGCAAGTCGCGGATCTTCTCCGCCAGCGGGGTTCCGCCGGGCTCGCGGGTGACAACCACCTCGCGCCCCGAAGCCTCGAGCTCCGTGCGCAACGCGGCGAGCACCGTGGTCTTGCCGGCGCCCTCGCCGCCTTCCAGCGACACCAGGCGCGGATGCATGGGCAGCGCGCTCATCGCGGCCCGTGCTGTTCGCGGTAGCGGCGCACGTACTGGCGCACGGCGGCGTTGTGCGCTTCGAGCGAGGGCGAGAAGACGTGGCGGCCACTGCCGTCGCCGACGGCGACGAAATACAGCGCGTCGGTCTCCTCCGGCCGCGTCGCCGCGCGCAGCGCATCCACGCCCACCATTGCGATCGGCGTTGGCGGCAGGCCGTCGCGGGTGTAGGTGTTGTACGGCGTGTCGGTGAGCAGGTCGCTGCGCCGGATGTTGCCGGTGAAGGCCGAGCCCATGCCGTAGATCACCGTCGGGTCGGTCTGCAGGCGCATGCCGATGCGCAGTCGGCGCGTGAACACGCCGGCAATCATTGGCCGCTCCTCGGCGATGCCGGTCTCCTTCTCTACGATGGAGGCCAGCACCAGCGCCTCTTCGGGCGTATCGATCGGCAGGTCGTCCGCGCGCGCCTCCCAGGCCGCGTCCAGCGCGCGCTCCAGGTCGGCGGCGGCTCGGCGCAGCAGGTCGACGTCGGTGTCGCCGCGGTCGTAGGCGTAGGTCTCGGGCAGGAAGCGGCCTTCCGGATGCACGCCCTCGCGCCCGAGCATCGCCATCAGGGCCGCGTCGTCGACCTGCTGCAGGGTCTGCAGCAACGGCTCGGCGCGGCCCAGCGCGGCGCGGAGCTCGCGGATGTTCCAGCCCTCGACGATGGTGAAGCGGTGGCGGACCACCTTGCCGTCGCGCATGTGCTCAAGCAGTTGCCTGGCGGTGATGCCGGGCTCCAGCGCGTACTCGCCGACCTGGATGCGGCCGCCGGTGGCCAGCTGGCGTGCCAGCAGGCGCCATTCGAGGTCGCGGCCGGCATCGATGCCCTGCGAGCGCAGGCGCGCCACCACGCGCGGCAGCGTGTCGCCGCGCTCCACCACCAGGTTGTCGCCGGCTTCGACGCCCGCAAGCGGCGCGCTGGCGAAGCGCTGGTAGCCGCTCCATGCCCACCACCCGGCCGCGCCCGCGGCCAGGGCCGACAGCACGAACAGGACCAGCACGATGCGCTTGAGCGCCTTCATGGCGCGTTCTCGACGGTGTGGTCGGGGGTCGGATGCATGCGCGGAAGGATACCGTGCCGGCCGCGGCGCCGGTCAGGCACCGATGGCCTGCAACATGCCGCGGGCCTTGATCCGGGTCTCGTCGAGCTCGTGCTGCGGATCGGAGTCGGCCACGATGCCGGCGCCGGTGTTGAAGCGCAGCGCGTGGCCAAGGACTTCGGCGCTGCGGATCAGGATGTTGAGGTCGAGGTCGCCGCTGCGGTCCAGCCAGCCCATGGCGCCGGTGTAGGCCCCGCGGCCGACGCCTTCCAGCTCGGCGATGATCTGCATGCAGCGCACCTTGGGCGCGCCGGTGATGGTGCCGCCGGGAAACACCGCGCGCAGCACCTCGCCCGGAGTGGCGTCCGCGCGCAGGCGGCCACGCACGTTGCTGACGATGTGGTGCACGTGGGCGTAGCTCTCCACGACCATCAGTTCGTCGACTTCGACACTGCCCGCGGTGCAGACGCGGCCGAGGTCGTTGCGCTCCAGGTCGACCAGCATCACGTGCTCGGCGCGCTCCTTGGCGTGGCCGATGAGCTCGCGGATGCGGCCCGCCTCGTCGTCGCCCTGCAGGCGTGGACGGGTACCGGCAATGGGTCGGGTTTCGACGATGTCGCCGCGCACCGAGACCAGGCGTTCGGGCGATGCGCTGACCACGGCGCCGGCCGGGCCCAGGTCGAACAGGCCGGCGAAAGGCGCGGGGTTGGCACGGCGCAGGCGCTCGTACAGCGCGGCGGGTGCAAGGGGCGCGTCGAAGCGCGCTTCCCAGGCGCGGGAGAGATTGACCTGGAAGACGTCTCCGGCACGGATGTACTCCAGCGCGCAGGCGACAGCGGCGACATAGTCCGCGCCCGGCGCTTCCCGGCACGCGAGCAGCGTGGGCCAGGACTGGAGGTTCGCCTCGGCACTTCCGTCCATGGCGTCCGGTGCACGGGCGGCGTCGGCCAGCACGGCATCGAGCAGGGCTTCCGCGCCCTCCTCGGCCACCACGACGGCTTCGCCACTCACCCTGTCGCGCAACACCGCAGCGGGACAGCGGCAGGCTACGGCCACGGGGAGGCCGCCCGGGGCTGGCGGCAAGTCGAGCACCGGCTCGACTTCGGCAGCCAGTTCATACGCGAGCAGCAGCGCCCAGCCGCCCTGGAAGGGCCACGGAGCCGCTTGCGCGGGTTGCTGCAGGTCCTGCCAGTCCGAGTCCAGCGCGCGCAGGAAATCATTGCCGGCAGGCGTGCCGTCGGCGCGTCGCGTGACGCCATCGCGCCCCAGCGACAGGCGGTCGCCATCGGCCACCAGCAGCATGTCCCAGCGACCCTGGGCGGTGCCGGAAGCGACCGATTCAAGCAGCAGCGGATAGCGGCCGGGCGCGTGCCGCTGCAGCGCGAGCAGGTCGAGGCCGGGCGCCAGCGCGCGGACGTGGGTCATGTGCAGTTCTGCCGCCCGCGGGCGGCACCGTGGTCAGATACGGCGGAACACCAGGCTGCCGTTGGTCCCGCCGAAGCCGAACGAGTTCGACATCGCGACATCGACCTGCTTTTCGCGCGCGGTGTGCGGCACGTAATCCAGGTCGCAGCCCTCGGAGGGATTGTCGAGGTTGATGGTCGGCGGAATGACGCCGGTGTGCAGCGCCATCGTCGAGAACACCGCTTCGACGCCGCCTGCGGCGCCCAGCAGGTGCCCGGTCATCGACTTGGTCGAGCTGACCATGACCTTGCGCGCGTGGTCGCCCAACACGCTCTTGATGCCCATGGTCTCGGCCAGGTCGCCCTGTGGGGTCGAGGTGCCGTGGGCGTTGATGTAGCCAACCTCGGAGGGGTCGATGCCGGCGTCGCGGATCGCGGCCACCATGCAGCGCGCGCCGCCCTCGCCATTTTCGCTGGGCGCGGTCATGTGGTACGCGTCGCCGCTCATGCCGAAGCCGGCAAGCTCCGCGTAGATCCGCGCGCCCCGCGCCTTCGCGCGCTCGTATTCCTCGATCACCAGCACGCCGGCGCCATCGCCCATGACGAAGCCGTCGCGGCCCTCGTCCCATGGACGCGAAGCGCGCTCGGGATCGTCATTGCGGGTCGACAGCGCCTTCATGGCGCAGAAGCCGCCCAGCGACGTCGGCGTGGTCGCGAACTCGGCGCCGCCGGCGATCATCGCGTCGGCATCGCCGTACTGGATCATGCGCATCGCCAGGCCGATGTTGTGCGTGGCCGTGGTGCAGGCGGTGACCGCGGCGATGTTCGGGCCCTTGGCGCCGGTCATCATCGACACCTGGCCGGCGATCATGTTGATGATCGTGCTGGGCACGTAGAACGGCGAGATCCGGCGCGGGCCGGCCTCGTGGTACTTGATCGCGGTTTCCTCGATGCCCTTCAGTCCGCCGATGCCAGCACCGATGGCGACGCCGATGCGCTCCGGATCGTCGGCCGCGACGTCAAGGCCGGCGTCGGCCAGCGCCATCATCGCCGCCGCCACGCCGTAATGGACGAAGGGATCCATCTTCTTGACGTCCTTGGCCGCGATCCACTTCGTGGGATCGAAGCCCTTGACCTCGCCCGCGATGCGCGTGGCGAAGGCCGAGGCGTCGAAATTGGTGATCGGGCCGATGCCCGAACGGCCGTCCACGATGCCCTGCCATGACGAGGCCAGGTCATTGCCGAGCGGCGACAGGATGCCGAGGCCGGAGATGACGACGCGACGCTTGGACATGTGGACTCCTGGACGGTTGTGCACGCCACGCGCGGCGCGCCGGAAACGCCCGAGGCCGCGTCAGCGGCCCCGGGTTTTGTGCTCGGTGCGGCGCCATGCGCCGCCTGGCGACTCAGGCCTTGACGTGGGCCTTGACGTAGTCGATCGCCTGCTGCACCGAAGTGATCTTCTCGGCTTCTTCGTCCGGGATCTCGCACTCGAACTCTTCTTCGAGGGCCATCACCAGTTCGACGGTGTCGAGGGAATCCGCACCCAGGTCGTCGACGAACGAGGCGCTGGCGCTGACCTCGTCTTCCTTGACGCCCAGTTGTTCGACGACGATCTTCTTGACGCGCTCTTCGATGCTGCTCATTGGTATTTGGCTCCGGTGGAGGCTGTTGCGGTGGGTAGTGTAAGGGATTCGCGTGGGGGTGGTACGGGCCGATTCCGTCCCTTTTCATTCAAGGACTTGGCGGCCGTCTCGCTTTACGGCATGTACATCCCGCCGTTGACGTGCAGGGTTTCGCCGGTGATGTAGCCGGCATCCGGACCCGCCAGGAACGCGACCGCCCGGGCGATGTCGGCAGGCTCGCCAAGGCGGCCCAGCGCGACCTGGCCAACCAGCGCGGACTTGATGTCGTCGGACAGGTCGCGGGTCATGTCGGTGGCAATGAAGCCGGGGGCGACCACGTTGACGGTCACGCCGCGGCTGCCGATTTCCTTCGCCAGCGACTTGCTGAACGCGATGACGCCGGCCTTGGCCGCCGCGTAGTTGGCCTGGCCGGCATTGCCGGTCACGCCGATCACCGAGGCGATGTTGATGATGCGGCCCCGGCGGGCCTTCATCATGCCGCGCATCACCGCCTTGCTGCTGCGGTAGACGCTGGTGAGGTTGGTATCGAGGATGGCCTGCCAGTCCTCGTCCTTCATGCGCATCAGCAGGTTGTCGCGGGTGATGCCGGCGTTGTTGACCAGGATCGAGATCGCGCCGACGTCCTTGCCGATGGCGTCGATCAGGTCTTCGATCGCACCGGCCGCGGCGACATCGAGCACGCGGCCATGGCCACCCTGCCCCGCCAGCCGCTCACCGATCGCCCTGGCACCGGCGTCGCTTGTCGCGGTACCGACCACCGTCGCGCCACGCGCGGCCAGCTCGTCGGCAATCGCCGCGCCAATGCCACGGCTTGCGCCCGTAACCAGCGCGATCTCGCCTTTCAGTTCCTGGGTCATATGGTTCTACCTGTGTCAGTCAAAGCTTTTTTGCCACGGATTTACGCGGATCTGGCCGAGGCAAGATTGTCACCGCAAATCCTTCCGTAAAAGAAGCAGATGCGGAGCGCGGTATTCGGACTGGCCTCGCTTCGATCCGCGTAATCCGCGTAAATCCGTGGCCAAATCAGCTTTTCCACTCCGCCAGCGCCGCGTCGAAGTCAGCGACGGTGCCCAGCGCGCGGGCTTCGAGGGATTTTTCGATGCGGCGGGCGAGGCCGGTGAGGACCTTGCCGGGGCCGCATTCGGCGATGCGGGTGGCGCCGCGGCCGGCCAGGGCCTGGACGCAGTCGGTCCACTGCACCGGCAGGTACAGCTGGCGCACCAGCGCGTCGCGGATGGCGTTGACGCCGTCATGCACCTCGGCGTCGACGTTCTGCACGACCGGCAGCGACGGTTCGCTCCAGGCCAAGCCGGACATCGCTTCGGAGAGGCGGTTGGCGGCTTCGCGCATCAGCGGCGTGTGCGAGGGCACGCTGACGGCGAGCTTGACCACCTTGCGCACGCCCTTGGCGGCCAGCAGCTCGAGTGCACGGTCGACGGCGGCGGCGTGGCCACCGATCACCACCTGGCCGGGGGAGTTGAAGTTGGCCGGCACCACCACCTCCTCACCCGAGGCTTCAACGCAGGTCTCGCGCACCAGCGCATCCTCGGCGCCGATGACCGCGGCCATGGCGCCGGTGCCGGCGGGCGCGGCGTCCTGCATCAGCTGGCCGCGCAGGCGCACCAGTCGCGCAGCGTCAGCCAGCGGCAGCGCGCCGGCGGCGACCAGCGCGGAGTATTCGCCCAGGCTGTGGCCGGCCAGCACCGACGGCATCGCCCCGCCAGCAGCCTGCCAGGCGCGCCATGTCGCCACGCCCGCGGCCAGGAGGGCCGGCTGAGTGAATTCCGTGCGATCCAGGCGACGGTCGACGGCGTCCTGCGACAGCCCCCAGAGGTCGACGCCGGCGCCGTCGGAGGCTTCGGCGAAAGTGTCACGCACCACCACATGCACCTCGGCCAGGTCGGCGAGCATGCCTTGCGACTGCGAGCCCTGGCCGGGAAACACGAAAGCGAGGTGGGAAGTGGTCAAGCCGGTGATCCAAATGGAAAAAGCCGGGCGATGATAATGGTGAACGGCCCGCTGCGTCTGTACCCGCCCGTATTGAGCCGTGCCCGTGCGCCGGGCACGCGGCCTACATCTGCAGCGCGGGCTCCCGCGGTGCGAGTGCCTGGGCTTCGCGTTGCTGCCCCGCCTGCAGGCGGTCCTGTGCCAGCTCCCGGTCACCGGCCTGCGCGAGCCACCGGCCTTCGTCGGATCGCGCGAACTCGCCGGCGATCCGGTCCACCTGCTCCGTATCACCCGCCATCACCGCCGCCAGGTAGCCATCGACCATCGGGTCGCCGAACACGGCCGGGTGGACCCCAGCCAGCTCGACCTCGCGCGCGGGCTCGCCGGCGGTGGATGTGAGCACGTACTGCCAACGGTCCTGTTCCGGATTGGCAGTGACCTCGCGTATGAAGCGGTCGTAGTCCTCCGGGTGGATGGTCTGGCACCCCGCCGAGTCTGTGTTGCGGCGCGAACCACTGTGGATCTTGAAGGTGTTGTTGAGCGCCTGGACGCCGTTGACGTCCGCCGCGTCGAACCAGCCATCCGCATTGGTATCGCGCTCGACGAGGGTGGCACTCGCGGGGTCGTCGATCTGGGCCAGCGTGGGCCGCAGCGAGAAGTCCGTGGCGCGCCCCCTCGCGGGATGGGTGGTCCGCAGCATCTCGATGCTGCCTTCGGCCAGCCGCCCGAGGTCGCGGTAGGAATCCGCGTTGACGTCCTCGCCCTCGATCTTCCGCCGCGACACGTCTTCGTACCCCGGGCTGGGGTCGAGGTCCCGGCGCTCCCGCCCACCGTCGCCGAAGGCCCGCGTCCCGTCGCTGCCGGCATGATGGTCGTACTGTGCGGTGGGCTCGGTGCTCGCACGATCGGCGATGAACCAGTTGCGCTCGCCGTCGGGCCCCTTCCGCAGGACCACGATATGGTCGTCGTACACGCCGGTGCCGCGGCGCGCATGCGCATCCGCCGAGGCCAGCGTGTGGGTCTCCGCGCGCAGTCCCAGCAGCACGGCATCGCCGTCATCGAGCGCGGCGCGCGCCGCAGTGCTGCCGCGCGCGGCGACCATGCTGGCGTAGACGTCGTAGGTCTGGGCATCGGTCAGGCCGACCAGCTCGTTGGGCTGCGCCGCGTCGCGCGCGTCGTAGTCGGGCTTCCTGGGCGCCGCCGTCGCCTGTTGCAACCGGTCCAGCACCGCGGAGGATGCCGACATGGTCTCCGCCATCTCCAGGCCACCAAGCCGGGTGAGCTCCTCCCTTGCGCCGGCGGCCACGTACCGGTCCAGCGCCTCCTGGACGACCGGGTGCTCACCGGCCCGATCCCGCTCGAGGCGTTCGAGCGCTTCCACCGCGCGACCGGTCTGCAGCAGTTCGATCACGGCATCGGCCGAGGCGCGGATGTCGATGGTGGTGGCTTCCACCGGGTGCGGGTTGCTCATCGGGTCGTCCCTGATCCGTCGAGGTGGAGATAGCGGTCGACGGTGACGTCATGCCCGGCCGCGCAGTTGTGGCCGTCGTGCCGCACGGTGCGGCAGGGCCATAGCGTCGCGGACACCTCATCCTGCAGTTCGAAACGCTCTCCATTCCAGACGAGGAAGCCGAAATGCGCCGCGCGCGCACGCCAGTCGGAATCCTCATAGGCGCGCGGGTCCGAGGCCGGCATCGCGGGGGGTTCGTAGTCGCCGTAGTCGACAGGCCTGAACACCCAGCGCAGCACGGGCACGTAGGCGAGCCGGCTCACGTCCAGCTTCACGTCCGTGCTGCGCGCGGCGCCCTCCGCGGCCAGGTAGCGTCCGTACCTGCGCTGCTCGTCCGGCGTCATCCCCGGTGCAGGTGGGGCGAGCTCGGCGGTCACCTCTTCGGGTGGTCCGCCCCGGTGGACGCGATACAGCACGACGTCGCGGAAATAGGCGTCATCGGAGCGGCAGATCCTCCGCGCAGGGTCATCGGGATCGCGACGGCCCGCGTCGCAGTCGGGCCCGTAGACCATGTAGACGGTGGTGTCCGGATCGGCGCCTTCGAACGAGCGGATCCAGAACGGGCTGAGGTGCTCGATCATCGCGACAATGTCGGGACGCCGGCCGTTACCCGGCACGGCCTTGTAGATCTGCGGGGCGCGGGCGGCGGCACGCTCGGCGGCCCCGACGAAACGGTGGCTGTCCGGAAGGCGTTCGATGAATTCCGCGACGTGCGCGGGGAGCGGCCCATAGCAGGCCGTGTCGGCGAGCGGAGGATCGGTGACGAACGCGCTGCGGCAATCCGCACCCATCGCGCGCTCGAGCTCGAACCATTCCGGCGCTTCGGCGCGCAAGGCCGGCGTACACGCCGGCATCGCGGCCAGCACCAGGGCCAGGACCAGTGCCGGGAACGCGGCAAGTGGACTGCGGGGCATGTACGACCTCCTGTCGAAACACCGACTCCAGGGCGGAGCACGCCACCGCCAACGCCAGTCTACAAGCGCGTCCACCCGTGCGTCTGGCTGCAATCCGTGCTGTCGGGCACAACTTGGCTGATCGATGGCGTCCCGGAATGGCTCCGCGGGCACCACCCGGGTGTGGTCCCGCGGATCAGCTGGCAGCCAACGAAAAGGCCGCGGAATTCGCGGCCTTGGTCCATCCGGGTACGGTCGCCTCAGTAGCGCAGCAGCGCCGAGCCCCAGGTAAACCCGCCGCCGAAGGCTTCCAGCAGCAGCAGCTGGCCGCGCTGGACCTTGCCCGCGCGCACCGCTTCGTCCAGCGCCAGCGGCACCGAGCCCGACGAGGTGTTGCCATGCCTGTCGACGGTGACGATGACGCGCTCCATCGGCATCTCCAGGCGCTTGGCCGTGGCTTCGATGATGCGCAGGTTGGCCTGGTGCGGGATCAGCCAGTCGATGTCGTGGCGGTCGATGCCGTTGGCTTCGAGCGTCTCCTCGACGATGGCGTCAAGCGCGCGCACCGCGTGCTTGAACACGTCGCTGCCGGCCATCTGGATGCGGACGCCGGCGTTCTTCTCGTTTTCCTTGAACCCGACCGACACGCCCACCGGGTTCCAAAGCAGTTCCTTCTTGGCGCCGTCGGCGTGCAGGTGGGTGCTGAGGATGCCGGTCTCGGTGTCGGCCTTGAGCACGACCGCGCCGGCGCCGTCGCCGAACAGCACGGCCGTGGTGCGCTCGCTCCAATCGACCATGCGCGTCAGCGTTTCCGAGCCGATCACCAGCGCGGTCTTCACCGAGCCCGAGGCGATGAATTTCTCGGCCACGCCCAGCGCGAAGATGAACCCCGAGCATGCGGCGTTGACGTCGAAGGCCGGGCAGCCAGCCACGCCCAGGCGCGCCTGCACCAGGCAGGCGGTGGACGGGAAAATGAGGTCCGGGGTGGTCGTGCCGACGATGATCAGGTCGATCTCGGAGGCATCGGTGCCCGCGGCTTCCAGCGCGCGCAGGGCGGCATGCACGGCAAGGTCGCCGGTGGTCTCGCCCTCGGCGGCAACGTGGCGCTGGCGGATGCCAGTGCGCGCGGCGATCCATTCGTCCGACGTATCGACGAACTTCGCCAGGTCGTCGTTGGTCAGGACCTTGGACGGCAGGTAGCTGCCTGTCCCTGCAATGCGCGCATAGATGCGCTGTGCGGCGGACTCACTCATGACTTGGGACGGACCTCGCGTGTTGCTGGGCGCCGATCATGGCACCTGCGGGCGCGCGGCGCACGGGGCGCCACGGCCAGGGCATCGTCCGTCACGAGGACGGACGCGCGGGGTCAATCTTCCTCGACCACCTTGCTCTTGGGCACGATGACCTGGCGGCCACGGTAGAAGCCGTCGGCGGTCATGTGGTGGCGGATGTGGGTCTCGCCCGAGGTCGGGTCGGTCGACAGCTGCTTCGCCGAGAGCGCGTCATGCGCACGACGCATGCCACGGCGGGAGGGGGAAACGCGGGACTTCTGTACAGCCATGGGATTGCTCCAGCAACGGAATGGGGTAGCTCAAACGTTCTTCTTCAGCGCCGCCAACGCCGCGAACGGGTTGGCCTGCGCTTCTTCGTCGGCGGCGACCGGCCAGTCGCGTTCGACGCTTTCCGACCCTGGCGACACCGGCACCACCGGCACGGCCAGGATCAGCTCATCTTCGACCAGGTCGACGGGGCGGACGGTTCCGTCGTCGGCCACGGCCAGGGCTTCATAGCCCGGCGGCAGCGCGGCTTCGGCAACCTCGTCCCCGTCGTCCTCGGCCCGCAGCAGCCCCAGCCGCTGCACCAGCGACACCGGGAACACGAAGCGCTGCAGCGTGCGCTGGCAAAGCAGCGGCAGCTGCGCTTCGATTGCCAGTTCGACGTAAGGCACCTGCAGCGCGTCGCGATCGAAGGACAGCGTGAACGCCACCTCGCCCGCGTCGTCGACCAGTGCCTCGCGCAGGCGTGGCAAAGCGGACAGCGGCAGGCGTCCAGCGAACTCTCGCCGGGCCGCAACCATGCGCCAAGCGTCCAGTACCTCGGGCACGTCTGCGGACATAAGCCGCGGAATGTTAGGCCTCGGATCGCCCGCTGTCAAACCGCCCCACGCCGTAAAACCCTCGCCGTGGCGGGCAATTTGCCTCGGCGGCCGGCCCCCCGGCAGACTGCGGGTCCACGAAGCGAGGCCTCCAGGTTGACCCCGACACTGCTCCTGATCGCTGCCGCCGGACTGGTCGCCGGCTTCATCCTGCACCGGCGCCGCGGCCTGCACCGCCATCAACGGGCGATGGCCGGCGTCCTGGACGCCGCCGACGCCCTCGAATCCAGGCTGCGGACCGCGCGCAGCGAGATCGAGGCCGTGGCCGGCGAAGGCCAGGACCCCGTGCGCGAGGCCCTGCAGGAAATGCTGCGCCAGCGGCTGTGGCTGCAGCAGCACGGCGCTACCGCCTCGCCCGACCAGCTCGACGCGGTGCGGGCATCGATCGACGGCGCGCGCGCCCGCATCGACCAGCAGCTCCAGCGCATCGAACGCGCCCGGGCGCCGCTGGCGTGAGCGCCACGCCCGGCCTGGTGCTGGCCTCGACCTCGCCCTACCGCCGTGAACTCCTCGCCCGGCTGCGGCTGCCGTTCGATACCGTGCGCCCAGAGGTGGACGAAGCCGCCTTCGCCGGCGAAACCCCGACCGCCCTCGCCCTGCGCCTGGCCGTGGCCAAGGCCGAAGCCGTGGCCGCGCTGCGCCCCGGGGCGCGCGTGATCGGCTCCGACCAGGTCGCGGACTTCGATGGCGTGGCCGTCGGCAAGGCTGGCGGACGGGCGGCCGCGATCGCGCAGCTCGAGACCATGTCCGGATGCACCGTGGCCTTCCGCACCGCGGTGGCCGTGGCATCGGACGGATCCGTTACCAGCGCACTGGACACGACCGTGGTGCGCTTCCGCCGCCTCGGCCGCGCCGAGATCGAGCGTTACGTCGACCTCGAGCAGCCCTTCGACTGCGCCGGCAGCTTCAAGTCCGAGGGCCTGGGCATCACCCTGTTCGAATCGATCGAAAGCCGCGACCCCACCGCGCTCGTCGGCCTGCCGCTGCTGGAAACCATCCGCCTGCTGCGCGCGTCCGGACTGGTCCTGCCCTGAGGCTCAGGGTCGGGCAGCGGTGACGACGATGCGCTGCTCGGACCAGTCTTCAACGCTGCCGTCTCGGCCATGCAGGCGCAGGCCGAGCCAGTGCGCGCCGGCGCTGCCCGGCGGCAGCGCGACGGTCGCGGAGAAACCGACGCGCGGATGGCTGGCATCGGTGGAGATGTCCCAGTAGTCGGCCACTCCGGGGCTGTGGATGCCGTAGTCGGCTTCCGCCACGACGCGACCATCCAGCGTCACTTCCACGCGCTCGATGCCGACGCCGTCCTTGAACGCCCAGCCTTCGACCGCGAAGGTCCGGTCGAGCCGCGCACCGGCCGCGGGGGTGTCGAGCCAGGCCATCGCCGGGAGCGTGCACGCATCACCGTCGGTACGGGCCTCGCTCGCATCCATCGCGAACAGCAGGAACCGCGTGCGCCCATGGTCGACGTTCAATACGCGGGGCGGTGGCAGCGGCCCGAAGCGCCTGCACAGGGCGTGGTAACGCAACAACAGGTGCTTGTATTCGACTTCGCTGGCGGCGACGACCAGCAGCACAGGCCCACCCGGGTCGGTGGCGCCCGTCGCCTCCAGGCCCCAGAGGCGCAGCTGTGGCGCGCGGCCATGCTGGCGGTTCACCGGATGCTCGAGCACTTCGATCGCGGGGTCGCCCAGCGCGAAACCGAGTTCGGCACCGACCTTGAAGTTGTCGGCCACCAGCCGCGTGCCTTCGGGCATGCCCTCGCGCACCTCGCGCACGCCATCGGCCAGCACGTCCCAGCCTGCGAAGTTCGACGGGTACCACTTCAGCGATGCGGTCCGTGCGCGCAGCTCGGGCACCGAGACCAGCGCGTAGTAACCGAGGACGGCTGCCAGCCCGGCGCCGGCGGTGGCCCAGGCCAGCACGCGCAGCCAGCGCGGCCAGCGCTGCAGCAAGGCGGGCAGCAACGGCAACAGCGCCACCAGGCCCGGCAGCGGCCAATGGAAGCTCACCCGCTCCGTGTCGGCGAAGAAGCCGAGCACGAAGAAACCGAGCACCACCAAGCCACCTGACAGCGCGATGAAGCGCACCGGCTCGGACTTCGCGAAGGCGCCGCGCCAGCCGGCCCACAGCAGGCCCGCGAACAGCAGCGGCGTGGCCAGCAGCGTCTGGATGGCGATGAACCAGGCGCCATCGGCCTGCCATGCCCAGGGGTGGCGATCAACCAGCTGGAAGCGCAGGCCGGCCTCCGCGTTCTCGAAGTTCCAGGCCAGCAGCGGGGTCCATGCCGCGGCACCGAAGGCGATGGCGATCCACAGCCGTGGATCGCGCAGGGCCTGCCGCCCCTGCGGCAGTATCAACAGCGCAAGCGCGCCCACGCCGATCACCGCCGCGAAGCGATAGTGGCTGAGCGCGCCGATGGCCAGGCCCATGGCAAGCTGCAGCGCGGCGCCATAGCCGACCTTGCGCAGCAAACGCGTGCCGGCATCCAGGCACAACAGAGTGGCCACGACCATGGGCGCGTCCGGGAGCGCCATCAGCCCGAGCGTGCCCGACAACGGCAGCAGCAGCGCGGCGATGCCCGCCAGCCAGCCCATCCGCTCGCCGTACTCGCGCGCGGTGATGCGCACCACGAGCCACGGCACGAGCGACGCCAGCAGCAGGAACGGCATGCGCAGCGCCAACGCGTCGTCGCCGAAGACCGAGGTGCCGATGCGGATCAGCCACGCCGTCAGCCCCGGCAGGTCGGAGTAGGCCCAGGCCAGGTGCCTGCTCTCCTGCCAGTAAAAGGCTTCGTCCACGAACAGTGGCAGGCGCGCCGCCACCACTGCCTTGAGCAGCAGCAGCGCGCACCACAGGGCGACGAAGGTCGCACGCGCGTCGATCTTTTCCCGCATCCGGCAACGACCTCGTTACACTTCGATGGACCCTCACGGAGCACGGCATGACAGCCCAGTCCGCAAACCCGGACATGCTACCCGACCCCCTGCGCAATGCCCTGCATGATGCGCAGGACCAGGTGAACTCACTGGTACTGGGCAAGGCGCAGGCGGTCCGGTTCGCCTTCACGGCGCTGCTCTCGGACGGCCACCTGTTGATCGAGGACCTGCCCGGACTGGGCAAGACCACGCTGGCGCATGCGCTGGCCGCGACGCTGGGCCTTGGCTTCCAGCGCGTGCAGTTCACATCCGACCTGCTGCCCTCCGACATCGTCGGCGTCTCGGTGTACGACGCGCAGGCCGCGCGCTTCACCTTCCATCCCGGCCCGGTGTTCGCGCACGTGCTGCTGGCCGACGAGATCAACCGCGCGCCGCCGCGCACGCAGAGCGCGCTGCTCGAAGCCATGGCCGAACACCAGGTCACCGTCGACGGCACCACGCACGCGCTGCCCGATCCGTTCTTCGTCATCGCCACCCAGAACCCGGTCGATCTTGCCGGCACCTATCCATTGCCCGACTCACAGCTCGACCGGTTCCTGCTCCGGCTGCAGCTGGGCTATCCGGACGCGGATGCCGAGCGCGCCCTGCTGGCCGGCATCGACCGCCGCGACCTGATCGCGCGCGCGATGCCGGTGCTTGGCGCCGACGAGGTGCTGCGCCTGCGCGAGGCGGTGATGGCAGTGCATGCCAGCGACGCGCTCGTGCGCTACGTGCAGGCGCTGCTCGAGCGCAGCCGCCACCACGCCGGGATCCGCGTCGGCCTGTCGCCGCGCGCCGGCATCGCCCTGCTGCGTGCGGCGCGTGCGCACGCGTTGCTGCTCGGGCGCGGCCACGTGCTGCCCGATGACGTGCAGACGCTGTTCGCCGCGGTCGCCGCGCATCGCCTCGTGGCCGATGCCGACGCCGGCGACGAAGCCGGACTGGCGCAGGCGATCCTGCACGCCGTCGCGGTCGACTGAACATGGTGCTCGGGTGGCTGGCCGGCCTGCGCGCGCGCCTGGGGTCGTTCGCTCGCCCGCGGCGCCCGGAGTCGCTGCCGGTCACCTTCGACCGCCGCCGCATCTACGTCCTGCCGACCGCCTTCGGCGCGTTCTTCGTCGCCCTGCTGGCGGTGATGCTGCTGGGCGCGCTGAACTACAACAACAACCCCGCCCTGCTGCTGGCCCTGCTGCTGGCCGGTGCCGGCAATACCAGTCTGTTTGCCGCGCACCTGCAGCTGTCCGCGCTGCGCGTGGTTGCCGTCGACGCCGAGCCGGTACCGGCGGGTGCGCCGTTGACGCTGCGCGTGCACCTGCGTGCGGATCCGGCGCGCGCGCGGCGCGGCCTGCGCGTGGCGGTGGGCGGCGTGGAGACCTTCGCCTCGCTGGTCGACGGCGCCGGCGAGGCGCGCCTGGCGCTGCCCACCCGGCAGCGCGGCTGGCTGCGGCCGGGACGCATCACGATCTCGACGACGCGACCGCTCGGCATCGCCCGCGCCTGGGCCTATGCCTGGCCCGTGGAGCCACTGCTGGTGTATCCGCGACCCGAGGCGGAGGCGCCGCCGCTGCCGCACGGTGCCGGGGATGCGCCCCAGGCGCGGCTGCATCCGGCGGGGGATGATGTGCACCACCTGCGCGCCTACCGCCGCGGCGACTCGCGGCGTGCGATCGCCTGGAAGCCGTCCGCGCGGCGCGGGGCATTGCTGGTGCGCGAGTACGAGCAGCCCCAGGGCGCCGACGTCGTGCTGGACTGGTCGCAGTTAACGCTTGCATACGAAGAACGCATCCGCCGCCTGGCGCGCTGGGTCGACGACGCCGAGCGCGAAGGTCGCCGTTATCGGCTGAAGCTGCCGCGGCAGGCCATCGGCCCCGGTCGCGGTGCCGCGCATCGCCACGCCTGCCTGCGCGCGCTGGCGCTGTTGCCCGCAGCGACTGACTCGGAGCCCGGCCGTGGCTGAGGCACGCCGCAGCATGGCGCTGGATCCGCAGGCGCGGGCGTGGACCCTGGGCGCGGCCGCGACCTGCCTCCTGTCCCTGCTGCTGCAGTTGCCGGGGCCGCTGGCCGCCGGCCTCGCCGCGGTCGCAGTGCTGGTCGGCGCGCTGTCGTGGCGGCGACGCCTTCCCGGTGCGCTGCGCGTGGTGCTTTCGGTGGCGCTGGTCGCGCTGGTGCTGGTCCAGTCGGGTTTCGGTTTCGGCCGCGACACCGGCTGCGCGCTGCTGGCGGCCATGCTCGCGCTCAAGCCGATGGAGCTCAGCACGCTGCGCGACGGACGCAGCCTGCTCGGCTTTGCACTGTTCGCGCCGTTCGCGACCTTCCTGCTCGACCAGGGGCCGCTGAGCCTGGTGCTGGGACTTGGCGGCGCACTGGCGGCGCTGGCCGCGATGCTGCGCCTGGCCGAACTGGAAAGCGACGAGACCCGCACCCTGCCCGCGCGCGAGCGCCTGCGTCGCGTCGCGGCCATGGCCGCCATCGGCCTGCCGCTGGCGCTGGCCGCATTCTGGCTGTTTCCGCGCATGGCGACGCCGCTGTGGGGCGTGCCCGAGCGCGTGATCTCGTTGCCCGGCCTCTCGGACAGCATGGCGCCCGGCCAGTGGCTCGACATGATGAACGACGACAGCCCGGCGCTGCGCGTCAGCTTCGACGGCCCTGTCCCTCCGACATCGGAGATGTACTGGCGCGGGCCGGTGCTGTGGAACTACGACGGCCGCGAGTGGACGACTTCGCGCTGGTTCAGCGCGCTGCCGGCCGCCACCGTCGAGCACGGCGCGCGACGCTACAGCTACGAGGTCGAGGTCGAACCCACGGAGCGCCGCATGCTGGTCGCGCTCGAGCTTCCGGTCGACGTGCCCGACGGGGTCGAGCGGACGTACGAACAGGTCCTGTCCACGCGACGCCCGCTGTCATCGGTCACGCGCTGGCGGATGACCTCGGCCGCGCCGGTCGTGTTCGAGCCCGAACTCCGGCCGTTCCTGCGCAGCGCGGCGCTGCGCCTGCCCGACGGCTTCAATCCACGCACGCTGGCCCTGGCGCAGGTCTGGCGCGCCGAGACCGGCGAAGGCGCGGCAGCGGACGCGGCCATCGCCAACCGCGCGCTGGCGTGGATCCGCGCCGAGTTCGGCTACACGCTGGGCACGCCCCTGCCCGGGCGCCACGCCGTGGACGAATTCCTGTTCGACCAGAAGCAGGGCTTCTGCGAGCACTTCAGCCAGGCCTTCGTGGTGCTGATGCGCGCGTCCGGGATTCCGGCGCGCGTAGCCACCGGCTACGTCGGCGGCTACCGCAATCCGGTCGGCGACTACTGGATCGTGCGCAACTCCGACGCCCACGCCTGGGCCGAGATCTGGCTGCCGGAGCGCGGCTGGGTGCGCGTCGACCCGACCGCGGCCGTGGCGCCCGAGCGCATCTACGACACCCTCGCCGACCGCACCGGGCGCAGCCCGGCCGGTCTCCGGGCGCTGGCCCCGATGATGGACATCGGCGACTGGATGCGGCGCGGCTGGAACGACATGGTGCTGGGCTTCGATGCCGATCGCCAGCAAAGCATCCTGCACGCAGTGACCGGCCGCGACCTCGACGGCGTCCAGCTGGCGCTGCTGTTCGCACTCGTGGCATGCGTGGCCCTGGCCGGCATGCTCTGGCTGGTCGCGCGCGGCGAACGCGAACGCGATCCGGTGCTGCGCGCCTGGCACCGGCTCGGGGCGCGCTACCGGCGCCTCGGCCTGGGGCGGCAGCCGCACGAGACCGCGACCGCATGGGCGGCGCGCGTGGTGGAGCTGCGACCCCGGTCCGCCGCGCTCACGCCCCTCACCGCGCGCTTCAGCGATTGGCGCTACGCTCCCAAGCAGGAGGACGAAGCACGCGCGCTCCTGCGCGACCTGCGCGCGCATCGCCCCTGACACCGGCACGCCGGCATCGCATCGGCACCCCATCCAACGGAGACCTCCATGCGCATCCGCACCCTGCTTGCACTGGCCGCCACCGCGCTGCTGGCGGCCTGCGCCACCCACCCGCAACCGCTGCAGGGCGACTACGCGCCACTCACCCCGCACGACGCCGCCGAGGTCGACGCCACCGGCAGCCTGGTGCGCTGGGGCGGACGCATCGTCCAGGTCGAGCCGCGCGCGGACAGCACCTGCTTCGAGATGGTCTCCACGCGCCTGGACCACTTCGGCCGCCCGTACTGGGCCGACAGCGACACCGGCGGCCGCTTCATCGCCTGTCGCTCCGGGTTCTACGATCCCGCGGTGTTCGAGGCCAATCGCGAGGTGACGTTCACCGGTCGCCTGAGCGGGCATGAGAGCCGCAGCATCGGCGGCTACAGCTATCGCTTCCCGCTGCTCGACGCCGACGTCGTGTACCTCTGGCCCGAGCGCCAGCGCGTGTTCTTCACGCGCCCGGCCCCGTGGCCATGGTGGGGCTACTGGTAGGCGTCAGGCAGGCGTCCCGAAGCGTCCCAGCGGTGCACCGGCGAGCAGGTGCAGGTGGATCTGGAACACGGTCTGGCCGCCGTCCTCGTTGCAGTTCATGACGATGCGGTAGCCGTCTTCGGCCAGGCCTTCGCGCTTGGCATACGCCGCCGCGGCCAGCGCCAGGCGGCCGACGGTTTCTGCCTGGTCGCCCGACAGGTCGTTGAGCGTGGCGACGTCCTCTTTCGGCACGAACAGCACGTGCACCGGCGCCTGCGGCGCGATGTCGCGGAAAGCGATGAGGTGCTCGTCCTCGTAGACGATGTCGGCGGGGATTTCGCGCCGGATGATCTTGTGGAAGATGGTGCTCATGGACTCTCCTAGGCCATCTCGCCGCGGCTGCCGAAGGCATGCGACAGGGTGCCGCGGTCGACGTATTCGAGTTCGCCGCCCAGCGGCAGGCCGTGCGCGGGGCGGCTGGGGCGCACGCCGTGCTGGCGCGCGAGCTGTGCCAGGTAGTGCGCAGTGGCCTCGCCCTCGACGGTGGGGTTGGTGGCGATGATCAGTTCCTGCACCTCGCCCTGCGCCAGGCGCTCGCCCAGCAGGTGCAGGCCGAGCTCGCGCGGGCCGATGCCGTCGAGCGGACTGAGCCGACCCTGCAGCACGAAGTACAGGCCGCGGTACCCGGTGGCCTGCTCGATCGCGAGGCGGTCGGCGGGCGACTCCACGGCGCACAGCAGCTGCGCGTCGCGCGAAGCGCTGGCGCAGGTCGCGCACAGCGGGGTTTCGCTGAAATCGCGGCAGCGCTCGCAGTGGCCGATCTTCTCCACCGCTTCGCCCAGCACCTCGGCCAACCGCCGGCCGCCATCGCGCCCACGCTCGAGCACGTGGTAGGCCATGCGCTGGGCAGTCTTCTGGCCAACGCCGGGAAGGACCCGGAAGGCCTCGACCAACTGTTCGAGCAGGGGAACGCTCACCGTGTGACGGACGCCGGGCGATGCCGGATCAGAACGGCATCTTCATGCCGGGCGGCAGCGGCATGCCGGCGGTGGCCGCACCCATCTTCGTCTGCGACTCGGCGTCGATCTTGTTGCTCGCGTCGTTGAAGGCGGCGGCGATCAAGTCCTCCGCCATCTCAGGATCCGACAGCACGCTCGGGTCGATGCGCACCTTGCGGCACTCCTTGCGGCCGGTCAGGGTGACTTCGACCATGCCGCCGCCGGCGCTGCCGGTCACTTCGAGGTTGGCCAGCTCGGCCTGCGCCTTCTGCAGGTTTTCCTGCATCTTCTGCGCCTGCTGCATCATCTGGGCGATATTTCCGCGCATGTCAGTGCTCCTGTTCCTGTATGGGTCTGATCGAATCCGGGACTACGCGCGCGCCCTGCTCCATCAGGCGCTGCACATGCGGATCCTTGTTGAAGGTGTTTTCGGCCGCGCTCTGGCGCTCGTCGCGCACGCGCTCGTTGCGCGCATGCAGGGTGTCGCTCACCGCGATGCCCGCTTCGAAACGGATCTGCGGCGGCGTGCCCCATGCCGTGCCCAGCGCGTCGGCGAACTGCTGCACCAGGAAGGGCGCGCGCAGATGGTCGTCGGACTCGGGCAGCGACAGGCGCAGCACGTCGCCGCCAAGCGCAACGAAGGCGCAGCTGGCCGCGAGCTCGCGCACCGGTCCGCGCAGCTCGAGTCCCGCGATGAAGTCCGGCCACGAGCCGGCATCAACATCGACTGGCGCCAGCACGCTGGTACGCGACGCCGGTGGCGGGGCGACCGGTCGCTCCGGGACAACAGGGGCCGGCACGGCGTCCTGGCGCCGTGCTTCGACGGGCGGCACGGGCATATCCATGTTCGGCGAGGGAGACTCGAGCCACGGCGGCGCGTCCTCCACCGCGGTGGTCACCGCGGGTGCCGTGGGCGCCATCATTCGAGGTGGTGCAGCCTCCTGCACTCGCTGCGGGGCCCGGGCCGGAGGCGGGGGCTGCGGCGCAGCGGTCGGCGGCACCGGTGCGGCTCCCTCCAGCGCCGCACGCGCCGCGGCCGCGGCCGAGCGGCCACCACCCTGGCCGGCAGCCGTGGTGCTCGTTCCGCCACCGCTTCCAGCCGCCGCCCGGCCCTCGCCGGGCCGGAACGCGAGCATGCGCAGCAGGCTCATCTCGAAGCCCACCCGCGCGCTTGGCGCGAGGTTGATGTCGCGGCGTCCACCCACCGCCATCTGGTACCAGAGCTGCACCAGCTCGGGCCGCAGCGTGGCGGCCAAGTCCGTGACGTCGATGCCGTCGGCCTCGGTCCCGGCGCCCGGCACCAGCTGCTTTACCTGGATGCGGTGCAGCGCTTCAGCCAGCGCGTCGAGCACACCGGCCCAGTCGGGCGAAAACCCCGCGAGCACCTCGATCGTGGCCATCAGCGCATCGCCGTCATCGTGCGCCAGCGCCGCCAGCAGCGCCGCGACCTGGGTCCGGTCCACCGAACCGAGCATGGTCGCCACCGCCTGGTCGGTCAGCGCGACATTCGCGCCGGCGCCGCTGTAGCCGATGGCCTGGTCGAGGAGCGACAGGCCATCGCGCATGCTGCCGTCGGCGGCCTTGGCCAGCTGGCGCACCGCGCCGGGCTCGGCCGAGATGCCTTCGGCAACAAGGATCTTCGCGATCTGGCCGCGGATCTGCTCTTCCTCCAGGCGCTTGAGGTTGAACTGCAGGCAGCGCGACAGCACGGTCACCAGCAGCTTCTGCGGATCGGTGGTCGCGAACAGGAACTTGACGTGCTCCGGCGGCTCCTCGAGCGTCTTCAGCAGCGCGTTGAACGCCGCCTTCGACAGCATGTGCACCTCGTCGATCAGGTACACCTTGTAGCGGCCGCGCGAGGGCATGTACTGCGCGTTGTCGATCAGGTCGCGGACATTGTCGACGCCGGTGTTGGAGGCGGCGTCGATCTCGAGCAGGTCGATGTAGCGGCCGGCGTCGATCGCCTGGCAGGTCTCGCACTCGCCGCAGGGATCGCTCGAAGCCCCGCGCTCGCAGTTGAGGCTCTTGGCGAAGATGCGCGCGATCGTGGTCTTGCCGACGCCGCGGGTGCCGGTGAACAGGAAAGCGTGGTGGACGCGGCCGGAATCGAGCGCGTTGACCAGCGCGCGAACCACGTGTTCCTGGCCCACCAACTCGGCGAACCGCTTGGGGCGCCACTTGCGGGCGAGGACGAGATAGGACATGGCGCCATTCTGCCACGTGAAGATGTGGGCGATGGCTGCGGAGGCGGAGGGCGCGCGGGGTACTCCGCCGGCGGCCTGCGGCACGGCGTCGCAAGGCGGGCTGGGGGGTGCGCAGTGGGCATAAAGGCCCGCGCAGCGGGACAGCCCACGGAGCACCCACCAGCCCGCCGTCCCGCGCGCCCACCCGCGCCCTCCCGCGCCCTCCCGCGCCCTCCCGACGCCCCCGACACCGATGTTCCTTGTCGACGCAACCACGGGAAGGCTAGAATTGCGGGTCCCGTGCGGCCGCGCCAAGGCAGGCATGACGCACGGGCAGGTGCGGAGAGGTGTCCGAGTGGTTGAAGGAGCACGCCTGGAAAGTGTGTAAGCGTCTAAACCGCGCTTCGGGGGTTCGAATCCCCCTCTCTCCGCCAGTTCCAAAGCGCGCCACGCAACGGGCCCGCTCGCAGGTTTCCATGGTGGCCCCGTCGGCCCCTCGCGACGCTAGATCGAAAACCCCGCCAGGGCCGGAAGGCAGCAACGGTATCGATCGACGCGGGTGCCGAGGCAAGTTGGCGGGGCTGCCTCCATTCAGGGCGACAGCGCCTGATGCGGCACCGGCTCGGCCAGCGCGAACGCCTCGCCGGGACGGGCCACGCGGTGCCCGCGCGCGCGCAGGGCGTCGCCGTCGGCCTCGCTGGCGTAGTGGTAGAGCACGCAGCGGGCCAGCAGCTCCGGCGTGTATTCGCGCTCCAGGTCGTCGATGCCGGTGTGCGAGGGGTTGCCGTGCAGGCCGCAGTCGTGGGCGATGAGTTCGCCCTGGTCGGCGGCTGCCGCCAGCACCTCGGGGATCGGGCGGGTGTCGCCGGTCCAGGCCAGGCTGCCCCGCAGCCGCAGCCCGAAGGCGGTGCGCGGCCAGTGATGGCGCGCTTCGAACACTTCCAGGCGCACGCCGTCGTGCCAGAAGGCATCGCCCACCGGCACCACGCGGAACGCATCCCAGAAATTGGCGCCGCCCTCGGCGAGCGCATTGGGATACGCGGCCACGCGCCGGTGCAGCAGCGGCAGCACGTCCACCGGCACGTACAGTGGCATGCGGCCGCGACGCGCGGGGTCGAAATAGTTCGCCACGAACAGGCGCTCGAAGCCGGCGACGTGGTCGAGATGGACGTGGGTGATGAACAGTGCCGGCGGCGGCGCGCCATAGCGTGCGAGATAGGCGGTCAGGCCTTCCGCGCCGCAGTCGATGGCAAGCCACGGCACGCCATCGCGCTCGATGGTGGCCATCGGGGAACCCAGCGACACCGCCGACGCGCTGCCCACCCCCTGGAACCGCAGCGCCCAGGCCATGCTCAGATACCCCGCTCCCAATGCTTGTCGTAGCCACGGCGCAGGCGGGCGAAATCCTCGCGCACCTCGGCCTCGCTGCGCGCGCCGCGGACCTTGAGCAGGGAGCGCTCCAGGCGCGACAGGTTGCGTGCACGCCAGCCGGTGGCCGGGATCTGCATGCGG
This sequence comes from Luteimonas sp. A649, assembly GCF_054072735.1. Classification (NCBI taxonomy): domain Bacteria; kingdom Pseudomonadati; phylum Pseudomonadota; class Gammaproteobacteria; order Lysobacterales; family Lysobacteraceae; genus Luteimonas; species Luteimonas sp. A649. Next base: position 146,338 of record NZ_JBSVRQ010000003.1, on the reverse strand, counting down.
CTGCGGTCGAAATCGATCAGCCAGCCGCGGCCGGCGTCGTCATAAAGGATGTTGTGCGCATTGAGGTCGGCATGGTCGAGCCCTTCGCGATGGAAGCGCGCGACCAGGCGTCCGGTGTCTTCCCACGGCACTGTGGCCGGATCGCCGGCCGCCATGTCCGCAAGCGAGCGCACATCCATGAGGCGCTGCATCAGGATCGCCGCGCGATAGGTCGGCCCCTCGCGCACATAGGAGGCCGCGATGGGCTGCGGCACCGGGAGTTTGCGCTTGCCGAGCTCACGCAGCAGCCGGAACTCGGCGAAGCTGCGCACGCGTTCGACGCCGCGCCACAGATGGCGGTCGCGACTCACCGCCGCGGCCATGCCGCCCCGCAGGTAATGGCGCAGCACGCAGGGCCCGTGGCTGGTGTCCTGGATGAACCAGGCGCCGCCGCGGCCGCTGCCCGACACCGGGACGGCACGCGGCCCCCAGGCGTCGGGGTCGAACCAGCGGGGGTCGGCTTGCCGCAGCTGCGTCTGGTCGAACAGAATCGAGCCGATACCGCGCCCGCCAGGTCCGGCGCGGAACGGCGTCAGGCTCTCGGTGGCGTCGAATTGTGCCATCCGCCGGAGTCTAGCAAGCTTGTCCAAGTCCGATAACGATCCACCGCGTGCCATCTGCCTGCTGCGCCTGTCCGCGCTCGGCGACGTGACCCATGTCCTGCCCCTGGTGCACACGCTGCAGCGGGCCTGGCCGGACGTCGCGCTGACCTGGATCATCGGCAAGGGCGAGCAGCGCCTGCTTGAAGGCCTGCCCGGCGTGGAGTTCGTGGTCTACGACAAGAAGACCGGGCGCGAGGGCATGGGGGCACTGCGCCGGGAGCTTGCCGGGCGCGACTTCGACGCCCTGCTGCTGATGCAGCTCGCGCTGCGCGCCAACCTGCTCTCACGCACGGTGCGGGCGCGGCGGCGCATCGGCTACGACCGCGCGCGCTCCAAGGAGCTGCACGGGCTGTTCGTCAACGAGCGCATTCCCGCCGATGCCGGGAGCCATGTGCTGGACGTGCTCGGCGCGTTCGTGCGACCGCTGGGCCTGCGCCAGGACCGCATCGAGTGGAACCTGCCCGTGCCCGCGGACGCCCGCGCATGGGCGCGCGCGCAATGGCCCGACGACGGCCAGCCGACGCTGGTGGTCTCGCCCTGCTCCAGCCACGCCCTGCGCAACTGGAGCCCGGAGCGCAACGCCGCGGTCGCCGCACATGCCGTGACGCAGGGCTGGCGCGTGGTGCTGTGCGGCGGCCGCAGCGAACTGGAGCGGAACACCGCCGACGCCATCCTCGCCGCGGCCGGGGTGCCGCTGCTCGACCTGGTGGGCAAGGACACGCTGAAGCAGCTGCCGGCCCTGCTCGAACGCGCCGACCTGGTGATGACGCCCGACTCCGGGCCCACCCATATCGCCAACGCCATGGGCACGAAGGTGCTGGGGCTGCATGCGGCGACCGACCCTGCCCGCAGCGGCCCGTACTCCGACCGCCGCTACTGCGTGGACCGTTACGACGACGCCGCGCGCCGCTTCCTGGGCAAGCCGTCGGCCCGGCTGCGCTGGGGCACGAAGATCGAGCGCGAAGGGGTGATGGACCTCATCACCGTGGATGAGGCGATCGGCGCGTTCGAACGCTACCGCGCCGAGCATCCGGGCTGAAGGGCACGGGCCGCGGCACGGTGGCCGCCAATGCTCAGCCGCCGGCGCCGTAGTCCTGGTACGACTTTTCCTCGACGTAGCTCGAGCCAAGCGCGAGGTTGATCGCCTTCTTGATCCGCGCGCGCTCGTCGTTTTCCAGGTAGACGCTGCGCGCCAGGCGGACGAAATCGTCGTCGAAGGCCTGGGCCTTCTCCTTCAGGCGGACGTCGTCCTCGATCTCCCAGAGCCGCTCGTTGACCGCCTTCAGGTCCGCGCGCAGGCGGGCGATGTCGTTGCCGGCGGCCGGGTGCGCCATCCAGGTGTTCTCCAGCGCCGTGAGTTCGCGGCGGACGTTGGCCAGCTTGGCTTCGTCGCTCATGCGCTCGGACTTGATCTGCAGGATCGAGGTCTTGTCGAGCAGCTCGCCAAAGGAGACGGGAACGATGATCTCGGACATGGATGCGGCCGCGGCGTCTTCGGGGCCGCACAGTGTAGCGGCTCGTCTTGTGGGCCCCGCCCCATCGCCGTATCATTGCGCCCCCGGCCCTCGTGGCCGGGACCACCGGAGAGGTGGCAGAGCGGTTGAATGTACCTGACTCGAAATCAGGCAGGCGTTTATAGCGCCTCGGGGGTTCGAATCCCCCCCTCTCCGCCAGTTTATGACTTAACGTATTGATCTTAAAGGCCATTCTTCGGAGTGGCCTTTTCGTTACTTACTTTATTCCCAACGTCCCGCACCTCGCGCTTCTAAGCAAGCCACGATTCGAGCCAGCTTCCAATTTCTCCCGCTGGGGTGCCGAGACGGAGGAAGTCCCTCTTGTCCCGGTGATGACGCGCGGAGACCGCGCCGGGGTCGAAGATCAGGTCGTAAGCAGTCGTAAGCTGCGATCACCGTGACCATGACCGCTAGCATGGCTGTTGATCCCGCAGGGCCGCCGACGCTGGATGCTACAGCGCCGCTGCCACACAGCACGGTCAAGAATGAACCGCTTGTAGTAGTTCGCCTTGGCCAGGTAGCTAAGGGCGAAGTGGAGGTTGCCCCACTTCGCATCGTCACCGCGAGCAAACGTACCAGGCCCGCGCGCGTGCAGGACTTCTTCTGCAAATTGCAATTGAAGTACCTACCGTCGCCGCTGGTAACCGTTTCCTTCCAATACTCTCCGATAATCGTTCCTAGCGTTATATCCTGCCGCACCTTCTGCCCATCGAAGAACGCGGCAAGGTGGAGGTGGCAGCCCTTCTTCAATCCTGAAATTGCAACGTCAGGACGAATTTTCAGACCTTCCCTATATCAGATCGAGCGGTTTCACCATCAAGCGAAATTGCCGCGCTGTCCAATTATGGTGTAGAAAACGCATTCGGAAGTTCCACTGCCAAGGAGCATGGCATGAAATATCTAGTCACGACTGTTGCATTGTTGCTATTCACGATTCCACCGGTCGTCTCCGCAAGCGACTCGGGTCTAATTTACGCCTCGTCAGACCCCTCCAGCGAACAGTTGTACGTGGAAATGCAGGGAGGAGTGAGCCTGCTGATAGACAAGACGACTGACCGCATCTACTTGAATCGGCCTGGTGAACCTGAGGCTTCACTAACGTTCGAGGAAGCAATAGCTGGCACCTCAGATATCCCGCAGGTTCGCGCGGCAAATCTTGTTAAATTGAGGAGCACACTCTCAGATCCTGATTTCCTTTTCACCATAACAGCCCCACGGGTCGCAGTTGACGACAGCATTTGGCAATTGCCAGAGCCCGATATGTGCGGCGATTTCATTTGCATAAGTCCGGATTCCGCAAAGTGGCATGAGGCAGACATCGAAGCTGGCTTCAACCCGGGGAATGGCGTCGGCAAACGCATGTGCGAACACTATTTGTGTCCTGTTCTACCGATGCCGTGTGAACTCGGACCTTGCGGTGTCAGTTCGTGGGAAAGTAACCTGCTCTTCTACTCAGGCTGGGGTGCCGGGTGGGGTGGCTCGGAAGGTGGCGGGTCGATCACCCAGCAGGAGTTGATTGCCCATGATCGCCACAGCTTTGAGAGATCGCGCCTCGACGCATGCGACAGGGCTAATCTAGCCACCGCTTCCTCGGCACTGGCGGGGACTGGAATGGTGGCTGCATGTGCTACATCTCCAAGCGGGGTCGGGCTTGCCCTTTGTCTAGCCGCCGGCGCGAGTTTCGGGCTCGCCATGGGTGAGCTGTCATCGACCAGTAAACAATGCAAAGCCGAGTATCCTGGCTTGGATAATTGGTGATTCCATGAATTTCTGGGTCCTAGCAATCCCCGCTGGATTTATTATCGGGGGCATCATCGCGGCCTACGTGCGATTGAGACGACCGGACTGGGCATGGCCCATCGCCTACATTGTGTTCGGCATGGTTTCGGTGATACTAGTCCAGCAGCTTGTGCGGGTGATGTCCGGATGAACTTTCCAGCAGCGCGTGTTTCTGAATCGACGAACTTTCGATTCCAGTCACTGACCGAAACTGGATTCTTTTCGTCATAGCTCGTTAGCCTCATCCTGCATTCAACCCTGGCGCTCTCGGGCGGACTTGACCTTCGGTGTGGGCGGTTCCAATGCTTGCAGATCAACAAGCCAACGGTACCCCGACATGCCTTGTCGGGGTACCGCTGGCCTTCTAGCTATCCCCAACCCTTTTAGCAGTCTTGGCCAGCCTTGTGCCGGTAGTGAGGATGTTCCAGTGGCTTGGCTCCCCACTTCGCGTTAGTCTCGCGGCCGCAGCTTTAGGTAGGCGACATCCTTGCGCTCAGCCTCACGCCTACTTTCCCCCGGAACGCGATGCGCCAGATACGCAAAGGCCCCCGCAAGGGGGTTTTCGCGTATCTGGCGGAGAGGGGGGCAGCTCGATTCAACCCTCCGATTCGACCCGAAGGCGCGCAGCGCCGAAGGGCGCCCGGCCGAAGGCCGGACAATCCCCGCAAGACGCCCCGGGCACCCACATGACCCCAGGGCTTTCCGCCATATCCACCCGACCAAAGGCCAATCCCCACACCCCCTCCACTCGCCGTATACCATCCTCTCCTCTCCTCGATCCGCGCAAAACATTCCACACCGCATGCCAGCTGACCTCTCCCGCCTGCCGCCTCCGTTCTCTCATGCAGCCCTTCTGGGAAACGCGGCAAGCGCATGATCGAGTTCGGCCATCTCACGCACGTCGGCCTGCGCCGCGAGCTCAACGAAGACACCTACTACGGCGACAGCGAGCTGGGCCTGTGGCTGGTGGCCGACGGCATGGGCGGTCATGAATATGGCGAGGTCGCCAGCGCGCTGGCGCGCGAGGCGATCGTGCGCGAGACCCGCCAGGGCACGTCGCTGGCGCAGGCGATCCGCATCGCCGACGAAGAGATCATCAGCGCCTCGCGCAAGCGCCAGGACGCCCTGCCCATGGGCACCACCGTGGTCGCCGCGCGCATCAGCGGCAACCGCTTCGAAGTGGCCTGGGTCGGCGACAGCCGCGTCTACATCTGGCGCGATGGCAAGCTGGCCCAGCTTTCGCAAGACCACAGCTACGTCCAAGAGCTCATTACCCAGGGCGCGATCAGCATCGACCAGGCCCGCAGCCACCCGCACCGCAACGTGGTGACCCAGGCGCTGGGCGTGACCGATCCCCAGGCGCTCAACGTCGAGACCATGTCCGGCGAGCTGGCGCCCGGGATGCAACTGCTGCTGTGCAGCGACGGCCTGACCGAGGAAGTCGACGACCGCGGCATCGCCCGCGTGCTTGCGCACAACGAATGCAGCGCGCAGGAATGCGTCGACGGGCTGGTGGCCGCGGCACTCGACGGCGGCGGCTCTGACAACGTCACCGTGGTGCTGGTGCGCCGCCACTGAGCGCGGCGCGCTTCTGCCTCAGGCCGTGATTGCGGCCTCCTCCACCGCCTCGTCCCACAAGGCCCGTCCCGCGCGGCTGCGGATCGCATCCACGCGTTCGCGGTGCGCCTCGAGTTCGGTCGCCGGCACCATCACGCGTGGGCGCGGACCGAGCGCCTCCGGACGCGGCCGGGCGAGTCGCGACGCGGCCGTTTCGGGCACGACAGGCCCGGCGAGCCCGAGCTCCGTCTGCCCGGCCGTCAGCGCCAGATAGACCTCGGCCAGCAGTTGGGCGTCGAGCAGCGCGCCGTGCAGCTGGCGGTGCGCGTTGTCCACACCCAGTCGGCGACACAGGGCATCCAGCGAGTTGCGCTGGCCCGGGTAGCGCTGGCGCGCCATTTCAAGCGAGTCGAGCACCGACGCGTGGTCGCGGATCTTGCCGGGACTGACGGGCAGCAGCGAAAACTCGTTGTCGAGGAAACCGACGTCGAAGGCCGCGTTGTGGATCACCAGTTCGGCGCCGGCGATGAACTCCAGGAACTCGTCGGCGATCGCCGCGAACTTCGGCTTGTCGGCGAGGAAGTCCAGCGTCAGGCCGGTGACCTCCTGCGCGCCGGGTTCGAACTCGCGCTCGGGGTGGATATAGCGGTGCCAGGTCCGGCCGGTGGGCCGGCGCTCGACCAGTTCGACGCAGCCGATCTCGACGACGCGGTTGCCCTTGCGCCATTCCAGGCCGGTGGTTTCGGTGTCGAGGACGATCTGGCGCATCTGCATCTCTGGGGTGGCGTGACGGGGCGTAGCGGTCGGGACCGGGCTCAGCGGGCGGCGGCCTTGAACTTGATGGCTTCGTTGCGCGCGAGCTCGTCGACGCGCTCGTTGTCGGGGTCGCCGGAATGCCCCTTCACCCAGCGCCAGTCGATGACGTGGCGGCCGGTGGCGGCATGCAGGCGCTCCCAGAGGTCGCGGTTCTTCACCGGGTCGCCGCCGCTGGTCTTCCAGCCGCGCCTGACCCAGTTGCGCATCCATTCGGTGATGCCCTGGCGGACGTACTGCGAGTCGGTGTGCAGGGTGACCTCGCACGCCTCGGTCAGCGTCTCCAGCGCCACGATCGCCGCCATCAGCTCCATGCGGTTGTTGGTGCTCAGCGCTTCGCCGCCGACCAACTCGCGCTCGCGCACGCCATAGCGCAGCAGCGCCGCCCAGCCGCCGGGACCGGGGTTGCCGAGACAGGCCCCGTCGGTATGCACCTCCACCGCCTTCATGCGGGAGCCGCTCCCGTCGCCACCGGCAGCAGGCGGTGCTGCCGCACCGGCGTCAGGGGCTGGCTGCGCCGCTCGGCGCGCACCAGGTAGGCGGCGCGCAGGCCGGTCCCACGCTGCAGTCGCGGATCGAGCACCGGTTCCCATCGCGGGCCCATGCCTTCCGACACCGCGTCGGGTTCCAGGCCCGCCCGGCGCAGCAGGCGACGCCAGGACAGGGGTTCAGCCGCACTCAGGCCGTGGCCCCGCCAGCGCCAGCGATAGGGAGACAGCGGATTGAGCGCGAACAGCAGGACGCGCCCGCCGGGCACCAGCACGCGCCCGACCTCGTCGAGCAGCTCGGCGCCGCGGGCGTCGGGGGTGGCCACGTGCTGCAGCACCACGGTGCCGAAGGCGCCGCTGGGCAGGGGCAGGGGCAGCGCACACGACACCTCGCCGCCGAAGCGTTCGCCGCGCGCGTACAGGGCCAGGCCGCGGCTGCCCTCGGGTCGCGCCTGGGGCAGCGGCGCAAGCCACAGCCAAGGCTGTGCAGGGCGCTCCTGGAGCGCGTGTTCGACGACGTCGCGCTCGCTGCCGAGCAGCACTGCGCCTTCGCTGGACGCGAACCAGGCCTGGGCTGCGTCGGGTTGACCGGGGCGGGAACGGAGCGGCATGGTCGCCATTCTAGACGCCCAGCCCCCGACCGGGGTCCCGCATATGACCCCGACCCTGCTTGCACTGCCCGCATTCGCCGACAACTATATCTGGCTGCTGCCGCCCGGGGACGGGCGTGGCGCAATCGTGGTCGACCCCGGCGACGCGGCACCGGTGCTGGCCGCCGCCGACGCCGGCGGCTGGCGGCCGCACGCGGTGCTGCTGACCCACCACCACGACGACCACATCGGCGGCGTGGCCGCGCTGCGCACGCGCTGGCCGGACCTGGTCGTGGTCGCGCCCGGCGATGAACGGATCCCGCTGGCGAGCCGGCGGGTCGGGGATGGCGACCCGCTCGAAGTCGCCGGCCATGCGTTCGAAGTCCTCGCCGTGCCCGGCCATACCGTGAGCCACATCGCATTCCACGGCCATGGCCTCTTGTTTTGCGGCGACACCCTCTTCAGTCTCGGCTGCGGTCGCCTGTTCGAAGGCACGCCGGCGCAGATGCTGGCGTCGCTGGACCGGCTCGCGGCCCTGCCCGGCGACACCCTGGTGTGCTGCGGGCACGAGTACACGCAGTCCAACGCCGCCTTCGCTCGGGCGGTCGACCCCGACAACCCGGCGCTGGCGCGCCGCAGCGAAGAGGTGGCCGCCTTGCGCGACGATTCCCTGCCCACGCTTCCCGTCACGCTCGACCTCGAGCGTGCCTGCAATCCCTTCCTGCGCGTGGACGCGCCCGCGATACGCGCGGCGGTCGCCGCGTGGTCGGGTGACGACGGCCTCTCCCGGGTCGGCACCTTCGCCGCACTGCGGCGCTGGAAGGACGGATTCCGCGCATGAGGGCGCGCACGTGTGCGACGGCGCTGGCGCTGCTGCTGGCGATCTTCGCGGGGCCGGCTGCCGCGGGCCAAACCGGGCAGGTCGCCGTCGACGAAGGCAGCGCTGCTGCCTCCGGAAGCCCGACCGGACCGCTCGCCATCGAGGCGGCCGGAGCTAAGCCAACTCCGGCCGCGCCCACCTCGCCCGCGCAGTCGGCGGTCGTACCCGCACCCGCCGGCGCCACGAACGGCGTGACGATCTACGAACGCTTTGTCGACGGCCTCGCGCAGCCCGGCTGCACGGACGCCAGCCCGCGCTGGCGGCAGCACTTCGCGCACGTCCCCGGCCAGCTCGTCGCCGGCGACAGCGAGGTCCTGCCGCTGTTCGGCTACGTGGTCGAGGCGCTGCGCAGCGCCCACCTGCCAACCGAATACGCGCTGATCCCTTTCGTCGAAAGCGGCTATCGCCCCGGCGCGCGCAGCAGCAGCGGACCTGCAGGCCTGTGGCAGTTCATCGCGGTCACCGCGCGCAACCACAAGATCCCGATGCGCGGCGGCTACGACGGACGCCTTTCACCCGTCGACGCCACCCGTGCGGCGGTGCGCTATCTCAAGACCCTGCACGGCATGTTCGCCGGCGACTGGCGGCTCGCGGTGATGGCCTTCAACGCAGGCGAGTACCGCGTGCTCGGCGCCCTGCGGCGCCATGACCAGCGCGCGGCCGCCGCGGATCCGGAGGCCCTTGAAAGCCTTTCCGGCATCACCCGCGCCTATGTGCGCAAGCTGCATGCACTGTCGTGCCTGATGGTGGAGGCCGGTGAAAACGAGGATTGGCGGCAGGCGCTGGACCGGCCGATCGCGCCCCTCGTGGCGATCGACCTTGCCGAGGAGCCCGCCGGCCTGGACGGCTACGCCCGTCGCACGGGCATCGATCCCGCGCGCCTCCGGCGCCTCAATCCGGCGCACGGCTCCGCAGGCGGCACGGCTGGTCGCCAGGCGCTGGTGCCGGCGGCCGCGGCCCCTTCGGTGGCACCCGTGGCAAACTAGCCAGCTCCCTTCCATAGAGTCGAACACACCATGGGATTCCTGCAGGGCAAGCGCGCACTGATCACCGGCATCGCCAGCCAGCGCTCCATCGCCAACGGCATCGCCGAAGCGATGCATCGCGAAGGCGCCGAGCTGGCCTTCACCTACCAGAATGAAAAGCTCAAGTCGCGCGTCGAAGACGTGGCCGGGCGCCTGGGCGGCGGTCCGGTCTTCCCGCTGGATGTCTCCGACGACGCCCAGATCGACGCCCTGTTCGCCGACCTCGGCACGCACTGGCCGGACGGCTTCGACATCCTGATCCACGCCATCGCGTTCGCCCCGCGCGAGGCCATCGCCGGCCAGTTCCTGGACGGCCTGTCGCGTGAAGCATTCTCGATTTCGCAGGACATCTCCGCCTACTCGCTCGCAGCGCTCGCCAAGGGCGCGCGGCCACTGATGCAAGGACGCAAGGGCGCCGTGCTGACGCTGAGCTACCTGGGCGCCGTGCGCACCCTGCCCAGCTACAACGTGATGGGCGTGGCCAAGGCCAGCCTGGAAGCCACCATGCGCTACCTGGCTTACAACCTGGGGCCCGAGGGCATCCGCGTGAACGCGATTTCCGCCGGGCCGATCAAGACCCTGGCCGCGGCGGGCATCGGCGGCTTCCGGAAGATCCTCGGCCACGTCGAATCGCATGCGCCACTGCGGCGCACGGTCAGCATCGAGGACGTCGGCAACGTCGCCGCGTTCCTGTGCTCGGACCTCGCTTCGGGCATCACCGGCGAAGTCACCTACGTCGATGCCGGCTACAACATCGTCAGCATGACCGGTCTGGAAGAGCCCGCGGGTGACGCCGCCGACTGAGCGGCACTGGCGGAAGCCTGCGCGGATGCCGCGCAGGCCCCGAACGGAAGAAGCCCGGCATGGCCGGGCTTCTTCGTTTCCAGCGAGTGCGGCGGCCGCCCCGGGTTACAGGCGCGCCTCGATCGTGGTGACGCGCACCTGCTTGCGCAGGGCGCGCAACAGGGCCATCGCGTCCTCGTCGCCTGCCAGGCGCGCGAGCTGGCCCGCGATCATGCTGCGCTCCTCGGCGCTGGCTTCGGCCACGTCGCCCGGCACCACCCTGGTCACGGCATAGATGACGATGCTGCCGTCGTCCTGCACCACGCGACCGACGGACACGCCGCCTTCCGCCGGCTCCGGGGCGGCAAAGATGGCCTCGTTGGCTTCCGCGGACGGCATCGGCATGCCGCGGCGCATGCCCGGCAGTGCCATGTGCTGCCAGCCGCGGGCCTCGGAGAGCTCGGCAAGCGCCTTGCCACCTGCAATCTCGGCCACGACCGCGTCGGCCTCGGCCAGCGCTGCCTGGCGGGCACGGTCGACGCGGATCGAGGCGACGACCTGGTCGCGGACTTCGGCCAGCGGCCGCTCGCGCTCGGGCTGGTGCTCGGTCACACGGATCAGCACGCTGTGGTTGGTACCGAGCTCGATCGGATCGCTGACGGTGCCGTCCTGCACCAGCGCGTCGGAGAACGCGGCGCGCTGCACCGCCGGATTGGCAGCGACGCCTTCACCGCCGCCGCGGACGAAGGGACCCGCCTTCTGCACCGGCAGGCCTGCCTCGCGAGCCGCCGGCCCCAGCGAGCTGGGGTTGCGGTAGACCTGGTCCACCAGGCGGCCGATCAGCTCGTTGAAGCCGCGCTCGCGGTCGGAGACGGCCTGGGCTGCGGCAAGTTCCTCGCGTGCGTCCTCGAACGGCACGTCCCTGCCCTCGCGGACGTCGCGCACGAGCAGCACGTGCCAGCCGAAGTCGGTCAGCACCGGATCGCTTGCGACGCCGGGCTGTGCCGCCTTCACTGCGCTGTCGAAGGTCTCGCCCATGATCCCCTGCTCAAGCCAGCCGAGGTCGCCACCACCGGCCTTGGAGCCTTCGTCGTCGGATTCCGCGCGCGCGATGGCCGCGAAGTCTGCGCCATCGGCGCGCGCCTGGGCCGCGAGGCCCTCCGCACGCACCTTGGCTGCATCGCGCGTGGCGGCATCGGCGCCGTCGGGCACGCGCACCAGGAGGTGCGACACCAGGTGCTGCGACGGCTCGACGAAGCGTGCCTTCTCCTGCTCGTAGCGCGTCCGCAGCGTGGCTTCGTCGGCCGCGGCCGGCTCGGGCACCGCGTCGCCGAGGATCTCGACGAACTCGATCGACACTTCTTCCGGCGCGCGGTAATCGGCGCGGTGGCTGTCGTACCAGGCCTGGATGTCGGCGGCGGCGATCGCACCGGCGTCCGGCGTGGGCGCCGGGATCATCGCCATGTCGACGTCGCGCTGCTGGCCGAGGAGCTGCATGGTGCGCTCGACCTGGCCGGGGCTCGCGAATGCGGTGCCGGCCACGCGGCTGGGCAGCAGCAGCATCTGCAGGCGCTCGCGGATCTCTTCCTGGTGCTGGAGCGGCGACTGCGCGGGCACGCGGGACTGCAGCAGCATCTGGTAGCGCTGCGGATCGAAGCGCCCGTCGACCTGGAACTCGGGCATCGACGCCACGACCTCGGCCACGCGGGCATTGCCCACCGCGACGCCGGCGCTGCGCGCGGCCAAGGCCAGCACGCTGCGGTCGACCACCTGGTCGAGCACGCGCAGCTTGTTTTCCGTCTGCTCGAACGCGCGCGCATCGAAGGCGTCGCCCTCGGTGGCCCGCGCCTGCTGGCGCGCGAGCTCGAACTCCGAGCGGAACTCGTCGACGGTGATCTCCTGCGACACCCAGAACGCCTTGCGCACCGGCCAGATGTCCGGCGCGGAGCGCCACCACGACGGCGGTGCCTCGACCTTGGCGGCGTAGTTCGCCGAGTTCTGGAACAGGTATTGCTCCATGCCGAAGAAGGCAAAGGGAATCGCCAGGATGATGACGATGACCAGTGCGATCCAGCCGGAGGTTTTTTCTCGGAGTGCTTGCAGCATGTCAGGGCACGCGTTGGACGTAGCCCGGCAGTTTAGCGCATGCCCGGCAGGCGCGGCCCCGTAGGGCCCAAAAGAAGAAAGGCGCCCTTGCGGGCGCCTTCCTGGTGTGACTGGCGGAGTGGACGGGACTCGAACCCGCGACCTCCGGCGTGACAGGCCAGCATTCTAACCAACTGAACTACCACTCCGCGTCGTCGAACCTGTTGCGAACGTCAGCCCTGACTGGTGGGTGCTGAGGGGATCGAACCCCCGACCCTCTCCGTGTAAAGGAGACGCTCTACCGCTGAGCTAAGCACCCAAGCGGGCCGCTTAGTTTACAGCATCCTTCAGCGCCTTGCCAGCCTTGAAGACAGGATTTTTCGAGGCGGCGATCGCGATCTCTTCGCCGGTGCGCGGATTGCGGCCCGTGCGGGCAGCGCGCTCCTTGACCTGGAAGGTGCCGAAGCCGACGAGGGCCACGGTGTCGCCCTGCTGCAGGGCCTTGCCCACCGAGGACAGCACGGCATCGACGGCACGTGCGGCATCGGCCTTGGACAGGTTGGCCTCTTCGGCAACGGCCGAGACCAGATCGTTCTTGTTCATGTATTCGGTGCTCCTGCGCGACCGACGGGTCGCTCGAATTGGTGGCGGGCCAGCGGGCGGCGTGACCGCCGCGGCTCCGGGATCGCGTGCGGCCCCAGGCCGTGATGCGAGCGCGAATTTATACCAGCGCCCCCGGTGGCACGCAAGAAAAACGCTGCGCCATCAGTGCTTGACATCCGCCCGCGGTGACGTCTTGCGCGACGGGCGACGCGCCACGTTCTCCACCGGGACAGGCGCCGGCAGAGGCGGAAGCGGCCGCTCGAGCGCCAGGTCGAGCACCTCGTCGATCCACTTCACGGGAACGATTTTCAGGCCCTGGGTCACGTTCTTCGGGATGTCGGCGAGGTCCTTCCGGTTCTCCTCCGGGATGATCACGGTGGTCACGCCGCCACGCAGCGCGGCCAGCAGCTTTTCCTTGAGGCCGCCGATCGCGGTGACCTTGCCGCGCAGGGTGATCTCGCCGGTCATCGCCACTTCGGCGCGCACCGGGATCCGGGTCAGCGTGGACACCAACGACGTCGCCATCGCGATGCCGGCGCTCGGGCCGTCCTTCGGCGTGGCGCCATCAGGCACGTGCACGTGGATGTCGCGCTTCTGCAGGAAGTCGAGCTCGAGGCCCAGTCGCTCGGCGCGCGCGCGCACCACCGACAACGCAGCCGATGCCGACTCCTTCATCACGTCGCCAAGCTGGCCGGTCAGCGTGAGTTGGCCCTTGCCCGGCACCAGCGTCGATTCGATCTGCAGCAGGTCGCCACCGACCTCGGTCCATGCCAACCCCGTGACCAGGCCGATCTCGTTGTCCTGTTCGGCGCGCCCGAAATCATAGCGGCGCACGCCCAGGTACTTGTCGAGGTTCTTCGCGTTGACGTTCAGCGCGCGCGCCTTCTTGGCCTGCGGCCCGGCCAGCGCGACCTCCTTGACCACCTTGCGGCAGATCTTGGCGATCTCGCGTTCGAGGTTGCGCACGCCGGACTCGCGCGTGTAGTAGCGCACGATGTCCTGGATCGCGCCCTCTGCGATCTTCAGCTCGCCGTCGCGCAGGCCGTTGGCCTTGATCTGCTTGGGCAGCAGGTAGCGCATGGCGATGTTGATCTTCTCTTCCTCGGTGTAGCCGGGGATGCGGATCACTTCCATGCGGTCGAGCAACGGCCCGGGGATGCGGAGCGAGTTCGAGGTCGCGACGAACATCACCTCCGACAGGTCGAGGTCGACCTCGAGGTAGTGGTCGTTGAAGGCGTTGTTCTGCTCGGGATCGAGCACTTCAAGCAGCGCCGAAGACGGGTCGCCCCGGAAGTCCATCGACATCTTGTCGATCTCGTCGAGCACGAACAGCGGGTTCTTCGTGCCTGCCTTGGTAAGGTTCTGCACGATGCGCCCCGGCATCGAGCCGACATAGGTCCGGCGGTGGCCGCGGATCTCGGCCTCGTCGCGCACGCCGCCCAGCGACATGCGCACGAACTTGCGGTTGGTGGCCTTGGCGATCGACTGCCCGAGCGAGGTCTTGCCCACGCCCGGCGGCCCGACCAGGCACAGGATCGGGCCCTTCATCTTCGACACCCGCGTCTGCACGGCGAGGTATTCGAGGATGCGGTCCTTCACTTTCTCCAGGCCGTAGTGGTCGGCGTCGAGCGTTTCCTGCGCGGCCTTGAGGTCCTTGCGGACCTTGCTGCGCTTCTTCCACGGCACGCCCAGCAGCCAGTCGAGGTAGTTGCGCACCACCGAGGCTTCGGCCGCCATCGGCGACATCTGCTTGAGCTTGTTGAGCTCGGACTTGGCCTTCGTCTCCACGGGCTTGGGCATGCCGGCGGCCGCGATCTTGCGCGCGAGCTCCTCGAGGTCGTTGGGCGCGTCGTCCATGTCGCCCAGTTCCTTCTGGATCGCCTTCATCTGCTCGTTGAGGTAGTACTCGCGCTGCGACTTCTCCATCTGCGACTTCACGCGGCCGCGGATGCGCTTCTCCATCTGTTGCACGTCGATCTCGCCGTCGACCAGGCCGACGAGCATCTCCAGGCGCCCGGCGATGCCGAAGGTTTCCAGGAGACGCTGCTTCTCGCCCAGGCGCACGCCCAGGTGCGCGGCGACGGTGTCGGCCAGGCGCGAGGGCTCGTCGATACCGGCAAGCGTCTGCAACAGCTCGGGCGGCAGCTTGCGGTTGGTCTTCACGTACTGCTCGAACAGGCCCATCAGCGAACGTGCGACGGCCTCGACTTCGCGCGGCTCACGGTCCTCGACCGGCTCGACCACGCTGCAGATGCCGGCCAGGGTGCCGTCGACTTCGCGCACCGCGTCGACCGTCGCGCGGGAAACGCCTTCAACCAGCACCTTGATGGTGCCGTCGGGCAGCTTCAACAGCTGCAGCACCTGCGCCACCGTGCCCACGGGATGCAGGTCCTCGACGCCCGGGTCATCGGTCTCGGCGGATTTCTGCGCGACCAGCAGCACCTGCTTGGCGCCCTCCATCGCCAGGTCGAGGGCGCGGATGGACTTGTCGCGGCCCACGAACAGGGGGATGACCATGTGCGGAAACACCACCACGTCGCGCAGGGGCAGGACCGGCAGGTCGAAGGTGGCGGGCTGGGGGGTGCTCATCGGAACTCCTGGACATGGCGGGCGGCAGGTTGGGCGCCGCATGGGTCAGGTTATGGGGTTCCGCGGCGGTGGATGCAAGCACTGGAACGGGGCGGCCGCAGGATGCTGCGGCGCGTGCTGCGTTCAGGCGGGAGCAAGGCCGCGATGCGGCCTGTCCGGGAAAGTGTCCAGGCCCGCGAGGGGCCCGGAGCGCGCCTTGGCTCAGTCGCCCGAGGCGGCCTTCGCTGGCGCGGCGGGAGCCGATTCGTAGATCAGGTAGGGCTCGGACTTGTGTTCGATCACCGACTCGTCGACCACGACCTTGCTCACGTTTTCCTGCGACGGCAGGTCGTACATGGTGTCGAGCAGCACCGATTCGACGATGGTGCGCAGGCCGCGCGCGCCGGTCTTGCGCTTGAGCGCCTTGCGCGCGATGGCAGCCAGCGCGTCGGGGCGGAACTCCAGCTCCACGCCCTCCATCTCGAACAGCTTGCGGAACTGCTTCGTGATGGCGTTCTTGGGCTCGGACAGGATCTTCACCAGGGCCGCTTCGTCGAGCTCCTCGAGCGTCGCGACCACCGGCAGGCGGCCGACGAACTCGGGGATCAGGCCGAACTTGATCAGGTCCTCGGGCTCGACTTCGGCCAGCACCTTGCCGACTTCGGCCTTGCGCTCGCTGCTCTTGAGCTTGGCGCCGAAGCCGATGCCGCCGGCCTCGGTGGACCGGGCCTGGATGATCTTGTCCAGGCCGGCGAACGCGCCGCCGACGATAAACAGGATGTTGCGGGTGTCGACCTGCAGGAACTCCTGCTGCGGGTGCTTGCGGCCGCCCTGCGGCGGCACGCTGGCGACGGTGCCTTCGATGAGCTTCAGCAGCGCCTGCTGCACGCCCTCGCCCGACACGTCGCGCGTGATCGACGGGTTCTCGCTCTTGCGCGAGATCTTGTCGATCTCGTCGATGTAGACGATGCCCTGCTGCGCCTTCTCGACGTCGTAGTCGCACTTCTGCAGCAGCTTCTGGATGATGTTCTCGACGTCCTCGCCCACGTAACCGGCTTCGGTCAGCGTGGTGGCGTCGGCCATCGTGAACGGCACGTTGAGCATCCGCGCCAGGGTCTCGGCGAGCAGCGTCTTGCCCGAACCGGTGGGGCCGACCAGGAGGATGTTCGATTTGGCCAGCTCGACCTCGTCGTTCTTCTGCCGGCTCTCGATGCGCTTGTAGTGGTTGTACACCGCCACGGCGAGGGTCTTCTTGGCGCGCGACTGCCCGATGACGTACTGATCCAGGACGTCGAGGATTTCCTTCGGCTTGGGCAGCGAGCTGCGGGCGCTCTGCGCCTTCTCCTCCAGCTCTTCGCGGATGATGTCGTTGCACAGCTCGACGCATTCATCGCAGATGAACACGCTCGGGCCCGCGATCAGCTTGCGGACCTCATGCTGGCTCTTCCCGCAAAACGAGCAGTACAGGATCTTGCTGCTGTCGCCGGAACGGCCTTGTCTATCTTCGGTCATGCGTTCGCCAATCGGTGTATCGGGGGGTCGGGGTCGAGAATAGCACCCGGGCCCCGGGTCGCAAGGGCGACGGGCCCGGACTGCCGCGGCCATGGAGCCGCGGGCGGGGGAATCCGGCGATGCCGGCCTGTTCAGGCAGGCTGGATGGACTCTTCCGGACGGCGCTCGAGGACTTCGTCGATCAGGCCGTACTCGCGCGCGGCTTCCGCGCTCTTGAAGTTGTCGCGCTCGGTGTCGTGGGCGACCGTTTCAATCGCCTGGCCGGTGTGGCGGGCCAGGATGGCGTTCAGGTTGTGCTTCATCGAGAGGATCTCGCGGGCGTGGATCTCGATGTCGGTCGCTTGGCCCTGGAAGCCGCCCAGGGGCTGGTGGATCATCACCCGCGAATTCGGCAGCGCGTAGCGCTTGCCGGCCGCGCCGGATGCCAGCAGCAGCGCGCCCATGCTGGCCGCCTGGCCGACGCAGATGGTGCTGACGTCGGGCTTGATGAACTGCATGGTGTCGTAGATCGCCATGCCCGCCGTGACGATGCCGCCCGGCGAGTTGATGTACAGGTTGATGTCCTTCTCGGGGTTTTCGGCCTCGAGGAACAGCATCTGCGCCACGATCACGTTGGCCACGTGGTCGTCGATGCCGCCGACCAGGAAGATCACCCGCTCCTTCAACAGGCGCGAATAGATGTCGTACGCGCGCTCGCCGCGGCTGGTCTGTTCGACCACCATCGGCACGAGGTTCAGGGCCTTGGTCTGGATGCTCATTTCAATCCCGTGTCAGCGGAGGCGTCACGCCTGCGGCGCGATCGCTTCCTGGAAGGTCAGCTGCGTGTCTGTGTGGTCGGCGCGCTCGGCGATCCAGTCGATCACCTGCTCCTCCATCACCCGGTTCTGCAGTCCACTCATAAGCTGGGGATCGTTGCGATACAAGTCAATGACCTGCTGCGGCTCCTCGTAGGTCGAGGCGATCAGGCGCAGGGTCTCGTCCAGGCGCTTGCGGTCCAGCATCAGCTGGTGCTTGCTGGCCACCTCGCCCACGAGCAGGCCCACCAGCACGCGCTTGCGCGCGGGCTCCATGAAGTTCTTGTGCGCATCCGCCGGCGGCTGTGCCGGACGGCCCTGGCGGCGCGCCTGCTCCGCCACCTGGGCGACCAGTGCGTGCGCTTCCTGTTCGACGAGGTTCGGCGGCAGTTCGACGTGGGCATACGCCTCGACCAGCTGCTCGCCGACGGCGCGGCGCAGGCGATTCATCAGCGCGGACTTGAGCTCGCGCTCCAGGTTGGTGCGGATGTCGGAGCGGAACTGCTCCATCTCGCCGCTCTTCACGCCGAAGCTGCGGATGAACGCGGCGTCCGCCTCGGGCAGCACCTCTTCCGAGACCTGCTCGGCGCGCAGATGGACGTTCACGGTCTTGCCGGCGAGCTGCGGCACGCGCCAGCCTTCCGGGAAGGTGACCTCGATCGCCTTCTCGTCGCCCTTGGACATGCCGACCAGCGCCGTCTCGATGTCGGCGAACATCGCGCCCGAGCCGATCACCGACACGCCACGCTCCGCGCCTTCCGCGGGCAGCCGCTGGCCGTCGACCTCGGACCAGGTCTCGACGTCGACCGCGTCGCCCACCTTCGCCGGGCGCGTCACCGCGCTCCAGCTGCGGCGCTGTTGGCGCAGGTTTTCGATCATCCGGTCGATGTCTTCCTCGGTCACCTCGGCCACCGGGCGCTCGACCTTGAGGCCGGTCACGTCGATCTCGCCGAAGTCCGGCACCACTTCGAAGGTGGCCACGTAGGCGAGATCGTCGGAACCGTCCTTGTCGGCGGGCTCGATGTGCGGGCGGCCAGCGATGCGCAGCGCGTTCTCGCGCACGGCGCTGTCGAAGCCTTCGCGCAGCAGGCCGTCGAGCACTTCGCCGCGGACCTGCGGGCCGAAGCGCTGCTCGATCACCTTCGCCGGCACCTTGCCCGGGCGGAAACCCTTGATGCGCGCGGTGCGCGCGATCTCGCGCAGGCGGCCACCCACCTGGTCCTGCAGGCGGTCGGCCGGCAGGCGGAAGGTCATCTTGCGTCCGAGGTTGCCGACGGTCTCGACTGAAGCTTGCATACCCACTCCTGCAACCGCGGCCAGGGCCGCGGGCGTTGGTTGTCTGGTTTGGCCGGCCTGCCGGGCAGAGCCCGCGTCCGGCGACGGAACGGAGCATTTTGACGGAATACCGCCGCTGCCGCCAGCGCCCCTGCGTTGACACCGCCGGAGGCGGTCCCGACAATGCCCGCGCCGACCCGTCGCGACACCGCGGGCCGCCGCAGTCGGGGTATAGCGCAGTCTGGTAGCGCGCCTGCTTTGGGAGCAGGATGTCGGGGGTTCGAATCCCTCTACCCCGACCAGTCCCAGCGCCCGTAGCTCAACCGGATAGAGCACCGGCCTTCTAAGCCGGTGGTTGCAGGTTCGAGTCCTGCCGGGCGCGCCACCCCCGCCGCGGACACGTCGCACTATCGTCCCGACCGCGCTACAATGCGCGCCCCACCGGCCCAGGCCGGCGCGGAACCCCCAATGGTGGATGTAGCTCAGTTGGTTAGAGCACCGGATTGTGATTCCGGGGGTCGCGGGTTCAAATCCCGTCTTCCACCCCAGCTTCCCGCGTGGCATGCAAGTGTTGATCCGCAGGCCCTCGCTTTGCTAAGATTTCCCGCTCGGGGCCGTTAGCTCAGTTGGTAGAGCAGTTGACTCTTAATCAATAGGTCCAAGGTTCGAATCCTTGACGGCCCACCAAACCCGAAGCGCCCGGCCCCGCCGGGCGTTTTTTGTTGCAGGATCGGGTGCGTGGCAATGCGAAAGTGGCGGAACTGGTAGACGCCCCGGCTTTAGGTGCCGGTGCCGCAAGGCGTGCGGGTTCGAGTCCCGCCTTTCGCACCATCCCCGCACGCGCGCGTCGCGTGCCGCCGTGTATCCTCCCTCGCTGGCACACGCACACCGACCCTTGGGGGGAATCCATGCGCAGCGGCAACCCGGTCCTGTCCGAATCCACCTTCCTCGACCTTGGCAGCGGCACCGTCGTGTCCCGCGACGCCGGGGCGATGACCATCAACGGCACGGTCAACAAGACCGCCTTCCTGCTGTTCCTGACCGTCCTCACCGCCGCCTTCGCCTGGAGCCGGGCCTTCACGCCGGCCGGCGAGATCGCACCCGGCTTCTCCGTGTACATGTGGGGCGGCCTGATCGGCGGCTTCATCCTCGCCATGGTCACGGTGTTCAAGAAGGAATGGGCGCCGGTCACCGCGCCGCTCTACGCACTGGTCGAGGGCTTCTTCCTCGGCGCGATCTCGGCGCTGTACAGCCACATGTACGAGGGCATCGTGGTCCACGCGGTGATGCTGACCTTCGCCACCCTGTTCGCGATGCTGTTCGCCTACCGCTCGGGCTGGATCCGGGCCACCGAGAAGTTCAAGCTCGGCGTGGTCGCGGCCACCGGCGGCATCTTCCTGGTGTACTTGGCGACCATGGTGTTGGGCTTCTTCGGCATCAACATCCCGATGATCCACGACAACGGCATCATCGGCATCGGCTTCAGCCTGTTCGTGATCGTGATCGCGGCGCTGAACCTGGTGCTCGACTTCGACTTCATCCAGGCCGGCTCCGAGCAGGGCGCGCCGAAGTACATGGAGTGGTACGGCGCCTTCGGCCTGATGGTCACCCTGGTCTGGCTGTACATCGAGTTCCTGCGCCTGCTGTCCAAGCTGCAGTCACGCAACTGACGTTCGGTTCCACGCGGCACGCATCAAGAAGGGCGCCCCACGGGGCGCCCTTCGCGCATGTGGCGTTCGTGGCAGCCAGGCCAAGAGCTTTTTTTGCCACGGATTCGCACGGATTCGCACGGATTCACGCGGATAGAGCAAATGCAGGGAGAAAGCGGAAGCTTCAGTCCCGCCACGTCCCATCCCCGCCCCTGTTCTATCCGCGTCCATCCGCGTAAATCCGTGGCACAAAAGCCGTGGCCCTATCCGCGTGAATCCGCGGCAAATCCGTGTGGATCCGTGGCAAAGGCTTCTGCTTTTTCGCAGCTATAGCTGCTCCTGCAGTTCCATCGCTACGGCGCGCGGGAGCCGGCCGGCTCCGCCGCAAGCGCGGGGGCACGCCGCGGCCAGGCCATGAAGCCGATCGCCACCAGTGCCAGGATCCAGCAATAGAACACGGTGCCCGACAGCGACAGTGGCGACACCGATGCCAGTCCCGCGGCCAGCAGGATCTGCGCGCCATAGGGCAACAGCCCCTGCGGCACGCAGGCGAAGATGTCGAGCACGCTGGCCGCGCGCCGCGGGCTGATGTCGTGGCGCTGCGCGATGTCACGCGCGACATCGCCGCTGACCAGGATCGCCACGGTGTTGTTGGCGGTGAAGACGTCGGCGGTCGCCGACAGCGCCGCGATGCTGAACTCACCGGTACGCCGGCCCTGGTGGCCGCGCGCGACGCGGGCGATCGTGCGGGCCAGCCACTCCAGCCCGCCGGCGGCCTTCATCAATGCGCCCACGCCGCCGATCAGCAGCGACAGCAGCAGGATCTCGGTCATGCCCTCGAAGCCGGTCCAGATGTCCCCGGCGTACTGCACCAGGTCGTAGTCGGGCGAAAGCGCCAGGCCGAAACCGCCCGCCAGCGCCAGCCCGATCCCGAGCACCAGGATCACGTCGAGCCCGCTCAGCGCCAGCGCCAGGACCAGCACATACGGCAGCACCAGCCAGGCCGAGACCGCCTCATCGGTGGTCACCGGCGCCGGATCACCCAGGAAGGCCAGCAGCACCATCGTCGCCAGCGCGGCCGGCAACGCGATCTTGAAGTTCTCCCGGAACTTGTCGCGCATCTCGGCGCCTTGGCTGCGGGTCGCGGCGATGGTGGTGTCCGAGATCACCGAGAGGTTGTCGCCGAACATCGCACCGCCGATCACCGCGCCGATCACCAGCGCGCGGTCGAGGCCCGAGGCATCTGCCACGCCAAGCGCGATCGGCACCACGGCCGCGATCGTCCCCATCGAGGTACCGATGGCCAGCGAGATCAGTGACGCGACGACGAACAGCCCGGGCAGCAGCAGGCTGGACGGCACCGCACCGATGCCAAGCGCCACCACCGCATCGACCGCGCCGATCGCCTGCGAGACATAGGCAAAGGCCCCTGCCAGCAGGAAGATCAGGCACATGGTCATGATGTTCGGGTCGCCCATGCCGCGCAGCAGCACCTCGCCGGGCTTCACGCCGCGCCGGTACGCGATCCACGCGGCCAGCGCCAGCGCCGGCAGGATCGCCACCGGTGCGCGCAGCTGGTAGAAGCCCATCTCTTCGCCCTGCAGGGTGAAGTACAGGCCGCTGCCGAAGAACAGCGCCAGGAACAGCAGCAGCGGTGTCAGCGCCAAGGCGCTCGGACGGGAATCCATCGCTTTATCCGCATGAAAGGATCAGCGATTGTGGGGCCCGCTCCGGGTGCTGTCGAGCGCACCGTCCGAAACAGCAATGTTCCAGAAACAAAACGGGCGCCGAAGCGCCCGTCAGTCGAGTACCGCCCGGCTCAGGCCGCCAAGCGGCTCGCAATGGCCCGGGCGAAGCCCATCGTGGTGCCGTTGCCGCCGAGGTCGGGGGTCAGCGAGTCCTTCGCCTCCAGGGTGGCGACGATGGCGGCGCGCAGCTGCGTGGCCTTGTCCGCCATGCCGATGTGCTCGAGCATCTGCGCCGCGCCCAGCAGCAGCGCGCAGGGATTGGCCACGCCCTTGCCGGCGATGTCCGGCGCCGAGCCGTGCACGGCCTCGAAGATCGCCGCGTCCTTGCCGATGTTGGCACCCGGGATCAGCCCCAGGCCACCGATCAGGCCGGCGCACAGGTCGGAGATGATGTCGCCGAACAGGTTGGTGGTCACGATCACGTCGAACTGCTCGGGGCGCATCACCAGCTGCATGCAGGTGTTGTCCACGATCATCTCGTTGCACTCGATGTCCGGATATTCCTTGGCGACGTCGCGGGCGGCGTTGAGGAACAGGCCCGAGGTCGACTTCAGGATGTTGGCCTTGTGCACCACGGTGACCTTCTTGCGCCCGGCCTTGCGTGCGAGTTCGAAGGCGTAGCGCACGATGCGCTCGGAACCCTTGCGGGTGTTGCGGGTGACCGAGACCGCCCAGCTGCCGTCGGGCGCCGTTTCCTGGCCCTCGGCGCTGTAGGCGCCCTCGGTGTTCTCGCGCACGGTAATCACGTCCACGCCCTCGGTGAAGCGCGAGCGGGTATTGGGGAACGAAGCCGCTGGACGCACGTTGGCGTAGAGGTCGAAATGACGGCGCAGCTGCACGTTGATCGACGAGAAGCCGCCGCCGACCGGCGTGGTCAGGGGGCTCTTGAGCGCGATCTTGTTGCGGCTGATCGAATCCAGGGTGGCCTGCGGCAGCAGCTCACCGTGCTTCTCGAGCGCCACGAGTCCGGCGTCGGCCTCTTCGTAGACGAGTCCGGCGCCCAGGGCGTCGAGCACGTGCAGGGTGGCGTCCATGATCTCCGGGCCGATACCATCGCCGCGGATGACCGTGATTGTCTGGGTCATTGTGTGGGGTCCATGCTGGGGGTGACGCCGGGCGCGTACGCGGGGCGTCTGGGGGGACGGGACAGCGGCCAATTATGCCAAACGCCGCCCTTTCCTGCCCGGACCCGAGGATGAACGCTGCGATCCTCGCCCTCAGTCGTGCGCGTGCTCCGCGGGGGCCGGCGCCCCGGCCTCGAGCTGGTCCAGGAAGTCCACGGCGCGCCGCAGGTGCGGAATCACGATGCTGCCGCCAACCACCAGCCCGATCGAGAACGCCTCGAACATGGCATCGCGGCCCACGCCGGCCTCGCGGCAGCGGGCAACGTGGTAGCTGATGCAGTCATCGCAGCGCAGCACCAGGGAGGCCACCAGTCCCAGCAACTCCTTGGTGGCCACGTCCAGCACGCCGGCCTGGTAGGCCTGGGTGTCGAGCGCGAAGAAGCGGCGCACGACCTGGTTGGGCTCGGCGAGGATGCGCTCGTTCATGCGCTCGCGGAACTCCGTGAAGTCCCGGATGCGGTCGCCGCCCTCGCCGCTGCCTGCGGCGCTCATGCGCCCCGGCCCGACAGCAGCGGCTCGAAGCCACCGGCGCGATGCAGCGCCATCAGGTCGTCATAGCCGCCGACATGGACATCGCCCACGAAGATCTGCGGCACCGACGTCCTGCGCGCCAGTGCGACCATGCGCTCGCGCTCGGCGGGGTCGGTATCGATGCGCACCTCGGTCCACTCCAGGCCCTTGCTGCGCAGGAAGTTCTTGGTCGCCACGCAGTACCCGCAAACGGCGCTGGTATACATGGTGATCTGGGGGGTGGCTTGCTCGTTCAATGCGGTCTCCGGAAACTCTTGCGGCCTGAGGCCGTCAATTGTGGGGGTCCGGCACACCGATTTCAGCAGGCATGATCGACCCGCTGCGTTCGACTGGTCGGATTAACGCGGTATTCACGCCCTTGGCACCCGCCACCCCCATGCTGTTCATGCGCGCCCGCGCCCCGGACCGATTGGATTTCCAGCCCCGAATGCGACTGCTTCCCGCCATCCTTGCCCTCGCCCTTGCCGTGGCCATTGCTCCGGCACCGGCGCAACAGCGGCTGCCGGATATCGGCTCGTCCGCAGACACCCTGCTGGGTCCGAGCCAGCAGCGCGAGTACGGTCAGATGCTGCTGGCCCAGCTGCGGCATTACGACTACGTGCTCGACGATCCGCTGGTCGATGCCTGGCTGCGCGGGCTGGGCAACCGCTTGGCCGCGGCCAGCGACCAGCCCGAGCAACCGTTCACCTTCTTCATGCTGAAGGACCGCTCGATCAATGCCTTCGCCACCCTGGGCGGTTACATCGGGACCAACGCCGGGCTGGTCCTCGCTGCCGAGAGCGAGGACGAAGTAGCGGGCGTGCTCGCCCATGAAGTCGCGCACGTCACCCAGGCCCACGTGCTGCGGGGCGCCGAACGTGCCCAACGCGACAGCGTCCCGATCCTGCTGGCGATGCTGGGCGCCGTGGCGGTGGCGTCGCAGACCGACAGCAGGTCCGCAGGCAACGCGGCCCTGGCCGCGATCACCAGCGCGCAGGGCCTGATGATCCAGCGCCAGATCGACTACACCCGTTCCAACGAGTCCGAGGCCGACCGGCTGGGCATGCGCACGCTCGCGCGCAGTGGTTACGACGCAGGCGCGATGGCAAGGATGTTCGAACGCATGCAGGCCATGTCGCGTACCAACCAGGGCGGCGAACGCGAACGCATGCCCGACTACATGAGCACGCATCCGGTCACCACCACGCGCATCGGCGAGACCCGCCAGCTCGCCGAGCAGTACGCCGGTGGCCAGGGCAACGCATTCGCCACCACCGGGCTCGCCGGCAACAACCCCCTGCTCCCGCCCGGGTTGCGCCCCGACGGCCTGGGCGCCGGTGCCAGCGGGACGCAGTTCGGCTGGGCGCGCGAACGTTTGCGCGCGCTCAGCGCGGACACCCCCACCCAGGCCATCACCGAGTACGGCCGCCTCGCCCGCATCGCGCCCCTGGACGATGCACAGCGTTACGGCCTGGCGGTGGCCCAGCTGGAGGCAGGCAACGGGGCCGCGGCCGCGCGCGGTTTCGAGGCGCTGCTCGATACCCACCCCGGCGACATGTGGCTGCAGCTCGGCTTCGCCCAGGCCGAGGCCCGCCGGGGCCGCCACGCGGCCGCCGACGCCGCCTTCGAAGATTTGGTCCGGCGCATGCCCCGCAACCGCGCGGTGGTGCTGGGCTATGCCGAGGCCCTGGTCGAACGCAAGGATGCCGACGCGGCGCGGCGTGCCCAGGACATCCTGCGTCCGTTGATGGCCGGCTCCACGGAAGACCCCGTCTTCCACCGCACCTTCGCCCGCGCCAGCGAGATCGCCGGCGACACGGTCCGTGCCGGTGAAGCCTGGGCGGAGACCGCCTTCCTCAACGGCCGCGCGGAACAGGCGCTGGTGCAGCTCAACACCCTGCGCAAGCGCGACGACGTCGATTATTACGCCCGCGCCCGCATCGACGCCCGCATCGCCGCGATCACGCCGACCGTGCTCGAACTCCGCCGCCAAGGCATCCGCGATCCGGACCTGCGCAAGTAGCCTCCTGGCGCGTGGGCGTTCGGTGACACTGTCACCAAAACGTCACCAAACCGTCGTCTAATGGCTGCGGTACCCCGGAACGAGCGCTGAAAGCGTGCAGAAACGCATCCTGATCGTCGACGATGAACCCGCGATCCGCGACATGGTGGCATTCGCCGTGCGCAAGGGCGATTACGAGGCGGTCCACGCCGGCGACGCCCGCCAGGCGCAGGAAGCCATCGCCGACCGCGTCCCCGACCTGATCCTGCTGGACTGGATGCTGCCCGGCACCAGCGGCATCGAACTCGCCCGCCGCTGGCGCCGGGAAGCGCTGACCCGCGACATCCCGATCATCATGCTGACCGCGCGCGGCGAGGAGAACGACCGCGTCGGCGGCCTCGAGGCCGGGGTCGACGACTATGTGGTCAAGCCCTTCTCTTCGCGCGAACTGCTGGCCCGGATCCGCGCGGTCATGCGCCGCTCGCGCGATGACGACGAGGACGGCAGCGTGACCCAGGGCGACCTGCGCATCGATGGCGCGGCGCACCGCGTGTTCGCCGGCGACGAGCCGGTTTCGATCGGGCCCACCGAGTACCGGCTGCTGCACTTTTTCATGACCCATGCCGACCGCGTGTACTCGCGCTCGCAGCTGCTCGACCACGTCTGGGGCGGCAGCGTCTACGTCGAGGAACGCACGGTCGACGTGCACATCCGCCGCCTGCGCAAGACCCTCGAACCCTTCGGGCTCGACGGCATGGTGCAGACGGTGCGCGGCGCCGGTTACCGATTCTCGGCCTCGGTCTAGACTGGCGGCATGCCGCCGACTCCCAAGACTTCATGGCAGCGGACCCTGGCCACGCTGGCCGCGGTCCTTGTCCTGGCCTTGCTGGCCGGCCTCGCCGTGGGCCAGCCCTGGCCGGCCCTCGCACTGGCGTCCCTCGCCCTGCTTGCAGCGCACCTGCTGCGCCTGCGCCGGATCATGGGCATGGTCGACGCCCGCATGCGTCTGCCACCACCGCCCGCGGGCGGCGGCGCCTGGGCAGGCATGGAACGCCTCCTGCATCGCGGCCGCAACGAGGTCCGCGGCCGCGAACGGCGGCTGGTGGAGATGATGCGCGCCTACCGCGCGGTCGCCACAGCCCTGCCCGACGCCCTGGTGGTCGTCGATCGCAACACCCAGCGGGTGATCTGGTGCAACGCCGCGGCCGACAGGCTGCTCGGCCTGAACTATCCGCGCGACAAGGGCGCGAGCCTCTGCGAGCGCCTGCAGCCGTTGCCCATCGCCCACTGGCTGAGCGCCGGCCGCCATGCCGAACCGATCGTGGATGCCGCGTCACCCGCTGATCCGGCGATCCGCATCAGCCTGCGCCTGATCCCCTATTCCGACGCGCTGTGGCTGATGGTCGCCCGCGACGTCGGCAAGCTGATGCGACTGGAGAAGATGCGCCGCGACTTCGTCGCCAACGTGTCGCACGAGCTGCGCACGCCGCTGACCGTGATCCACGGCTACCTCGACATGCTCGAGCCCGAAGAAGACACGGAGTGGGAGCCGATCATCGGCGAGATGCGCCGCCAGTCGCAGCGCATGACCCAGCTGGTGGAAGATCTGCTGACCCTGTCCCGGCTCGAGGCCCAGGACACCATCGAAGAAGACGACGTGGCGATGGCACCGATGCTCGCCACCCTGCGCCGCGAGGCCGAAGCGCTGAGCCAGCAGCGCCACGAGGTCACCGTGGAAGACACGGCCGGCGTCGACCTCCGCGGCTCCACGCGCGAGCTGCACAGTGCGTTCTCGAACCTGGTCGCCAATTCGGTCCGCTACACGCCGAGCGGCGGCCGCATCACGGTGCGCTTCGCACCCGGCGAAGGCGGCGGCGCGGTGCTGTCGGTCGAGGACAGCGGCTACGGCATCCCCGAGCCGCACCTCGTACGCCTGACCGAACGCTTCTACCGCGTGTCGAGCAGTCGCACGCGCGAAACCGGTGGCACCGGCCTCGGCCTTGCCATCGTCAAACACGTACTGCAGTTGCACCAGGCGCGGCTGGACATCGCCAGCGAGGTCGGCCGCGGCAGTACCTTCTCCTGCATTTTCGGGGCGGAGCGCATCATCGAGCGCCTGGCCGACCCGCATGAAGAGCCACATGACCAGACGCACACCGGCGAAACCGCCTGAGACCCCGGCTCCGCGCAAGGCCGCGGCACGGGCAGGCACGCGCGTAGCCGCCACCTCCGACGCCGCGGGGGAATCGCTCAGCGACCCCGGGTTGTACCTCAACCGCGAGCTGTCCCAGCTCGACTTCAACTTCCGCGTGCTGGCGCAGGCGCAGGACGCGACCGTGCCGCTGCTCGAGCGGCTGCGCTACCTGTGCATCTCCTGCACCAACCTCGACGAGTTCTTCGAGATCCGGGCCGCCACCGTGCGCCATGCCCAGGACTTCGATGTGCCCCTGCCGCCCGACGGCCTGTCGCCGGGCACCGTGCTGCGCCGCATCCACGAGCGCACCGCCGAACTGGTCCAGGGGCAGTACGCGTGCTGGAACGACATCCTGCGCCCCGCACTGGCCGACGCCGACGTCCGGGTGATGGGCCGCGAGACCTGGAACACGCGCCAGCGCCGCTGGCTGCGCGCCCTCTTCCGCGAGGACATCCTGCCGGTGCTGTCGCCGCTGGGCCTGGACCCCTCGCATCCGTTCCCGAAGATCCTCAACAAGTCGCTCAACCTCGTGGTCGTGCTGAAGGGCAAGGACGCGTTCGGCCGCAGCGGCCACCTTGCGATCGTCCGCGCGCCGCGCTCGCTGCCGCGCATCATCCGCTTGCCGCCGCGGGTCTCCGGCGGCGAGCACGACTTCGTCTTCCTCTCGGCGATGCTGTCCGAATTCGTGGAGGACCTGTTCCCGGGCATGCAGGTCGAGGGCGCGTACCAGTTCCGCGTCACCCGCAACTCCGAGCTGATCCTCGACGAGGACGAAGTCGAGAACCTGGCCCTTGCCCTGCGCGACGAGCTGCTGGGCCGCGGCTACCTGCGCGCGATGCGGCTGGAGATCGCTGCCGACTGTCCGGAGCCGATCGTGCGCGGCCTGCTGCGCAACTTCGACCTGCCGGAGAACGCGGTCTATCGCATCAACGGGCCGGTCAATCTCAACCGCGTCATCCACGTCTACAACGAAGTCGATCGCCCCGAACTGAAGTTTCCGCCGTTCCAGCCGCGCCAGCTGCCTGGGAGCGACGCGATGTTCGACCGCATCGCCGCCGCCGACGTGCTGCTGCATCATCCCTTCGACAGCTTCAGCCCGGTGCTCGAGCTGCTCAAGCAGGCCGCGACCGACCCCGGCGTGCTGGCGATCAAGCAGACGCTGTACCGCACCGGGCGCGATTCGCCGATCGTCGAGCACCTGGTGCAGGCCGCGCGCAACGGCAAGGACGTCACCGTGGTGGTGGAGCTGCGCGCGCGCTTCGACGAGGAAGCCAACCTCGGCCTCGCCGACCGCCTGCAGGACGCCGGCGTGCAGGTGGTCTACGGCGTGGTCGGCTACAAGACCCACGCCAAGATGCTGCTGGTGGTACGGCGCGAAGGTCGGCGCCTGCGCCGCTACGTGCACATGGGCACCGGCAACTATCACAACGGCACCGCGCGCGCCTACACCGATCTCGGCCTGATGACGGCCGATCCGGACATCGGCAGCGACGTGCACCAGATCTTCCAGCAGATCTCGGGACTGGCGCCGGCGATCCGCCTCAAGCGCCTGCTGCAGTCGCCGTTCACCCTGCACGCCGGGGTGCTGTCGCGCATCCGCCGCGAGGCGCAGTTCGCGGCGGCCGGCCGACCCGCGCGGATCATCGCCAAGATGAACGCGCTCAACGAACCCCAGGTGGTGCGCGCGCTGTACGCGGCCTCGCAGGCCGGCGTGCAGATCGACCTCATCGTGCGCGGCGCCTGCACCCTGCGTCCCGGTGTCCCCGGTGTGTCCGACAACATCCGCGTGCGCTCGATCGTCGGGCGCTTCCTCGAACACACGCGCGTGTACTGGTTCGCCAACGACGGCGCGCCCGAAACCTGGTGCGCCAGCGCGGACTGGCTGGAACGCAACCTGCTGCGCCGGGTTGAAACCTGCTTCCCGATCCTGGATCCGGTGGTGGCCGCGCGCGTGCGCGACGAAGCGCTGGAGACCTATCTCGCCGACAACTGCAACGCGTGGGAACTGCAGCCGGACGGCAGCTATCGCGAACTTGCCCCGGCCGCGGGCGAAACGGCGCATTCCGCGCAGTGCGCGCTGCTGGCCGGGATCTGCGGATGAGCCCGGTGCCTGCGCCCGCCGCGTCGCAGAGCCAGCCGTTGGTCGATGGCGACATGCTCGCCGCGGTCGACCTCGGCTCCAACAGCTATCACATGGTCGTCGCCCGATACACGCTGGGCCAACTGCGCGTGGTGGACCGCCTGCGCGAAACCGTGCGCATGGCCGAAGGCCTCGATGGGCGAGGCGGCCTGGATGCGGAGGTGCGCCAACGCGCACTGCGATGCCTGGCGCGTTTCGGCCAGCGCATCCGCGACATTCCGCCGCACCGCGTGCGCGCCGTCGCCACCAACACCGTGCGCCGACTGACCGCGCCGCAGGCGTTCCTGATGCCGGCCGAGACCGCGCTCGGCCATGCCATCGAGATCGTGTCCGGGCGCGAGGAGGCGCGCCTGGTGTACCTGGGCGTGGCCCACGCGCAGCCGCCCAGGGGTGGCCAGCGCCGGCTCGTGGTCGACATCGGCGGCGGCTCCACCGAATGCATCATCGGCCGCGGCTTCGAAACACTTGAACGCGACAGCGTGCAGCTCGGCGCGGTCGCCGGCACCCTGCGCTACTTCGGCAACGGCAGGCTGTCGCGGCGGAAGTGGCGCGAAGCGCTGATCGAGGCCTCGGTCGAGTTCCAGCAGTTCGCGGCAACGTATCGCAGCCTCGGCTGGCAGGAAGTCATCGGCGCCTCGGGCACCAACAAGGCCATCGGCGAGATCTGCGCCGAGATGAAGCTCACCAAGGGTGCGATCACCGCCGAAGCGCTACCGGTGGTGCGCGATCAGCTGCTGCGCGCCAGCAGCATCGACGACATCAAGCTGCCTGGCCTTTCCGACGACCGCCGCCCGATCATCGCCGGCGGCCTGCTGGTGCTGGAGGCTGCATTCGCAAGCCTGGACCTGCAGCGGATGATGGTCAGCAAGGCTGCACTGCGCGAAGGCGTGTTGTACGACATGCTCGGCCGCGCCGGCGACCAGGATCCGCGCGACACCTCGGTCGACGCCCTTGGCCAGCGCTACGGCATCGACCGCGCGCAGGCGCTTCGCGTCGAAGCGACCGCCTGCCGCCTGTTCGACCAGGTGGCCACCGCGTGGCAGCTGTCGCAGGACGACCGTGTGATGCTGTCATGGGCCGCGCAGCTGCATGAGCTCGGACTGACGATCGCGCACAGCCAGTACCAGGTGCACGGCGCCTACATCCTCGCGCAGTCGGACATCGCAGGCTTCTCGCGCCAGGAGCAGCAGTTCCTCGCCGCCCTGGTGCGCGCGCATCGGCGCAAGGTGCCCAAGAGCGTGTTCGAGGCGCTGCCCGACCGCCTGCTGCCGGCGGCGCGGCGGCTGTCGATCCTGCTGCGGCTGGCGGTGGTGCTGCACCGCGGCCATGACGATCCCGACATTCCCGGCCTGGAGGCGCGCGCCGTTGGCGACGCGCTCGCGCTGCGGCTCCCGCCGCGCTGGATGGACGAACGCCCGCTGCTGCAGGCCGATCTGGTCGGCGAGCCTGCGGAGACCGGGGCTCTTGGCATCACGCTGCACTTCGACTAGAAGGCAGGCGGGTCGCCGGAGCGGCCCGCCTCGGGTTCAGGGCGTGCCGATTTCTTCGGAGAAGATCACGCGCGAATCGTTGATCGGACGCCCGGCGCAAGTGCACAGGAAACGCTGAAAAGTCCAGCGGGAAAAGGGCCGGAGCACCCGGGAAACCGACCGCATTCCACCGCATGACATTCTGGGCCCCGGAGGCGGGCAACAGCACCGACTTGACGATGTAATGAGTTGCGCCCGTACCGGTCTGGAAGCCGCTGACGCCGGTACAGGAGAGCTCCACAGCTTCCGAGGCGTTGTTGAACCACATCTCCACTGCGCTCGGGTTCCTGGGGTCGGCAGCCCAAGCGCCCTGCGAGGTGAATGAACACGTGACGAAGGCGTTCGACGTTCCTTCGTTCTGCACGGCCAGCGGACGCTTGCGGTCGCGGTTTCAAACCAGGCAGCGCGCCCTGGCACATGCCCACCGGATCGCATACGCACCCTGGCGGGTGCGGAACAGCTGGGCGATTCGAATCCACCTCTCCCGATCCAGCAACGGCTACGCTGGCCTCAAGCGGCCACGCGCCGGATCAGGAACCCGCGACGACACCGCCGGAAGCGACTACCCCTTCGCGCGGTTGGAGTAGATCCGGACCTCGGTGCCGCCGCCCGGCTTGGGCACGAACACCATCTGCGTCTGCGACAGCACGTTGCCGCCGGCAGCGGTGATGTAGAACAGGCCCCAGTCCTGGGCATCACCCATGCGCTCGAAGCTGCCCACGATGCGGCAGCTCGACTGCTTGCAGGCGATGTCGACATTGCTCGGGCGCAGCCCGGTGCCGGCCATCGTCTCGCCGGAAATGGTCTCGACAAGAAGGTTCTCGGTGTCCGGGCCGGACACGGGATCGGGCACGTCGCTGGCGAAGCGCGCTTCGAGTTCACGCAGTTGCCGGTCACGGGCCGCGGCGATCTGCTCCGGGGTCTGAGGCTCGCCGAGCGCGCTCCGCGAATCGCCATCCGCGCCGCCACCAGCGCCAGCGTCGAACGGGCGAGCCGCCATCGCCCGCCCGCGCGGCTGCACGGGTGCTGCTTCGATGGCGTCCAGGCGCTCGGTCAGCCGGACCAGCGCCTCGTCGGCCGCGGCATCCTCGGCCTTCCTGTCCCACGCCAGGTTCGCCACCAGGGCCACCACGGCGATCGCCGCGATCGTCCATGGCAGGCGTTCCCTGAATCCCTTCCCGTTCTGACTGGCGCTCATTTCGACTCCATGGATACTGATGACAGCACTGTAAACGCTATCCGGCGACGATCCACGCCATGCAGACCAGACCATCCGCCACCGTATCGAGCGATGCTATGCTCGACCGAACCTGATGGGAGGCAGCAATGGGTCGTCGAATCCTCACACTTGTGGCCATGGTAACGGTCGTTCTGGTCGCCGCGTGCTCGAGCGGTCCGGTCCGCAGGATCTCGGAGCCCGCCGCCAGCATCCAGGAGCTCGCCGTGCAGGCCGATGGCAGCTGGCTGGTCAGCCTGCGATTGCAGAACTACAGCAGCATCCCCATGCGCTTCGAAGCGGTCGACATCAAGGTGACGGTCGGCGGACAGGCGGCCGGCGCGCTGCAGCATCGTCCGGGCCTGGAGATCGGGCCGGAGTCGGCCGACGTGGTGTCGATGGAGATGCAGCCCGAGTCGAGCGCACGCATGTTGATGGCCGATGCCCTCGCCGGCGGCCGTCGCGTGGACTACGCGTTCGACGGCACCATCGATGCCGCGCCAAGCGACCGTGGCGCGTCGCGCAGCTACAAGGTGGAGCGCAAGAGCGCACTCAGCCCGACGCCCGGCCTTCCCGGCGTGCTGCGCTGAACCCCGTACGCGCACCCGTCCCAATGCAGGAGCAGCCACGGCTGCGACCGCACAGCATCGGCAAACCCAAAGGACACGTTCCCGCACATGAGCCAGTACACCGCCCCGCTCGATGACATCCGCTTCATCCTCGACGACGTGCTCGACGCGCAGTCGCAGTTCGCGCGCCTTGGCTACACCGACGCCACGCCTGACGTGGTCGACGCCGTGCTCGATGAGGCCGCGCGCTTCGCCGGCAGCGTGCTCGCCCCCCTCAATGCGGTCGGCGACCAGCAGGGCTGCCGCCACGACCCCGCCACCGGCGACGTCACCACGCCGGAAGGATTCAAGGCCGCCTACGCGCAGTTCGTCGAGGGTGGCTGGCCCGGCCTGACCGCCGACCCGGAGTTCGGCGGGCAGGGGCTGCCGCACCTGGTCGGACTGTCGATGAGCGAGATGATCAACGCCGCCAACCTCGCCTGGGGCAATTTCCCGCTGCTGTCGCACGGCGCGGTCGAGGCACTGATCCAGCACGGCGAGGACTGGCAGCGCGAGGTCTTCCTGCCGCCGCTGGTCGAGGGCCGCTGGACCGGCACCATGTGCCTGACCGAACCGCACTGCGGCACCGACCTCGGCCTGCTGCGCACGCGCGCCGAACCCGCGGACGACGGCAGCTACGCGATCACCGGCACCAAGATCTTCATCACCGCCGGCGAGCACGATTTCACCGACAACATCGTGCACCTGGTGCTGGCCAAGCTGCCCGACGCACCGCCCGGCGCCAAGGGCATCTCCCTGTTCGCGACGCCGAAGTTCAAGGTCGCCCGCGACGGCAGCGTCGGCGAGCGCAACGCGGTGCGCTGCGGTTCGATCGAACACAAGATGGGCATCAAGGGCTCGGCCACCTGCGTCATGAACTTCGACGGCGCCCAGGGCTACCTGGTCGGCGAGAAGCACGGCGGGCTCAAGGCGATGTTCACCATGATGAATTCCGCGCGCCTGGGCGTGGGCCTGCAGGGCCTGGGGCTGTCCGAGCGCGCCTGGCAGAACGCCCTGCGCTATTCGCGCGAACGCCTGCAATCGCGCGCGCTGACCGGCCCGAAGTTCCCCGACAAGCCGGCCGACCCGATCATCGTGCACCCCGACGTGCGCCGCATGCTCCTGTCGACCAAAGCCCTGACCGAAGGCATGCGAATGCTGGCGATGCACGCCGGGTACCTGCTCGACGACGCCGCGCGCGCCTCCCATCCCGCCGTGCGCGAGCGTGCCGAAATCCTTGTCAGCTTCCTCACGCCGATCTCCAAGGCCTGCCAGACCGAATGGGGCATCGAGAACACCTACAACGCCCTCCAGTGCTTCGGCGGCCACGGCTACATCGCCGAGCACGGCATGGAGCAGTTGGCGCGCGATGCCCGCATCACCACGCTGTACGAAGGCACCACCGGCATCCAGGCGATGGACCTGATCGGACGCAAGACGGCGTTCTCGAGGGGCGCGGGGCTGAAGCTGTTCCTGGCCGAGGTCGAGGCGTTCTGCGCGGCCCACGCCGATGACGCGGAGCTCGCCGCGGATGTGGCCACCCTGCGCGCCAAGTGCGTGGAATGGGGCGCGCTGACGACCGAAGTCCTGCAGGCGTCGGCCGCCAACCCCGACGAGCTCGGCGCCGCCGCCCACGACTACCTGTTCTATTCCGGCTATGTGGTGCTGGGCTACTGGTGGCTGCGCGCGAGCGTCGCCGCGCGCACGTCATCGCGTCCAGCCGCATTCAAGGACGCCAAGCGCGAAACCTCACGCTTCTACTTCGCGCGCATCCTGCCCCGCACCCTGGCGCACGCCGCGGCGATCCGCGCCGGTGCCGGGTCACTGATGGACCTCGAGGCCGACCACTTCGGCGGCTGAGGCCGCGTCGCTACACAAGCCGT
Organism: Luteimonas sp. A649; assembly: GCF_054072735.1. NCBI lineage: Bacteria > Pseudomonadati > Pseudomonadota > Gammaproteobacteria > Lysobacterales > Lysobacteraceae > Luteimonas > Luteimonas sp. A649. The sequence continues at coordinate 110,828 of NZ_JBSVRQ010000003.1, read as the reverse complement.
CATCGGGAGCGTATAAGCTGTTGTTCCCATGGAACCAGACAGAGCGCGGCTTCGCCTCGTCAGCGGCATGGAACCCCCGGCAGCGCCGGTGGACCGGCACGTGGCCGGCACGGGGGTCCCGGCGCTTGGGCGCGTGCGCCTGCTGGCCCTGGATGCCCACGGACGCGCACTGGACTGGATGAGCTGGCAGGAAGCGACCTGCCTGTACGTGCGCGGCGCGGTGGCCTGGACCCTCGGCGACCCCTGTCTCGCGGTCCGCGGTGGCACCAGCCGGGCCACCGGCCAGCGCAGCCTGGTCGAACTGCACCCCATCGTGGCCGCGCGCGGCCACGCCGGCACGCGGGCCCTGGACCCGACACCGGCGCTGACCAATCCGGCGCTGTTCGCCCGCGACCGGCACCTGTGCATGTACTGCGGGCAATCGTTCCCGCGCCAGCGGCTGACCCGCGACCACGTGCAGCCGGTCTCCCGCGGTGGGGTCGACACCTGGGAAAACGTGGTCGCGGCCTGTTTCTCCTGCAATTCCCGCAAGGGCGGTCGCAACCCCGCGCAGGCATCGATGCCGCTGCTCGCGATCCCGTACCGGCCCAGCTGGATCGAACACCTGATCCTGTCCAACCGCAATATCCTCGCCGACCAGATGGCCTTCCTGTCCAGCCAGCTGCCCAAGCGGCGGCGTCACTGAGGCGGCGAAGCACCGGCAGCCATCGCAGGGCAAGCGCGACGGGCGTCACCAAACGCCTCGGGTAGTGACGCAGCGCAGCCGCAAGTGCCGTCCTGCGCGCGTTGACGGCAATGGCGCGCTCCGCAACACTCGGCGTCTTCACACGTCCGGAATGCTGCGCGATGTCGCTGACCCTCGGCCTGACCGGGATGGATCCCGCCACGGAAACCGCACTCAAGGCCGCGTTCGTCGCCGCCAACGCGCGCCTTGGCGCGCGCTGGTCGCTCGTGCACGATGCCGAGGCCGGACACGTCATCGTCGACATGGACAGCATGTACGGCCCGATGAGCTGGCTGCGCCTGCACGCCGCCGGCCGGCGCGTGATCGGCCTGACCTCGGCGCCTCGCACGCAGACCGACTACAGGCTCGGCCGTCCCTTCGATCCCGAACAGCTCATGGACCTGCTTGCCGAGGTTGCACGCGCCGAGGGCATCGAGCTGCAGGCGGACGTCGTGGAAGCGGCCGCCCCGACGCCTCTCCCGCGCGCGCCGGTGCCGGTGCCCGAACCCGTTGAAGCCGTGACGCCGCCTCCGGCAGCGCCTGTCGTGGATCCGGTCGCTGCCGCGGCGCCCGCGCCCGCCGCAGCAGCGCCGTCCGCTGCAGCGCTCCTTGTGACCGGGGATGCCAACACGCCTGTCGAAGAGGCAGCCGTCGAAGAGGCAGCCGTCAAAGAGGATGTCGTCGAAGCGTCACCTGTCGCGGCCGCCGCGCCGACGCAATCCACCGTACCCGCAGCCATCCCGGGCAAGGACACCCTGGCTGCGTGGCTGCAGCCCGGCGCCCTGTCCGGCCGTGTGCGCTACCGCCGCAGCGCCGGCCCCACCCTGCTCATCGACGCGTCCGCGGAGACCTGGTTCGGTCCGACGCCGCTGAAGCCCATCGCGGGGTATTTCGAAGGCCGCGTCGCACGGTCCGACTTCGAACCCGTCGACCCCGAGGCCTGGGCGCGGGACACCGCATCCGCGGGCGCGCCCCAGCCACTGTCGCGCCTGCGCTGGCTCGGCGGCCTGCTTGCCGGCAACGGCACGCTGCTGCCGGGGCTTGATCCGCAGGAGCACTTCCAGCTCCTCAAATGGCCGCAGACCGAGCGCGAGTATCCGCGCCACTTCCGCATCGCCACCCAGATGATGAAGGGCCCGGCGACCGTCGCCGAAATCGCCCAGGCCAGCGGCGTGCCCGAGCCCGACGTCACCGACTTCGTCAACGCCAACCTGGCCACCGGCTTCGCCACGCCGGCGGTGGAAACGTCTCCCCAGGCCGAGGAATCCGCCAAGCCCCGCGGCGGCCTGCTGGGGCGACTGCGCAGTCGCTGAACAGGGCCGCCGCGCGCGGCCCCTTGGTACATGCGCCGCGGTACGCCGTGGCGTCTTACAATGCGCGCATGATCGACTCCACGCGCTATCCGCGCCTATCGCGCATCGACACACCGGCCCGCCTGCGGGAATTCGACGAGGCCGAACTGCCGGCGATCGCCGACGAACTCCGTGCCTATCTCATCGAGTCGGTGGGCAAGAGCGGCGGCCACTTCGGCGCCGGCCTGGGCGTGGTCGAACTGACCGCCGCCCTGCATTACCTCTACGACACGCCGCGCGACCGCATCGTGTGGGACGTCGGGCACCAGGCCTACCCGCACAAGATCCTGACCGGCCGCCGCGACACCATCCACACGGTCAAGCAGAAGGACGGCGTCGCACCGTTTCCCAAGCGCGAGGAAAGCGAGTACGACACCTTCGGCGTCGGCCATTCCTCCACCAGCATCTCGGCCGCGCTGGGCATGGCGGTGGCCGCCGCCCGCGCCGGCGACGACCGCAAGGTCGTGGCGGTGATCGGCGACGGTGCAATGACCGCGGGCATGGCATTCGAAGCGCTCAACCACGCCGGCGGCATGGAGCCCGAGCCCAACCTGCTGGTGGTCCTCAACGACAACCGGATGTCGATCAGCGAGAACGTCGGCGGCCTGACCAAGATGCTGGGACGCGCCACCGGCAGCCACACGCTCAACGCGCTGCGCGAGGGCGGCAAGAAGCTGCTGGGCGACAAGAAGAAGACGCCGGCGCGCTTCGTCCGGCGCTGGGAAGAGCACTGGAAGGGCATGTTCGTGCCCTCCACCCTGTTCGAGGAAATGGGTTTCCACTACACCGGCCCCATCGACGGCAACGACATCAGGGCGCTGGTCTCCGCGCTGAAGCTGGTGCGGACGCTGAAGGGCCCGCAGCTGCTGCACGTCATCACCACCAAGGGCAAGGGTTACGAGCGCGCCGAAGGCGACCAGATCGGCTACCACGCGGTGTCGCCCTTCGACCCCACCCAAGGCCTGGTGCCGAAGCCGGGCGCGGTGAAGAAGCCGACCTATACCGATATCTTCGGCGACTGGCTGTGCGACATGGCCGCCGCCGACGACACGCTGATGGGCATCACGCCGGCCATGCGCGAAGGCTCCGGCCTGGTGCGCTTCAGCAGGGAGTACCCGGAACGCTACTTCGACGTCGCCATCGCCGAGCAGCACGCGGTGACGCTGGCCGCCGGCATGGCCTGCGAGGGCGCGAAGCCGGTGGTGGCGATCTATTCGACCTTCCTGCAGCGCGGCTACGACCAGCTCGTGCATGACGTCGCCCTGCAGGAACTCGACGTGCTGTTCGCGATCGACCGCGGCGGCGTGGTGGGGCCCGACGGCGCCACCCATGCGGGCAACCTCGACCTGAGCTACCTGCGCTGCGTGCCGAACATGGTGGTGATGGCACCGGCCGACGAGAACGAGTGCCGGCAGATGCTGAGCACCGGCTTCCGCCACCGGGGTCCTGCGGCGGTGCGTTACCCGCGCGGCAGCGGCACCGGGATCGCCGTGCAGCCCGCGCTCGACACCCTGCCCGTCGGCAAGGCGCAGCTGCGCCGCCAGGGTGCGGGCATCGCGCTGCTGGCCTTCGGCGCCACCGTGCCGGCGGCCGAAGCCGTGGGCGCGGAGCTGGGCTTGACGGTGGTCAACATGCGCTTCGTGAAGCCGCTGGACCGCGACCTCGTGCTCGAGCTGGCGCGCAGCCACGAAGGCTTCGTGACCATCGAGGACAACGTGGTGATGGGCGGCGCCGGTTCGGCTGTGTCCGAGTTGCTTGCCGCCGAGGGTGTCCTGCTGCAGGTACTGCACCTGGGGCTGCCCGACGCCTTCCAGCACCACGCAAGCCGCGAGGACCTGCTGGCCGAAGCGGGGATCGATGCCGCCGGCATCCGCGGCGCCGTGCTGGCGCGGTGGCCGCGGTTCGCACCGGAAGCGGCGACCGCCGCGCGCACTGCCGCGGGCTAGGAAGCCCGGGATACACGTAGACGACGCCTATACTCACGCCAGGTCGGCATGCGCCAGCCTTGTCCGCACAGGGGGACACCAGCGTTGCAGGAACCAGGCACAGCCGACGCGCCGCGCGCGCATGTGACGATACTCGGCTCCGAGCGCGCGCGCGCCGCACTGCCCGGGCGCATCTATCGCTATCGCATGCTCGGCATGGGACTGGGAGCGCTTGCGATGGCGATGGTGCTGCTCGAGATGCGCGCCGGCCCGGTACGCTGGACGCTGTGCGTACTCACCGGCCTGGCCTGGCCCCAGCTCGCCTACCAGTTGGCCCGGCGCAGCGCGTCACCGTTCCATGCCGAGCAGCGCAACCTGATCGTGGATTCGGCGATCGCCGCGCTGTGGGTGCCGCTGCTGCACTTCAACCTGCTGCCCAGCGTACTGCTACTGGCGCTTTCAGCCGCCGACAAGATCAACACCGACATCCCGGGGCTGTTCCGGCGCAGCTTGCCGGTCTCGCTGGCCGCCCTGCTGGTCGGTGGCCTGGCCACGGGTTTCGCCTTCCAGCCCGAGTCGAGCACGGCGGTGATCCTGGCCTGCCTGCCGATGCTGCTGATCCACACGCTGGTGGTCGGCCTTGCACGCCTGCGGCTGGTGCGGAAGGTCATGGAGAAGAACCAAGAGCTTGACCGGCTCGGGCGCACCGACATGCTCACCGGGCTGGGCCTGCGCAGGCACTGGGAGCACCATGCCGCCGTCGCGCTGCACCAGGTCCATGCGGAGGCGCGTCCGGCGACGCTGGTGCTCATCGACATCGACCGCTTCAAGCAGACCAACGACCGCCACGGACACCTCGCCGGCGACGCCCTGCTGCGCGAGGCGGGCGCCGTACTTCGCGGCGTGCTGCGTCCCGGAGACATCGCCGGGCGTTACGGCGGCGACGAGTTCGCGGTGGTCTGCCCGGGCACGGGACTCGAAGATGCGCTGGCATTGGCGGAGGCCTACCGTGCGGCGGTCGAAGGCATCTCGCTGTCGCAGGCGCCGGGGCTCAGCTACTCGGTGAGCATCGGCATCGCTCCGGCGCAGGCGAACCACGCGCGTATCGAGGACTGGATCCACGCCGCCGATGCGGCGCTGTACGAAGCCAAGCGCCGCGGTCGCAACTGCCTGATGGTGGCTCAGGGCGACTCGATCGCGTAGCCGCGCGCGGCCAACGTCGCCAGCATCCCGTCATCGCCAAGCAGGTGGTGCATCGGCAGCAGCGCGAAGCTTGCGGGATGCTCGGCCAGGGCCTCCTCCACGTTCGACAGCCAGGCCTCCTTCGCGCGACGCGGCAGGTCGTCGATGCCCAACCTCTGCGCCAGCGCACTGCCGGTCACCGCGTCCTGGCAGGTCGCGTAATGGTTTTCCCAGGGCAGCGCACGCAGCCCCTCGATGTCCCCCACCGCCCAGGCATTGGCGCGTGCACGCATGTTGTCGAGGTCGGTTTCGATCCTGTCCAGGGTGCCCGCGAAGCACTCGCGGTCGGCGAGGTCGCTTTCGTTGAGCTCCTTCAGCACGCCTTTCGGATCTTCCAACTTCAGGCGGACCGTGGTGTCGACCAGCGGCACGCCGGCGGCCTTCCGCGCCTTGGCCACCACGGGTCCCACCACGCCGGCCATACGTAGCCCGGACTTGCGCAGCGCCGCTTCGTACAGCTCCTGGGCCGCGAGCAGCGGGCGGCGCTTCTCGACGCCGCGGTCGCGGCCCATGTAGCGCGCCTTGAGCACCTCCCAGCGCGCGTACAGCTCCGGGGACACCATCTCGCGCAGCGGCCGCTTGCCCGGGTTGTTGCGCGCGCGCAGCATCGATGGCAGCAATGCCATGCCGCGGAAGATGCCGATGTCGGCATCCACCACCACCGCCGGCGACGAGATCACCACCCTGGCATCCGCGATCACGGCCTCGACATCGTCCGACATCCACTCCATGCGCCGCGGCAGCGGGGACACCGTGCCCAGGATGTAGAGCACGTTGTCGCCGCTGGAGACCTTCCACATGCCGGGACCGGGCTGTGCGCCGGAGACGACCATGGCTTCGAGGTCGACGATGCCGTCGTCGGCCTCGGCCGCGACGGGGACGGCTTCCGGTTCATCCATTCCAGCGGCGGCAGGAACAGCCACCAGCGCGGACAACAACAGCGTCGCAACGATTGATCGTGCCGGCTTTGCAAACATGCAGCGCCCTCCCTCGGGTACGCGGTGGATGATCCTTGGAGCGTGATGCGTGCGCTTTGTTCCCCTGTTGCGGAGAAGCGAAGCTGGCAACGGGTTTACCACCATTGCCGCAAGAAGAAGGCCCCCGGAATACGGGGGCCGCGAGTGGAGCAGACGGGGCCGTGACGTCAGGCCCCGTCGTCAACTACGGGGGCGCTATTCCTCTTCTTCACCGCCCTGGCCCTTTTGACCCGGCTGGTTCTGCTCGCGCTGGCCGCCTTGGCCTTGCTGGCCTTGCTGGCTCTGCTCGCGCTGGCTGCCTTGGCCCTGCTGGCCCTGCTGGCCCTGCTTTTGATCGTTGTTGCCCATCTGAGCCTCTCCAATCCGACGATGTGTCGGGAGTAGGTTCAAGGTGCGCGCCGCGCCGTCAAGGTGATGTCACATATTGCTGAATGTGCACAACGAAAAAGCCCCGGTTTCCCGGGGCTCTTCGTCTGGATGATCTTGCACCATCCTGGTATTTGGTCGGGGTAGCCGGATTCGAACCGACGACCACTTGTCCCCCAGACAAGTGCGCTACCAGGCTGCGCTATACCCCGGTCGGAGAATTATAGCGGCAGCGGCCGCACTTGGGGAGGTTCAGCGCCGCAGCAGCTGCAGCACTTCTTCCAGCTCCATCCGCACCTGGCGGATGATCTGGCTGCTGAGCGCGGACTCATCCTTCGCGCCCTCGCCCTCCAGGCGCAGGCGGGCGCCGCCGATGGTGTAGCCCTGCTCGTACAGCAGGCCGCGGATCTGGCGCACCATCAGCACGTCGTGGCGCTGGTAATAGCGGCGGTTGCCGCGGCGCTTGACCGGACTGAGGCTCGGGAATTCGGTTTCCCAATAGCGCAGGACGTGCGGCTTCACGTCGCACAGCTCGCTCACCTCACCGATGGTGAAGTAGCGCTTGGCCGGGATCGGCGGCAGTTCGCGGTTGCTTCCGGGGTCAAGCACGGCTGACTCCTGCGTAGGCCTCGACGCGCTCCTTGAGCTTCTGCCCCGGGCGGAACGTGACCACGGTGCGTGCGGAGATCGGGATCTCCTCGCCGGTCTTGGGGTTGCGGCCGGGGCGCTGGTTCTTGCGGCGCAGGTCGAAGTTGCCGAAGCCCGAAAGCTTGACCTGGCGTCCACCCTGCAGCGCTTCGCGCAGCGCAGTGAAAAACGCATCGACGAATTCCTTCGCCTCGCGCTTGTTCAGGCCCACCTCTTCGTACAGCCGCTCTGCCATTTCCGCCTTCGTCAACGCCATGCCAGCCCCCTGGTCAGCTCCTGATCCGTGCGCCGTGCGCACCCGCGACCGCGTCGGTGACCGAGGCCACGACCGCATCCACATCGCGGTCTGTCAGCGTGCGCGAATCATCCTGCAGAATCAAGCCCATGGCGACACTCTTGAATCCCGTTTCCACGCCCTTTCCGGCGTAGACATCGAACAGGCGCAGGCTGCGCAGGAACGGTCCGGCGGCCGCGGAAGCGGTGGCTTCAAGCGCACGCCACGCGACGTTGTCGGCGACGATGAATGCGAGGTCCCGACGCACCGACGGAAATTTCGAAAGCGGCTGCGCACGCGGCAGGTCGCGCATGACCAGCGCGGCCAGGTCGAGCTCGAACGCCACCACGGCGTGATCCAGGCCAAGCGCCTGCTGCAGGCGCGGATGCAGCTCGGCGATCGCACCGACCACGACGCCGTCGCGCAGCACGTCGGCCGCGCGACCGGGGTGCGCCCAGGACGGCGCGGCCGGGCGGAACTCGAGCCGTGCACCGGACAGCGCAGCGAGCGCCTCGAGGTCACCCTTGAGATCGTGGAAGTCGACGCGCCGCGCGGCAATGCCCCACTGCTCGGCGACCACGTCGCCGCTGGCGACCGCGGCGATGCGCGGCGTCTCGCGCGGGGCGTCGCCGGCGGTGTCGGCCTTGGCGAACACCTTGCCGAGTTCGAACAGGCGCACGCGCCCCTGCTGCCGGGCGGCGTTGCGCGCCAGAGCGTCGACCAGCCCGGGCAGCAGCCGCGGCCGCATCACGCCCAGCTCGGCGCTCAGCGGATTGGCCAGCGGCACCAGGGCCTCGTCGGCCTGCCAGCGTTCGAGCAGGCCGGCATCGACGAAGGCGTAGTTGATCGCTTCCAGATAGCCGCGACCGGCCAGGGCGCGACGCAGGTCGTGCTCGGGCACCTTGCCTTCCGGCGGCGACACCAGGCGGGTGGACCCGCCCGGCAGCGTCGTGGGCACGGCGTCGTAGCCGTGGATGCGCGCGATCTCTTCGATCAGGTCTTCCTCGATCGCGAGGTCGAAGCGGCGGGTCGGCGCGGTCACCGTCCAGCCATCGGCGACGGCCTCCACGCCCAGGCCCAGCGCGCGCAGGATGCGCTCGACTTCGGTGTCATCGACCTGCACGCCCAGCACGCGCGCGAGGCGGTCGCGACGCAGCATGATAGCTGCAGGCACGGGCAGCGCGTCGGCCAGCACGGCCTCGGTGACGGGGCCTGGCGTACCGCCGGCGATGTCGAGGATGAGACGGGTCGCGCGTTCGATCGCGGTGCGCGGCAGTTCCGGGTCCACGCCGCGCTCGAAGCGGTGGCCGGCGTCGGTGTGCAGGCCAAGGCGGCGGCCGCGGCCGATGATCGCGGCCGGGGCGAAGTGCGCGGCTTCCAGGAACACGCTGCGCGTGGCGTCGGTGACGCGGGTATCGAAGCCGCCCATCAGGCCGGCCAGGCCCACCGGGCGATCGGCGTCGGTGATCACCAGGAAGCCGTCGTCGAGCGCGGCCTCGCGGCTATCGAGCAGCAGCAGGGATTCACCCTTGCGGCCGCGGCGCACGCCCACGGAACCCTTGAGCAGGTCGCGGTCGTAGGCATGCATCGGCTGGCCGAGTTCGAGCATCACATACTGGGTGACGTCGACCAGCAGCGACAGCGGCCGGATGCCGCTGCGGCGCAGGCACTCGGCCATCCACACCGGCGTGGCTCGGGTGGCGTCGATGCCCTCGATCACGCGACCGAGGTAGCGCGGCGCGTCGGCACCGGCACCGGCGTCGAGCATCACCTCCACGGTGGCATCGCTGGCGGCCGGCACCGGCGCGGCGTCCAGGTCGGCGACCGCGCCGCCGCAGGCCGCGGCGACGTCGTAGGCGATGCCACGCACGCTGAAGCAGTCGGCGCGGTTGGGGGTGAGCTTGAGCTCGAAGCTGGCGTCGGGCAGGCCGAGGTAAGCGGCCAGCGGCGCGCCCACCGGCGCATCGTCCGGCAGTTCCAGCAGCCCGGAGGCGTCGGCGTCGATGCCGAGCTCCTTCGCCGAGCACAGCATGCCGTTGGACTCGACGCCGCGCAGCTTCGCGGCCTGGATGGTCAGGTCGCCCACCTGCGTGCCGATGGTCGCCAGCGGCGCCACAAGGCCCGGGCGCGCGTTGGGCGCGCCGCAGACGATCTGCAGCATGCCCGCGGCGCCGGCGTCGACCTGGCAGACCTGCAGGCGGTCGGCCTCGGGATGCTTTTCCGCCGACACGATGCGCGCGACCACGACGCCGTCGAGCGCGGCACCCAGCACCACCACCTCTTCGACCTCGAGGCCGATCGCGGTCAGGGTCGCGGCGAGCTCATCGCGCGTGGCCCCGGTGGGGACGTGCTGGCGCAGCCAGTTCTCGGAGAATTTCATCGATCGGGCCTCAGGCGAACTGGCGCAGGAAGCGCAGGTCGTTGTCGAAGAAGCTGCGCAGGTCGTCGACGCCGTAGCGCAGCATCGCGAAGCGCTCGACGCCCATGCCGAAGGCGAAGCCGGTGTAGCGCTCGGGGTCGATGCCGACGTTGGCCAGCACCTGCGGATGCACCATGCCGCAGCCCAGCACCTCCAGCCACCGGGCGCTGCCGTCGGGCTGTGCCCAGGCGATGTCGACCTCGGCCGAGGGCTCGGTGAAGGGGAAGTAGCTCGGGCGGAAGCGCATCTCGAAGTCACGCTCGAAGAACGCGCGCACGAACTCCGTGAGCGTGCCCTTGAGGTCGGCGAAGCTCGCGCGCTCCTCCACCAGCAGGCCTTCGCACTGGTGGAACATCGGCGTGTGGGTCTGGTCGGAATCGCTGCGGTAGACCTTGCCCAGCGCGATCATGCGCAGTGGCGGCGTGCCGCCGGCAGCGAGCAGGTCCTGCATGTAACGGATCTGCACGCCCGAGGTGTGGGTGCGCAGCAGGCGGCCATCGCCAAAATAGAACGTGTCGTGCATGGCCCGCGCCGGATGGTGCGGCGGGAAGTTCAGGGCCTCGAAGTTGTGCCAGTCGTCCTCGATCTCGGGGCCGTCGGCGATCTCGTAGCCCAGGCGCCCGAAGATGTCGGCGATGCGCTCGATGGTGCGGCTGACCGGGTGCAGTCCACCCGCGTCGCCATTGCGGCCGGGCAGGCTCACGTCGATGGTTTCCGAAGCCAGCCGGGCCTCCAGCGCCGCGGCATCCAGCCCCGCCTTGCGCTCGAGCAGCGCGGCTCCAAGGGCGTCGCGGGCGCGGTTGATGGCCTCGCCGGCCGCCTTGCGCTGGTCGGCGGGCAGCCCGCCAAGCGACTTCAGCTGCGCGGTCACGCTGCCGCTCTTGCCGAGCAGGGCCACGCGCAGCGCCTCGACGGCATCGGGCGTGGCGGCGGCGGCAATGTCGGCGAGCGCCTGCTCGCGGATGTGTTCGATCTGGGTCATCGGGGCACCATCGAAGGCCAAAACGAAACATGGGGAAGGACTTGCGCCCTTCCCCATGCGTGTATCGCGATGTCCGCCTGGCGGCGGTGCCCAGGGCACCGCGCACCGGCGACACGTCTTACGCTGCGAGCGCGCCCTTCGCCTTCTCGGCAAGCGCGGCAAAACCCGTCGCGTCGTGCACGGCGATGTCCGCCAGCACCTTGCGGTCAAGGGTGATGCCGGCCTTCATCAGGCCGTTCATGAAGCGGCTGTAGCTCAGGCCGTTGATGCGGGCCGCCGCGTTGATGCGGACGATCCACAGCGAGCGGAAATTACGCTTCTTCTGCTTGCGACCGATATAGGCGTACTGCAGGGCCTTGGTGACGGCCTGCTTGGCAACGCGGAACACCTTGCGGCGCGCGTTGTAGTAACCCTTGGCCTGCTTGAGGACCTTCTTGTGACGGCGGCGCGCCTGCACGCCACGCTTTACTCGTGCCATTGTTCAGTCCTCCTCAGAGATACGGCAGCATGCGATCGAGACGACCGCTGTCGCATGCAGGAATGTGGTTCGTCTGGCGGAGGTTGCGCTTCCGCTTCGTCGCCTTCTTCGTGAGGATGTGGCTGCGGTTGGCATGGCCCGCCTTGTACTTGCCGGAAGCGGTCTTCCGGAAGCGCTTGGCCGCGCCCCGATGCGTCTTGATCTTGGGCATTGCTGTGTCCTTGTCGGTACGTCTTCTACTGGCCCGGGCGGTGGCCTGCGCCACGCTTTCCGTCCTGCCCTTGCCTGTTTGATGGCCCCGGGTCCCTTGGGGAAGCCGAGGCGGGTCCAACCGGCCCACCCGCATTGCGGGCGAACCGAGCCGCGCATTATGCACGCGGATTGCTTACCGTTGCAAATCATGGGCTTCGCGGCGGGATCGCCCCCGCCCTGCCCCCCCCGTGGCCTACTTCTTCTTGGGCGCGATCATCATCACCATCTGCCGGCCTTCGAGGCGGGGCCTGGACTCGATGACGATGTCCTCGCCGAGGTCGGCTTCGATGCGCGCAGCCATGCCACGACCGAGCTCCTGGTGGCTCATCTCACGGCCACGGAAGCGGATATTGACCTTGATCTTGTCGCCTTCCTCGAGGAAGCCACGCATCTTGCGGAGCTTGATCTGGTAGTCGCCCTCGTCGGTCACCGGACGGAACTTGACTTCCTTGATCTCGACCTGCTTGGTCTTCTTCTTGGCTTCGTTCGCCTTCTTCTGCGCCTCGAACTTGAACTTGCCGAAGTCCATGATCTTGCACACCGGCGGATCTGCATTGGGCTGGATCTCGACGAGATCCAAGGCCTCTTCCTCGGCCATGGCAATGGCCTCGTCGCGCGTGAGCACGCCGATCATTTCACCATCCGAGCCGATCACGCGCACGCGCGGCACGCGGATTTCTAGGTTCCTGCGGTTCTGCTTGTCCGGGGTACTGATATTGCAATCTCCGTGGGTGGAACGTCCTGGCAGGGTCCCGGATCCGGAACCCACGGCGCCTGCCGCATGGCAGGCAACCGGGCTACATGATACTCAGGGACCCCGCTCTGCGTGCATCCGGGCCGTGAAATCGACCAGCGGCATCGAGCCCAGGTCCTCCCCGGCACGCGTGCGCACGGCGACCGTGCCCTGTTCTTTCTCGCGGTCCCCCACCACGAGCAGGTACGGCACGCGCTGCAGCGTGTGCTCGCGGATCTTATAGCCGATCTTCTCGTTCCGCAAATCCGATTCCACCCGGAGGCCTTGATCCGCAAGGGTTTTCCGGACGTCGTCGGCCCAGTCGGCCTGGGCGTCGGTGATGTTCATGACCACCGCCTGGACCGGAGCCAGCCAGGCCGGGAAGGCGCCGGCGTGCTGTTCGATCAGGATCCCGATGAAGCGCTCCATCGAGCCCACGATGGCGCGGTGCAACATGACCGGCGTGCGCTTCTGGCTGGCCTCGTCCACGTATTCCGCGCCAAGACGGCCCGGCATCATGAAGTCGACCTGCATCGTGCCCAGCTGCCAGGTGCGGCCGATGGCGTCGCGCAGGTGGTATTCCACCTTGGGGCCGTAGAACGCGCCCTCGCCCGGCAGTTCCTGCCATTCGACGCCGGCGGCGGACAGCGCGGCGCGCAGGGCAGCCTCGGCCTTGTCCCAGGTGGCGTCGTCGCCCAGGCGCGATTCCGGGCGCAGGGCCAGCTTCACCTGGACCTCGGTGAAGCCGAAATCGGCGTAGACCTTCATCGCCTGGGCGTGGAAGGCGGTCACTTCGGACTCGATCTGGGCCTCGGTGCAGAACACGTGGCCATCGTCCTGGGTGAAGCCGCGCACCCGCAGGATGCCGTGCAGCGCGCCAGACGGCTCATTGCGGTGGCAGGCGCCGAACTCGCCGTAGCGGATCGGCAGGTCGCGGTAGCTGTGCAGGCCCTGGTTGAACACCTGCACGTGGCCCGGACAGTTCATGGGCTTCACCGCATAGGTCCGCTTCTCGGACTCGGTGAAGAACATGTTTTCCTTGTAGTTGTCCCAGTGGCCGGACTTCTGCCACATGCTGACGTCCAGGATCTGCGGGCAGCGCACCTCGCCGTAGCCGCTCGAGCGGTAGACGCCGCGCATGTACTGCTCGACCACCTGCCACAGCGCCCAGCCCTTCGGGTGCCAGAACACCAGGCCCGGCGCCTCTTCCTGGAGGTGGAACAGCTCCTGCTGCTTACCGATGCGGCGGTGGTCGCGCTTCTCGGCCTCCTCGATGCGCAGCACATAGGCCTTGAGCTGCTTCGCGTCGGCCCAGGCGGTGCCGTAGATGCGCTGCAACTGCTCGTTCTTGGCATCGCCGCGCCAGTAGGCACCCGAGGTGCGCAACAGCTTGAAGGCCTTCAGGAAGCGCGTGTTCGGCACGTGCGGGCCGCGGCACATGTCGACGTATTCCAGGTGGTGGTACAGGCCCATGGCCGTGACCTCGGGACCCATGTCATCGATCAGGCGCAGCTTGTAGTCCTCGCCGCGGGCCTTGAACGTGGCGACCACCTCATCGCGCGGCGTCATGCGCTTGATGACGTCGTACTCGGTGTCGATCAGCTCGCGCATGCGCTGCTCGATCGCCGCCATGTCGTCGGGGGTGAAGGGCTGCTCGCGCCAGATGTCGTAGTAGAAGCCTTCATCGATCACCGGGCCGATCACCATCTTGGCGTCCGGATAGAGCTGCTTCACCGCGTGCCCGACCAGGTGGGCGCAGGAGTGGCGGATGATCTCGACGCCCTCGGGGTCCTTCGGGGTCAGGATCTGCAGGCTGGCGTCGTGGTCGATGATGTCGGAGGCATCGACCTGCCGGCCGTCGACCTTGCCGGCCACGGTGGCCTTGGCCAGGCCCGGGCCGATCGACTCGGCGACCTGCATGACGGTGACGGGGGCTTCGAACTCGCGGCGGCTGCCGTCGGGGAGGGTGATCGTGATCATGGTGATGGGGTGTCTGGTGGGTGCGGGGCCGCCTCGCGCGGACGGACCCGGAGGCATGAAAAAAGACGCCACGCGGGCGCCTTCCGGATCGGGCCGCGGGCGGGTTCAGCAGTAATCGGTGGTAGTCGCCATGTCGCACGCTCGGCCGGCGCTCTCACGCGGGCCACCTTTGCCAGGGGAGTCTCCGGCCGATTCCAGCCGCCCGCCCCGTATTGTGCCAGATCGCCCGCCCCAGACCCGGCCTGCCGCGCCGGACACGAGGCCGGGCGCGTCAGCCGCCCAGCTCCATCTGTGCCGCCTGCCGCGCCGGCATGTGATTCACCTGTGCCTGCGCATGCCGCTCGCGGTGCTCCGCCACGTCGTGGTCCCACTGCGCACGCACCACGGGATCAACCTCCCCCACGATCAGTTTGTCCAGGCGTTCGCCTGGTGCGCTCGCAGAAGCGCCCTCGCGCGCCTCGCGGGCCGCAGGTTCGCCGGCGGGCAGAGGGCCCCGGATCGCGTCCACGCCATCCCGGATCAGCCCAGCCCCGCCACGACTGCCGATGGTCACACCGCGACGGATGTCGTTCATGTCGTCGCGGTAGTTGTCGATCAAGCGCGCATGCTCCCCCGCAAGCCACTGCGTCGCAGGATTCCGGACGACTGAAACGTCAGGCCTGCCCTGCCCGTCAACGTCGAGGAAGTTGTGCATGCTGTGCGCCCCGAACGAACGCGCGGCCACCACCAGCGTCAGGTCCGGCGTCACCGCATCCAGGATGCGGTTGTCGTGGTAGCCGCCGGCACGCAGCCGCCCGATCTCTTCGGGCAGCGCGTAGACACGCACCTGGCCGTAATGCGGGCTGGCCGCGCTCACCGGGTCGGTCGCCATCACGTGGTTCAGCACATCGTGCCCGCCCTCCGGGATGCGGCGGTCCAGGCTGGCGGCCCCGTAAGCGTTGAAGGTCTCGCCGCGAAGCCCGAAGTGGTGCGCCGTGGCCTGGGCCAGGGTGCCACCGAGGGAGTGGCCGGTGACGGTCACCTCGGGCGCATGTCCATAGGTGCCCACGACATCCTCGCTGCGCGACTGGTCGACTGCCCAGCGCGTGAGCTCGACGGCATCCTTGATCTGGACGTTGTGCCGCGCCATCGCCATCCCGGCGTCGGCCAGGCCGTCGCGAAATGGTTCGCGGTCGAACTCGGTGCCGCGGTGGGCGACGACGATGGCGCCCGTATCGAGCTGCTGGTAGACCGTTCCCTGGTAGCCGGTGCGCGGATTGTCGACGTGCTTGAGCAGGTTGTACGCCACGCCGTCGAGGTCGACGGTCTCGTTTCTCCGCGCACGCAGGGCGAGGTCGCCCTCACGGTCGTACGTATGGTCCGCGAGCACGGCATGCTGGCGGGTGCCGGGCTTCATGGCGTCGGCCCCAGGACACTGAGCGTCACTTTGAACACCTCGTCGTCGCCGAGGTGGGCCATGGACGCGCGACCGGGCCGGCCGATCAGCAACGGGTCGTCCATGGTCGAACGGGGATGCCGGGGATAGGCGGCCTTCAGAAAGTAGAGTTCCACCCGGCCACCGGCGGCAGCCACATCGCCCCTCGAGTTGGCGATGAACCGCGTCTCGCCCTCCGCGCCAGTGGCCATGAGCTGCGCCTGCACGTTCACCAGTGCCCAGTGGCACACGCCGCGGCCGTGGTAGTCCTCGTCGACCATGCCATCCGCGACAACGGTACCGCGCCAGACCCCGTCGTCGCCCTTCTCCAGCGCGAAGGGGATCGTCCGCGTCGGCACGGGCGAGGTATGCCCGCCGGGGTTGGCGTCCGGCGGCGGCAGGCAGGTCCGGTTGGTGACGTTGAACTGCATGGCCCCCTGGACATATCCGAAGTCCCCGGGCAAACCTTCGATGCGGACTTCGATGCCTTGGGCGAGGCGGGGAGCGGGATTTTCCCTGTACTCGGGCTTGACGGTTTCATTCATGGCGGCACTGCAGGCAAGGGTGGACGAGAAAAGGATCGCGGCGAGAAGCAGGCTGCCGCTTCCCCGGGAAAGCCCCGCACCGCGTGCGCATGGCGGATCTTGCATTGTGGATACCTCGTTCATGGTCGAATCACTTCGTCTGGATCCAGATGCTGGCGGGTGCCGGGCCTCATGGCGTCGGCTCCGAGGCACTGAGCGTCACCTTGAACACCTCGTCGTCGCCGAGGTGGGCCACGGACGCGCGACCGGGGCGGCCGATCACAAACGGGTCATCCGTGATCGAGCGGGGATGCCGTGGATAGGTGACCTTCGGGAAATAGAGTTCCGCGCGCCCACCCGCGGCCGCCACGTCGCCCTCCATGTCCGCCATGAACAGCGTCTCTCCCTCCGCGCCAGTGGCCTTCAGCTGCACCTGCACGTTCACCAGCGCCCAGTGGCACACGCCG
Organism: Luteimonas sp. A649; assembly: GCF_054072735.1. Classification (NCBI taxonomy): domain Bacteria; kingdom Pseudomonadati; phylum Pseudomonadota; class Gammaproteobacteria; order Lysobacterales; family Lysobacteraceae; genus Luteimonas; species Luteimonas sp. A649. The sequence continues at coordinate 94,071 of NZ_JBSVRQ010000003.1, read as the reverse complement.
CGGCCGTGGTAGTCCTCGTCGACCATGCCATCCGCGACAACGGTGCCGCGCCAGACCCCGTCGTCGCCCTGCTCCAGCGCGAAGGGGATCGTCCGCGTCGGCACGGGCGAGGTATGCCCGCCGGGGTTGGCGTCCGGCGGCGGCAGGCAGGTCCGGTTGGTGACGTCGAACTGCATGGCCCCCTGGACATACCCGAAGTCCCCGGGCACACCCTCGATGCGGACTTCGATGTCCCGGGCGAGGCGGGGCGCCGGGTTTTCCCTGTACTCGGGCTTGACGGTCTTGTTCGCATCAACGCTGCAGGAAACGGTGGATGAGACGAGGAGCGCGGCGAACAACAGTCCGCCGCGTCCCAGGAAAGGCCCGGCTCCGCGCGCGCATGGCAGGGAGGGTTTCAGCGCTCCCACCAGTTGCTACCGATACCCCGCCCGCCGTTCCCGCCGTTCCGGCGCTCGGCGTCCTCGCGCTGGATGCGCGTGTTGTAGGCCGCCAGGGCGCGATCGTAGTCGCCGGCCTCGACCCAGTGGCCTCCGCGCCCCGGGTCGCCGACGTAGCGGGCCTGGCCATCACCGAGATCGGTGTACTGGTGCCTGGTGTACTGGTTGCAGTACTCGGGCAGCTGGTTGCCGATGTACACCTGGCCGTCGTCGCCACCGCTCCAGAACGTCAGGGTGCGGTTGAGCGACGCCGCATCGCAGCGACCGGCGCCTCGCGAGATCGCCTGTACGAGGCTTGCCATCTCCGGCGTCTGGTTCGAGGCCGGGCACATCTCGAGGAAGTCGAGGCGGGCCTTCAGCGTATCCGACAGCTTTCGCTTCTGGATGTTGAAGTACCGCGAGAGCGAAGGACTGCATTCGCTGGGCCGGGTACCGGAAGACAGGCACACGACGGCCTCGCAGGCGAGGCGCGTGTCGCCGGTGAGCAGGTCGTCGCCGACCTGTGCCCGGGCCTCGCCAGTCGAGGCGAGGGCGAGGACGAGGCCCAAAGTGAGTGCAATGGCAAGCAGGGCATTCTTCATGATCGGTCAGCTCCATTTCCCGGACGGGTGTGTCCCAACTGTGCCGGCGCGCCCCAGCGCGCCAGTTCCATCTGTTGCGGTTCCTGCGCATGGCGCGCCCGTGCACGGCTTGGAGGACAGGCATCAGCGTTCCAGCCCAGCCTGCCGGTAATGATCCGGCTCACCCCCCCCGCCCCATGACCCGTACCGGAATCGTGCAATCGATGTGCACGACCTCGCAATCCGGCCCCGCGCACTCCTCCAGCACCATCTGCGATGCCAGCGCAGTCGTTTCAGCGGCCCGCGCCCCGAATCGCCGCCCCGATGCAAGCGTCGGCAGCGCAAGCGCCGCGCACTGCCCCGCATACCAGAGCACGACCTTGCATGCCTGGGCACCGGTGGCCTCGCATTTCTCCTGCGCCAGGCGTTTTGCCTCGCGCCGTGAGTACGCTCCGTTCACTGCGCCGAAAACGCCAGGCTGGCCATCGGTGGCGATATCGATCGCGATCGCCCCCCAGGTCCGCTTCCATTCGGGCTGCGGCGGCGGCGGGACATAGAAGCCGACGCCGGTGCCACAGCGTGCACTGGAGACACCCTGGCATGTCTGCGCCCAGACCGGAGCCACCAAGCCCAGCAGGACGAGACCCAACGCCAGCCGCAGCCCACGACCAGTGCGCGGCCGAGGGCCCTCCAACGAATCCATTCGGGTAAACGTGTTCATCGAACCTCCTTGATTCGGACCCGCCCCCCCGGGCCGGTCTGGCAGCGTTTCCGCTGCGATTCCTAGTACGTCGCCCGGGACTCGGCGACACGATGGCCCGCGGGGGGCGCTTCCTCCGGCACGGCACGACTGGCCTGGGCCGTCTGCCCCGTATAGCCTCCCTGGCCAGGTTGGCTGCCTGGCGCCACCCCTCCCATCTGGGTGAATGCGTTCGCACCGTAGAACTGGCCGAGCGTGCCCTGGAACAGCATCGCCGCCATCGGCGGCGCGCTCACGATCAGGGCGGTCATGATCAGTCCGAGGCCGCCCTGCTGCATCGCCATGTTGGTCATGCTTTCGGCGCTGCCGCCGAATCCGAGGGTATTGGTGATCCAGAATGCCGCGCCGACCGCCATCACGATGTCCAGCGCGAGCGTGGTCATCACGCTGAGCAGGGCCATCGAGAAAAGCGCCCCGATGCCGTAGAGCAACCACTTCTGGAACAGCGGCTTGACCGGCTCCCACAGCAGGCAAAGGATGAAGAGCGGACCCAGCCCCAGGATCAGCCCGATGGCGATCTTGTTCAGCATCAGTGCGATGGCGCCCATGATCGCGGGGCTGCCGAGCCCGACCCCGACGAACCACATCGCGCGCTCGCGCTCCTTGGACAGCACGTCGTCGCCGTCGGTGTTGACCGAATCGATGCTCTGCAGGGCGACCTGCATGATTCCAAGGGTACGGTCGATGTTTTCGTAGGGCGATGTCCCGTCGCCGTCGCCCGTCATCGTGCTGTTGACCGTCCGTGCGAGCCCGTCGGTGAGGGTTCCGTAGATATCGCCCCAGCCCACCGCCACCCCCAGCGCCACGCCGACGATGAACGTGGCGCGCAGGGAATTCACCATCAGCGCCATCATCGACTCGCGCGACTGCCCGGTGACGATCCGGTAGCCCTGGATCATGATCCAGAGCGTCAGCAGCAGGATGCCCAGACCGCCGAGGACCTGGATCACCCGCCTGCCGAGGTTGGGCAGGTACTCGTTCATCAACTCGTCGTCGATGAACGCGTTGATCTCCGAGAAAAACGTCATGTTCGAGAGATCTGCAAGCGGGAGGCTGGTCCAGTCCGAAGCGGCACCGGCCAGCTGGAGAACGCTATCCATCGAGGTCATCCATAGTGGTGGAAACGGGCCGCTCAGCGATCGCGCTGACGGGCCGCCTGCAACGCAAGCTTGAGCGTGCCATGGGAGACGATCTGGCCCACCAGCGTGTCGCCGCGGCCACTCTCACCCCTCAACACCACGGCAGCAACGCGCTGGTTCTCCTCGCGCAGGCCCAGGAGGAAGGTGTTGTAGGCCTCGAGCGTGGTGGCCTTGGCCTGCAGGTCCGCCTGGATCTGCGCCTCGATCACCTTGATGTCGTAGTCGATGACGCCGAGCCGGCCGAACTCGTCGTCGCCCAGCGAGTTCCGCTCGGCGATAAGGGCCTGGATCTCAGCATCCTTCGTGCGAATGTTCTCGAGCACCTTGCGCATCATGTTGAAGCGGCGGTTCTCCGTCTGGACGATCCGGACGCACAGCGTGTACTGCTGCTTGCGCGCATCGATGTTCGCGCCTCCGGTAGGCGCAGCGGCGCCGCATTTCTCTGCGGCGCCTTCGTTCACTCCACGCTCGGGGAACGTGGAATCGATGTCTTCGCGGAAGCTGGTCTGGCTGGAGAACGCGGCCATCTTCAGCTTCATCTGGTCGTACTGCTTCATCTGTGTCTGCAGCTGCTCCTTCTGCTTCTGGAGCTCGTCAAGCATCTGCCGGTACTGCTCGACCCACGCGAACTTGCTGATGCCCAGGTGCACACCGTCGACCACGGGAATACCCGAAGCCGAGGCGCCCTGCGTGACGAGGACCAGCGCTGCGACGAGGACGACGACGAGGCCCCGCCGGCCGCTTGCTTTCTGTGGAAGACGATCGTTCATTGCGTTCCTCCTGGTGCTTCGATATCGGAGCCCCCCGCATGGGAGACCCGGGGACTGCCGTGCTGCGCCCGCGCGGGTGCACTCCGGCCTCTCATGCCAGCGTCGTCCTGCGACGATGGCCACCCACCTGCTCCTCCGTCCGGGCACGCGAGCCCTTGCGCTCTTCATAGAAGCGCGGAAGCCACTGCTCCGGTCGCAGTTCGCTTGCCTCAACGCCCAGGCGCGCGGCCTGCTCGGCAAGGATGCGATGCATGATCTCGATGTTGTCGGTGCTGGCGGAAATGACGGCCAGCGCGTCGTCCTGCCCACCCAGGTTGAGCTGGCACACCGTCGAGGCATGTCCCTGCTTGACCAGGAAGCATCGCGACCGCTCATCGAGCCCCTTCACCACGCGGTACTCCGCGTCGGTGAGCTTCAGGCCCTCGATGTAGTCCTCGCGGCTGGCATTCGGGTTGGGCAGCAGGATCAGGGTGGCGGTCTGCTCCACGAGCGCCGCGGAGATGTCGCTGTTCAACGCATCCTCCGGGCTCTGGGTGGCGAAGATGCCGAGACCGTTCTGCTTCCGGATCGTCTTCTGCTTGTTCTTCGCGAATTCCTTGAGACCGCCACCGCCATCCAGGATTTTCCAGAACTCGTCCATCACGTAGATCAGCGGGCGTCCGTCGATCAGCGACTCCAGCCGATGCAGCAGGTAGTTGATCACCGGCACCCGGACCTCGGGATTGTCGATCACTTCGGTGTAGTCGAAGCCGATGATGCTCGCGCGGCCCAGGTCGATGGTATCCACGGGGTTGTCGAACACCCAGCCCAGGGCGTTGCCCGCGGTCCACTTGCGCAGCCTGGCGAACAGCCCGTCGTCGCCCATGTTGGGCAGGCTCTTCTGGAAGTTCGTCATCGACCGGAGCGGCATCGGCGTGTCGAGGATGTTCTCGACCGCGCGGAAGATCTCTTCGTCCTCGCGCGCGGTGTAGTGCAGCTTGCCGGCGAGCACCTTGACCAGGTCCGCCAGGAACTGGATGTTGGCCTCGGTGCGCTCGCACTGGAAGGGATTGAAGCCCGAAGGCGCGCCGTTCTCCAGGGCCAGGTAGTTCCCGCCACAGGCGCGCACGAAGATCTCCGCGCCGCGGTCCTTGTCGAAGAAGAAGATCGTCGGCACGGGATCGAGCTTCTGAACCTGGCTGAGGAGGAAATTGATCAGCGCGGTCTTGCCCGTACCCGACTTGCCGATGACCATCGTGTTGGCGATGGCCTTTTCGCCGAGCGAGTTCTCGGATGGGTGCGTGGCGTGGAAATTGAAGTAATAGGGCTGGCCGTTCGTGGTCTGGAGCACGGTGACGCACTCGCCCCAGGGGTTGTTGCCGGGCTTGCCGGTGGCGAAATTGTGCAGCGGCGACAGCCCGAGGAAATTCAGGGAGCTGACGTTGGCCAGGCGGGTCCGGTACTTCCAGTTGCCCGGGAGCTGCGAGTAGAAGGACGACGACACGGCGAGGTCCTCCTTGGCCGAGACGAAGCCGGCGTTGGACAGCTCTGCGCGCGCCGTCGCGATCTGGTGCGTGAGCTTCTCCTGCGTGTCGGCGTACAGGCTCAGGATGAAGTGGTACTCGCCAAGCACGAAGTTGCCCGATGCCAGCTCATCCATCGCCACGTCCAGCTCGACGATCTGGCTGACCGCCTTGTCGCCGGAGGAGATCATCATGCCCTTGGTACGGTCGAGCACCTTCAGCGCGTCCTGGCGCCCCATGGGGCTGAATGAGTGGGTGATGACGTACTCGAAATCCAGGTACTTCAGGCCGTTGAGGATGCCCGGCCAGGTCCCGTCGGTGTACTCCTTGATGTTCAGCACCGCACCGAAGTGGTTGGTTCCATCCGGCGCCCTGACGACGAAGTCGCCGGTTTTCGAAGAGAACAGATGGCTGCTGACCGGGAGATAGTCGTAGACGGGTGCGTCCAGCACCGGCACCGGCTCGGTGATCCGGTTGAGCAGGTAGCCATAGAACTGGAGTGCTTCGGAGAACACCACGCCGTTCGGGCCCTCGTACATCCCCAGCCGGACCGGCGAGTAGTCCTTGAGCACGGCCTCGACGTTGCCCGCAAGCTCAAGCAGCTTCTCGACCGCCTGCTCCTGCTCCGAGCGGAGTCGCTCGACGCTGGTCGACTTCTCGATGAAGCGCTTGCCGGCGACGACGGGCCGGTAGATCAAGGTCAGGTAGAGCTCGTTGACCATGATCTTGCGCGACGACAGCGCCTGGAAGTACTCGTCGGAGAGCTGCTGGTTGAAGGCCTGGTCGAAGTTGCTCTCCACGTCCACGCGGCCGCGCCTGCGGATGTCGTGGACCCAGAACGCGACGTTGACGAAGTCCGGCGCGCGCAGCGTCTGCAACATCCGGTTGAATGTGTTGTGCCGGTGTTCGAGGTCCCATTCCTCCCGCCCGACGAACGGCAGCCCGGCCAGTCGCCAGACCAGCAGGAAGTCGCCCTCGCGGGTCTTGATGACTTCCGGCGCGACATGCGTCGAAAGCGGGATGAACTCGGCGATGGGGGCATCTGGCAACGACATGGTCAATCCAGGCGCGAACCGTGGATGCGGCTGCGGTAGAGGTTGGGCGAGAACACCCACATCCCGGCGTGCAGGTCGCGGTTCCTGGCTTTCACCAGGAACCGCAGCCGCAGTCCGAGCAGGCGGAAGATCATCTCGTCACGCCTGGCCATCTGCCGCATGACGACGATCACCATGGGCAGCAGGACCAGGCAGAACATGTTGATGTAGAACGTCAGCAGGATGCAGACGCCGGCTCCGATGGTGAAGGGCACGTACGGCACCCCCATGAACATCGGTGGCCGCGTGCACCCCCTGAACAGCACGTTCTTCCGCATGGGTGGTCAGGCGACGTACGGAAGCATGTTGTTGAGCAGCGAGGTCCCGACGCCCGAACCCACGGTGTCGGGAACCAGCATCTTCGCGATCTGCGCCGCGGCGCCGATCAGGAAGCCGCCCAGCAGCACCGGTGCGACATCGCTGATGCGCTTGTGGTTGAACGCGATCTGGTAGCCGGCAAAGATGATCGCGATCGTCACCACCGCGATCGACGCGAGGTTCAGCAGCGAGTTGAGGTTGTTGAGGAAGGTCGACACCCTCCCCTGCGCCTCGGCGGCGTCCTGCGCCAGTGCCAGTTCCGGCATCGCGACGCAGGTGACGAAGGCGACGGCCATGAACAGGGCCCGTCCCAGCTGCTTGGTCTGATCGGTCATTTCGGATTTCATTCCTCTACTCCTCGCTTGGTCGTGGTTGACGCGGTGGTGTCGAACGGGCTTCGCACGGCTGGCCCATCAAAAAACGAATGCTTCGTCGCGGCCGCCCCTGGCCGCCTCGGGCGCGCTCCGGCGAACGCCGTGCGCGCCGGTGCTCGTGTTGGTGTCCTGGACGCTGGTGTCCGCGCGTGGCGCCGAAGGGGCCGCGGCTCTCGCGCCCGTGAACTGCACGACGACGGGGCCTTCGGCCGATGCCGCAGGTGCAAGTGCGCGCGCAGGCGATGGCGCCGTGGCGGCGACAGGCTCCGGCCGTTCGGTCGCCTGCGGTATCGCAAACTCGGGCAGGGCCCTTCGTTCCATGAGATCCCGGGCGGGACCGTCCGTGCGCCGCGCCCAGTCCAGGGCTTCGGGCCGCTCGATGCCTTCGATGCCGATCGCGGCAGCGCCCGCCTGGACGGCGCCCGCCAGCGAGGCCATGACTTTCTGGACATAGCCGTGGCGGAAGCCGGTGACGAAATTGCCGGAGTAGTAGCAACTGAAGGCCTTGCCCCAGTCACCGCCTGCGCGGGTGTGGCAATCAGCAAGGATCCGCGAACCCGCTTCCAGGTTCGGACAGGCCTGGAAGGCACGCGCATAGTCGGAGAGCCCGTACGTGGCGAGGTTGTGCCGGTTCACCTGCGCCAGCCCGACCGAGAAGTTGTATCCCTTCCCCTCGAGCATGCGCGCGGTCGCCACCGCCTCCGGGAGCGAGCGCGGCTGGCGTACGAGCCGGCCACCCACGACCCCGATCGCGTAGGGATTGGACGAGGATTCGATCCTGACGACGTGCTGCATCACCTCGGCGGGGACCGCCAGGTCCGCACAGCCCATCAGTTCCATCCCTGGCAACATGCCATCACCTCCCCGGTCACTGGACACCCCCGGTTCCGGCCATGGCCCGGCGCGGATCGAAATCGATCCCGGTGATATAGCGGCGCCCGGCATGGGCCTTGATGTGCACCATGATGTCGATCGTCATCATCAGCAGGCGCTTGATCACGGCGAACTCCAGCCCGGCGCCCTCGCTGGATGCCTTCACCATCAGCGCGAGCTGGTCCCATGCCTGCGAGGTGCTGCCGGCGTGGCAGCTGGTGATCGAGCCGGGATGCCCGGATGCGCAGTTGCGGATGAAGTAGAACGATTCGTCGCCGCGCAGCTCCGCCAGGATGATCCTGTCAGGCTTCATGCGCAGGCACGCTTCCATGCAGGTTTTCGCGGACACGTTGCTGATGCTCTGCCCACCCTTCGAATACAGCAGGTGCACCACGTTGGGCTGCGGAATGAACAGCTCCCTCGCATCCTCGATGGTCACCAGGCGCTCGCTGTGCGCGATGTGGTTGACCAGCGATTTCATGAACGTGGTCTTGCCGCTTCCGGTCGCACCGGCCACCACGATGTTCTTGTGGTAGGTCACGGCCTTGCGGAAAAAGCCGGCGTAATCACGCTTCTCGCGCAGCTCGAGCAGCTCGCGATCGTGGTCGTCGACGTCGCCGTCCTGTTCGAGGATCTCCGCGAAGAAGCCGTCGCGCTCGTACTGCTCCAGCGACTTGCTGAACTTGGCCGGCAGCCGGATCGTGATCGACACCTTGCCCGGGTCGCAGGCGGGCGGCATCACGAACTGGGCCCGCTGGCCGGTCGGAAACGTGAGCGAGACCATCGGGTCGGCGTCCGTGATCCGCTGGCCGGTGTTGCTCTCGTTGACCACCGCCGTGCAGAACTGCCGCGCGCGCTCGAACGTAAGCTGCGGCGCTTCGACGCGCCGCCAGCCGTCGCTGACCGTCTCCAGGTACAGCTCGCCCGGCCTGTTGACGCAGATCTCGGTGACGTCGTCGGACTGGAGGAACTCGCCGATCCCGAGCACCTGGTACTGGTACTCGAGGAAGTCGTTGGAGACCTTGACAGCGGTGGCGTCCATTCGCGATGGCTGCGTCAGAGGAGCACGGACGAGAAGTCGACGTCCTGCGCGACGTACACGTTGACGACCTCACCCTGGTTGATCGTCACCGTGGCCGGCCGGCTCATGCTCTTGTCGAGCGCGAGGTTCGCGAGGCGCTCCATGGTCCTGGCGGTGTTGCTCTCATAGGGGCTCTGCACCACCGTGCCGTTGGTGATGTCCACCTGCTGCGGACCATGCTTCGCACCCGCGTACTTGAACGCGTCGCTGAGCAGGCTGATCAGGAGCGCCGAGCTGATGCGCTGCGGCCAGTGCGCGTCATAGTGGCCGGGATGGCCGGCGCTTCCGAGGTTGTCGACGCCGGGGCTGCTCATGTTGATGTCGAGCCCGTTGGGCGTGGTGATCCTGTCCCAGACGACAGCGACACGGTTGCCGCCGATCGCATCGGAACCGTAGGTCCCGAGCACCTTCGCGCCCTTGGGCAGCAGCATCCGCCGGCCATTGATGGAGTACACCGGCTCGGTCACGATGCAGGACGTGAAGCCCGGCACGTCGGTGACAACGCGAGTCTCCAGCACGCAGCGGATGAGGGTGCCGCGCACCATCAGCGAATCCGGCCGGTACAGTGGCCTGACGCTGGCGTCGCCTCCGAAGCCGTTGCCGGTCTGGCCCTGTGCCTGGAACGCATCCGCCTGCGACGCGATGGCATCCATGCGCGACGCGTAGTCGTCCACGGAGTCGGAGCCTCCACCGGCACCGAATCCTCCGCCGTTCTGCATCCTGCGCTCCAGCAGGCTCGGACCGCTGAAGCCGGACGCGAGGTTCTGCGGCAAGGGGATCGACGGAGCAGGCGCCGGCGCCTGGGCCAGCGGGAGCGGCATGACCGGATCCGGGTAGATTTCCGGAGGCAACGGCGGCAGCGGCATGTCGTTGGGCGCGTCGGGAATCACCACCCGCTCTTCCGCTCCCTGCCTCGCGCCCTGGTCGGACGCACCGAAGCCACCCAGCAACCAGAAGGCCGCGACCATCAGCAGGGCGACGATGCCCACCAGGAATACCAGCGCCTTGCGGTTGAGCCTTTGGACGTCGGCCGAGCGCAGGACGGGGGCGCCTGCGTCGAGATCGGGAGCCCCCGATTGCCTCGCGTAGTACGGGTTGGCCGCGGCATCATGCGAACCGGCCTGGCTGTTGGGCGTGTTCTCGTTCACTTCTGCAGCCTCCTGCGCAGGCCAACGGTGTTCTTGCCGTGGCGGATCACGAGGTACGGGTACGTGCCGTGGACGATGATGGTGTTGCCCTCGACCGTCGTGTTGACCATGAAGTCGTCACCATGCTCGCGCTCGCGCCCGAACACCGCAGGGAAATTACCGGTCGGGAACTCGTCCACGTCGCCCATCCGCACGTAGGTGAAACGGCTGTCGTCGTAGACGGTCGCCGGCACCAGCCATTTCGGCGCTTTCCGTGGCGCGGAGAAGTCGTAATCGAAGTTGTAGCTGCGTTCGGGATGGATCCCGGTGTGCAACTCGTTCAGTGGCTCGTCCACCACGGCCGCTGCCGCCGCGAACTCGGTGCCATTGGGATAGACGAACCTCACCTTGTACTGCACGCCTGCGCGTTTGGCCTGGTCCAGCGCGCGCCAGTCGGTCGCCACCACCTTGAGCTCGAAGATGTACGAGTTGCTACCGGTACGCACCATCATGTTGGTGTCGACGTCGACGTTCTTGGGACGCAGGTAGAACACGTTCCCGCGGCGCGTGAGTTCCCACCCGCTGCTGAAGCCGGTGCTGTAATCGAGGATCTCCTCGTGCGGGCTGAGTTCGATCTGCGTCGTGATCCCGAGCCCCGTGCGGATCTGGTAGATCGCATCGGGGCGGTACTCGTACTCCTCGATCGCCTGCGCGGCCACCGGAAGCGCGAGCAGCGCCAGCAGGATCGCAATGCAAAGGCGCGGAATCAGGTCTTTCAAACGGCTCATCGTGTGTTGGCTCCATTGGCCGGGGCAGGCTGGACGGCACCACTGGCGGGGATTGCGGAATCCACGCCGGCAGCGGGCGCGCCGGCCACGTCCGGGTCTCCTTCGACGGACAGCGGCTCGGATGCCTCGCCGGCAGGCACCATCGGCATGCTGTACCCGGGCGCCTGCTGCGGCATCGAGGGATCGGGGAACATCGGATCGGCTGGCGGGACAGCCGCGTAGTCGTTCTCGACGCGGTAGTTGTTCACGCGGAAGCCGAGGGGGTTGAGCAGGCGATCCTCGTCGCTCAGCCTCAGGTTTGCGTTGTAGCTGAACTCCACGGTCGCGATCTTGCTGTCCACCGGCTCCGAGCGTCCGCGGCTCTTGTCGTAGAGGCTTCGCTGGAAGCGCACGGTCGCACCCGTATAGGGCTGGTCCTGCCCGCCGATCAGCGTGATGCTGAGGATGCGCACGTGCATCGACCGGCTGGCCCCGTAGATCGCCGCGGGGCGCCGCGGGTTGTCCACCGCGTGCGCAGCGATGTAGGCGGGCGACACGCGTCCACCGGCCATCGACAGCACGGTGCGCCAGTTACGCTGTCCAACCAGGCCCGAATCATAGGATTCGCGTGCCAGTACGAACTGGGCGACGTTGCTCTTGCTGATGGCTTCCTGGCGCGTGATGCCGGTGTCGTCCAGGCTGCCCTGCAGGCGCGCGACGGTCGCGGTACCGGTGTACGGATCCGCCATCACCAGGTAGGGCACCTTCTCCTTCAGCGGAAGGAACACGAAGTAGCCGCCAGCCAGGATCAGCGACATCGTCACTGCGCACCAGGCGACCAGCCACGCGCGGCGCTGGCTCCTGCGGGCCATGTCGGCAACGGTCAACTCGAAGTTGACCGACCTCGAGACCGCGCTCTCGACCTGCGGCGTGGGTGTCTTGCGTCCGAACATGATGCGGCCCGGTCAGCTTTCAGATTCGACCGTGGCGCTCGCGGCGCGCACGACGATCTGGTTGTCCTGGACCGCGACGTGGACGCCCTGTGCAGCGTAGGCGTCGCTCAGCGCGCGAACGGCGGCATGCATGTCGGCGGTATGGATCCGCGCCACTGGTTCATGCAGCGTGTAGTCGTTCGGGTGCAGGTAGGACAGGCTCATCTTCCGGTCGCGCGCCCAACGGCCCAGCATGGTCTTCAGCGTGGCGTCCGCCGGATGCGCGCGATAGAGGTACATTTCCTGGAGCGGGATCGCCTGCGGGGCCTGTGCAAATCCGTTGACAGGCTTCCACCGTCCGCGCACACCGGGCGCCTCGGGCGTGGTGCACGCCGAGAGCAGCGCCAGCGAAGCAAGCATGACAAGCAAACAGCGGACGAAGACTGGTTTCACGATTCTGCTCTTCCGTTGGTGTGCGCGTACGCGTGATCCAGGGCAACCGAGGCGCCGGGAACGATTCGAAGCGGTGAGGAGCGGGAGCGGCGCAAGCGACACGGGAACGACGACCCCGCCGCGACGGACACCCGCCTGGCGGAACCTGTTCGTTCGATTGCAACCTTCGCGGCATCGCGATGTGCGAAGCAGCGCCAGTCCTTGGCCTTCATGCCCTTGGCATCCCCTGTCCCTTTGACCCCGATGCAGTGCTGTCGATGGCACGACCGGTGCGCATGTCCACGTTGGACCGCCGCGCCAGCTCCATCGAAAAGCGACTTCATCTCCCCTGTCGCTTGACCTCCATGACTGCGGTCAGCGCGATGAACCGTAGCGAGCAATGCAACATTTCGTCAAGCAGTTCGCGTCACTTTATGCTCTGCTGTAGGGAGTCGTAGACGTTGTTGGTCACGCGTTCAAACAAGAACAGTGACAGGCATCACATTGGCTCAAGACATTGGCGGATTATCTGACGGTGCAAGGATGCATTTCACTACAGGGGTTTCGTACTTCAGACGCACGTTGTTGTTGTTCGCGGTGCTGGTCTTGCCGGCACATGCGCTCGACATCGATGCGATTCGCGTCCACTCCGCGCTCGGGGAGCGCTTGCAGGCGGACATCCCCGTGCAGGCCAGCGCGGATGAACTGCGCGCACTGCAGGTGGAGCTTGCACCGGCGGTGGTGTTCGCGCGCGTGGGACTGGAAAGACCTGCGGGGGCTGTCGCGGGCCTGCGGTTCAACGTAGTCCAGATGCAGGACCGCGCGGTGATACGCGTGACGACCGATGCGCCGGTGCAGGAAGATTTCTTCAGCTTCCTGGTCCAGCTCGACTGGGCCACGGGCCGGATGATCCGCGAGTTCTCCGTGGCCCTCCATGAGCGCGCCCCCGATTCACCTGGCCTCGTCACGGCCATCTCACTCGCGGAGCCGCCGACGGGTGATGTCGTTGCTCTGGATGAACCGGTGGATACCGCAATTGATTCGACGGCGAGCACTGCGGACGTCGCAACGCCGATCGCACTGGCGACACCGGTGCCTGTCAATGCGGGAACTCCCAATGCGACATCTGCAAGTACGGCACCGACAAGCGTGACTACGTCACGCATCGAGCCGGCAGCACGAAGGGAGGCCAGCGACGACATCCGTCGCATCACGGTTGCGCCGGGCGACACGCTGTCGGCAATCGCATCCCGCACGCGCCCTGACGGTGCGCTGCACGAACAGGCCCTCGCTGCATTGCTCGTGTCCAATCCGCACGCGTTCGTCTCCGGCAACATCAACCGACTGCGGCTTGGCGCCGAGCTTGAGATGCCCTCCGTGGCCGTCGTCGCCGGCATCCCCGTCGACGACGCGCGAACGCTGGTGGCCGTCCACGCGCGCGCGTGGCGCGATGGCCCGCTGGCGGCGGAAATGGAGGCCGCCCTCGCTGCCGTGCAGTCCGCCGCGGCCGCGGCGGCAGGCGCCACGACTGCGACTGCGACTGCGACCGCTGCGACGCCCAGCCGCCTGGAAATCACACCGCATGGCGTCACGGCGATGGACTTGCCACCACCGATTGCCCTGGCCGGCAGCGCCGCTTCCCTTGGCGCGTCCGGCCCGGTGATCGAGCTGGTCGCGAGCCAGGAGGCCGAACTGCAACACCTGCGTGCCCGGGTCGTGGAACTGGAAGCCGCAAGCGACGAAATGCGGCGGGTCGTGCTGGCGCAGGACCAGGCACTCGCGCGGGCGCAGGCGCGACTCTCGCAGCCGGACGCCACGTCGGCACGCACCGGATGGTGGTGGGCGCTGCTGGCCTTGGCGCTCCCGGCCAGCGCCCTTGCCATCCACCGCTACCGCGGCACGACGCGAGCTGCGCGCGTAGCCGCCACCGATGCCCCTCGCCCGGGCTGGCACCGCCTCGCCACCCAACCTTCCGGACAACCGACATGAATGCCACCCAGTACGACGAGATGGTGCAGTTCCTCGAAAAGGCGACCCTGCTGGCGGCGACGCTCGAGCGCCGCTGCGAGGATGCCGCGCAGCAGAGCTCGGCAAGCGCGCGTGACCTGGGACTCATGCTGCAGCGTGTGGAAGGCGAGGTGGGCAGCATCGTGTCCGCGGGCCGCGACGAACTCCTGCAGCATGCGGAGACGGCGGTCCGGCAGGCGATCGCGCGCGAGGTGGGCATGGCCACGGCAGCCATCGGTGAAAGCGCCCGGGAGCTACAGCGCGCCGCCGACCAGCTCGGTCGCGAGCAGGCCATGGTGGGCGGCCGGATGCGGGCAATGGCATGGAAGTCGATCGTCGCGGTCGGTGCCGCCGCGTTCCTCACCATCGCCGGCTCCAGCTTCATCGTCTGGAACAACGCGCAGCGCATCCAGCACACGCAGGTGCAGGCCGATGTCCTGGAGGCGCTCAGGCACGTCACCGTCACGTCCTGCGATGGCCGCCCGTGCATGAAGCTCGCCCAGGGCCAACCGCGCTGGTCGAAGAACGCCGACTACATCCTGGTCGACGTATCCGCGCCTGCAGGCGACCAGGCGGCGCGATGAAACGCATCCGATACACACATCCGACACCTTGCCAACGGCCGATGCCATGACCAGACCAAAACTCGCGATCACACTCATCTTCGCCATCGCGGCCTTCGTGGCCGGGCTTTACGCTTCGGGCTGGCTTGCGCTGGTGCTGATGAAACTCGACACCGCCACGCTCGCGCCCAACACCTGGTGGGCGTACATGCAGATGCTCGACCACCCGCGGATGCAGCCCTTCGCCACCCGGGTCCGGCTTGCCGGCGCCGTCGGCTTTGGACTCCCGGCGCTGGCGTGGCTGGCGCTCGCCGTGGTGGTGTTCCGCTTCGGCCGCGGCAAGTACCTGCACGGCAGGGCGCGCTTCGCGAACATGGTCGACCTCGTCTCGAAGGGCTTCCTGAAGTCCGCCAGCGACGGCATCGTGGTGGGCAAGATGCACGGCAAGCTGCTGCGCCTGTCGGGGCAGCAGTTCGCGGTACTGGCGGCGCCGACGCGCTCGGGCAAGGGCGTGGGCGTGGTGATCCCGAACCTGCTGGAGTACGGCGAATCGGTGGTGGTGCTCGACATCAAGCAGGAGAACTTCAACCTGACGTCGGGCTGGCGCGCGCAGCAGGGACAGGCCGTCTACCTGTTCAATCCCTTCGCCGAGGACCGGCGCACCCATCGCTGGAACCCGCTGAGCTATGTGTCGGCTGATCCCGCGTTCCGGGTGTCCGACCTCATGAGCATCGCCGCCATGCTGTACCCCGACGGCGACGACAAGGACAAGTTCTGGACCAGCCAGGCGCGCAATGCGTTCATGGCCTTCACCCTGTACCTGTTCGAGCAGGCCGACCACGAGGGTACGGTGGGCACCATGCCGACGCTGGGACGCATCTACCGGCTGTCCTCGGATACCGGCGGACTTGAACTCAAGCCCTACCTCGAGTCCCTGTCGCGTGCGTCATTCCTCAGTGCGAACGCGCGCACCGCGTTCGCCGGGCTGCTGTCGCAGGCCGACGTCACCTTCGCGTCGATCGTCGGCACCTTCAAGGAGCCGTTGAACGCCTGGATCAACCCCGTCCTCGACGCCGCCACCAGTGACGACGATTTCCGCCTCGATGACGTCCGCAAGCGGAAGATGACGATCTACATCGGCATCCAGCCGAACAAGCTCGCCGAAAGCCGGCTGATCGTGAACCTCTTCTTCAGCCAGCTCATCAACGTCAACACCAGGGAGCTGCCACAGGCCAACCCCGAGCTGCGCCACCAGTGCCTGTTGCTGATGGACGAGTTCACCTCGCTGGGCAGGGTCGACATCATCGCCAAGTCCGTCGCCTACATGGCCGGCTACAACCTGCGCCTGTTCCCGATCATCCAGTCCATGGCACAGCTCGATGCCGTCTACGGGAAGGAGCTTTCAAGGACGATCATCACCAACCACGCGCTGCAGATCCTGTACGCGCCCCGCGAGCAGCAGGATGCCAACGACTATTCTGAAATGCTCGGTTACACGACCGTGCACCGCAAGAACCGGACGCAGTCGCGTGCGCGCGGCCAGGGCCGCAACACCTCGTACAGCGATGCGCAGGAGAAGCGCGCGCTGATGCTTCCCCAGGAGTTGAAGGCCATGGGACCGAAGAAGGAAATCTTCCTGTACGAGGGCCTGTCGCACCCGGTGATGTGCGACAAGATCCGCTACTACGAGGATCGCCATTTCACCAGGCGCCTGCTGCCGAAGGTGGTGGTGCCACCGGTGTCGCTGCAGGAACACCGGCCGCAGGCGTTCACCGCACCTACCCCGCAGCCGGAGAGCGTCCCGCGGGCCATGCTTACCCCCTGAGAAGCGGCACCGGTATCCTGCGTGCTCGCCGGCGACCCCGCCGGCGCGCCGGAATACCGGTGCAACACTTCTCCGCTACCGTTGGCCGCATGACACCGCCTTCTCCGATCCCGCTCGCCCTCCTCCTTGCATCCCTCCTTGCACTCTCCGCCTGTGCCGGCCCAGCGGCCGTTGGCACCGGGCGCACGGCGTCGGCAGCCGGTTCCGCTCTACACGCGCCCACGGCCGCGGTGGTGCTGATCTCGGTCGACGGCCTGCATCCCGACCGCATCAATCCCGTGGACTCGCCCGCTATCGCCCGGCTCGCCACCGCCGGGGTGCAGGCGCGCTGGATGACGCCCTCCTACCCCTCGCTTACCTTCCCCAACCACTACACCATCGTCACCGGCCTGCGCCCGGATCGCCACGGCATCGTCCACAACTCGATGCATGACGACGACCTCGGCACCTTCCGCCTCTCCGATCGCGACGCGGTCGGCCACGGCGGCTGGTGGGGCGGCGAGCCGCTCTGGGTGACCCTGGAGAAGGCCGGCACCCCCACCGCCACCATGTTCTGGCCGGGCTCCGAGGCCGAGATCACCGGGGTACGACCGACGCGCTGGAACCTGTACGACGAGACGGTCACCGCCGCCGAGCGCGCCGCCACGGTGGCCGGCTGGCTGCTGGAAGACGATGCAACGCGTCCGCGCCTGGCCACGCTGTACTTCCACGCGGTGGACACGGCCGCGCATACCTTCGGGCCGGATTCCGACGAGGCGCGCGAAGCGCTGGTCGAGATCGATGCCGCCATCGGCAGCCTGCTCGACACGCTCGAGCGCGGCGGCCGGCTGCAGGACACCAACATCGTGCTGGTATCCGACCACGGCATGGCCGCGGTGCCGCCGGGCAACCAGGTGTCCGTCAGCGACATGGTGACGATGGAGCAGGCGCGGCTGACCAGCATCGGCCAGGTGGTGCAGGTGCAGCCCAATCCCGGCTTCGAGTCGGAGGTGGAGGCGCGCCTGCTCGGTCGCCATGACCATTACGAGTGCTGGCGCCGGGACGAACTGCCCGCCCGCTGGCACTACGGCACCCATCCGCGCGTGCCGGCCATCGTCTGCCAGATGGACGAAGGCTGGGATGCCTTGCTGCCACGGATGCTGGAAGGACGTGCCCAGGGCGGCACGCGTGGTTCGCACGGCTATGACCCGGCGCTGCCATCGATGCGAGCGGTGTTCATTGCCTCGGGTCCCGCCTTCCGAGAAGGCGCCGTGATCGATCCCATCGACAACGTCGACGTGTATCCGCTGCTCACGCGCCTGCTTGGCATCCCGGCTGCCGACAACGACGGCGATCCGGCGGCGCTGCTGCCGGCGCTGGCGCCCGCGGCGGCCGACTGAGCGCCGCGGTCGTGGCGCGGCCTACTCGCCGCGCATACCGCTGAGGACCTGCCCGCCCTGGTGCAGGTCCAGCGATGCCACGGCATCGTCATCCCCGCGCTTGAACACGAGCCTGATGCCGAAGGCGGGCGCCTCGAAGGTGTCGGCTGCGGTCG
This sequence comes from Luteimonas sp. A649, assembly GCF_054072735.1. NCBI lineage: Bacteria > Pseudomonadati > Pseudomonadota > Gammaproteobacteria > Lysobacterales > Lysobacteraceae > Luteimonas > Luteimonas sp. A649. The sequence goes on along the minus strand of NZ_JBSVRQ010000003.1, from coordinate 75,976 downwards.
GGTCCAGCGGGAACTCGCCCTGTCCCGTGGCCTGGGCGTACAACCTGCCGTCGCGTGCACGCACCGACAGCACGAAGCCCGGCATCAGCGCGTACTCGCCCGCGTAGGCGCCGAGCTCGGCATCCGACAGTGCGGTCGCAGGCGCGGCATCGCCGCCCACGCCCCGCCGCGTGGCCGGGATGGCGCCACCACCCTGCATCCAGGTGAAGGCGTACTCGCCGTTGGCCTGCTTTTGCGGCCGCAGCAGGGCGTCGACCACGGTCGGGAAGAAGTCGCCGGCGTCGTCATAGGACAGCGCGTGTTCGCCCTGCCCCGCGGGTTCGAAGAACAGCTGCCCATCGCGCTGGCGCAGGCTCATGGCCATCGCGCCCTGCAGCTGGTATTCGCCCGCGAGTCCGTCGAGGAGATCCTGCGGTGGCGAGGCCAGCTTGCGCGGCGCGCCCAGCGGGAACGAGGCGTCCACCAGGTGCATGCCCAGGCTGCCGAGGCCGTCGATGGAGCTCCAGGCAGTGTCGGACAGGATCACCACGCCGCGCTGGCGCGCCTTGTCCACGGCGACGAACGACGAGAAGCCGCCCGTGCCGCCTTCATGCACCAGCACCGTGCGTTCGGCCACCGGCATCAGCATCCAGTTCATCGCCATCGGTGGCTGTTCGCTGACCGGTTGCTGCACCATCGTGATGGCTGCTTCCAGCGGCGTAGTCGAGGGATCGAGGTTGCCCTCCACGTAACGCACCATGTCGTCGAGCGTGGCGCGCACGCCGCCGACGCCCGCGAGATCGGTGGCGAAGTTCCACGCCGGCGTCACCGCGGCGTTCGGCAGATGGCCAAGGGCTGCGCGCACGGCCCCGGGCTTCTGGTTGACGTAGGCGTGCTCCATGCCCAACGGCGTGAACAGCGTCTGCCGCAGCAGTGCTTCGAAATCGGTGCCGGCCCGGTGCGCGACCGCGTAAGACAGCAGCATCGATGCGAAGTTGGAGTATTCGAAGGCCGTGCCCGGCGCCTGCGAGATCTCTGCCTGCCCCAGCGAGTCCAGGAGCGCCCGCGTGGTCATGCCGGCATAGGGATCGGCGAGGTTCGTCACGGCGATACCGGGCGGCAGCGCGGGCAGGCCGCTGGTGTGCGTGACCACGTGGCGCAGCAGGATCGGCTGGCCCTCGAAGTCGGGCACCACGCTGCCTTCGGGCAGATGGCCGGCCAACGGGTCGTCCAGCGAGGCCTTGCCCTGCACGATCAGATCCGCGAGCAGGGTGGCGGTCATCGTCTTGGAAACGGAGCCGATCTCGAACGCGCTATCCGGACCGATGCGTCCGGCGTCCGCCGGATCGGCGCAGCGGAACGCCCGTGCCACCGCGTCCTTCTCGATCACCGCCACCGCCATGCAGGCACCGGTGCGGTCGCCGGACAGGCGCTGGTCGACGACCGCGGCCAGGCTGGCGTCATCGCCGGCATGGACGGTGCCGGACACCGCCAGCGCCAGGGCGGCAAGCGCCGGAAGGATGCGAGGGACGCGCTTGGTCATGGAGATCTCCTTGTCATGTAAGGCAGTCGGTCAATCAATGTCGTTGCCAAGGCGCTCGATGTGACCCTGGAGCTGTTCGGCGTGGGCGCGGAACTGCGTCCTCGCCACGCGGCGGTTGACCCATGCCAGTCCCCCGTACAGCGCCACGACGCACGCCAGGTAGGCCATCGAGCGCGTCGTGACGCCGCTCATGGCCAGCGTCAGGCCGAAGATGCCGACCGCGGGCGGCGTCAGGTACCAGAGCCAGACCCGCTCCAGGAGTCGCGCCTGCACCAGCGCCGCATCGCGCTGTCGCGTCAGGTACAGCAGCTGCGGCATGCGCGGATCGGCGGCGGGCACTGCGCGCCGGGCCCGGCGGAAGGCGAACGGAAGCCATACCGCCCAGGCGACCACGACCAGGCCGAAGGCCACCGCGATCCAGCGCCCCTGCATCCCGGCGACGACACAGCTGAACGAAAAGAATGCGGCCACCAGCACCGCCGCCACGGTCTCGATGCGATCGCGCCTCCGGACCGCCCTCGCCAACCTGTCATCGGTGCGCTGGAGTTCCTCGATCGACACGAGGGGCGCGTGCGTCACGTCTTCGCGCCAGCGGCTCCGGATGTCATCCCAGTCCATCATCAGTCCTCCAGGAAACGGCGTTCGAAAAGTTGGCGCAGGCGCGTCATGCGCACGGCGACCGCGTTGGGCGTCAGACCAAGGACTTCGGCCACCTGTTCGCGCGGCAATCCTTCGAGGTCGAGCAGGAGGATCCCGCGCTGCACGGGATCCAGCAGGGACAGGAAGTCGTCGAGCACGTCCATTGGATCCACGGCGTGGCCGGTATCGCCGCGCTCGGGCGCCACGTCCAGCGGAACGTGCTCCCGGCGGGGCTTGCGCAAATGGCTCATGGCGGTGTTCAGGGCCACGCGGTAGACCCACGTGGACACCAGGGCGCGACCGTCGAAGTCGCGGAAGCTCCGCCAGAGCTGGAGCTGCATGTCCTGCGCCAGGTCCTGCCAGTCGTCGGGACCGGCATAGCGACGCGCAAGGCGCGTGATCGCTGCATGGTTGTCGCGAAGCATGGCCGTGAACGCCGCTTCGATGTCTGTTCCCCGCATGTCGCCTTCCGTTGGACGCCTTACAAGATTAGTCGCAGTCCAATGCGGAAATTTTCATGGGCGGAACCGGTCGGGCAGCCGGCATGGTTGCCGACTGCCCGACGAGGCGGTGCTCAGTCCGTCCAGACGCCCCGTTCCGGCGTCCAGTAGAACGTCCTGCGCTCGAAGCGCTGCTTGCGGCCGTTGCTGCCGTGCGACTCTTCATCCGCGACCGGGTAGCCGTGCGCCGCCTCGCGCCCGCTGGTTTCGAAGTGGGCCAGGATCGCACCGTGGATCGCATGCACGTCCGTAGCCGGAGTCCACAGGAACAGCCCGCGCTCGAAGTACTGGAATCGCCCACGCTGCCCCGAGACCGGTGACACCGCCGCGTCGAGCTCGTCGATCATCGCGAAGCCCCAGCGCGTTTCCGAACCGGTCGCGGCGAAGTGATCGAGGATGCGGCCGTGGATCGCCGAGGCGCCGGTACGCGGATGCCACAGGATGATGCCCCTCGCGAACTGCTGGAAGCGGCCGCCCGCCTGCGACGCCATCTCGGCCAGCATCGGTACCCCGAGCACGCTGCGCACCCCGCCGATCGCGTAGTACTTCCTGCCGATCTCGCCGTGCGGGAGGACTTCGCAACGCGGCAGGTCGTAGCCATCGTTGTCGCGCGCCTCATCGTTCCCCCAGCGGCCCAAGTAGTACGCCGACACCCATTGCCCCGCCGGACCCACGTCGAGATCGGTCTTCATCCACCAGCGGTTGAAGGACGAGCCGTTGCGGATCTCGCGACCCCAGGTCTTGCAATACACGTAGTGCGTGCCTGCGTGCAGCGTGCCGGTCTGCGAGCCACCGGTGGGCGAGGAATAACCCGGCGCGCTGGCGAACGTGTCCACCAGGTACGTCGGCGTCGCGACGGGCGGCGGCGCGCCGTTGTTGATCAGGCCGTGGAAGTGGGCCCACGGGAAATACCGGCCGGGGTCGTAGCGGTTCTGGTTGCTGGTAAGCATCCCGTGGCCCTTGATGCGCACGCTGTCGGGAACCACCTGCCAATGGTCGTAGCCGGGGCCCTGCCAGGCGGATGCGCAATTGACAGGCTGCCGCGCGCAGATGCTCCGGGTGAGGCGTGCGGATGCGTTGATCATCGCCGCGGTCCAGTTCCCGGGGTCGGCCGCGCGGCCGTCATGCTCGATGCCGATCGTGTAGTGGTTGTGGTACGCGGCGTGCCATGCCTGGTGCTGCTCGCGGACCATCTGCGTGATCTGGCCGTCGGACCTGCGGATCACGTAGTGCGCGGACACGTTGGACGCCGGGTTCTTGAACCAGGAGATGCCGCCGGCATAACTGCCTTCGATGGTGTGCATGATCACGGCGGAGCGTGCGTTGCCGGCGGTGCTGTAGTTGCTTGAGTGCGCCGGGTTCCAGATCGCCTCGCCGAAATCCAGCGCGGTGACGCGCGCGCCGGGTGTCTTCACGCCTACGCGTGCCGGCTGCGCGTTCGCGGGCCCGTCCGTGGCGCCAATGGTGTCGGTGTCGAAGTCCATCCTGAGCGCGGGTGCGCCGAGCAGTTCCAGGCGTTCGATCGGGAAGGCAAGCGCCATCTCCACAGGCTGGGCCGGGATACGTATGCCGCTTTCCGACACGCCGCGCGACAGCGTCTGCAGCACCTCGTAGGCGAAGCTCTGGCGCGCGAAGCCCTGGATATTGCCGTCACCCGGACCGTAGCCCGCGTAGCGCGCAAGTGCGCCGGTCCACGCCTCGACGCCGCCGTGTGGTCGGGCGCCCGGACCGCCGCCCTGCTTTGCCGCACGGTCGAGCAGCGCTGCCGCGGCGAGGATGTTGATTTCAGGATCGACGATGACCAGGCGCTCGCTGACGCCGAGCAGCTCGCCGCCCGCGGCCACCTGGTCGTCGAAACCGCCGCCGCGATACAGGCCCATCACGCCGTGGGACGCGGGCATGTGGCGGTGCCCTTCACCCCCATGCGGCTCGGCTTCGACGTGGATCCAGTTGGTTTCCACGTAGGCGATGGCCTCGAGCAACCCGCGCGGGATGGTGGGGTAGCGCTGGTAGGCGCTTTCGAACCAGAGCGGGTAGTCCGCCCGTTCCCTGGCCAACGCGGCCTCGGCGGACAGCCGCTCCTGCTCCACCGCCAGGCGACCATCCTGCGCGGCAACACCCGCGGCCACGCTTCCGGCCACTCCAAGAGCGACCAGCAGCGTGGCCGCCGTCGACAGCATCAACTTCTTCATCGGACTCTCCCGTCTGTTCGTATTGGACATGCCCCCGGCTTCACACCTGGCCACATCCGTTCCAGGCGCACCACTTGGGGGCGTCCCCATGTCGCCGGCGCCCGGCTGTCGCGCACCTAGCGGGCGCCCCAGCTTGTTGCGTCTTCAGGCGGCGGGAAGACTTCGTGCGGTCAGCGTCCAATGCCACCGACGGAGGTCGATCGCACCATGCTCCCGCCCATCAACGACGCACTGCGCGCAGTCGATCTGTTCCTTCGCCAGGTCCACCAGGCCCTGGCGCCCGCCGCGGGCCATGTGCCCGATCGCGACGTCGGATTCGACCGGTCCGTCGCCGGCAGCGAGCCGCACTGGGGTTTCGACGCTGCGATGGCCGACGTTGCCGGTGCGGTCTACCAGCGTGCCGACGCGCCGGGATGGCAGCGGGTAGGTGACGGCGAACTCGCGAGCGCCGGAATCGATCCCGGCCTGCAGTACCGCGATGGCATGGAGGCGGGCGTCTATACCGAAGGCAACGGACACTACGTCGTGGCCTACGCCGGCAACAACACCGGTGGCGTGGAGGACGTCGGCACCGTCATCGCGCAGTCGGCGGGATTCCAGACGCGGCAGTACGACAACGCGGTGGCGTTCGCGCACCAGGTCGAGAACGCTTTCGGTGGCGACAACGTCGTCTATACCGGGCATTCGCTGGGCGGCGGCCTGGCCTCGGTCGCCGCTGCTGCAACGGGCAGCACCGCAGTCACCTTCAACGGCCAGGGCGTGCACGACAACACGCTGCGCCAGCTCGGGCTGGACCCGGGTGCCGTGCGCGGGAACGCGGAGAACGGCCAGATGCGTCATTACAGCGTCGATGGCGACTGGGCGACCCTCGTGCAGCGCCAGCTTCCGATCGCCGACATGCTCCCCGACCCGCTGGGAACGCACCTCCAGCTCCGCAATCCCGAGGGCATTTCGAACCTGGCCAACGCCCACAACATCGGTCCCGTAAAGGCCGCCATCGAGCAGCGCCTGCCGTACTCCATCGAACGGGCCGACCCGCTGGAGCGGGCGCTGCAGGATGTCTACAGCGCGGTCACCGCAACCATCGCGAACGCATGGCGCGCGGTGGCGCCCCCGATCATCTGAGTACTTCCGCCGGTCCCCGCCAGCGGAACCCAGTCGCGTCAGTACGCGCTGCTTCCCGCACCCAGCAGGAGCTGCATGGCGTCGCCGTAGCGCGAGAGCACGCGGTCCCTGTCCGCGTGGCAACCACTGGCCACCACGGTGCGGCCCGCAACCCGGACCTCCGCCACGCATGGCCGGTTGCCGCTGAACAGCCAGCGGTCGGCGACGTCCCCCGCGGTCGCGCCAGCCAGCAGTGGCGCTTGTGCGTCGAGCACCACGACGTCGTCCGTGGCGTCGAAGCCGGTGGCGTTAGCCGCCGTCGCATGCACCCCGCCCAACAGCGTCTGGCCCACGCTGGGCGAGTCCGGGCGCACAGCGATATTGCGATGGCGGCTCACCAGCCGCTGTCCATACTCGAGCCAGCGCAGCTCCTCCACCGGTGACACCGAGATGTGAGAGTCCGAGCCGATGCCCCAGGCGCCGCCGGCCGCGAGGTAATCACGCAGGCGGAACAGGCCGTCGCCGAGGTTGGCCTCTGTGGTGGGGCAGATGGCGACGGTCGCGCCACTCTTGGCGATGCCCGCGACTTCCCAGTCGTTGAGGTGGGTCGCGTGCACGAGCGTCCAGCGTGCATCCACGTCCGCGTTCTGCAATAGCCATTCCACCGGGCGACGGTCGCGGATGGCGAGGCAGTCCTGCACCTCGCCCACCTGCTCGGCGATGTGGATGTGGATGCGCGCATCGGGGGGGAGCACTGCGAGCACCGCCTGCATCGCATCCGCCGGAACCGCACGCAGGCTGTGCAGGGCACAGCCGACGCGGAGCATGTCGTCGGACTGCGCGCGCAGCGTTTCGAACAGGCGCAGGTAGCCGTCGACGTCATGGCCGAAGCGCTTCTGGCGCACGCCCAGCGCGCGGCCGTCGAAGCCACCGGTCATGTACAGCACCGGCAGCAGGGTCAGGCGGATGCCGGTGTCACGCGCGGCCGCGATCAGGGCCTGCGACATCGCCGTCGGATCGGCGTAGGGCCGGCCGTCGGGCGCGTGATGCAGGTAATGGAATTCGCACACGGTGGTGTAGCCGGCTTCCAGCATCTCGACGTAGAGCTGGCTGGCGACCGCGTGCAGCGATTCCGGGTCGAAGCGCGCGGCCATGCGGTACATGGTGTCGCGCCAGGTCCAGAACGAATCCTCGGGATGGGTCTGGCGCTCGGCCAGCCCGGCCATGGCGCGCTGGAAGGCGTGCGAGTGCAGGTTGGCGATGCCGGGCAGCTGCCAGCCGCCGTCCACCTGTCGGACGAAGGGCGCGGGCGTGGCGGGGCTGGCAGGCATGGCGGAACGCTCCGGCGGAGGGTGCGATAGGCTACCGCGTCGACGCCCAGAGAGGTTTGGTCCATGCCGCGCAACGCCATTCATACCGTGTCGATGCCGGAGGCCGCTGCCCTTGGCCGCTGAGCGCTGGGACGGCCTGCTGGTCAACGCGCGCCTGGCCACGCTCGATGCCGCCAATGGCTACGGCTTGGTGGACGACGGCGCACTGGGCTGGCGCGGCGGGCGCATCGTGTTCGTGGGAACCAGCGACAGCCTGCCGGCCGCGCCTGCCGACCTGGCCGATGAGGTCATCGATGGAGGCGGCGACCTCGTCACGCCCGGCCTGGTCGACTGCCATACCCACCTGGTGTTCGCCGGCGACCGCGCGGCCGAGTTCGAACAGCGCCTGATGGGCGCGAACTACGAAGCCATCGCGCGCGCCGGCGGCGGCATCGTTTCGACCGTGCGCGCCACCCGCGCCGCGGATGCGCAGGCGCTGCTGGCCGAGTCGCTGCCACGCGCCCGCGCCCTGGTCGCCGACGGCGTGACCACGCTCGAGGTGAAGTCCGGCTACGGCCTGGACTTGGAGAACGAACGCAAGATGCTGCGCACCGCGCGCGAGCTGGGCGAGACGCTCGGCATCCCCGTGCACACGACCTTCCTCGGCGCGCATGCGCTTCCGCCGGAGTTCGCAGGCAACGCGGACGGCTACATCGACGCGGTCTGCGACTGGCTGCCGCGCCTGCATGCCGAGGGCCTGGTCGACGCCGTCGATGCGTTCTGCGAGCGCATCGGCTTCACGGCCGCGCAGACGCGGCGCGTCTTCGAAGCCGCGCGCGCGCTCGGGCTGCCGGTGAAGCTGCACGCCGACCAGCTCAGCGACGGCGAAGGTGCGGCGCTGGTGGCGGAATTCGGCGGCCTGTCCGCCGACCATGTCGAGCACACGTCCGAGGCCGGCGTCCGCGCCATGGCGGCCGCCGGCACCGTCGCCGTGCTGCTGCCCGGTGCCTTCCACGTGCTGCGCGAAACCACCTTGCCGCCCATCGATGCCTTCCGCACCCATGGCGTGGCGATGGCCGTGGCCACCGACTGCAACCCGGGCACCTCGCCGCTGCTGTCGCTGCGCCAGGCGATGCAGCTGGCCTGCACGCACTTCCGCCTGACACCCGCCGAAGCGCTGCGTGGCGCGACCGTGCATGCCGCGCGGGCGCTCGGGCTCGACGACCGCGGCGTGTTGCGGGCCGGCCTGCGCGCGGACTTCGTGCGCTGGCGGGTCCGCGAGCCCGCGGCCCTGTGCTACTGGCTCGGCGGCGACCTCGCCGCGTCCGTCCATTCCAGCGGCCATCGCGTCGCATGACCCCGGAGATGATCCGCATGACACCTGCCCTGCCGCTTGCCGCCCTCGCCTTCGTCCTGTCGCTCGCCCTGGCTGCGCCGGCGGCAGCACAGGCCACCGATGCCGCGCGCGCGCTGGCCGCCGATGCGCTGATCGTCGATACCCATATCGATGCGCCCGGCGTGCTGGTCGACACCTGGGCCGACCTCGGCGTGGCCGCGCCCGATCGCGAGTTCGACTACCCCCGCGCACGCGAAGGCGGCCTGGACGTGGCCTTCATGTCGATCTACACCTCGGCGCGTCAGGACGAATCCGGCACCGCATGGCAGGCGGCCAACATCCAGATCGACGCGATCGAGGCGCTGGCCGCGCGCCACCCCGACCGCTTCGCCATCCTCACCTCGCCTCGCGATGTCGAGCGCCTGATGGCGGGCGGGCGCGTCCTGCTGCCCTTGGGCATGGAAAACGGCGCGCCGCTCGGCGACGACCTCGCGCAGCTGGCCTTCTTCCATGACCGCGGCGTGCGCTACATCACCCTCGCGCACAGTGCCAACAACCGCCTGGCGGACTCTTCGTACACGGTCGAGAAGCGCTGGAACGGCTTGAGCCCGTTCGGCCGCGAAGTCGTGCGCGAGATGAACCGGCTCGGGATCATGGTCGACGTCTCGCACCTTTCCGATGACGCCGTGCGCCAGGCGGTCGAACTCAGCAGCGTGCCGGTGATCGCCAGCCATTCGGCGCTGCGCCACTTCACGCCCGACTTCGAGCGCAACCTCACCGACGAACTGGCCAAGGCGATCGCGGCCAAGGGCGGCGTGGTGCAGATCCCGTTCGGTACCGCCTTCGTCAATGCGCAGGCCGCGGCCAATACGCGCGACTGGTTCCGCGAGTCGCTCCGCTTCGACCGCGAGAGCGCCGCGCGCGTGGCCGCCGGCGAACCGGCGCTGGACCGCAAAGCGTTCTCCGAGCAGTGGCAGCGCGACCATCCGCGCGTGGAGGCGCCCATCAGTGACGTGCTCGACCAGATCGACTACGCGGTGAAGCTGATCGGCGTCGACCACGTGGGCATCGGTTCGGACTTCGACGGCGTCGACGGCGAACTGCCGGAAGGACTGCGCACGGTCGCCGACTTCCCCAACCTCGTGGCCGGGCTGCAGGCGCGCGGTCATTCGGACGAAGCCATCCGCAAGATCCTTGGCGGCAACCTGATGCGGGCCTGGCTTGCAATCGAGGCGGGGGCGGAAGTCCGCTGAAGCCGGCGGCGACGCCGATAACGACGAAGCCCCGCATTGGCGGGGCTTCGCTGCGTGGAACCGGCGCGAGGCTCAGTCCTTGGCGACGGTCTTCTTGGCCACGACCTTCTTCGCCGGGGCCTTGGCCACGGTCTTGGCGCCGGCCTTCTTCGCGACTGGCGCCGCGGCCGAACCGGTCGTCTTCGCGGTGACCTGGCTGCGGGCGTTACCGTAGCTGGAGTTGTAGCGCTTGCCCTTGGCCGTCTTGCGATCGCCCTTGCCCATCGGTTGCTCCTGGTGTTCGTTGCGGTGGCGCGCCCTTGCACGCCATAGGGCGCGAATCCTATCACGGGCGCCGGTTTCAGCGCGTGGAACGGACCTCTGCGGCATGGCTCAAGCGCAGGTTCAGCAGGTGTGCGCCGGCGATCATCAGGCCGCCCACGGTCATCACCACCGCGTGCAGCAGGCCGTGGTCGTGGAGCGCGCTGAACGCGCCCAGCCACACCAGTCCCAGGCCGGGCAGCAGCAGGGCCCAGGCACGGAAGGCACGATGGCGACGGAAGCCGATCGCAAGCGTGGTGGCGCCCAGCAGCGTGGCGAACACGGTGAACGCCTGGTCGATGTCGACCTGCCCGCCCAGGGACAGGCCGAGCGTGGGCAGCACGGCCAGCACCAGCGGCAGCAGTGCGCAGTGGACGGCGCACAGGAATGACGCCGCGAAGCCGATCCGGTCTGCTCGATGGAGCTTGCACGATGTGGCCATGACGTTCGTTGGGGTGGCGTCGAAGTTGGAACAGTATAACATTCCATTCGAATTCCCCACCATCCCCCGAAGATGCCCCTGACAACGCCGCCCCACCCCCGACCCTTCCTCCGCCCCACCGCCCTCGCCGGCGCCATCCTGCTCACACTGCTGGCCGGCCCTGCCGCGGCCCAGGACCCCGCCGCCGCCCCGGCAACGGATCCGGAGAGGGGCCACGGCCATGGCGTCACCGACCTCGACGCGCTCACGGTCCGCGCCAACCCCATCGCCCGCACTGCCGAGGACCTCGCGCGTCCGGTGGCGGTACTGGCCGGCGAGCGCCTGGACGAGGCCAAGGCCAGCTCCATTGGCGAGACGGTCGCGCGCCTGCCCGGCGTGCAGTCCTCGTTCTTCGGCGCCGGCGTCGGGCGTCCGATCATCCGCGGGCTCGAAGGCGCGCGCGTGCAGGTGCTCAGCGACGGCATGGCCGCGGGCGACGTGTCCACGGTCAGCGCCGACCACGCCGTCAGCATCGAGCCGTTCCTCGCCAACCAGATCGAGGTGCTGAAGGGACCGGCCAGCCTGCTGTACGGCAACGGCGCCATCGGCGGCGCGGTCAACGTGGTCGACGGCCGCATCCCCGAGTTCGCCACGGCGCGGCCGCTCGAGGGACGCGCCGAGCTGCGCGCGGGCAGCGTCAACGACGAGCGCACCGGCATGCTCCGCCTGGACGGCACCTCGGCCTCGGGCCGCCTCGTGTTCCACATCGACGCGCTGCATCGCGAAACCGGCGACGTCGACATTCCCGGTTACGCGGAAAGCGCCGCGCTGCGGGGTGAGCACGGCCACGACGACCACGACCATGGGGAGGACGCGCACGACGAGGACGCGCACGGCTACCTGCCCAACAGCTTCGTGCGCACCGACAGTGGCGCGCTCGGGCTGTCGTGGATCGGCGACAGCGGCTTCATCGGCGTTGGCCAGAGCCTGTTCAACACCCGCTACGGCGTGCCCGGCCACGTCCATGTCGAAGACGGCGGGCATGGCCATGATGATGATGATGATGATGATGATGATCATGATCACGATCACGACCCTGGGCATGGCGGCGACCATGGCGTCCGCATCGTGATGGACCAGCGCCGCACCGAAGTGCGCGGCGGCCTCGACGACATCGGTCCCTTCCAGAGTCTGCGCGCGCGCCTGGCGCGTACCGACTACACCCACACCGAGTACGAGGGCGATGCAGTCGGCACCGTGTTCGAGAACGAAACCGTCGAAGGCCGCCTGGAGCTGGCCCACCACCCGCTGGCGGGCTGGGACGGCGCCTTCGGCCTGCAATGGTCCCAGCGTGACTTCAGCGCGATGGGTGCGGAAGCGTTCGTGCCGGATTCCGACTCGCGTGACGCCGGCCTGTTCTGGATCGGCGAACGCGACTTCGGCCCCGCCAACCTCGAGCTCGGCCTGCGCCACGACCGCAACCGCATCGACATCGCCGCCGACGCCGGCCCCTCGCGCGACTTCGACACCACCAGCCTCTCGCTGGCCTCGCGCTGGAACCTGACGCCCGATGTCCATCTGTCGCTCGGGCTCGATCGCGCGCAGCGCTCGCCTACGGCGGAGGAGCTGTATTCCAGCGGCGCCCACGTCGCGACGCAGAGCCACGAGTTCGGCGACGCCGGCCTCGACGTCGAAACCGCGAACCGCGCCGAGATCGGCCTGCACTGGCACCGCGGCCCGCTGCGCCTGGAGGCGTCGCTGTACCACGTGCGCTACGACGACTTCATCCATCTCGCCGACACTGGCATCGTCGACGGCGGCCTGCCTGTGCGCGCCTGGCACCAGGCCGACGCCCGCTTCAGCGGCGGCGAGGTGGAAGCGGAGTGGACCTTCATCGACAACGGCAGCGGCGCTTGGACCCTGCGCGCCTTCGGCGACGTGGTGCGCGGCAGGCTCGACGGCCGCGGCACCCGGACGGTCGAGATTTCGGTACCGCACGGCGAGCACAGCCACGACCATGTGGCCGAGTTGCCGCTCTCCGGCAACCTGCCGCGACTCGCGCCATCGCGCTTCGGCGGCGACCTGCGCTGGACCAGCGACCACTGGCGCGCGGGCATCGGCGCGGTGCGCCATGCGCGCCAGGACGACGTCGCCGCGTTCGAACGGCCCACGCCCGGCTACACGCTGGTGCACGCCAACCTCGCCTGGCACCTGGATACCGCCAGCGGCAACGCCGTCGAACTGTTCCTCAACGGCAACAACCTGCTCAACAAGGAGGCGCGCGTACACACCTCATTCCTGAAGGACCTTGCGCCCCTGGCTGGACGCGGGGCGACGGCCGGAGTGCGCGTGCTGTTCTAGCCTCGGGGTGCCGGCCCTCGGATACGTTGCTCGGGCTTCGGGGCAACGAGGCTGCTTTCAGGACCCCCCGGCCACCGCCCGTCGGGCCCCGGTGCTGATGTCCGAATCCGGCCAGTCACACGCTGGGCGCGGTGCTAGCCTGCGCCCATGCCCTGCCCCGTCCTGCCCACCGCCGACACCTGCGACCAGGCGCGCCGAAGCCGCGATCCGCGCTTCGACGGCCTGTTCTTCACCGGTGTGCACAGCACGCGCATCTACTGCCGCCCGGTGTGCCCGGCGCCGTACGCGAAGCGCGTGACCTACTTCGCCAACCCGGCTGCGGCGGAAGCCGCCGGGTACCGGCCGTGCCTGCGCTGCCGCCCGGAACTGTCGCCGTCCGACGGCGCCTGGCGGCGCGGTGACGCGGCGCTTGCGCGTGCGCTGAAGCTGATCGATCAGGGCGCGCTGGCGGATGCGCCGCTGGCCGCACTCGCCGAACGCGTGGGACTGGGCGAACGCCAGCTGCGGCGGGTCTTCGTCGAACGCCTCGGCGCGCCGCCGATCGGCGTCCACGGCACCCGCCGGCTCCTGTTCGCCAAGCAACTGCTGACCGAAACCGCGCTGCCGATCACCGAAGTGGCGATGGCCGCGGGCTTCGGCAGCCTGCGCCGCTTCAACGCCACCTTCCAGGACGCCTACCGGATGGCCCCCCGCGACCTGCGCCGGCAGCCGGGCGCAGCGACGCACAGCGGCGGCGACACCCTGGCGCTGCGCCTGGGCTACCGCCCGCCCTACGACTTCGCGGCCATGCTGGCCTTCCTGCGCGGGCGCGCCCTGCCGGGCGTGGAAGCCGTGGACGACACCAGTTATGCCCGCGTCATCGCCGGCGACAACGGGTCCGCCCATGGCTGGCTGCGCGTGTCGGCCTGGCCGGGCGGCGAGCACGCGCTGAAGCTGGAGCTGCACGCACCGCTGGCCTCGCGCCTGCTGGACATCGTGCAGCGCCTGCGCCGCATGTTCGACCTCGACGCCGACCCGCATGCGATCGCAGCCGCGTTGTCCGCGGACCCGCGGCTGCGGCCGTTGCTGGACAAGCGCCCCGGCCTGCGGCTGCCCAGCGGCTGGGACGGCTTCGAGATCGCGGTGCGTGCCGTGCTCGGCCAGCAGGTGAGCGTGGCCGCCGCGCGCACGCTCGCCAACCGCCTGGCGCAGCGTTTCGGCGAAGCCTTGCCGACACCGTTCCATGACGGGCTCGAACACCTGTTCCCGACGCCCGCTGCGCTGGCCGAGGCCGACCTGTCGACGATCGGCCTGACCCGTGCGCGCGCCGACACCGTCCGCACCGTGGCCCGCGCCCTGCTCGACGGCCGCGTCGACTTCCGGCCCGAGCGCACGCTGGAGGACTTCGCCGCGCGCTGGGTGGGACTGCCCGGCATCGGGCCGTGGACGGCGCAGTACATCGCGATGCGCGCATTGGGGCATCCCGACGCCTTCCCGGCCGAAGACCTGGTGCTGCAGAAGGCCCTGCCCGGCGACGGCACCCGCGTCACGGCCAAGGCCCTCACCGCGCATGCGCAGGCATGGCGGCCCTGGCGCGCCTACGCCGTGATCCATCTCTGGAAGGAGTCCCTGGCACCCGCTGCTGCCGGGGGCATGCGAACCGGCAACACGGTTTCGCGCGAACACGCACGTACTGGAAGGCGAGAGGTAACCGCACCGTGAAGAATTTCATGCACATGGACACGCCCATCGGCGTGCTGACGCTGGCCGCCGACGACATCGGCCTTTGCCGCATCGACTTCCCGCCACCGCGCCCCCCGCCGGCGGGTGACGGGTGGCTTGAAGGCAGCAACGAGGTGCTGGTCGAAACCCGGCGCCAGCTCGAGGAATATTTCGCCGGCAAGCGCCGCGATTTCGACCTGCCGCTGTCACCCCGCGGCACGGACTTCCAGCGCAACGTGTGGACCACGCTTGCCGCGATCCCCTACGGCAGGACGTGGAGCTACCGCGACCTCGCGCAGCGCATTGGAAAACCGTCGGCGATGCGCGCGGTCGGCGCGGCCAACGGGCGCAATCCGCTGCCGATCGTGCTGCCCTGCCATCGCGTGATCGGCGCGGACGGTTCGCTCACGGGATTCGGTGGCGGGCTGCCCACCAAGGCGTTCCTGCTGCGGCTGGAGGGATCGCTGCCAGACGGCAGCAGGGACCTGTTTCCGGCCTGAGCCGACGCTCGGCAGATGGCCTGGCGTCCGGCGGACCCTGGCGCACTCCCGGGTCCGCACGTTGCACGGCCCGAATGGCAACGCAGGATGCGAACTCAAGGCGGGCCGGTGGCTTCCTCTGCGGCGCAGTCAGCACACGTGCCATGCACCTCCAGCGTCTGCGCCCGCGGCCGGAAGCCGAGCGCGAGCGCGCGTTCGTCGAGCGCGGCCACGATCTTGCTGTCCTCGAGTTCGACCGCCGTGTGGCAGCTGTCGCAGATCAGGAACGGCACCGAGTGCTGCGCGGTGCTGGGATGGTGGCAGGCCACGAAGGCGTTCACCGACTGCAGCTTGTGGATGAAGCCGTTGGCCAGCAGGAAATCGAGCGCGCGGTACACCGTTGGCGGTCCGGCGGCGCCGGGGCCGTTGCCCTCGCGCACGCGGTCCAGCAGGTCGTAGGCCTTGATCGGCTGCTCGGCCTCGGCGATCAGGCCCAGCACGTGCGCGCGGATCGGCGTCAGGCGCAGGCCGCGCTCGCGGCAGGCGCGCTCCACCGCGGCCACGAAGGCGGGGCCGTCATGGACGTGGTGCTTGGGATCGGTACAGGCGTGGGCATGCGCAGGCATATATGGATGATGGTGCCGAACGTGCGGCGACTCAAGCCGGCACGCCCACTGCCATCACCAGATGTGGGAGCCGCTATAGCGGCGATCGCTCCGCGGTTGGCCAACAAGAACACTGGTGCCCATCGCGGCCATGGCCGCTCCCACAGGTGGGGTCAGGCGGGAATGCGCGCGATCGCGGCGTCGATGCGCCCCAGGGCTTCATCGCGCCCGGCCAGGTAGACCGTGTGCGCGATGTCCGGGCTCACCTGGGTGCCGGTGATCGCCACCCGCAGCGGCTGCGCGACCTTGCCCATGCCCAGCCCCAGCGTTTCCGCCGTGCCCTGGAGGGCTTCTGCAATGGCCTCGACTGTCCAGCCCGGCAGCGCCTGCAGGCGATGGCGGGCTTCGGCCAGCGGCGCCTGCGCCTCGGGCTTCAGGTGCTTGGCCACGGCCTTGTCGTCGTAATCCGTGAGCGGCTGGTACCAGACCGCGGCGCGTTCAGCCATGTCCTTCAGCGTCTGCACGCGGTCGCGCAGGGCGAGCACGACGTCGGCCGGCGCGGGGCCGGCGGCGAGGTCGTAGCCGGCGTCGCGCAGGTGCCACTCGAGATGCTTCGCGACGTCCGCAGGCGCGTCGTCCTTCAGGTACTGCTGGTTCAGCCAGCCCAGCTTCGCCATGTCCAGGCGCGCGGCCTTGGCATTGACGTCCTTGAGGTCGAACAGCTGCTGCATCTCGTCGATGGAGAAGATCTCCTGGTCGCCGTGCGACCAGCCCAGGCGCACCAGGTAGTTGAGCAGCGCGTGCGGCAAATAGCCCGCATCGCGGTACTGCATGACGTCGGCCGCGCCGGTGCGCTTCGAGAGCTTCGCGCCCAGCTCGTCGAGGATCATCGGCAGGTGCGAGAACGCCGGCACCTCGGCGCCCAGCGCGAGGTAGATGTTGATCTGGCGCGGGGTGTTGTTGACGTGGTCGTCGCCGCGCACCACGTCGCTGATGCCCATGTCGAGGTCGTCGACGACCACGGCGAAGTTGTAGGTCGGGTAGCCGTCGGGGCGGAAGATGACGAGATCGTCGAGTTCCGTGTTGCTGATCTCGATGCGGCCCTTGACCTTGTCCTCCCACGCGACCACGCCATCGAGCGGATTCTTCAGGCGGATGACGCGGTTGGGATCGTCGCGGTACGGCGCGCCCTGGTCGCGGTACGCGCCGTTGTAGCGCGGCTTCTCGCCGGCGGCCATGGCGGCCTCGCGCATGGCGTCGAGCTCGTCCTTCGACTCGTAGGCGTAATAGGCCTGCCCGGCCGCCACCAGCTGCTCGGCGACTTCGCGATAGCGCTCCACGCGCGAGGTCTGGTAGATCGGGCCTTCGTCGTAGTCGAGGCCGAGCCACTCCATCGCCTCGAGGATGGCGTCGATCGCGGCCTGGGTGCTGCGCTCGCGATCGGTGTCCTCGATGCGCAGGATGAAGCTGCCGCCGCGGCGGCGCGCCTCCAGCCAGCAGTACAGGGCGGTGCGGGCACCGCCGATGTGCAGGTAGCCGGTGGGGCTGGGGGCGAAGCGGGTGCGGACGGTCATGGCGTATCGATGCAGGCGGGAGCCGCGCATTTTAGCCCGGCGGCAGGACCGGGACGGGCCGCAGCGCCGGAACCGCCCAAACGCCCTGCCGCACTCAGGATGCGCGGTGCAGGACCAGCAGTGTGATGTCATCGAACTGGGGCGCGGTCCCCATCGCTGTTTCCACGTCCTCCCGGACCGCCGCCATGGTCGCGTCCGCCCGGCCGCCGGCGGAGGCCAGCCGCGCCAGCAGGCTCTGCTCGGAGTAGGCGGCACCGTCGGCATCGGTCGCGTCGGTCACGCCGTCGGTGAAGGCGACCAGGGAATCGCCCCGGCCGATGTCGATGTGCGCCGCGGTGAAGACCGCGCCTGGCATCAACCCGACCGCGGGCCCGGTCGGCATGAGCCGCGCACGCACGCCGCCCGGCCCACTGACCATGGGCGCCTCGTGTCCGCCGTTGACATAGACCAGCTCGCCCGACAGTGGATCGAGGACCGCCAGGAAC
This sequence comes from Luteimonas sp. A649, assembly GCF_054072735.1. Taxonomy (NCBI): domain Bacteria; kingdom Pseudomonadati; phylum Pseudomonadota; class Gammaproteobacteria; order Lysobacterales; family Lysobacteraceae; genus Luteimonas; species Luteimonas sp. A649. Next base: position 58,194 of record NZ_JBSVRQ010000003.1, on the reverse strand, counting down.
ACGGTGGCGAACATGCTGTCGCGCTCGTGGACGCGTGCGATGTAGTCGTTGACGCCGGCCATCAGTTCGCAGGCCTGGGCCGCAACGTTGCCTTCGCCTTGCAGGATCCGCTCCGCCTGCGCGCGCAGCAGGCTGCGGAACAGCGCCATGAACAGCGCCGCGCCCACGCCCTTGTCGCAGACATCGGCCACGACAAGGACCATGCGTCCGTCCTGCAGCGCATAGGCATCGTAGAAATCGCCGCCGACGTGGCGCGCCGGCTGGAACCAGGCCGCGACGTCCCAGCCTGCGGCCTCCGGCAGCGCATGCGGCAGGAAGCCCGCCTGGATCGTGCGCGCGATATCCATCTCGCGCTGCAGGCTGCGCGCATGCAGCTGTTCGCGATCGCGCAGGCGCTTGCGCGCGAGGCTGGCGTCGACGCGCGCGCGCAGGATGTGCGGGTTGAAGGGCTTGGGAAGGTGGTCGTCCGCACCCAGCTCGATGCCCTTGATCACGCTGTCGGTGTCGTCCAGCGCGGAAATCAGGATCACCGGCACGTGGCACAGCTCGGCGTCGTCGCGCACGCGTTCCAGCAGCTCGTAGCCGTTCATCCCCGGCATCATGATGTCGAGCAGCATCAGGTCGAATCCGCCCGCACGCAGCCATTGCAGGGCTTCGTGGCCATTGGCCGCGACCTCGGTGGCATGGCCCTCGCGCTGCAGGCGCCGCACCAGCAGGTCGCGGTTGGCCTCGGTGTCGTCCACCACCAGGATGCGGGCCGGCTCGCTCACCGCGCGCACGCTGTTCATGCTGCCGCACTCGCCGTGCCGCGCGCCGCGTCGCCCAACCCGAGCTGCCGCAGGTAGGGCACTGCCGCCAGCATGGCCTGCTCGCCCTGCTCGATGATGTACGGGATCAGGTGGCTGTCGCCGATTTCGATGGGACGGTCGAAGGTCGGCATGATCGGCACGATCTCGGCGTGGTGGACCGCGCTGTAGAAGGCGTAGGTCGAATGCAGCAGGTTGTTGATGGTGACCGAGATCGCCTGGTTGGCGATGCCGAGCAGCGAATCGATGCGCGTCATCGGCGGCCGCGCGAAGCCCATCGCCAGGATGATCTCCGCGCCCTCGCGGATGGCAAGGCTGATCGGCAGCGGGTCGGACACGCCGCCGTCGACCAGCAGCCGGCCGTCCACCGGCCACGGCCGCAGCAGCAGCGGCATCGCGACGCTGGCGCGCACCGCATCGACGATGGAACCCGAACTCAAGGCCACCTTCCCGCCGGAGTGCAGGTCGGTGGCGGCGATGTGCAGCGGGATGCGGGTATCGGCGAAGGTCTTGCCGCCGAACAGCCTGGCGATGTTGGCGCCCACCGCCGCGTCATCGATCAGGCCGATGCGTTCGCTGGATCCGAAGCGCCCCGGCAGCAGGCTGCGCAGCACGGAGCGGTAGTGCACGCGCTTGAACAGGCCGGTCCACATTTCGTGGCTGTAGCGCTCGGCGTCGGCCGCCGTCCTGCCGAGCGCCATGCCGGCCATGTAGATGCTGCCGCCGCTGCAGCCGACCACCATGTCGGGATGGATGCCTTCGCGCTCGAGCACCTTCCACATGCCGGCCGCGGCGGCGCACTTGACGCCGCCGGAGCCCACCACCAGCGCGACGCGCGGGCGCTTGGGCACGGCGACGGCGGGCGATGCGTCAGGCACCCACGGCCTCCAGCGCCTGGCGGATATGCGGCAGCTGCGCTTCGGTGGCCCGCTCGCCCTGCTCGATGACGTGCGGGATCTCGGCGGTGTCGAACAGCCGGATCGGCCGGCCGAAGTCCGGCATCATCGGGATGATCTCGGCGTGGTGCGCCAGGTTGTGGAAGGCGTAGTTCGCGCGCAGCAGGTTGTTCGTATAGACGCTGTTGACCTGGAACGCGAAGCGCGTCGCAGAACGGATCCGGCTCGGATACGGACTCTCGAAACCCATCGCCAGGATCACGTCCGCGCCTTCCCGGATCGCGACATCGATCGGCAGCGGGTCGGACGCGCAGCCATCCATCAGCCAGCGGCCGTCGATCTTCGCCGGCTTCCAGACGTAGGGGATCGCGATGCTCGCGCGGATCGCATCGCGTACCCGGCCCTTTCCCAGCACCACCTTCTGCCCGTTCTCGAGGTCGGTCGCGACGATATGCAGCGGGGTGCGCGCGTCCTCGAAGCGCCGGTCGCCGAAGATCTCTTCCAGCGCCGACATCATCGGCCGGTCGTCGACCAGGCCGAAGGCACCGTCGAACTTGAACAGGCGTGGCAGGAACGCGCTGAGCATCGAGCGCACGTCCCGGCGCCGGGTCAGCGACGGCGTCCACAGTCCGCGGGTCAGGCGCTCGCAGGACGCCAGGTCGTAACCCAGCGCCATCACCGAGGCATACAGGCTGCCGCCGCTGCAGCCGACCAGCAGGTCGATGCCGATCCCCTCGCGCTGCAGCACCTTCCACATGCCCAGGGCCGCCGCGCACTGCACGCTGCCCGCCCCGATCACCACCGCCACCCGCTTGCGTCCGGCCGTCCTGGTCATAGCGTCCATCCCGTATCCCCTTCGGGCCTCAGCCCGCGTAGCTGTCCATGGCGCTGGCGACGTCGTCGTAGCACTTCATGATCGTGGTGAAGCCGCTCAGTTCGAGCACCTTCAGCACGGGAGGATTGATGCTTGCCAGGCGCAGGTCGCCGCCGCCCTGGCGGGCCTGCTTCACCGTGGCGAGCAGCGCGCGCAGCCCGGCGCTGCTGGTGTAGAGCACCCCGGCAAGGTCGGCCACCAACCGCGTCTGGCCGGCATCGACATAGCCCTGCAGGGTGCCGAGCAGGCGCTCGGCGGTCAGCCCGTCCACGCTGCCGGAAATGACGACGACCGCGGCATGCCGGCCGGTTTGAAGTTCGATGTTCATGTATGCGTGCTCCTCTCTCTTTGCCTTGGATCCGTCGTGCCTGCCGCGACGTGCTTGACCAGCAGGTACACGTTGCCGCCCTCCATCCCGGGCGCCCATCCGACTTCGTCGATGACGCTTCGCACCAGGTGCCATCCCAGCCCGCCCACCGTGCGTTCGCTGCAGTCCGCATCAAGGTCTGGCGTGGGCACCGCAGCCGGATCGAACGCCGGCGCCGCGTCCGCGATCGCCACCGTGACCCGCGCCGGCGCATGGCTGACGCGGATGTCGACCGGGCCGGAGTCGCTGCCATAGCCATGCGCGAAGATGTTGACGAAGACCTCTTCGATGGCCAGTCGCAGATCGCTCCGCGCCTCGTCGTCGATGCCGGCGCAGGCGCTGTCGAGGAACGTCTCCAACCGGGCGAGGTCCTGCAGGCGGCTGGCCCGGAACTCCATGAGTCCGGTGGTGGCCGGGCCGCTCACTGCGACACGCCGTCCCACAGCAGCGCGCCGGCCTTGCCCAGCAGCCGGTCGATGTCGACGGGCTTGGTGTCGAAGTCGTCGCAGCCGGCTTCCAGCGCGCGCATGCGGTCGTCCACCATCGCGTGCGCGGTGAGCGCGATCACCGGGATCGAGGCAGTCCGCGCGTCGTCCTTGAGGCGCCGGGTGGTCTCCCAGCCGTCCATCACCGGCAGGCCCATGTCCATCAGGATCAGGTCCGGGGATTCGCCCAGCGCCATCGCCAGCGCCACGCGTCCGTCCTCGGCAATGAGGACGTCGTGTCCGCGCCGGATCAATCGCCGCGACAGCATGTCGCGATTCATTTCGTTGTCTTCGACCAGCAGGATCTTCATGGCGCGATACCGTCGGCCAGCACGGGGGCCGCATGCGCCGGACCGCGCACCGCGCGCCGCACCTCGTCTTCCAGTTCGCGGCCGCGATAGCTGCCTTTGGCGATCACCCTGGCGACGCGGGGCGACAGGTCGTATTCCTCATCGGGCGTCAGCTCTTTCGCAGTCAGCACGATGATGGGCACGTCGGCCGCGCCCAGTTCACCGTGCAGGGCATCGAGGAACGCGAAGCCGTCCATGCCCGGCATCATCAGGTCCAGCAGCACCAGGGCCGGGGCCATGCTGCCCACGCATGCGAGTCCTTCCGCACCATTGGCGGCTTCGACCACGCGCCATCCCTGTCGCTCCATCTGCCGACGCAGCATGCTGCGCGTGGTGGCGTCGTCATCGATCACCAGGATCGGCCGCGAGATGCCCGACGGCAGGTGGCGGGACACCACCTCCACCAGGCTGTCCTGGTGGACGGGCTTCACCAGGTAGTCGTCGGCGCCGATCGCCAGGCCAAGCGCCTGCTGTTCGGTCACCGAAATCATGACCACCGGGATCGACGCGAACTGCGGATCGGTCTTCAGCTCCGTCAGCACGCTCCAGCCATCGGCGCCGGGCATCAACACGTCGAGCAGGATGAGCTTGGGCGCCCGCTCGCGCGCCATCCGCAGACCGTCCCGGCCATTGCTCGCGAACTCCACGCGCAGGCCCTGGCGCAGCAGCATCCGGCCGATGACATCCGCGCCGGCGGCGTCATCGTCGATGACCAGCACGGTGCGCGCCTCGGCGACGGCCTGCTCCGTGGCCTGTTCCTCGGGCGTGGCGGCGGGATGCAGCTGTTCGGCGTCGCCGGATTGCGCCGGCAGGCGGATGGTGAAGGTGGTGCCGACACCCGGCGCGCTGCGCATGCCGACCTCGCCTCCCAGCATTTCGGCGAAGCGCCGCGTGAGCACCAGGCCCAGGCCGGTGCCGCCGTACTTGCGCGTGGTCGACACGTCGGCCTGCGAGAACGGCTGGAACAGGCCCCGCTGCTGTTTGGGGGAAATGCCGATGCCGGTATCCTCGACGTCGAACGTCAGCCAGTCGCCAGAGGTCCCCTTGGTGCGGCGCGCACGCAGGCGGATTTCGCCGTTTTCGGTGAACTTGGCGGAGTTCCCGATCAGGTTGAACAGCAGCTGCCGCAGCTTGGTGACGTCGGTGCGCATCGTCCCCAGCTCGCCCGCCTCGATCACGAAGCGGTTGCCCTTCTTGTCCACCAGCGGGCGCATCGTGGTGACCACGTCGTCGAGCAACGAGCGCACCTCGACGTCTTCCAGGTCGAGCTGCATCTTGCCGGCCTCGATCTTCGACAGGTCGAGCACGTCGTTGATCAGGCGCAGCAGGTGCTTGCCGGCCTTGTGGATCTTGCGCAGGTCCGGGACCAGCAGCTCCTCGCCCGACTCCTGCGCTTCCTCGACCAGCAGTTCGCTGTAGCCGATGATCGCATTCAGCGGCGTCCGCAGTTCATGGCTCATGTTCGCCAGGAACAGGCTCTTGGACTGGTTGGCCGCGTCCGCCTCTTCCTTGGCCTGGGCGAGCTGCACGCCCTTCTCCTCGATCTTGAGGTTCTGCTCCTGCAGCAGCCTGCGGCTGCGCACGAAGCGCTTGCTCTGCAAGTGGGAAAACATGCCGAACACCGCGGCGATCAGGAAGATGCCGATGATGCTGGCCACCGTCGACAGCACCGGCGATGCGAAGTCGATCTCGTATCCGGTGAGCCAGCCGCAGGCGATGATCCCCACCGCGATGCCCTGCACGCCGCGGCCGGCAAGGCGCGCGCCGCCCACGCCCATGTTGCCCAGGCTCATGCCCATCAACATCATGACGCTCGGCCACGGGCTGAAATGCATCGCCGCGACCAGGACCCCGACCATCACCGCATCGGCCAGCAGGTTGATGTGCTCGGCGCGCTTGGAATCGCGGCTGAGGCGGGCATGCAGGTAGGCCAGCTGCGGCCAGGCCACGCCCCAGGACAGCAGCAGCGCGATCACGAGCGTGCTGTCGCGTCCGCTGGCATGGAACACCGAATAGATGACCGCCGACAGCAGGGGCATGCAGGACATCCGGGAGAGGTAGTCGAGCCGGACGATCGGATGCAGGCTGGAGCGTGGGTTCGCCGCGCGTTCCCGGGGCATGCGCGCGAAGTCGGGCAGCAGGGGCGCCACGCTTCCACGTGCAGGTCTGGCCCCGATGTGCTGGCCCACGAACGGCCAATGCGGCGCCAACAGCGGCTGGCTCGTGGCGAATGCGTGCTGGGTGTCCATGCGATGCCCCTCGTCAGGTGGCGGGCGTTTTCGTGCCCGTTTCCCATGACTGCGCAGGACGGCGACGGATTTGATCATCGCAGTGGAATGACCGGTTCCGGTCGTCGTGCCCGTTTGTGGTGGAGTCCGGGCGAGGGCGCCACCGCGGCGCCTTCCTGATCCGGCACGGCAGGGGAGCCACCGGATGCAAGACCGCTATCTGCAGGCCAAGGCGCTTGCCATGGAAGCGCTGGAGCTTGCGCCGGAGGCCCGCGAGGCCTGGCTGGGGCAACGCATCGGCGACGACGCGGGCCTGCGCGCCGAAGTGGACTGGCTGATCGCTTCCGCCCACACCGGGCCCGACGATCCGCTGGCGCCGGGCTGGCCGCAGGCCGGCACCGCACCGCTGCACGAAGGCGCCCGCATCGACGCCGCGCAGGCCGGCCAGTACCGCATCCTGCGGCTGCTGGGCGAAGGCGGCATGGGCGTGGTCTACCTGGCCGAACGCGACGACGGCAACGCCCGCCAGCTGGTCGCGCTCAAGCTGCTGGCCAGCACCGGCCCGCAGGGCGAGCGGCTCGCCCTGCGCATGGTCGAGGAGCGGCGCATCCTGGCCTCGCTGCACCACCCCAACATCGCCCACCTGCTCGACGGCGGCAGCACCGGCGACGGCCAGCCCTTCATCGCCCTGGAATACGTGGAAGGCGAGCGCATCGACCGCTGGTGCCAGGCGCGCGCGCTGCCGCTGCGCGAGCGCGTGACGCTGTTCCTCAAGGTCTGCGCGGCGGTGGAACATGCGCACCAGCGGCTGGTCATCCATCGCGACCTCAAGCCCGCCAACATCCTCGTGACCCTGGAGGGCGAGCCCAAGCTGCTGGACTTCGGCATCGCCCGCCTGGTCGAAGCCAACGCCCCGGCCGATCCCACCGGCACCGCGCACCGCGCCCTCACCCTTGCCTATGCCAGCCCCGAACACGTCGCCGGCAAGCCGCTGACCACCGCGACCGATGTCTGGTCGCTGGGCATCGTGCTGTACGAGCTGCTGGCCGGCACGCGCCCGCACCAGGCCATGGAGTCCGGGCACCTGCTGCCCGATGCCATCGTCTCCGGCGACATCCGCCCGCCGAGCCACGCGCCACACACCGGCAACCATGATGCCGACCGCACCGCGCGCACGATCAGCCACGCCGTCGGCAGGATCCCCGCCGACATCGACGCGATCGTGCTCAAGGCGCTGCGGCACGCGCCCGAGCAGCGCTATCCGTCGGTGGCCGCCCTGTCCGAGGACCTGCGCCGGTTCCTGGAGTCGCGGCCGGTGTCGGCGCGACGCGGGCATGCGCTGTACCGGATGCGACGGTTTGCCTGGCGCCGGCGCTGGCCGCTGGTCGCGGCCTCGGTGCTGATGCTGATCGGTGTCGGCTTCGTGTTCGAGCGCGAACGCCAGCTGCAGCAGGTGATCGCCGAACGCGGCAAGGCGCAGGCGCTGGCCGGCTTCATGACCGAGCTGTTCGCCAATGCCGATCCGTCGCGCTCGCGCGGCGAGCAGATCACCGTGCGCGAGGTGCTCGATCGCGGTGCGATCGACCTGCGTGCCCGCACCGACCTTCCGCCCGACGTCCGCGCCGACCTGCTCCTGGCCATGGCCGAAGCCAACCATGGGCTGGCGCTGGATTCCGCTGCCGAGCCGCTGTTCCAGGAGGCGCTGGAGCTCAAGCGCCGCACCGGCACGCCGGTCGAAATCTCGCGCCTGCAGATGAAGCTGGGGCACGTCTACGCGCAGCAGGGGCGCAATGCCGATGCCATCCGCATCCATCGCGAGGCGCAGGCGGGCCTCTCGCAGGGCGATCCGGAGGAGTTCCTGGAACGTGTCCGCCACCGGGTGCGCGAGCTGCGCAACGAGGGACTCGCCAGCACCCGTCCCGGCGCCGAAATGGCGGTGGACCTGGAAGACGTGCTCGCCACGCTTGGCGAGCCGACCGACGCGTCACGGGCGATGATCCGCGCCGACGCGCTGGCGGCGCTGGCGGACGCGCGCCAGCACACCCGCGAGCTGGACCTGGCGCTTGCCGCCCACGAGGAATCCGTCGCGCTGCTTGAACGCCACTCCAGTGAGAGTCCGGTGGTGCTGCTGACCGCACACGCGAACCACGCCGCGCTCATGCTCGACGTCGACCTTGAACGCGGCATCACGATGTTCGAACAGCTCGACGCCGACTACGTGCGGCTGATCGGCGAGAACACGCTGTCGCGCGCCGTCAACCTCAACCAACTCTCGGTCGGCTATTCGCGTGCCAAGCGCAGCGAGGATTCCGCCCGGACCAGCGGCCTGGCCGTGGAGGTGGCACGTGCCACGACGAGTGCCGACAACCGCCTGTACCTGCAGCTCGCGGTGGGCCACGCGATCGGCCTGCGCAGCCTGGGACGCCACGAAGAATCAGCCACGCTGCTGCGCGAGGTGCTGCCCGGGCTCCGCAGCCGGTCCGCACCGGGCGTGGACGCGGTCAACCTGGCCTATGCGCTGTCGGCCCTGGCACGCGTACTCGTGGACCAGGGAGCGGATCCGGCGCAGGCCCGCGACATCGCCATTGAAGCCGAAGCCGTGCTGCTGCCGCATGCCGGCGACTACCTGGTGGTCTACGACGGCGTGATCGATCCACTCGCGCGCTCGTTGACCATGCTCGGCGCGCACGACCAGGCCAGCGCGGCCATGGCGCGCTACGCCGCCTTGCTGGACGCTCGCGGCGAGCCCGCGCAATCGCCCTGGCGAGTGAGCCTTGCAGAGCTGCGAGAGAGGCTCCGGCAATGAGCCCGGAAGCACCCCAGGGCGACGTGACTCGCCTGCTGCAGGCTGCCGCCGATGGCGAACCCGCGGCCATGGACCAGGTCGTGCACGGGCTGTACCAGGCCCTGCACCAGCTCGCCGCCGCGCAGCTCGGGCACGAGCGCCACGACCCCATGCTCAGCGCCACCGTGTTGATCAACGAGGCCTGGCTGAAGCTGTTCGCAGGCGCGACCCTGCCGGCGCTCGAGAACCGCGGACACCTGCTGGGGCTGGCCGCGCACGCGATGCGCCAGGTGCTGATCGACCACGCCCGCCGCCGCCTGTCGGCCAAGCGCCCGCAGGACCGTGATCGCATGCAGCTGACCGAAGTCGCCGAAAGCCTCGGCGAAGCCGTCGAACCCGATGCCCTGGAAGACGCCCTCAACCGCCTGGCGAGCCTGGACGAACGTCAGGCGCGGATCGTCGACATGCGCTTCTTCGCCGGCCTGACAGGCGAGCAGATCGCTGCCGCCACCGGCCTCTCCACCGCCACCGTGCAGCGCGAATGGCGCATGGCCCGCGCCTGGCTGCGCCGCGAGCTCGAAGTGGACTGAAGCCGCGGCGCTTTACAATCAGCGCATGACCACGCTCTTCGTCTCCGACCTGCACCTCGACCCGGCACGCCCGGAGATTACCCGCCTGTTCGGCGAGTTCCTCGACGGCGAAGCGCGGAGCGCCGACGCGCTCTACATCCTCGGCGACCTGTTCGAAGCCTGGGTCGGCGATGACGACCCCTCGGACACCGGCGCGTTCGTGGCCGACCACCTCGCCGCCCTCGCCGCCTTCGGCGTGCCCGTGCACTTCATGCACGGCAACCGCGACTTCCTGCTGGGCGCCGCCTACGCACGCCGCGCCGGCATGCGCCTGCTCGAAGACCCCACCGTCATCGACCTGCACGGACGGCGCGCGCTGCTGATGCACGGCGACACGCTGTGCACCGACGATGCCGCCTACCAGCAGTTTCGCGCGCAGACGCGCGACCCGGCATGGCAGGCGCAGTTCCTCGCACAGCCACTGGACGCCAGGCTGGCGTTCGCACGCCAGGCGCGCGCCGCGAGCCAGGCGCGCCAGGGCGAACTGCGCGACGCCGGCACCATGGAAACGATCACCGACGTCGCGCCTGACGCCGTCGACGCCGCGTTCCGCACGCATCCGGTGGACCTGCTGATTCACGGTCATACGCACCGTCCCGCGGTGCATGCGCTGGACGTCGAGGGCCGCGCCTGCACGCGCGTGGTGCTCGGCGACTGGTACGAGCAGGGGTCGGTGCTGCGTGTGGATGCCGACGGAGTACGGCTGGCGGACCTTGGGGCCTGAGGCTCCGTCGCTACCTGTCCTTCCGCCGAGCCGGCGTCAGAACGTGACTTCAAGGCTGGCACGGATACTGGCGTGCGACGCACGCCGGCGTTCGATCTGCTGCCGGCCGCTGACATCGAAGTACTCCGTTTCACTGTCGATATCCTGCTGCAGCACGTTGCCCGCGCTCAGCCGCAACCGGGCTCTTGTCGACAGACTTGCCAGCACGTACGCGTCGAGCTCCCGACGCGCGGATTCGCTTTCCATCTGGTGGATGCCGGTGCGCACCGTGCCGCCGCTGCGGTAGCTGTAGCTGGCACCCATCGACCAGGTGGCGTTGACCCTGTAATCCGTGGCCACGGTGGAGCTGAGGCGCGGTTGCTTGGCGATGCGATTGTCCGGTCCAGGCACATCATTGATCCGCGACCAGTTGCGGATCAGGTTGAAACGGAGATCAAGACCCGGCACGCCCAAGACCTTCACAAGCGGGACCTTGGCGTCCAACTCGATGCCCCAGGCGGTGGCATTGCCACCGTTGACCGGCATCGCGACCCAGCGATCGCCGACCAGGCGCGTTTCGGTACGGGTAACGTCTTCGATCATGCGCGCGTACCCGCCCAGGCTGAACGTCGTGCCGCCCTCGCCGTGCCGTTCGTAGGCGAGGTCCACGCCGGTGGCAAGTTCCGGCTTCAGCGCCGGATTGCCCACGATGTCGGGATCGAGTTCGCGGTTGTTGGTGGAGGTGTACGGCCTCGGGGTCAACACGCGGAGTTCCGGAGCGCGATAGCTGCGGCTCAGCCCGAGGCGGATCTGGTCGTTCGGATCCGACAGCCTCCATCGTGACTGGAGCACGGGCGAGAGCACGCTGGCGCTGTGGCGGATGGGCGCGAATTCATCGCCTTCGCTGCGCGTTTCGATGTGTTCCCAACGGGCACCCAGGTACAGGGACCAGGCGGGCGTCACCGTCCATTCGTCCTGCGCGTAGACCGCGACACGGCGGATCCCGGCATCGAACGACTGGTCGCGGATGCGTTCCGGAAACCCGTCGAATGCCAGCAGGTGCTGCATGCGCGATTCGCGCCGGCGGTCCAGGCTGGCCTCCCACCCTGCCTCCAGCGCATGCGCGCCTGCGTCGGGCCAGGTGTACTTTCCGGAGGACGTGACGTTGTGCACGCGTAGCCTCCCATTGGTCGCATCGTCCAGGTTCTGCCTGCCATCGGCCGCGTATCCCTGCTCGCGGAAGCGCGACTCCTCGCGGTTGCCGCCCAGGCTCAGCTTGCTGGCCAATGCGCCGCCTCGCTCGAACCCATGCGTCCATTCGAGGTCGGTGCGCAGCTGCACTACGTCGATGCCGGTGAACTGCCTGTAGTCCGTATGGTCGAGCTCCGGTCCTGACTGCGTGCGCCAGCCGATGTCGGCGTGCCTGTGGTGGTTGCTGGCATCGAGGAAGGTCCGCCAGCTGAGGCTGTCGCCATTCTCCAGGGTGAGGTTGAAGGCGGGTGACAGCGACAGGACATCCCGGAAGCCGCCCACCCGCAGGTGCGTGCTGCGATGCAGGTCCTGCCCCCCACCGGCGTCATGGCCGGTTTCAACACCGGCTTCCTCCACCAGGAACTCGCGCCGTGACACCGTGGCGTTCAACGCGTACCCACGGTGGTCATCACGACGGGACTGGCTCCAGGTGATGGCCGGCGTGGCTTGGCCGTTGGAGTCAGCCAGTCCGATCCTGAGTTCGCGCGAGTCCGTACGCGTGGCCTTGGCCAACACGATGTTGATCGTTCCGGCGATGGCCTCGGTGCGCATGTCCGCGGTGACCGTGCGCAGGATCTCGACCCGTTCGACCATGTCCGCGGACAGCGCACCCGGGTCGAAGCCGGCCGGTGCGGCTTGCCCATCGACCAGGATCTGGGTGTAGCCCTTGCCCATGCCCCGCAGGGTGATGGCGCCCGCGCTTCCGGGCGCGCCGGTGGTGACGGTGACGCCAGGCAACCGCCTGATCGCATCGGCCAGGGTGACGTCGCCATTGCGGAGCAGCTCGTCCCTGCCAACGACCATGCGCGATGCCGTATCGTCCCGCCGCGGATCGTATTGCGCGCCCTGCACCTGCACGCCCTGGAGGTCCTTCACCGCGGTCGGCTCCGTCGCGCCGATCTGGCCGCAGGCCAGAAGCGCCGGGGCCGCAAACCCGATGCGCAGGCAACTGTGCAGCGGCGGCCAAAAGAATGCGAAGCGTGTCTTCATCTGTGGAATCCAGGTCCTGTTCGATCGCGTTTCCGGGCGCACGTCGGCGCCGATACCCGGTCGACGGGCAAGCGCCGTCCCTCCCGGGTCCGGGAAGTGCACGTAAAAAGAGGTGGAGCCGCCGGCGGCTTGCCGGCCGGGACGCCGTTGCGGGCGGCGCTGCCTGCTAGCCGCTCATCGCAGCAAAGGCTCCGGGTCGACGCGTTGTCCGTTCAGCAGCATTTCCATGTGCAGGTGTGGTCCGGTCACCTTGCCGGTGGTCCCGGCACGACCGATCTGCGTGCCCGCCGCGACGCGCTGTCCGGGCTGGACATCGAAACCGTCCAGGTGCGCGTACAGGGTTTGCCAGCCTCCGCCGTGGTCGAGCACGACCACCGTCCCGTAATTGGCTCCATCCGGGTACCGCGTAGTTGCCGCCGTGACAATGCCGCTCGCGGGCGCAAGCACGGGGGTTCCGCGTTTCGCGGCAAAATCCACGCCGCGATGGGGCCGCGTGCGCACGCCGCCAGCGGCCCCGTACCCGCTGTTGATACTCGGCTCGGCGACGGGAAAGCCGAAGCGGACGGAGGAACCTGCAGGTCCAGCGACCGCGACCGACGCTGCCCCGGCGTCATCGTGTCGCGATGACGCGGCCGTCGACGCAACGGGCACCGATGGGCTGGTCGCGACGGCCAGCGGGTCGCTGACCGTCGACGCCGCACCGATCTGCACGGCGGCCAGCGCGCTGCCGGCCACCAGCGCGAGCGCCGCCAGCACGATGCGCAGCGGCAGGGCCAGGGACCGCCTCGAATCTCCCTGCACCATCTGCCGGATTCTCAGCTTGTGGCTTCCGGGATCGTGGTGCGAAAACGCCAGGAGCGGCGACGGTGTCGCTATCCGGGCCGACAGGCGCAGGGCTTCCAGATACGCCCCCGCATAGGCGCGGCGGGCCGCCTGATCCTCTCCCGTCGCGGCCGCATCGCAACACAGCTCCGCGGCGACCTGCACGCGCCCGGCGATCAGGCGCAGGAACGGGTTGAGCCAGAGCACCACGCCCACCAGACGCATCAAGGCTGCGCGCTGCGGATCGTACTGGGCCAAGTGGCTGGCCTCATGGCGAAGCACCATCGCCAGCTGGCTGTCGCTCAGGCGTTCCAACAGGGACGTCGGGATGACGATCGCCCGCTGCGGCCAACACACCACAAACGGGCTGACCGGGCTGGTGGTCGTCCTCAGCGCGATGCCCAAGCGATCTAGCCGCTGCCGCTCGGCGGTGCCCAGCGGCCCGGGCAAGGCGGCTGCATTCACCGGGCGCGAAGCCCGCACCAGGTGTCGGACGGCCAGCGCGCCCCTGCACGAGCGCACCGCCGCCACGCCGGCGCCGGTGACGTACAGCAGCAGGAGCAGCGGTTCCAACCGCGCCCAGATGCCTGACGGCGCTCGCACCTCGTGCAATCGAGCCTCGAGTCCGCCAGACAGCACGCCGGGATCGATTACCGACGGCAGTGGAACCGGGGACGACAGCGGCCAGACCACATCGGCCGGCATGAAGCCGTGGAACGCGATCGCCACTCCGGTCGGCAGCACCGCCAGGGCCCAGACGATGAACCAGTAGCCGCGCGCCGCGTGCGAGATGCGCAAGCCGCGATGCACGGCCAACCCGATCGTCCACGCCAGCATGCCCGCGAACAGGCAAGCGCCGGCATGAAGCCACCAGATATCCTGGATGGACGGGCTCATGGCTGCGCATCCCGATCCGGAGCGCGGAGAAGCGCCTCCAGCTCGTCGATCTCGGCTTCACTGAGCAGGCGACTGTCGGCAAATGCCTGGGCGGGCAATGGACCCTCGATCTCCAGCACGCGCCGGGCGAAGTCCCTGCTCAATGCCGCCAGGGTCGAGACCTTGCCGATGGCCGCGCGGTAGACGTTCAGTCCATGCGAATCGAGCTCCTCCACCAGGCCCTTTTCCACCATGCGCTCCAGCGTCTTGCGCGTGGACGAGTAGGACCAGCCGAGGACGGGAGACACGTGGTTGTGCAGCTCACGTGCACTGCAGGCCTCGTTCCGCCACAGGCACTTCAGCAGTTCAAGCTCGGTGTTCGAGGGGTGGCTCATCGGCGACGGCCCGCTTCATGGTTGTTGTCGCAACCATACGACACATGTCACACGTCGACAAGCAGGCCTTACGGGCCATGTGCTCCCAAGTCGCCACCGCCCGCCTGACACACGGGCGCATGGGGTACGCAGCCGGCATAAAGGGACCCGAAGGGGCACAGCCGGCGGAGTACCCCATGCGTCCGACGCCGCCCAGGCCTCCGCCATGCCGTGCCACGCATGCATCGACGCCACCCGAAACCTCAACCAGCGAGCTGCACCAGCGCCGCCAACTCGTCCTCGCTGAAACCCGCCGCACTGCGCGCATCGACGTTGAACGGCCCGTGCAGCACCGCGCGCGCGTACTCGGCCAGCAGCTCGCGGAAGCGCGGCTCCGGATCGATGCCCCCGCGCTCGCAGCACCAGCGGAACCACCGGCTGCCGGCAGCCACGTGCGCGATCTCCTCGCTCAGGATCACCTCCAGGATGTCGGCGGTCGCGTGGTCACCCAGCGCACGCAGCTTCACGATCATCCCCGGCGTCACGTCCAGCCCTCGCGCCTCCAGCACCCGCGGCACCAGCGCCATGCGTGCCAGGGCGTCATGCGCGGTCTTCTCGGCCATCTCCCACAGGCCGTTGTGGGCGTCGAAGTCGCCGTAATCGAAACCCATCGCCTGCAAACGCGCGCGCAGCATGGTGAAGTGACGGGCCTCGTCATCGGCCACCATCACCCAGTCGGCGTAGTACTGCGCCGGCATGCCGCGGAAGCGGTAGACCGCGTCCCAGCCCAGGTCGATGGCGTTGAACTCGATGTGCGCGATGGCGTGGATGAATGCCGCACGCCCCTCGTCGGTTCCGAAGCCGCGGCGCGGCAGCTCGCGCGGATGCACCAGGCGCGGGCGCGGCGGACGGCCGGGCATGCGGATCGGTTCGGGCGGCAAAGCGTCGCCGTCGACCTGCAGCGCCCCGCTCCGGAACGCCGCCGCAGCCGCGTGCGTCGCAGCCACCTTGTCCTCCGGGGATGCAGCCGCAAGACAGTCGCGCGCCGCGTCAAACAGCGAACCGCCCACGCTTACGCGCCCACGCGGCGCTTCTTCTTCGCCTCGTCGGAGCGCAGCTGTCGCAGTCGCTCGAAATAGCCCGGCTCGATGCCGGTGACGTACTCGCCGCTGAAGCACGAGCTGTCGAACTTCTTGCCCGGGAACTTGTGCCCCGCCACCGCCGCCTCGAGGTCGGTCAGGTCCTGGTAGACCAGCCAGTCGCAGCCCAGCAGCGTCTCGATCTCCTTCTCGCTGCGACCGTTCGCGATCAGTTCCTCGACCGAGGGCATGTCGATGCCGTAGACGTTGGGATGGCGCACCGGGGGCGCGGCCGAAGCCAGGTACACCTTGCGCGCACCGGCGTCACGCGCCATCTGCACGATCTGCTTCGAGGTCGTGCCGCGGACGATCGAATCGTCCACCAGCAGCACCACCCGGTTGCGGAATTCCAGCGGGATCGCATTGAGCTTGCGCCTCACCGACTTCGCCCGTTCGCCCTGCCCCGGCATGATGAAGGTGCGGCCGACGTAGCGGTTCTTGACGAAGCCCTCGCGGTACTTCACCCCGAGCACGTGGGCGAGCTCCATCGCCGAGTCGCGCGAGGTGTCCGGGATCGGGATCACCACGTCGATGTCGTGGTCCGGGCGCTCGCGCAGGATCTTCTCGCCCAGCGTCACGCCCATGCGCATGCGCGCCTTGTGCACCGAGATGTTCTCGATCATCGAGTCCGGGCGCGCGAAATACACGTATTCGAAGATGCACGGCGCATGTTCGCCGGCCTCGACGCACTGGCGCTGGTACAGCTCGCCGCGCGCGGTGATGACGACGCCCTCGCCGGGCTCGACGTCGCGCACGCGCTCGAAGCCGAGGATGTCCAGCGCCACCGACTCCGATGCCACCGCGTACTCGGTGCCACCGTCGGTCTCGCGCTTGCCGAGCACCAGCGGGCGGATGCCATTGCGGTCGCGGAACGCCACCAGGCCCAGGCCCAGCACCAGCGCCACCGCCGCATAGCCGCCGCGCGCGCGCCGGTGCAGGCCCTCGACCGCGTTCAGCGCCGCCTCGGGGGTCAGCGCGCGCTGGCGGTCGAGCTCATGCGCGAAGACGTTGAGCAGCACTTCCGAGTCCGACTCGGTGTTGACGTTGCGGCGATCGGTCTCGAAGACCTCGCGGCGCAGGGCGTCGGTGTTGATCAGGTTGCCGTTGTGCGCGAGCGCGATGCCGTAGGGCGAGTTGACGTAGAACGGCTGCGCCTCGTCGTGGCCTTCGCTGCCGGCGGTCGGGTAGCGGCAGTGGCCGATGCCCACGCGCCCCTCCAGCAGCGCCATCGCCGCGTCGTCGAACACGTCGCGCACCAGGCCGTTGCCCTTGTGCACGCGCAGGCGGGTGCCGTGGCCGGTGGCGATGCCCGCGGCATCCTGCCCGCGGTGCTGCAGCACCGTGAGGCCGTCGTACAGCGCGGCCGCGACTTCAGTGGTTCCGACGATGCCGACGATGCCGCACATGGAGGTCCTGCCAGGTCTTGGTTGGAGCGGTGATCAGGGATGCGAACGCACGAGGCCGTCGATGCCGAAGCCCGACTTCACGCGCGCCTTGAGCTGGTCGGCCTCGCCACGCGTGGCGACCGGGCCGGCCTTGACGCGGGTCAGGGTGCCTTGGTCGGTCTGCACGGTGTCGGTGAACGCACCGATGCCGGCAGCGCGCAGCTTGTCGCGCAGCGCGTTGGCATCGGCGACGTTGCCGAAGGCGCCGAGCTGCACCGCGAACCCGGTACCACTCGCGGCGGCAGGCGCCGAAGCCGCCGGAGCTGCGGGGCTCGCCGTCGTTGCCCGCGGGGCTGCGGCGTTGCCGGAAGACGCCGGCGTGGGCGCGTCCAGCGCGACCACCGTCGCCGAGGCGCGCGAGCCGATGCCGGTGGCGCGGACGCGCGCGGACTCGGCGTCGGCACGTCCTGCGTAGGGACCGATGCGCACGCGCCATGCATCGCGGCCGTTGACGCGCGTCTCCTCCACGTAGGCAGGCAGGTTCTCGCGGCGCAGGCGCTCGACCACGGTCCCGGCGTCGGCGCGCGTGGCGTAGGCACCGAAGTTCACCGCGTAGTCGCCTCCGGCCGTGGCGGCGGGAAGCCGCGGGGCAGGCGGCGTCGGGGCAGGCGTCGCAGGGGCAGGCTTGGGCGGCTCGGGCTGCGCGGGCTTCGGCGCAGGAGGTTCAGCCTGTGCAGCGGCGACCGGCTGCGTCGGCGCGGGCGCGACTTCGCGCGGCGACTCCGCCAGGGGTTCGGGAGCCAGCGGTTCGGCGGCCACGTCGCTGCCGGTGACCGGCAGGGCCTGCACGTCGGAGGCCAGGTCGGCGGCATCCTCGTGGCGGGCATCGCCTTCGGGGCGCGCGGTGGCGGTGTCGACGATCGCCAGGCTGCCGTCGTCGGCCAGCAGGCCGGCGCTGGTCGTGGCATTGGGCACCACCAGCGGCAGGTCGCGGGTGACGTAGTCGCCCGACGGGGTGGCAGGGACCTGCAGCGACAGGTCGGACACGCCGCTGTCGGGGGCGGGACCCTGCACCAGCATCGGCAGGAAGATCACGGCCAGCGCAATCAGTACCGCGGCGCCGACAAGGCGCTGTTTCAGTCCGGAGTCCATGGGCGCTCGCGCAGCAGGGGGCTGCGGAATTATACGGCCCCGCCCGCTCCAGCTTCTGAACCACCGGCAGCGAGCCACGCCAGCGCCGCGCCCGCGACGTGGAACGAGCCGAACGCGAGCACGCGATCGCCCTTGCGGGCCTGCGCCAGGGCCGCCTCCAGCGCGCCGGTCACGTCGGCATGGCGGGAACCATCGGTCGCCGGGGTGTTTGCAAGCGCCGCAGCGAGGGCGCGGGCGTCGCGACCCCGGCCGCCGGCACCGGCAATGCCCGCCAGGTGCCAGGAATCCACGCAGGGGGCGATGGCGTCGACCACGCCGGCGGCGTCCTTGTCGGCCAGCGCGCCGTACACCGCGATCGTGCGCGCCACGGGGGCTGCGCGCAGCCATTCCGCCAGGGCGCGCGCTGCCTGCGGGTTGTGGCCGACATCGACCAGCACCTCCACGCCCTCGCGCTCGAAGCGCTGCAGGCGACCGGGCACCTGCGCCGCGGCGATGCCGAGCGCCCAGGCGCCGTCATCGATGTCGAGGTCCAGCGCGCGCAGCGCGGCGACCGCGGCCGCGGCATTGCGCAGCTGCGCCGGTGCGGCCATGCGCGGCAGCGGCAGGGTCAGCTCGAAGCCCGGCTCGGACCACCACCAGGTGGCAACGGCCTTTGGACCGGCGTCGTTACGGCCGAAGCGGTAGTCGCTGCCGGCACGGATCGCGGACGCGCCGATGGCGTAGGCGTGGCCCAGGACGCTCGAGGGCGGATCGTCCTCGCCCAGTACCAGCGGCTTCCACGGCCGCGCGATGCCGGCCTTCTCGGTGCCGATGGACTCGCGATCGGGACCGAGCCAGTCCTGGTGGTCGAGGTCGACCGTGGTGATCACCGCCACGTCCGGATCCACCAGGTTGACCGCGTCCAGGCGCCCGCCCAGCCCGACTTCGAGCACCACGAGATCGAGGTCCGCGCGTTCGAACAGCCACAGCGCGGCGAGCGTGCCGTATTCGAAGTAGGTCAGCGTGGTCGCTTCGCGCGCCGCCTCGACCGCCCTGAAGGCCTGCATCAGGTCAGCGTCGGAGGCGTCGGCGCCGTCGATGCGCACGCGCTCGTTGTAGGTCAGCAGGTGCGGCGACGAGTACGCGCCCACGCGCTGGCCCGAGGCGGCGGCGATGGCCTCGATGAAGGCCACCGTCGACCCCTTGCCGTTGCTGCCGGCGACGGTCACCACGCGCCGTGCCGGACGTTCCAGGCCCATGCGCTCGGCGACCTCGCGCACGCGCTCGAGGCCGAGATCGACCTCGCGCGGGTGCCGCCCCTCGATCTCGCGGAGCCAGTCCGCAAGGCTGTGCAATGTGGCCATGGCCTCAGAGCGCCCGGTGCACCGCTTCCCCGAACAGAAGCGTGTGGTGGGCACAATCGTTCAGGCGCACCACCTCGAGATGGCCGGGATCCGGCCCCTCGAGCAGGTTCAGCGTGGCCGGCGCCTGGCGGAAGGTCCACAGCCGGAACAGCGGAAGGCCCAGCACCCGGCACAGCAGGACGCGGTTGACGGCGTCATGCGACACCACCAGCAGCGTGTCTTCCGGGCCGAGCCCTTCGCAGGCGTTCGCGAACGCCGGCCAGGCCCGTTCAAGCACTTTCTTCAGCGATTCGCCGCCGGGCATGTGGACCTTGTCGGGCGTGTCGCGCCAGGCCGCCAGGCGCTCGGGATCGGACTCGCGGATCTCGCTGGCGAGCTTGCCTTCCCAGGCGCCGTGGGCGATCTCCATCAGGCCCTGGTCGACCTCGAGCATGTCTGCACGCGCGTCGCCCAGCGCCAGCCGCGCGGTGTCGTAGGCGCGCCCCAGCGGCGAGGCCACGGCGCGGTCGATGCGCACGTCGTGCAGGCGCTCGGCGAGTCGCAGCGCCTGCTTGACGCCCGTCTCCGACAGCGGGATGTCCTCCTGTCCCTGGTAGCGGCCCTCGCGGTTCCAGTCCGTCTCGCCGTGCCGGGCCAGGAGGATCCTCACTTCCTGGGCTCCAGCCCGAGTTCGGCCAGCACGCGCGGCGCCGGGAAGACCTCCTGCATGATCCAGCGCATGTAGCGCTGGTCGACCGAGATCATCCGCGTCATCACCGGGTCGAACACCCAGTTCGAGGCCACCGACTCCCAGTTGCCGTCGAAGGCCAGGCCAACCAGCTTGCCGTGCGCGTCGAGCACCGGCGAGCCGGAGTTGCCACCAGTGATGTCGAGGTCGGCGAGGAAGTTCACCGGCACCGACTTCAGGCGACGGTCCTGCAGGCCGCCGTAACGCTTGTCCGCGATGGCCTCCAGCAGCTCCTTTGGCGCATCGAAGGGCTCCTCGCCGGTGTCCTTGGCGGGGATCTCCTCGAGCACGGTGAACGGCTGCTGCGGCGTGCCGTCGAGCTTGGTGTACGGCTTGACGTTGCCGAAGGTGATGCGCAGCGAGGAGTTGGCGTCGGGATAGACGAACTCGCCCTTGCTGGCCTTGTAGTCGGCGACCGCCTGCAGGTACACCGGGCGCGCCCGCAGGGCGTCGCCGGCGCGGGCCTTGCGCTCTTCCTCGAGCGCCAGCAGGGTCGGCATCACCGCCACCGCGTAGCTGATCGCCGGATCCTTGCTGGACTCGAAGGCCTCGCGGTCGGCCTGCAGCCACTTCAGGCGCATGTCGGTGCCGTCGGCCAGCTCGCTGCGCGCCAGGCGGTCGAGCGCGCGGTCGATGGCCTTGTCGTCGCCGCCACCCAGCCAGGTATCCACGGCTTCGACGCGCTGGCCTTCGGGCAGCTTCACGTATTCGTCCAGCCAGTAGCGCTGCAGGCCGCGGTCCATCCCGGCCACGTAGCGGCGCTCCATCTGGCGCACGGCGCCTTCCAGCGTCGGCAGGTCGCGCTCCTGGTAGCCCTGTTCGCGCTCGGCGTCGGGCTTCTCGCGCTCGATCGCCAGGCGGTAGGCGCGGATCGCGGTCGACAGCACGCCGGTGCCGTTGAACTGGCCGAACACCAGGTCACGTTCGCGCGTGGCGCGACCGGCGGCGTTGAGTTCCAGCAGCTGCGCGTAGGCATCGAGCACGGCCTGGCCGTCCTCGCCCTGCTCCTTTGCCCAGGCAAGCACTTCCGCTTCCTGCCGTTCCTTGGCGGCCATCGCGCCGGTGCGCTCGAAGCCGGCGAGCTGGCTGTCGTAGTTCTTGTAGACGTTCTCCCAGCCGCGCATGGTGCTGGCGTACTTGACCTCGATGTCGGCATTGTCCTTGCCGGCGTCGGCGACCATCTTCTGCAGCGCCTTGTAGTGGCGGACGATGGTCGGGTACTGCCAGTCCTGCGTGTCCTGGAACTCGCTGGCCAGCGCGTAGCGCGCGGTGCGGCCCGGGTAGCCGGCCACCATCACGAAGTCGCCCGCGCCCAGCGGCTTGTCCGCGAACTCGAGCCAGCGCTTGGGCGCGTAGGGAACGTTGTCTTCGGCGAACGCGGCCGGCTTGCCGTCCTTGCCGACGTAGGCGCGGTAGAAGGCGAAGTCGCCGGTGTGGCGCGGCCACATCCAGTTGTCGACTTCGCCGCCGTAGGCGCCGACGCTGCCCTGCGGCGCGTACACCAGGCGCACGTCGCGGATCTCGAGGTTCTTGAACAAACGGTAGGTATTGCCGCCGGCGAAGCTGTACAGGCGGCAGCGGTAGCCTTCATCCGCTTCGCAGGAAGCCACCAGCGACTTCTCGATCGCGTCGAGCGCATTGGTGCGGCCGATGGCGTCGGCGGCGCCATCGACGGCGGCCTGCACCTGCGTGGTGACGTCCTCGATCGACTCCAGCGCGAAGATGCGCGAGTTCGGCCCGGCGCTGATCTCGTCGGCCGCGGCGGCGGCGTAGAAACCGTCGCGCATCAGGTTCTTCTCGGGCGTGGAGTTGAGCTGGATGGCGCCGTAGGCACAGTGGTGGTTGGTCGCGACCAGGCCCTGCGGCGAGACGAAGCTCGCGGTGCAGCCGCCCAGCGAGACCACGGCGCCCAGGGGATCCCCGGTGAGGTCGGCCAGCTGCTCGGGCTTGAGCTTGAGCCCGGCCTTCTTCAGCGGCTGCGCGATCTCGGGGAGCTGCTGCGGCACCCACATGCCTTCGCCTGCGTAAGCGGGACTGGCGGCTGCGGCCGTGACGGCCGCGGCGGCGGCGGCGATGAGGGTCTTGCGCATGCGTGCGTATCCTGGATTCTGATGGATGGGTCGGAGTCTAGCGGCCGGCGGCGGCGGCCGGGAGTGCGCGGTCGGCCTGGTCGAGCGGCAGGCCCATCTCGCGCAGCAGCTGCGGAGCGGGATAGACGCGGGCCATGATCCAGCGCATGTAGCGGGCGTCGACGTGGATCGCGCGCTTGTAGCGCGGGTCGAATTTCCAGCTGGCGCTGACCGCCTCCCAGTTGCTGTCGAAGTTCAGGCCGACCAGGCGCCCGCGGGCGTCCATCACCGGCGAACCCGAGTTGCCGCCGGTGGTGTCGAGGTTGGTGAGGAAGTTGACCGTCTGGGTGCCCAGGCCTGGATCCATGGTGGCGCCGAAGTCGCGGCGTGCAATGGCGTCCAGCAGCGGGTCGGGGGCATCGAACGGGGCCACGCCGGTGTGCTTCTCGACGATGCCCTCGACGGTCGTCAGCGGCGACCAGCGGACCGCATCGCGCGGCTGCAGGCTTTCGATGCGGCCGTAGCTCACGCGCAAGGTGGAATTGGCGTCGGGGTAGACCGCCCTGCCCTCGCTGCGCGCGTGGCCGATCATGCCGCGCATATAGGCCGGGCGCAGGCGCAGGAGTTCGCCGGCGCGCGCCTTGTCCTCGCCTTCGAAGCGCAGCACCGCGCGCTGCAGGGTGGCGGCGGCGCGCATCAGCGGATCATCGGAGCCTTGCACCTCCGCGGGATCGGCGGCCATCAAGCGCAGCCGCTCGTCCTCGGCCGCCAGCGCGGTGCCTGCGTACAGCGACTCCAGCGCGGCTGCGGTGGCCGAGGCATCGGCGCCGAACACGGCCTCGATCTCCGGCACGCGCTGGTCCGCGGGCAGCGCGCGGTGGCGGACCAGCAGCTCGGACAGGATCGCGCGCTCCACCGCGGGCGCGTAGCGACGCTGTGCCTGGCGCAGGGCGGCCTCGATCCGGGCCTCGTCGCGCAGCTGGTAGCCACTCTCGCGCTCGGCGTCGGGCTTGCCGCGCTCCAGCGCCAGGCGCTGCAGCTGCATGGCGCCGCGCAGCAGCTGGGTCTGGGCCTGCATCAGGCCGAACAGCTGGTCACGCTCGCGGGTCGCGCGCGCGGACGCGATCACCGTCGCGGCGGCGTCGATGTCGGCGCGCACGGCGGCGGCATCGGGCTGGCCTGCGAGCCACGTGGACATCGCCGACTCCTGCCGGCGGCGTTCGGCCACGGCGTCGCTGCGGCGCAGGCCGTCGAGCTCGCCCTGGGCGCGCTTGAGGGTGTTCTTCAGGCCCGCCACCTGCGCGGCATAGCGCACCTCCGCGTCGGCATCACCGGCGGTGCCAGCGTCGACCGCCGCCAGCAGCGCGGTCATCAGCTCCACACGCGACGGCAGCTGCCACTCCACCTGGTCCGCGAACTCGGCGGCGGTGCGGTGGCGGAAGGTGCGGCCGGGATAGCCGGCCAGCATGGCGAAGTCGCCTTCGGCCAGCGGCTCCGTCGACACGGTGAGCCACGCCGAAGGCTCGTATGGCACGTTGTCCGGCGAATACGCCGCCGGCTTGCCGTCCGGCCCGACGTAGGCGCGGTAGAAGGTGAAGTCGCCGCTGTGGCGCGGCCACATGAAGTTGTCGATCTCGTCGCCGTAGCTGCCGATCGCATCCGGCGGCGCGTAGGCCAGGCGGACATCGCGGATCTCGAGCTGGCGCACGAGGTGGAAGTCGGTGCCGTAATACATGTCGGCGACGCTGCAGCGGTAGCCGGGCTCGGCCTCGCACTCGGCCACGGCGGCCTTGGACGCGGCTTCGACGGCGTCGTGGTAGGCGCGTCCGGTCTTGCCGCGGGCGTCGGCGAGGATGCGGTCGGTGATGCGCTCGAAGCGGTCGGTCACCAGCACCCGCGCACCCGGGCCGGCGGAGAGCTCCTCGGCGGGCGTAGCGGCGTTGAAGCCGTTCACGATCAGGTTGTTTTCCGGCGTCGAATTCAGCTGGATCGCGCCGTGCGCGCAGTGGTGGTTGGTGACGACCAGGCCCTGCGGCGACACGAAGCTCGCGGTGCAGCCACCCAGCGACACCACCGCACTCATCGGCGGCCGCGAGAGATCGGACAGGTTCGCCGGATCGCCCTGGAACCCCGCCCCGCGCATGGCGGCCTCGATCTCCGGCAGCTGGGACGGCAGCCACATGCCCTCGTCGGCGTGGGCGGCGGCGGCGGGAAGCAGGAGTGCGGCAATGGCCGCAGTGGTGAAGCGCAGGCGCATGGGATCCCCGGTGGTCTGGACAGCCCGCGACCTTAGGCCGTCCCGGCCGCCGCAGGCAAATGCCGACGGTCACCGCCGGGGGCAGCGGTACAATGCGCATCCCAGCCCATCGATCGGCCCTACCATGTCGCAGCCGCAACACGCCGCCATCCCCACCACCATGAAGGCGCTGGTCAAGCGCGAGCTCGCCAAGGGCATCTGGATGGAGGAAGTCCCGGTGCCCGAGCCGGGCCCCAACGAGGTCCTGATCCGCCTCGAGAAGACCGCGATCTGCGGCACCGACCTGCACATCTACCTCTGGGACGAGTGGGCGCAGCGCACCATCCCGCAGGGCCTGGTGATCGGGCACGAGTTCGTCGGCCGCGTGGTCGCGATGGGTCCCGGCGTGACCGGCTATGCCATCGGCCAGCGGGTCTCGGCCGAAGGCCACATCGTCTGCGGCCACTGCCGAAACTGCCGCGCCGGGCGCCAGCACCTGTGTCCGAACACGGTCGGCATCGGCGTCAACCGCAACGGCGCCTTCGCCGAATACATCGCGATGCCCGCCTCCAACCTGTGGCCGATTCCAGACCAGATCCCGAGCGAGCTGGCCGCGTTCTTCGACCCCTACGGCAACGCCGCGCACTGCGCGCTGGAGTTCGACGTGGTCGGCGAGGACGTGCTGATCACCGGCGCCGGCCCGATCGGCGTCATGGCCGCGGGCATCTGCAAGCACATCGGCGCGCGCAACGTGGTGGTCACCGACGTCAACGACTTCCGCCTGAAGCTGGCCGCCGACATGGGCGCCACCCGCGTGGTCAACGTCAGCAAGACCTCGGTCAAGGACGTGATGGCGGAGCTCCACATGGACGGCTTCGACGTCGGCCTGGAGATGAGCGGCAACCCGGCGGCCTTCAACGACATGCTCGACTGCATGTACCACGGCGGCAAGGTCGCCCTGCTGGGCATCCTGCCGCGCGGCGCCGGCATCGACTGGGACCGGATCATCTTCAAGGGGCTCACCGTGCAGGGCATCTACGGCCGCCGCATGTACGAGACCTGGTACAAGATGACCCAGCTGGTGCTGTCGGGCTTCCCGCTGCACAAGGTGCTCAGCCACCAGCTGCCGGCCGACGAATTCCAGAAAGGCTTCGACCTGATGGAGTCGGGCAAGTCGGGCAAGGTGGTGCTCGACTGGCGTTGAGCCGTCCGTTTCACGCCGCGGACAGCTGATCGCCGCGGTCGAGACTCCAACCAGGGAAGGTGGTGCACGTGTTCAAGCTGTTCTCACTGGTGGCACTGCTGGCCACTCCGGGCGTCGCGACGGCGGGCGACCTGCGATGCCCGGAGGTCGAAGCACCGCCTGCACCGGTGTGCGTGTCGACCCCCTACGGGCCAGCGTATGCCGACACCGAAGAAGAGGCCAAGCGGGCGGCGGGTGCGCTCGGCGACGCGGCGCAGCAATACGCGATCCACTTCGGCCGCGCACCGGCGGGCGCATTGATCCTGAGCACGCACCTGGACCCGCTCGTCGCCCGGAACTACGCCCGGGCCCACGGGCTCGACTACGCCCAGGTCTGGCTGCCCGCCAGTGCGAAGCGGACCATGACCGAGCGCGCCATGCGCCAGGCAGGGCTCAATCGCGAACGGATCATCCGGGCCCTGGCTGGCGCTGCGGAACAGGAGGCGACCACGCTGCGTCATGAGGTCGGCCATGCGATGTATGCCGCCATGTACTGGCCGGACGCCGTGCAGTCGCTGCAGGAGCGTTACGGCACGCCAGCCCCGGACTGGCTGGACGAAGCGGCTGCCATCCTCATGGAGCCGCCCGAAACCCAGGCGCGCCACGTGGGATCGTTCATCGACGCGGCGAAGCGCCGACCGCGGACCATCCCCGATCTGGGCGATTTCCTCCAGGCCGAACATCCGGTCCGATCGGCCGCGCTCGGTCGCGCGCTGTCCCGCGGACCGCGGTCCGGATCGGGCGTGCAGATGACGGTCGCGAGCGGTGGCGGATTCCCCGGCCTCGACAGCTTTTACGGACAATCGCTGCTGCTGGCCCTGTTCCTGGCCGAGACCAGTGGCGACCCGCGCATCCTCGTCCCGATCAGCGCTGCAATCGCCAGCGGCGCCACGTTCGACCAGTGGCTGGCTTCGGACGGTGAGGCGCACGGGCTGCCGAACGACCTGCCCGCATTGCAGGCCCTGTGGGATGGCTGGCTGCAAAGCCAGGTGTTGCAGCGGGGTCGCGGCGGCAAAGGCTGAAGGCGACACGTAGAATCCGGGATCCGTTTTCGCGAAGGCGTCCCGACCATGTCCATCACCCAGCGCTACGCCGACACCCTCGACGAGATCCGCGAGGCCGGCCTGTTCAAGGCCGAGCGCATCATCACCAGTCCGCAGTCCGCCGAGATCACGCTGGAGGACGGGCGCAGCGTGCTGAACTTCTGCGCCAACAACTATCTCGGCCTGGCCGATCATCCGGACGTCATCGCCGCCGCGCGCGACGCCCTTGATACGCACGGCTTCGGCATGGCCTCGGTACGCTTCATCTGCGGCACCCAGGACCTGCACAAGGAGTTGGAGAAGACGATCGCGGAGTTCTTCGGCAAGGAGGACACCATCCTCTACGCCGCCTGCTTCGACGCCAACGGCGGCCTGTTCGAGCCACTGCTGGGCGAAGAGGACGCGATCATCAGCGATTCGCTCAACCACGCCTCGATCATCGACGGCGTGCGCCTGTGCAAGGCGAAGCGCTACCGCTACGCCAACTGCGACATGGTGGACCTCGAGAAGCAGCTGCAGCAGGCCCGCGCCGATGGCGCGCGCACGATCATGATCACCACCGACGGCGTGTTCTCGATGGACGGCTTCATCGCCCCGCTGGACGAAATTACGGCGCTGGCAGCGAAGTACGAAGCCCTGGTCCATATCGATGAGTGCCATGCCACCGGCTTCCTCGGCGCCACCGGCCGCGGCTCGGCCGAGGTGAAGGGCGTGCTCGACCGCATCGACATCATCACTGGCACGCTGGGCAAGGCCATGGGCGGCGCGCTGGGCGGCTTCACCACCGGCAAGGCGGAGGTCGTCGAGCTGCTGCGGCAGCGCTCGCGCCCCTACCTGTTCTCGAACTCCTTGCCGCCGCACGTCGTGGCCGCGGGCACGAAGGCGTTCCAGATGCTGGATGCGGCCGGCGACCTGCGCGAACGGCTGGCCGAAAACACCAGGTATTTCCGCGAGCGCATGACCGCCGCAGGCTTCGACATCAAACCCGGCACCCATCCGATCAGCCCCGTAATGCTCTACGACGCACCACTGGCGCAGCGTTTCGCGGAACGCCTGCTCGAAGAGGGCATCTACGCGATCGGCTTCTTCTTCCCGGTCGTGCCCAAGGGCCAGGCGCGCATCCGCACCCAGCTCTCGGCCGCGCACACGCGCGAGCACCTCGACCGGGCCATCGACGCGTTCACCCGCATCGGCCATGAGCTCGGGGTGCTGAAGGCCTGAGACGGTCCGGCCAGTCCTCAGGCCGCGGCAGGCGTGGCTGGCGGCGTCAGCCCCGCCAGCTCGGCCTCGTCCAGGGCGCGCCACGCGCCCTTGGCCAGATCGCCCAGCACGACGGGGCCGATCGCCACCCGCACCAGCCGGAGCACCTCCAACCCGCAGGCTGCCAGCAGGCGGCGGATCTGGCGGTTGCGGCCCTCGTGCAGCACCACTTCAAGCCAGGCGTTGCGGCCGCCCTCGCGCAGCACGCGCACCGACGCGACCGACAGGCGCTCACCATCGCAGCGGAGGCCGCGCACCATCGCCTCGAGCAGGGGTGTTCCGGGACAGGTGTCGACCTGCACGTGGTAGGTCTTGTCGGGACCGAACGCGGGGTCGGTGATGGCCGCGGCCCATGCCGGATCGTTGGTGAACAGGAGCAGGCCTTCGCTGGCCTGGTCCAGGCGCCCCACGGGCGCGATCCAGCCCAGGCCGGCACCGTCGAAGCAGCGGTAGACGGTATCGCGGCCACGTTCGTCGCTCGTCGTGGTCACCAGGCCACGCGGCTTGTTCAGCACGAGGAAGCGTGGCGACAGCGCCTCCGCATCCACGCCGTCAACGCGTATGCGCGCGGAACCGACTGCAACCGGATGCTCCGGATCGCGCACCAGGCGCCCGTCGACCGTGACCCTTCCGTCGCGGATCCTCCGCTCGGCCTCGCTGCGCGAACAGATGCCGCGCTTGGACAGCACGCGCGCCAGCCCATGACGGGCACCCGGGCGCGCGCCCGACCTCAGCGGGGTTCGCCGTCGGTGGTGGTGGGGGCCGGCTGGCCGTCGGCCGCCGCGTCGGGCGCTGCGTCGGCCGGGGGCGCGACAGCCGGCGCGGCTCCTCGCGCAATGCGCACACCGCGGGACTTCATCCAGGCATCGAATTCGTCGGCGGTCATCTGCCGGCCGTTCTGGTTCATGTCGAAGCGCCAGGGTCCGTTGTCGAATTCGGTCCGGGGCTTGTACGCGGCCGGGTCGTTCGGATCGGCCACGCTGGCAGGCGTGGCGATGGCGACGTTGCGGCATCCCTCGATGCGCCGGCGCAGCAACACCTCATCGACGGTCTGCGATTCGTCATAGGCGTGCCCGAGCACACCGCTGTTGGCGCCAAGCATGTACGACGGCGCCGTCAACTCGAGCGCCAGCGGCGCGAGCACGGTCACGCGCTGCACGCTCGCGCCCGCGTTGGGCAGGCCAGCGCAATCCACCGCCGCCGTTGCCAGGCCGGGGGCCGCCAGGCCCGCTGTCGCCACCACAAGCCACGTCAGACGCTTCATCACCTGTATCCACTGCTGGTATCCGGCCGGAAGTGTAGCAGCCGCCAGATACACGAAGCCCGGCACAAGGCCGGGCTCCGTGGTGTCACCTGTGCCGACGCCCTCAGTTCTGGACGTTCAGCTCCGTGCGGCGGTTGATCGCACGGCCTTCCGGGTTGTCCGAACCGTCGTCATTGGTGTTCGGCGCGATCGGGCGGCTCTCGCCGTAACCGGTCGGACCCACCATGCGCGCGCTGTCGATGCCGTTCGAGGCCAGGTAGTCGTACACCGCCTTCGCGCGGCGCTCCGACAGGGCCTGGTTGTACGCATCGGTGCCNCAGCTCGGCATCGAGCGACCACGCCGGCGAGATGAACTTGCCAACGCCCAGCGTTCCGAACGGCGCATTGCGGGTGTCGCGGTCGCTGTCCTGGATGTTCATGCCGACGCCGCCGGTCAGGTACCAGCGATCATCGAACTCCTGGGCGGAGGCCGCATGGGTGACGCCGAAACCGGCCAGCAGGGCCGCACACAGCAACTTCTTGTTCATCATGATTGTCGCTCCTTCGAATATGGACCGGACCGGCACCAGCCGAACCGCATCACGATTGTGAGGGGGACGGCCGCCACCGGGGCCGCCATCGGTCTGCAGGTTAGGTTCGGGGATGTGAAGGCGGCGTTAACGTTGGTCTAACAAATCCTTTTTCCCCCGGAGACCGGACCACTTGCCGGCGGGTACCGCTCCCTGCATGGTAGGGGATTCCATACGCCCGCGAATGCAAATGGCCGACGCCACGCCCTACCCCCACCTTCTGGCTCCACTGGACCTCGGCTTCACCGTCTTGCGCAACCGGGTACTGATGGGTTCGATGCACACCGGCCTGGAGGACCGGCGCGGCGACTTCCCGAAGCTGGCGGCCTATTTCGCCGAACGCGCCGCCGGCGGCGTGGGGCTGATGGTCACCGGAGGCTTCGCTCCGAGCCTCGACGGCTGGCTCAAACCCTTCGCCGGGAAGCTCACGCGCCGATGGGAGGTGGCCCGCCACCGTCAGGTCACCGCGGCCGTGCACGAACACGACACCCGCATCTGCATGCAGCTGCTGCACGCGGGACGCTACGCCTACCACCCGCTGTCGGTGTCGGCGTCCGCGCTGAAGGCGCCCATCAATCCATTCCGGCCGCGCGCCCTGTCCGCGCGTGGCGTGGAGCGCCGGATCGACGCCTTCGCCCATGCCGCGCGCCTGGCACGCGATGCCGGGTACGACGGCGTCGAGGTCATGGGTTCGGAGGGCTACCTCCTGAACCAGTTCACGGTCGCGCGCACCAATCGCCGCGACGACCGCTGGGGCGGCAGCGTCGAAAACCGGATGCGTTTCGCAGTGGAGACGGTGCGCCGTGTGCGCGAGGCCTGCGGCCCGGACTTCATCATCATCTACAGGCTGTCGATGCTCGACCTGGTCGAGGATGGCAACGACTGGCGGGCGATCGTGGCCCAGGCGCGCGCCGTCGAGGCCGCGGGCGCAACGATCATCAACACCGGTATCGGCTGGCACGAGGCGCGCGTGCCGACGATCGCCACATCCGTGCCGCGCGCCGCCTTCGCCGGCGTCACCGCGCGCCTCCACCCCGAGGTTTCCGTGCCCCTGGTGGCGACCAACCGCATCAACATGCCCGACGTCGCGGAAGCGATCCTCGCCGCCGGGCAGGCCGACATGGTCTCGATGGCGCGCCCCCTCCTGGCCGATCCGGAATGGGTGGCCAAGGCCGCCGCCGGCCGCGCGGACAGCATCAATACGTGCATCGCCTGCAACCAGGCCTGCCTGGACCACGTGTTCCAGAACCGGCGCGCGAGCTGCCTGGTCAATCCGCGCGCCTGCCACGAGACCGAACTGAGCTACCTGCCCACGACTGCGCCGAGGCGGATCGCCGTGGTGGGTGCCGGACCCGCCGGGCTGGCCTGCGCCACGGTCGCGGCCGCGCGCGGCCACGCGGTGACCCTGTTCGAGGCCGGCGACGCCATCGGCGGCCAGTTCAACCTCGCGCGGCGCATCCCCGGCAAGGAAGAGTTCGATGAAACGCTGCGCTACTTCCGCCACCGCGTGGAGGCAACCGGCGTCACGCTGCGCCTGGGCACGCAGGCGACGCCCGCGCTGCTGGCCGGCTTCGACGACGTGGTCCTGGCCACGGGCGTGGTTCCGCGAGCGGTTGATTTCGAGGGCCATGACCATGCCACGGTGGTCGGCTATGTCGACGTGCTGCTTGGCCGGATCGTTCCCGGCAAACGGGTGGCAATCATCGGGGCGGGCGGGATCGGCTTCGACGTCGCGGAGTTCGTGGTCCACGAAGGTCCATCGCCCAGCCTCGACACGGCGCGCTGGATGGAGGAATGGGGCGTCGACCTTGCCTCAGGCACGCCCGGCGGCCTGAAGCCCGCGCGACCCGAACCTCCTGCGCGCGATGTCTGGCTGCTGCAGCGCAGCGCCGGGCGCCCGGGCGCGCGGCTGGGCAAGACCACGGGCTGGATCCACCGGGCCACCCTCAAGGCCAAGGGCGTGCGCATGCTTGGCGGCGTGGAGTACCGGCGCGTGGACGACGCCGGCCTGCACGTCTCCATCGACGGCGTCGATCAGGTGCTGGAAGTCGACCATGTGGTGGTCTGCGCCGGGCAGGAACCGCGCCGCGAACTGCTCGCGGCACTCACGGGCGTGCAGGCCGAGGTGCACGTGATCGGAGGCGCCGACGTTGCCGCGGAGCTCGATGCCAAGCGCGCCATCGACCAGGGAAGCCGGCTCGCGACGAGGCTTTAGGGCCCGAAGCCGAAGCGAGTTTCCGCAGCCCGGGTTGAATATCCCATTCAGCTTCCGGACGAAAGCGCAAATGCCCGGCCAACCCCTGTTCAGCCGGGATTGCGAAAACCGGCAGTAAGGTGCGCCCACTTTCTCCGCCGCGTCTTCGGCGGAACCGGTTCGACCCGCAGTCCCGCGGGCTTCGCGCCCGGGCAGCAAAGCGCCAGAGAGTGCCGCCGCCCTCCCCAACACGCCAGGCCGTTCCGCACTGCGGTGGCCCGGGCCCTCAACGGGTCCGGCCATGGCTGCGCGTTCGGCGCAACGGAGCAAGGAGCCGTCATGAAACTCGCCTGGATCCTGTGGCTGGCATCGGTACTGCCTCCACCGGCCGCAGATTCACTGTGCCTCAGCACAACGCTGTACCTCGAAGCACGCGACCAGTCCGTCCTGGGCCAGCGCGCCGTGGCCGAAGTGGCCCTGCGACGCGCCGACAGCGGCCTGTGGGGCGACTCGGTGTGCGACGTGGTGACCGCGCGCAAGCAGTTCGCGCCGACCATCGTCTCGCCGCGCACGCGCCTGACCAATACCGAGGCCTGGTCGCAGTCCGTGACCATCGCGCTGGAGTCGCAGCGCAACTGGGCGCTGCCGGCCGACGAGCGCAAGGAAGTGGTGCCCGGCGCCAGTCACTTCCTGGCCCACGCGATCGCGAGCCCGAGCTGGCGCAACGCCTATCAGGTTGCGACCATCGGCGACCATACGTTCCTGCGGGTGCAGAACCTGAAGCCGAAGTCCTGACGACGCTGCGGCGCCCGGGCATGCCTTGAGCCTGTCGCGGGCAGGGTCGATGATGGCGGCTTCCTACACGCGGAGCCGCACATGAAGCTGTATTCCAAGCCGGGCGCCTGCTCGACGGCCGTCCATATCGTCCTTCAGTGGGCCGGTGGTCCGTTCGAGGTCGAGATCCTCGATGGTCCCGCAATGAAGGCGCCCGCCTTCCTCGCCATCAACCCTGCGGGCGCGGTGCCGGCGCTGATCGACGGCGACTTCGTGCTCACCCAGAACGCCGCGATCATGGGCTACATCGCCGACACGCATCCGCAGGCGGCTTTGGGCGGTGATGGATCCCCGCGCCAGCGCGCCGAAGCCACGCGCTGGCTGTCGTTCGTCAACTCCGACCTGCATCCGGCGTTCAAGCCGATCTTCTCGCCCGTGCGCTACATCGACAACGAGTCCCAGCACGACGCCGTCAAGACGGCCGCGAGGACGATGGTCCGCGGACTCATGGAAACCGCCGACAAGCGCCTGGCCGGCAACGACTGGCTGGCCGGCTTCCGCAGCTTCGCCGATCCGTACTTCTACATGACCCTGCGCTGGGCGCAGGGCACCGGCGTGGACATGTCCGGACTCGAGCACATCGCCGCGTTCAAGGCACGCATGGAGGCCGACGCGGGCGTGCACGCCGCGCTGAAGGCCGAAGGCCTGGACTGATCCCCGCACCTTCTTGTGGGAGCAGCTACAGCTGCGATCCGGGCCTGCGGGAAGGTCGCAGCCATAGCTGCTCCTACAGGCCGGGGGCGAACCACGGGATACAAAAACGGCGCCCACGTGGCGCCGTTTTTGCAGGTCCGGTCCGAGGCGATCAGTCGCGTTCGGCCATCGGCACCCAGTCGCGGTTTTCCGGCCCGGTGTAGTTCGCGCTCGGCCGGATGATCTTGCCGTCGATGCGCTGCTCGACCACGTGCGCGCTCCAGCCGCTGGTCCGCGCGATCACGAACAGTGGCGTGAACATGGCCGTCGGCACGCCCATCATGTGGTAGCTCACCGCGCTGAACCAGTCGAGGTTGGGAAACATCTTCTTGATGTCCCACATCACCGATTCCAGGCGCTCGGCGATGGCATACATGCGGGTGTCGCCCTGCGCTTCCGACAGATCCTTCGCGACCTGCTTGATGATGCCGTTGCGCGGATCGCCGACGGTGTACACGGGATGGCCGAAGCCGATCACGACTTCCCTGCGGCCGACGCGCTCGCGGATGTCGGCCTCGGCTTCGTCGGGGGTGTCGTAGCGCTTCTGCACCTCGAACGCGACCTCGTTGGCGCCACCATGCTTGGGCCCGCGCAGCGCACCGATGGCACCGGTGATGCACGAATGCATGTCGCTGCCAGTGCCCGCGATCACGCGCGACGCGAACGTCGATGCGTTGAACTCGTGCTCGGCATAGAGGATCAGCGAGGTGTGCATCGCGCGCACCCAGCTCTCCGGCGGCGGCTCGCCATGCAGCAGGTGCAGGAAATGGCCGCCGATGGAGTCGTCATCGGTCTCGACGTCGATGACCCGGCCGTTGTGGCTGTAGTGGTACCAGTACAGCAGCATCGAACCCAGCGACGCCATCAGCTTGTCGGCGATGTCGCGCGCACCGGGGTGGTTGTGGTCGTCCTTCTCCGGCGCCACGCAGCCGAGCACCGAAACGCCGGTGCGCATCACGTCCATCGGGTGCGCCGACGGTGGCAGCTCTTCGAGCGCGGCCTTCACCGCTGCCGGGATGCCGCGCAGCGACTTCAGCTTCGCCTTGTAGCCGGCGAGCTCGGGCTTCGACGGCAGCTTGCCGTGCACCAGCAGGTAGGCCACTTCCTCGAACTCGGCGGCGGTCGCGAACTGCGTGATGTCGTAGCCGCGGTAATGCAGGTCGTTGCCGCTGCGCCCCACGCTGCAAAGCGCGGTGTTGCCGGCGGCCGTGCCCGACAGGGCCACCGACTTCTTCGGCTTGGGCAGGTTGCTCGGGGTTTCGCTCATCAGGGTCTTGCTCCGTATAGGCAGTGGGATCGGCGCGGGCGCGCTCAGTCCTTCGAGAACAGCGCGTCGAGCTTTTCCTCGTAGGCGTGGTAGCCCAGGAAGTCGTACAGCTCGGCGCGCGTCTGCAGGGTGTCGATGATGTTCTTCTGCGTGCCCTCGCGGCGCACGGTCTCGTAGAAGTTCAGCGCCGCCTTGTTCATGGCGCGGTAGGCGCCGCAGCAGTACAGGGCGATGTCGACGCCCGCGTCGCCCAGCTCATCGGTGGTGAAGAACGGGGTCGAGCCGAACTCCGTGAGATTGGCGAGGATCGGCACCTTCACCGCGCTCTTGAACTTGCGGTAATCCTCGAGCGACTTCATCGCCTCGGGGAAGATCATGTCGGCACCGGCCTCGACGTAGGCGACCGCGCGCTCGATGGCCGAATCGATGCCCTCGACCGCGGCGGCGTCGGTACGCGCCATGACCACGAAACCGGCATCGGTGCGGCCGTCGACGGCGGCCTTCACCCGGTCGACCATCTCCTGCTTCGGCACCACTTCCTTGTTCGGGCGGTGGCCGCAGCGCTTCTGGCCGACCTGGTCTTCCATGTGCACGGCGGCGACGCCGGCGCGCTCGAAGCTGCGGACGGTGCGGGCGATGTTGAATGCCCCGCCCCAGCCGGTGTCGATGTCCACGAGCAGCGGCAGGCCGGTGGCCTCGACGATGCGGCGGGCGTCGATCAGCACGTCTTCCATGGTGCTGATGCCGAGGTCGGGCATCCCGAGCGAGTTCGCGGCCACGCCGCCACCGGAGAGGTACAGCGCCTTGTAGCCCGTGCGCTTGGCCATCAGGCCGGCATAAGCGGTGATGGCGCCCATCACCTGCAGGGGGGATTCGTCGGCAACGGCGGCGCGGAAACGCGCGCCTGCGGAGGTCGGCTCGGACATGGTGATCCTGGTTCGTACTGGGCCCGATATTCTAACCGGGCCCTGGAAACGAAGAAGCCGGGCATCGGCCCGGCTTCCTCGAACACCCCTACGCCAGGCTCAGCCCAGCAGGTGCGCCACGCCCTCGCGCTCTTCCTCGAGTTCGGCCAGGGTCTTGTCCATGGCGGCGCGGCTGAAGTCGTCGATCCCCAGGCCTTCCACACGCGTGTACTCGCCGTTCTCCGTGGTCACCGCCACGCCGTAGATCACACCCTCGGGAATGCCATAGCTGCCGTCGGACGGCACGCCCATCGTCACCCACTTGCCATTCGAGCCCAGCACCCAGTCGCGGATGTGGTCGATGGCCGCATTCGCCGCCGATGCCGCCGACGACAGCCCGCGCGCCTCGATGATGGCCGCGCCGCGCTTGCCGACCTGCGGGATGAACGCATTGGCGTTCCAGTCCGCATCGTTGATCTTGTCCTTCAGCGATTCACCCTTGACGGTCGCGAAGCGGTAGTCGGGATACATGGTCGGGCTGTGGTTGCCCCAGACCACCAGCTTCTCGATGTCGCCCACGGCCACGCCGGCCTTGTTGGCCAGCTGGCTCAGCGCACGGTTGTGGTCGAGGCGCAGCATCGCGGTGAAGTTCTTCGCCTTCAGGTCCGGGGCCGACTTCATGGCGATGTAGGCATTGGTATTGGCCGGGTTGCCGACCACCAGCACCTTGACGTCGCGGCTGGCGACCTTGTTCAGCGCCGCGCCCTGGGCGGTGAAGATCTTCGCGTTCTCCAGTAGCAGGTCCTTGCGCTCCATGCCCGGACCGCGCGGGCGCGCGCCGACCAGCAGGGCGATGTCGGCGTCCTTGAACGCGACTTCGGGATCATCGGTGCCGACCATGCCCGCCAGCAGCGGGAACGCGCAGTCTTCCAGCTCCATCATCACGCCCTTGAGCGCGGCCTGGGCCTTCTCCATCGGCAGCTCGAGCAGTTGCAGGATCACGGGCTGGTCGCGGCCGAGCATTTCGCCGGAGGCGATGCGGAACAGCAGGGCGTAACCGATCTGGCCGGCGGCGCCGGTGACGGCAACTCGGACGGGGGTTTTCATGGGGTGGCTCCGATGGTGCGTGGGATTGGAGGAACGCGTGTGCGGCGCAGGAAACGCCGACGTACCGAACCCCGCGGATCGGGGCCCGGAACGGGCCAGGCTCATGCGAGCTCGGCGAAAAACTCCTGGATGCGCGCAAGGCCCGGCGCCAGCTGCGGCGTCGGGCAGGTGTAGCTGATGCGCAGGCCGCGCGGCTCGCCGAAGGCCGAGCCGGGAACGCAGGCAACGCCCTTGGCCTCGAGCAGGGCGGCGCAGAACTCGACATCGTTGTTGATGACCCTGCCCGAGTGCGACTTGCCGAAAGCGCAGCTGATGTCCGGGAAGGCGTAGAACGCGCCCTGCGGCACCGGGCAGACCACGCCGGGAATGGCATTGAGCGCGGCCACGACCTGGTCGCGCTTGCCTTGGAACTCGGCGCAACGCGCGGCGGGCACGTCCTGCGGGCCCGACAGCGCCGCGGCGGCGGCGGCGGCCACGACTTCCGGCAGGCTGGTGATGTGGTTCGAGTTCATCGTGGTCACGGCCTGGGCCACGACCTCGGGGCCGGCCATCAGGCCGACGCGCCAGCCGGGCATGCCATAGGTCTTGGACAGCGAGTCGACGAAGATCACGCGCTCGCGCAGCTCGGGGCGGGCGTGCACGAAGTTGTGGTAGCCGACGCCGTCGAACACCATCGTGTTGTAGATGTCGTCGGTGATGATCCAGGTATCGGGGTGGCGGGCGACGACGTCGGCCAGGGCCGCGATCTCGTCCCTCGTGTACACCATGCCCGTAGGATTGGACGGGTTGTTGAACAGGAACACTTTCGGCTTCTTCGCAAGCGCGGCGTCGAGCTGTTCCGGCGTGAGCTTGTAATCCTGTTCCGCCGGGCACGGGAGCAGCTGGATGTCGGCGCCGACGATCTCGGCGATGTCCATGTAGCTGGTCCAGTACGGCGTGGCAAAGGCAAATCCGTCGCCCTCGTCCAACAGCGCTTCCGCCAGGTTGTAGAGGATGTGCTTCGCACCGACGCCCGTCGCGCAGTTGGCGCGGGTGTAGCCGGTGAGGCCCAGGCCGTCGAGGTGGCCGACGAAGGCGTCAAGCAGGCCGGCGGCGCCGCGGTTGCTGCCGTACTGGCCCGAATCGACGTCCAGTGCCTTGCGGGCGGCGGCATAGACATGCTCGCCGGGGAGAAAGTTGGGGACGCCGATCGAGAAGCTGATGATGTCGCGGCCTTCGGCCTTCAGGCGCTGGGCCGTCTCGGCCACGACCATGATCGCGCTGGGCTTGGCGCGACCCATGCGCTGGGCAAGCTGGGGCATTGCGAAAACCTCGGGAAGTGGAGTGGCGGGGCGCGCCGGGAAGGCCCGGAAAGCGCTGGTTGCAGCCGCTTATTCTAGCATCGCGCCCTGCCGGGGACCGCTGGCTCAGGCCGCCAGGATCCGGTTCCACTCGGCGACGCGGTCCGCCTTCGCGGCCAACACTGCGTCGGCATCGCCTTCGATCTTCACCGACTTGATGGCGTCGCCCTGCTTGACGGCATCGACCACGTCCAGGCCCTCGGTGACCTTGCCGAAGACGGTGTGCTTGCCGTCCAGCCAGTCGGTCTTGATGTGGGTGATGAAGAACTGGCTGCCGTTGGTGTTGGGGCCGGCGTTGGCCATGGACAGCACGCCGCGGTCGTGCTTCACGCCGTTGTTGGCCTCGTCCTCGAACTTGTAGCCCGGGCCGCCGGTGCCGGTGCCCTTGGGGCAGCCGCCCTGGACCATGAAGTCCGGGATGACCCGGTGGAAGCCGAGCCCATCGTAGAAGCCGCGCTTGGCGAGATTGACGAAATTGGCCACGGTCAGGGGGGCCTGGTCGGGGTAGAGCTCGACCTTGATCTGGCCACGGTCGGTGTCGAAAACGGCGTTCAGGGACATGTCGGGGATTCCTGGGGAGGTGTCTGGAAGGGGCTGGGCCCGGGCAGCGCCGGGCCACGGATCTGAAGTGGAGCCGCCCGGCCGCATTGCAACACTATGTAGCGGGGCGCCCGGCACAGTATAATGTCCGGCTTCCCCGCCACAGGCCCAATGCGCCCTGCCCCAAGAAGGCACGAGGTGCGGTTTCCCCGATGTCCATCGAACGCCTTCGCAATATCGCCATCGTCGCCCACGTCGACCACGGCAAGACCACCCTCGTCGATTGCCTGCTCAAGCAGTCGGGCACGTTCAGCGAACGCACGGTGACCGCCGAGCGGATGATGGACAGCAACGACCAGGAAAAGGAACGTGGCATCACGATCCTTTCAAAGAACACCGCCATCAACTGGAATGGCAACCGCATCAACATCGTCGACACCCCCGGACACGCCGACTTCGGCGGCGAGGTCGAACGCGTGCTGTCGATGGTCGACTCGGTGCTGATCCTGGTCGACGCGATGGACGGCCCGATGCCGCAGACGCGCTTCGTGACCCAGAAGGCGTTCGCGATGGGCTTCAACCCGATCGTGGTGGTCAACAAGATCGACCGCCCGGGCGCGCGCCCGGACTGGGTGATCGACCAGGTCTTCGACCTGTTCGACAAGCTCGGCGCCACCAACGAGCAGCTCGACTTCCCGATCGTCTACGCCTCGGCGCTGCACGGCTACGCCAGCATGGAAGACACCGTCCGCGACGGCGACATGACACCGCTGTACGAAGCGATCATGAAGCACGTACCTGCGCCGACGGTGGACCCGGACGGCCCGTTCCAGATGCGCATCAGCCAGCTGGACTACAACAACTTCGTCGGCCTGATCGGTATCGGCCGCATCCAGCGCGGCGTGGTGCGGACCAACATGGCGGTGAGCGTGGTCGACCGCCACGGCAAGAAGCGCCAGGCCAAGGTACTGCAGGTGCTGGGCTTCCTGGGCCTGGAGCGCGTCGAGGTCGATGAAGGCAAGGCCGGCGACATCCTCGCCCTCAGCGGCGTCGCCGACCTGTCGATCTCCGATACGGTCTGCGCACTCGATACGCCCGAAGCGCTGCCCGCGCTGACCGTCGACGAGCCGACCATCAGCATGACCTTCCAGGTCAACAACTCGCCGTTCGCCGGCAACAAGGACCGCAGCGGCGGCAAGTTCATCACCAGCCGCCAGATCCGCGAGCGCCTGGAGCGCGAGACGCTGCACAACGTCGCGCTCAAGATCGAGGAAGGCTCGGACCCCGACAAGTTCCTGGTCTCCGGCCGCGGCGAGCTGCACCTGTCGGTGCTGATCGAGACCATGCGCCGCGAGGGCTTCGAACTCGCGGTGTCGCGTCCGGAAGTCATCATCAAGACCATCGACGGCCAGCAGATGGAGCCGGTCGAGCAGCTGGTGGTCGACATCGAGGAAGTGCACCAGGGCGGCGTGATGGAGAAGCTCGGCATCCGCAAGGGCCAGCTGAAGAACATGGAGTCCGACGGCA
The DNA here is from genome assembly GCF_054072735.1 of Luteimonas sp. A649. NCBI lineage: Bacteria > Pseudomonadati > Pseudomonadota > Gammaproteobacteria > Lysobacterales > Lysobacteraceae > Luteimonas > Luteimonas sp. A649. The sequence continues at coordinate 17,921 of NZ_JBSVRQ010000003.1, read as the reverse complement.
AGGGGCGCGTGCGGCTGGACTACATGATCCCGGCGCGCGGCCTGATCGGCTTCCAGAACGAGTTCAAGACGCTCACCCAGGGCACCGGCCTGCTGTTCCATGTCTTCGACCATTACGGCCCGAAGGAACAGGGTGCGATTGCCAAGCGCACCAACGGCGTGATGATCGCCAATGCCGCGGGCGCCACCCCGGCCTACTCGCTGGGACCGCTGGAAGAGCGCGGCAAGCTGTTCGCGGCCGAGGGCGACCAGGTCTACGAGGGCCAGCTGATCGGCATCCACTCGAAGGACAACGACCTCACCGTCAATGCCATCAAGACCAAGCCGCTGACCAACATGCGCGCGTCCGGCAAGGACGACGCGATCAAGCTGACGCCGGCGATCAAGTACACGCTCGAGCAGGCGCTGGACTTCATCGAGGATGACGAGCTGGTCGAGGTCACGCCGAAGGAAATCCGCCTGCGCAAGAAGCACCTCAGCGAAACCGACCGCAAGCGGGCCAGCCGCGCGGCGTGAGCCAGGCGCTGTTTCCCGGCTGGCGGCCGGATGCCGAAGGCCGCGAACACCTGGCTGCGCTTGCGACCAGGCTCCACGCCGGGCAGCCGGCTGACGGGCGGCGCTTGCAGCCGCGCCGTCCGGACCAGTGGCACGCCACCCTTTGCATCATCGGTTACGACGCCAGGGAGCTGGTGACGCCCGCGCTGCTTGACGCCTTCGCCGTGACTGCGGCGCGCATTCCGGCGCATGGGTTCCAGATCGAACGGGTGGCGTACTGGTCGCAATCGGGGGCGGTCGTCGCGTTGCCGCACGCCAACCCCGCGCTGCAGGCGCTGTGCGACGCGACCCGCGACGCCATCCGGCAATGCGGCATTCGCCCGCTGCAGGTGACGACGCAGCCACACGTGACCCTGGCTTACCTGGAGCGTGGCCTGCCCGCACAGGCCTGGCTTGAAGACATCGCCTGCGGCGACGACGTGGTGCGCGTGGATCGCTTCGAGCTGCTGTTCAATCCCGGCGGCCGCTACGAGGCGTTGGCCGCGTGGCCGTTGACCGGCGCACCGCTTCCCGCCGCACCCGTGCAGGCGCGGCTGCTCTAGGGCGGCACGGCACCGGGTGCATGCCGCGCGGCGTGGACGCCGTTCAGGCCTTGATCGGCAGCTTCAGCTGCGCGTGCTTGCGCACGATCGCCATCGCGATCTCGAGCGACTGCTCGTAGTTGAGCCGTGGGTCCACCGCGGAGCGGTACGCCCGTTCGAGATCCACCTCGCCCAGGTCGCGTGCGCCACCCGTGCACTCGGTGACGTCCTCGCCGGTGAGCTCCAGGTGCACGCCGCCCAAGCGCGTGCCCGCCGCGGCGTGCAGGTCGAAGCTCTGTTCGATCTCGGTGCGGATGTTGTCGAAGCGGCGCGTCTTGTAGCCGTTGCTGGTCGACTCGGTGTTGCCGTGCATCGGATCGCAGATCCAGAGCACGCGGCGCCCATCGCGCTTCATCGCGTCCAGCAGGGGCGGCAGGCGGTCCGCGATCTGCGCCGCGCCCATGCGACAGATGAAGCTCAGTCGCCCCGGTTCGTCGTCGGGGTTGAGCAGGTCGACAAGCCGCAACAGCTCGTCCGGCGCCACCGTCGGCCCGATCTTCACCGCGATGGGATTGCGGATGCCGCGGAAGTACTCCGCGTGGGCACCGTCGTTGGCCGCGGTCCGCATGCCGATCCACGGGAAGTGGGTGCTGAGGTTGAACCAGCCCCACTGCCGCGGCACCTGGCGCGTGAACGCCTCCTCGTAGGGCAGCAGCAGGGCCTCGTGCGAGGTGAAGAAATCAACGCGGTTGAGGTTGTGCACCTCGGTGCCCGACAACGTCTCCATGAAGCGCACGGCCTCGCCGATGTTGCCGACCATGCGCTGGTATTCCTCGGCCAGCGGCGAATGCCCGACCCAGCCCAGGTCCCAGTACTCGGGATGGTGGAGGTCGGCGAAACCGCCGTCGATCAGGGAGCGCACGAAGTTCATGGTCATCGCGGAACGCGCGTGCGCCTTGACCATGCGTCGGGGATCGGGCGTCCGGGCCGCGGCCGTGAACTCGGGCGCATTGACCATGTCGCCGCGATAGGTCGGCAGCGTCGTCCCGTCGCGGGTTTCCGTGTCGGCGGAACGCGGCTTGGCGTACTGGCCGGCGAAACGGCCGACACGCACCACCGGCAGGCGCAGGCCGTGCACGAGCACCAGGCTCATCTGCAGCAGCACTTTCAGGCGGTTCGAGATCACCGCCGAATTGCAATCGCTGAAGTTCTCCGCGCAGTCACCGCCCTGGAGCAGGAAGCGTCGCCCCTCCTGCGCCTCGGCCAGCTGCTGCCGCAGCGCCATGATCTCCCACGACGTCACCAGCGGCGGCAGCGCACCCAGCTCGCCCTGGACGCGCGCGAGTTCCGCGGCATCGGGATACGTGGGCATCTGCAGCGCCGTGCGCGTGCGCCAGCTGTCCGGACTCCAGCCGGGGGCCAGGTTCACGGGACGGAGGTTGCGTTCGTTTGCGGGCATGGGATCGTCGTTGTTGCACTGCAGCGACAGCCATCATCCGCTCCAGCGCCGTGTATCGCAATGCCGGTCAGCGCCAGCTCCGCCGGCGACGCTGGAAGGCCGCGGCCACGAACAGCACCGCCAGCAGCACGAACCAGACCAGGCTCCAGGCCGGCATCGACAGGCCGAGGAAGGTCCAGTCGATGGTGCCGCAGTCACCGCTGCCGGTCAGCACCTTGCGGATCACGTTGCCCGTGGACATCGTTTCGCGCAGGAATGACAGCGGCGGCCCACAGCCCGGGATCTCGGGCGGGTTGTACTGGATCCAGACGTGGCGCCCGGCGATGGCCATGCCCACGGCGGCGGCCAGGAAGCCAAGCACGCCATAGATCGCCCTTCCCCCGCCCGACCGCGGCGCATGGAGCCCGGCCACGAGGAACACCAGGCCCAGGGCCGCGAACGCGATCCGCTGGAAGATGCACAGCGGGCACGGCTCCAGGCCCCAGGCGAACTGGGAGAAGATCGCAAAGCCGATCAGCGCCGCGCAGATCGCGAAGCCAGCCAGGCACTGCGAGCGGAAGGTCCAGCGGAACGGGTTCGGGGTCATCGATCGGCTCGCGCAAAACGGAGGCCAAGATAGCAAAAACCCCGGCACATGGCCGGGGTTGGTGCACGCGAAAACGTCGCCGTGCTTACTCGGCGGACGCCTGCGGCCGGTCGACGAGCTCGACGTAGGCCATCGGCGCGTTGTCGCCGTCGCGGAAACCGCACTTGATGATCCGCAGGTAGCCGCCCGGACGCTCGCGGTAACGCGGGCCCAGGTCGACGAACAGCTTGCCTACGGCTTCCTTGTCGCGCAGGCGCGAGAAGGCCAGGCGGCGGTTTGCGACGCCGTCGGTCTTGCCCATGGTGATGAGCGGCTCGGCGACGCGGCGGAGCTCCTTGGCCTTCGGAAGCGTGGTCTTGATCAGCTCGTGCTTGAGCAGCGACGCCGCCATGTTGGTGAACATGGCATCGCGGTGTGCGCTGGTGCGGCTGAACTTGCGGCCGGATTTCTGGTGGCGCATGGTCTTGGTTCCTGTCTGTCTGGTCTTAGCCGAGCATGCCGTGCGCCGAGACACCGGCCGGCGGCCAGTTCTCGAGCTTCATGCCGAGCGAGAGGCCACGCTGGGCCAGCACTTCCTTGATCTCGGTAAGCGACTTCTTGCCGAGGTTGGGGGTCTTGAGCAGTTCGACTTCCGTCTTCTGGATCAGGTCGCCGATGTAATAGATGCTTTCGGCCTTGAGGCAGTTGGCCGAACGCACCGTCAGCTCGAGATCGTCGATCGGGCGCAGCAGCACCGGATCGACGCCCGGGGCCTGGGCCTTCTGGTCGTTGCCTTCGCGGCGGGTGAAGTCACCGAAGACGCTCAGCTGGTCGGTGAGGATGTCGGCGGCGGTGCGCACGGCTTCCTCGGCATCGATCGTGCCGTTGGTCTCGATGTCGATTACCAGCTTGTCGAGGTCGGTGCGCTGCTCGACGCGGGCGGCTTCGACCTCGTAGGCGACGCGGCGGACCGGCGAGAACGACGCGTCCAGCATCAGGCGACCGATGACGCGGGTCTCTTCGTCCGGACGGCGACGCGCGGACGCCGGCTGGTAGCCGAAGCCACGCTCGATCTTCAGGCGCATGTTGATCGACGCGTCCTTGGTCAGATGGCAGATCACGTGCTCGCCGTTGAGCACTTCGACGTTGTGGTCGGTCTTGATGTCGGCGGCGGTCACGACGCCCGGGCCGGACTTGGCCAGGGTGAGCGTGGCGCTTTCGCCGGTGCCCATGCGGATGGCAACGTCCTTGAGGTTCAACAGCACCTCGAGCACGTCTTCCTGCAGGCCTTCGATGGTGCTGTATTCGTGCAGCACGCCGTCGATCTCGACCTCGGTGATGGCGAAGCCGGGAATCGACGACAGCAGGACGCGGCGCAGGGCGTTGCCGAGCGTATGGCCGTAGCCGCGCTCGAGCGGCTCGATCACGACCTTCGCGCGGTTTCCGGCGAGGCGCTCGATCTGGGGGCCACGCGGGCGCAGGACCTGGTTGGCGGTAACCGTCATGTTTCGTGTCTCCTGGGGCCCGCCGGCATCCGCCGGCTGGCCGGGTGAATTACTTCGAGTACAGCTCGACGATCAGCGCTTCGTTGATGTCGGCGGGCAGGTCGCCACGGTCGGGGACCGCCTTGAACACGCCGCTGAACTTCTTCGAGTCGACCTCGACCCAGGACGGCGACAGGTCCATCGTCGAGGACACCGTCAGCGCCTCCTGGACGCGCATCTGCTTCTGGGCCTTCTCCGACAGCGCGATCGCGTCACCGGCCTTGACCTGGTAGGACGGCAGGTTCACGGGCTTGCCGTTGACCATGACGCCACGGTGCGACACCAGCTGGCGCGCGGCCGGGCGGGTGATCGCGAAGCCCATGCGGTAGACGACGTTGTCGAGACGGGTTTCCAGCAGCTGAAGCAGGTTCTCGCCGGTGTTGCCCTTCTTGGTCGAGGCCTTCTTGTAGTAGTTGCGGAACTGGCGCTCCAGCAGGCCGTAGATACGCTTGACCTTCTGCTTCTCGCGAAGCTGGAGGGCGTAGTCGGAGAGCTTGCTGCGACGCGCGCCGGTGCCGGCACCGTGCTGGCCGGGCTTCTGCTCGAGCTTGCACTTGGAGTCAAGGGCGCGCGCGGGCGACTTCAGACCGAGGTCGGCGCCTTCGCGACGGGCGAGCTTACAGGTGGGACCGATATAACGAGCCATTTCTTATCGCCCCCTTAGACGCGACGCTTCTTCGGCGGACGGCACCCGTTGTGCGGGATTGGCGTCACGTCGATGATGTTGGTGATCTTGTAGCCCACGTTGTTGAGCGACCGGACGGCCGACTCGCGACCCGGACCCGGGCCCTTGATGCGGACTTCAAGAGACTTCACGCCGTAGTCGAGGGCGGCCTTGCCGGCCTTCTCTGCGGCGACCTGGGCTGCGAACGGGGTCGACTTGCGCGAACCGCGGAAACCCGCGCCGCCCGAAGTCGCCCACGAGAGCGCGTTGCCCTGACGGTCGGTGATCGTGATGATGGTGTTGTTGAACGAAGCGTGGACGTGGGCAACGCCGTCTGTGACGACGCGCTTGATCTTCTTCTTCGGCTTGGCTGCCGGCTTGGCCATGGTCGTGGTTCCTTATTTCCTGATGGCCTTGCGCGGACCCTTGCGGGTGCGTGCATTGGTCCGGGTGCGCTGGCCGCGCAGGGGGAGGCCACGGCGATGACGCAGGCCGCGGTAGCAGGCCAGGTCCATCAGACGCTTGATGGCCATGCCGATCTCGCGGCGCAGGTCGCCCTCGACCACGTACTTGCCGACTTCGGCGCGCAGGCGCTCGACGTCAGGCTCCGACAGGTCGCGGATCTTGGTGCTCGACGACACGCCTGCGGCTTCGCAGACCTGCTTCGAACGGGTACGGCCAATGCCGTAGATGCTTTGCAGCCCGACCCAGACGTGCTTCTGGGCAGGCAGGTTGACACCTGCAATACGCGCCATGCGCGGATCTCCAACTGATTGGGGCGGCCGGACGGGTAATCCGGCGCAGTGAACAAGAAATTGTATCAGGATCCCGGGGTGCAAGGAAGCCCGCGGCCGCCAACGGCGTCCGACAAGCCCGGCATGGGGAGTGTGCCCATGCTCCGGCGAAGGTTCCCGACTGGACTGGACCCCTTTCGGAGCCCTGCCCGCCCGTCGCTACTCTGGCGCCGGGACTGGCCTGGAACCACCTGCGCGCGGGACCGCCACGCAAGTCGCCCATCAAGGCCCCGCCGTGACACGGCCGGGCCTGGATCCCTGGAGACACCGGCCATGCCGGGCACCACGGGATCCGTTTTGAATCTTCAGCCGCGCGGCAAGCCGCGCGCGCCACCCTTCAGGTTCGCCTTCTTCAACAGGCTCTCGTACTGGTGCGACATCAGGTGGGCCTGGATCTGGGAGATGAAGTCCATCACCACCACCACCACGATCAGCAGCGACGTGCCGCCGAAGTAGAACGACGCATTCAGCTCGGTGCGCATGAACTCCGGCAGCAGGCAGACCAGCACCAGGTAGGTCGCGCCGGCGGCGGTGAGCCGCGTCAGCACGCCATCGATGTAGTCGGCCGTGGCCTTGCCCGGACGGATGCCCGGGATCAGCGCGCCGGACTTCTTCAGGTTGTCCGCGGTTTCCTGCGAGTTGAAGACCAGCGCAGTATAGAAGAACGTGAAACCGGCGATCAGGCCCGCGTACAGCAGGATGTAGAGCGGCTCGCCGGGCGACAGCGCCTGGCTTACCCGCTGCAGCCAGGTCGCCGAACCCGCCTGGCTGAACCAGGTCGAGGCCGTGGCCGGGAACATGATGATCGACGACGCGAAGATCGCCGGGATCACGCCGGCCATGTTGAGCTTCAGCGGCAGGAAGGAGCTCTGGTTCATGTACGCGTTGCGACCGCCCTGGCGGCGCGCGTAGTTCACCGTGATCCGGCGCTGGCCACGCTCGACGAACACCACGAAGTAGGTGAAGGCGGCCACGATCAGCGCGATCAGGATCACCGCGATCGGACTCATGTCGCCGTTGCGGGCGGCCTCGAACGTGGTGATGACGGCGCTCGGGAGCCCCGCCACGATGCCGGCGAAGATGATCAGCGACACGCCGTTGCCGACGCCGCGCTCGGTCACCTGCTCGCCCAGCCAGACCAGGAACATGGTGCCGGCGGTCAGCGCGATGATGGCGGTGAGGATGAAGCCGAGGCCGGGCGCATAGGCCACGCCCTGGCTCTGCAGCATCGTCGCGATGCCCGCCGCCTGGAAGATCGCCAGCGGGATGGCGCCGATGCGCGACCACTGGGTGATGCGGCGGCGGCCGGACTCGCCTTCCTTCTGGATCGCCTTCAGGCTCGGGACGATCTGCACGAGCATCTGGATAATGATCGACGCCGAGATGTAGGGGATCACGTTGAGCGCGAACAGGCTGAAGCGCTCGAGCGCACCACCGGAGAACATGTTGAACATGTCCACGATGGTGCCTTCGGTCTGCTCCATCAGGCGCAGCATGGCATCGGGATTGACGCCCGGCACCGGTATGTAGCACCCGACGCGGTAGACGATCAACGCCCCGAGGACGAACAGCAGGCGCTGGCGCAGCTCGGTGAACTTGCCGAGCCCGCCCATGCCCCCCATTGCGCTGCCGCTGCGTGCCATGCGCTGCTTACTCCTCGACCTTGCCGCCGGCGGCTTCGATCGCCGCGCGGGCACCGGCCGTGGCCAGCACGCCCTTCAGCACGAGGGCCTTGGTGGCCTCGCCCTTCAGGACGATCTTGGCGCGCTTGGCCGTGGCCGGCACCAGCTTCGCGGCGCGCAGCGCCTTGAAGTCGATGACGCCTTCCAGGCGCTCGAGCTGGTACAGCATGACCTCGGCGGTGTCGCCGGCGATGCGCGAGCGGAAGCCGACCTTGGGCAGGCGCTTGCGCAGCGGCATCTGGCCGCCTTCGAAGCCGGCCTTGATCTTGCCCTTGCCCGAGCGGGCGAAGGAACCCTTGTGGCCGCGGCCGGCGGTCTTGCCGAGGCCGGAGCCGATGCCGCGGCCGACGCGCTTGCGATCGGTGCGGGCGCCCTCTGCGGGCTGCATGGTGTTGAGCTTCATGTGCTTATTCCTCGACCCGGACCAGGTAGTGGACCTTGTTGATGAGGCCACGGACCTGGGGGCTGTCCTTCAGTTCGCGGACGCTGTTGAGCTTGCCCAGGCCCAGGGCCTTGACGGACAGGCGGTGCTTGGCCTGCGAGCCGCGCAGACCCTTGACCAGGCGCACCTTGACGGTGCCGGTGCCGGCTTCGTTCTTAGCCATGGACGATGTCCTCCACCTTCTTGCCGCGCTTGGCCGCGATGTCGCCAGGCGAGTGCATGCCGGCCAGGCCCTTGACGGTGGCCCGGACGAGGTTGATCGGGTTGCGCGAGCCGACGGCCTTCGCCAGCACGTCCTTCACGCCGACCGCTTCGAGCACGGCGCGCATGGCACCACCGGCGATCACGCCGGTACCTTCGGACGCGGGCTGCATGAACACGCGGGCGGCGCCGTGGCCGGCCTTCACCGTGTGGTACAGCGTGGCGCCGTTGAGGTGCACGGAGGTCATGTTCCGGCGGGCCTGCTCCATCGACTTCTGGATGGCAACCGGGACCTCGCGGGCCTTGCCGTAGCCGAAGCCGACCTTGCCGGCGCCGTCGCCGACGACCGTCAGCGCGGTGAAGGTGAACTGGCGGCCACCCTTGACGGTCTTGCTGACACGGTTGACCGTGATCAGCTTCTCGATCATGCCGTCGTCGATTTCTTCGCGGTTGCGGTCGCGGTCACGACCGCGCGGTGCGCGTTCTTCTGCCATTTCGATGCTGCCTGTATGTATTGAGGGATGTACGGCTCGTGGCCGCTTATGGTTGTGGTGTGGATCGGTGGACCGCGGCCCCGGGCAGAAGCCGGGAGGCGTCCGATGCAGCCCGCATCGGCAGGAGGCAAAGGGTGGGGACGGCGCCCCACCCTTTCAACACATTGTCTTGACGCTTAGAACTGCAGGCCACCTTCGCGCGCGGCGTCGGCCAGGGCCTTGATCCGCCCATGATACCTGTAACCGGAGCGATCGAAGGCAACTGATTCGATGCCGGCGGCCTTGGCCTTCTCGGCGATCGCGTGGCCGACCTTGGTCGCGGCTTCGGTGTTGCGGCCGTTCTTCAGGCCGTCGCGCACGTCGGCCTGGGTGGTGCTGGCCGAAGCCAGGACCTTCGAGCCGTCGGCGCTGAACAGCTGCGCGTACAGGTGCTGGCCGGTGCGCAGCACCGACAGGCGCGGGACGCCCAGTTCGCGGATGTGCGCGCGCGTCGACTTGGCGCGGCGCAGGCGGGCAATTTTCTTCTGCATGGTCTCGTTCTCCGAAAGCTGAAGGCCGATCAGGCCTTCTTGGCTTCCTTGCGGATGATGTTCTCGCCGGCGTACTTGACGCCCTTGCCCTTGTACGGCTCCGGCGGACGGTAGCCGCGGATCTTGGCTGCCACTTCGCCGACCTGCTGCTTGTCGGCGCCGTTGACCACGATCTCGGTCTGGGTCGGCGTGCTGATGGTGATACCCGCCGGCGGCTTGAACAGCACCGGATGGGAGAAGCCCAGCGACAGGTTCAGGTCCTGGCCCTGCATGGCGGCGCGGTAACCGACGCCCACCAGCTCGAGCTTGCGCTCGAAGCCTTCGGAAACGCCCTGCACCATGTTGGCGATGACCGAGCGCATGGTGCCGGTGATGGCCATGTCGGCCGGGGTCGCCGGCGACAGAACGGCCTGGCCGTCCTCCATGGTGAACTCGACGCCGGCCGGCATCGCCATCGACAGCGAGCCCTTCGGGCCCTTGGTCGCGACGGTACCGTCCTGGATCTTCAGCTCGACGCCCTTCGGAAGGGTGATCGGCTTCTTGGCAATTCGGGACATTGCGGTTACTCCCTTAGGCCACGAAGCACAGGACCTCGCCGCCGACGCCCTGCTGGCGTGCCTGCGTATCGGTCATGATGCCCTTCGAGGTGGAGATGATGGCGATGCCGAGGCCGTTGAGGACCTTCGGCAGCTCGGACTTGCCGCGGTAATGGCGCAGGCCCGAGCGCGAAATGCGCTGCATGCGCTCGATGACCGGACGGCCCTCGTAGTACTTCAGCACGATCTCGAGTTCGGCCTTGGCGCCGTTCTCGGTCACGTGCGCACCGGCGATGTAGCCTTCGTCCTGCAGCACCTTGGCGATGGCCACCTTGGTCTTGGAGGACGGCATCTTCACCGTCGGCTTGCCGACAGCCGCCGCATTGCGCATGCGGGTCAGCATATCGGCGATGGGATCAGTCATGCTCATTGATAGTTGCCTTATGAGTGCACCGATATCCGCAGGATTGCGAATTCGTGTTGGACCGGCCCATCGGGCCGGCTTGACGCAGTGTTACCAGCTGGCCTTGCGCAGGCCGGGGACGTCGCCACGCATGGTGGCTTCGCGCAGCTTGTTGCGGCCCAGGCCGAACTTGCTGTAAACGGCGCGCGGACGGCCGGTCAGCGCGCAGCGGGTGGTCTGGCGCGAGGGCGAGGAGTCGCGGGGCAGCTTCTGCAGCTTGACCGCGGCCTCCATCTTGTCCTCGAAGCTCGCCGACTCGCTGCTGACGATCTTCTTCAGCTCGTCGCGCTTGGCGGCGAACTTCTTCGCCAGCTTCGCGCGCTTCACTTCGCGGTTGACCATCGAGGTCTTTGCCATGGTGTGTTGTCCTGAAGTCTGTTAGCGGAACGGGAAGCGGAAGGCCTCGAGCAGCGCCTTGGCTTCTTCGTTGGTCTTCGCCGTCGTGGTGATGGCGATGTCCATGCCACGCAGGGCGTCGACCTGGTCGAAGTCGATCTCCGGGAAGATGATCTGCTCCTTCACGCCCATGTTGTAGTTGCCACGGCCGTCGAACGAGCGGGCCGAGACGCCACGGAAGTCGCGGACGCGCGGCAGCGCGACGTTGACCAGGCGGTCGAAGAACTCGTACATCCGGGCGCGACGCAGCGTGACCTTGCAGCCGATCGGCCAGCCGTCACGGATCTTGAACGACGCCACCGAAACGCGCGACTTCGTCACCAGCGCCTTCTGGCCGGAGATCTTGGCCATGTCGGCGGTCGCGTGCTCGAGCACCTTCTTGTTTGCGGCAGCCTCGCCCACGCCCATGTTGAGCGTGATCTTGCTCAGGCGCGGAACCTGCATCGGATTCGTGTAGCCGAACTGCTCGGTGAGCTTCGGCACCACTTCTTCCTTGTAGAACTTTTCCAGGCGGGTCGTCATTTCACATTCCTCAGGCGTCAATCGCCTCACCGCTCGAGCGGAACACGCGTACGCGGCGTCCATCCTCGAGGATCTTGGTACCAATGCGCTCGCCCTTGCCGCTGGCAGGGTTGAAGTGCATCACGTTCGACGCGTCGACCGGCGCTTCGCGCTCGATCACGCCACCGGGCTGGTTGGCCTGGGGGTTGGGCTTGGTGTGGCGCTTGATGATGTTCACGTTGGAGACGACGACCTTGTCGCCGAGCACGCGAACCACCTCGCCCTGCTTGCCCTTGTCCTTGCCGGCGGTGACGATCACGCGGTCACCCTTCTTGATACGGTTCATGTTGGCTTCCTCTTCGACCGGCTCAGAGCACTTCGGGTGCGAGCGAGACGATCTTCATGAACTTCTCGGAGCGCAGCTCGCGGGTCACAGGCCCGAAGATGCGGGTGCCGATCGGCTCCTGCTTGTTGTTGAGCAGCACGGCGGCGTTGCCGTCGAAGCGGATCAGCGAGCCGTCGGCACGGCGGACACCCTTGCGGGTGCGCACCACGACGGCGTCGTAGACTTCGCCCTTCTTGACCTTGCCGCGCGGAATGGCGTCCTTGATGGACACCTTGATGATGTCGCCGATGCCGGCGTAACGGCGCTTCGAGCCGCCCAGCACCTTGATGCACATCACTTCCTTGGCGCCGGAATTGTCGGCCACGGTGAGGTGGCTCTGCATCTGGATCATTTCGGAGCCTCCTTATTCAGCCGCGCGCGCGACGATTTCCACGACGCGCCAGTTCTTGGTCTTGGACATCGGCGCGATTTCCACCACGCGGACGGTATCGCCCTCGCTGCAGGAGTTCTCGGCGTCGTGGGCGTGCAGCTTGGTCGAGCGACGGATGTACTTGCCGTACAGCGCGTGCTTGACCTGACGCTCAACGAGCACCGTCACGGTCTTGTCCATCTTGTTGCTGACAACGCGGCCTTCGACCGTGCGCAGCTTCTTTTCGGTGTTTTCGGTCATGTCTGCCCGGTCCTTACTGCTTCGCGCCGAGCAGGGTGTTGACGCGAGCAATCTCGCGGCGTACCCGACGGGCGTCGTGGGTCTTGGCGAGCTGGCCGGTCGCCTTCTGCATGCGCAGCGAGAACTGCTCTTTCTGCAGCTCGAGAAGGTGCGCCTTCAGATCGTCCGAAGACTTCTGGCGGAGTTCCTTGATGTCCATCAGCGCACCGTCCGGGTCACGAAAGTGGTGGTGACCGAGAGCTTGGCGGCAGCCAGGCGGAACGCCTCGCGTGCGGTCGCCTCGTCGACGCCCTCGATCTCGTAGATCATGCGGCCGGGCTGGATCTGGGCGACCCAGAACTCCACGTTGCCCTTGCCCGAGCCCATGCGGACTTCGATGGGCTTCTTGCTGATCGGCTTGTCGGGAAACACGCGGATCCACATCTTGCCGCCGCGCTTCACGTGGCGACTGATGGCGCGGCGCGCGGATTCGATCTGGCGTGCGGTCAGCTGGCCGGTCTGGGTGGCCTTGAGGCCGTACTCGCCGAAGCTGACGGCGTTGCCGCTCCACGCCAGGCCGTCGTTGCGGCCCTTGTGCATCTTGCGGTATTTGGTTCGCTTGGGTTGCAGCATGACTTAGTCCCTCGCCTCGCGATCACGACGCGGGCCACGCGGACGATCGCGGTCACCGCGGTCGCCACGTTCGCCACGCGGCGAATCGTCCTGCTTTTCCTGGCCGACCTGGGCGAAGTCGAAGATCTCGCCCTTGTAGATCCAGGTCTTGATTCCAATGATGCCGTACTGGGTCTTCGCCTCGGCGAAGCCGTAGTCGACGTCGGCGCGGAGCGTATGCAGCGGCACGCGACCTTCGCGGTACCACTCCGAACGCGCGATCTCGGCGCCGTTGAGGCGGCCGGCGACGTTGACCTTGATGCCCAGCGCGCCCAGGCGCATCGCGTTGCCGACGGCGCGCTTCATCGCGCGGCGGAACATGATGCGGCGCTCGAGCTGCTGTGCGATCGACTCGGCGACCAGCTGCGCGTCAAGCTCCGGCTTGCGGACCTCGGTGACGTTGATGTGCGCCGGGACGCCCATCATCGCGCTGACTTCCTTGCGCAGCTTCTCGATGTCCTCACCGCGCTTGCCGATCACCACGCCCGGACGGGCGGTGTGGATCGTGACGCGCGCCGACTTCGAGGGCCGCTCGATCATGATGCGGCTGATGCCGGCCGCGGCCAGCTTCTTGCGAAGCATCTCGCGGACCTTCAGGTCCGAGACCAGATAGTCGGCGTAATCCTTCTTGCCGGCGTACCACTTGGAATTCCAGTCCTTGGAAATGCCCAGGCGGAAGCCGATGGGATGAACTTTGTGACCCATATGCTTACTTCCCCTCGCCGACAACGACGGTAATGTGGCTGGTGCGCTTGAGGATCCGCGTGCCGCGACCCTTCGCCCGCGCCATGAAGCGCTTCAGCGTCGGGCCTTCGTCGACCATGATCGCCTTGACCTTGAGCTCGTCGACGTCCGCGCCGAGGTTGTTCTCGGCATTGGAGGTGGCCGAATACACGACCTTGTAGATCAGGTGGGCGGCCTTCTTGTCGCTGAACTTCAGCAGGTCGAGGGCGCGCGAGGCCGAGAGGCCACGGACCTGGTCGGCGACCAGTCGTGCCTTCTGCGGGGAGATGCGCACGGTGCGCAGGATTGCTTTCGCTTCCATCGTCATCTCCTTAACGCGACTTCTTGTCGCCGCCATGACCCTTGAAGGTCCTGGTCAGGGCGAACTCGCCGAGCTTGTGGCCAACCATGTTCTCGTTGACGAGCACCGGGACGTGGTTGCGGCCGTTGTGGACGGCGATGGTGAAGCCCACCATCTCCGGGAGCACCATCGAACGGCGCGACCAGGTCTTGATCGGACGCTTAGTGTTGCCCGCGGCCTCCACCTTCTTGACGAGGTGGTGGTCGACGAACGGGCCCTTCTTGAGTGAACGTGCCATTGTCGATTAGCTCCTACGGTCGCGCACGATGAACTGCTGCGTCCGCTTGTTGTGTCGGGTCTTGTAACCCTTGGTCGGCACGCCCCACGGGGTGACCGGATGCGGGTTGCCCTGGCCGGCCTTCGCCTCGCCACCGCCGTGCGGATGGTCGACCGGGTTCATGGCGGCACCACGCACGGTCGGCTTGATGCCGCGCCAGCGCTTCGCGCCCGCCTTGCCCAGCTTCTGCAGGTTGTGCTCGACGTTGCCGACTTCACCGATCGTGGCGCGGCACTCGCTCGGGACGCGACGCATCTCGCCCGAACGCAGGCGCAGGGTGGCGTAGACGCCTTCGCGGGCGACCAGCTGCACGCCGGCTCCGGCGGCACGGGCGATCTGCGCGCCCTTGCCCGGCTTCATCTCGATGCAGTGCACGGTGGAACCGACCGGGATGTTGCGCAGCGGCAGGCTGTTGCCGGCGCGGATCGGGGCATCGTTGCCCGCGATCACCTGGTCGCCGGCCTTCAGGCCCTTGGGCGCGATGATGTAGCGGCGCTCACCGTCCACGTACAGCAGCAGCGCGATGTGCGCGGTGCGGTTGGGGTCGTACTCGAGCCGCTCGACGCGCGCGGGAATGCCTTCCTTGTCGCGCTTGAAGTCGATGATGCGGTAATGCTGCTTGTGGCCACCACCCATGTGGCGGGTGGTGATGCGACCGTGGTGGTTGCGGCCACCGGTCTTGCTCTGCGGCTCGAGCAGCGGCGCGTACGGCGCGCCCTTGTGCAGCTCGGGCGCGACCACGCGTACCGCGGAGCGGCGACCGGCAGAGGTGGGCTTGAATTTCATCAATGGCATGGGAGCTTCCTCAGGCCTTGGTGTTCATGACGTCGATCGACTGGCCATCGGCGAGCGTCACGTACGCCTTGCGCCAGTCGCCGCGACGGCCGTTGCGGTTGCGGAAGGCCTTTTGCTTGCCCTTCACGTTCAACACGTTGACCGCCTCGACCTTGACGTCGAACAGCTTTTCAACCGCGATCTTGATGTCGGCCTTCGTTGCATCGGTCGCCACTTCGAACGCGTACTGGTTGGACACTTCCTGCAGGCGCGCGGTCTTTTCGGACACGCGCGGCGCACGGATCAGTGCATAGAGCTTGGCGTCGTTCATGCCAGCCACTCCTCGATCTTCTTGATGGCGTCCGCGGTGACCAGCACGCTGTCGGCGCCGACCAGCGAAACCGGATCCAGGCCCTGGACGTCACGGATCTGCACATACGGCAGGTTGCGCGCCGACAGGTACAGGTGTTCCGAGCCGTCCTCGGTGACGATCAGCGGACGCCGGCCCAGCTCGAAGCCCTTCAGCTTCTCGACCAGCCCGCTGGTCTTCGTCTCATCGACCTCGAAGGTCTCGACGACCTGCAGGCGACCCTGGCGGTTGAGCTCGGAGAGGATGGCCATCATCGCCGCGCGGTACATCTTGCGGTTGACCTTCTGCTCGAAGCTGCGCGGCTTGGCCGCGAACGTCACGCCGCCGCCGACGAAGATCGGGGCCGTCAACGCGCCATGACGCGCGCCGCCGCCCTTCTGCTTCTTCGACTTCTTGGTCGTGCCACTGACTTCCGAGCGCGTCTTCTGCGCCTTGGTCCCGGCGCGGCCGGCGTTGCGATAGGCAACCACGACCTGGTGGACCAGGTCCCGGTTGAACTCGCGGCCGAACACCACCTCGGAGACCGACATCTTGCTGTTGCTACCCGTAATAGAGAGTTCCATGGTCATCTCTCCTTATCCTTTGCTCGCGGGACGCACGATCACGTCTCCGCCCGGCGCGCCCGGAACCGCACCCTTCACGGCGATCAGGCCGCGCTCGGCGTCGACCCGGACCACTTCGAGGTTCTGCGTGCTCTGGCGCACGGCACCCATGTGACCGGACATCTTCTTGCCCGGGAACACGCGGCCCGGCGTCTGGCGCTGGCCGATCGAGCCCGGCGAGCGATGCGACAGCGAGTTGCCGTGCGTCGCGTCACCCATGCTGAAGTTCCAGCGCTTGATCGTGCCCTGGAAGCCCTTGCCCTTGGTCACGCCCTGGACGTCGACCATCTGGCCCACTTCGAAAATGTCGGCCTTCACTTCGCCGCCAACCTCGAAGCCGCCGACCTGGTCGTCGGCAACGCGGAACTCCCAAAGGCCGCGACCCGCTTCGACCTTGGCCTTGGCCAGGTGACCGGCTTCGGGCTTGTTCACCAGCACCGCACGCTTGCTGCCGACGGTGACCTGCACGGCGCTGTAGCCGTCGGTCGCGCTCGTCTTCACCTGGGTGATGCGGTTGGGGGTGGCTTCGATCAGGGTCACCGGGATGGACTGGCCGTCCTCGGTGAACACCCGGCTCATGCCGGCCTTGCGGCCGACGATGCCCAACGAATGAATCTTCGCGGTCATGGTTCAGTCCTCAGGTCAGCTTGATCTGGACGTCGACGCCAGCCGCGAGCTCGAGCTTCATCAGCGCGTCCACGGTCTTGTCGTTGGGATCGACGATGTCGAGCACGCGCTTGTGCGTGCGGGTTTCGTACTGGTCACGCGCATCCTTGTCGACGTGCGGGGACGTCAGGATCGTGTAACGCTCGATTTTGGTCGGCAGGGGGATCGGGCCGCGCACTTGCGCGCCTGTCCGCTTGGCCGTTTCTACGATCTCGCTGGCAGAACGATCGATCAGTCGATGATCGAAAGCCTTCAGCCGGATCCGGATTTTCTGGTCCGCCATGACGGAATTCCTTCGTTGAAAGAGCGACGGGCCCGCGGCTGGGTGCGCGGAACCCCGGTGGATTCGATGGCCCAGGGAGGCAATGAACGCCCTCCGCAAACCGTTGCTGCAAAAAACAAGGCAGGCCGATCTACTCGGCCCGCCCAGACGGAGGAAGCGAACGTGACAATTCCCCTGGTCCGCTGGGTCCCGAAGAGCTTCGGGAGGGACCGGGGTACTGCCGCGCGACGTGTTCCATGTCTGGCGAAGACGAGGCGCATCCTGCACCTCATTTCGCAGTTCCGGCGAACTCCCGAAGGGATCCGCCGAAGTGGTCAGCGATTATAGCGGGCCCGCCAGGCAAAGCGCAACACCCGGAGAGCGGAAAAAGCCGTCGGCGTGAGCCGATGGCCGCTGGCGCTATCCGGCCCGAGGGCCGGCTCAACGGCAGCACGTATCGCGGCGGCCAACGGCCGCCGGGATACGCTGACTTACTTGATGACCTTGGCAACCACGCCCGCGCCGACCGTACGGCCACCTTCGCGGATCGCGAAGCGCAGGCCCTCGTCCATCGCGATCGGGTTGATCAGCGTCACCACCATCTTCACGTTGTCGCCCGGCATCACCATCTCGACGCCCTCCGGCAGCTCGCAGGCGCCGGTGATGTCGGTGGTGCGGAAGTAGAACTGCGGACGGTAGCCCTTGAAGAACGGCGTATGACGGCCACCCTCGTCCTTCGACAGCACGTACACCTCGGCCTCGAACTCCGTGTGCGGCTTGATCGAACCCGGCTTGCACAGCACTTGGCCGCGCTCCACGTCGTCACGCTTGGTGCCGCGCAGCAGCAGGCCGGCGTTGTCGCCCGCCTGGCCC
>NZ_JBSVRQ010000002.1:0-501888 GCF_054072735.1 Luteimonas sp. A649 | reverse complement strand
CGGTGAGGCATAGCGAAAGAAGCAGGCACTCCTCGTCGAAGCGGCTTCCCCGGACTTGGGAGATGAACCTCTTTTTTTGCGGGGCTCCCGGAATCCGCGCCCGCCGGGGCTTGCCGCACCGCGCAACGAACCGCGAATGCCGGCCGGGTATCATGTCCGGCTCCCGTGGATGACCGAGCACGTGCCCGCATGAGCGTTGTCGCGACCTTCGAAATCGAATACCTCCAGTACCTTGGCCCGGACGGCACCCTGGTGGCTGACCTGCCGCCCGAAGCGCCCTCGGCGGCTGAAATCCTGCCGCTGTTCAAGCAGATGCTGCTGGTGCGCACCTTCGACGCCAAGGCGATCGCGCTGCAGCGCACCGGCAAGCTCGGCACCTACGCCGCCTGCCTGGGGCACGAGGCCACGCATATCGGCATCGGCGCCGCGATGCGTCCCGAAGACGTGTTCGCCCCCAGCTACCGCGAGTACGGCGCGCAGTTCATGCGCGGCGTGAAGCCGCGCGACGTCCTGATGTACTGGGGCGGCGACGAGCGTGGCAACGATTTCAGCGGCCCGAAGCACGACTTCCCCTGGTGCGTGCCGATCGCCACCCAGTGCCTGCACGCCGCGGGTTCGGCGCTGGCGTTCAAGCTCCGCGGCGAAGACCGCGTGGCCGTGACCTGCTGTGGCGACGGCGGCTCGTCGAAGACCGACACCTACGCCGCGATCAACTCCGCCGGCGCCTACGCCCTGCCCTTCATCCAGTGCATCATCAACAACGGCTGGGCGATCTCCGTGCCGCGCTCCGCGCAGACCGGCGCCAAGACCCTGGCCCAGAAGGGCCTGGCCGGCGGCCTGCACTGCCTGCAGGTGGACGGCAACGACCTGTTCGCCGTGCTCGAGGGCATGCGCCGCGCCATGGAGCGCGCGCGCTCGGGCGGCGGCGGCAGCGTGATCGAGTTCATGACCTACCGCCTGCACGACCACACCACCGCCGACGACGCCCGCCGCTACCGCGACGAAGCCGAGGTCAAGGACGCCTGGACGCGCGACCCGATGACCCGCCTGCGCACCTGGCTCACCGCCCAGGGCGCCTGGGACGAGGCGCAGGAAAAGGCCTGGGTCGAGGAATGCGGCCGCATGGTCGACGTGGAAATCAACGCCTACCTGGAGAGCAAGGTGCAGCCCGTGGAAGCGATGTTCGACTACCTCTACGCCGACCCGCCGCAGGACCTGCTCGCGCAGCGTGCTGCCGCCATCGCGCTGGAGAAGCGTTCGTGAGCGCCGTGGGGAAGGACGCGGCACCGGCCGCGATCACCCTGATCGAAGCGATCACGCAGGCGCTGGCCTACGAGATGCGCCAGGACGCCTCCGTCGTGGTGCTGGGCGAAGACGTCGGCGTCAACGGCGGCGTGTTCCGCGCCACCGCCGGCCTGCAGGCCGAGTTCGGCGACCTGCGCGTGATCGACACCCCGCTCGACGAGACCACGATCGCCGGCCTGACCGTCGGCATGGCCGCGCAGGGCATGAAGCCGGTGGCGGAAGCCCAGTTCGACGGCTTCGTCTACCCGATGCTCGACCACATCATCTGCCACGCCGCGCGCTTCCGTTACCGCACCCGCGGCCGCCTGACCTGCCCGATGGTGCTGCGCGTGCCGTGGGGCGGCGGCATCCGCGCGCCGGAACACCACTCCGAGGCCAACGAGGCGCTGTTCACCAATGTCCCGGGCCTGCGCGTGGTGCTGCCATCGTCGCCCGCGCGCGCCTACGGCCTGCTGCTGGCCGCGATCCGCGAGCCCGACCCGGTCATCTTCATGGAGCCCAAGCGCATCTACCGCCAGTACAAGGAACTCGTGCCCGACGACGGCGAGGCCCTGCCGCTGGACGTGTGCTTCGTGCTGCGCGATGGCACCGATGTGACCCTGGTGACCTGGGGCGCGCAGGTGAAAGAGACGCTTGAAGCCGCCGAGGCGCTGGCAAAGGACGGCATCAGCGCCGAGGTCATCGACGTCGCCACGCTCACGCCGCTGGACTTCGACACCATCGCCGAATCCGTGGCCAAGACCGGCCGCTGCGTGATCGTGCATGAGGCGCCCAAGACCGCGGGCTTCGGCGGCGAGATCGCCGCGCGCCTGGCCGAGGAGTGCATGTACGACCTGCTGGCGCCGGTCGAGCGCGTCACCGGCTACGACACGCACATCCCGCTGTTCCGGCTTGAAATGAAGTACCTGCCCAGCGTCGAGAAGATCGTCGCGGCGGCAAAGCGGGCAATGGCCGCGGGCTGAGGCCCGCACCACCCCGCGCACGCAAGCTGCGAGCGGCCCCCGGGCCGCGCGCTGCAAGACCTACCGATGCGGCCGCGCCACCGACCACGCAACGCGCCCGCGACACGCATGCAACCGCTCCAGCGAGCACCGGATTCCGAGGACGCCATGGCTGACAAGAAGACCTTCCATCTCCCCGACCTGGGCGAGGGCCTGCCCGACGCCACCATCGTCGAATGGTTCGTCAAGGTGGGCGACACGATCCGCCTGGACGAGAACCTGGTGTCGATGGAAACCGCCAAGGCCGTGGTCGAGGTGCCCTCGCCGGTCTCGGGCAAGGTGCTGAGGCTCGCCGGCGCCGCCGGCGACATCGTCATCACCGGCGCGATGCTGGCCGAGTTCGAGATCGATCCCGACCAGCCGCAGCGTGCCGAGGGGCAGGACACCGGGCACCACCATGGCGGTGGCGGGCACGGCGTTGGCAGCCAGGACCCGGCGCCCGACGACAAGGTCGTGGCGTCCGATGACGGCGGCGCGATCAGCGAGGGCGGCGAGGCCGGCGGCGAGCGCAGCGACAGCGGTACCGTGGTCGGCGCCATGCAGTCGTCGGACGCCGTGCGCAGCGAGCAGGCCGTGGCCGTGGGCGGCGTGCGCGCCATGCCCGCCGTGCGGGCCCAGGCGCGCAAGCTCAAGGTCGACCTCGGCCGCGTGCGCGGCACCGGCACCGACGGCACCGTGACCATGGCCGACGTGAAGCGCGCCGCCGCCGACGGCAGCGCCCCCATGGGTGCCGCGGCTTCTGTGGGAGCGGCTACAGCCGCGAATACCGCACCGCCGATCGCGGCCATGGCCGCTCCCACAGGAGCAGGGGCAGGCGCAGCCGCCGGCCGTGCCGCCGGCGATCGCACCGCGCTGTCCGCGAGCGGCAAGCCGATGCGCACCCAGCCGCCGGGCGTCACCGCCAGCGGCCAGCCGGAGCAGCTCAAGGGCGTGCGCCGCAACATGGCGCGCGTCATGGCCGCCGCGCACGCCCAGGTCGTGCCGACCACCCTGGTCGACGATGCCGACCTCCACGGCTGGGTGGGCAAGCAGGACATCACCGCGCGCCTGATCCGTGCGATCTGCGTGGCGGCCAAGGCCGTGCCCGCGCTCAACGCCTGGTTCGACGGCGAGAGCCTGACCCGCACCATGCATCCGCAGGTGGATATCGGCATCGCCGTGGACACCGAGGACGGCCTGTTCGTGCCGGCCCTGCGCAACGCCGACGTGCTCGATGCCGGCGGCGTGCGCTCGGCCATCCAGCGTCTGCGCCAGCAGGTCGAGGACCGCAGCATCCCGGCCAGCGAGCTGTCGGGCTACACCATCAGCCTGTCCAACTTCGGCATGTTCGCCGGCCGCTACGCGACGCCCGTCGTGGTGCCGCCCTGCGTGGCCATCGTCGGCGCGGGCAAACTGAGCCAGGACGTGGTCGCGGTGATCGGTGGCATCGAAGTGCACCGCCGGATGCCGATCTCGCTGACCTTCGACCACCGCGCCGCCACCGGCGGCGAGGCCGCCCGCTTCCTGAAGGCCCTGCTGGACGACCTGGCACTGGCGCACTGACGTACCGGCGGCGGCACTTGCCGCCGCCCACGCTCCGGGCGGAGGATCGACCGCTCCCGCCCGGAGTGCCGACATGGCCCACCGCAGCCGACTTGCAGGATTCATCATCGATTCCCGCGGCGATGACCTCGCCGCCTCCGCCGCGTTCTGGAGCGGCGCCCTGGGCTTGCCCATCGCCGACCCGGACTCGGGCGGCACCGGCCGCTACGCCGAGCTCGGCGGCGCGCCCGGCAACCTGCACGTCGAAGTACAGAAGGTCGAACATCCTTCGCGCGTGCACCTGGACATCGAAACCGACGACATCGACGCCGAGGTCGCGCGGCTTGAAGCCCTGGGCGCGACCCGGATCGCCTTCATCAAGCGCTGGTGGGTGATGGAAGCGCCGGACGGCCAGCGCTTCTGCGTGGTGCCGATGGACAATCCGGGCGCGCGCGCCGAACCCAACGCCTGGGATTGAGCGCGACCGGATGACGGGCCGGTTGCTGTCGGCCCCCGCGCAGCTAGCCGGCCGCCCGCGCCTTCTTCCGTTCGCGCTCCAGCCACACGGCCAGGCCCTGTGCGTTGAGCTCGATGTCCATGGCCAGCAGTTCCGGCACCAGGCGCTCGGGCTCGGCCACGCCGTGGATACGGGCGCGGTCGACGTAAAGCCTGGTGAGCGCCTGCTTCAGGGCTTCGTGGCCGTCGGGCGCGTCGGCGAGGAACTGCGCCAGCGCGACCATCGCGTCCACCTGCTCGATCAGCCGCAGGCCGACGCGCTGCACGTCGCCTCGGATGGCGCCGAAATGCGTGACGTGGCAAACCTCGGGCCGCGCCGACAGCAAGCGCCGGATGGAGTCCTTCATCTGCTCCGGATCGAACTGCACCGGCGAGGTGGTCGGGATCGCGAACGGCCGCCCGCCGACGTCGAACTCGCGGTAGGAAATGCCGAAGACATCGCCGGTGAACCAGGCGCGGCTGCGCTCGTCCCACACCGAAAGATGATGCAGGGCATGGCCGGGCGTGTGCGCCAGCAGCAGCGGCCGGCCGCCCAATTGGAGCACCTCGCCGTCGGCGGCCTCGACCACGCGCTCCGCCGGTGCGGGCACCAGGCCTCCGTAGGCCTGTTCGAACAGCGCATCGCCGTAGACCTGGCGTGCGCTGGCGATGAGTTTTTCCGGATCAACCAGGTGCGGCGCGCCGCGTGGATGCACCACCAGCCGCGCCGCAGGCAGCTCGCGCAGCAGCGCGCCCGCGCCGCCGGCGTGGTCGAGGTGGACGTGGGTGGCGATGACGTAGTCGACGGCATCGCGCGACAGGCCGGCCGCGTCCAACGCCGCCAGCATGTTCGGCACGCTGTGCAGGGTGCCGCAGTCGATGAAGGCTGAGCGTCCCGCTTCCACCAGCAGGTAGGCGGCGCAGAACGCCGGCCGCCCGCCAAATCCGGTGTCGACGATGGTGACGCCGTCGCTCACGCCTGCGGGGCGCCCGGCGTGCGGAACAGCAGCGCACGCAGGATGAAGGCGACCAGCATCGCGCCCAGGAACACGCCGTATCCGGCTGCGGTGGTGAGGATGTGCTGCCACATGCGCCCATGTGCGGGATCGGCGATGTCCTGGAGCCAGTACAGGCTCGCCACGAACACGCCCAGCGACAGCAGCAGCGCGACGAGGTCGTAGAGCCGCCGCGCAAGGCCGCGCGGCTGCCGCGGGTACATCCAGAACAACACGGCCAGGATCAGGAACCACGGCAGGAACAGGATCAGCGTGAGGTTGGCCTCGAACAGCGGATTCATGCCGCTTCCTCGGCAAAGCGCTGCAGCGCGCCCAGCAGCACAGCGCTGTCGACGCCTTCGCCCAGCCAACCGACTGCCGCGTCATCGAGCCAGACGCGCCCGGAGGCGTCGACGCGCGGAGCCGTCCCGCCCGACTTCAGGCGGGCGACGATGCGACCCGCGTCGCGCGGCGATGCATGGCCGTCGCCCTGCAGCAGCAGGACATCGCCATCGACCAGCTTGAAGTGGAAGTGACCGTCGGCCTCGCGGTACTGCTTGAACACCGGCGGCGCCGGGGCAGCGGCGGCAGCGTTGCTTCCAACGTCCGTCCGCGTTCCCAGGTCGCGCAGGCCTACCGCTTCGCGCAGGCGCGACAGGAACGGGGCGGCCTGCTGCTCGCGAAGGCGCTGTCCGCCCGCGCGCAGCACGCGCTCGATGTCGGCGGGATCAGCCACCAGCGCCTCGTAGCGCTCGCGAAGCGGCGCGAGTTCGGCATCGATGCGTTCGAACAGGCGCTCCTTGGCCTCGCCCCAGGCGATGCCTTCGGCGTAGGCCTTGCGCATCGCCGCGGTTTCACCGGAGTCGGCAAAGGCCTGGTACAGCTGGAACAGCGATGAGCCCTCGGTGTCCTTCGGTTCACCTGGGGCACGCGAGTCGGTGACGATCGAGAACACCAGCTTGCGCAGCTGCTCGCGCGGCGCGAACAGCGGGAGCACGTTGTCGTAGCTCTTGGACATCTTGCGGCCGTCCAGGCCCGGCAGCGTCGCCACCTGCGCCTCCACCGCCGCCTCGGGCAGGGTGAAGTGTTCGCCATAGAGGTGGTTGAAGCGCTGCGCGAAGTCGCGCGCCATTTCGATGTGCTGCACCTGGTCGCGACCCACCGGCACCTTGTTGGCGTTGAACAGCAGGATGTCGGCGGCCATCAGCACCGGGTACATGTACAGGCCCGCGGTCACGCCGGCGTCGTCGTCCTCGCCTTCGCCGCGGTTTCGATCGACCGCGGCCTTGTACGCATGCGCGCGGTTGAGCAGGCCCTTGCCGGCCACGCAGGTCAGCAGCCAGGTGAGCTCGGTGGTTTCCGGCACGTCGGACTGGCGGTAGAAGGCGACCCGCTCCGGATCCAGCCCGCAGGCCATCCAGCTGGCCGCGACCTCCAGCGTCGAGCGCTGCACGCGCAGCGGATCCTGGGTGCTGATCAGGGCGTGGTAGTCGGCGAGGAAGAAGAAGCTTTCCACGCCCGGCGCCTCGCTCGCGACCACCGCGGGGCGGATGGCGCCCACGTAGTTGCCAAGATGGGGAACGCCGGTGGGCTTGATGCCGGTAAGGACGCGAAGGCTCATTCAGGGGCCGGAAAAGTAGGGAACGGCCCATTTTAGCCCCGCCACGGATTTGTCGCCGTGCCCCGGAAACACGACGGGCCGGCAAGTGCCGGCCCGTCGTGTCAGATGGCATCACGCCTCAGTTGAGGGTCTTCTCGAAGTCCCGCACCTCGCGCTCGGCGCGGTCACGCTCCCAGCCGTACTGCTCCTGCAGCTTGCCGGTCAGGTATTCGCCGTTGCCTTCGGCAACATCGAAGACGTCATCGGTCAGGTCGCCCCACTTGGCCTGCGCCTTGCCCTTGAGCTGGGTCCACTTGCCGGAAATGATGTCCTTGTTCATGGCTTACCTCGTTGGTTGGGGGAGTCGATCACCGCTGAGCGATGCATCGGATTCCATCCTGCCAACGCGGGCATCGTGACGCGGTCAAGATTTCGTTGCGTGGACCTTCACTTCAATGAGCAGGCGTTCAGCGCGGGTCGGTGGCGCCGGTGTCGTCCGCGGCGTCTTCGACCTTCTCGCCGACCTTCTGCACGTCCTTGCCGGCACCCGCGACGGTATTGCAGGCGCTCAGCATGCCGGCCGAGAACATCGAGATCAGGATCAGGATTGCAATGCGCTTCATGGCGACTCTCCAATGGTGGTCGGTGCCACGGGCGGATCTCGCCCGCGGTCAGGGACATGAAACGTGGCCGCAGGTGAAATCCGCGTTGAATCAGCGCAAGGCCCCGCCGCAGCGGGGGTCTCCATTCATCCTGCAGGCTCAGTCGCGCATCAGGGTCGACTTTCCGAACAGGCTTTCCACCAGGTCGACGGCCAGGCGCGCGGTGCGGTTGCGCTTGTCCAGCGCCGGGTTCACTTCGACCACGTCGAGCGAATCCGCACCGCCGGCGTCAGCGAGCATTTCCATCATCAACTGCGCCTCGCGGTAGTCGAGGCCACCGGGCACGCGGGTGCCGGTGCCCGGGGCGACGGAGGGATCGAGCACGTCGACGTCGAAGCTGACGTGGAGGTGGGTGTCGTCGTCGATGCCGGCCAGCGCCTCTTCCATCACCTGCTTCATGCCGACTTCGTCGATGTAGCGCATGTCGTAGATGTCCAGGCCGTGCTCGCGCACCAGGCGCTTCTCCGCCGCGTCGACGGAGCGGATGCCGATCTGGCGCACGTCGGACGGCGAGATCATCGGGCCGGGGCCGCCAAGGTTGACCAGCACGTCCGGACCCAGGCCGCACAGGCAGGCCACCGGCATGCCGTGGACGTTGCCCGACGGCGTGATGGCGGAGGTATTGAAGTCGGCGTGGGCGTCGAGCCACAGCACGCGCAGGCGCTTGCCACGGGTCTTGCAGTGGCGCGCGACCGCGGTGATCGAACCCATCGCCAGGCAGTGGTCGCCGCCGAGCATCACCGGCACCCGACCCGCGGCGAGCTCGGCGGCGGTCATGTCCATGACCGCGCGGTTCCATGCCACCACTTCATCGAGATGGCGATAGCCGTCCTGCGGCGACTGCCATGGATTGCGCGGCCCCTGGACGTCACCGCGGTCGATGGCGTCGATGCCGCGCGCGACCAGCGCTTCCACCAGCCCCGCCACGCGCAGCGCCTCGGGCCCCATGGATGCGCCGCGACTCCCCGCGCCGATATCGGTCGGCACGCCGAAGACGGAAACAGGCTGGGACTCAAAGGGCATGGGTGCCTCCGGCGGCAACAGTGGGATTCCCGTGGTGCCGACAGTCCGATTCGAACGGACGACCTACCGCTTACAAGGCGGTTGCTCTACCAGCTGAGCTATGCCGGCACGATGCGCCACGGAGGGCGCGCGGCATTCTAACGCGAGGCGCCGGCCGCCACGACGCCGGCGCATTCGATGTCCTGGACCTGGGCCGCCGCGGTGGCGGCGCGGGCGGCCGCGGCATCGAACGCCGGGCCCGCAGCCACGTCCAGCCAGTGCCGGATGACGGTATCGCCCAGCGGCTGCGCCTGCGCCGGGAAGCCGGCCGCGCGCAGCGCCGATTCACGGCGGCGGGCCGACGGCTCGCTGCCATAGCGCCCCAGCGCGATGCCGTTGGCTTCATCACCCGAGGGCACCACCAGCAGGTCGTCGAATCCCGCCTCCCTGATCTTGGCGGCCAATGCGTCGGCGGCAGCACGGTCGGGCTGCGGCGCCATCACCACGCGCCAGCCGCGCGGCGCCTCGACGACGTCGCGCACGCGCATGCGCGTGGCGCCCAGGGGCTGCAGCGCGCTGCGTGCGGCGGCCACGGAGACGGCGTCGGGGAAAGGGCCAAAGCTTGAGCAGCGCAGCGTGGCGGCGGCCGCCGCCTGAGGGCCTGCATCCGGAGACGGCGGCGGAGCGACGGACGATGCGTCCTGCGCCACCGCGGCGGGCGCGTCTGCATCCGGCGTCGAAAGCGGCTCCGCCGCGGCCGCGCCCGCTTCGGGCGGCTCGGCGCCATCCACCGGGGCGATCCCGGGTCCCGGGTCGGCCTGCACGGCGACCTGCTCGCCGAGCAGCTGAAGGCGCGGCACGTCCGCGGGCGGCGCCCACGGCGCCGGCGCCGGCGGTTCCGGACGCAGCAGCCACCAGGTGGCGACGCCGAAGTTGAGCATGACCAGGAGGACGAGCAGTGCGCGTGCGGGCATGGATGGATTCTAGCCCGCGAGTCCTAGCCTGCGGACTCCAGCCCGCGTGGCTGTCGCGCCAGTCGCGCCAGGCCGTCCATGACCAGCGAAGGCGCGTGCACGGCGCCGTCGACCCGTGCCAGCAGCCCTGCCGCGCCCCCACCGTGCAGCAGCACGGTCGGTGGCAGGCCGGCCAGCGCAGCCGCCTCCCTGCAGCTGCGCTCGATCAAACCAAGCGCCGCGCCGAAGCAGCCGCCCGCAAGCGCATCCACGGTATCGGTGGCGAAGGCCGCGGCCGTGCCGCCGTCTACAGGAAGCTGCGGCGCACGTGCATGCAGCGCTTCGCGCATCAGGGTGGGCGACGGCGCGATGGCGCCGCCGTGGTGGTTCCCCACGGCATCGAGCAGGTCGATGGTCAGCGCGGTGCCCACGCCCACGACCAGCGCCCAGCCCGGCACCCGCGCGCGCGCGCCAACCAGCGCCAGCGCGCGGTCCACGCCCAGTCGCGCAGGCTCCGCGTAGCCGATGCGCACGCCGGCCATCTCGCGTTCAACACGCACCTCGACCACGCGCACCGCGCGCGGCACCAGCGCCTGCAGCAGGGAAGCGCGCAGTGCCGCCGGACCGACGCTCGCGATCCAGGCAACGTCGATATCCTTCGGCAACGCCGCCACCCATGCCGGGTCGAAGCCCGCGCCGTCGTGCGCGAAGGCGGACACCGGGCCGATGCCGTCGCGCTCCAGCGCGGCCAGCTTGAGGCGGGTGTTGCCGAGGTCGAACAGCCAGTCGCTCATGCCGCGGCCCGTGCGCGCAGGCTGGCTTCGCCGGCATGGAAGTGGCGTTCAATGCCGTCGATGTCCACGCGCAGCGCGCCATCGGCCGCCAGGCCCAGCGCCGTGCCTGCATGCACGTCCCTGCCTGCGCGCACCTCGACCGCGCGCCCGGCCAGTGCGTCCAGCGCGGCGTGGCGCGGCAGGAAAGGGGCCAGGCCGTCGTGGTCGAACTGCTCCAGCGCCGGCACCAGGTGCGCGACCAGCATGGCGGCAATGGCGTTGCGCGACGGTGGCGCCGGATGCGGCAATGACGCCAGGTCGCACCATGGCTGGTCGATCGCGGCCACCGCCGCGGCCGGCATCCGCACGTTGAGGCCGAGGCCGAGCACCGCGCGTACCGGTCCGGCGTGCTCGCCGCCGCCTTCGACCAGCAGGCCGCCGAGCTTTTGCAGCAGCGACGGCCCGGGTCCGACGACCACCAGGTCGTTCGGCCACTTCAGCCGCACCGTGACGTAGCCCAGTGCGTGCAGGGCCTCCGCCGCGGCGACGCCAGCCACGAGGCCGAGTCCGCCCAGGCGCGCCAGCCCGCCGTCGAAGGCGCGCGCCAACGACACATAGAGGTTGGCCGCCAATGGCGACGCCCACGCACGGCCAAGACGGCCGCGACCGCCGAGCTGGCGTTCGGCCAGCAGCACCGCGACCCCGTGCGGCGGCGTACGTCGGCGCAGCAGCTCGCTGTTGGTGGAGTCGAGGCTCCATGCGACCTCGGGCCGGTGCACGCCCGCACGCACGGCATCGGGCAGCGCGGCCGCGATGGCCGCGGCGTCGAGCAGGTCCAGCGGCGCCTCCAGCACATAGCCGCGGCCACGCTGCGCGCCGATGGCGACACCGGCCGCGCGCAGCGATTCGATCCGCTTCCAGACCGCGGCCCGCGTCAGGCCGGCTTCCCGCGCCAGCGTGGCGCCCGGGACCGGCCCGCGGGCCAGGCGCAACAAGAGCGCCCTCTCCGCAGCGGCGGCTTCAGGCGGCGCGTTGGTGGCGTCCACAGGCATGCGGCGGATTATCACACCTGGACCAGCAGGGCGGCCGCCCGCGCGTGCGCACGCCCCGGGGCAATGTATGATCCGGAGGTTGACCCGGTCACCGTGCAGGCACCTGTCATGTCCGTCCGCGCCACTTTCGCTGCGACATTGCTGTCCCTGGCCTTCCCGGTCGCTGCCCAGGATGCGCGCCTGTCGGGCACCGGCGGCGACGGCTCGGCCTGCTCCGCCAACTATGCGACCAGCGCCGCGTCCGACGCGGATCCGGTGCGCACCGGCAAGCGTCCTGAATCCGAGAAGCCCGTGATCCCGCGCGGCGCCGATGCCGACGCGGCCCGGCCGCCGCGCTGGCACAGCTTCCTGCCGGGGATGTTCCGCTAGGCGATGGCGTGATCCGGCGCCTGTTCCGGCGCCCGCCCGCGGACGTCGACCAAGCCATCTGGCAGGCCGTCCAGGCGGACGTGCCCTGGGTCACCGCGCTGGATGCCGCGCGCCGCGACCGCCTGCGCGCCCTGGCTGCGCAGTTCCTGCACGACAAGACGATCACGCCGCTCGGCGGGCTCGCGCTTGATGCGCGCGACCGCGCCATGCTGGCCGCGCTGTGCTGCCTGCCGCTGCTGGAATTCGGCACCGAGGGCCTGCACGGCTGGGCGCAGCTGCTGGTCTATCCCGATGCGTTCCGCGTCGACCGCAGCCACGTCGATGCCGCCGGCGTGATGCATGAAGGCGAGGACGAACTCGCCGGCGAGGCCTGGGAGCACGGGCCGCTGGTGCTGTCATGGGCGGACATCGCCGCCGACCTCGCCAGTCCCCATGACGGCTGCTGCGTGGCGGTGCACGAGATGGTGCACAAGCTCGATGCGCTTGATGGCCTGCTCGACGGCACGCCGCCGCTGCCACGCGCCTGGCAGCGGGAATGGGCGCGTGATTTCCAGCAGGCCTACGACGCCTTCGTCGAACAGGTCGAGCGCGGCCGCCATACCGCACTGGACCCGTATGCCGCCGAGGCGCCCGAGGAATTCTTCGCGGTGTGCAGCGAGTACCACTTCAGCGACCCGGGCCTGCTCGAACGCGCGCAACCCGAAGTGGCGGCGCACCTGCGCCGGCTTTATGGCCCGTCGCCCTTCGCCGCGGACTGAAGCCGCCGCCTACAGTCCCGGCGGCAGCCGGACCACGAAGCGCGCGCCACCCAGCTCGGGCGATTCCGCCACTTCCAGCTCGCCGCGATAGCTGCGCACGATGTCCTGCACGATCGACAGTCCGATGCCATGGCCCTGCACGCGCTCGTCCCCGCGCACGCCACGCTGCAGGACGTGGGAGATGCGCTCGGTCGGAATGCCCGGGCCATCGTCATCCACCGCGACCAGCAGTCCGGGACGCCGGCGCGGTGCACTCTCGCCCGGCTTCACGGTCAGCAGCACGCGCGACGTCGACCACTTGAAGGCGTTCTCCAGCAGGTTGCCCAGCAGTTCCTGCAGGTCGCCGGGCTCGCCGTGGAAGCGCGCGGCCGGGTCGATGTCGAACTCGCATACGGTGCCGCGCCCGGCGTAGATCTTCTCCAGTCCGCGCACGATCTCTTCGGCATAGGGTTCGACCTCGACCGGCGCCGCGAACAGCTGGTGGCCACCCGCCGCGCCGCGGCCGAGCTGGTAGCTCACCAGTTCGTTCATACGCCGCACCTGCGTGGCCACGTCCTCGCGCAGTTCGGCCTCGCTGGCATCGCTGTCCAGGCGCGTGCGCAGCACCGCCAGCGGCGTTTTCAGGCTGTGCGCGAGGTCGGCCAAGGTGTTGCGCTGCTGCTCGAGGTTCTGGCGCTCGCTCTCGACCAGTGCGTTGATGCTCTCGGTCAGTGGCTCGAGCTCGCGCGGATGGAGTTCGCTCATGCGGTTGGCCTGTCCGAGCTGCACGCGTTTGAGCTCGGCCTCGACGCGCCGCAGGGGCAGCAGGCTCCAGCGCAGCACCAAGGCCTGCAGGAGCAGCAGCACCAGGCCGGCGATGCCGAGGTAGCCCCACAGCGCGGCGCGGAACACGCGCACCTGCTGCGGCAGGGTGCCGGCGTCTTCCATGATGTAGATCGTGTAGGGGAACTCGGCCTCGGGCCGCTGTTCCATGTCCCAGATGAAACCCTTGCCGTAGCGCAGCACCTCGCCATAGGTGCCGTCGCTGCGGGTGATCGGCATCGGGCCCTCGAACTTCTCGGTCCCGCCTTCAAGCAGGTCAGACTCCGGCAGCTGCGGCCCGCGCGTGGACTCCGACGACCAGCCGCCGTGGGGCAGCACCACTTCGGCATACAGGCCGCTGCCCGGGCGCTCGAAGCGCTCGTCGGGCTGCGTGTAGGGCGGGATCAGGGCGCCGCCGCGGTCGAACTCGATGTCGCGGGCGTAGGAGGTCGCATAGCTGCGCAGGCGGTCGCGCTGCAGCTGGCTGGCGACGTCGACGAAAGCGCGGTCGAGGGCATAGCCGGCCGCTGCCAGGAAGGCGAGCAGGCCCAGGCTTGCGGCCAACAGCTGGCGCGCCTGCAGCGACCGCGGCCGCCAGCCCAGTGTCCTTCCGTCACGCCCCTGCCCCACGCCAGCCTCCCCGCATGCCCGCGGGCGCGTCGCGCGCGCCCACCGGACTCAGCCTTCGTTGGTGCGCGGGATCGCGAAGCGGTAGCCGCGGCCACGCACGGTCTCGATCGGCTTGAGCGCGCTGTCGGGATCGAGCTTCTTGCGCAGGCGGCCGATGAAGACCTCGAGCACGTTGGAGTCGCGGTCGAAGTCCTGTTGGTAGATGTGCTCGGTGAGGTCGGCCTTCGAGACCAGCTCGCCGGCATGCATCATCAGGTACTCGAGCACCTTGTACTCGTAGCTGGTGAGGTCGACGTTCTGGCCTTCGACGCTGACCGTCTGCGCGGCGAGATCGAGCACCACCGCGCCGCATTCCAGCGTCGGCTTGCTCCAGCCCGCGGCGCGGCGCACCAGGGCGTTGATGCGCGCCAGCAGCTCCTCCACGTGGAAAGGCTTGACCAGATAGTCGTCGGCGCCTTGCTTGAGGCCGTCGACCTTGTCCTGCCAGCTGGAACGCGCGGTCAGGATCAGCACCGGGAACTGCTTGCCTTCGTCACGCAGGGCCTTGATCAGTTCCATGCCCGACATCTTCGGCAGGCCGAGGTCGATGATGCCGACGTCGAACGGCACCTCGCGGCCCATGTACAGGCCTTCTTCGCCGTCCTGCGCCGCGTCCACGGCATACCCTTCGCGCTTCAGGCGCGCGGCCAGGGTCTCCCGCAGGGGGGCTTCGTCTTCGACCAGGAGGATGCGCATCGGTATCTCCAAAATGTCCCGTCGCGGCGGGCCGCGGACGGGAGGGGCTGCTGTCTAGGGTGCGAATTCAGTCGTCGTCGCCGCGTGTAGGGCGCGGCGGGCGACGCGGTCGGGAGGCGGGATCATCCATGTAGACGCGCACGCGCCCGCGCTCGTCCACGACTTTCACCCGGTTGATGTCACGGCCCTCGAAAGGCACGCGCTCGGCACTCAGTACCTGGCCACCGGTCCGGCTCTGCACGCGACGGACGGAGTCCGCCAGCGCGTCCTGACGCGAGCCGCGTGACGGCCTCGCTTCCGGCGCACGCACCCGTGGCGCTGCCTGTGGGGGCCTCGGAGCCTGCTCCGCGACCCGGGGAGCCTGCGCGCCGGCGCCGCGCCCTTGGCGACGTCCCTCGTCGGCCTGCGCCACGCCCATGTGCGTGAACGCGGCCAGCAGGCACAGCGCGGTAAACAGGCGACAAGCAGTCATGGGAGCCATTCTTCCAGAGAATACAGAAAGTTACGGGCTCCCACAGCGGCGGTCACGGGAGCATCCGGATGATTCTCGGAGGGTGGCGGTGAATTACCCCTTAACTTTTCCAGGTGCCCTGCGGCCCCGTTCATGATTGTCGTGGCGCAGCGGCGCTGCATCAGTAGATTTCGGCCACGCAGCAGCGCAGCGAGCCACCTGCGGCTTCGATCGCCTCCAGCGGAACCGTCCGGATCCCGAAGCCGGCGCGGGCCAGCGCGTCGCGGCTGGACGGCGTCAGGGCCTGCGCCGCCCGCGTGCTCATCCAGGCCACGTCATCCGACAGGCTGATCGCGTTCCCGGCAAAGGCGGACTGCTCGGCCTGCGAGAGCGTCACCACGTGTGGCGCGTACAACGCCGCGATGGCATCGCTGACGGCCGGGTCGGCGAAGCCGCCCGGACAGATGATCGCGGCGCGACCCGCCAGCACCGCGAGCACGACGTTGGTGTGGTACTCGCCCGGCGCGAGATCGAACATCAACGTGGCGCGCAGGCCCAGCGCCTCGTGCATCAGCCGCGCGCCTTCCTCGTCGCAGCGCTCGGACAAGCCACACAGGCCCAGGCCGCGGGCGCGGTCGACCACCAGCGCGCCGGTCAGTTCGCAGGGATGCGGCTGCTGCGACAGGTCGCGCACCGCATAGCCAAGGACGTCACGGAAGAAGCCGCGGATATCCGCGCGCCCGGCCTCGCGGCGGCGCACCGGGTGGCGCATGCGGCCGACCACCAGGGTGCCGGGCGCGGTGGCGAACACGTTGTTGGGGAACAGCGCGTCGGGCGCGTCCGGATCGCCTGCGAAGCAGATGGTCGGCAGGATCTCCGAGAGCGCGCGCTGCAGTCCCCGGTGCTCGGCGGAAGCGCGCGCCGCGTCGAAGCTATCGGCATCGGCCATGTAGCGGTTGTCGGTGGCGGATTCGTCGGCACGGCCGAAGCCGTCCGGTGCAACCAGGAAAGCCGCGCGCGCGGTGGCCGCGCCGAAGCCGGGGGCGCAGTCGCGCGCGAACGCGAGGAAGGCGCCGGTGTCACGGGTCAGCATCGAAACAGACTCCTCAGGCAGCGACGCGGGCGTCGCCCCGGGTGGTGGCGATCGCGGCCTCGACCAGCGCCCAGTCGGCACCTGGCTTGTGCGCGCCCTCGCTCAACACCTGGCGGAAGGCGCGGCCGCCACGCTCGCCGTGGAACAGGCCGAGCAGGTGGCGGGTGATGTGCTTGAGCTGCGCGCCGCGCGCGAGCTGGCCTTCGACGTAGGGGCGCATCGAACGCAGCACGTCAGCGCGCGTGGACAGCTCGCCCCCGAACCAGGCCACGTCGAGGCGATGCAACAGCCAGGGGTCGTGATACGCGGCACGGCCGAGCATCGCGCCGTCGGTGTGCGCCAAGTGTGCCGTCGCCTCGCCTGCGTCCGCGATACCGCCGTTGACGACCACGGTCAGCTCCGGGCGCTCGCGCTTGAGGGCGTAGGCCCAGTCGTAGCGCAGCGGTGGCACTTCGCGGTTCTCCTTCGGCGACAGGCCCTTCAGCCAGGCGTTGCGCGCATGCACCACGAACATCCGGCAGCCGGCGGCGGCAACCGTATCGATGAAGGCGAGGAAGCGCGCGTACTCGTGATCGTCGTCGACTCCGAGGCGGCACTTCACCGTGACCGGCACGTCGACCGCGGCGATCATCGCCGCGACGCTGTCGGCGACGAGTGCGGGTTCGCGCATCAGGCAGGCGCCGAAGCGACCGGCCTGCACGCGATCGGACGGGCAGCCGACGTTGAGGTTGATCTCGTCGAAACCATGGTCGGCGCCGACGCGCGCGGCCTGCGCCAGCAGTGGCGGTTCGCTGCCGCCGAGCTGCAGCGCCACCGGATGCTCCATCGGGTCCATCGCCAGCAGCCTGGCGCGGTCGCCATGGATCACGGCGTTGGCGTGCACCATTTCGCTGTACAGCCGGGCGTGTGGCGCAAGCAGGCGATGGAAGACCCGGCAGTGGTTGTCGGTCCAGTCCATCATCGGAGCGACGGACAAGCGCAGCCGGGCGGGGTCGATCGAGGGCGAAACGGCGGGTGTGGTCACGGCGACAGGCAGGGCAGGAACAGAACGGGCACGCGGGAAGGGGACAGGGTAGCGCACGGCGAACACCCGCGCGCGACGATCCCCCGAGCACGCCCACAGCACATCGCCGGCAGAACAATGCGCATCGCACGCGTGGCGAGGCTACTCCCTCTGCTTGACTGGCCTGTATTTCCCCTGGATGGGTTTGGCCTGCATGTCCACATTCGCGCACACACGCTTGTCGCCGCAGGGTACGAAATCCGAATCATTGACGGCCTCGACCCATGCCAACTCCGCCCTGGCGCCCGCCGCATTGTTCTTCCAGTACGCTCCCCAAGCTGCAATGCCGGCGAAAGCCAGTACAGCACAAGTCGCCAAGCCACCCATCCCGACCACCGTCCATTTGCGTCGCTCGGCCTTGATCGCTTCGCGCTCGGCTTGCAACTCCTGGACCAGTCGCGCGATCGACTTTGCATCAGAGCCGAGCATCTCATGCACAGGCGCAATGGAACGGCCCACGCATTGCTTGATGTCATCGGCAACGTGGCCTTTGACGCCATTGACCACTGCGCTGGCCAGGCTCTGTCCCTGGGAAAGCATGGCGCTGGCGCCGCGCTCCAGCGATGCCGCGCCCTGCTCCATCCTCGCAGCCGCCGCCTCGCTCCGATCCGCGTAGTGCTTGATGATGAACCCAAGCTTGGCCAGCTTCCCTTCTTCCTGATCCATTGCCTCGCCCCCAGCTACATCGACATTACCGGACCACTGCGCTCCATCTGCTGTGCCATCCGTTGCTGCTCGACAAGCTGCGCCTGCAACTCGGCCTGGCGAACCTCGGCCAGCCACAGCCTTTCCTCGCCCGCGATTTCGCGCTGAAACTGCTGCCCTGCAAGGCTTTGGCCATATTCCATCAATGCGGCGTCCATCGCCTTGTCGTCCTTGTTGACCGCCGCCTCGTACAAGCGGTCGAGCAAAGACTTGGGCTGGCCTTGCGCCTGCGCCTGATCAGGGTTTCGTTCGTCTCCGGGTATCAGCGGGCGCGAGCGGAGGCCATCTGTGTGATCGGGCGCATCTATCGCCCGACCTTGCTGAACCTGCATCGGGACGCCGTTCCGGTTCCAACCATCGCGGGTCATCTCAAATGTGTCCGCATTGGGGCTGGTAACGGTCAGATCGCCGGACGTTCGAGCTCAACGCGGGACATTTCCAGCGCAGCATTGGGTCGGGCCGCACGAATGCTGACGCCCCGTGCCGGCTGGTCGTTGTCTACGTGATCAAGGATCGTGCGCCCTGCAGCTGGGCTGCGCATCATAGCGTCCAGCAATTGCACATCAGGGTTGTTGTTGAACCCCTCGTAAAGCGACGGACTACCCCTTTCGTGAACCTCGCGCTGCCAAGCCTGCGCGAGCCGTCCTTCGCCGAGCTCTAGGGCGTTCATGAGTCGGGCACCTGCAATCGCGTTGTCGCGTCCCGTGACAATCGCTTGACGTGCAGCGGGATTCAATCCACTGATCCCTTGCGATCCGATCCAATCGCGTGTTTCCGCGGCAGTCAGTTCATTGTTCTGTAGATGGGTGATGAGCCGCTCACCACGTATCTCGTTCTGGTTGTAGAGCTTCATTGCCTGCGCGACGATTTCGGTCGCCTGTGCAGGATCGGCCTGACGCAGATCGCGCAGCCATTCGATCCGGGAAAGCGGCTCACCGACGTTTTGCCACTTTTTGTCGATCTGTTCCTGGTTGAGCGAGCTCACCAACTCGCGACCGGAATCGGAGCGAAGGTATTCGTTCAGGCGCGCCTGCTCCTCGCCGTTCAATGCGTTGCCGGACTGGCCGCGGGTTTGCAGGCGTCGGGTTAGATCATTCACCTCTGCTGGTGAGAATCGCTGGTCCGGACTAGCCCATCCCTGGTAGCCGGACATCAGCTCATGCACCTTCTCGCCACGCCCAGGTTGGCCAAAGTCCCACTGCACGATGCCAACGCTCCAGCCAGAGTTGCCACTACTGTGTGTCAGGCTCAGCGCGGGGAAGGTATTGATCTCGGACGCGCGCCCAACGGCGTTGTAAGCGATAGCGTCGAAAGTCGTACGATCTAGCGGGTCGTAGATCCGCCGCTCATCATTTCCGCTCGTCATTGCCGGCTCCTTCCGCAAACAGCGTGGACTTTTGCTCCTTGAGTTCCTTGACCCGCGCCTCCGTCATGCTTGCGCGGCACGCCTCGGTGAGTCCGGGAGCCTCCTGACGGGACATGCCTTGAACGACCGGCTCCAGCGCGCAATGCGCATCCCGGTATGCACGCCACGCGCTGTCGGCGGCTACGTAAGCGCTCTCGACGTCCTTCACGTAGCCCGGCTGGTTATCCTCATAGGAGGCGTAGGTGTCGCGCACTTCCTGTAGCACGACTTCACTAACCTGCTTGAGCTCCACCTCTGCCCGATGCACGCGGGCGTAGGGGGCGCAACTGTAGAGACGTACCTCCTCGCACTCGGCCAGCTCACCTTCGTCGTAGCTGGCGTAGCACGCCTCCTTCTCCACAAGCGGTAGCGCATCGCAATCTTTCGCTGCAGACCCGCCTGTCGCCGCGGCCGCAACGGTCGGAATATTGGTTGACCGGGCAGGAAGCGGGTTAGCCAGTCCACCGCGGTTCGAATCAGTTGAAGTCGTCGGGGCAGCGTAACTCGTCACCGGATTTTGCGGAGTCGCCTCCGGCGACGGCGATCGGGCACACCCTTGTCCCATTACCAAGAGCAGCAACATGGCTGCCAAAAGTCGCTTCGATCCGTCGAGCATCATCCCTGTTCCTCGCACCGTACGGCAGGCCCATGGTGTCCCGGCATCAGCGACGGGTCAACTCACACACTTCAAGGGGCGAGGCTGCATATTTGCAACATTGCACCCACAGCGATCATCAACCAATCGCTAGGCTACACGGCCCAAATCCGGGGCCGGAGGGACAGCGTTCAGGCTATACGCGTGCGCCTGCGTCGAAGGCGCCACAATTGCCCTTTGGGTGCATGCGGCGGCGGGGTTCCGCAGGCGCGGATCAGACGTACACTCCGGATTCCCCCAGCGGAGGGCTGCACATGAGCGGGCGCCCGCACAGCCTCACCCTGCGATTCCTCGCCGAGCCGACCGACGTCAACTACGGCGGCAAGGTGCACGGCGGAACGGTGATGAAGTGGATCGACCAGGCCGGCTTCGCCGCAGCGGTCGGATGGAGCGGCCATTACTGCGTCACTGTTGCGGTGGGCGGCATCAGGTTCGTCGCGCCGGTGCGGATCACCGACCTCGTCACGGTCTCGGCACGGCTGGTGCGCACCGGGCGGACATCGATGCAGTTCGGCGTGGGCGTGCGTGCGCGCGACCCGATGGGCGGCGACGACCGGCTGTGCACGCATTGCGTCATCGTGTTCGTTGCGGTCGACCGCGACACCGGCACGCCGCTGGAGGTCCCGACCTGGACCCCCAGCGGCGAGGCCGACCAGCGCCTGTTCGAGTACGCCGACAAGGTGATGGCCCTGAGCAAGGGCATCGAGGAAGCCGTCGCGCGCTATGTGCCCGACGCAATGCCCAGGCGGGAGGATACGTGAGCGTCCAGATCACGCAGGCGGATGACGCGGGCGTCGTGCATGCCCGGCTGACGGGCGAGATGACGCTCGCGGACCAGAGGATGCTCGAGGCGCTGGCGCGCCGCCTGATCGACGGCGGTGGAGAGGTCCGCCTCCTGCTGGTGCTCGATGGCTTCCGGGGCTGGGCGCGCGACGAGGGCTGGGACGACGACCTGCAGTTCACGATCGAGTACGGCGACCGCATCGCACGCATCGCGATCGTGGGCGACGCGTCCTGGCGCGACGAGGCACTGGCCTTCGTCGGACAGGGGTTCCGGAAGACGCAGATCGCCTACTTCACGACGCCTTCCGCCGACAGGGCGGACGCCTGGGTCAGGGGATGAATTCCGTTCCGCCTCAGGGTCCCTCACCCGGGGGATGATCTGTTTCGGAAATCTGCGACAACTCGACCTGCGTGACACCCTCCCCGGGTGCAAACACGAAGTCCCCGTCCGCCGGTTGCGCCGCGGTGTCCCAGCTCAGCTCCGCGCGATACCCGGGCAGCCCGGCGTCCGTGGCATCAACCATCACCACCTTGCACGGCAGATGGTCATCGTCGGCCCACACCTCCCATGACACTCCTGCCTCCGCATAGGCGTAGTGCTCGCATTCCCGTCCACGGACCATGCCCCTGCCCGCGTAGCTCGCCCGGGTGACCGAAGACATCGGGCCGTCCGGTACGCCCCACGCGAACAGGTCGACGACCGGCAGCTCGATCCCCTTCCTTGCCCGCACCTGCTCGAGCAACGTCCTGATTGTTCCGGGCGCCTCAATGCGCGCGTACACGCGCTGGAGGGGCGCGTAGACCGTGATCGTCTGGCCGTCGTAGAACACCTGGCGATCCACTCCCTTGCCCTGGATCCTGGCGACAAGGTGGCTCGGTGCCTTCACGGAGTAGTGGACGGTGCCCGAGAAGTCGCGGTACTTCCCGCCCCCGACCGCAGCCCTGGTGGACACGTCCATCGCCAACGCATAGCTGTCCAGCCCGCGCAGCTCGGCTCCGATGTCTTCCAGCGCCTCGGTCGCCTCCTCCGCAAGCGCGGGTCGGGGCCGGGGTTCCACGGCAAACGCGAAGCAGCTTCCGCCTGCCAGCGCGAGCGCGATGATGATCCTGCAACCGGCTTTCATGATTCCATCTCCTTTTCCGTAATGCGGTACAACGGTTCACGCAGATCGCAACGCATCAGAACGGTCGACCGACCTCGAGGAACAGCACGCCGCCGCCATGCTCGCGCCAGCCGACGCCGAACAGCATCGGGCCCAGCCATGAATCGAATCCGGTGTACACGCTCGCGTTGAGGATGCCGTCGTCGAAGGCCATGTCCTGGCGGCGCTCCCAGGCATTGCCGTACTCGATCGTGGCGCCCACCTGTGCGGAGCGCCCGAAGAGCTCGGCCAGCTGGTAGGTGTAACCCACGAGCAGCAGCGCATAATGCTGGCCGGTCAGCTCGTTGAGCCTGAAGCCAGCCAGCCGCGCACGACCTCCCAGCCGGTACCTGCTCTGCACCGGCAGCGTGCCCGACGTGGTGACGTGGTACCTGGCACCGAGCTGCAGCGCGTGATTGCCGAAGCTCCTGGCGCCGAGGGCATCCAGGTCGAACTGGTCGAACTCGACATCGCTTCCCAGCCAGTCCCGGGACACGGTGTAGCCCAGCAGGCCGTAGTAGCCGCTGCGGGGGAAGAACAGGCTGTCGAGCCTGTCGATCGTGATCGTGGCGAACAGCTCGCCCTGTTCGAAGTCGAACTCATCGAGCAGTGGATCGCCGACTTCGACGGTGGCCCGCCCGGTCGCGCGCCGCACCCCGATGCCCGCCGCGCCGACATTGCCGAACTCGCGTGCCGCCCGCAGCTCGAGACCGACCACGCGCACGTCATAGGTGGCGACGTTCTCTCCAGCGGTGTTGAACACATGGATGTTCGGGTTGTCGTAGCCCAGCCGGGCGTACAGCAGGTTGCGGTTGGCCACGTCCAAGGGGTGGTAGTACTCGCCTTCCAGCCCCGGCTCGCTGCCGATGGTGGCCGCGATGCGCCCCTCGGCGCCCAGCCGCGAGAGCGGCGAGAACAGCACCGCCATCCGCAGGTTGCTTTCGAACGCGCCCTCGAAGTCGGTATTGAGGGTGAGGCCGAGCTGCAGGTAGTTGGGGCCATGCGGCTTGGGCCGGGCCCGCAGCAGCACGCCCGTGCGGCCATCCTCGCGCACGACTTCGTAGGTGATGCTGGACAGCGTGCCCAGGCCGTACGCCCGGAGCAGCCTGGCCTCGATCCGTGCGCTGTCCAGCGGTTCGCCGATCGGGATCGGCACCTGCGCCAGCAGCAGTTCATCGGCATAGCCGGTTTCGTTCTCCAGCCGCACGAACTCGACCACCGGCGCACCCGCAGCGAACCGCGGACGTGCTTCCAGTGACGCGGCATGCAGCCCGGCTGGCACCGACAGGCCCGTCAGCTCATCCCGTGATGCCTCGGCGGCCTGCGCCCCCATCTCCAGCGCCTCGCGCGCCTTGGTGAAGTCGCCGGTTGCGACCACGTCGCCCAGCTGGGGCAGCACCAGCACGTCCGACTCGCGAAGCTCCGCCAGCTGCCGCCCGGTATTGCCGGTGGTCATCATCCCGGTGATCTGCGACACCACCTCGAGCAGGCTCGCATCGCGGTCCAGCTGCGCCAGCGGCGTCCCGACATCGACCGCGATGACGACGTCGGCACCCATCGCGCGCACGACATCCACCGGCACCTGGTTGACCAGGCCGCCATCCAGCAGGACCCGCCCATCGATCTCGACCGGCTGGAACACGCCCGGCAGCGACATGCTCGCGCGCATCGCCATCGCCAGGCTGCCATGGTCGAGCACGACGGGCTGGCCGGTGTTGAGGTCGGTCGCCACCGCGCGATACGGGATCGGCAGGAGATCAAAATCGTCGACCGCGCTGACCCCGAGCGTAGCGTTCTCGAACATCGCGAGGATGCGTTCGCCCTGCAGCAAGCCCGGCGACACCCGGATGCCGCCCCGGCCAATGCCCACGCCGACCGTGGTGAGCCCGTCGCGATCATCCTGCTTGCGCCGGAACGACCGCTCCGGCCGTGCCAGGGAGTCGTCGAACAGGCGCTTCCAGTCGGTGGAGACGACCAGTTCTTCCATCTCGTCCACCGACATGCCGGATGCATAGAGCCCGCCGACCAGCGCGCCCATGCTGGTGCCGGCCACGCAGTCGATCGGGATATGCAGTTCCTCGATCACGCGCAACACGCTGATATGGGCGATGCCGCGCGCGCCGCCGCCGCCAAGCGCCAGGCCGATGCGGGGACGCGTATCGCCGTCGATGCGCGCACCGCAGGAATGGCCGGCGGCCGCGGTCGCGACCCGAGCGGATTGCGCGAACGCCGCGCCGGCGCTTGCCAGCGAAAGCAGCATGGCGACCTGCAGCACCCGCATCGTGGCGTTTCCTGGCGACATGGCCCGGGCCGCTGCCCTTTTTGCCGACGGTCAGGGCGTCACGACCACGTACACGACGTCGTCGCCCTGCATCTGCTGCTGGTAGTAATAGCCGCCACAGTAGTAGTACGGCGTCGCATAGGTGTGGACGATCGGGCAGCCGGACGGCACCGCGGCGTACATCGAACCGACTGCGATCGCCGTTCCAACCGCGGCGCCCACCGCGATGCCGGCAGCAACCGGATAGCGCACCCCGTTGCCCCAGCCGTACCCACCGTCGACATCGATGTTCACGTCACCGCGGTCAATATTGACGTCGCCGGTATTGACGCGGTTTCCTGTATTTGTACGGTCGCCGGTATTGACACGATTGCCGGCGTTGGCACGGTCGCCTGTACTGGCCCGGTTGCCGCTGCCACTCATCCGGTTGCCCGCGCTGGCCCGGTTGCCCGCGGACATGCTGCCTCCACCCCGGCTGGCACTGCCCCGGTTGGCACCGCCCCGGTTGGCCGCACCCATGGAGGCGCCGCTCACCGAACTGCGCGCCATCGAGCGACCGCCCCCACCTCCGCCGCCGCGGCGAGCGGAT
Organism: Luteimonas sp. A649; assembly: GCF_054072735.1. Lineage (NCBI taxonomy): Bacteria > Pseudomonadati > Pseudomonadota > Gammaproteobacteria > Lysobacterales > Lysobacteraceae > Luteimonas > Luteimonas sp. A649. Next base: position 477,069 of record NZ_JBSVRQ010000002.1, on the reverse strand, counting down.
GCGTCCTCGGGGATGAGCATGGCCACCGCCCCAAACAGGAAAACCGCGGCAAGCAGGGCCGTGCGCAAAGTAGTGCGTGGCGTTGCGAGCGTTCTGCCCGGCGTGCGCTGGATGTTCATTTGTCACCTCCATCGGCGACCAGCTTGGTGTTGTACGGGATCTTGGTGGCGCCCGGGGGCGGCACGAACGTGAACGACTTCGCGTCCATGCGCGGCTTGGTGTCCCACTGCAGGATCGCCTCGTACTGCGGATCACCGACTTCGTAACGGGTGGTGATGAGCAACTTCCGTGGCAGTGCCTGCGCGCCTTTCTCCACCCACAGCTGCCAGTCGACGTTGGGCTGCCGGAACGCCAGATGGTCGGTCAACACGCCATCCACCACGCTGTCTCCGACCAACAGGCCGACCCGGACGTCTTCGGTAAGGTCGCCGGCTTTGCCGTGGTACAGCATGTCGATCAGCGGCATCTCGACTCCGGCATCCAGCAGCACGCGGACGAGTTCGCCCAAGGTGGCTGGGGCTGCGGTCTCGGCGTATACGTTCAGGTCGGGCACCAACATGCTCACTTGCGCGCCGTCGTAGACATAGGTGCGATTCTTGATGTCGCCCGCGACTTCAATCCGCATCCGGGTGGGTGCATCCACCCACATGCGCGCCGATTCGTTGTGCTGCAGTTTGTAGCCGAACGGCAACACTTCATCGCGGGTGATGTGCGCGGTCACCGCATATCGCTTCAAGCCATCGAAGGTGGCGGCCATCCGGTCCAGCACCGCCTGGGCATCCGGCGAGATGACGGAATCGAACTCGAGTGACGCCGTTTCATCGGTATCGATTGCGGCATCGACCTCGGCGTCAGCGGCATCCTGGGCCGATGCGGGCATCAGGCCGGCCGCGGCCAGCAACAGGCCACCCATGGCGATCCGTAGCCAGTGGCGATAGGGATTGGAAGTAGCCATGAACGTTTTCTCCGTTGATGGGCGCATCGCGCAAGGCGGACCCGCACTGCGCACCGCGATTCCAGCACTTCCGCCCCCCGGACGAAATTGCCCCAAGGGGCAATTCGCGCTTCGGGTCCGATTCGTAGCCTGCCTCGGCGAGCTTCTGCAGCTGCTCGGCCGTAGGCGCGCCCTGCGCGACGGCTTCCGTTGTTGCCAGCGCTTTGAAATGACGGGTGCGGAACACCCACAACTGCCGCCTCCCTGGTCCTGGGCGCCCGCTCATTTCTTTGGATAAAGGAGCGTGAAGGTGAACCGCAGGCCCCACTCGGCCCCGGTGTCGGGTGCCTCCATGTAGTAGCGAACTCCGCCCTGCCAACTCACCATTTGCTGACCGATGCGACCGACCTGGCTGTAGCCGATGTTGAGCGGCACCGTCCACTGCGCGTTCTTCCAGTCGTAGGTGGATTCGATCGCGACCGATACGGTGCGACCCTTGCCCAGACTCTTGGCCATGAAGGGCTGCAGGTAGGTGGCGCTGATGCCGGCTCGATCGCTGTCTCCCGCGAACGACCACAGATGATTCGCCAGCGCGCCGTACGTCCAGCCGGATCGGGTCTGCCTGAGCGCGACCGCCGTGGGACCGGCGCCCCATTTCTCGCCGCCGAGGAGGTCATCCGTCGCGGTCGGAACCAGCAACGCGGGACCCACGCCCCAGGTCCACCCCCCTTCGGTCAAGGCTTTGGGCGAGAAGAACAGGCTCTGCAAGGTATCGCCGAGGCCGAACTGGCTGCCTGCGCCGGGAAACACGTCCTGCTGGTAGACGACCGGCAGGATCGTCCGCGAGATCATGTTCCAGCTTTCGCCGATCGAGACCGGGATCACCGGCTGCACGTTGATCGTGAACTTGTCGCCATCGTCCAGCGGACCGATACCATCGTCGTAGTTGAGTTGCATCGGCACGCTGGTGAGGCTGGCGATGGGATTCGACAGTTGCCTGGCAAGCTCGTCGGCGTTCTGGGCCCATGCCGCCGGCGCCGCCACCAGCAGCGCCAACACCAAGATCGAACGATTGCGCGGCTCGTACATGACGGTCTCCCGACGGCTGCTAGTTGACGCTATAGCCCCGGCCCTGCATGCAGGCGCCGTACGCGCGGTAATAGGTATCGAGCTGTTGCGACTGCTGCGCCTGCGCCTGTTGCGCATGCGTCGCCTGGTTGATGCGCGCGCGGCGTCCGCCTGCCAGCGCGCCGATGGCGGCGCCCGTGCCGGCATCGTCGCTGACGACCTCCCCGAGCACGGCGCCGCGCGCCGCGCCGCGGATGCGCTCTCCCTGCGGTCCCTTGGGTGCGGTCAGCGTGCCGGCCACGGTTGTCGGATCGATGCCGGTGTCCTGCTTCGCCCAGGCCAGGCACTGGCTGTCGTCCTGGCCCTGCTGTTCGGCACTCTGTCCCTTGCCGGGATAGGCGCTTGGTTTCTGTGCCCATGCCGATGCCACGCATGCGGACAGGGCGACGGCGACCATGATGCGGATCAGCTTGCGCATTGCGTTCTCCTGCTCAGAACATGAACCCGTAGCCGACCATCGGCCCGTTCAAGGTGATCTCGGTGGAGCTGTCTCCGGTCTCGAATTCGGCCGAGAGGTAGCGGTAGCCGAACAGCCACGCGCCATGCTTCATCCGGTACGTCCCCACCACACTGGCGTTCCAGGTGCCCTCGGTGTCGCCGAAGGAACCGTCTCCGCGCAATGTCACGCCCCAGCGATCGGAAAGTGCCCACGTGTAGCGCGCGCCGACCATGAGGTCGCTGAAGGAATCGCCGCCGTCGAAGGTCGTCGATTCGAACTGCGGATTCTCCGGGTCGAACCGCACGGTCAGGTCGACGTCGATGTAACGCAGGCCGGCGAACAGGTCCCATCCCCGGTAGCGGCCTTCACCAGGGCTCCATACGGCCGCCAGTTCGAACAGGCGCGTATCCAGGTCGGCTTCCGTGTGGAAGCGGGGGTGGTCGTTGCTGTCCGCCAAGCCGAGGAACGTGAAGTCCGTGAACATGCCGAGATGTTCGCCCTGCCCTTCCACGTGGAGCTGGAAGGCGCCGTCGATCTTGTCGACGATATCGTCGAAGCCGGTATCGTTGCTGATGCCGCCCGCAGGCGGCACGCCCCTCTCCAGATCGGTGCCGATGCTCACGGCCCATCCGTACGGCGCCACCATCCACTCCCAACCGCCACCGTCGGCCGCTTGTGCCAGGGGCGAAAGACCGGCGACACACAGCGCGGTTCCGAGCGCCGCACGTCGCAGGTCCCTGCCCTTGGTTGGTGAGGTCTTCATCAGTGCATTCATCGCAACTCTCCTTCGGAAGGGATTCGAACGCGGCAACCGCACGCTTCCACCGGACATCACAGCAGCACCTGGACCAGGCGACGCAGCAGCTCCGGCAACGAGAACACCGTGAACACCAGTGGCAGGAACGGAAGCACGATGGCGGCCAGTACCTGGATCACCACGCGGGTGTCGAAGGGCATCGGGCGCATGCCGCGCACGATGTCGTAGCTACCCGCAAGGTCGGCGAGGGATTGGATGTCCGCACTGCCAAGAAGCGCTTCGTCGCGCGGCGCCTCGCCTTGAAGCCATTTGCGGTCGAATTCGTGCACATAGGAGGAGGCCAGTCCGCCGTAGCCGCTCAGCGCCGTCCGCCGCGTTTCGATGAGGCGCATCGTGAACAGGGACAAGGGCAGCAGGACCACCACCAGCAGCGTCACCGCGAGGGCCACCAGCTCGATGCGGAAGTCGAGCACGTTGCGGCCGTCGAACAGCACACGGCTGGCAATGAATCCGGACACGGTGATGGCTTGTGCGAGCAGCAGCGGCACGAAGCCGGCCACGCTGTCCTGCAGGAAGCCGAGCCCGCCTGCGCGGTCGGGATGGGCTGGCGTGAGATGCAAGGGCAGCCGCGACACCTGCCACAGGAAACGTCCCCAGATGTACAGGCGGAAGTAGAGGCGCAGGATCATGAACTGCGACAGCGGCACGCTCGCATGCACGAACCACCAGCCCGCACGCGTCAGGTCGACCCGCCCGGCCTGGACGTTGGCGTACCAGGTGCTGGCCGGAAGCGCAGGGGCGTAATGCCATGCCAACGGTGCCGCGACGAACACGATGGCCAGGATCGCGAACTCGACCAGCGCGGAATCACGCAGGCGAACCGCCGAGGCGACAGCCTCCTCGAAACGCGGCACGACATCCGCCGACACGACCTGGCTTCGCCGGAACTGTGCAACGACTTCGGCAAGTCGCCGGTGGAGGATCACGTCCGCGAACAGCAGCAAGGGCAATGCCACCAAGAAGCGTGCATAGGCTTCGACGTCCGACAGGAACGGAATCGTGACGCCAGACACTGCGCTGCCTTCCGCGATGCTGAGCAGAAGCAGCGGCAGCCACGCGAGCGCGACGATCGCCAGCATGCGGCGACGCAGGAGTCTCAGCGGCGGCCGGGCGAGGCGCATCTTGAGCAGCAGTCGATACAGCGGCCCTCCCAGCACGAGCGAGAAGTCCTCGGTGCCGATGGACGCTGCCGGGTGTCGCTCGCCGGCCCTGCGCTCCATCTCAGAGTACGCCCGCGATCTTGATCGCCAGCGAGGCCCGGGCGGCGTCCATGTCGGCCATGAAGGTCGCATCCGAATGGAGGTGGGAGGCAGCCGGCGACGGCCGTCGTGCGCAGGACGTGGACACCCGAGCCGGCAGGGGGCCATCCTTCGCCGACCTGGTCTCGGCCCTGGCTCTGTTCTGATCGCCAACAACGAGGAGACTCATCGCGCCCTCCTGCTTCATCACCCGGGCACAGACAGTCCCGCTACTGCCGAGCCATCGCCACGCGCATGGCTTCCTCCGGCGACACGAGGTGATCGGAGTCTTCCGCAGCCTCCGCGATGGCCAGCTGGACGCCCCTGACGGTGCCGTTGAACTCGTTGTCCTGCGGGCCGAAGTCGGGCGAGACCGAAGCCCCGGTGTCACAGCCGACATCGAGGCCATCATCGGCCGAGAACACCATCGGGGCCGTCGCCTCGACCTGGCCCTTTCCTACCTGCTTGCCGTCGATAAGGAGGGTGACCGCCCCGCCCTTGCCAAGTCCCCCGCCTGCATAGGCGAACTCCATGCGGACCTGATGGGATCCGGCCGGGATCGCACTGTCGGACTCGGCAAAGAAGTGCTTTACGCCGATCAGGTTGTAGCAGTACTTGAGCTTTCCCTCTTTGGCATAAAGCGCCCAGCCACCGATATTGCCGCCTTGCGCGATGATCACGCCGTGCGCGCCGCCATCCGGCACATCGATCTCCGCTGTCACCGAGTGCGACTTGTTCTTGATGCTGATGACGGAGTTCTCCGAAAGCCGTCCCATGCCGCCGAAGAGGATCTGCGTATTGCCGCGAATGAGGACGGGGCGGCCTGCCAGGTCGGAGTTGAAGCGTTCAGCGGCGCGATCGTCGAGCGGCAGTACGTTGTAGCGCGTCGCCTCGATCAGCCAGAGCCGCTGCAGGTCGCGCAGCTTGTCCGGCTTTTTCTCCGCGAGATCACGCGCCTGGCTCCAATCCGTGCTGGTGTCGTAGAGCTCCCACGTGTCGTCGTCGAACGCCGGAATCTTGTCGCCGACCAGTAGCCACGGCGTCTTGTGCCGCGTCACGGCCGTCCAGCCCTTGTGGTAGATGCCGCGGTTGCCGAACATTTCGAAATACTGGGTCTCGCGGCGTTCGGCGGCCTTTGCGTCATTCATTGAGTACACCATGCTGACGCCTTCGATCGGCGCCTGCTGGATGCCGTCAACCGACACCGGATGCGGCAGGCCCGCCACCTCCAGGATGGTTGGGGCGACGTCGATGACGTGATGGAACTGCGAGCGGATCTCGCCCTTGCCCTTGATCCCCGTCGGCCAACTCACGATCGTGCCGTTACGGGTGCCGCCCCAATGGGACGCGACCTGCTTGGTCCACTGATAGGGCGTGTTCATCGCATGCGCCCAACCAACGGCATAGTGGTTATAGGACTCCGGCCCACCCAGCTTGTCGAGCCGTTCCATCAGGAACTCGGGAGTCTCCAGCGCGGCCAAGCCGTTGAAGTTGGCCATCTCATTGTAGGCGCCGATCAAGGTGCCCTCGGCCGACGCACCGTTGTCGCCGATGATGTAATAGATCAGCGTGTCGTTGCTCAGGTCCAGCTTGTCGAGCGTGTCGAAGAGGCGGCCGACATGATGGTCGGCGTACTCGAGGAAGCCTGCATACACCTCCATCTGGCGCCGGAGCACCGGCTTCATCTCCTCGGGCATGGTGTCCCAGGCGGGGATCTGCTCGTGCCGCGGGGTAAGCGCACAGTCCTCGGGAATGACGCCGAGCTTCTTCTGCCGCGCATAGGTCTCTTCGCGCAGCTTGTCCCAGCCCTGGTCGAACTTGCCCTTGTACTTGTCGGCCCATTCCTTCGGCACGTGGTGCGGCGCGTGGGTCGCGCCGGGCGCGAAATAGATGAAGAACGGCTTGTCAGGCATCAGCGCCTTCTGTTGGCCGATCCAGCCGATCGCCTTGTCGGTCATGTCCTCCATGAAGTGATAGCCCTCTTCGGGTGTCTTCTTCACCTCGATCGGCGTGGTGCCCTCGTAGAGCGACGGATACCACTGATGCGCCTCGCCACCGATGAAGCCGTAGAAGTACTCGAACCCGCCGCCACCCGTGGGCCACGCAGTGAACGGGCCGGCCGGGCTGGTTTCCCACACCGGCACTTCATGGCATTTGCCGAACTGTGCAGTGGCGTAGCCGTTGAGTTTCAGCGTCTTCGCCAGCGGAGCCATGGTGTTTGGCAGAACCGATGAATAGCCAGGAGAGCCGGTGGCGGCCTCGGTGATGCAGCCCATGCCGACCGAGTGATGATTGCGACCGGTGAGCAGGGCCTGGCGCGTCGGCGAGCAGAGCGCCGTCGTGTGGAAGCGGTTGTACTTCAGGCCCCGCGCCGCGAGGCGCTCGGCATTCGGCGTGTTGCAAGGTCCGCCAAACGCGCTTGTGGAGCCGAAGCCTGCATCATCGATCAGGATCACCAGCACGTTGGGCGCGCCCTTGGGCGGGCGCAACTGCTCGATCGGCGGGAATTTTGTATCCGGGTCCTTCGCGTCATAGGTGATCAGGCCTATGCGGGGAGATGAGGGAATGGGCAAAACAGTTCGAGCCATCTTTTCGTCGGACATCGCCATATTCCTTCCTGATCGCGTTCATTGATTCTGCGGCGCGGAAAAGAGTGGCCTCAATTGGACCTAGGGCCTAATTCGAGTGTCGGCCGATGGGCGTGGATGCAGCTCAGGCCCAGGATGTCGGCCGGACACATGGCCGGCCGGAGCGGTGCAGCGGGATGCTATCGGCCGAGGGGGATGGCCAACGTCACCCACGCGTTCCAGCCCGATGGACGATTCCTTGCATCGAACTCGTAGATGCCTTTGGCGTTGACGTAGCCTTTGTGTGCGCCCAAGGGGAAGAAGTACCCCACTTGCGGCGCGATGCCTGAGACTCGGGACTTGAAATCGCCGAGCACCGCCCCGGCGCCGCTGTCGCCGGTGACTTGTCGATAGAAGTAGCCGCCCAGCCCGACATGCGTTGCCTCGGACAGGAACTGCGACGCCGCCCAGTCCAGATGCGCGCTGACGCCGTTCTGGTAGCCCGTGTCCGGGTTCTCCCAGTTGTGGGTCACGCCAACTGCGGCCGAGAACTCGCGCCCCTTGGTCGAATTCAGGTAGGTGTAGCCACCGCCCACATCGACCGACCAGTGGTTGCTGCCGAGATTGGCAAGGCGATCGGCCCGATAGGATCCGACCGGCACACCCGCCATCGTGTAGACCATGTTGTTGTGGTTGCCATGGTTCCATTTCAGCGACGCTGACGGATAAAGATCGCCTACGCCCTGGAGCGAATCGCGCAAGCCGCCTGTAAACGTATTGCCGAGCGGCCCCTGGAGCATGGCGGTCGTCTCGACATCGACACGTCCCACGTACCCGGCAATGGAAAACGCGGCCTGCCCGCCAGCGACCGGTGTCTTTACTACGAAAGTCGGCGCGAGGAGCAACAGGTCGACTCGTACATCGAGGCCAGCGGCGATTCGCCCGCCGCGGGGAAACGACTGCGCGGCGTCGGCATCGGTAGTGGCGTGGTAATAGACCATGCCGAGCGACCAACCCGGGTCGCCAGGTGCCGCCACGAAACTGGCGAATTGCCCCGGCATCCAGAAGCTCACGCCGCCCTCATCGGCGAGGACAGCTGGCGTTGCGGCGAGGCCGGCCCAGGCAACCGCCAACGTGAGCCAGCTCCGAGGATTCATCACGACCTCCTTCGGCCGGAGCTCTCAGTAACATTGTTCATCACCGCGTCGACGTTGAATCCCATTTCGTGCCGCTGCATGACCACGCCTGCGGGCACTGGGCCGGCCAGCCACCAAAAGTCCTCACGATCCAGTTCTTCCCGGCCATCAACTCGACCGCCGCCAGTTCTTACTGCCGCGCCATCGCCAGCGTGAAGCGCTCCTCCGGCGAGATCAGGTGGTCGTTATCGTCCTTCTCCAAGTCGATCTGCACCCAGTTGACCTGACCGGAGAACCGGTTGCCCGTTGCCTCGTAGTCCGAAGACACGGGTGCGCCGGCATCCTCGCCGAGGTCGCAGGTCTCTGTGCCGAACGCCATCGGCACGGTCTGGTCGACACGGCCTTCGCCGTCTTTCTTGCCGTCCACGTACAGCGACACGGTGCCGCCCTTGGCAGTGCCGCCGCCGTCGTACTTGAACTCCATGCGGACCTGGTGCTTCCCTTCAGGAATGGGCTGCGTGCCCTCGGCAAAGTACTCATTGATGCCGAAGAAGTTGTAGGAGTGCTTCAACTTGCCGTTCTTGGCGTAGAAGCTCCAGCCGCCCGTCATGCCGCCCATGGCGACGATGACGCCTTCGGCGCCGGATTTCGGCACCTCGATCTCCGCGGTCAACGAGTACGACTTATTGTGGGTAGCGACGATCGAACCTTCGCTCAACCGGTTCATGCCGCCATACAGCAGCTGCGTGTTGCCCTTGATGAGCTGGGGCCGGCCGGCGAGGTCCGGGTTGAAGCGCTCGAACAGGCGCTCGTCGAGCGGGAGCACGTTGTACTTGACCGCTTCGATCAGGAACAGCCGCTGCAGCTCGTACAGCTTCTCCGGATTGTCCTTGGCCAGGTCCTTCGACTGGCTCCAGTCGGTATTGGTGTCATACAGCTCCCAGATATCCTGATCGAAGGTACGGTCGTAGAAGCCTACCCAAGGGATGCCATGCCGGGTCACGGCGGTCCAACCCCTGTGGTAGATACCCCGGTTGCCGAACATCTCGAAGTACTGTGTTTCGCGTTGCTCCGCCGCCTTGGCGTCATTGAACGCGTACAGCATGCTGGTGCCCTCGATCGGCGCTTGTTGCACGCTGTTGACGATCATCGGAGCAGGTATCCCTGCCGCCTCGAGCACCGTCGGCGCGATGTCGATCACGTGATGAAACTGCGTGCGGACCTCGCCCTTGGCCTTGATACCGTTTGGCCAGTGGACGATGGTGCCGTTGCGGGTGCCGCCGAAGTGGGACGCCACCTGCTTGGTCCATTGCAAAGGCGTGTTCATCGCATGCGCCCAACCCACCGCGTAGTGGTTCGATGCTTCCGGCCCGCCGAAGTCGTCGATCTTGCTCATCAGGAACTCAGGCGTTTCCAGCGTACCCATGCCGTTGAGCACGGCGATTTCGTTGAAGCAGCCATTCGGCGTCCCCTCTGCTGAAGCGCCGTTGTCGCCGATGATGTAGTAGATCAGCGTGTCGTCGAGGATCTCCAGGTCCTTCAGGGAATCGAGCAGGCGGCCAACATGATGGTCGGTATGCTCGAGGAACGCCGCATAGATCTCCATCTCGCGCCTGAGGATCGGCTTGAGCGCCTCCGGCATCTCATCGAAGGCGGGAATCTCGGCGGGCCGCTCGGTGAGGACAGCATCAGCGGGAATCACGCCCAGCTTCTTCTGCCACGCGAACGTCTCCTCGCGCTGCCGGTCCCATCCGCCGTCGAATTTTCCCTTGTACCTGTCGATCCAATCCTTCGGCACGTGATGCGGCGCGTGGGTCGCGCCAGGTGCGAAATAGATGAAGAACGGCTTGTCGGGCATCAGCGACTTCTGCTGGTGGATCCAGGCGATCGCCTTGTTCGTCATGTCCTCGGTGAAGTGGTAGCCCTCTTCGGGTGTCTTGCCCGGATTTATCGGCGTCGTACCTTCATAGAGGCCTGGATAGTACTGGTCGGTTTCTCCGCCGATGAAGCCGTAGAAGTACTCGAACCCGCCGCCGCCGGAGGGCCATTGGTCGAAGGGGCCCATCGCGCTCGTCTGCCAGACCGGCACCTCGTGGCACTTGCCGAACTGCGCCGTCGAATAGCCGTTGAGCTTGAGCGTCATGGCCAGCGGCGCCTTGTTCTTCGGCAGCACTGACGAGTAGCCCGGAGCCGAGGTCGCGATTTCACAGATGCCACCCATGCTCACCGAATGGTGGTTGCGCCCGGTCAGCAACGCCTGGCGCGTCGGCGAGCAGAGCGCGGTGGTGTGAAAGCGATTGAACTTCAGTCCGTTCTTCGCCAATCGCTCGGCAGCCGGCGTGTGGCAAGGTCCGCCGAACGCGCTCGATGCGCCAAACCCCACGTCGTCAATCAGGATGACCAGCACATTGGGCGCGCCCTTCGGCGGACGCAGTTGCTCGATCTTCGGATACTTCGCGCCCGGGTCTTTGGCGTCATACGTGGTCACACCCACGTGCTGGAGGTCCGGGATGGGCAGGATGCTGCGTTGGATGTCATTCTTTTGGGTGGACATGGGTATCTCCTTGGGAGCACAGAAGAGCAGTTCCGGGTCATCAACCGAACTTGCGCACCAGGCGGTTGACCAGTCCGCGCAGCATCAGATAGGGCACGATCGCCAGGACGATCGCGACGACGACGGCCTCGCCCGGATAGACGAAGCGCGCGACCATCACCTGGTAGACGACGTCCAGGACCAGCGCCAGGATGAAAACCTTGCCGACGTGCTTCCAGCCATCCAGTTCCATCTCCCGGCGGTGCTGCGGATCCTTCAGCAGCCCCCAGAAGTACGGCGGCTTGTCCCACTTCGCATCCTTCAAGCCATCCAGGACCGCAAAGATGGCGGCCATGGTCGGTTGCAGGAGCAGCCTGAGTTTCATCGGCCCGCTGACCCGGTCGATCATGTTCTCGACGAAGCGCATCCACATGTCGTCCATACCGAGCTCCCGGACCTACTGTTGGAGAAACAGCCAGGCAGCCGTGAATCCGCCTGCCAGCACCAGCAGCACCGTGAGCATGATCACGGCGCGATGCAGCGGCCTGAATCGCGCTTTCTCGATGTCCTCGTTGACGTGCCAGTAGCGGTACAACGACCACACGATCAGCACCAGGCCGATGACGACCATCCCGGCACCAGCGTGCTCCGAGCTGCGCAGCATCGGACCGGTCTGGTTGGCCGCCACCTTGCCCTGCTCCTGCAGGAACACGCTGAAGCGGTTGATGGTGATGCCGAATCCGATCAGCGAGATCGCGGTGCGCAGGTAGGACAGGTGGGTGCGTTCGTTCGACAGATGCGATCGCAGGTCGGACAGACCGGTGCGATGCTCCGACAGGTTGGTGCGGTGCTCCGACAGCTGGGTCCTGTGCGTCGAAAGCAGGGTCGACGCGGTACCGCTGTCCTTGCCTTCCACCGACCTGGCCAGCGCTTCCGGCAGCGGCTTGACGCGGTCGCCTGCGGGATCATGGGGAGTATTCACGAAGCCTCCGCCGGGTTGCCGGGCGCGTCTTTCAGCTGCGCCGCTTCTTCCAGGTCGCGTTCGAGGAAGTAGTTGAGGAAGGTGCGGATCAGCGCGATCGCAGCGAGCTGGCCGATGTCGTCCCAGCTGGGTGCGATGGCGCTGCGCACGATGTCCGCCGCGAGCATGAACTCCAGGCTGAGCACCAGCCAGCGGGCCAGGACCAGCCACGCCGCACGGCGCACGCCATGCGTATCCACGCGCGCGATCAGCGGCACCACGAGCCGGTACAGGGACTCCATCGCGCCGATCACGATGATCAGCACCGAGGCTGCCTCGAGCGCCAGCGCCACGGCATTGGAGAGCTCGCGGAACAGCGCTTCCATCGCTAGTCGCTCCCCCGCCCGGCACGGACCACGCAGCGGAAACCAAGATGCGACGTCGAGGTATCGACCGGCTGCGACATGCGTGCGGCCGGGCGATAGCGCTGGCAGTAGTTCGGCGCGCACAGGTGCGAGCCGCCCTTCATCACCTTGCGCGGGATGCGGATGTGCGGCTGCGCCGGATCGAAACTGGCGTCACGTGCACCGCCGCGCGGATTGCTTGGAATGCAGCAGGCCTTGGCTGCAGGTTCGGCGTGGCGCTGGCTGTACCAGTCGCTGGTCCACTCCCAGACGTTGCCGATCATGTCCGACAGCCCGTGGGCATTGGCTGGATACGTGCCGACCGGCGAGGTGCCGACATGCCCGTCCTCGGCGAGGTTCTGCCAGGGAAACTCGCCTTGCCACGTGTTCGCAAGGTGTCGTCCGCCCGGTGCGAGTTCATCGCCCCACGCAAATTCGGTGTCGGCGCCTGTGCCACGCGCCGCCCATTCCCACTCGGCTTCGCTCGGCAGTTGCTTGCCGACCCACTGTACATAGGCTTCGACGTCGACATGTGCCACATGAACCACGGGGTGATCGTCGCAGCCATCGATCGAGCTGCACGGCCCCAGCGGATGACGCCAGTCGGCGCCGGGCACAAACTGCCACCACTGGTAGTGATTGACCAACGACACGCGATGTGTCGGTGGCACGAACACCACCGATGCGGGGATCAGCATCGAAGGATCGGCGCCGGGGTAATCGGATGCATCCGGCGCGGTTTCGCAGAACGTGACATGTCCGGTCGCTTCGACGAACCGGCGGAACTGCGCGTTGGTCACCGGTGTGGCGTCCATCCAGAAGCCGTCCACCTTGACCGGGTGCGCTGGCGCTTCCTCGGGGTAGTGATGGTCGGAACCCATGCGAAACGTCGCGCCGGGGATCCAGACCATGCCGGGAAACGGACACGGTCCCGGCGCGGCGACGGGCATGGCTTCAAGTATCGCGCTCATAAAAAATCCCGTTGGTGGTCATAAGAGTTGCAGGGGCCCGCATCAGCTTTCGATCGGGTCGGCCGGTATGACAAGTCGAACACCACTTGGTCGTAACGCCAAAGTCGTTCGAACAGGATCCGCGCGGTCTGGCGTCGCTCGCAGTCCGGAGCCAGCTCGCCGATTGAGCGCGAACCGTCGATCGCATCAAACAAGACCTTCTGTCGGGCGTCGATCGGCAAGTAGATATCTGCGTAGGAGTGGCTGCGATTGATGAGGACTGCGGCGGATTCTGCGGGCAGGCGCTCCTGCACCGCGATGGTGTCGGGCTTCCTGATTGGCACGTAGTCCAACCATGCCTCGTCGTCGAAGGTGATCTCCGCGTGGCGTACACGGTCGTTGCGGTATGCAATCAGGCTGTGCTGCCTCATGGTTCCGCGGAACAGCTCCATCGCGGCAAACTGCCCTTCCGGATCTAGTTGTGCCAGCAGCGCGTGATGGGGCGTAACGAGTGGCGCGCCGCAATATGGCAGGTAAGGCGCTTGCAGTATCCAGCGCCCGAACACCAGGTCGGCCGCACACAGAAAGTCCAGCGCCTCCGGCACGGAGTACGCCCGGTCCTGCGGGTGCAGCAACGCATCCGCCAGGCCGGCCTCGCTTTGGAAGTCGCGGGCGTTATGCAGCAGCGGTATCAGCGCGTGGCCTGCCGGCAACATGTCCAGGCTTGCGGCGAGTTCCTGTATTTCCTGCCGTGTCGTGCCAATTCCGAGCCGGCGGCAGTACTCCTGCAGCATGTAGATCCCGGCGCGGCCATAGGGCGCATACAACATCAGGTGCATGGCGCCACCAGGTTCGAGGACTTCGCGCAGCGCCCGTAAACCAGTGTCTGGGCTCGACAGGTGGTGCAGCACACCGGTGCAGACCACTTGTTCGAAACTGCGTCCGAGATCGACAACGCGCTCGACCGGCAATTGATGCAGTTCCAGGTTCTCCAGACCGTACCTGTGCTTGAGCTTCCGGGTTTCCTCGATGCTGGCAGCGCTCAGATCGATGCCGGTCACGCGTGCATTTGGCCAGCGCAGCGCGTACTTCGCGACCTGTGAAGTGCCGCAGCCCGCGACCAGAATGCTGCGGTCATCGCGATAAGATTCGGCCGGCCAGAACAGATGGGCATCGGCTCGCCGCCGTGCGTCGTCCCACGCTTGGCGGTAGCGGTCGAGGTCATCGACCGGCGGCGGATACGGGTGGCGCTCGTAGAAAGCGCCCACGGCCTGCGCGATCCTGTCGGCCCCCCCTTGGCCAGCTTCGTCGTCCGTCATTCCACCCCAGCTGAAACAATCGTGCGCATCGGGTTCGCACGCGCGCCCGCCTCCGACGGGCGCGTCGCGCTTCGGCGCCGGTGCACTGCCGCCGCAATGCGGCAGTACATCGTTTGCAGTAACGACTTCCATCACCCGCCCTGCAGGCCTGCCGAGATCGATGCCATCACGTGATCAAGGCTGAAACTTCCCGGCTTCTGGCTGGGCGGGAACTCCTTGAAGCTCATGAGGAACTTGCCGACGATGGCCTGCGCCGGCACCAGCAGGAACGCACGGTCCAGGCGCCACTTCGGATAGCCGATACCAATCTCGTGGGCTTGCTCGAATGGATCTGAGCGCAGGTTGTTCAACATCGGGAACCGCAAGGCAACAAACGGCTCCTGCCAGACCTCCAGGCCCTCGGCACGCTGCACCTGGAACGTAAGCTTCCAGTTGTCGTAACGCAGCGCGACGATCGAACCGTCATCATTGAAGTACATGAACTCGTGCCGTGGGCTGGCGCTCTTGCCGCCGAGCGCATCGGTGATGTTGTATCCATCCAGATGGACCTTGAACGTCTTCTCGCCGATCTCCATTCCCGTGAGCAACTGCTTCTTGACATCGGGCACGCCAGCAGCGGCGAGGAGCGTCGGCAGCATGTCCTCGTGTGCGAACAGGTCGTTGTTCACCGTTCCCGGCTCGATCATGCCCGGCCAGCGAAGCGCGCAGGGCACCCGGTAGCCACCCTCCCAGTTGGTGTTCTTTTCGCCGCGGAACGGCGTCGTGCCGCCATCCGGCCAGCTGAAGGATTCGGAGCCGTTGTCAGTCGAGTACATGACGATGGTGTTCTCGTCTAGCCCGAGCTCCTTGAGCTTGGCGAGCATCTGCCCGACGTGACCATCGTGTTCGACCATGCCGTCGGGATAGGTGCCCAGGCCTGTCACGCCCTGACTCTCCTCTTTGAGGTGGGTGAAGATGTGCATACGGGTGGCGTTCCACCATAGAAAGAACGGCTTGTCCTCGTTCTTGGCCTCTTCCATGAAACGCAGCGCCTCCTTGGTGACCTCCTCGTCGATGGTCTCCATGCGCTTCTTGCCCAGCGGACCCTTGCTCTCGATCTTCTGGGTGCCGTCCGGGTTCGCCCAGCAATGGAGCACGCCGCGCGTCTTGTACTTCTTGATCATCTCCGGATCTTTGAAGTAATCGGGATTCTCGAACTCCTCTTCGGCATTGAGGTGGTAAAGCGAGCCGAAGAACTCATCGAAACCATGCGCGGTGGGCAGATGTTCGTCGAGGTCACCGAGGTGATTCTTGCCGAACTGACCGGTCTTGTAGCCCTGTCCTTTGAGCAGTTCGGCAATCGTCACGTCGCGCGCCTTGAGCCCTTCCTGGGCGCCGGGCAAACCGACCTTGAGCATGCCGGTGCGGAAGCCGACCTGCCCGGTGATGAAACAGGCGCGACCAGCTGTGCAACTCTGCTGGCCATACCAGTCGGTGAACAACGCACCTTCCTTGGCGATGCTGTCGATGTTGGGCGTCTTGTAGCCCATCATTCCCTGGTTGTAGGCGCTGATGTTCCAGTAGCCGATGTCGTCGCCCCAAAGTATGAGGATGTTGGGTTTGCGCTCGATTGCCATGGTCAGCTCCGCATCTCACGGTTGAAGGGGGTGCATGACACCTGTTTCATCCGCCAGCCCGAACGGGTACTTGGCGAATATCGGTCACGGCGGCATTGATCGCCGCCTACCGGTCCTCGCGCGACTTGTTCACCGCTACCTCCAGCGAGCTACCGATGGGGTGCACGGATTGCCGGCACTAGTTGAGATCCTTGTCGCGGTAGTACCTGGTGCCTTTCACAGTCAACTCGGCGGCGAGTCCGTCGTCGGTGATCTGGTAAACCCAGACGCCCGGCGAGACCGACATTGCGCCCGCGTAGGCGGCGCCCTGGCCGCCGGCCTGCGCGGCGAGCGTCGCCTGGCCGCCGAACTCGAAGCCCTTGGTGACGAACTCGTCGTACGCCGCCTGCGTGTCGAACACCCACACCACCCGGAACTTCTTGACGCCGAAGCCGATGCCGGCCTGCACCTCGGCCATGCGCATGAAGATTTCCCGCCCCGCCCTGTCGACCGCCAGGCCCCTTCCGGAGCCGCCACCGGCGACCAGGATCTTCATGCCGAAGTTGCTGAATACCGCGTGCCCGGCCGCGCCTTCCACCGCCTGCCTGGCGCCCGGCTGCGTGGCGTAGAGCTCCTGCAACGTGCTGCGCGCTGCCGCGCGCACCTCATTGCGTTCTTCCTCCACCGCGGCTGCGCGTTCCTGGCCGGGTGCCGCATCGCGGATGTTGCTGCTGGTGCAGCCAGCCAGCACCAGCAGGGCCAGCGCTGAACACTGGAGCCAGGCGAACTTGGATACTTTCATGGCGCGGTTCCTCGATGCGACTCGTTGCAAGCCATATGCGCGCGGGACGACGTACGCCGTGTGGGGGAGGCGACCTGTCTGTGACGCATGGAAGCAGGAAACGCGCACGGGCCCAATTGCCCCTTGGTCGCATCGGTTCAAACGCGGGCGGCTCGCTTTGGCCGCGTCCTCAGGTGGGAGCCGGCCCTAGGCCACGCCCGTCCTGCGCGCCACCATCGGATCCGGGGTGGTCACTCGCGGGCAGGCTGAAGGCGAGCGTTGCGCCGGGACCCGCGTTGTTGGTGGCCCACAAGGTGCCGGCGTGGGCATTGATGATCGTCCGACACACCGCAAGCCCGAGGCCGAGGCCCTCGCGCTTGCTGGTGACGAACGGCACGAAGATGCGCTCGGTGTCTCCGTCTGGAATGCCCTTCCCGATGTCCGAGACCGACACGGTCACCCGGTTGTCGGCCGCCAGCACGGTCACCACCGAAAGCTCGCGGCCATGCGCGAGGTCGTTCATGGCATCGCTGGCGTTCATGATCAGGTTCAACAGCACCTGCTGCAGCTGCACCTTGTCCCCGTGCACGCGCGGCATGCCCTCGGCGAGGTCGAGCACCACCTCCACGCTCCTGTTCAACAGGTCGCTGCGGATGATGCGCAGGACGTCCAGCACCACTTCGTTGACGTCGAGGCTTCCGTAGTCGGAGAGCTCCTTGCGCAGCAGCGCACGCAGGCGGCGGATGACCTCGCCCGCGCGCTTGTCGCTGTCGACGATGTTGGCAAGGGCGTCGCGCACTTCCTCGAGGTTGGGCGGTGCGTGGGCCAGGAAGCGGACCGCCGCCTGCGCGTTGGCCAGGATCGCGGTGAGCGGCTGGTTGAGCTCGTGCGCCAGCGAACCCGACAGCTCCGCCAGCAGGGCCAGCCGCGACAGGTGCGCAAGCTCGTCGCGCTGCAGCGCGATCTCGCGCTCCATGCGGATCCGTTCGCGCAGGTCCATCACCGACACCAGCACGAACGGGCCGGACTCCATCGGGATCGGGTTGAGCGCCACATCGATCGGGATCCGGGCCCCGTCCTTGTGCAGGCCGTACATGTCGCGGCCGTTGCCGATGGCGCGCTGCGCGGCCATGAACCTGGTCCGATCGGCATGATGGACGCGGCGGAACCGCGCCGGAACGATCCGCTCCACCGGCATGCCGGCCAGCTCCGCGCGCGAGTAGCCGAACAGCGCTTCCGCCTGCTGGTTGGCAAGCGCGATGCGGCCTTCCGGATCGGTCATCAGCATGGCCAGGGGTGCCTTTTCGACGACCAGGCGGAACCGCTCCTCGGCGTGCTTGCGCTCGGTGATGTCGACCAGCACCCCGTCGATGCGCGTCACCGCGCGCCCGTCGCCTGACTCGGCCTGGCCGCGGGCCACGAGCCAGCGCGTGGTGTCGTCGGGAAGCAGGATCCGGTACTCGCACATGTAGGCGCCATCCGCGTTCAGCGCGTCCCGCAGCGCATCGTCGAAGCGATGGCGGTCTTCGGGATGCACGCGTTCGAGCAGCCGCGCCATGTCGAAGGCCTCGCCGGGGCTGCACCCCAGCAGGCGCAGCGCGTGATCCGAGAACCAGGAGCGCCCACCGGCCATGTTCCAGTTCCAGAGCCCGACATCGGCGGCGTGCACCGCTTGGTCCATCCTGCGCCGGGTCTCGTGCAGCCTCAGCTCGGCGGCAGCCAGGTGCCTGGCCAGCTGGCCGGCCCGAAGCAAGTCGCCACCGAGCTCATACCCCATCCCCAGCAGCACGAACAGGAAGGCGGGACTGAAGGCCAGCGGACCCCGCACCTCGCCATGCACCACCGCCCAGGTCCATTCGCCGGAGAACAGGACGAACAGCACCATGCCGCCGCCGACCACCAGCACCCTGCGACGATCGGGGGAGGGCCCGCGGCGCCAGACCTGCACGATCGCGCTGGCGATGAACAGCACCAGCAGCAGCACGCTGGCATGGCCCAGCGCCATCCACGGGCTGGGGAGCGCGCCTGCGGGCACCGAAATGGCATCGCCGCCCCATACGGGCAGCGTCCGCAGTTCCGCAATCGAGTGGAAGTTGAGGTTCGCGCCGGAAAGGAAGTTGGGCGCCAGGCATGCAATCCGGCTCAGGCAGGCCGCCACCGCCAGGGGCATGCTTCCGGCACGAAAGTGCACGAGCACGAATCCGACGAGCCCCACGACCAGCACCGCGATGGGGACATGGGCCCAGCGCACCAGGTCGCCGTACTCGTCCGGCGTCCGCGCGCGCATCAGCGCCAGTTCGAACATCGAGATGAGCGCGACCGAGACCGCGGTCAGCGCGAACAGGACGTTGGCGTGCTGGCTCCTCTGCCTGCACCAGATGACGAGGTGGATGCCCGCGAGCGTGAGGCTCGCAGCCGCCACCATGGGCCACACCAGGTTGATCCAGCTCAAGCCCAGCATTCCGGCATCGACCCCGTTGGCGAGCGCGGCCAAGTCTACTCCCGGAAGCGGGCCGTGCCCGCCTGCGCGGGTGCCGGCGCGGACGCCGCTGCGGTGCCGTCCATCGGACGGGCGCCTCCCCGGCCGCCGTGGCGGCTTGCAATGCGACGCATGGGCGCGCATACCCGTCGCACAGGGCAACGGTTGCCAGCGGATGGCGACTCCAGCAGGTTTATGGACGATGGACGCCCATGACACTGTCTACGTAATCGACGACGATCCCGACGTGCGCGATGGTTTGTCGCGCCTGCTCCGCGCCATCGGCTGGGACGTGCGCGCCTATGCGACCGCCGATGCATTCCTCGAGGAGCGGCCCGGCCACCTCGACGGCTGTGTCCTGCTGGACGTCAGCATGCCCGGGATGACCGGGCCGGAGCTGCACGACCGGATGCGCGAGGACGGCAACACGCTGCCGGTGATCTACCTGACCGGTCAGTCGACCCTCGCGATCGGCGTGCGGGCGATGAAGCAGGGTGCCCGCGACTTCCTCGAAAAACCCGTCGATGAAGCCGTGCTCGTGCCGGCCATCGAGCAGGCCATCACCGACCATCGAACAGCCCGCGAAGCGCAGGGTCGCCTGGACGGCATCAGCCTTCGGCTCGACCGGCTGTCGCCACGCGAACGCGAAGTCATGGACCACGTGATCGCAGGACGCCTGAACAAGCAGATCGCGGCCGATCTCGGCATCGCGGAGAAAACCGTCAAGGTCCACCGCGGCCGCGCCATGGGCAAGATGGAGGTGCGGTCGGTCGCGCAGCTGGTGCGGCTGTGCGATGCGGTCGGCGTGGGGATCTAGGCGCCGCGAACGGATGGGATCATGGTCCCATTCTCCGTCTGTCGCCCCAGGGCTAAGGTCGCCACAGTACGGCGACCACAGGACCTCCGACGTGGCCAAGATGTCCGGCATCGGGCGCTCCGTGATCGTGTACATCGTCGATGACGATGAGGCCGTCCGCGAGGGCTTCGCCAAGCTGTTCCGCTCCGCCGGCCTGGATCCGCGCCCCTATGGCTCGGCCGAACGGTTCCTTGGCGAAGTGGTGGACGGCGAGGATGCCTGCATCCTGCTCGATATCACCATGCCGCGCATGACCGGCATGCAGGTGCAGGCGGAGTTGAAGGCGCGCCAGCTGAAGCTGCCGGTGATCACCGTGTCCGCGCGTGACGACGAGGACACGCGCTCCATGGCGCGCAACCTGGGCGCACGGATGTTCCTGCGCAAACCGGTCGACGACCAGGCTTTGCTCGACGCGATCCACTGGGTCACCAGCCGGGACCAGGGCGGCCAACGGTAGGAGATGCCCCATGCCCGCCTCGCCGCTGCCGGAGAAGGCGCTGTCGCGCGACCTGCTCGATGTACTCATCCGCGCCGGCCTGGTGTTCGCGCTGGCGGTCTTCTGCTTCCGGATCTTCCGTCCGTTCCTCGACCTCCTGCTCTGGGCGGTGATCCTGGCGATCACCTTCTACCCGCTGGACTGCAACCTGAAGCGAAGGCTGGGCAACAAGGATGGCCGCGCCGCCACCGTGATCGTGCTGCTCGCGCTCGGCGTGCTGCTGGTCCCGATCTACCTGCTGGGCATTTCGCTGGCCGGTTCCGCGCAACATGCGATCGCCGTCGTCAAGGACGGCGGCTTCCATATCCCGCCGCCATCCCCGTCGGTCGCGGATTGGCCGCTGGTCGGTGGACGCCTGCATGCCGTGTGGCTGCAGGCGGCAACCGACCTGACCAGCCTGGCCCAGAAGTTCGCGCCGCAGCTCAGGGAGACCAGCCTGGTCCTGCTTGGCAAGCTCGCGGCGCTGGGCATGGGCCTGCTGGTGTTCATCGCGTCCCTGATCGTCGCCGGCATCATCATGGCCTACGCGCAGAACGGCCATCGCAGCGCCGTGCAGATCGCCTCGCGCGTGTTCGGCGCCGACAGGGGCCCCGGGATCACCGCACTTTGCACATCCACCATCCGCGCGGTGGCGCTGGGCGTGGTCGGCATCGCCTTCATCCAGATGCTGCTGATCGGCGTCGGCTTCGTGCTCATGGACGTCCCCGGCGCCGGCTTGCTGGCGCTCGCGGTGCTCCTGCTGGGCATCATGCAGATCCCGGCGACGCTGGTGACGCTGCCGGTGATCGTGTTCGTCATCGCCACCCAGGGCGTCAGCGTGGCGACGATCGTGTTCTCGATCTACGTGTTCGTCGCGGGACTCGTCGACAACGTGCTCAAGCCGCTGCTGCTGGGGCGCGGCGTCGCGGTGCCGATGCCGGTGATCCTGGTCGGCGCGGTGGGCGGGATGGTCACCAACGGCATCATCGGCCTGTTCATCGGTCCCGTGGTGCTGGCGGTCGCCTACCAGCTGTTCTGGCAGTGGGTCGAAGAGCCGCTGCAGGACGAACCGGCCCGCCCTGCCCTGATCCGGGAGAATGACACCTGCCGTCCCGACCTGGGCCGTGGGCGATGCCAGTGAGCGAGGAAGCCTTCGTCCGGCCTATCCGCCATGACCATGGTGGCTCCGCACGCCAAGGCTGCGATAGAGCCGGACGATGGCTTCCTCGCTCACCAGCATCACCACGATCACCACGATCAGCGTCACCAGCCCATGGAACCTGCCGTCGAAGCGGACGCTGTCGCCGAACGTCAGCGAGAGCGCCTCGAGGATCACGAACTTCGACCCGAACAGCACCAACCATGCGAAGAAGAACCGCAGGAACCGCATGAGGCCACCGGCGCGTGCGTTGAAGAACACCGCGACGCGATGTTCGACTGCGATTGTCAGCTTCAGCAGTGCCTGCAACAGCACCGCCGCCAGCAACGAGACGGTGAACGAGTCGATCGTCACCTTGTCCGAGTATTCGACGAACAGGTTGAGCACGACCAGGTCGATCAGGATCGCGGTGAAGTAGCGCATGAACAGACGCTGCCGGTTCGTGGGTGCGGTCGCCAGGGCCGGCATGAGCGCAGCGTAGGCAACGGCTTTAGCATCGATATGCATGGCGTCTTCTCCGGGGTTTGCGGCGACTCGGTGGAGGATCCCGATCAGCGGATCACGGATCCTGGCGGTGCGGGACGAAGCGGGAATGCGCGGTACCAGACGAGGTGCATCGTCCCGACCGCGAAGGCGCCGGCGAGCGCGAACTGCGACAGGCGCGCCAGCCACAGCGACAGCGAACCCGGCCCCGACGCGATCGCGGAGCCGAGAATGATCAACATGGCATTGCAGGCGACCAGCGCCACGGCGCCCATCGGACCGCCGGCGACGATGCGCTGGCCGAAGCCCAGCAGCACCACGCACAGCAGGATCGCGAGGAACGGCAGGCTCGGCGTGGTCAGCAGCAGGCTGTGCAGGACAAGGCCGAGCAGGCCGCCGGCGAAGTTGCCGAGCACCATGCCCAGCGCCTGCGCGCGACCGGACTGCAGGTCGAAATTGACCACCAGCATCACCGTCGCCACCAGCACAGGCAGCACGTCGGCCAGGCCGAACAGCAGGTAGACCAGCATCACCGGCATCACCACCGCGGTCGAAAGCAGCGCGCGCGCCAGCGGCGTCGCGGTGCTGGCGCGCGCGGCCGGCTTTGGCACCGGTACTGGCAAGCGCGGCCAGGGCAGGTGGACCAGGGCGATCACCACCAGCGCCAGCGCGATGCCCCGTACCAGTGCCACCGGGAAGGCGCCCGCCTCCGCGGGCGCGATCATCACCACGACCGGAATGGTCGCCAGGCAGATCAGCAGCAGCATGAACGGCAAGGCCGGGCGGCCGCCGAGCATCGCCAGGAACGCCAGGAACATGCACAGCGCAATCAGCCCGAACAGCACCACGGGCGTGCCGCGCAGCAGCGAGGCGATCACGAATGCGAACAGCGCCGCCGCCGCCATCGCCACCACCAGCACCAGCGCCAGCTTCAGCGGCGGCCGCATCGGCAGGTTGGCCAGCAGCACCGCGGCGAGCACGGGGGCGAGGAACGACGGTGCCCACTGCAGGGCCTCGCAGGCCACGAACGCGGCCGTGACCCCGACCGCGAAGCGCAGCGTCGCGTGCAGCCTGGCATCGGCGTGCTCGGCTGGCCTGGGAGTGGCCGGCTGCGCGCTCATTGCAGGTAGCTCAGCTTGGCGATCATCCAGATCCAGGCGCGCGACAGCGGGTTGAGCAGCGAACGCTCGCGGGTGAGCACCACCACGTTGGCCTGCGCGCCGCTGCGGCCGGGCGGCAGCGGCTGCACGCCATCTGCAGGCGGATCCAGCACGATGCGCACCGGGAAGCGCTGCGGCTCGCGCAGCCAGCCGCTGGGCGCCGGCACTTCGGGCAGCTGGCCGGTCGGCGCCTCGCCGCCCTGCGCAATGCCCCAGCCGACGCTTTCCACGCGCGCGGCGAACACCCTGCCCGGCCGATCGTCGAACACGACGTAGGCGCGGTTGCCGGCGGCGATGTTGCCCAGCTGGTTCTCGCGCATCGCCGCGGTCACCCAGCGCGGGCCGTCGGCGACGAAACTCATCACCGGTTGGCCGCGGCTCGCGAACTGGCCCGCGGAGAGACGCAGGTTGGTGACCGCGCCGTTGGCGGGCGCCACCACCGTGGCGTGGCGCAGTTCGAGCTCGGCCTGCTCCATCGCCACCAGGGCCTGCCGCACCTGCACGTTGCCGTTGCCGGCGTCGCCGAGGCGGATGCGCGCGCGCTCGGCTTCGGCCTGCGCGCGGCTGGTCTCGGCGCGGGTCTTGGCGATGTCGGCGCGGGCGCGGATCGCCGAGGTCTCCGACAGCGCGCGCTTGGCCGAAAGGTCGAGCACGATCTTGCCCAGCTCCTGGCTCGCGGCCAGGTCGACGCGCTGGCGCTGCAGCTGCGCATCGGCCACGCGCACGTCGGCCGCGGACGAATCCGCGCCCTGCTCCGCCGCGGCCAGGTTGGCCTGCGCCGCGCGCAGCGCGATCTGGAATGGCAGGGGATCGATGCGGAACAGCACCTGCCCCTTCTCCACCTCGTGGTTGTCGCGCACGCCCACGGCGACCACCGGCCCGCTGACCTCGGGCGCGATCTGCACGAGGAAGGTGTCGATCGAGGCCTGCGAGGTGTACGGCGTGATCCGGTCTGCGAACAGGTGGTAGACGAACAGCGCGAACAGCACGGCCAGCGTCACCTGCACGATCCGCCGGACGCGCCGCGCGCTGCTCGCCGTGGCATCGGGCTGCGGAGCCGCGGCCGGTGGCGGGGACGCGGGCGGCGGTGGGGACGCGGGCCTGGGCTGCGTCGCGTCGCCCGGGAAGGCGGCGGTCACGGGTCCGGCGTGGAGCGGGTTCGGCATCGGCGTGTCCGTCGGTCGCGTTACCGGGGCGGATGCCCGGCCACGGGCGCGCGCGCGGCGTTGGCGATGTCGTCCATCGCAGGCTCGCTCCGCGTTGTTGGAAACGGCGCGACGGGCGCAATCCAGTCACCCCCCAGCGCGCGATACAGGTCGACCAGGGAGCGATAGCCGTCGCCGCGCGTGGTGCTCAAGGCCAGCTCCGCCGAGAACAGGCTGCGTTCGGTGTCCAGCACCTCGAGGTAGTCGGCATAGCCGTTGTCGTAACGCTCGCGCGCAAGCTCCACTGCGCGCTGCAGCGCCGCCACGCGACGTTCGAGCGAAGCGAGCTGCTCACGCGTGGCCCCGATCGTGGCCAGCGCATCGTCGACATCGCGGAAGGCGCCCTGGATGGTCTGCGCATAGGCCGCCAGCGCCTGCTCGCGGCGCGCTTCCGCCTGCTGGTTGGCTGCATCGATGGCACCGCCCGCGAAGAGCGGCCCGAACAGCTGCCCCACGAACGACCAGGTGCGCGCGGGTCCGCTGAAGAGGTTGTCGAGGTCGCGGCTGGCGCTTCCGCCGGCACCGGTCAGCGACAGACTCGGGAAGTACAGCGTGCGCGCGGCGCCGACCAGCGCATTGGCGGCGATCAGCTGCTGCTCGGACTGCAGGATGTCGGGCCGTCGGGCGATCAGCCCCGAGGGCAGCCCCGCCGGAACCGGTGGTCCGGCCAGGTCCTGCAGCCTGCCTCCGCGCGCGATCGGGCCGGGATTACGCCCGACCAGCATCGACAGCGCATGCTCCTGCCGGGCGATCGCCTGTTCGAGCTCCGGGATCGAGCCGACGGCGGTCTCGTACTCGGCCGTCACCTGCATCATTTCGAAATCCGAGACCGCACCACCGTCGAGCCGCAGCTGGAACACGTCGACGTTGTGCTTGCGGCCTTCGAGCGTGGCCTGCGCGATCTCAAGGCGCTTATCGAGGTCGAGCAGGGTGACGTAGCCGGAGACCACCGCCGACACCAGGGTCAGCGCCACGCCGAGGCGCGCCTGTTCGGTCGCCAGCAGGTTGGCGCGCGCGGCCTCGCCCTCGCGGCGGATGCGCCCCCACAGGTCGAGCTCCCAGCTGGCCGACAGCAGCGCGGCGTAGTCGCCGCCGACCGCGGAGCCCGCGCGCTGGCGTCCGGCGCTGGCGCCGTAGCCGGCCTGCGGCAGGCCCTGGGCGCGCGTGGCGACCACGCGCGCGGCGAACTCGTCGACCCGGGCCGTGGCGATGCGCAGGTCGTGGTTCGCGGCGAGGGCTTCCTCGACCAGCGCGTCGAGGGCACTGTCACCAAACCCGCGCCACCAGGCCGGCACGTCCGCCAGCGTCGCGCCCGGCGACGACGCGGATCCGGCCTCCGCCGCGAAGCGCCAGGCCTCCGGCACCTCCACGCTGGGCCGCACATAGTCCGGGCCGAGGACGCAGCCGGCGTTGCCGCAAACGAGAATGGCGAGGGTCAGGCTGCCCGACAGTCGGAAGCGGCCACTGCGGGGCATCGTGACCACGGGTTCCGCCACGGCTGCGACACCCCACCGCGGCACTGTCTGCAGTTCGGTCACGGCCCGGATCCTGATCGGCTAGGGAACGAAAGCCCAACCGGGGGAGCTATAGCACGGCGAATTCGGCGCCAACATCGCACCTTGTACCTACCGCATCGCCGGAGGCGCGGCCGGTCGCGCCTGCAGTGGTTCCTACAGCGGAGGCCGGGCGGCCGGTTCGCCCAGGCCGGCGAGGATGGGGCAGTCGGGGCGCCCATCGCCAGCGCAGCAGTCGCTCAGGGTCTGCAGGGTGTCGGCCATCTGCCGCAGCTTCGCGATCCGGTCCTCGAGGTCGGCGATGTGCGCCTGCGCCAGGCGCTTCACGTCGGCGCTGCGGCGCGAGCGGTCGTTCCACAGGCCGAGCAGGTCGGCGATCTCGGCCACCTGGAAGCCGAGGTCGCGGGCGCGGCGGATGAAGCGCAGGCGGTGCACGTCGGCATCGCCATAGATCCGGTAGCCCGACGCGCTGCGATCGGCCGGCGGGACCAGGCCGGCGTCTTCGTAGTAGCGGATCATCTTGGCGGACACGCCGGAGGCCGCGGATGCCTCGCCGATGTTCATGCGCGCCCCCCGGTCACCGCGTCCTTTGCCAGCGGCGGCTTGAACCCGCGCAGGCGCAGCGCGTTGCCGAGCACGAACACGCTCGACAGCGACATCGCGCCGGCGGCGAGGATCGGCGACAGCAGCAGCCCGAACGCGGGATACAGCACGCCCGCCGCCACAGGGATCAGCGCGGTGTTGTAGGCGAAGGCCCAGAACAGGTTCTGGCGGATGTTGCCGATGGTCGCCTTCGACAGGGCGATGGCATTGGGCACGCCCTGCAGGCTGCCCGACATCAGCACCACGTCCGCGGCCTCCATCGCGACATCGGTGCCGGTGCCGATGGCCAGGCCGACGTCGGCCTCGGCCAGCGCCGGGGCGTCGTTGATGCCGTCGCCGACGAAGGCCACGCCACCATGCTCGGCCTTGAGGCGGCGCACCGCGTCGACCTTGCCCGCGGGCAGGACTTCGGCGATCACCTCGTCGATGCCCAGGCGCGCGGCGATCGCCTGCGCGGTGCGTGCGTTGTCGCCGGTGATCATGGCGACCTTGAGGCCGAGCGCATGCAGCGCGGCGATGGCGGCGGGCGTGTCCCGCTTGATGGGATCGGCCACCGCGATGATCGCGGCGAGCCGGCCGTCGATGGCGGCGTACAGCGGCGACTTGCCCTCGCCCGCCAGGCGGGTGGCCACGTCGTCGAACGCATCCACGTCCAGGCCCAGCGAACGCATGTAGCGATCCGCACCGACCTCGACGCGGCGGCCATCGATGCTGGCGCGCACGCCCATGCCGGTGACGGACGTGAACTCCGCCGGCGCCGGCACCGTGATGCCCTCGCCCTCGGCGGCCTCGACGATGGCGCGCGCGATCGGATGCTCGGAGCGCGACTCCACCGCCGCCACCAGCCGCAGCACGTCGGCACGATCGAAGCCCTGCGACACGTCCAGGTCGGTCAGCTTCGGCCGCCCCTCGGTCAGCGTGCCGGTCTTGTCCACCGCCACCACGCGCGCATCCCTGAGCAGCTGCAGCGCCTCGCCCTTGCGGAACAGCACGCCCAGCTCGGCGCCGCGGCCGGTGCCGACCATGATCGAGGTCGGCGTCGCCAGGCCCATGGCGCAGGGGCAGGCGATGATCAGCACGGCCACGGCGTTGACCAGGGCGAAGCCCAGCGCCGGTGAAGGCCCGAAAGCCATCCACACGATGAAGGTCAGCAGCGCCGCGCCCATCACCGCCGGCACGAACCACAGCGTGACCCGGTCCACCAGCGCCTGGATCGGCAGCTTGGAGCCCTGGGCCTGCTCGACCAGGCGGATGATCTGCGCCAGCACCGTCTGCGCGCCCACGGCCGTCGCGCGCAGGGTCAGCGCGCCCTGCTGGTTGACCGTGCCGCCGACCACGGCGCTGCCGGCGGACTTTTCGACGGGCACCGGCTCACCGGTGATCATCGATTCATCGATCCAGCTACTGCCTTCGACGACCTCGCCGTCGACCGGCACGCGCTCGCCGGGCCGCAGCTCGACCAGGTCGCCATCCACGACCTCGCCGATCGGGATGTCGACCGCGCGGCCGTCGCGCAGGACCCGCGCGACCTTCGGCTGCAGTCCCACCAGGCGCGTGATCGCTTCCGACGTGCGGCCCTTGGCGCGCGCCTCCAGCCAGCGCCCGAGCAGGACCAGGGCCACGATCACCGCCGCCGCTTCGTAATAGACGTTGGCCGTGCCCTCGGGCAGCAGTCGCGGCGCGAAGGTGGCGACCACCGAATAGCCCCAGGCGGCCAGCGTGCCCACGGCCACCAGCGAGTTCATGTCCGGCGCCATCCGCAGCAGCGCCGGGATGCCGGCGGTGTAGAAGCGCCGGCCCGGAACCACCAGCACCAGCGTAGTCAGCGCGAACTGCAGGATCCAGCTGCGCTGCAGGCCCAGCGTCTGCCCGACCCAGTGGTGCACGGCCGGCACCAGGTGCGAACCCATCTCGAGCAGGAAGACCGGCAGCGCCAGCGCCACGGCCAGCAGCAGGTCGCGTCCGAGCGCGACACGCTCGGCTTCGCGCCGGGCCGCGGCTTCGTCATCACCGGCGGGCGCGCCGACATCGATCGCGCGCGCCGTGTAGCCGGCCTTGCCGACCGCGGCAAGCAATACGTCGGCCGGGGCCGCACCGTGCACGGTGGCGCGCTCGGTGGCGAGGTTCACGGTGGCTGCGGACACCCCCGGCACCGCCTGCAGCGCACGCTCGACGCGGCCCACGCAGGACGCGCAGGACATGCCTTCCACGGTCAGTTCGATGGTGGAGTCGTGCATCCGCGGGGCCTCGCCTTGGTCGCCGTTGAACATGCGAACAGCCTAGACCTTCCCATCATTGGAAGGTCAAGCCGGGCGACGACGCTCAGCTGCCGTCGGGCAGCGGCCGCCCCCAGCGCGCATAGCTTTCCGCAATCCCCTCGCGCAGGCGCCTGGCGCGCGCATCACCCGGCACCACGCCCACATCGCGGGCGATACCCTCCCAGCCTTCCTCGTGCCCGCTGAGCCAGGCATCGAGCACGCCCCGGCAGGGGCGCCCGGAAACGCGCGCCAGGGCGCAGGCGTAATACAGGTCGCCGGGTACCGTCGCGGGCTTGCCAAGCAGCTCCTCCAGCAGCGGCCGCGGCGCATCGAAATAACGCACCAGCTCATCGATGAAGGCGTCGGGATAGCGCGCGGCGTAGCGGTTGAGGTCGGCCAGCCTGGCATCGACGACGGCGTCGCCGGTACGCGGCTCCCAGGCCGCGGCCTGGTCCTGCGCGGCGGCGGGCGCCAGCAGCAGGATCAGGCAGGCGAGCAGCAGGAGAAGTCGATGGTTCATGTGGATACCTTGCGTGTTCAGGGCTGCCGGCCGAGTGGCTGCAGGAGGTCGCCATCGCGGCCGGGGAACGTGCGTCCCTGCAGGTCGCGCACCTGCAGCGCACCGCCGTGCACCAGGGCGTAGCGGCGCAGGCCGCCGGTGTCGGGCTCAAGGCTGAGCAGGGCGTGGTGGAGCTGCCACTCGCCGCGCTCCTCGAAGCTCACGCTGCCTTCGACCGCAACATACACCTCCACCAGCTCGTAGCGCTGCGCGCCATCCTGGCGCTCGAGCACGAGCCTGGTGTCGATGGCTTCGCAGTCCGCGCAGGGCAGGCTGCCGCGCCATTCGACCGCGCCATGGCCCGCCGGGTCGATGCCGGGGAGCGCGGGCTGCGGGTCCCCGTCGCGCGCGCAGCCCGCCACCAGGCCGACGAGCAGCAGCGCGAGCGCGATGGCATGGACGCGTGGCATGGCGTGATTGTGCCGCAGGGCGCGCCTGCACGCAGGCCCGGTGGCCTCGCCCGGCGCCGGCGCTCGACCGGCACACGCTGCGCGTCAACTAGGCCGCCAGGATCGAACGCAACGCATCCGGCAATCCCGCCGCGGACGCGATCGTGCGCATGCGCCTGCCGTTGCCGGCCGTGACCTCGGCTTCGCGCTCGTGTTCCCAGGTGAGGTGATAGGGCACGTGCACGCCCCATCCGCCAAGCTCCAGCACCGGCGCGATGTCCGAGCGCAGCGAGTTGCCCACCATCACGAACTCCGCCGGCATGATCGCGAATTCCTCCAGCAACCTGCGGTAGGTCGGCACGTCCTTTTCACTGACGATCTCGATGCGCCGGAACAGGCCCGACAGCCCCGAGTCACGGACCTTGGCTTCCTGGTGGAACAGATCGCCCTTGGTGACCAGCACCACGGGCACCTCGGCGGCGACCGCTTCGACGGCGTCGCGTATGCCCGGCAGCAGTTCAACCGGATGCCGCAGCAGCGCCTTGGCCAGCGCAACGATGCGGTGCAGGTCGGCGGCAGTGATCCGCCCCGCGGTGATATCGATCGCGGCCTCGATCATCGACAGGGCCATGCCCTTCACGCCGTAGCCGAACACGGCCAGATTGGCCTTCTCGACGGCGTACAGGCGCTCGCTGGTGCGGACATCACCGTTGACGTAGCCGGCGATGATTGCCTCGAAGTCGCGCTGGGCCTGGTCGAACCAGTCCTGGCTGCGCCAGAGGGTGTCGTCGGCATCGAAGCCGACCATCCTGATAGTGGCCATCGAACGATTATCGGTGAAACAGCGCGGCGGCAGGTGCCGCCGCGCATGCCGTGGCCGCGCCCGGGGCGGGCGCGGCCCTTCGATCAGCCCTCGCCGCCGGCCTTGGCAGCGTGGTCGCGGTACTCCTCGGCAGTGAGCTCACCGTCGCCGTCTGCATCGGCCTCGGCGAACACCGCGGCGAGCGCCGGCAGCGCGGCCGACTCATCGCGCGAAATGGTGCCGTTGCCGTCGGCATCGACGTCGGCCCAACCAAGCTGGCGCGCAGCGGGCTGCGCGCCGGAGGTCGTGGGCGGCTGCGTCGCGTCCTGCGCATGAGCGGTGTCGGCGTGCTCCGAGGCGGCGTGCTCCGTGTCGGCGTGCTCCGAGGCGGCGTGCTCCGAGGCGGCCTTCTGCGCATCGCGGACTTCCGGGGGCACCGTGCTCTGGGCCATGGCCAGCGGCATGGCCAGCGCTGCGCCCAGGGCGGCGATGGCGGCGAGGTGGGTGCGTGCATTGCTCATCAGGGGATTCTCCTTGGCGGATGCGGGGGCATCCGCTCGATTCAGGGGTGGCGGCCACACGTGTCGGACCGCGGCGACACCCTGCACCGCCGCGCATTAACCGCATGCACCCCGCGATCCGCGCGTGCACGCGGCCTTAACCACTTCCGCCGCGCCTGCGTTTATGACCGCGTGCACGCGCCGGCGGCCTGCCCGATACTGCCGCTCCGCCCGTCCGGAGATCGACATCATGAAACTGCACGCCCTGGTTGCCGCCTCCGCGCTGGCCCTCGCCGCCACCGCCTGCAGCGGCGATGCCCGCCCGACGGCGGAGCCATCCGTCGACGCAGCCGCAGCCGCCGCGGCGCCCGCTGCGGACCGCACCGACGCCCGCCCCTTCGAGATCGACGTCATCGCGGCCTTCGAAGAACCCTGGGCGATGACCTTCCTTCCCGACGGCCACCTGCTCGTCACCGAGAAGAAGGGGCGGCTGAAGCTGGTCGACGTCGAGAGCGGCGCCACCCGCGACATCGCCGGCGCGCCCGAGGTCGACTACGGTGGCCAGGGCGGCTTCGGCGACGTGCTTGCGCACCCCGGTTTCGCCGACAACGGCATCGTCTACCTCAGCTACGCCGAAGCCGGCGAAGGCGACACCCGCGGCGCGGCACTGGCCCGGGCGAAGCTCGTGCTCGATGCGGACGGCGGCGACCGCCTGGAAAACCTGGAGGTCATCTGGCGCCAGGTGCCCAAGGTCAGCGGCCGCGGCCACTACGGCCACCGCATGGCCTTCGACGCCGAAGGCAAGCTGTGGCTGAGCTCGAGCGAGCGCCAGAAGTTCGACCCGGCCCAGGACATGGCTTCGAACATGGGCAAGATCCTGCGCCTCGAAGACGACGGCCACCCTGCCGCGGGCAATCCCTTCGCCGCCGACGGCGGCGTGGCCGCGGAAGTCTGGTCGCTTGGCCACCGCAACGTGCTCGGCATCGGCTTCGACGCCAGCGGGCAGCTCTGGGACGTGGAGATGGGTCCGGCCGGCGGCGATGAACTCAACCGCGTCGAGCGCGGCGGCAACTACGGCTACCCGATCGTCTCCAACGGCGACCACTACGACGGCCGCCCCATTCCCGACCATGACACGCGGCCGGAATTCATTGCGCCCGCGGTGACCTGGACGCCGGTGATCTCGCCCTCGAGCCTGGTGTTCTACAGCGGCGACGTGTTCCCCGAGTGGAAGGGCAGCGCCTTCATCGGCGGGCTGTCGTCGCAGTCGCTGGTGCGCGTCGCATTCGATGGCGACGGCGCACGCGAAGCCGAACGCTTCGACATGGGCCATCGCATCCGCGCGGTTGAGCAGGGTCCCGAAGGGGGACTGTGGCTGCTCGAGGATGGTGGCCAGGATGGTGGCCAGGGCCGCCTGCTGAAGCTGCTGCCCACCGAAGGCTGATCAGGGCAGGACGGCGCCCGAACCGATCTCCTGCCCGTCCTCCAGAACGCGGAAGCCGCGGCTGCCATCGTCGGGCAGCCGCACCGCGCCGCTGCAGACCAGGTGCACCTCGTGGCGGGTGCCGGGTTCGATCGTTCCCACGCCGCCGCCATCGACGGCGCAGCGCACGTCAACGCCCCCGTCGAAGATGAATTGCCCGCGCCATGCGCCGGCGATCCCGACCACCCGACCACCGTCGGCG
This sequence comes from Luteimonas sp. A649, assembly GCF_054072735.1. Lineage (NCBI taxonomy): Bacteria > Pseudomonadati > Pseudomonadota > Gammaproteobacteria > Lysobacterales > Lysobacteraceae > Luteimonas > Luteimonas sp. A649. The sequence goes on along the minus strand of NZ_JBSVRQ010000002.1, from coordinate 444,140 downwards.
GTGGCGCGCATGTCCAGGCGCACCGGGATGCGGTGCCTGCCCGGATAGTCGAGCCGCGGCGGCGTCACCGTCGCGGCGGCCTCCGGCTGCTGCGGCGCTCCGCCGCAGGCGGCCAGCACCAGGGGCAAGGCCAGGGCGAGCGCACAAGGCATGACCCGTCGCGTGATCGCCCGCTTGTTCATCGTTTTTGAACACATACCTGCCATAGTACGGCGACCACGTTCGATGCGATACCGATGCCCGGCACCACCTCCGATGCACCCGGCCCACCCGAACTCGAGCAGGCCATTGCCGAGCTCGAAGGCGAGATGGCCGACCTGCAGCTCAAGTACCGCGATCTCTTCGCCTATGCCAACGCCTGGGCCGAACGGCACGACGCGATCATGCGCCTGTCACCGCCGCACCTGCGCGACAGCACCGAGGCGCGACTGCGCCGCATCGCCATCCGCTGGGGCCTGGCCGAAGGAACGCGCATGACCGCGCAGTTCCCGGCGCTGCGCCAGGCCTGAGCCTCGCGGCGCCGGATGCGTCGCGTCCGGTCAGAAGTCCACGGCCTGCGTGAAATCGCCCAGCAGCTGGCTGAAGATCTCGACCTGGCTCTTGATGTGATCGGCGTGCCGCGCGTGCAGCACTTCGAAGTCGTACTGGAAGAACGGGTCCATCTCGTCATCCAGCAGCACCCTGCCATAGCGGTAACGGGTGTTGTAGACGTTGGCCACCTGCAATGAGGTGCCGTTCGGCAGGTCAAGCCCGATCTCGAGCTGCAACGAGCCGCAGCGCCCGGCGTCGCAGTCGTAGAAGTTCATGTAGGCGTTCAGGCCGTCGACCAGGAACTTGATCTTCGGATCACCCACGCTGTCCTCGAGCAGTTCCGGCGACAGGTCCATCGCCTGCAGCACGGACATGGCTTCGTCGCCGGTCACGCCCTTGCCGGTGTCGGCGAGCGCCGGCGCGACGGCCAGGGCCAGCAGCGGGGCCAGCAGGCCCGCGGTCACTTTGCGCATCGTGTATTCCCCCTTGGTAAGGGGGCAAATGCTATCCGAAAGCAGGCGGGTTGCGGTCACCTTTGCGGGCCGCGGCAGCGAGTGCATCGTAGGCCCGGCGCACCGCGTCCGCGCCATGGCTGCGCTCCAGGCGCCGTACGATGAAGTGGCCGCGGGCCATGGCCTGGAAATGGCGCATGAACAAGGTGTTGAGCGCGGCGCCGGTGGCCGCGCCCACGATCGGCACCGCCTGCAGCGCCACCTTCTGGCTGACGTTGACCGAAAACCTGGACCCGACCGCCGACAGCAGCTGCACGATCAGTGGACCGCCCTTGCCGACCAGGCCGTGCACGGCCACGTACTCGGCGGCCGCGGCCACCTGCTGCGCGAGCACGGCCCTGGCTGCGAAATAGCCCGACTCGGCGCCGTCGTCGGCACCGGCGCGCCCGCCCATGGTCAGCACTTCGAAGCACCCCAGCGTGGTGGCCGGATCATCCAGCGGCTCGCCTTCGGCGCGCGCGATCTCGGCGATCGAGCGCAGGATCAGGGTGGTGGTGAGCGGCAGCTCCACCACCAGGCCGGCGAGGCCGAAGGCGCCGCCGGCGGCGCCGCTGGCCGCGGCGACGATGGTGTGGGTACGCGGGCGCGCAGGCGGCCCGGCTTCCTTGCCCAGCGTCGCCATGGCCGCGCGCAGCGACTGCTCCAGGGCCTTGCGCACCAGCGCGTTGACGAGCTTCGTCGCAGGCGCCGGCAAGCGCTTGGCCATCACGTACTCGAGGGGCGCGCCGACGAGATTGGCCAGCTGGGCGGCGATGCCGGGGTTCTCCAGCAGGTCGCAGGCCTGCCTGAGCTCGCCCAGCGCTGCGGCATCGAGCGCCACGGGCGGCGTGGGGATGTGGGTCGGGAGGGACGGTGGCATGGGCGCACGTTAGCGCAGGCGATGTCGCCCTCGCGACAACGCGCGATTTGCAGCGGCGGCGGCGTTGCGCATCGCGCCCGGCCCTGGTTTCAGCCGGCGTCGGGATCCTTGCCGGGCGTTGGCGGACCGTCGTCCGGCCACTGATGGTCATGGTCGCCGTCGAGCAGGCGCATGCGCCTGCGCTTGACCTTGAGTTCGTCGCCGGCGCGCACCGTTTGCGTGATCTCCAGCATCTCGACGACCCCCGTCGAATGCCGGAACAGCGCGGCACCGGCTTTGACTATCGACAGCTCGGCCAGCACCTGCTCGCGCGCTTCGGCCGGGATGTCCGCGTCGAACATCTTCTCGGCCACGGCGATCGCGAGTTCGGCCGCCTTCTCCCGATCCAGGTGCGTGGTCCACTCCAGGTGCACGTCGTCCGAATCGCGGTCGTGGACATGAAGCACCAGGGCCACGCGCGCGGGCAGCATGCCCTCGCCCAGGGGATGGTCGAGTTCGACATCGACCTCGTAGCGGCGGCCTTCCTCGAGCTCCACGCCCACGAAGTCGTTGTACTGCACGGCATCTTCCGACAGCAGCATCTGCAACATGTCGGGCGCCATCAGCTGCTCGATGATCGCCTGCACCTGGGGCGCGCCCGTGGCGCGCGCCTTCGCCAGCGCGTCCGCATCGGCGGCGTCGTCACCTTCGGCGGAGGCCAGCCCGGCCTCGAAGCCGGCCAGCAGGGCCGTCTCCATGACCGGCCGCATGCGTTCGGCGACCAGCGACAGATTGCGGATGCCGGCGAAACTCCCGGCGGCGTCGAGCTCGATCTCCAGCACCAGGTCGCCCAGCGACTCGAGCATGCCCTCGATGACGTGGGCACCATCGGGCTCGCCTTCCAGCACCTCATAGCGGCTGTCCGCGAACGACCATGCCTGCAGGAACCCGTCGTCGCGCGCCTCGGTGATGCGGACGGTTTCAATCGAGGTCACGCGCGTGCGCTCGCGGCCGTCGGCATCGCGGTCGTCGTCGTAGTCCTCGGTCGCATAGCGCAGCTCGACGCCTTCGCGCCACGGCAGCACCAGGCTGATCACGTCGGCGCGGGGCGCAGCAGCCGCCGGGTCCCGGGCGACATTCTTCTCGGCCGCCGGCACGGACGCCGCCGCCAGCAGCAACGTCGCCACGCCAAGACATTTCACGATCCCCATTGCGCTCCCCGCGCCGCGCCCCCCGGCGCCATCGCGGCAATCCTACGCGAAGCACGGATGGACGGGACCGCGCCGCGCTTGACCCTGCTCAAGGCGCTGGCGGTCCGTCGCGCTCAGGCTGGACACCCAGTCGCAGCCGCGAGCCGCCGTCGTGAACCAGCCTGCCCTGTATCCCTGCTTCCTCGGCCCCTACGGCGAGAACGACGCGCTGCTTGAATCACTCATGGTCGAGTTCCTGCGCGACCACGTGTACTGGCGGCGCAACCTGCATCCCGAAGACCTCCCGGCGATCCCCACCGGCGCCAACCGCCGGCCCGACTACATCGCCTTCGAATCGCGCCTGCGCCGCGAACTGCACCTGCTGTCGGCGGCGCTCAAGCGCAGCGTGCCCTTCCACAGCCCGCGCTACATGGGCCACATGGTCAGCGACCTGCTGATCCCGGGCCTGGCCGCGCAGATGCTGGCGCTCCCCTACAACCCCAACAACGTCAGTGCCGATGCGGCCCCGATCACCATCGACCTGGAACTGAAGGCCGGGCTGCAGCTTGCGGCGATGATCGGCTACCCGGCCGATCCCGCGCGCGACGACTGCGCCTTCGGCCACCTCACCTCGGGCGGCACCCTGGCCAACGTCCAGGGGCTGCGCCTGGCGCTGGCGCTGAAGGCCTTCCCGGTGGCGCTGCGTGCGGCGGCGGTGCCGCTGCCCGAGGTTCCCGACGATGACTGGGAGGCCTTCAACACCGGGCCGGACGCGGGCACCGCGCTGTTCGCGCAGTGGTGCGCCTGGCGCGACGCCCTGCAGCCGCGCGAGCGCCAGGCCTGGCAGCGTCGTGTCGACGCGCAGCGCATCGAGACCCTGGGCCTGGCCGGCTTCCTCGAACGCCACCCGGAACTGTCGTCGCCGCGGGTGTTCGCTCCCGCCACCGCGCACTATTCGTGGAGCAAGGGCATGAAGATGCTCGGCCTGGGGCGCGCACAGCTGGAACTGATCCCCGGTCGGGCGATGCGCCTGGATGTGGATGCGCTGGAGGAGGCACTCCAGGCGTGCCTGCGGCTGCGGGAGCCGGTGCTGATGGCGGTGGGCGTACTCGGCAGCACCGAGTTCGGCACCATCGACCCGATCGACCGCCTGGCCGACGCGCGCGCGCGCATGCAGGCGCGAGGCCTGGGCCTGTCCCTGCATCTGGATGCCGCCTGGGGCGGCTACCTGGCGGCGCTGTTCCGCGAGCCCGACGGCCGCCTGCGCCCGCGCGACGACGTCGCCGCCGGGTTCCAGTCGTTTCCGCACCCCGAGGTACACGCCGCCTTCGCCGCGATCCCGCGCATGGACTCGGTCACCATCGATCCGCACAAGCTCGGCTACCTGCCCTACGGCGCCGGTGCCTTCCTGTGCCGCGACCAGCGCGCGATCGGGCTGTTGGCCGAGGACGCCGACTACGTCTTCGACGACGCGCCGGACACCGGCTATTTCCAGCGCCACCGCCAGCTCGGTCGCTACATCCCCGAGGGTTCCAAGCCCGGCGCCAACGCCGCCGCGGTCTACGTCACCCACCGCGTGCTGCCGCTGGACCATGAACACTTCGGCCGCCTGCCGGCGCAGGGCATCCTCGCGGCCGAGGCGTTCATGGCCGAGGCACGGGGTTTCATCGAACGCATCGCAGCGCTGGCCACCGCCGTGCTGCCCTTCGAACCCGACTGCAACCTGGTCTGCCTGGCGATGAACCCCCGCGGCAACCACGACGTCGCGCGCATGAACCGTTTCATGCGCGGGCTGCACCGGGCACTGCGCGCCGATCCCGGGCAAGCGACGCAGCGCGGGGAATACTTTGGCTCGATGACCACGCTGCGGCCCGAGGCCATGGGCGCTGTCGACACCGCGCGCGTGCTGCAGGCGCTGGGATTCGAGTCCGGCGACCTGGACGAAGGCAGCGAAGACCACGATCGCATCGTGGTCCTGCGCCACACGCTGATGAATCCCTTCCTGCTCGACGCCGGCTGCGCCGACGGCGGCTACATCCGCGGCTACTTCGACTACCTGGAGCGGCTGGTGTCCGCGGCGCTGGCTCCCGGCGCACAGGCGGTCCGTGCCTGAAACACCCGCCTCACCCGCACTTGGAGTAGCCGCAGTTCAGGCAGGTCGCGCAGCCGTCCATGACCACCACCGCCTTGGTGCTGCACTTGTGGCACATAGTGGCCGAGGGCGGGAAACTGGTGCCATCGCCGGTGACCGCCACGTCCTCGCCGCTGCCATCGCGACCCTGGTCCGCGAACAGGCTGCCTACCGGACCGGCATCGGCGGCGGCTACGTCGGCATCAGCGTTTTTTTTTGAGCGTGCCTCGTACTCGCGGCGCTTCTCTTCGATCAGCGCGCGCCGCTCCGGGCTCATGTCCGGATCGTGGAGCATGCCGATCGACTTCAGGTGCTCCTCGACGATCGCGCCGAGCTCGGCCACCAGCGAGGGCATGTACACGCCGCCGGCCTTGAAGTAGCCGCCGCGCGGGTCGAACACCGACTTCATTTCCTCGATCAGGAAGGTGACGTCGCCGCCCTTGCGGAACACCGCCGACATGATGCGGGTCAGCGCGACGATCCACTGGAAATGGTCCATCGACTTCGAGTTGATGAAGATCTCGAACGGGCGCCGCAGCTCGTGCTCGGTGCCGGCATTGAGCACGATGTCGTTGATGGTCACGTACATGGCGTGCTCCACCAGCGGCGACTTGATCTTGAACGTGCTGCCAATCAGCACTTCCGGGCGCTCGATGCGCTCGTGCATGTGGATGACTTCGGCCGTCGGGCGGACCGCGGGCGTGCCCTGCGCATCGCTGGCTGCGGCCTTGGCAGGCGCTGCCTTGTCCCCGCTCTCGGCGGTGGCGACGGAGTAACCGGTGATTTTCTTCTGGATCTTGACGGCCATGACGCGTTTTCCTGCTGTTCGTGGATGCCCTGGCCTCCCCCGGGGCACGGGGGAGGCCGGGCGGATTACTTGCCTGCGGCCTTCGATGCCGCCTTCCGCGGCGCCGCCTTGCGGGCGGGCGCCTTCTTCACTGCCGCCTTCGCGGGCGCCTTCTTCTTCTTCGCCGCCGCCTTCTTGACGACCGGCTTCTTTGCCGCGACCTTGCGGGCGACCGACTTGCTGGCGACAGTCTTCTTCGCCACGGCCTTCTTCGCGGCCGCCTTGCTGGCGGTCTTCTTCGCGACCTTCTTCGCCGCACGCTTGCGCGTGAGCGCGGCCGCCTCGGCCTTGGCACCGGCGCTGGTGGCGGCCAGCGACTGCTTCGCCCCGGCAACGCGCTTGGCCACGGCCTTCCTGGCCGTGCCGGTACGCTTGGCAACCGCCGTCTTCGCCTTCGCAGCCGACTTCACCACCGCGTCCTCGGCCTTGCCGGCCGCCGTCTTCGCCTGCTTCACCACGGTCGACGCACGCTTGGACACCGCACCGCCGACAGCCTTCGCCTTGTCGGCGACGACCTCGGCGGCCGTGCCGAGGGTCGCCGCGACCCCATTGCCGTTGCTCATTGTGTTTGCCTCGTCGTCATGTCGCGGGCGGGGCGCCCGCAGGCGGAATGTAACGCGCTCAGAACTTTCCGTAGTAGCCCTCTTTCAGGGCGTCGAACAGGTTGGCGGCGGTGTGGGTCTCGCCGTCGTACTCGATCTCCTCGTTGCCCCTGGCCTCCACCGTGGTCCCGTCCTCGAGCTCGAAGCGGTAGGTGGTGCCGACAAGGTCGGACTCCTTCACCAGCACGCCCTGGAAGGCGGCCGGGTTGAAGCGGAAGGTGGTGCAACCCTTCAGGCCCTGCGCGTGGGCGTAGAGGTAGATGTCCTTGAAGTCCTCGTAGGGGTAGTCGGTCGGGACGTTGGCGGTCTTGGAGATCGACGAGTCGACCCACTTCTGCGCCGCGGCCTGCACGTCGACGTGCTCCTTCGGGTTGATGTCGTCGGCGGAGATGAAGTAGTCCGGCAGCTGCGTGGCCGGGTCGTCGCTGAACGGCATGGCGCCGGCGTTGACCAGGTGGCGGTAGGCCAGCAGTTCGAAGGAGAACACGTCCACCTTCTCCTTGGACTTCTTGCCCTCGCGGATCACGTTGCGGCTGTAGTGGTGCGCGAACGAGGGCTCGATGCCGTTGGAGGCGTTGTTGGCCAGCGACAGGCTGATGGTGCCGGTGGGCGCGATCGAGCTGTGGTGGGTGAAGCGCGCGCCGGTCTCCGCCAGCTGTTCGACCAGTTCCGGGGCGACGCCGGCGATGCGCTGCATGTAGCGCGAATACCGCGCGTGCAGGACCTTGCCGGGGATCTCCTGGCCGAGCTTCCAGCCGTCGGCGACCATCTCCGGGCGCTTGCGCAGCATCTCGGCGGTGACTTCGAAGCGCTCTTCCATGATCGGCGCCGGGCCCTTCTCCTGCGCCAGCGTCAGCCCGGTTTCCCAGCCAGCGACGGCCATCTCGCGGGCGACGCGGTCGGTGAAGTCGCAGCTCTCCTTCGAGCCGTACTTCATCTTCAGCATGGTCACGGTCGAACCCAGGCCCAGGAAGCCCATGCCGTGCCGGCGCTTGCGCATGATCTCATCGCGTTGCTGCTGCAGCGGCAGGCCGTTGACCTCGACCACGTTGTCGAGCATGCGGGTGAACACGCGCACCACTTCCTTGTATTCCTCCCAGTCGAACTCGGCCTGGTCGGTGAAGGGGTCGCGCACGAACTTGGTCAGGTTGACCGAGCCCAGCAGGCAGGCGCCGTAGGGCGGCAGCGGCTGCTCGCCGCAGGGGTTGGTGGCGCGGATGGTCTCGCACCACCAGTTGTTGTTCATCTCGTTGACGCGGTCGATGAGGATGAAGCCCGGCTCGGCATAGTCGTAGGTGGACACCATGATCATGTCCCACAGGTGCCGCGCGCGGACCTTGCCGTACACCTTGCAGGCCACCAGGCCGTCGTCGCGCACGATGTAGCCCTGGTGCTGCGGCCAGTCGCGCCACTCCACCGCGCCCGGATCGGCGAGATCGATGTCGCCCTGCTCCTTCTCGTTGATCGGGAACACCAGCGGCCAGTCGCCGTCGGACTTCACCGCATCGATGAAGCCGTCGGTGACCAGCAGCGACAGGTTGAACTGGCGCAGGCGCCCGTCCTCGCGCTTGGCGCGGATGAAGTCGCGCACGTCGGGGTGGCTGACATCGAAGGTGCCCATCTGCGCGCCGCGACGGCCGCCGGCCGACGACACGGTGAAGCACATCTTGTCGTAGATATCCATGAACGACATCGGCCCCGAGGTGTAGGCGCCGGCGCCGGCGACGAAGGCACCGCGCGGGCGCAGCGTCGAGAACTCGTAGCCGATGCCGCAGCCGGCCTTCAGCGTCAGGCCGGCCTCGTGGACCTTCTCCAGGATGCCGTCCATGGAGTCGAGGATGGTGCCGCTGACGGTGCAGTTGATGGTGCTGGTGGCGGGCTTGTGTTCCAGCGCGCCGGCGTTGGACGTGATGCGGCCGGCGGGGATCGCCCCGCGGCGCAGCGCCCAGAGGAAGCGCTCGTTCCAGTACTTGCGCTTCTCGGCCGTGGTCTCGGCCTCGGACAGCGCGCGCGCGACACGCTGGCAGGTGCCGTCGATGTCGGCATCCAGCGCGTCGCCCTGCTTGGTCTTCAGGCGATATTTCTTGTCCCAGATGTCGACCGACGCCGGCTGCATCGGGATGTCCTGGTCGGTGCCAGCCATCGTGTTCCTCACAGCTTCCAGGCGAACCGTACTCATGCTGCTTCCATCTCCTTGATCCTGCCCGTCCGCGTGCGAACCGGGTGTCGTTGTCCTGTCATGCCCGGCGCACCCCGAGGGGCTGATCGCGCCGATGGCGAAGCCACGCCGCGCGCATTCGCGCACCGTGGCTCATGTCGTTTTTTGCGTGTCCCCTGTCACATCCTGCATGCGCCAGTACCTCCCGCCGCCGCGGATGGAATGAATGGGCCAAACCCCACCACTTGGGCCGATGACACTATGCCCACCCCAAGATGTAGTGGCAAGTGGAAAGTTGACGCTACTCGCGGGCGGCAGCCAAGTCAACCGATCCCGTGGCACGCCGCAGATGCGCGCGTTTGGCATCGGCAAGCCGGCAGCAGTCGGCATCACCACCATGCGGATACGGTAAGTTAGGCAACCCCGGACCCGGCGGGCGCAGCGCGCACCGCGTCGCGACCGCTGCGTTTCAGGCGCGATTCCATGACCTCCATCGAAACTGGCAAGGGTTTCCCTTCCGCACCATGCCGATGAAGCAATCGACCCGGACCCTCCTCGCACTGACGCTTGCCGCCGCCTTCGGCGGATTCGCCGCAACCTTGATCCGCGACGGCCTGCAGGTACCGGCCCGCGCCGAGCCCGCGCCGGCCGCAGCCGTGCCCATGGTGGCGGCGCTGCCGGCCACCATCGATGGCCAGGCCCTGCCTTCCCTGGCGCCGATGCTGCGCCGGGTCACGCCGGCCGTGGTCAGCGTGCACACCAAGCAGCGCGTGCGCATCAACAATCCGTTCGCCAACGATCCCTTCTTCCGCCGCATGTTCCCCGGCATCCCCGAGGAGCGCATCAACGAGTCGCTGGGCTCGGGCGTGATCGTCGACGCCGCGCGCGGCTACGTGCTCACCAACCACCACGTCATCGAGGGCGCCGACGAGGTGTCGGTGACCCTGTCCGACGGCCGCACCCTGGCCGCCGAGTTCGTCGGTTCCGACGGCGACACCGACCTCGCGCTGATGAAGATCCCGGTGCCGGCCGACGGCGCCCCGCTGCAGGCGATCGCGCTGGCCGACAGCAGCGCGCTGCAGGTGGGGGACTTCGTGGTCGCGGTCGGCAACCCGTTCGGCGTCGGCCAGACGGTGACCTCGGGCATCGTGTCCGCGGTCGGCCGCAGCAACGTGCCCGGCGTGGGCTACCAGAACTTCATCCAGACCGACGCCAGCATCAACCCGGGCAACTCCGGCGGCGCGCTGGTGAACCTCCGCGGCGAGCTGGTCGGCATCAATACCGCCAGCTTCAACCCGCGCGGCAGCATGGCCGGCAACATCGGCCTGGGCTTCGCCATCCCCGCGAACCTTGCGCGCGGCGTGATGCAGCAGCTTGCTGCCACCGGCGAAGTGCGCCGCGGCACGCTCGGGATCGACACCCAGGACCTCGACGACCGCCTGGCCGCCAGCCTCGGGCTCGCGGCCGGGAGCCACGGCGCGGTGGTGACCCGCGTCCACGCGGATTCCGCGGGCGCCAATGCCGGCCTGCGCCCCGGCGACGTGATCGTGGCCGCCAACGGCGAGCGCATCGCCGACGGCGAGTCCCTGCGCAACTTCCAGGGCCTGCAGCCGGCGAACGCGCGCGTCACCCTCGACGTGCGCCGCGACGGCAAACCGGTGCAGGTGCAGGCCACCCTGCGCGAGCAGCCGCGGGTACTGGCCGGCCAACAGCTCGATCCACGCCTGTCGGGCGCCAGCTTCGCCGAGCTGCCCGAGGCCCTGCGGCGCGGCGGCGTGTCGGGCGTGCTGGTGGAGGACGTCGCACGCGACAGCCGCGCGGCGCGCAGCGGATTGCGCGCCGGCGACATCGTGCTCGGCGCCGGCAACGCGCGCGCCGGCGACCTGTCCGCACTGCGCGCTGCGCTGTCAGAGGCACCTGAGCAACTGGCCCTTCACATCCAACGGGGCCGCGGACAAGGCACCCTGTTGATGAAATGACCCGCCCCCAAGCAAGGAGACCGCAATGAGCCCCACCCACACCGACAACATGAAGTCCAACCTGTCCGAGGCCGGCGGACACCTGAAGCAGGCCGCCGTCGACACCGCCGACGCCGTGCGCGGTGCAGCCGCGGCCGCGGGCGAGGAAATGCGCTTGGGCAAGGCCCACTTGAAGGCCGACCTTGCCGACGGCGCGATCGCCGGCCTGTCCGCGCTGGAACAGGCCGCCGGTGCCGGCAGCGAGCAGGTCGACCAGCTCATGGAGAAGGGCCGTGACCTGATCGACAGCGCCGCCGACCTGATCCGCGAACGCCCGATCGCATCCTTCGGCGCGGCCTTCGCGGCCGGCTGGATCATCGCCAAGCTCGCGCGCAGCGGCGACAAGTAAGCGGCGTGGAGTCGCAGCCGCCACCGCCGGACCTCGCCGAGTCGCTGCGCGAACTGCGCGAGAGCGGCCTGGCCGGGATCAGCGCAACCGGCGACGCCGCCAAGGCGCTGCGCGACCTGCTGGCCGCGGATGTCTCGCTGGCCCGCAGCGCCGCCGGGCGCAGCGCCGTCTTCGCCGGCGCGGCGGTGATGTTCGGCGCCTCGGCCTGGCTGCTGCTGATGACCGCGCTGATCGTGGTCCTGAGCAACCAGGTGGGATTGCCGTGGTGGCTGTCGCTTGGCGGCTGTGGGCTGCTCAGTGCGCTATGTGCCTGGCTCGCACTGCAGAAGGCCACGGACTATTTCGAACACACGCGCCTCAAGGCGACGCGGCGCCAGCTGGCGCGCCTGGGTATCGGCGAACTGTCCGAACTGATGCCTTCGGCCGGCTCGGCGGAGTCGGCGCGCGCCGCGGAGGCCACCCTGCGCGACAGCGCCCGCGCCGCCGGAGCGACACCGCCATGAGCTTCGAGGAACTGCAGGCCAAGGTGGCCCGGGCCGAAGACATGCTCGAGGCACAGGAGCGGCGAGTGGCCGCCAACCTGCGCGTGCTGGGCGGCTCGTGGCGCGAAGCATGGACGCCGCCACGGGTGATCGTGGCCGGCCTCGCCGCGGGCTTCCTCGCCGGGTGGGCACGGCCGGCGCGCGCGGTGGCCGGCATCGAACCCACGCGCTGGCTGCAGCTGGCGGGCAGCCTGGCTGGCCTGGTCGGCAGCGTCCAGGCCGCGTTCGCGGCATCCGAAGCGAAAGACGCCGCCGCGGACGCCGGGGCCGTGGCGGCCGATGCCGCGGACGTGGCAACCGGCGGGCCGGCGTCGGCAGCACAGCCTGCTGTGGGGCAGCCTGCGGAAGACCGCGCGCGCGCGGAGGAGGCCGCCCCGCCTGGCCGGATCCCTGCGGCTGCCGATCGCAGGCGCGTTCCCGACCCGTCATGGGACGCGCCGCCACGCCCTGCGGAAGCCGCCACGGAACTGTCCGAACGGCGCTGAGGGCGCCGGCGCCGACCATGGCCGACACCGCACCCGACGCACCGGGCGAGGCCGCCGCCGCAGCGGCACCGCCCTCGCCCGAACCCCGCCCCCGCGCCTCCGCAGCGATGCTGGTCCTGGCCACGCTCGCCGTCGGCTACACGCTATGGGCGGCCCAGGGCCTGGTGCTGCCGGTGCTCCTGGCGATGTTCTTCGCCCTTATCGGCAACCCGGTGATCCGCGCGCTGCACCGGCTCTACGTGCCGCGATTCCTCGCCGCGTTGCTGGTGCTGGTCGGCGGCATCGCGGCCACCGGCCTGCTCGGCCAGCAGCTGCTGGCACCGGCCATGGACTGGATGCAGGAAGCGCCGCGGCAGATGCGCCAGATCGGCAAGGAGCTGAGCGCGCTGGTCGAGCCGGTGCACGAGGCCGGCCGCGTGGCCGAGGACATCGCGCGCCAGGCCAGCGGCGACGGCGGCGGCAAGGTCGAGGTCGTGCGTACGCAACAGGATGATCCCTACGGCCTGGTCACCCGGGCGCCGCGCGCAGTGGGCGGCGTGCTCGCGGTGGTGCTGCTCACCTTCTTCTTCATGGTCTTCGGCGAGGACCTGCAGCGCCGCGCGATCGCGCTCCTGCCCACCCGGCAGCGGCAGAAGATCACGGTCGAGATCATGCAGTCGATCGAGCGCGACGTGTCGCGCTACGTGTTCACCATCACCCTGATCAACGCTGCCGTGGGCCTGGTGCTGGCGGCGATCCTGCACTGGGGCCTGGGGGTCGAAGTCCCGGAGGCGCTGCTGTGGGGCACGATCGCCATGCTGCTCAACTTCGCGCCCTACGTGGGGCCCGCGATCGGCGTGGTGCTGATGTTGGCGATGGGCTTCGTGAGCTGGGACGAGGTCGGGCCGTCGCTGATGCCGGCGGGGATCTACCTGGGACTGCACACGCTGGAAGGCCAGCTGGTGACGCCGCTGGTGCTGGGGCAGCGGATGCAGCTGTCGCCGCTGGTCCTGATCCTGGCGCTGCTGGTGTTCGGCTGGCTGTGGGGCATCGTCGGCCTGCTGCTGGCGGTGCCGCTGCTGGTGTGCGTGAAACGCGTGCTGGCGCGCATCGACGGCCTGCAGGGCTGGGCGCGGCTGCTCGGTTAGCCGCGCCGTACAATGGCGACATGGCCTTCGCCGTCCGCGCCATCACCCTCGACCTCGACGACACCGTCTGGCCCTTTGCGCCGATCGGCGTGCGCATCGAGCGCGTGCTCGACGAATGGATGCGGCGGCACAGTCCGGCGACCGCGGAGATGTTCCCGGTCGAGGGAATGCGCGCGCTGCGCGAGCGCGTGGCCACCGAGCATCCGGCGCTGTACCACGACATGTCCGCGCTGCGCCGCCTGACCCTGGAGGCGGCCCTGCGCGAAAGTGGCGGCGACGTGGCGCTGGCGGACGCGGCCTACGATGCCTTCTTCGCCGAGCGCAACAAGGTGGAGTGCTATCCCGACGCGATCCACGCGCTGGAACGCATCAGCGCCGTGCTTCCCATCGCCGCGCTCAGCAATGGCAACGCCGATCTCGCCCGCATCGGCCTGGACCACCTGTTCACCGCCCAGCTCAGCGCCTGCAGCTTCGGTTCCGCCAAGCCCGATCCCGCGATCTTCCTCGCCGCCTGCGAGCTGCTGGGCGTGCCCCCGGCCGAGGTGCTGCACGTGGGCGACCACCCCGAGGCCGACGTGGCCGGGGCCGCGCGCGCGGGCCTGCGCAGCTGCTGGATCAATCGCGCCGATGACGCCGGCCACCGGGTGCAGTGGCAACACGCCGAGGTCGAACCCGACCTTCATTTCGATTCCCTGGCCGCACTGGCCGACTGGCTCGAGGCGGCGCGGTCCGCTTCGGGCGAACGCATCCGGAGCACCCCCGCATGAGCCTTCCCCATTGCTACGTTCCCGCCGCCGGTTCCACCGGCGCGCGGCCGCTGCACATCGTCGACCGCAGCGGACTGGATGCCTGGCGCGCGACGCAGCCTGCAGCCGTCATGGCGTGGCTGGACGCGCACGCCTTCGACGCCTCGCCCTGCAGCTGCCTGGCGCTGCCGGGAAGCGACGGCACCCCGGCCGGCGCCGTCATCGGCGTGGGCGACATGCTCGATCCCTGCAGCTACGCCCACGCACCGCGCACGCTGCCTGCCGGCGCCTGGGCACCGGCGGACGGACTGGCCGCCGACGCGCTGCGCGCCCTGCAGCTCGGCTGGGGCCTGGGCAGCTATTCCTTCGACCGCTACCGGACGCCGAAGCCCCTGGCTGCGCACCTGGTGCTGGCCGATGCCGATGCCGAAGCGCTGGACGTCCTCGCAGCCTGCGCGCGCGTACGCGACCTGGTGAACACCCCCACGCAGGACATGGGGCCCGATGAGCTCGAAGACGTGGCGCGCGGCATCGCCGGCGCCCACGGCGCCACCTTCACCGCGATCACCGGCGATGCGCTGCTCGAGCAGAACTTCCCCGCCATCCACGCCGTTGGCCGCGCGTCACACCGTGCGCCGCGCCTGTTGGAACTGCAGTGGGGCGACGCTTCGCATCCGCACGTCGCCATCGTCGGCAAGGGCGTGTGCTTCGACACCGGCGGCCTGGACATCAAGCCCGCCGACGGCATGCGCAACATGAAGAAGGACATGGGCGGCGCCGCGCACGCGATCGGGTTGGCCGAACTGGTCATGGCCCGTCGCCTGCCGCTGCGCATCACCCTGCTGGTGCCGGCGGTGGAAAACGCGATCGGTCCCGACGCCTTCCGCCCCGGCGAGGTCATCGCCACGCGCACCGGCGTGAGCGTGGAAATCGACAACACCGACGCCGAAGGCCGGGTGATCCTCGGCGACGCGCTGGCCTATGCCGGCGAACAGGCGCCGGACCTGATCCTCGACTTCGCCACCCTGACCGGCGCCGCGCGCATCGCGCTCGGCCCCGACCTGCCTGCGCTCTTCAGCAACGACGATGCGCTGGCGCAGGCGTGGCTGGACGCGGGCATGCAGGTGCGCGACCCGCTCTGGCGCATGCCGCTGTGGCGGCCGTACCTGCGCTACCTGACCAGCAAGGTCGCCGACATGGCCAACGCCGGCTCGAAGATGGCCGGCAGCGTAACCGCCGCGCTGTACCTGGAGCGTTTCGTGCCCAAGGACATGCCCTGGGCACACCTGGACACGTATGCCTGGAACGACAGCGATCGCCCCGGCCGCCCCGCCGGCGGCGAGGCGCTGGGCCTCCGCGCCGCCTACGAAATGTTGAAAGCCCGCGCAGCCTAGGCGCGAAGCATCGATCCCCGCCCCCTTGGCAGCCCCCCTTTGTGGGAGCAGCCCTTGTGGGAGCGGCTACAGCCAGCCCTTCTGGCGGGCCAAGCGTGCGGCCTCGATGCGGTTGCCGACGCCAAGCTTGCCGATCGCCTCTGACAGATAGTTGCGCACCGTGCCCTGCGAGAGGCCCAGCACGGCGGCGATCTCGCCCGCCGACTGTCCCTCGCCGGCCAGCCGCAACACCTGGCGCTCGCGCTCGTTGAGCGGATCGACTTCCGACCAGGCCTCGAGCGCGAGCTGCGGATCGATCGCACGACCGCCGTCGTGCACCTTGCGCAGCGCCGCGGCCAGCTCTTCGGCCGGGGCGTCCTTGAGCAGGTAGCCCCGCACGCCGGCGTCGAGCGCGCGGCGCAGGTAGCCTGCGCGCGCGAACGTGGTGACGATCACGACCTTCGTCACCAGCCCGTGGCGCTGGATGCGCTGCGCCAGTTCCAGGCCGGTGAGTCCGGGCATCTCGATATCGGTGACCAGCAGGTCAGGCGTGGTCCGCTGCAGCTCGCGCCAGGCCGCCTCGCCGTCTGCCGCGGTGGCCACGACCTCGATATCGGCCTCCATCGCCAGCAGGGCAGCCAGCGCGCCGCGCAGCATGGCCTGGTCCTCGGCAAGCACGATACGGATCATCCGACGCCCTCCACCGCCGCTGCGTCTGCGTCCGCGGCTGCGTCGGCGCCCGCGACGGGTTCGATCGCCGTCACGGCGGCCAGCGGCAGCCGCGCTTCAAGCACGGTGCCGCTTCCACGCGCTGACACGACGTGCAGGCTTCCTCCGAGCGCCTCGAGCCGCTCGCGCATGCCGCCCAGGCCGTTGCCTGGCGCAATCGCACCGCCGCGGCCGTCGTCGTGGATGCGCAGCAGCACGCCGTCCGCGTCCGCCCGCAGCGTGATCCCGGCACTGCGCGCACGGGCATGGCGCTGGATGTTGGTCACTGCTTCGCGCAACACGAGCGCCAGCGTGGTCTCTGCCGGTTGCGTCAGGTGGGCACCGGCCAATCCGCTCTCGTCCCAGTCGTGACGCAGCGATACGCCATCGCATTCCAGCAGCAGCTTGGCCGATGCCAGCTCGGCGGCGATGCCGGCCGCGCGGATGCCGCTGACCGCCGAGCGCACCTGCGCCAGCGCGTCGCGCGCGACCCGGCTCACGGCATCGATCTCGCTGCGCGCCGCCGCCGGATCGCGCTCCACCAGGCGCGCGGCGAGGTCGGACTTCAGCGCCACCAGCGACAGCGTGTGTCCGAGCAGGTCGTGCAGGTCGCGGCCGATGCGTTCGCGCTCGGCGAGCGCGGCCAGGCGGCGGATCTCGTCGTGCGAGAGCCTGAGCGCGGCGTCCTTGCTGTGGCCGACCTGCTCGGCGTGGATCAGCAGGCCGACGATCACCGTGACCAGTGGCAGCCAGACGAGCGCCTGCCAGGGATAGCCGACCGCCAGCGCGAGGCCGACGAACGCGGCATTGAGCACCGCGAGCAGCAGCAGGTAGCGGTACAGCGAACCGGCGCGCCAGCCGCGAAGCATCACGCAGCCGAACACGAAGTAGCTCATGCCCGAGGGATACCAGGGCAGCAGCACCAGGCTGAGCGCGACCATCCCCAGCGCGTAGTACAGCGCCTCCCGCCCGGGTCGGAGCAGCACCCCGGCGTACAACAGCACGAACAGCGGATACGACAGCAGGGTCAACGCCGCCCAGCGCAGGTCGTAGCCGCCGGGCACGAACAGCGGGGTAATGAACACCCACACCGTCCACATCAGGTGCACCCACTCGATCCACGGCGGCCGGCCCTGGCGCATCGTCACCGCGATGAGCGAATCCGGCGCCGGGGACAGCCAGGCGCGCCAGCCCTTGGACGCCGGAGGTGGAGTGACCGCTTGCCGCATGGGGCGATGATGCCCCATGTCAGCGCAGCTCGACCTGGTCGATGTACAGCTCGAACACACCCTCCGGCTGGCCGGCGGTGATCGCGATCGCGCGCAGCGTGGCCGCGTCGGCGCCGGCAAACGACGACAGCGGCATCCGCACCTCCTGCCAGTCCGGCCCGGCGACGAAGGACTGCATGCTCGGCATCGCCTGCATCGACGGGCCGGAGAACAGCATCGCCTGGTAGCTGCGGCCGTCGCCGCGCGCCTGGAACACCAGTTCGCTGCGCGCCGAGGCGTCGACCGGCTGCATCGGCTGCGCGCCGGGATGGAACATGGTGCCGGCCCAGGGGAAGGCGAAGCCTGGGCGGATCTTGCCCGTGACCCGCAGCGCGCCGCGTGAACCGGCCGCGCCGCCCTCGGACCAAGCCTGCTCCGCGACCGACGTGCCGCCGGCCATGGCGTCGGTGGTGATCTGCCAGCCGTGGCCGAAGCGCACGCCGGTACCGCCATCCTCGAAGTCGGCGACCAGGGCGCCCTCGGCGATCACGGGCGCCGCCGACGCCTGGTCGATGCGCTGACGGGCGACGGCGTGGCCGTTCTTCCAGATGCCGACGATGGCGCGCGTGGCTTCGATGTCGGCGGTCGGATCGCCCTCGACCAGCAGCAGGTCGGCGCGCAGGCCGGGCGCGATGCGGCCGCGGTCGTCGAGTGCGAAGCGGCGCGCGGGCAGGGAGGTCGCGGCGGCCAGCGCATCGGCCGGCGACAGCCCGGCGCGCACCAGCAACGCCAGTTCGCCGTGCAAGCTGATGCCGTGCGCGGTGCCGGGGTTGCCGGCGTCGGTGCCGGCGAGGATGTCGACACCGGCGGCGTGCAGCGCAGCCACGCTGCGCAGCGCCGCGTCGAGCTTCTGAGGGCGCGGCGGACCGGGGAAGGCGGCCGCGAGCGTGGCGCGCTGCTCCGCGTCCGTCCACGGCGACAGGCGCGCGTCATCGGCGAGCGCGGCGCCGCTGCCGTCCTGGGCGAAGCCCGCGATCACCGACAGCGTCGGCACGACGAAGCTGCCCGCGGCCTTCGCAGCGGCGACGAACTCCGGCGATGCGGCCACGTCGTGGAAGACGTGCACCAGTCCGTCGGCGCCCGACGCCACCGCGTGCAGCGCATCGGCCTGCGTGGCGGCGTGGACCACGGCGAGGCGCCCGTGCGCCTGCGCGGCAGCGATCGCCCCGGTCACCTGCGCCGGCGTGATCGTCGGCAGCCGGCGTCCCTCGGAGTGGGTGCTGAAGTCCTCGACGATCAGCTTGATGTAGTCCGATCCCTCGGCCACGCGCGCGGCAACGAAGGGCGCGGGGTCGGCACCGGCGGCGAGCGTGGGCACCGGGATGCCGAACTGCGTGCCATGGCCGCCCTCGGTGGTGACGGTGGCGCCGGCGGTCCACAGGTCGGCCCCGTCGACGGCGTCCAGCGATTCGCGCTGCGCGCGCAGCTGCGGGATGCGGTTCCAGTCGCCGAACATGTCCAGCTCGGCAGTGACGCCAAAGCGCAGGGCATCGCGCTGCGCGTGGCCCCAGCTATGGGTATGCGCATCGATGAAGCCCGGCAGCAGGGTCCTGCCGCCGCCGTCGACAACCTCGATGTCCGCGGGGATCGCGACATCGGCGCCCACGGCCTCGATGCGGCCGTCGCGGACGATGACATTGGCGGCGGGCAGCACGCGTTCGCCGTCGAAGACGCGCACGTCGGCGATGGCGAAGGCGGCGCCCTGCCCGCCCGAGGGCAGCGTCGCGGCGTGCGCGTTGTCTGCTGCGGGGCGCGTCTGGGCCTGGGCGACGACCGCGCCCGCCACGGCGACGGCGATGACGCTTGCGGCAAGGACCTGGGGCCAGCGTTTCATGGAAAGACTCCTGTTCGTCCGGTGTGCACACAGGCTGGACGCCTCCGGGTACCGGGTGCAGTCCAGCCGATCACGCATCGCGCATGACAGTCGTCAGGTGACGCTGCGGGCCCGATGCCGTCACACTCGGCCCCCTGCCACCGTCGGGGATTCCATGAACACGAAAGCAGACCTGCTGCGCGAACTCCGCATCGACCGCCAGCCCACGCCACCGCCCTCGCGGCGCGGCCTGTGGATCACGCTCGGCGTGGCCGTCGCCGTCCTGCTGCTTGCCGGGCTGGCCTGGGCGCTGCTGGGCGGCGAGCGCGGCGTCGAGGTGCGCACCGCCACCGCGGTCGCCACCGGCGGCGGCAACGGCGCCACGTCGGTGCTCGACGCCAGCGGCTACGTGGTCGCGCGGCGCATGGCCACGGTCTCGGCAAAAATCACCGGCCGCGTGCGCGAAGTGCTGATCGAGGAAGGCATGGCAGTGGAGGAAGGCCAGGTCATGGCCACGCTCGACCCGGTCGATGCCGATGCGCAAAACGACCTCGCCCAGGCCCAGCTCGGCGCCGCGCGCAGCCAGGCGGACTCGGTGCGTGCCCAGCTGGTCGAGGCGGAGGCACAGGCCAGGCGGCTTGAATCGCTTGTCGGGCAGCAGCTGGTGTCGCGCGCGCAGTTCGACCAGGCGGTGGCGCAGCGCGATTCGCTGCGCGCCCAGCTCACCACCGCGCAGCGCAATGCGCAGGTTGCCGGCGAGCAGCTGCGCATCAGCGACATCGGCGTCGACAACACCGTGGTGCGCGCGCCCTTCGCCGGCGTGGTCATCGCCAAGGCCGCGCAGCCGGGCGAGATCATCTCGCCGCTGTCGGCCGGCGGCGGCTTCACCCGCACCGGCATCGGCACCATCGTCGACATGGATTCGCTCGAGGTCGAAGTCGACGTCGGCGAGGCCTACATCGGCCGCGTGCAGCCGAAGATGCCGGTCGAGGCCACGCTCAATGCCTACCAGGACTGGAAGATCCCGGCCGAGGTGATCGCGATCATCCCCACCGCCGACCGCGGCAAGGCCACGGTCAAGGTGCGCGTGGCGCTGAAGGAGAAGGACCCGCGGATCGTGCCGGACATGGGCGTGACCGTGAGCTTCCTGGAGCGCGCGCCGGAACCGGCCGACGACGACACGCCGCGCGGCGTACGCGTGCCAGCGGCGGCCGTGGCCGCGCGTGACGGCGGCGATGTCGTCTTCGTCGTGGCCGGCAGCGGCGACGATGCCGTGGCCGAGCGGCGCAGCGTCAGCACCGGCGGCACCGGCGGCGCCCAGCGCACCGTGCTGTCCGGAATCGCCCCGGGCGAAACCGTGGTGCTCGATCCGCCCGCCGGACTCGCGGACGGCGACAGCATCCGCGTCACTGCCGAGTAATCCGTTCTGCGCATGTTCCGCGCGCCCCACGCATCCACCAAGAGGCATGCCCATGACCACCCTGGTATCGATCCGCAACCTCAGCAAGTCCTACCAGCGCGGCCCTGAAAAGGTCGAAGTGCTGCATGGCCTGGACCTGGACATCGCATCCGGCGATTTCGTCGCGCTGATGGGCCCGTCGGGTTCGGGCAAGACCACGCTGCTCAACCTCATCGGCGGCCTTGATGCGCCCACCGGCGGCGAGATCGAGATCGACGGCCAGCGCATCGACAGCATGGGCGCCGGGCAGCTGGCGACATGGCGCAGCCGCAACGTCGGCTACGTGTTCCAGTTCTACAACCTGATGCCGGCGCTCAGTGCGCAGAAAAACGTGGAGTTGCCGCTGCTGCTGACGAAGCTCGGCGGCGCGCAGCGCAAGCGCAACGCGCAGATCGCGCTGGAACTGGTGGGCCTGTCCGACCGCACCTCGCACAAGCCGTCCGAACTGTCCGGCGGCCAGCAGCAGCGCGTGGCGATCGCGCGCGCCATCGTTTCCGACCCCACCCTGCTGATCTGCGACGAGCCCACCGGCGACCTCGACCGGCAGTCGGCCGAGGAGATCCTGGGCCTGCTGCAGGAGCTCAACCGCGAACACGGCAAGACCATCGTGATGGTGACGCACGACCCGAAGGCGGCCGAACACGCCAGCCACACCCTGCACCTCGACAAGGGCGTGCTGGTCGAACAGCAGTCGCACGCGGCATGAGCCGCGCCGGCAACCGGAGGAGGTCGACATGAAGTACTTCCACCTGGTCTGGGCGGCGCTGTTCCGGCGCAAGACCCGCACCTTCCTGACGCTGGCCTCGATCATGGCCGCGTTCCTGCTGTTCGGCCTGCTCGACGGCATCCGCACCAGCTTCGCCCAGCTCGGGCAGAACGCCGACGGCGCGCAACGCCTGCAGACGGCGTCGAAGCTGTCCTTCATCGAGACCCTGCCGCTGTCGCTGCAGTCGCGGATCGTGGCCATCGATAACATCGAGGCCGTGACCCACGCCAACTGGTTCGGCGGCACCTACCAGGGGCCACGCAACCAGCTGTTCACGCTCGCCGTGGCGTCGAACTACCTCGAGCTTTATCCGGAGGTCGAAGTCGATCCCGCGCAGCTCGAGGCCTGGAAGCGCAACCGCACCGGCATGCTGGTCGGTGAAACCATGATGGAACGCTTCGACTGGAAGGTCGGGCAGCGCGTCCCGCTGCAGTCGGCCATCTATCCCAACAGCGACGGCACGCTGGACTGGGCCTTCGACATCGTCGGCGTGCTGCGCACGAAGGACGGCGAGGGCGGCGGCTTCACCGGCGCGATGATGCTGATGCACTACGACTACTTCGAGGAGTCCACGCCCTACGTCGACGGCGACGTCGGCTGGTACATCAGCCGCGTGTCCGACGTGCGCCGCAGCGACGCGGCGGCCAAGGCGATCGACGCACTCTCGGCCAACTCGCCGCACGAGACCAAGACCATGAACGAGCAGGCGGCGATGGCCTCGCAGCTCAAGCAGATGGCCGACATCGGCCTGATCGTGGGCTCGATCATGGGCGCGGTGTTCTTCACCCTGCTGCTGCTGACCGGCAACACGATGGCGCAGGCGGTGCGCGAACGGACTTCGGAGCTTGCGGTGCTGAAGACGATCGGCTTTTCCAGCACCAGCGTGCTGGCGATGGTGCTGGCCGAGTCGATGCTGATGGTGGTCATCGGCGGCACGCTCGGCCTGGGCCTTGCATCGGTGATCGGCAAGGCGGCCACCGCCGGCAGCGGCGGCATGGTCAACCTGCCGCCGGTGGGTGTCGAAAGCTGGATGCTCGGACTGGGGCTGATGCTGGCCATCGGCCTGCTGGTGGGCGCGCTGCCGGCGATCCGCGCCATGCGCCTGAACATCGTCGACGCCCTCGCGGGCCGCTAGGAGCACGCCATGAAGAAGCTCAAGTCCTTCCTGCGCGGTACCGGCCTGGTGCTGCTGCTGGTCGCGTTCCTCGCGGCCTGGATCCTGCTGCCGTGGCAGGCGCTGCTCGCGGTCGCGGTGGCCTTCGCGCTGTGGATGCTGCTCACCCGCAGCGGCCGCCAGGCAGCATCCGTCACCCGGGTCGGGGTCAGCACGCTCTCGCAGCGCCTGGGTTCGTCGTCGGTGGTGATCATCGGCATCGCCGGCGTCGTCGGCGTGCTGGTGGCGCTGCTGGCCATGGCCGAGGGCTACCGGCACACGGTCAGCAGCAGCGGCGACGAGACCACGGCGATCGTGCTGCGCGGCGGCTCCGCGGCCGAGCTGATGTCGGTGATCTCGCGCGACGCCATCACCACCATCGAGCGCGCGCCGGAGATCGCCCGCGACGCAGAGGGCCGGCCATTGGCCTCGCCCGAACTGGTGGTCGCGGCCAACCTGCCGATCCGCGGCGGCGACGCCGGCGTGGACGGCAGCGTGCAGCTGCGAGGCGTCGGCGACATGGCCTGGGCGGTGCGGCCGAACGTGCAGCTGGTCGAGGGCCGGCGCTTCGAGACCGGCATGCGCGAACTGGTGGTCGGCACGGGTGCGCGCCGCCAGTTCCTCGGCCTGGACCCCGGCAGCGAAGTGCGCCTGGGCAACCAGTCATGGACGGTGGTCGGCGTGTTCGAGTCGGGCGACTCGATGGCGTCCGAGATATGGGCCGATGCGGAGGTGGTCGCCACCACCTATCGCCGCGGCAGCAGCCGCGCCTCGGTGTTCGCGCGGCTGACCGATGCCTCGGCGTTCAACGCCTTCAAGGCCACGCTGGCCGCCGACCCGCGGCTGCAGGTCGAGGCCCAGACCACGCTGGAATACTTCCAGGCGCAGTCCGAAGGCATCTCCAAGGTGCTGCGCATCATCGGCATCGTGGTCGGTTCGATCATGGCCATCGGCGCGGTGTTCGGCGCGCTCAACACCATGTTTGCCAGCGTCGCCTCGCGTGCGCGCGAAATCGCCACGCTGCGCGCGATCGGCTTCCGCGGCATCCCGGTGGTGGTGGCGGTGATGCTGGAAACGATGCTGCTCGCGGCGATCGGCGGCGCGCTCGGCGGCCTGCTGGCCTGGCTGGTGTTCAACGGCTACACCGCGTCGACCCTGGCCGGCGGCATGTCCCAGCTCACCTTCGAGTTCAAGGTCTCGCCAGGGCTGCTGTGGGAAGGCCTGAAGTGGGCGCTCGCCATTGGCTTTGTTGGCGGTCTGTTCCCGGCCCTGCGCGCGGCCACCATGCCGGTGACCGACGCCCTGCGCGCGGCCTGAAGGCCGCGGCGCCCGCGCCTGCACGGGGCTGCGCGACAGCAGCACCTGCAGGCGCGGCGGATGCGCCTCGCAGCCGCGGGCGGCTCAGGCCTGCTGGGCCACGATCCGCCGCCGCGCGCGGATGAAACCGTCGATGGCGAACACCGCCAGGCCGATCCAGATCACCGCGAAGCCGATCGCGCGGTCGCGGCCGAAGGACTCGCCGAACACCAGCACGCCGCACAGCAGCTGCAGCGTCGGCGCAAGGTATTGCAGCAGGCCGACCGTCGTCAGCGACACCTGGCGGACCGCATAGGCAAAGCCGATCAGTGGCAGCGCGGTGAGCGCGCCGCCGAGCACCAGCAGGAGGTTGCTGCCCAGGCCCCAACGCAGGTCCGAGAAGCCGCCGCTGCCGCCCAGTTCAAGCCAGGCCAGCAGGCCCGCGGCGGGAACCAACAGGTAGAGGTTCTCCACGCCCAGCCCGGCCACCGCGTCCACCTGCGCCTGGCGGCGGATCAGGCCATAGAGCGCGAACGAACCCGCGAGCGCCATCGCGATCCACGGAAAGCTGCCGTAGTTGAAGGTCAACCACAGCACGCCGCAGGCCGCCAGCGCCACCGCCACCCACTGCGCCGGCACCAGCCGCTCGCGCAGGAAGACCACGCCGATCACCACGTTGAGCAATGGATTGATGAAGTAGCCCAAGCTGCTTTCGACCACGTGCCCGGCGTTGACCGCCCACACGTACAGGCTCCAGTTGAAGCCGATCAGCATGCCCGATGCGAACAGCATCAACGCCAGCCGCGGCTGCGAGAGCACCGCGCGCAGCCAGCCGCGGCCGCGGGTGAGCGTCAGGTAGGCCGCCACCAGCACCGCCGACCACAGCGCCCGGTGCGCCACCACCTGTAGCGAGGGCACGTGCTTGAGCAGGTGCCAGTACAGCGGCATCAGGCCCCAGATGATGAAGGCCCCCACCGCCATCCACAGGCCGCGGGTATGGGTGCTGGTGCTCATCGACGCACGACCGCGTCGGGCGCGGGCGCCGGGGTCGATGTGGCCTGCGTGGCGGAGCCGTCGGATTCCGCGGCCACTGCCAGCCCCGCGGCCACCACGGGCGTCGCGGCGGCGATCTGCCGCGCGCTGCGCCTGCGCCTGCCGGCGCTGACCGTGATCGCGACCACGCCAACCAGGATCACGGCCATCGCGCCGAGGTCGTTGATGCCGAAGCGCTCGCCCGCCAGCCACGCGCCCAGCAGCACCGCGATCAGCGGGTTGACGTAGGCATAGCTGCCGGCAAGCGTCGCGCGCACGTTCTGCAGCAGCCAGGCATAGGCCGAGAACGCCAGGATCGAACCGAACACCGCCAGGTAGCCCAGCGACAGCGTGCCGCGCAGCGTCGGCATGGCGGTGATGCGTTCACCGAGCAGCCAGCCCGCGACCAGCATCAGCACGCCGCCGCACAGCATCTGCGAGGCCGCGGTCATGAAGGGCTGCGGCAGGGCACGGCCGCGGCTCCAGATCGACCCGAAGGCCCAAGCCAGCGGCGCGATCAGGAGCGCGATCAGCCCCTGCGGCGAGGCCGTGAGCGCGCTGCCGACGTTGAGCCAGATGACGCCGGCGAAGCCGATCACCAGCCCCGCAAGTTCGATGCGCGAGGGGCGCTCGCCGCGCAGCGCCGCGAACAGGCCCATCCACAGCGGGCACGAGGCCACGGCCACCGCGGCCAATCCCGACGACACCGTCTGCTGCGCGATGCAGACCATGCCGTTGCCGAGGCCAAGCAGCAGCGTGCCCATGATCGCGAGGTCGCGCCATTGCGCCCGGGTCGGGGCTGGCACCTTGCGCGCGCGCAGCACCGCATACAGCAGCCCGCCCGCGGCCAGGAAGCGGATGCCCGCCATCAGCAGCGGCGGATAGCCGCCTTCAAGCGCGAAGCGGATGCCGAGGTAGGTCGAACCCCAGACCAGGTAGAGCGCGGACAGCGCAAGCGCGACCGCGATCGCGGCCGGCGGCGGGCGGGTGGAAGCAAGAGACGGCGAAGCGGCACCCATGGTGGCGTCCGGGGCGTTGGAGTGGGAGGGAGATCGGTCGACGGGAGTCCGCCGGCCGAGGCGGTGATTCTACTCCGCCGCCCGGCCTTGGCCGCACCCTCGCCCCTGTGGGAGCAGCTACAGCTGCGATCAACGTCCGGCATTCAAGGAGCAGGCCGACAACGACCTATCGCAGCTATAGCTGCTCCCACAAACAGCTTGCTTCAGCTCTCAGCGCGCCCAGCGGCCGGGGCCCGTGGACTCCGGCAGTACCGCCGCCGACAGCTGGCGGTCGGCGTTGAGCAGGCGTACCGCATCGGCAAGGATCGCGGCGGTTTCGCGCAGCAGCGGGTCGGGGCGCTGTTCGGCGGCTTCCTCGCGCGCCGTGTCGGCAGCGATGTCGCGCTCGTTGGCGGTCAGGCCGTCGTCGGCGGCAAGCTCGGCCAGCGGATCCAGGTCCAGGCCCAGGCGCTTGCGTTCTTCCTGGCGATCGGTGCGCTTCGCCGCCTGGCGATCGCGCTCGGCGCGGCGTTCGGCCTCGTTGAGCGAGATGTAGTCCTTGTCGGCCTCGGCGCGGAACTCGGCCACGTCTTCCTTCCACCACTGGAACTCGCGGTCGGCGGCCACGCGGCCGGCATGAAGCTCGTCCAGGCGCGGGAGCAGCGGCGCGAAGTTGCCGTACTGCGTGTGCGGCACCGCCGAGATGCGCGTCCAGGGCAGCGCGTTGTCGTATGTGCTTTCGCCGAACTCGCTGCCGTTGACCGTGGCCGGGAAACGGATGTCGGGCACCACGCCCTTGTTCTGGGTGCTGCTGCCACCGGGCAGGAAGAACTGGGCGATGGTCATCTTGACCTGGCCGTGGCGCGTGCCCTCGTTGGCCGGCCAGCGGTCGAGGTCGAACAGGTTCTGCACCGTGCCCTTGCCGAAGGTGGTCTCGCCGATGACCAGCCCGCGGCCATAGTCCTGGATGGCGCCGGCGACGATCTCGGAAGCGGACGCCGAACCGCGGTTGACCAGCACCGCCAGCGGACCCTCCCAGGACACCCCGGCCTTGCGGTCGGCCTCGACGTTCACCCGGCCACCCGACTCTCGCACCTGCACCACCGGGCCGGTGTCGATGAAGAGGCCGGTCAGCTCCACCGCTTCGTTGAGCGAGCCGCCGCCGTTGTTGCGCAGGTCCAGCACGATGCCGTCCATGCCCTGCTCGCGGAACTCGCCGAGGATCCGCGCGACGTCGCGAGTGGCCGAGGCGTAGTCGCCGTTGCGGCTGCGCCGGCCCTCGAAGTCCTGGTAGAACGCCGGCAGCTCGATCACGCCGATGCGCTTGGCATCGCCGACCGGGCTTGCGGGAATGTCGATCACCTTGGACTTGGCCGCCTGCTCTTCCAGCCGCACCTTGGCGCGGGTGAGGGTGATGCGCACGGGTTCGCTGTCGAGCAGCGCCTCCACCGGCACCACGTCCAGCCGCACCTGGCTGCCGGCCTTGCCCTTGATCTTTTCGACCACGTCGTCGATGCGCCAGCCGATCACGTCTTCCATCGGCCCGCTCCGGTCCTGGCCGACGCCGACGATGCGATCGCCGGGGGTGAACTTGTTGCTGCTCGCGGCGGGGCCGCCGGCGATCAGCTCACGGATCACCACGACGTCATCCTGCTTCTGCAGCTGCGCGCCGATGCCTTCCAGCGACAGCGACATGCTCTGGTTGAACAGGCCGGCGGTGCGCGGGTTGAAGTAATCCGTGTGCGGGTCGATTGAAGAGGTGTAGGCGTTGAGGAAGGTCTGGAACGCGTCTTCGTTGTTGAGCTGGGCGACGCTGGTGGAGATGTTGGCGTAGCGCTTGTCGAGCGTCGCGCGGATCTCGGACGGCTCCTTGCCCGCAAGCTTCAGGCGCAGCCAGTCGTTGCGCACAGACTTCTTCCACAGCTCGTCGAGCTCCGCGCCGTCCGCGGCCCAGGCCGCGTCCTCGCGGTCGTAGTACCAGCGCTCCTCGCCCTCGAAATCGAAGATGTCCTGCTTCAGCAGGCTGCGTGCGTACTCCACGCGCTGGTCCACGCGCTGCTTGTAGACCGCGTACATCTCCATCGCCGGCCCGGTGTCGCCATTGCGCACGGCTTCACCCATGCGCGACTCGAAGGGCTGGAAGCGTGCGACGTCGGCCGCGTCCAGGAACAGCTTGTTGCCGTCCAGCGCTTCCAGGTAGCGACGGAAGATGTCCTGCGACAGGGTCGCGTCCAGCCCACGCGGCCGATAGGCGTAACGGCTGTCGGACAGCAGGCCGTAGACCAGCTTCGACGTGGTCGCGTGGTCCGCGGTCGGTGCCGCCGGGATTGCGTCTCCGTCCGCGCGCGCCATGAGCGCCAGCGGCATCGCGAGGGCCAGCGCAATGGCGGTGGCGGACAGGGCTTGGCGTGCTTTCATGCGTTCGGCTCGGTGCTCACGTGGGGGGCGCAGCGTCCTCGCACCATGCCGTTTCCGGATAGGGGCCGGACAGTGCTGGAAGTCGCATCATGGTGCCCGAAGCCACTCTAACCGCGGCCACGGGGCGGGGTGTGAACAATTCGCCAAGCGGCGCGCTGGCGCTCAGCCGGCGACGCCGGCACCTGCGGCCTGGCGGTCGGCATGGTAGGACGAGCGCACCAGCGGCCCGGAGGCGACGTGGGTGAAGCCGAGCGCCATCCCGTAGTCCTCGAAGGCCTTGAACTCCTCGGGCGTCCAGTAGCGCAGCACCGGGTGGTGGTGGGCGCTTGGCTGCAGGTACTGGCCGATGGTGATCATGTCGACATCGTGCGCACGCAGGTCGCGCAGGGTGGCCTGCACCTGCTCCAGGGTCTCGCCCAGGCCGAGCATGATCCCGGACTTGGTGGCGATGTCCGGGTGCTGGGCCTTGAAGCGCTTGAGCAGGGTCAGCGACCACTGGTAGTCGGCGCCCGGGCGCACGTTGCGGTACAGGTCCGGGACGGTTTCGACGTTGTGGTTGAAGACGTCCGGCGGATTGGCGGCCAGGATCTCCAGCGCGCGGTCCATGCGGCCCTTGCCGCGGAAGTCCGGCGTCAGGATTTCGATCTTCGTGGACGGCGTGGCCGTGCGGATGGCCGCGATGCAGTCGACGAAGTGCTGGGCACCGCCATCGCGCAGGTCGTCGCGGTCGACCGAGGTCACCACCACGTACTTCAGGCCCATGTCGGCGACGGTCTCGGCCAGGCGACGCGGCTCGTCCGCATCCGGCGGCTTCGGCCGGCCGTGGGCGACGTCGCAGAAGCTGCAGCGGCGGGTGCAGACCTCGCCCAGGATCATGAACGTGGCGGTGCCATGGCCG
Organism: Luteimonas sp. A649; assembly: GCF_054072735.1. Classification (NCBI taxonomy): domain Bacteria; kingdom Pseudomonadati; phylum Pseudomonadota; class Gammaproteobacteria; order Lysobacterales; family Lysobacteraceae; genus Luteimonas; species Luteimonas sp. A649. The sequence goes on along the minus strand of NZ_JBSVRQ010000002.1, from coordinate 414,882 downwards.
AAGCACTCGTGGATGTTCGGGCAGCTGGCGTCTTCGCACACCGTGACCAGGCGGTTCTCGCGCAGCTTCGACTTCAGCGCAGCCACCGCGCCGTTGGACGGGATCCGGACCCGGATCCACGACGGCTTGCGCAGTACCGGCGCATCCACGAACTGCACCGGCGACCGCGCGATCTTGTCCCCCGCCACTTGCTTCACGCCCGGCACCAGGGACGGCGGCGCATCGGCGACGACTTCGAGCGGGATGGACTTGGCGGCGGGGATGTTGGTCATGATTTTTTGGCCACGGATTTACGCGGATGAACGCGGATAAAGCGGAGAAGCTCTGCCGCTAAGGCTTTTGCCCCTGATCCGCGTCATCCGCGTAAATCCGTGGCAAAAGCGCTCTCTTCCGCAGCCTCCACCGCCGACAAACCGAACTGCGCGGCAAGGGCCGCGACCAGCGCGGGGCGGGCGGCTGCGAGGCTTGCGGGACCGCCGCATTCTACCACCGAGGTCACTTCCAGCCCGGCGTAGCCGCAGGGGTTGATGCGGTGGAACGGCTCCAGGTCCATGGCGATGTTGAAGGCCAGGCCGTGGAAGGTGCAGCCGCGGCGCACGCGGATGCCGAGCGCGGCGATCTTGGCGCCGTTGTCGACGTACACGCCCGGCGCGCCGTCCCGGCGCTGCGCGGCGATGTCCCAGCCGGCCAGCGTGTCGATGATCGCCTGCTCGATCCTGCAGACGTAGTCGCGCACGCCGACCTTCATCCGCTTCAGTTCGAACAGTGGATAGGCCACGAGCTGGCCGGGGCCGTGGTAAGTCACCTGGCCGCCGCGATCGACCTTCAGCACCGGGATGTCGCCCGGCGCCAGCACGTGTTCGGGCTTGCCGGCCTGGCCGAGCGTGAACACCGGGTCGTGCTCGACCAGCCACAGTTCGTCCGGCGTGTCCGCATCGCGGGCGTCGGTGAAGGCCTGCATCGCGCGCCACACCGGTTCGTAGGCACGCCGGCCGAGGTCGCGCACCAGCAGCGGACGTGCGCCCGGAGCGGCTACAGCGTCCACTTCACCTCGGGGTGCTCGCGCAGCGCGGCGTGCGCGCTCTCGTACTCTTCGCGCGAATTGGCACGGAAGCTCAGGCGCACCGACACGTAGCGGCCGCCGCTCGAAGGCCGGATGGTCAGCGTCTCGTGGACCACGGTCAGTCCCGCTGCGCGCAGCAGGTTCGGCACCTCCACCTCGAGCCGGGCCGAAGCCGGACCCATGGCGGTGATCTCGAAATCGCCGGGGAACTGGAAGCCGTGGTCGGGATTGTCGGATTTGATCTCCATCGACCGATTATGGGGCCGCGCCGCCGGGTTCCCAACGCCGTGGCCGCAACAGCGCGGCCCGGGCATTGCAACGATCGGCGTCCCCTGGCGGTGGTGGAGCGCGTTCGACGATGGACAGGGGATACCCCCGTCTCAGCGGAGCCGCCCGTGTCGCGCCCTGGGCACCATCGCGGTGATCGAGCCGACCGGCCAGAACTGGTGGACCGGCCAGCGCCTGGCGGCGCCGGCATGCAGGCGATGCAGGCCGAGCGCGCGCTGGCGTCCTCGGGCGAGCTTCGCGGCGGCACCAACATCGGCGGCCTGGTCGGCGGCCTGCTCGGCAACCGGCACGCGGCGGCGGTGGTCGGCGGGGTCAACCTCAAGCGCAGCACGGCCGACGTGGTGCTGACCGTCACCGATGCGCGCTCCTCGGAGCAGGTCGCCATGACCGAAGGCCATGCCAGCAAGACCGATGTCGGCTGGCAATGCCAGCCAGGCGGTCACCCTGACCCGCCCGGGCCGGCTGCTGAAGTCAGCTGACGGCAGCGGCGGCGCCGTGCGCGACCTCGATCCGGGGATGCTGCTCTATCCCACCGGCGTCAAGGAAGGAACGATGTGGGAGGTGGAGGACGAGGTCGGCAACCGCGGCTGGATCAATTCCGCCCAGCTCTCGAACGCGCGCTGACCCCGCCGGATCCCCTCTCCAATCGCGGCTGTAGCCGAGCCCCTCCTACACCGACTGCCACCACATCAGCAGTTCGTGCCACAAGCGCTTGAAGAAGCCGGCTTCGGGCACTTCTTCCAGCGCCACCAGCGGCGCCTCGGCCACCTGCTTGCCGTCGAGCATCACCCGCACCGTGCCCACGGCCTGGCCGCGCTCGAGCGGCGCCACCAGGGTGCGCGGCACGTCCATGCTCGGCTGCAGCTTCGCGTACTGACCGCGCTGCATGCTCACCAGCAGCGGCTGCGCCACGCCAAGGCCGATCTCGTTGACCTTGCCCTTCCAGATCTTCTGGGTGGCCACCGGTTCGCCGGCGGCGTAGAGCTCGTGGGTCTCGAAGAAGCGGAAGCCCCAGTTGAGCAGGGCCTGGGAGTCGGTCGCGCGCTTGGATTCGCTGGTCGAGCCCATCACCACCGAGATCAGGCGCTGGTCGCCGCGCTTGGCCGAAGCCATCAGGCAGTAGCCGGCGCCGGAGTGGTGGCCGGTCTTGATGCCGTCCACGCTCGGGTCGCGCCACAGCAGCACGTTCCGGTTCATCTGCGGGTCCATGCGCCCGACCTGGAACTCCTTGATCTTGTTGTAGGCGTAGTGGTCGGGAAAGTCGCGGGCCAGCGCGCGGCCGAGCAGGGCCAGGTCGCGCGCGGTGGAGAAGTGCTCCGGGTGCGACAGGCCATGCGAGTTCACGAAGTGCGTGTTCTCCATGCCGATACGCGCAGCGTAGGCGTTCATCAGCGCCGCGAAGGCCTCCTCGGAGCCGGCAACGTGCTCGGCCAGGGCGATCGCGGCGTCGTTGCCCGACTGCACGGTCATGCCCTTTTCCATCTCGATCAGCTTGGCGGTCTTGTTGACCTCGAAGCCGCTGTAGCTGCCGTCGGTGCCGGCGCCACCGCTGCGCCAGGCGTTGACGCTCATCATCACATCGTCGTCGTTGCCGAGCTTGCCAGCCGCCATCTCGGCGGCGATCACGTAGCTGGTCATCACCTTGGTGATGCTCGCGGGCTCGACGCGCTCGTCGATGTTCTCCCCCGCCAGCACCTGGCCGGTGGCGTGATCCATCAACACCCAGGCGGTGGCGGTGACATCGGGCGCGCTGGGCACGGGCAGCTCTTCGCTCAGTGCAGGCGCCGGCGCGGGAGCAGGCTGGGCGGGCGCGGGATCCTGGGCAAAGGCAAGGCCGAGCGTGGCGACGGAAACAGCGGCGAACAGCGCGACGCGGACGGCGTGGGCTTTCATCAGGCAGGGAACTCCGGAAACTTCGGGCCGCCCGCGTACGGACGGCATGGACAAGAGACTATTTTAACCGCGCGAGTCACTCGCGCACGGGGTGCGGCGCACCGAACCCCAGACCCGCGACGCGGGCGCTGAGTTCCGCGACCACGGTTGGCGCCACCGGTCCGACGCGCAGGCGCCAGACGGGCTTGCCGGCGGCACTGCCGTCGTACAGCCGCGCGCCGGCGATGCCGGCCCTGCCGAGCAGGGCCAGCGCGCGCTCGGCATTGGCCCTGGACCCGAAGGCCGCGACCTGCAGGAGCACGCCGGCACCGGAGTCTGACGTCCGGCCCGGAGGGGCTGCAGCGACCGGGGTGGAAGAGGACGCAAGGGCGGAGCTCGCCGAGGGTGTTGGTGAAGGCGCAGCCGGCGTATTCGCGTTCGCGTTCGCGGCCGCGCTCGCCACGGCACCCGGCGCGGCCGAGCCATAGGGGTCGGGCTTGCCCGCGCGACCCGTGGCAACACGCGCGCGGCGGGACTTCATCCAGGCGTCGAATTCGTCAGCGGTCATCGCGCGGCCGTCCTGGTGCATGTCGAAGCGCCAGTCCTGCGCTGCGTCCGGCTGCGAGGCAGGCAAGCCCGCCACGAGGCCATCCATCGCGCTCGGCGGCATCGGCTGCGGCCGGCCGGTGGCCACGCGTACACCGGGCGGCAGGCCGGTCGCCGGATCGATCGCGGCGACGCGGGTATCGGGCTGGTGGCGCGCGTTTTCGCCGGGGCTCAGTGCACGCACCTCCACGCGCGCGGTGCCGCGCGGATGCACGCCGATCTTCACCGCCGCGGCATAGCTGAGATCGACCACCCGCCCCTCGTGGAAGGGGCCGCGGTCATTCACCCGCACGACCACCGACTTGCCGTTGTCGAGGTTGGTCACGCGCGCGAAGCTCGGCAGCGGCAGCGACTTGTGTGCCGCAGTGAACGCGTACATGTCGTAGACCTCCTGGTTGGAGGTCAGGCGGCCATGGAATTTCTGCCCGTAATAGGACGCCTGCCCGGTCTCGACGAAGCCCTCGGCGTCGTCAAGCACGTGGTAGGACTTGCCCAGCACCTTGTACGTCGGGCGGTTGCCATGGCGCGATCGCTCCAGCGCCACCACCTCCGGCTCGGGGATCGCGTCCACGTCGGGGACGTAGTCGGGGGTCGTGTCCGCGACGCCGGGCTTGTACAGGCCGCCAGCCACGTAATCGCCGCGGGTGGATGGATCTTCCCGCGCCGGCGCGTAGGGCGAGACCCTCGGCCCATCCGCGGGCCCGGGCGTCGCAGGTGCTTCGCCGGTGGGCGCCGGGGCGCGCTTGGGCGCACCTGCGCAGCCGGCCAACAGCAGCACCGCGGCGGCGATCGCCCAGCACGCGGGCTTCGCGCGCCACGGACTCATTGCGGTTCGCGCCCCGCGATCGCCTGCGCCAGCTGGTGCACGGCCAGCGAATACATCGGCGAGCGGTTGTAGCGGCTGATGACGTAGAAATTGCGGTAGCCGAGCCAGTACTCGGGGCCGTTCGCGCCATCGAAGGACAGCAGGGTCGCGCCCTCGGCGAGCGGCTGGCCGGGCAGTGGCCGGTAGCCACGCTCGGCAAGGGCCGGCAGTGGATGCACCGGATCGAGGCCATCGGGCTTGAAGTCCGCGGCATCCGCGTCGCGACTGGCACGCGCGACCACCGGGGCCCCGCGTTCCCAGCCATGGATCACGAAGTAGTTGGCGATCGAGGCGAACACGTCGGGCTTGTGGGTGAGCAGGTCGCGGCGGCCGTCGCCGTCGCCGTCCTTCGCCCACAGCCGGTAGCTGGACGGCATGAACTGGCCCATGCCCATGGCGCCGGCATAGCTGCCCTTGAGCGCGACGATGTCGAGCTGGGGCTCTTCCTTGGCCAGCGCGAACAGCTGCGCCAGCTCGCCGGCAAAGAAGGGCGCGCGCTTCGGGAAGCCGAAGGCCAGCGTGTACAGCGCATCGAGCACGCGATGGTTGCCGGTGATGCGGCCGTAGCTGGTCTCGACGCCGATGATGGCGACGATGTACTCGGCCGGCACGCCGGTCTCCGCGGCCACGCGGTCGAGCGCCTCGCGGTTCTCGGCGTAGAAGGCCTTGCCGCCGCTGATGCGGGCATCGTTGATGAAGATCGGGCGGTAGTCGCGCCAGGGACGCACGGCCTCGGCGGGGCGCGACATGGCGTCGATGATCGACTGCCTGTGCTCCGCGCCCGCGAGCACGCTGCGGATATGCGCGCGATCGACGCCGTAGGTGGTCGCGGTGTAGTCGACGAAGGCGGCGATGCGCTGCTCCCGGCCGATCGTCGGATCGGTCACCGACGGCGGTGCGACCGGGCGCTCCGGGGGCTGTGGCACGGCAGGCAGCAGCGCGGGCGCCGCATCCTGCGGGACAGGCACGATCGGGGCTTGCGGTCCTGTCGCGTCCGCCGCTTCCGGCGGGGTTGCCGCAGGGGTTGCACAGGCGAACAGCGCGGACGAAACAAGGGCGGCGGTGAGGATTGCCAGCGGATGTTTAAGCATCTTCGGGAGCGTATCACGCAGCCCCGCGGGCTTGGCTTGGCGCCACCTGAACGCCGGTTGCGGCGCGTGCGCCGGAGCCACTTGCGGTCACGGCGTGCGGCCATTCCTCCCCATGACGATACGCACATACATGCGGTATGCGAGCGGGAGACGCTGCGGGCTCCAAAACCAACGGAAGGAATGGACATGACCCGCGCGGAACGCTATCTCACCCTCTATGCCGGCGTGCTCACGGTCGCCGTCGCCACGGCGCTGCTGACCGGCGCCACCTCGGGCAACAGCGCCACGTTCGAGGAGCTCGACGTGCAGCGGCTCAACCTGCGCGAACCCGACGGCACCCTGCGCTACGTACTGTCCAGCTCGGCGCGGTTCCCGGGCGCCATCATCAAGGACCAGGAGTACGAGCATCCCCGTCCACAGGCCGGCATGCTGTTCTACAACGACGAAGGCTCGGAAGTCGGGGGCCTGATCTTTGCCGGCAGCAAGGGGCCCGACGGCAAGGTCCGCTCCGGCGGCAGCCTGACCTTCGACCGCTACGAGCAGGACCAGGTCGTGCAGATCATGGGCCTGGACCAGGGTGGCAATCGCGTGCTGGCCGGGATGCAGGTCTCCGATCGCCCGGATCGCTCGATCGCCCTGGATTTCCAGGAGAAGGCCACGCTCGATGCCATGCCGGCGGACGAGCGCAAGGCACTCATGGCCGCCCGCAACAAGGAAAACCACTACGGCGCCGGCCGCTTGTTCGTGGGCCGCAACGGCGGTGGCGACGCGACCTTGATGCTGAGTGACGCCCAGGGCCTCCCGCGCATGCAGCTGAAAGTCACGCCGGAGGGTGCCGCCTCGATCGACTTCCTCGACGAAAAGGGAGACGTCACGGGCCAGGTGACGCCGGAGACGCTGCGCCCCGCCGCGCCCGCGGGCTGACCGTGCACGCGCGGCCGCCGCCACTGAGGCCGGCGGCCGCGCTCAGCGCCCGCGCACCGGTCGCCCGGCGTGGACCGCCATCACCACGCCCATGCCCGCGAGCAGCGACACCGCTGCGGTACCGCCGAAGCTCAGCAGCGGCATCGGCACGCCCACGACTGGCAGCAGCCCCGAGACCATGCCGCCGTTGACCAGCACATAGACGAAGAGCGCAAGTCCCAGGGCGCCGGCCAGCAACCGCCCGAAGCCGTCGCGCGACGCCGCCGCGATCCACAGGCAACGCCCCACCACCACCAGGTACAGGGCCAGCACCGTGACCACGCCGAACCAGCCGAACTCCTCCGACAGCACCGCGAAGATGAAGTCGGTGGTGTGCTCGGGCACGTAGTTGAGGTGTGACTGCGAGCCCTGCCCCCAGCCCTGCCCGCCCAGGCCGCCGGAGCCGATCGCGATCTTCGACTGGATGATGTTCCAGCCCGCGCCCAGGGGGTCCGATTCCGGGTCGAGGAACGTGAGGATCCGGTCCTTCTGGTACGGCCGCAGCAGCCAGACCCATGCCGCCGGCGCGACCGCCGCCGCCGCGGCTCCCGCGGCCACGAACCACCACCACGACATGCCGGCGAGGAACAGCACGAACACGCCGCTGGTGGCGACCAGCATCGCCGTGCCGAAGTCCGGCTGCAGCAGGATGAGCCCGGTGGGCAACGCCACCACCAGCATGCCCAACACGGTGGTCACGAAGCCCGGCGGCTGCGGGCGCTCGTTGAGATACCAGGCGACCGCCAGCGGCAGGCTGAGCTTGAGCAGCTCCGCGGGCTGGAAATAGAACACGCCCAGGTCGAGCCAGTGCGCGCCGCTGCGCCCGGTGCCCACGAACAGCACCGCCACCAGCGGCAGCAGCGACACCAGGTACACCGCCGGCGCCGCGTCGCGCAGCCGCAGCAGGGGCACCCGCGACAGCAGCCACAGCACGCCCAGGCCCACGCCGTAGCGCGCGCCCTGCGAGGTGACCAGGGCGGGATTCTGCCCACCCGCGCTGTACAGCACCGCCAGGCCGATGCCCATCAGCGCCACCAGCGCGCCCAGCAGCACCCAGTCCAGGGTGCGCACGAAGCGCTGCAGCAGCTCGAGCAGGAAGCCCAGGATGATGTTCAAGGCTGCAGCTCCACGCCGTCGTCCAGCACCCGTGCCCCGGGACCGCCGATGACCGCCGATGCCACGTTTTCAAATGGATCGGCCACCGGCCCGTCCTCGCCATCGACCGCCGAGGCCGCTTCGGGCATCTCGCCGAGCAGCCAGGCATCGAAGATGCGCCGCGCGATCGGCGCCGCCGTGGCACCGCCGTAGCCGCCGTGCTCCACCACGACCACCAGTGCGATCGTCGGCTGCTCCGCGGGCGCGTAGCCGGCGAACAGGGCCTGGTGGCGCAGGTGGTAGGGCAGCGTGCGCGGATCCAGGCTGACGCTGCCGCGACGGCTGATCCGCTGCGCGGTGCCGGTCTTGCCGGCCATGCGGTAGGGCGCCCCGCGCGCCATCGCCGTCGCCGTGCCGCGGCCGTGGATGGTGGCTTCCATGCCTTCCTGCACCGCGTGCAGGTGCGCCGGGTTGTCGGTGATGCGCGGCGCGGGGGGCACTGCGAGCGGCAGCCAGGGTGCGTCATAGCCGCTGCGCCGCTCCGCCACCAGGCGCAGCGGGTGCAGGTCGCCGCCGTTGGCGATCGCCGCGGTGCCACGCGCCATCTGCAGCGCGGTGGTCACCCAGTAGCCCTGGCCGATGCCGGCGATCACGGTCTCGCCCGGGTACCAGGGCTCCCGGCTGTTGCGCAGCTTCCACTCCCTGGAAGGCACGATGCCGGAGGTTTCCCCGGTGAGGTCGATGCCGGTGGGCTCGCCGAAGCCGTAGCGGTGCATGTACTCCGCGAAGCGGTCGATGCCCAGGTCATAGGCAAGCTTGTAGTAGTAGTAGTTGATCGAGCGCGAGATGGAGTCGCGCAGGGCGACCCAGCCGGCGGCGCGGCCGGCATCGCGGTAGCCGCGGCTCTGCCCGGGGATGAAGAACTCGCCCGTCGAGAACACCTGGCTTTCCGGCGTGCGCAGGCCGCTGTCGAGCCCGGCCAGGGCCACGAAGGGCTTCACGATCGAGCCCGGCGGCCCGCCGCCGAGCACGTTGCGGTTGAACAGCGGCCGCGCCGGGTCGTCCATCAGTGCGCGGTAGTCGGTGGTGGAGATCCCGTTGACGAACAGGTTGGGGTCGTAGCTGGGCAGGCTGACCATGGCCAGTACCTGGCCGGTGGCCGGATCCACCGCCACCGCCGAGCCGTGCATCTCGCCGAATGCGAGCACCATCGCGCGCTGCAGTTCGGCGTCGATCGACAGCTTCAGGTCGCCCCCCGCCGTGGCCGGCACCAGCCCGAGCCGCCCCAGGGCGCGCCCCTCGACGTTGGTCTCGACCTGCTCGTAGCCGACCACGCCGCGCAGGGCCTCGTCGTAATAGCGCTCGAGGCCGGCGCGTCCGGTGTGGGTGAACACCGCATGGCCTTCGCCGAAGCGCGCGATGTCGTCCTCGTCGGTGCGTCCGACGTAACCGACCACGTGCGCCAGCAGGTCGCCGTAGGGATAGCGGCGGTTGAGGTAGGGCACGAGCTCGACGCCGGGGAAACGCCAGCGCTCGACCGCGAAGCGCGCGGCTTCCTCGTCGTCGATGCGCAGCTTGAGCGGGATCGCCCGGAAGGAGCGCGTGGACTTGCGCGTGGCCTCGAAGCGTTCGATGTCTTCCGGCGAGAGCTCGACCACGGCCGACAGCGCCTCGACCAGCGCCGGGATGTCGCCGGCCTCCTCCGGCGTCACGTCCAGGCGGTAGGCCGGGATGTTGTCGGCCAGGATGCGGCCTTCGCGGTCGAGGATCAGGCCGCGCCCGGGGACCACCGGCCGCGGCTTGATGCGGTTGGCCTGCGAGCGCTTGGCGTAGTCGTCGTGGTCGAGCACCTGCAGCTTGAAGTACCAGCCCGCAAGCCCGGCCAGCGACAGCAGCACGACCGCGAAGCCGAACAGCGCGCGGCCGCGGAACATCCGCGCCTCCGCCTCGGGGTTGCGCAACCGGCGGCCGCGCGCGCCGACCATCACCGGCGTGCGCCGCGGCCCATGCGCAGCGCGTCCAGCAGCACGAACAGGGGTGGCCACAGCAGCATGCCCGGCAGCGGCGCCCACCAGTAGGCCAGCGGCAGCACCGGTTCACCCAGGCCCAGGTGGATGATGGTGCTGATCACGCGGTCGTTGAGCAGCAGGCCGCCAATCGCCAGCGCCTGCTGCGGCATCGGGAAGAAGCGCAGCTGGGTGCGGAAGCGCTGCAGGATGAAGGTCATCACCACCAGGCGCAGCGCCTGTTCGCCGAGCAGCCCGCCGAAGGCGAGGTCCGCCACCAGGCCCGCCGCGAACGCGAAGCCCAGACCCACGCGTTCGCTGTCCTCGATCACCCAGTACGCCAGCACCAGCGCCAGCCAGTAGGGGCGCACGGGCTGCAACAGCGCCGGCATCGGCAGCAGCCCCAGCAGCAGGGCCAGCAGCACGCTGACCGGGAGCACCCAGAAACGGCCTCGTGAACTCATCCGCCCGCTCCGCCCGGCGAATCCGCCGGCGTGCCCGCATCCGTTGGCACCGGATCCTGCGGCTCGTCGCGCAACAGCAGCACGTCGCGGCCGCGGTCGAGCTGGGCTGCGGCATTCACGTCGCCGACCAGGAAGGCGCGGCTGTCGTTGGGACGCAGCGAGGCGATCGTGCCCACCGGGAAGCCCGGCGGGAAGCGCCCGCCCAGGCCGGAGGTGATCAGCACGTCGCCGGCGCGCACGTCGCTCGACAGCGGCACGTTGCGCAGCTCCAGCATGTCGCTCCGGCCGGTGCCGTAGACGATCAGGCGCACGCCGGTGCGCGCGACCGCCACCGGCACCGCGTGGTCGGGGTCGGTCAGCAGCAGCACCACCGCAGTGGTCGGCGTGGCCTCGATCACCTGCCCCACCAGGCCGCTGGCATCGATCACCGCCTGCCCCCGGCGCACGCCGCTGCGGGTGCCGGCATTGAGCATCAGGCGCTGGCGGGTGGGGTCGAGGTCGACGTCGAGGATCGGCGCCAGCTGCACGGCCTGGCCGCCGCGCTCGGCGGCGCCGAGCAGGCCGCGCAGGCGCGCGTTCTCTTCGGCCTCGACCTGCAGCCGCGCCTGGCGCGCAGCGCCGAGCATTAGTTCGTTGCGCAGGCGCCTGTTCTCTTCCGACAAGCGCGCACGGGTGGCGGCATCGTCGCGCAGGCCCTCGCCCAGGCGCGAGGGCAGCCCCGCCAGCCACCACACCGGCTGCATGGCGACGCTGCCGTGGCCGCGCGCCTGGGCCAGCCAGTCACCGCGGTGGTCGAGCACGATCAGCGTGACCGACAGCGCGAGATAGGCGAGCAGCCGAAGCGTGCCGGCAACGTCACTGGATCGGGGGGTGGCGGAACCGGCGTAGTTGGACACTGTGGGGGCCGGGGGTTGTCAGCTCACTCCGAGGCGAAGAATTCGTTTCCGTGCATGTCGAGCAGCTCGAGCGCACGCCCCCCGCCACGCGCGACGCAGGTCAGCGGATCCTCGGCGACCTGCACGTGCAGGCCCGTCTCCTCGCTGATCAGGCGGTCGAGGTCGCGTAGCAGCGCACCGCCACCGGTCAGCACGATGCCGCGCTCGGCGACGTCGGCGCACAGCTCCGGCGGGGTCAGCTCCAGCGCCTGGCGGATCGCACTGACGATGCCGGCCAGCGGCTCGCGCAGGGCCTCGAGCACCTCGCGCGAGCTGATCTTGATCATCTTCGGCACGCCCTCGGCGAGATGGCGCCCGGAGACTTCGATCTCCACGTCGCGTTCCTGCGGGTAGGCGCAGCCGGCCTCGAGCTTGATGCGCTCGGCGGTGGACTCGCCGATCAGCATGCCGTGGTTGCGGCGCACGAAGTTAATGATCGATTCGTCGAAACGGTCGCCGCCGATGCGCACCGACTGCGAGTACACGATGCCGTTGAGCGCGATCACCGCGACCTCGGTGGTGCCGCCGCCGATGTCGACCACCATCGAGCCACGGGCCTCGGTGACCGGCATGCCGGCGCCGATCGCGGCGGCCATGGGCTCTTCGATCAGCGACACGTCGCGGGCGCCGGCTTCCAGCGCGGAATCCTTGATGGCGCGCTTCTCGACCTGGGTGGAGCCGGCCGGCACGCAGATCAGCACCCGCGGGCTCGGACGCAGGAAGCGGCCCTTGTGCACCTTGCGGATGAAGTACTTGAGCATTTCCTCGGTGTAGGTGAAGTCGGCGATCACGCCGTCCTTCATCGGCCGGTGGGTGGTGATGTTGCCGGGGGTGCGGCCCAGCATCTGCTTGGCCTCGGCACCCACGGCGGCAACCGCCTTCATGCCGCCGTTGCGGTCCTGGCGCACCGCCACGACCGAAGGCTCGTTGAGCACGATTCCCTGACCGCGGACAAAGATGAGGGTATTGGCCGTGCCCAGGTCTATGGACAGGTCGTTGGAGAACATGCCGCGGAACTTCTTGAACATCGGGGGCGGGCGTCCGTCAGGAGGGGCAAGGAACGGGGGAACGGGGGAATTCCCCGGGAAAAACCGGATCGTCAAGCGTAACAACCACCCCCTGCGCCGGCAAGGAAAACCGGGGCCGGAGCCGCGTCGTGCTTGGCCCGCCCCTGTGCAGAGGCTAACCTATGCGGCCGCCGCGCCCCGAGGGCCCGGACGGACCGCCGCCGGCCCTCCGGCACCCCCACCAAACCGAAAACGCCGCCCTTTTTCCGGGCCGGCACCAGCCCCGGAGCGCCTTCCCGATGCCTGCCCTGATCTGCGGTTCCCTGGCCTACGACACCATCATGGTGTTCCCCGACCAGTTCAAGAACCACATCCTGCCGGACAAGGTGCACATCCTGAACGTGTCGTTCCTGGTGCCGCGGATGCGCCGCGAGTTCGGCGGCTGTGCCGGCAACATCGCCTACAACCTCAAGCTGCTGGGCGGCGATCCGATCCCGATGGCCACCGTGGGCCAGGACTTCGGCCCCTACCGGCAGTGGTTCGAGGAAAACGAGATCACGCTCGAGCGGGTCAAGGTGATCGACGAACTGTTCACCCCGCAGGCGTTCATCACCACCGACCACGACAACAACCAGATCACCGCCTTCCACCCGGGCGCGATGATGCGCAGCTACGAGAACCACGTGCGCGACGTGCCGGGCGTCAGCATCGGCATCGTCAGCCCCGACGGCTACGAGGGCATGCTGCAGAACGCGAAGGAATTCGCCGAGGCCGGGATCCCCTTCATCTTCGATCCGGGCCAGGCGATGCCGCTGTTCAACGGCGAAGAGCTGCGCGCGTTCATCGAGCAGGCCGACTACGTGACCGTGAACGATTACGAGTCGAACCTGCTGCAGGAGCGCACCGGCTGGGACGAGAAGACGATCGCCGGCAAGGTGAAGGCCTATATCGCCACCCGCGGCCCGCAGGGCGCGTGCATCCATGCCGACGGCAAGGTCTACAACGTGGCGCCGGCGCACGAGCGTCGGATCACCGACCCCACCGGCTGCGGCGACGCCTTCCGTGCCGGCCTGATCTTCGGCATCGAGAAGGGCTACGACTGGGAAACCATCGGCCGCATCGGCAACCTGATGGGCGCGCTCAAGGTCGAGCATCCGGGCACGCAGAACCAGCGCTTCGACTACGCCGAGTTCGCCGCGCAGTTCCGGCAACAGTTCGGATACGCGCTGTAGCCGTGCGCGGCCGGCGATCGACCGCCGGCGCGACGGCATGGCCGCGTCGGCTCGTGGCCGTCCTGCTGCTGGCGTTCGCGGCGGCGACCTCCGCGTCGGACACCGGGTCGCGGCACCTGGTGCTCGCGACGGACCGGGTGGTCGAACCTGGCTCCGCCGAGCTGCTTTCGGCCACGATCGACGTCCCGCGGGCGGGCTGGGCCTACCTGCACGCGGACGGCGGCCTCGCGCCGCTGGGCGAGGCCATCGCCAACGCGTACATCACGGTGGACGGCCGCCGCGTCTCCAACGAAAGCGTGGTGGACTGGCGCGGCTCGCGGGCACCCAATCGCCACGCGTTCAATGCGATCGCCGCCGTATACCTGCCCGCCGGCCACGCCCAGGTGGCGCTACGCGCGCGCATGCACGGCGCCCCGGCCACGGTCACGGCGGGCAGCAGCCTGTCGGTGCTCACCGATGCCGCGGAACATGCCGGCAGTGCGTTCCTCGAATCGCACTCGCCCTGGCTGGAGTTCGACACGCGCTTCGCCCCCGAAGGACAGCCGCTGCCGGCGGGACGCGGCTGGTGGCCGGTGCTGTCGGTGGATGCGGGGAATGCCGGCGGGCCCGTGGTGGCGATGGCATCGGGGCGCGCCCATGCGTCCGACCAGCCCGGCGACGCGATGTGGGGCATCTTCCTCAACGGCCGCGAACCGCCCCTGCACTCGGCCACCTGGTCGATCAACGACCTGTTCGTGGGCGCCGAGGTGCAGGCGCCGATGTTCGCCCAGGCCCTGTTCCCCTCGCCGCCGCACGGCAGCAGCGTGCAGCTGGTGGCAAGCGAATCGCCCTACTACCGGCCGCGCATGGCCAGCACCAACAACGTGCGCTACCGGGTCGGCGCCAGCACCGGCCTGGTGACCCTGGCCGGCGGGATGCAGGTGGTCGGCCGCGGCTATGCGCCGGCGCACGACTACGTCACCCGCGGCCGCTACCGCCGCTACGCCTATGTCTGCATCGGCACGAATGGCTTTCGCCCCGAGAAGTGTCCGCCCATGGGCACCGAGGTGGTGCTGGCGCGCGGCAGCGCCTGCATCCCGCCGGGGCATGACGGCGAGGTGCTGTTCGCCAGCAGGACGCGCATCCAGGGCGACGACAACGACGACGGCGGCACCGTCAGCCTGTCGCTGCGCGTGGACGGCCGCGAAGTGGCGCGCAATTCGCAGGCGCTCGGGCCGAAGCCGCATGCGGTCAGCACGCGGACCATCGGCGCCAGCTGGCTCGCCGCCGGGGCCGAGGCGCTCGCCCCGGGCTGCCACGTGGTCGAAGCGATCGGCCATGCGGAAGGCGACTTCCGCAACATCTCCCTCAACGCCGACCTGCCCCTGCTCTGGTTCGACTGAAGCTCAGTTCCAGCCCGGGAGGCTGGAGCGGTCCAGGCCGCCTACTTCGAACACGACCTTGCGGGTCCCACCCGCCTTGACCGGGTAGTCGACCGTCAGCAGCGTGGCACCGTCGCTCATCCGCCACAGCGCGCGCTCGTCGTCGATGAACATCGCGATCGCCTCGTCGGTGTCGGGCCGGTTGGCGGCCATGCGCACCGGCGCGGCGTCATCCACGGTGACCGACACGCGGCAGGCGCCGTAGCAGTCGAAGTCGCCGGCTTGCATCACCAGGTAGCTGCTGCGACCCCACGACGGATGGTCGCGGAAGATCAGGCGCACGGGCTTCTTGCCGCTGCCATCGCTGTCCACGCCCTCGCGGGAAAAGATCGCGGCCGAAAGCTGGCTGCCGCCCTTCACGGCCTCCGTGTTGTAGGCCCACAGTGCTTCCAGGCGCGCGGCCTCGCGGGCCGCGTTCGCCTTGGCGCGTACCTCTTCGTGCAGCGGGCGGATGCGCTCCGCGGCCGCCGTGTCCGGCCAGCGCGCAAGCAGCACGTCGCCCTGGGCGCCAGCCAGCACCCAGTTCTCCGCCGCAAACGCTGTATCGAAATCGGCAGCGGCCTGCGTGGCTGCCGCCTCATTGGCTTCGGCCTGGGCCGCGGCCTGGGCTTCGGCCTGTGCGGCCGGGTCCTGGCAGGCGGCCAGCGCGGCCAAGGCGACGAAAAGCGACGTCGCGAGCAGTGCGCTGCGTCGGGCGTGCGCGGGGCGGTACTTGCTCATATGGCCTCCTGGTGGATGAAGGTGCGGCGCCGGGCGGTTCCAGCCGCCCTGTCCGGTGGTGGCGCCGTCAGGTGACGGCGCCTGTCCGACCTCAGCGGCCGGTTGGCGCCGGACGCGTCGGATCGCCGTCGGCAGCCGGCATCGCCGGCGCGTCGTCAACCTGAGGCGACGCGGCCTCGGCCGCTTCCACCGCGGGCACGATCGGAGTCCCGCTGCCCGGCACCGGCTTCGCTTCGGCGATCACCCGCTCCACCGAGCCGGTGGTGATCGGGTGGTAGCCGGGGCGCGCGGCGTCCAGCTGCTGCTTGGCGAACTCGAGTCCTGCTTCCGTGGCCACCAGCGCCTGGTAGGTCGGCATGATCAGCTTGCGACGGCCGATCGTGCGCACGAAGTCCGCGATCGCCGGATAGGCCTGCACGTAGCCACTGCGCACTGCGAGCGGGTACCAGCGCTGGGCAAGCTCGCCGTTGGGCGTGCCGGTGAATCCATAGGCGGTGTCGAGCTGCGAGAGCCGCTCCATCGACAGCGTTTCCGGGAGCCCTTCCAGGAAGTGCACCCACTCCTGCGTGCTCCACTCGTCGGTGATCACCTGCGGCGGCAGGGTGTTGCTGCCCAGCCAGCCCAGGCGCGCGCTGTCGACCACGCCGAAGTTGCGCGACAGCACCTGCGGCGCGGTGCCCGGGATGCCCGGCTCGTACAGCCAGGTGTCGAACTCCTCGCGGCTGACCTTGCCCGGATACTTGTCGAGCAGGTGTTCCTGCGCGTACTCCACGAAGCGCGTGGTGGGGATCGACTGGAAGGCGAAGTGGTCGAAATAGCCGCGCAGGAAGGCGTCGAACTCGGCGCGGCCGTAGCGCTCCTCCAGGAACTGCAGGAACCACGCACCCTTGTCGTAGGACACCGCGCTCAGCGAATCATCCGGGTCCTTGACCACGCCCGGGCGCACGGCCAGCGCCTGCTCCTCGGGACTCATGTTGGCGAGCTCGGCCTTCAGCCCGTTGCGCGAGATCACGTACTCCATGTCGGCGCGCTCCTTGCCGTACAGCGCCTCGACGATGCGGTTCTCGACGTAGCTGGTGAAGCCTTCGTTGAGCCAGCCGTCCTTGGCGCTGGAGTTGGTGACCAGGTTGCCCGACCAGCTGTGCGCGAGCTCATGCGCGACCAGGGCCACCAGCGACTTGTCACCCACGATCACGGTCGGCGTGATGAAGGACAGGCGCGGGTTCTCCATGCCGCCATACGGGAACGACGCCGGCAGGATCAGCAGGTCGTAGCGCTCCCAGCGGTAGGGGCCGTAGAGCGACTCCGCGGTCGCGATCATCTTCTCGGTGTCTTCGAACTCGGCCACGGCGCGGTCGACCATGCCGGGCTCGGCCCAGACGCCGGAGCGCGCGGAAATCGGCTTGAACACCAGGTCGCCGGCCGCGATCGCCATCAGGTACGAGGGGATGCGCTGCGGCATGCTGAAGCTGTAGTCGCCGTCGCGCACGGCGGCCGGGTCGTTGTCGGCGCTCATCAGCACCATCACGTCGGCGGGCGACGTGACCTGCGCGCTGTAGGTGTAGCGCACGCGCGGCGTGTCCTGCAGCGGCACCCACGAGCGCGCGTGGATCGCCTGCGACTGGCTGAACATGAGCGGCGCGGCCTTGCCGCCGGTCATCGCGGCATCGAGCCACTGCAACCCGGAAGCCTCCGGCGATGTGCGGTAGGCGACGCGGATGTGTTCGTTGCGCGCCGGGGCCTGGATCGTGAGCTTGCTGCCGAGCAGCTCGTCGCGACCGGCCAGGGCGTGCTCCAGCGGCTGCCAGGTGCCGCCCTCGCCCTCGCCTTCCACGCGCTCGATGGTCAGGTCGCGGGTGTCGAGGACCAGCTCGGTGGCCGTGCCGTCGCGCCAGTCCAGGGTGTAGGTGGCGGTGCCGCTGATGGTGCGGGCGTCGAAGTCGAGCGCCAGGTCAAGCGCCAGGTCGTCGATGGCGACCTTGTCGGGCTCGGCGTAGGAGTGCTCGTCGTAGTCGTCGCCGCTGGCGGCGGCCTGCGGCTTGGGCGCCACCGGCGTCTCGGCGGGCGTCGGCTCGCGCTTGCACGCGGCGACGGCGAACAGGAGCAGGGCCGCGAACGCGGCCAGGCGGAGGGTACGGCTCAAGGTCATGGACGGGGGTCCGGTGGTTGGAAACAGCCCCCGATTCTAGCCGCTGGCCGGCGCCAGCGCGCCGGCGGCCCCCCGGGTTGCGCTCAGGCCTTGTAACCGTCGTGGATGGCGACGATCCCGCCCGACAGGTTGCGGAAGCGGCAGCGCGCGAAGCCCGCGGCCTCCATCATCGCCTTCAGTTCGGCCTGGGGCGGATGCTTGCGGATCGACTCGGCCAGGTACTGGTAGCTGCCGGCGTCGCTGGCGAACAGCTGCCCCAGCCGCGGCAGCACCTTGAAGGAATGGAAGTCGTAGACCGGCTTGAACCAGTCCGGGACCTCCGAGAATTCCAGCACCCGCGCCTGCCCGCCGACCTTGAGCACGCGCAGCATCTCCGACAGCGCGGCGTCCTTGTCGGTGACGTTGCGCAGGCCGAAGGCGATCGTGACCAGGTCGAAGCTGGCATCCGGGAACGGCAGCGACTGCGCGTTGCACTGCACGTAGCTGAAGCCGCGGACGTTGCCGCGGTCGACCATGCGGTCGCGGCCCACGCGCAGCATCTCGCCATTGATGTCGCCCAGCACGACACACCCGTCAGAAGCCGCGCCGGTGTCGCCCACGCGCTGGCGCAGCAGCGCCGCCACGTCGCCGGTGCCGCCGGCGAGGTCGAGCACGCGGTCGCCGCGGCCGACCTGGGCGGTGGCGGTGAAATAGCGCTTCCAGAGCCGGTGGATGCCGAACGACATCAGGTCGTTCATCAGGTCGTAGCTGCCGGCGACCGACGAGAACACCTCGCCTACCAGCTTCTGCTTCTCGCCCACCGGCACGTCGCGAAAGCCGAAATGGGTGGTGTCGGGGCGGGGGTCGCGGTCGTCCATCCGGCAATTATGGCACCGCGGCGGGCCGCTGGTTGCCGCCGGTGCGCACCGGCGTGCCCGCGACCACCACGAAACCGCTGGCCGTCTTCGACTCCACGTGGACCGAGAACAGGCCGTCCGGCGACAGCCAGGTTTCGCCGACCTTGAACATGGAGCCCTCGTTGTTGGAGACGTTCGCCGGCGGGACGTCCGCGTCCTGGCTCTTCGCCATCGCCCGGTAGTCGCTGCCCACGCTGTGGATGATGATGGCGTCGCCCGCCAGCTGGCCTTCGTAGGCACCCAGCGGACGCCGCGCCTCCACCGTGTAGATGGTGCCGCGATAGGGATCCGGCGACGCCGGCGTCTGCAGGACCAGCATCTGCGCATTGCCCGAGGCGTGCAGGCTCGCGTAGTCGACCCGCACCTGCGCCGGGAGCGCGCCGGCGGCGATGGTGTGCTTGCGCGCGGCATCCACCCAGCCCAGACGGTCGCGCTGGTAGATGTTGATGTGCTTGGGCCGGGTGCCGTAGGTCGCATCCTGCACCGCGTTGTGCCAGGCGCTGCTCATGACGTCCCAGGGGTTGTCGTAGGGATCGTCGTCGCCGTCGGAGTTGTCGGAGTGCGGGAGGCCGTAGCCATGGCCCATCTCGTGCGCGAGCGGTGCGACGTTGTTGAACGACCACGGCGGGTTCCAGGTGGTCGACCAGCAGTTGTACACGCCGTCCAGCGTCACGCAGCGGCCGCCGCCCCAGGCGTAGCCGTCGAGGTCGCCGTTGAACATCAGGTTGATGCCGAGCACCTGGCGGAAGTCGACGTCGGCATCGGCCGCGGCGGTGCAGTCGTTGAACAGCGCGTCGAGGTCGGCCTTGTCCTTGTCCTCTTCCGCGTTGAACGTCACGTAGTGCGACCGCGGATTGGGCAGCGTGTACCAGCCGCGCGCGCCGCTGCCGGCCAGGTTGATCTTGTTGTACGACACCTCGCGCCAGTAGTGCCCCAGCTGGCCGACCGCGTCGCCGTACTGGGCGCGGAAGAAGTCCACCGTCTTCTGCTCCGCCGTGATGTCGCTGAACTTGCAGGCGATGGTGATCCACCGCGTCGAGCCCAACACCGCCTGCGCCACCGTATCGGACCGGCCGGCGATGGGGTGCTCGGCGCGCGGCGCGCCGATGTCGTCCGCGGGCACGATCGCCTCGATCACGCGTCGCCCGTGCGCCGCGGCCGGACGTGAGAACTCGATCGCCACGCGGCGGTTCGCGAGCGCATACAGGTCACCGGCGCCACGCCGTGCCTGCTCCGGATCGAGCGTGATGCGCTCGCCGCTGTCGAGTACCAGGGTCGCCTGGAATCGCGGCGCGAGACCCTCGTCGCCACCGGGCGCGAACGGATCGCCCCAGCGCAGCTCCAATCCACCCTGCAGTACTTCAGCCTGCGCGGTGAACGCGCATGACAGCAGCGCGAGCGCTGCCATCCCTGTCCTGATCCGTCGCATCCCGGCTCCCCCTTCCGTGACGATGTGAGCGTGACGCCCGATTCTGTGACAGCCCGGCAACGGGGACAAGCCGCACGACCGCCGTCACGGATCGCGGGCGCGGTGCATCGCCGGTATCGTGATGCACCCCACGGCCCGGCGAACCACGATGATCCAGACCTTCGATCCACGCGCGATGCTCGAAACCGCCATCGCGGAGGCCCGCAAGGGCATGGCCGGGGGCGGCATCCCGATCGGCGCCGCGCTCTACCACCAGGACGGCCGGATGCTCAGCTGCGGCCACAACCGCCGCGTGCAGGAAGGCGACCCTTCGATCCACGGTGAAACCGACGCCTTCCGCAAGGCCGGCCGCCAGCGTTCCTACCGCGACACCATCATGGTCACCACGCTGGCGCCTTGCTGGTACTGCAGCGGCCTGGTGCGGCAGTTCAACATCGGCACGGTGGTGGTGGGGGAAGCGGTGAACTTCGCCGGCGGCGTGGAGTGGCTGCGCGAGGCCGGCACCGAAGTGGTGGTGCTGGACGACCCGCGCTGCATCACGATGATGCAGGAATGGATTGCGGCGAATCCGGCGCTCTGGAACGAGGATATCGGCGAGGACTGAGCAACGCGCGCCGCGACTCGCGGCCGCAACGGCTTCCGGCAGAGAACCCGCGCCTCGCCCCGGCAACCCCTCAACGCGCCTCGATCGTGAACGCGCCGAACGCGACCCCCAGGTCGAAGCCCTCGCCGGTGCCGGCCAGGGCCAGCGACACCTCGCCCTTGGTCATCACCTGCGCCTTGCTCGACTTCACCGCGCCGGCGTGCGCTTCGGCGGTGACATAGGTGCCCAGCACCTCGTTGATGCCGCGGACCCCGGAGAACTCACCGCGTCCGCCGCGGATCTCGGACTTGCCGACGGTCAGGCCACCGCCCTTGGCGTCGATGCGCACGGCCATGGACTGGCCGTTGTCGCAGCTCACGCGGCCGGTGCCCGATGCCGTCTTGTAGAAGGCTGACCAGCCAGCCATGTCGAAGTCGAGGCGGCAGGAGACGTCGCGCGCCGCCGCGGGCGCAGCCAGCAGCATCGACAGTGCGGCGCCAGTGATCAGCAGGGGTCGAAGCATGTCGGGCCTCACGGAGCGGTCGGGGGGGCGGCCAGTCTGCCAGCCCATCGCCGCCGGACACGCTCCGCTTGCTGAACGCACGCACCGCCCCCGCGGGCGGGGGCGTGTGGATGGAGGCTTCCTCCGGTCAGAGGATGTAGCGGCTCAGGTCCTGGTCCTGCACCAGCTCGCCGAGCTGCGCATCCACATAGGCACGATCGATGGCGACCTTGCCGCCGCGGTCGGGCGCCTCGAAGCTCAGGCTGTCGAGCAGCCGCTCGAGCACCGTGTGCAGGCGGCGCGCACCGATGTTCTCCTGGCGCTCGTTGACGTCGGCGGCGATCTCGGCGAGCCGGTCGATGGCGTCGTCGGAAAACGCGAGCTCCAGCCCTTCGGTCTTCATCAGCTCGACGTACTGACGGGTCAGCGCAGCCTTGGGTTCCGTCAGGATGCGCACGAAGTCATGCTTCGTCAGCGCGGACAGCTCCACGCGGATCGGGAAGCGGCCCTGCATCTCCGGGATCAGGTCGCTCGGCTTGGCCAAGTGGAACGCGCCCGAGGCAATGAAAAGGATGTGGTCGGTCTTCACCGGGCCGTACTTGGTGCTGACCGTCGAGCCTTCCACCAGCGGCAGCAGGTCGCGCTGCACGCCTTCGCGGCTGACGTCGGCACCCATGCCTTCGCTGCGCTTGGCGACCTTGTCGATCTCGTCGATGAAGACGATGCCGTGCTGCTCGCAGGCTTCGATGGCGGCCGCGCGCACCTCGTCCTCGTTGACCAGCTTGCCGGCCTCTTCCTCGACCAGCAGCGGGCGCGCGGCGTGGATCGCCATGGTGCGCTTCTGGGTCTTGCCGCTGCCGAGGTTGGCGAACATCTGCCGCAGCTGCTGGCCCATTTCCTCCATGCCCGGCGGGGTCATGATGTCGACGCCGCCGCCGGCGGAGAGGTCGAGTTCGATCTCGCGATTGTCCAGATCGCCGCTGCGCAGCTGGCGGCGCAGCTTCTGCCGGGTCTCGGATTCCTGCGACGAGGGCTCGGCGCCGATGTCGACGGTGGTGGACTGCGCCGAGGGGCCGAAGCCGAACGCCGGCGCCTGGCCCTGGCGCTTGGGCAGCAGCGCATCGAGGATGCGGTCTTCCGCGCGCTCCTCGGCCTGGGTGCGCATCTTCTGCTTGGCCTGCTCGCGGTAGAGCTTGACCGCGGTATCGGCCAGGTCGCGGATGATCTGCTCGACGTCCTTGCCGACGTAGCCGACCTCGGTGAAGCGCGTGGCTTCCACCTTCACGAAGGGCGCGTTGGCCAGCGTCGCCAGGCGACGCGCGATCTCGGTCTTGCCGACGCCGGTGGGGCCGATCATCAGGATGTTCTTGGGCATCACTTCGTTGCGCAGCTCGTCACCGAGCTGGGCGCGGCGCCAGCGGTTGCGCAGCGCGATCGCGACCGCGCGCTTGGCGTCCTGCTGGCCGATGATGTGGCGGTCGAGCTCCTGCACGATCTCGCGCGGGGTCATGGTGGCGTGGGAGGTGTCGATCTTCATGGCCATGCTCAGAGTTCCTCCACCACGACGTTGCGGTTGGTGTAGATGCAGATGTCGCCGGCGATGTTGAGCGCCTCGACGGCGACCGAACGCGCGTCCATCTGCGTATGCGCCAGCAGCGCGCGCGCGGCCGACAGCGCGTAGGGGCCGCCCGAGCCGATCGCGACCAGCCCGTCCTCGGGTTCGATCACATCCCCCGTGCCGCTGATGATCAGCGAGGTGTCCTTGTCGGCCACCGCGAGCAGCGCCTCGAGCTTTCCGAAGCGGCGCTCGGTGCGCCAGTCCTTCGCAAGCTCCACGGCGGCGCGGGTGAGCTGGCCGTGCTTCTCGAGCTTGGATTCGAACAGTTCGAACAGCGTGAAGGCGTCGGCGGCGGCGCCGGCGAAACCGGCCAGGATCTGGCCGTCCTTGCCGAGGCGGCGCACCTTGCGCGCGTTGGCCTTCATCACCGTGTGGCCGAGCGTGACCTGGCCGTCGCCGGCGATGGCGACGCGGCCCTCGCGGCGCACCGACACGATGGTGGTGGCGTGGAAAACGTGGGGGTTCTGGCTGGGGTCCATGCGGCCTCCGGGGGCTGAGTCCACTGGATGGGGATCGCCCGCGGCCGATGCAAGTCCGCCCGATGGGACGGGTCAGCCCTTGCGACGCTTCGCGCGCGGATGCGTTTCGTCGTACACCTTGGCCAGGTGCTGGAAGTCCAGGTGCGTGTAGATCTGCGTGGTCGCGATGTCGGCATGCCCCAGCAGCTCCTGCACGCCGCGCAGGTCGCCGGACGACTCCAGCACATGGCTGGCAAATGAATGCCGCAGCAGGTGCGGATGCACGCGCTTGAACAGGCCTTGCCGCCGCGCCAGCTCGCGCAGCCGCAGCTGGACCGCCCGTGCGCTGATCGGCGCGCCGCCGCGGCCCGGGAACACGGGCGCTTCGCGGCCGGCACCGGTGTCCGCGCGCCACTCGGCCAACGCCTTGCAAGCGTGCGAACCCACCGGCACGGTGCGCTGGCGATTGCCCTTGCCAAGCACCGTCACCAGGCCCTGGTCGAGGTCGATGTCGGCCCAGCGCAGCATGCGCAGTTCGGACAGGCGCAGGCCCGAGGAATAGAAGAGTTCCAGCAGCGCGCGGTCACGCAGGCCCAGCGGTACGTCGGTGGGCACCGCCACCAGCGCCACGGCCTCGTCCACGTCCAGCACCTGCGGCAGCTTGCGCGGCGCGCGCGGCGCGCGCACGCCGGCGGCGGGGTTGGCGACGATGCGGCCGTGCTTCAGCAGCCAGTGATAGAAGCTGCGGCAGCCGGACAGGCGGCGCTGCAGGCTCTTGGGCGCCAGCCCCCGGCGATGCTCGGCGGCGACGAAGGCGCGCATCGCCGCGCTGTCGAGCGCCAGGAGGTCCCCATGCCCGGATGCCACCGCCCACGCGTCCAATGCGGCCAGGTCGCGGCGGTAGGCATCGAGCGTGTGCGCCGACATGCGGCGCTCGACCTCGAGGTGTCCGAGGAAGTCGGTGACGTCGGGATGCGTGCCTGCGTCCATCGCGATCGGTCCGTGCTTCCGGCGTCGCTCAGTCGTGGTGGCGCCGCAGCGCCGCCGCGAAGGCCTCGCCCATCATGCGCAGGAACAGCGTGCCCATGCCGGGGTAGAAGCGGTTGGGATCACTGCTTCCCACCGCGACCAGGCCCACGCCCTCGACCGGCAGCAGCGCGGTGGAGGCGACATCGTCGACGCGCGCCGCATACAGCAGCGCCTGCTTGTCGGGATGCAGGCGGCCGCAAAGAGGTTCGCCATCGCCGATGCAGTCGGCGAAGGGTTGCAGGCGGCGGTCGTCGCGCGCGACGACCTGCAGCCACTGCTCCTCGCCCAGCCCGGGCAGCGGCTTGAACAGCACCACGCTCACGAGATCACCGCTGAAGTCCTCGGCCAGCGTGGCGACCATCGCGCGGACCACGCCGGCGGCGCTTTCCGGACGCATCAGCGCCAAGGTCAGCTGGTGCGTGCGCACGGCCAGGCGCTCGTTCTCCTGCGAAACCGCATACAGGTCCTGCAGGCGTCGCGACAGCTCGCGGTTTTTGTCGCGCAGCACTTCGAGCTGGTAGCTGGCCAGCGACGCCGCAGGGCCGTCTTCGCGCGGCACCACGAGGCTGATCGCCAGGTCCGGGAACTGCTGCAGGAACTTCGGGTGCCGGCGCAGCCAAGCCGCGACCTCGTGGGCACCAAGCTTCTCGGTGGTGTCGTTCATGCGTTGAATGTCCCTTCGTAGACGAATGTCGCCGGCCCCGCCATGCGCAGGTCGCCGTCGACACCATGGTAAATGCGCAGCGTGCCGCCGGGCAGCGCCACGTCCACGCCGGCGGTCGCATCCACGCGCCCGCGACGGGCCAGCACGGCCACCGCGGCACAGGCGCCGCTGCCGCAGGCCAGGGTTTCGCCGACGCCGCGTTCGTACACCCGCAGTCGGATGTGGCCGCCGTCGAGCACCTGGGCAAAGCCGACGTTGCACGACTGCGGGAACGCGGCGTGCCGCTGCAGCGCGGGGCCAAGCTCGCCGACCGGCGCGTGGTCGACGTCCTCGACCTCGAGCACCGCGTGCGGATTGCCCATCGACACCGCGCCCACGCGCAGCGTGCGTCCGCCGACTTCGATCATGTAGGCATCGGCCTGCGCGTCGAAGCCGGCCAGGGGGATCCGCGCCGGCGCGAACACCGGGACACCCATGGCGACTTCGAAGCCGGCCCCGCCCAGCGCGCGCACGCGGTGGCTGGCCAGCGGGCTGTCGAGCACGAAATCGCCCGTGGCGGTGCCAACGCGCACCAGCCAGGCGGCGACGCAGCGTGCGCCGTTGCCGCACTGCTGCGAGGCGGAACCGTCGGCGTTCCAGATGCCATAGGACGCAATCGCACCGTCGCTGCGCGGCGCGGCGATGGTCAGGATCTGGTCGCAGCCGACGCCGCGGTGGCGATCGGCCAGCAGGCGGCACAGCGCGGCATCGGGCGCCGCCGCGCCATCGCGCAGGTCGAGCACCACGAAGTCGTTGCCGGCGCCGTGCATCTTGCTGAAACGCAGGCCGGCGGGAGACGCCGAGGCCGCCACGGGATCAGGCGTCGCCATCACCGTCATCGCCGGGGTCGTCGCCAGAACCCTCCACGGCCGGGTCCTCGCCTTCGCCATCCACGCCGTCCTCGATCTCCTCGGCATCGACGTCATCCTCGAGCGCCGGATCGTCCGCATCCATGGCCGGATCCGGCACATCGGCATCGTCCACCTGCTCCGCCGGCCAGTCGTCGTCTTCCGGCGCGGGAGGCGGCAGCAGCGGACCCTTGTTGCCGCAGGCGGACAGCACCAGCACGGACGACAGCAGGGCAAGGGGAATCAGGGCGCGGATGTTCATGGCCGGCAGTCTAGCGCGGCGGCGGTTCCGGCCGCATCCACAGCCAGGCACCCACGGCGACCATGCAGCCGATCGGCAGGGCCACCGCCCACCAGCGCTGGTAGCCGGTCAGCCAGGCCAGTGCCAGCACGATCACGGCCGACGCGGCCATGGCGGCGCTGGCCAGGCGCTTGGAGCGCCGGGTGACCGCGCCGTGCTCGTGCCAGTCGCGGATCATCGGCCCGAAGTGCCGATGCGCCAGCAGCCAGGCGTGGAGTCGCTCGGAGCCCTGGGCCGCGGCCCAGGCCGAAAGCAGGATGAAGGGCACGGTGGGCAGGCCCGGCAGCACCACGCCGAGCAGGCCAAGCCCCAGCGCGACGTAGGCCAGCAGCCACCAGGCCCAGCGGAAGCGCGAGCGGTGGCGAGGAGCGTCATCCATCGCGGCATGATGCCGCGATGGGCGGCAGCTGTCAGCGCGCCGTGACTTCGTCCGGGGCCACCACGCCCAGTTGGTCGAGCATGAAGGCGTACATCTCCGCCAGTTCGCGGTAGCGGCGGAAGCGGCCGGACTTGCCGCCGTGGCCGGCATCCATGTTCGTGCGGAACAGGAGGGTGGCGTCGGAGGTGTTCAGGTCACGCAGCCGGGCGACGTACTTCGCCGGTTCCCAGTACTGCACCTGCGAATCCCACAGCCCGGTGCCGATGAACATCGCCGGATAAGCCTTCGCCTCCAGGTTGTCGTAGGGCGAGTAGGTGACCATGTAGTCGTAGTCACCCTTGCGCTCCGGGTTGCCCCACTCGTCGTACTCGTTGGTGGTCAGCGGGATGCTGCGGTCGAGCATGGTCGTGACCACGTCCACGAACGGCACCTGCGACAGGACCAGGCGGTACTTCTCCGGCGCCATGTTCGCGATCGCGCCCACCAGCAGGCCGCCGGCGCTGCCGCCATACGCCGCCACGCGATCCTTCGCCGCCCAGCCCTCGGCCACCAGGTGGTCGGTGACGTCGATGAAGTCGGTGAAGGTGTTGACCTTGTTGCGGAGCTTGCCGTCGTCGTACCACTTGCGGCCCATTTCCTGGCCGCCGCGGATGTGGGCGATGGCATAGACCATGCCGCGGTCGAGCAGGCTGGTGGTGGTCAGGCTGTAGCCCGGGTCCATCGACATGCCGTAGCTGCCGTAGGCGTACTGCAGCAGCGGCGCGGTGCCGTCCTTCTCGAACCCCTTGCGGTAGACCAGCGACACCGGGATGCGGGTGCCGTCGCGGGCGGTCGCCCAGGTGCGCTCGGTGGCGTACTTCGACGGGTCATAGCCGATCACCGGCTGCTGCTTGAGCAGGCGGCGCTCGCCGGTGCGCACGTCGAGCTCGTAGGTGGTGCCGGGCGTGGTCAGCGAGGTGTAGCCGTAGCGCAGCCAGTCGGTATCGGGTTCGGCGTTGATCGACAGGCCCATCGAATAGGCGGGTTCGTCGGCGGCGACGTACTCCTCTCCACCCTCCGGCTTGAGCAGGCGGATGCGCTCGAGCGCGTTGGAGCGCTCGGCAATGGCGGTGAAGCCGTCGAACAATTCATAGCCTTCCAGCAGCACGTCGTCGCGGTGCGCGATCCACTCCTTCCACTCCGCGCGCGAAGTCGCGTCCGTGGGCGCGGTGGCGATGCGGTAGTTCGGCGCCTTGTTGCCCTCGGCGTCAGGTGCGTTGGTAAGGATCACCCAGCGGCCGTCAAAGTGATCGGCGTCGTATTCGACGTCGCGCTCGCGCGCGGCCAGCACGGTGAATTCACCCGGGTCCGCGGCCGGGGTGCAGCGCAACTCGCTGGATACCGTGCTCTCGACGCCGATGCAGATGAAGCGGTCGTCGCGGGTGCGCGACAGGCCCATGTAGAAACTGTCGTCGTGCTCTTCGTACACCAGCACGTCGTCGGACACGGGAGTGCCGAGCACGTGCTTCTTCACGCGCACGGTCAGCAGCGTTTCGGGATCGTTCTCGACGTAGAAGAGGGTCTTGTTGTCGTCGGCCCAGACCATGTCCGCGGACAGGCCGGGGATCGACTCCGGATAGAGTTCGCCCGTCTCGAGATTGCGGAAGCGAATGGTGTACTGGCGGCGGCCGACGCTGTCGTCCGCCCAGGCCAGGATGCGGTTGTCGGGACTGGTCTCGTACACGCCGACCGAGAAGTACTCCTTGTCCGCGGCCATCGCGTTGACATCGAGCAGCACCTGCTCGGCGGCGAAAACACCGGCCTCGTTGAGGCGCATGATCTCCGCCGCGCCCAGGCCATCGGCGTCCTTCCGGCGCGCATGCACGGGATAGTCCTTGCCGGTCTCGTAGCGCGAGTAGTACCACCAGCCGTTGTCGCGGAAAGGCACGCTGGCATCGTCCTGCTTGATGCGGGCGACGAACTCTTCGTACAGCGCGTCCTCGAGCGGCTTCAGCGGCGCCATCACCTGGCCGACGTACGCGTTCTCGGCCTCGAGGTAGGCCAGCATGGCCTTGTCTTCGCGGGTGTCGTCGCGCAGCCAGTAGTACTCGTCCTGGCGCACGGCGCCGTGCGGCGCGCGCACTTCGTGGGCGCGCTTTTCGACGTCGGGCGGCGTCGGCGTGGCGGCGTGGCTGGTGGCGGTCATGAGCAACAGGCCTGCAAGTGCGATGGGCTTCATGGAATGGGGTCCGGGGAGGCTGGATGCAACGGGGGCGCCTTGCGGCGCCCCCGGGGTCGGATCAGTCGGTGTCGCGGCCGATCTGTTGCCAGAGGAAGGTCAGGTACAGCGCATCCATGTGCGCCGCCTGGCGGTTGTTGGCCGCGCCGCCGTGGCCGCCCTCGATGTTTTCGTAGTAGCGCACGTCCTTGCCGGCGTCCGACATCAGCGCGTGCATTTTCCGGGCGTGACCCGGGTGGACGCGGTCGTCGCGGGTCGAGGTCAGGATCAGCGTCGGCGGATAGTCCTTCGCCGCGTCGAACAGGTGGTAGGGCGAGAAGGTCTTGATGAAGGCCCACTCTTCCGGCTTGTCCGGATCACCGTACTCGGCCATCCACGACGCGCCGGCCAGCAGCTTGTGATAGCGCTGCATGTCCAGCAGCGGCACCTGGATCACCACCGCACCGAAGAGCTCCGGATACTGCGTGAGCATGTTGCCCGTAAGCAGGCCGCCGTTGCTGCCGCCACGGATACCCAGGTGCTCGGGCGAGGTGATCTTGCGGTCGATCATGTCCTGCGCGACCGCGGCGAAGTCCTCGTAGGCCTTGTGGCGGTTGGCCTTGAGCGCAGCCTGGTGCCAGCGCGGACCGTACTCGCCGCCGCCGCGGATGTTGGCGACAGCGTACGTGCCACCCTTCTCCAGCCAGCCCTTGCCGACGCCGCCGGAGTAGCCCGGGGTCAGCGAGATCTCGAAGCCGCCGTAACCGTAGAGCAGCGTCGGATTGCTGCCGTCGAGCTCGACGCCCTTCGGATGCACGAGGAAGTACGGCACGCGGGTGCCGTCCTTCGAGGTGGCGAAGTGCTGCTCGACGACGTGCTTGGAGGCGTCGAAGAACGCCGGCTGGGTCTTCAGCACCTCGGGCGCGGGCGCACCGGGGGCGGCGCTGGCGAGCATCAGCGTGGTGGGGGTGAGGTAGTCGGTGACGGTCAGCCAGAGCGCGTCGGACTCGTCGCTGTCGACCGCGCTTGCGGAGACGGTCCCGAACTCCGGCACGCCCGCGAGCTCGCTGCGGGTCCAGCCGTCGGCGCCGGGGGTGAGCACGGTCAGCTTGTTCTTGACGTCGTCCAGCACGTTCAGCACGAGGTGGTTCTTCGTGAACGAGGCGCCGGCCAGCGAGCTGGTGTCGGTGGGCTCGAACAGCACCTGGAACTCCCGCTTGCCGGCCATGTAGTCGTCGAACTTCGCCGCCAGCAGCGAACCGGCCTTGTAGGTCTTGCCGCCGACGTCCCACGACTCGCGCAACTCGAGGCCGAGCCATTCGCGCTGCACCGACTTCTGCGCCGAGTTCGGCACGTCGACCTTGGTCAACGAGCCGTCCGCGTTACGCAGGTAGAGCTCGTCGTTGTAGAAGGCGAGTGTGCGGCTGACGAAGTCGCGCTCGTAACCTGGCGTGTGGTCATGGCCGGCCGAGATGTACATGTCGCCGGCCTGGCCCTCATAGACCACCCTGGCGGCGTCCATCGGCGTGCCCCGCGTCCATTCCTTGACGATGCGCGGGTAGCCCGAGCTGGTCATCGTGCCGTCGCCGAAATCGGTGTAGACGTACACGGTGTCGCGATTGATCCACGCCAGGCCTCCCTTGGCCTCCGGGCGGAGGAAACCGCCATCGACCCACTGCTTCGTGGACAGGTCGAATTCACGGGTGACGTCGGCGTCGGCGCCACCGCGCGACAGCGCGACCAGGCAGCGCTCGTACTCGGGACGCAGGCAATTTGCGCCATGCCAGACCCAGTTCTCGCCTTCCGCCTTGTTCAGCGCGTCGAGGTCGATCACGGTCTCCCACTGCGGCTGCGGCTTGCGGTACTCGTCAAGCGTGGTCCGGCGCCAGACGCCGCGCTCGTGGTTCCGGTCCTTCCAGAAGTTGTAGTACCACTCGCCCTGCTTGTAGACGCCGGGGATCTTGTCGTCGGAATCGTAGATGGCGAGGAGGTCGGCCTCGAGCGCCTTGAAGCCCGGCGTGTCGGCCAGTTCGGCCTCGGCCTTCGCGTTTTGCTCCCGGACCCAGGCGAGCTGCTTTTCGCCCTCGACGTCCTCGAGCCACTGGTGCGGGTCGGTCACTTTGGCGTCCTCCTGTGCAGTCGCGCCGAAGGAGGCCACGGCAAGCGCGGCAAACAGGCAGGCATGGGGCAGCTTGGGCATGCAACAGGCTCCGGCAGGTCGAATTGACCGGCAAACCTAGCACAGCGCCTGCGCCGCGGACCCGGGCCGAAAGTCGGGCTCAGCTCTCCCCGGCGCGGCGGCGGGCGACGGCCAGCGCGAGCCAGGCGGTCGCCGGCAGCCCCGGCAACCACAGGGGAAGCCAGCCGAAGGTGGCGCTGGCGGCGCGGGCAGGCGGCAGCGACAGCATGGCCATGGCGGCCAGGAATACGAGTGCGACGACCACGCGTGCAGGCCAGTCGGGAGCTGCCGCCCTCGCGACTGACGGATGGAGGCTGGTGGGCCGCGCCATGAAACGGCCCGTCGCCGGGCGGCGTGCCGTGGTCCGGTTTGCTGTGGAGCGGCGTGCCCTGGGGCCATGTGCTGTCGTAGGGTTGGCTGTCATGATGGTTCTCCAGACTGTCGACCCCAAGCCTGCAACCATCCCATCTCACGGACTGCGACCTTCATGACGCCGCCTTCGCCGGACCACTGCCAGTCTGCCGCGGCGCCCTGGACCCTGTGATGACCCCGGACTCCCGACGACTCGCCACCCGCCCTCCCCCGATCCTGGCGTTCTGCGCGTTCGCGCTGTGCCTCATGCTCGCGGCCTGTGCCGGAGGGCGTGGCGAAGGCGACGACAGCGCCCGCGACGTATCCATGCCGCCCCTGGACGCCTTGATGGGGGACTGGCACGTGGTGGGCCGAGTGCCCTGGATTGGCGAACGCGGGCGCGTGGCGTCGCGGATCCGCTTGGCCATGGACGATGGCAACCGGCTGGATATCACCAGCAGCTGGCGCGAGGGCTTCGCCGAACCCGTGGAGTCCGACACCTCGATCGCCCGGCGCGATGGCCACAGTGACCGCATCTGGAAGATGCGCACCTATGGCGTCCTGCCCACGCGGCTTCGAATGCTGGAAGTGGCGGAGGACGGCAGCTGGATGCTGCTCGATTCACCCGGGCGTGACCATGCCTGGATCCTGACCCGCGCGCGACAGGTCGAGGACGAGGCCTACCTGGAACTCGAGCGCCGCATCCGCAGCCATGGCGTCAACACCGACAAGCTGCGCCGGGTGCCGCAGCTTCCGGAGCAGGAAGGCCGCCTGGGCTTCGAGCAGGCCGCCAGCCCGACGCCCGGGCGCTGAGCCGGGGCGGGTCAGCGCTCGTAGTTCGACAGCGCCAGCTGCAGCAGTGACCGTGCCTGTTCACGCAGCGACTGCGGCTCGAGGATCTCGGCGTCGCTGCCGTAGTGCAGCACGTCCATCAGCAGCTCGCGCGCAGCGCTGTACGGGACCTTGAGCTCGTAGCGCCCATCGGCCAGGTGCCGCCCCTGCTGTTGCGAATGCCAGTGCTCGTCGGCCACCCAGCGCGCGGCCTTGGCGCTGAAGACGATGGTGGCCACGCCCTTGGGCGCGCCGGAAAAGATGCCGTAGCTGCCGCCGAGATGGCGGTCGAGCTCGCCCTCGTCGACGTCAATCGCGGCGTCTTCCAGGCAGCGCGCCTGCGCGACACGGTCCACCGAGAAACTGCGCAGGCCCTCGCGTTCGTGGTCCCAGGCATCGAGGTACCAGTTGTCGCGGTAGTGGGTGATGCGCTGCGGCGACACCGTGCGCCGGGTCTTCTCGTCGGTCGAGCGCGCGCGGTATTCGAACACCAGGCGGCGGCGTTCAAGCACCGCCGAGCACACCGTGCGGAATGAATGTTCGTCCAGGCGCCGGGTGCGGTGCGGGATCACGCGCACGCGCTCCATCGGCCACTGCTTGCCGCTGGCGTGCTCGCTGAGCAGCTTCTCGATGCGCGACTGCAGCGGCGCCAGCGCCGAGGACAGCACCCCGCCGCCGCTGCGCGACAGCAGCTGCTGCGCGGCAAGCAGCGCGTGCAGCTCCTCCGAACTCAGCCACAGCCCGGGCAGTTCGAAACGTCCACTTTCATCCGGGTCGTAGCGGATGCCGGCCTCACCGTCGCCGATGATCGGCGCCATCAGCGCGTCGCGCAGGAAAGCGACGTCGCGGTAGACGGTGGCGCGCGAGCAGCCGAGTTCGTCCTGCAGCCGGGCCACCGTGACCGGGTAGCGCGCGGTGCCAAGGATGCGGTGCAGCGTGAGGATGCGTTCGTATCGGTCCATGGGCGGATTATGGGCATATTGCCACCGCAGGAGACGCCGCCCGACACCCGGCTGCGGGCGCGGGCCGGGCCGCGCTGTCCCGAACCGGTACCGGTTGTCGTATTGAGGGGCAATCCATCGGATGGAGCCCGGAACCATGCAACACCCGTTTATTTCCGCAACCCTGGCCACGCTGCTGTGTGCTGCCGCGATCGGCCCCGCCACGGCCGCCCCGCGCGACGACGTGGTCAAGGCCACCGGCAAGCTGGCCAGCGCCAGCAGCTACGTGGTCCACGTCGATGCCCCGCAGGCAGGCGCCGGCGGCCGGATCGAACTGCAGCACGTGGCGCCCGACCGCTACCGCATGGTGATCCCGGGCGGCCCCACGCAGACCATCATCGGCAACCAGGCGTACATGCAGATCGCCGGGCGCACGATGCGCGTGCCGCTGCCGGCCGGCACCCTGGACACGATGCAGGACCAGGCCCGCATCCGCGAGACGCAGGACAACGCACGCATCGAGTCGCTGGGCAAGGTCGTGCTGGACGGCAAGCCGGCCACGAAGTACCGCATCGTGCACGCCGACGGACCCGACGAGGTGATGCTGTGGGTGGGCAGCGAAGGCTGGCCGCTGCAGATGCAGGTGGACGGGAGCGACGGCACGGTGACCATGCGCTACTCCCGCTTCAACGACCCCTCCCTGGTGATCGCGCCGCCAAACTGACCGGGGCGCGCCGGTCCGGACGCCCGCTCGCCGCGCATCCGGCACACGGGCACAATGGCCGGCATGCGCGCGCACATCCCGAACGAGCCGGTCCTGGATCTTTCGCCGTCACCCGGGGACGAGGTGAAGGCGACCACCTGCTACATGTGCGCCTGCCGCTGCGGCATCAAGGTCTGGCTGCGCGACGGCGCCATTCGTTACATCCAGGGCAACCCGTCGCACCCGGTGAACCAGGGCGTGCTGTGCGCGAAGGGTGCCAGCGGGATCATGCAGCACCACTCCCCGGCGCGGCTGACGAAGCCACTGCTGCGCGTGGGCGAGCGCGGCAGCGGCGAGTTCCGCGAGATCGAGTGGGACGAGGCGATGGGGATCGCGACCGGGTGGCTGGCGCCGATCCGCGAGCGCAACCCCGACGAGTTCGCCTTCTTCACCGGCCGCGACCAGTCGCAGGCACTCACCGGCTGGTGGGCGCAGCAGTTCGGCACCATCAACTACGCCGCGCACGGCGGCTTCTGCTCGGTGAACATGGCTGCCGGCGGCCTGTACACGCTGGGCGGTTCGTTCTGGGAGTTCGGCGAGCCGGACTGGGACCACACCCGCTACCTGATGCTCTGGGGCGTGGCCGAAGACCACGACTCCAACCCGATCAAGCTAGGGCTGGGCAAGCTCAAGGCCCGCGGCGCCAAGGTCGTGGCCGTGAACCCGGTGCGCACCGGCTACGGCGCGATCGCCGATGAATGGATCGGGATCCGGCCCGGCACCGACGGGCTGTTCGCGTTCGCGCTGATCCATGAGCTGCTGCGCATGGACCGCATCGACCTCGACTACCTGGTGCGCTATGCGGATGCGCACTGGCTGGTGGTGAAGGATCCGGGCGGGGCGGAAGACGGGATGTTCGTGCGCGACGGCGAAGGGCGCCCGCAATGCTGGGTGGCGGATGCGCTGGCCACGGCAGGCGGCGCGCTCCATCCCGCCGATGCTCCCGACATTTCGCCCGCCGTGGTCGGCGAATACATCCTGCCCGACGGCCGCATCGCGGTACCGGCCTTCCACCTCGTTGCCGAACGCTATCTCGATCCCGAGTACGCGCCCGATGCCGTGGCGGAGCGCTGCGGCATTCCCGCCGACACCATCCGCCGCATCGCGCTCGAGCTGGCCGAGGCTGCGTTCGAATCGAACCTCAGCCTGCCCATCGCGTGGACGGACAGCTGGGGTCGCGAACATTCCGAGATGGTCGGACGCCCCGTCGCGCTGCACGCCATGCGCGGGATCAGCGCGCATTCGAACGGCTTCCATACCTGCCGCGCGCTGCATGTGCTGCAACTGCTGCTCGGCGCGGTGGATGCACCGGGGTCGTTCCGCTACCAGCCGCCGTATCCGAAGCCGATCCCGCCGCCCAACCGCCCCGGCCGCACGCGCCGCGAAGACGGCACGCTCGATGCCGGCCCGCTGGGCTTCGTGCACGGCCCGGAAGACCTGCTGGTGGACGCCGATGGCCAGCCGCGGCGCATCGACCACGCCTATTCCTGGGCCTACCCGCTGTCCGCGCACGGGATGATGCACACCCTGCTGCGCAACGCCCACGCCGGCGACCCCTACCGCATCGACACGCTGATGATGTTCATGGCCAACATGGC
The DNA here is from genome assembly GCF_054072735.1 of Luteimonas sp. A649. NCBI lineage: Bacteria > Pseudomonadati > Pseudomonadota > Gammaproteobacteria > Lysobacterales > Lysobacteraceae > Luteimonas > Luteimonas sp. A649. Next base: position 379,499 of record NZ_JBSVRQ010000002.1, on the reverse strand, counting down.
CTGGAACTCGTCGATGAACACGCGCGAGACCATCGCCTGGCTGACCGACAAGGGGGACGACGGCGAATACCGGATCCCGCGCATCATCTATTCCGATGCCTATGCATCGGAAATGGTCGCCTATGCCGACCTGGTGCTGCCCGACACCACCTACCTCGAGCGCTTTGACGCGATCAGCATGCTCGATCGGCCGATCTCCGACGCCGATGGCGCCGCCGACGCGATCCGCCAGCCGCTGTTCGATGCCGCCACGCAGCCCGACAAGGACGGCCGCGCGCGCGACGTGCGAGGTTTCCAGTCGGTGCTGCTGGATCTCGGTGCGCGTCTTGGGCTGCCGGGCATGGTGCATGCCGACGGCTCACCGAAGTACCGCGACTACGCCGACTACATCGTCCGCCACGAACGCACGCCCGGCGTCGGCCTGCTGGCCGGCTGGCGCGGCGAGGACGGCGGCACGCACGGCAAGGGCGCGCCCAACCCGGAGCAGCTGCAGCGCTACATCGACAACGGCGGCTTCTGGCGCGAGGAAGTGCCGGAGCATGCGCGCTATTTCAAGATGGCCAACCGCGGCTATCTCGAGTGGTCGCACGGCCTGGGCTTCATCGGCTCGTCGGCGCCGATCACGCTGCATCTGTATGCGGAACAACTGCAGAAGTTCAGGCTCGCGGCGCAGGGCCACGGCGCGCACCAGCCTCCCGAAGAACACCGCGAGCGTGTGGATACGTACTTCGACCCGCTGCCGATGTGGTACACGCCCTTCGAGCAGGCGCAGGTCGACGAAGCCGACTTCCCGCTGCACGCCATCACCCAGCGACCGATGTTCATGTACCACGCCTGGGGTTCACAGAACGCCTGGCTGCGCCAGATCGCGGCGCGCAACTGGCTGTACATGCACCCCGACACCGGCGCCCGCCACGGCGTGGCCGACGAAGACTGGGTGGTGGTGGCATCGCATCTTGGCGAGATCACGGTGCAGGCGAAGTTCGCCGGCAACGTGCAGCCCGACACCCTGTGGACCTGGAACGCGATCGGCAAGCGCCGTGGCGCCTGGCGCCTGGACACCGATGCGCCGGAGGGCCGCAAGGGCTTCCTGCTCAACCATCTGATCTCCCACATCACCCCGCGCGGCGACTATGCCAATGCCGATCCGGTCACCGGCCAGGCCGCTTGGTTCGACCTGCGCGTGAACCTGCGACGCGCGCCGGGCGGTGCAACCGGCGAGACGGGCGACAGCGGCGACAGCACCGAGGCCGGCGACCGGGACAACGGAACCAGGCTGACGCAGCCGCAGTTCGAACCGCTTGCCCTGGGCGACGCGCCCGGCGGCCCCCTGCGCTACGGGGCTCGCAAGCGATGACGCCAGACATGCTGCTCACCTTCCTGGTGCTCGCCGGCGCTGTGGCGCTCTTCGTCAGCGAGAAGATGCCGCCGGAAGTGGTGGCGATGCTGACCCTGGCCGCACTGCTCACCCTGCGCCTGGTCACCACCGACGAAGCCCTGTCGGGCTTCAGCAGCCCGGCGACGGTGACCGTGGCCGCCATGTTCGTGCTCAGCGCCGGCCTGCAGCACAGCGGGTCGCTCAACCGCCTGGGCGAAGCCATCGCGCGGATCCGCTGGGGCTGGCTGCTGGCGCTGGTGATGATGTTGCTGACCGCGTCGGTGTCGGCCTTCATCAACAACACCGCCGCGGTGGCGGTGTTCCTTCCGCTGATCATCGCCGCGGCGGTGGCCAACAACCTGCCGCCATCGAAGTTCCTGATCCCGCTGTCGTACGCGGCCCAGTTCGGCGGCGTGTGCACGCTGATCGGCACGTCCACCAACCTGCTGGTCGACTCGATGGCGCGGCAGGCGGGGCACGCCGGCTTCACCATCTTCGAGTTCAGCCAGTTGGGCATCATCTTCGTGGTGGTGGGGACCATCTACATGATGGTGGCGCGGGTCTTCCTGCTGCCCGACCTCGGCGTGCCGCAACAGGCCGACAGCGGCCACGCGGGGCGCTACGTGGCCGAACTGCTGGTGCCGGAGAAGTCCGGCGCGATCGGCAAGCGCGGCGCCGAACTCCTGCCCAACGACAGCGGCGACGTCGTGGTGCTGGAGGTCTTCCGCGGCCGCACCGCCCTGCCATCGCCGCGTGGCACCGGGATCGAGGCCGGCGACCGCCTGCTCGTACGCGGCAGCTGGCCCGACATCGAACAGGCGCGACGCAAGCTCAAGCTCGCCTTCGACCACGTCGCCACCGACCTCGAGGGCGACGAGGACGACGAGCGCGTGCACGCGGAAGCCATGGTGGCGCCGGGTTCGCACCTGGTCGGCCACTCGCTGGCCGACGTCCGCTTCGCCCACGTCTACCACGCCCGCGTGCAGGGCCTGCACCGGCACCGCCTGGCGATCCGGCAGCCGCTCGACCACGTGCCGCTGGCGGTCGGCGACGTGCTGCTGCTCGACGCGCCCGAAAGCGCGCTCGACCTGATGCGCGCCGACCCCGGCCTGGTGGTAATGGGCGAACGCGAGCAGACGCGCACCTCGATCCGTCGCTCGCTGCTGGCGCTGGGCATCCTGAGCGCGGTGGTGGCGGTGGCGGCCGCCGGACTGATGAGCATCGTCGCCTCGGCGATCATCGGCTGCTGTGCGCTGCTGGTGCTGCGCGTGCTCAAGCCCGAAGAGGCCTACGCCGCCATCGACTGGCGCGTGGTGCTGCTGCTGGCCGGCGTGCTGCCGCTGGGCATCGCACTGCAGAACAGCGGCGCCGCGGCGCTGATCGCCGATTTCTCGATCGGCCTGGTCGGCGGCTTCGGCCCGGTCGCGACGCTGGCGGTGATCTACATCATGACCTCGGCGCTGACCGAGATCATGAGCAACAACGCCTCGGCCGCGCTGGTGGTGCCGATCGCGATCGCCACCGCTGAATCCCTTGGCCTGGACAGCAAGCCCTTCCTGGTCGCGGTGGCCTTTGCCGCCTCCACCAGCTTCGCCACGCCGATCAGCTACCAGACCAACACCATGGTCTACGCCGCCGGCGGCTACCGCTTCCGCGACTTCGTGAAGGTCGGCCTGCCGCTCAACGTCATCTTCATCGCGATGGCGGTGGTGCTGATCCCGCGCTACTTCCCCTTCATCCCATGAAGACACTGCATCGGATCATCGGCGTGTTGATGCTCGTCGGCGGCTTCGCCGGCGCGCTGGCCAGCACCTGGGCCCTGATCGATCCCTCGATCATGTCGCCCACATCACTGGGTGCCTTCGACGCGCCCTCGCCACGCTGGCGCGCCGCGTTCGGCCTGGTGTTGTCGATCGCGCTGCTGCTGTTCGGCAGCGGCAAGCTGCGCCACCGGGAACTGCCATGACCTCACTGCCACCGCCGTCGACGAAGAAGCTCGGCCTGGTGATCGACCTCGACACCTGCGTGGGCTGCCATGCCTGTGCGACCAGCTGCAAGGAGTGGAACGCCGGCGGCATCACCGGGCCCCTGACCGACGAACGACCGTACGGGAAGGACCCGGAAGGGGTCTGGTTCAACCGGGTGCACAGCTACGAAGTCGCCGAGGAGCCCACGCAGCCGGCCATGACCCTGCACTTCCCGCGCAGCTGCCTGCACTGCGACACCCCCGCCTGCGTCACCGTCTGCCCCACCGGCGCCAGCTACAAGCGCGCCGAGGACGGCATCGTGCTGGTGGACGAGGACAAGTGCATCGGCTGCAAGCTCTGCAGCTGGGCCTGCCCCTATGGCGCACGCGAATACAGTCCGGCCGAGGGGGTGATGAAGAAATGCACCCTCTGCGTGGACCGCATCTACAACGAAAACCTCGACGAATCCGAGCGCGTGCCCGCCTGCGTGCAGGCCTGCCCCACGCGCGCGCGCCACTTCGGCGACCTGGGCGATCCGGAGTCGGACGTCTCCAAGCTGGTGGCCGAACGCGGCGGCGTCGCGCTGATGCCCGAGCTCGGCTACCAGCCGGTGAACCGCTACCTGCCGCCGCGGCCGCGGCGCGACGGCGGCGGCGAGGCCACGGAAAGCGCGCCCACGCGCGCGTCCTCGCCGCTGCACTGGCTCAACCGCATCCTGAGGCGCTGAACTGCATGCATCCCGCCCTGTCGGTCATCTTTTTCACCACCCTGTCCGGCGCCGGCTATGGCCTGCTCGCCTGGTCGGGGCTGACCATCGCGCTGCTGGCACTGCGCGGCGGCCTGTCGCCGGCGCTGGAGGGCGTGCAGCTCGCCGGGCTGGGGCTTGGCCTGCTGCTCTCGACCATCGGCCTGCTGTGTTCGTTCGCGCACCTGGGCAAGCCCGGCCGCGCCTGGCGCGCCTTCAGCCAGTGGCGCACCTCGTGGCTGTCGCGCGAGGGCGTGCTGGCCGTGGCCACGCCGCTGCCTGTACTGGCGGCGATCGTGCTGCTGCTGTGGATGGAGCCCGGCGCCACGCGCGCCGCGTGGCTGGCCTGCCTGGGCCTGCTGCTGGCCGTGCTGGCGCTGGTGACGGTGGCCTGCACCGCGATGATCTATGCCTCGCTCAAGCCGATCCCGGCCTGGCGCCATCCGCTGGTGGTGCCGGTGTACCTGCTGTTCGCCCTGCTCACCGGCCTGGCGCTGCAGCTGGTGGCGATGGCGGCGATGCTGCGCGGGCAGGGCCCCGCCGGAATGCTGCCGACGCTGGTGCTGTTCGGCCTGGTGCTGGCGGTGCTGAAGTGGCTGTACTGGCGCGCGATCGACGCCGCGCCCGCGCCGGCCACGCGCGGCGCCGCGGTCGGCCTGCCCGATCGCCAGGTGCGCGTGCTCGAGCGCCCGCACACCGAGGCCAACTACGTCACCCGCGAGATGGTGTTCGAACTCGCGCGCCGCCACGCATTCCGGCTGCGGCTGGCGTCGGTGGCAGGGCTGGTGGTGGCACCGCTACTGGCCAGCGTGCTGATGGTGCTGGGCTGGCTGCCCGCCCTGGCCGCGACGGCGTTGGCCGCGCTGGGGCTGCTGGCGGGTGCCTTTGCCGAGCGCTGGCTGTTCTTTGCCCAGGCCCGGCACGTCGTCAGCGCCTATTACTGAACCGCAGGGCGGCGAGTGTCTTGGAACGGCGGCGATTGGCCGCGATAATGGCGATGTAACCGTTTACTTCGGAGCCACAGCGCATGCTCGCGGCCCTCTGGCTGGTCCTTGCCGCCCCGCCCGTGATCCTCCAGCCCTTGCCGGAATCCCCGAGCGAGCCGGCGGTGATCGCGCTGGCTTCGGGCCGCGCCGACCTGCGCCTGCCCTGTTATCGCCTGGTCTGCGCGGACGCGGGCTGGAAGGCACCGTCGCGCTTCACGCGCATCGAGCAGCCGCCGATACCGGGTACCGTCGACCCGCTGGTGCCGATGCGCCTGCCGGCGATCGCCGCGCGACGCTACCCGCTGTACTCGCCGGCCTCGCGCCGCGACTGGCGGGTGAATCACGGCAGCCACTCGCGTTTCACCGCGGGCTTCGGCTATGAGGCCGTGCGCACGCCCGACACCAACATCAAGCTGGAGTTCGGCACGGGCTATCGCCTGCAGCCCTATGCCGACCATGGCACCGCCGGCGAAGGCATGATCGTCCGCAGCCGGCTGGAGCTGCGCCAGAGCATCGCCAACCGCGCCCTGCTGACCCAGAACCTGCTGGTCGAAACCGGCCGGTTCAACACCACCACCCGCCAGGTGATCGGGCTGGACCTGCGCCTGCAGGACCAGTGGACGCTGCATTCGAACTTCGAGCTGCGGCATGACAGCGCCGGCAACGGCGGCAGCGGCGCGACCGACACCGAAGGCTCGGTGCACGTGAAGTACCGCTTCTAGCGCTCCGGCAGGAACTCGCCCGCGCCAGCATCCATCAGCTTCGCGGCCACCTCGCGCCCCAGCGCGTCCGACGCCGACGCCGAACCTCCGGCCTCCGCACGCACCGCGCGCCCGTCACTCGCCGACCCCACCAGCGCCTGCAGCGACAGGGCATCGCCATCCAGCCGTGCGAACGCCGCCACCGGCACGTGGCAGCTGCCATGCAGCGCGAGATTCAGCGCCCGCTCCGCCCCGGCGCAGATGCGCGTCGGCCCGTGGTCGAGCACGCGGCACAGCGCCATCACCCCTTCGTCGTCGCCACGGCACTCGATCGCGATGACGCCCTGCGCCGGTGCCGGCAGCCACTCCGGCGCATCCAGGCGCGCGCGGATGCGTCCGCCCAGCCCGAGCCGCTCGAGTCCGGCGCAGGCCAGGATGATCGCGTCGTACTCGCCGGCGTCGAGCTTGGCCAGCCGGGTGTTGACGTTGCCGCGCAGGTCGCGGATCTCCAGGTCCGGGCGCAGCGCACGCAGCTGCGCCTGCCGCCGCAGCGACGACGTGCCGACGCAGGCGCCCGGAGGCAGCGCGTCGAAGGTCGCGAACTGGTTGCTGATGAAGGCATCGGCGTGGTCGGCGCGCGCGAGGAAGGCCGGCAGCGCGAACGGCGCATCGACCTCCATCGGCACGTCTTTCAGCGAATGCACCGCGCAGTCGGCGTCCCCGCGCAGCATCGCCAGCTCCAGCTCCTTCAGGAACAGTCCCTTGCCGCCGATCGCAGCCAGCGAACGGTCCAGCACCTCGTCGCCGCGGGTGGACATGGGCACGAGCTCCACCTGCAGCCCCGGGTGGGCTTCGCGCAGCAGGTCAGCGACGTGTTCGCTCTGCCAGAGGGCGAGCGGGCTCTTTCGGGTGGCGATGCGGAGTGTGTTCACGCCGCCATTATCGCCTTCCGCACGAGCCACCGTGGATTCCGATCCATATACTGGCGGATTCCATGAACCCGCCGGCCACGCCGCCCCCTGGCCGACCCGCCCGACCGAGTCAATCCAATGCGTATCCTGATCCTGGGCTCCGGTGTGATCGGAGTGACCAGCGCGTGGTATCTGCGGCAACAGGGGCACGACGTCGTCGTCATCGACCGCGCGTCCGGGCCCGCGATGGAAACCAGCTTTGCCAATGCCGGCCAGGTCTCGCCCGGCTACGCCTCGCCCTGGCCCGCGCCGGGCATCCCGCTGAAAGCGGTGGGCTGGCTGCTGTCACGGCACGCGCCGCTGGCGATCCGGCCGACCGCCGACCCCGCGCAGTACCGCTGGATGTGGCAGATGCTGCGCAACTGCACCCACCACCGCTATGCCATCAGCAAGGCGCGGATGGTGCGGCTTGCCGAGTACAGCCGTGCCTGCCTGGAGGAACTTCGCCGCGACACCGGCATTGCGTACGAGGAGCGCACGCTCGGCACCACGCAGCTGTTCCGCACACAGGCGCAGCTCGACGGTGCCGCCAAGGACATCGCGATCCTGCGCCAGTACGGCGTGCCCTACGAACTCCTCGACCGCACGGGCATTGCCCGCGTGGAGCCGGCGCTGGCCAGGGTCGCCGACACACTGACCGGCGCGCTGCGCCTGCCGGGCGATGAAACCGGCGACGGCCACCTGTTCACCACCAGGCTCGCGGCGATGGCCGAGGCCGCAGGCGTCGAGTTCCGCTACGGGCAGGACGTCGAAGCCCTGCTGGGCGACGGTGATCGCATTGCCGGCGTGCGCATCCAGGGCCGGACCGAGACCGCCGACCGCTATGTGCTCGCCCTGGGCGCGTGGTCGCCGCGCCTGCTGGCGCCGCTCGGCATCCGCCTGCCGGTGTATCCGCTCAAGGGCTATTCGCTGACGATCCCGATCACTTGCCCCGAGCTGGCGCCGCACTCGACCGTGCTCGACGAAAGCTACAAGGTCGCGATCACCCGCTTCGACGACCGCATCCGTGTCGGCGGCATGGCCGAAGTCAGCGGCTATGACCTGTCGCTGCCGCAGCGCCGCCGCGACACCCTGGAGATGGTGGTGCGCAGCCTGTATCCCGACGGCGGCGACCTCGCCAACGCCAGCTTCTGGAGCGGCCTGCGCCCATCCACGCCGGATGGCCCGCCCGTGGTCGGCACCACGACGTACCGCAACCTGCTGCTCAACACCGGCCACGGCACCCTGGGCTGGACGATGGCCTGCGGCTCCGGGCGCTACCTCGCCGACCTGGTCGACGGCCGCACGCCCGCGATCGACGGCGAAGGCCTCGACATGTCCCGCTACGGGCGCCCTTGGCCCGCAGCGCCCACGGGGCTGCGCTGATGCGGCCCGCGCGCGCCACCATCGACCTCGACGCCCTGCGCCACAACTACCGCCACGCGCGAACGCTGGGCGGCGGCAAGGCACTGGCCGTGGTCAAGGCCGACGCCTACGGGCACGGCGCCGTGGCCTGCGCACGCGCGCTCGACGGCGAAGCCGACGGCTTCGGCGTGGCCTGCATCGAGGAGGCGATCGAGCTGCGCGAGGCCGGCATCCGCGCGCCCATCCTGCTGCTGGAAGGCTTCTTCGACGCCGACGAGCTGCCGCTGATCGAACGGCATGCGCTGTGGACGGTGGTGGCCTCGCCCTGGCAGGTGGACGTGCTCGAGCGCCTTCCGCTGCAACAGCCGCTGCCGGTCTGGCTGAAGCTCGACTCGGGCATGCACCGCCTGGGCCTCGCCCCCGAGGACTATCCCGATGCATGGCGGCGCCTGCGCGCACTGCCGTGGGTGGGCGACATGGTCGCGATGAGCCACTTCTCGCGCGCCGATGAACTTGGCCAGCCCAGTACGCCCGCGCAGCTGGCCACCTTCGACGCGGTGCTGGCGGCGCTTCCACCCGGCACCACCACCAGTCTTGCCAACTCCGCCGCGCTGATGGCCTGGCCAGCGGCACGCGGCGGCTGGGTGCGCCCCGGCCTGATGCTCTATGGTTCGCACATGCTCGATGCGCCGTGCGCGGAGGCCGAGCCGCTGCGCGCGGTGATGGCGCTGGCGTCAAAGGTCATCGCGGTACGCGAGCTCGCCGCGGGCGAACCGATCGGCTACGCGGGCGCCTTCACCACCTCGCGCCCGACGCGCGTGGGCGTGGTCGCTGTCGGCTATGCCGACGGCTATCCGCAGTACGCAACCTCGGGCACCCCGGTGATCATCGACGGCCAGCCGGGCGAGCTGATCGGGCGCGTCTCGATGGACATGCTGACCGTGGACCTGACCGACCACCCCGGCGCCGGCATCGGCAGCGATATCGAACTGTGGGGCGCGCGCCTCCCGGTCGCAGAAGTCGCGGCGCGCAGCGGGAACAGCCCGTACCGGCTGCTGACGGGGCTGAAGCGGGCGACGCGGCAGGTGGTCGAGCGCTCCTGACCCCGATTGCGCACGGGCCATGCCCGCGCCGCCGGACCTGCGTCGCTCAGCGCTCGCGCAGCATCTCGCGCAACGGCGCCACGCAGCGGCGGCTGACCTCCAGCGGCTGGGCGCCGTGGCGGAGGATGGCATGCACGTGGCCCTCGGGGTCGCGGCGCAGCTCGACCAGTTCGTGCCGGGCGACCAGGCAGTTGCGGTGGATGCGCAGGAAGCGGTCCCCGAACTCTTCCTCCAGCGACTTCAGCGACTCCTCGATCAAGTCCTCGCCACGGGCGTGGTGCACCACGACGTACTTCTCCTCGGCCTGCAGGTAGTGCACGTCCTCGATCGGGATCAGGCGCAGGCTGCCACGCAGGCGCGCGCAGAGGTGGGTGCGGCGCTTGCCGGGGCCGCCCTCGCCGCGCCCGCGTTCGAGGCCGGCGGTAAACGTGCGCACGCGCTCGAGCGCCGCTTCGAGGCGTTCGGGACGCACGGGCTTGACCAGGTAGTCGACCGCGGCCGCGTCGAAGGCCGACAGCGCGTGGGCGTCGTAGGCGGTGCAGAACACCACGGCCGGGCGTGGTTCGAAGGCGGCCAGGTGGCGCGCGGCCTCGAGGCCGTCGATGCCGGGCATCGCGATATCCAGCAGCACCAGGTCGGGCTCGTGCTCGGCGCAGGCCTGCAGCGCCGTGCGGCCGTCGCCGGCCTCGGCAACCACGTCGATATCGGCGTACGCGCCCAGCAGCGTGCGCAGGCGCTCGCGTGCCAACGGTTCGTCGTCGGCGATGACCACCTTCATGGCGTTCTCCTCCCCGTCGCCAGTGGCAGCTCCAGCTCGCAGGCATAGTAGCCCGCGTCCCAGCCGCAGGCCATGCGCGCCCGGGGACCGAAGGCGTAACCCAGGCGATGGGCGATGCTGCGCTGCGCATGTCCGGCACCGTGCACGCCGGGCGCATCGGATGGCAGCGACGGATTGCGCACCTTCAGCCGCAGGCGGTCGCCCAGGCGCAGCTGCTCGATGCCGAGGTAGCGCTCGGCCAGGCCGACCTCCTCGGCAAGCGTGGAGTCATCCTCGCCCGCGCCCAGCGCTGCGCGGAACAGGTCGGAAAGATCGAGCACCGCGCGCTCCGCGACGTCGGGGTCGCGTTTGAGCAGGGTGGCGATCATGTTCATGCTGTTGAACAGGAAGTGCGGGCGGATGCGCGCCTGCAATGCGTCGGCCTCGGCGCGCGCGTGCGCGGCAAGCTGCGCCTGCCAGCGGTCGATGACGTAGAAGTAGCGCAGCGCCAGCGCGGTGATCAGCGTGACCACGCCCGCCGAACCGGTGACGAAACGCATCGCCGTGGGCCAGCTGCCGGTCTCTCCCACGCTGGCGAACAGGGCGTGCACCACGGCCGCGACGGCCGCCGCGACCGCGGCCGCGAGCGCGACCGCCACCAGGGCCCCGGTCCGCCGCGGCAGCCGCGACAGCGCGCGGCGGGACACGCACAGCAGGACGGATACCGACAGCGCCAGCCACAGCGCGAAGCCGCTGGTGGACAACACGCGGGTGACATCCCAGTACCTGCCGGCGTCGGGCACGAGCACCACCACCACGACCACCAGCTGCGCGATGCCAAGCATCGCCGCAAGCCGCGGCAGCCGGCACAGGTCGGGCAGCCACGGCTCGTCGGCGCGCTGCTCGCCCATTGTCCTCAGCCCGCCGCGAACCGCTGCGAGAGCCAGTCGCCGAGGTCGCGGATTTCCTCGGCGCAAACCGAGTGCGGCATCGGGTAGGCATGCCAGTCCACCTGGAAGCCCAGATCGCGCAGCAGGGCCGCGCTCTGCTGCCCGGCCTGGAACGGCACCACCGGATCCTGGCTGCCGTGGCCCATGAACACCGGCTGCTTTTCGGCGCCGGCGACCAAGGCATCGCGCGCCTTGTTTGCGGAAGGCATGTACGTCGACAGCGCGACCAGCCCGGCCAGCGGCTCGGCGCTGCGCAGGCCTGCAGCCAGCGTGACCGCGCCGCCCTGCGAGAAACCCGCCAGCACCACGCGCGAGCGCGGCACGCCACGTTCGGCTTCACGAGCGATGAGCGCCTCGACCTGCGCCGTCGACTCCGCCACGCCGGCCTCGTCGGCGCGGGTGTCCAGGGCGATGTCGACGATGTCGTACCAGGCGCGCATCGGCACGCGGTTGTTGATCGTCACCGGGCGCACCGGTGCGTGCGGGAACACGAAGCGCAAGGCCGGCCAGTCGCGGCGCAGCAGATCGGGCACGATCGGCACGAAGTCGTTGCCGTCGGCGCCGAGGCCGTGCAGCCAGATGATGCTCCATGCCGGGTCCGGCCCGGTCTCGCGTTCGATGCACTCCAGCAACATGGCAACCCTCTATGGCCTGGCGCGCCATTATGCACAGGCGCGAACGCCGGGCCGGCCGCGTGGCCTATGGGGCGAGGCTGAAGCGCAGGGTGACCGTGGACGCCATGCGCCGACCGATCGGCTCGAACCGGTAGCCACCCACGGCCGCCAATGCCGAGCGGTCGAACACGCCGGGGGGATCGGCGCTGAGCACGCGCGCGTCCTCCACGCTGCCGTCGGGACGGATGGTGAAGGCCACCTGCACTGCACCCTCGATCCGGCGATTCAGCGCCAGTGACGGATAGCGCGGTGGTGGCTGATGCAGCGCCCGCGGAAGTGCGGCCGGCGGCGCGGTACTGGTGCGCTCCTGCGCGGGCGTCGACCGGGCCTGCGGCGGGGCCTTGGGCGGCTCGCGCGTTGACGCAGGCGGCGATGGGGACGCCGATGGCGGCTGCGGTTGCCCGGTCGTGGCGAGGACGGGCGGAGCAGGTAGTGTCGATGTGGCAGGCGATGCACCCGGCACCTCGGCCCGCTGCGTGGCGGCAGCCTGTCCCGCGATCGCCTGCGCGGCAGCGACCGCGCGCTCTGCCTGCGCCTGGGCCGCAGTGATCCCCGTGGCCAGGCGTTGAAGCGCGGGCGCTTCGGGGTCACTGGTCGCGATCAATCCGTGCAGCCGCTGCGCTTCGACGAGGTCGTTGCGTGCGATCGCCTGTTCGCATGCGATCAGGAGATAGGGCTGGAGCTCGACCACGGTGGCGACCACCGCCGCATCATCCGGATCCCGATTCCGGGCCTCGAGCCAGTACTCGATCGCACTGTCCCCGGCCGGCGCGTACAGACGGCCCTCGCGCAGCGCGTGGTCAGCGGCCTCGATCAGCTCCGCGTTCGAGCGGCGCGACAGGTCCACGGCTTCGGCGGGCTCGCTCGGCACCACGAACGACTCCCCGGTTTCCGCATCCTCGACCGAGGGCGCCTGCTGTCCGCACGCGCTGGTGACAAGGGCCGCGACGAGCGCCGCGCCCACGAGATGAAGCCTCATTCCTTAGCCCCCTGTGGCTGTGGGGCACACGATAGGAGGCTTCGATGACGATCCTGCTTCGGTGGCGGGTCAATCCTTCGTCTGCAGGCGCGCTGCGCGCAGCTCGACAGCACGCACCAGTACCGGCGGCGGCGCCAGCTCTTCGGGGGTGGCGAAGATGCGGCGCTGGCGCAGCCACTGCCCCGCGGCGCGCGACGCGCCCAGGGCGACGACCGGGATCGCCAGCACCAGGCCGAGCACCACCGGCGACATCCACGCGGCAAGCGCCGGCGACACCATCCAGGCGGCCACGCCGGCCACGATGCCGGCAAGCGTCAAACCGCCATACAGGCGCAGCAGTTCGCGCAATGGAAGCGTGCCATCGTCGCGCCGCTGCGACTCCCAGCCCGAGTCCTTGCCCGCGAGCACTTCCGCCACGCCGCGCGACTGCACCCACATCGTCACCGGCGCCATCAGCGCGGCGAGCACCGTTTCCAGCAGCACGCCGGCCGCGATGCGCAGCGGGCCGCCGCAGCCGCGGCGCATCGCCGGATCGACGACCGTGGCGAGGTAGCCCATCAGCTTCGGCGCCAGCAGCATCGTCATGGTGACGATGAAGACGCCGATGAAGCGTGCGCTGTCCTGCTCGCGCCAGTAGGCCGTGGGCGTGAAGCCCGCGAGCGAGAAATGGCCCCACGAGAACCCGGCATGCAACAGCGGGATCGCTACGCCTACCAGCATCAACATCGCCCACATGGGCGCGGTGAAGTAGTGGCCGATGCCAATCAGCAGGTGCCATCGGCTGACCCAGTGCAGGCCGCGTGCCGGCAACACCGCGCCGTGCTGCAAGTTGCCCTGGCACCAGCGGCGGTCGCGCACCAGCATGTCGGTCAGCGAGGGCGGCCCTTCCTCGTAGCTGCCGCCAAGACCGGGGATCATGTGCAGCGCCCAGCCGCCGCGGCGCATCAGTGCGGCTTCGACGAAATCATGGCTGAGCACCGTGCCGGCGAAGGGCTTCACGCCGCTGAGCTGCGGCAGCCCGGCGCACTCGGCAAACGCGCGGGTGCGGATCATCGCGTTGTGGCCCCAGTAGTTGCTCTCCGCGCCGTGCCACCAGGCCACGCCATAGGCGATCACGGGGCCGTACGCGCGGCCGGCGAACTGCTGCATGCGCGCGAACAGGGTGTTGCCGTTGACGATCACCGGCAGCGTCTGGATCAGCGCAACATCGTCGTGGCGCTCCATCGCCGCGGCCAGGCGCACGATCGTGCCGCCGTCCATCACGCTGTCGGCGTCGAGGATCAGGAACTGCGGCCAGGCGCCGCCCCAGCGCCGCACCCAGTCGGCGATGTTGCCGGCCTTGCGTTCGCTGTTGTCCTCGCGCAGGCGGTAGTGCACGCGCGCATCCGGGTCCAGGCGCTCGCGCAGCGCCATGAACGCGGCGGCCTCGGCGGCCTGGATGTCCGGCTTCCGGGTATCGCTGAGCACGAAGAAGTCGAAACGTCCGAGCTGCCCGGCAACCGCCAGCGACTCGTGCATCGCCTGCAGGCCTGCCATCAGGCGCTCCGGATCCTCGTTGTAGATCGGCATCAGCAGCGCGGTGCGCGTGGACAGCACGGGCAGCGGGCCCTGCGCACTCATGCCCATGCGCAAGGGGCGCCGCTGCAGCAGCAGCACGAAGCCCGCGATCGCGCCGACGAAGGCCTGCACGATCCAGGCGAACAGGGCCACGAACAGCACCAGCAACGTGCCTTCGAGCGGGTCGATCCCATCGCCGCGCAGCAGCCACCACATCTGGTAGGTGGCGACGAGGGTCAGCAGCGCCGCGCCACCGATCACCGCGAAGCGGCGCCAGGCCATGTTCGGCGGCGTGGTCGGGCGTGTCGGGTTGGCCACCTGGCCGTGGCCGAGCGCCTGCACGCGCATGTCCAGCGGTGAATCGGGTGGCAGCGGCGGCATCTGCGGGACGTCGCCGCCCGCGCGGGAGCTGTGATGCGCGCTCAAGGCGTCCATCTCGACAGCCAGGTTTCGGACACGCGCCCCTGGTCGCCCTCGAGCCAGAGGCGCATTTCGACCGCAGGCGCGTCGCCGGGCTCGAGCTCGAAGCCCACGCGCCAGCCGCCGCTCTGCGGATTGCGATAGACGACCGCATTGCGCAGCGCACCGACGTTGTCCGATGCGTGCACGCGCACGCTGCCTTCTCCTTCGGGCAGGGCGCCGCCCGCGAAGTCGACCAGGTACTGGCGGCCTTCAGTCCGGTCCAGCGCGCCACTGCGCGTGGCCACCACGCGTGCCAGCGACGGGTTCCAGCCGTGGCCCGCCGCCCAGTGCAGGCGGTAGCGCCAGCGGTGCTCGCGCCCCGCGGCCAGCGGCGCGCGCGGGCGCCAGAAGGCGACGATGTTGTCCGCGTACTCGCTGTCGGTCGGGATTTCGACCAGGTGGACCTCGCCTTCGCCCCAGGCATCCATCGGCTCGACCCAGCAGCCGGGGCGCCGCTCGTAGCCCGCCTCGAGATCCTGGTAGTCATCGAAACCGCGCTTGCGCTGCATCAGCCCGAAGCCGCGCGGGTCGCGGTCCTGGAAGCCGCTGTGCTCGACGACGCGCGGATTGCGCAGCGGGCGCCAGGCCTGCTCGCCGCTGCCGGCCAGCAGCGCGAGGCCGTCGGAATCGTGCACCGCTGGCCGCGGATCATCGATGCGCGCGCGGTCGTGGGCGTCGAACTCGTACATGCTGGTCAACGGCGCGATGCCGGCCGCCGCGAGTTCGACGCGCGGATACAGGCGCGCGTCGACCTCGAACACGGTCTCGTCGCCGGGCACGATGACGAAACGGTACGCACCGGCGACGCTGGGCGAATCCAGCAGCGCATGCACGACCAGCTGTGTCGCGCCTGGCGCGGGCGTCTCCAGCCAGAAGGCGCGGAATACCGGGAATTCCTCGGGACCCGGGTCGCCGCTGCCCAGCGCCAGGCCACGGGCCGACAGCCCGTAACCCAAGCCGCGCGCGACCGCGCGGAAGTAGCTGGCGCCGAGGAAGGCGGCGATCTCGTCCGGCGGCGTAGCTGCCCGTGCCTCGGCGCCACCCTGCAACCATCCATGCAGGCGGAAGCCGGCAAAGCCGAGGTCGCTGTCGTCCGGCGGTGCCGGTGCGCCGTGGTCGAAGCGGAACAGGGACGGCGAGTACGCGAACGGCTTGCTGCGCCCGTCCTCGACCACGTGCACGTCCACGCGCTCGCGGAACATGTAACCGCGGTGGAAGAACTGCGCCTCGAAGCCCCTGCCCTGCCCGTGCCACAGCGCCCGCTCGGGCCGGTAGCGGTAGTCCCGGTAGCGGTCATAGCCGATGTCGGCGAGGGCGGGGGGCAGTTCGCGTGTCGGCGCCCGGTACGCGCTTGCGGCAAGCGTCGCAGCCAGCGCCGGCACCGTGTCGTCGTCGAAGGGCACGTCGCGCTGCGTGGCGGTAGCGATGGATCGGCCGGGCAGCGCCGCAGCCACCGGCAGCGCCAGGCCCGCCAGCAGGAGTTCTCTTCGATGCAAGGTGTTCGCCGGGGAACAAGGGGATGGCGGCGGAATATAGCGCGCACCGGGGCGCGACTTTCACGTGCGGATAACGAATTGGCCGCCTCGAGTGACGCAGGCGCCACACCGAGCGTGCAATGCTCCGACCGCTGCGTGCCCAAGGATGCCGATGCCAAATACCACTCCTTTCGTCTGGGAGGCGACGATCGCGCTGATCATCGGTCTGCTGGCGTTCGACTACTTTTTCCACGTGCGCAAGGCGCACGCCCCCACCCTGCGCGAAGCCACGATCTGGTCCGCCCTGTACGTCGGCATCGCGCTGCTGTTCGGCGTCGCGGTGTGGAGCTGGGGCGGCGCCGACATGGGCGCGGAGTACTTCTCCGGCTACATCACCGAGAAGGCGCTGTCGATCGACAATGTCTTCGTGTTCCTGGTGATCATGTCGAGCTTCAAGGTCCCGCGCGAGGACCAGCAGAAGGTGCTGCTGTTCGGCATCACCTTCGCCCTGATCGCGCGCACGGTGTTCATCCTGCTGGGCGCGGCGCTGATCGAGCGCTTCTCATGGGTGTTCTACCTGTTCGGCCTGGTGCTCCTGGCGACCGCCGGCAACCTGCTTGCGCCCGACGACCACGACGAGGACCGGCCCAACATCGTGGTACGCATGGTGCGGCGGATGTTCCACTCCAGTCCCCATTACGACGGCGACAAGCTGTTCACCACCTACCAGGGACGGCGCGCGCTCACGCCGATGCTGCTGGTGATGCTGGCCATCGGCGGCACCGACATCCTGTTCGCCTTCGACTCGATCCCGGCGATCTTCGGCCTGACGCAGAACGTCTTCATCGTGTTCAGCGCCACTGCGTTCTCGCTGCTCGGCCTGCGCCAGCTGTACTTCCTGGTGGGCGGACTGCTCGAGCGCCTGGTCTACCTGTCGTTGGGCCTGGCGGCGATCCTCGCCTTCATCGGCGTGAAGCTGGTGCTGCACGCACTGCACGAGAACAACCTGCCCTTCATCAACGATGGCGCGCCGGTGCCCGTGATCGAGGTCGGGACCTGGGACTCGCTGGTGGTCATCGTTTCGGTGCTGGTGATCACCGTGCTGGCATCGCTGTGGAGCCCGAAGGGCAAGGCGAAGGTGGCGGTGTCGACCCTGCGCCTGCGCGTGGCCGACTATCTTTCGCTGCGCGAGGACGCGTTGCCGACGATGCGGCAGTCGGTGTTCCGGGACATCGCCGCGGCACAGGCGCGGGTGCAGGCGCTGGAGCCCCGCTTCAAGGCCATGGTCAAGCATCCGGATGCGCTGCAGCACGACCTGCGGCGCGCGTACGAAGCACACGCCGCGGCGGCCGGGACTACGACCGCTTCCAGCGACCTCGGCCTGCCGCCTACGCCGCCCGAAGACAGCGAGTGAAGCTCAGCCTTCGCCTGGACCCACGGCAAGCGACGCGCTGTCCGCACGCCAGCCGCCGCCAAGCACGCGATACAGCGTGACCCGGTTCGCCTGCTCCGCAAGGCGCGTGGCGACGAGTGCCTGCTGCGCCGCATAGAGCGTGCGCTGTGCATCAAGCTGGACCAGGTGGCTGTCGACGCCCGCCTTGTAGCGGGCGGTCGCGAGCGCTTCCGCGCGCGTGGCGGCGTCGACCAGGTCTTGCTGCGCGCGGACCTGCTTCGCCAGCGATTCGGCCTGCACCAGCGCGTCGGCCACGTCGCGGAAGCCGGACTGGATCGCACGCTCGTACTCGGCCAAAGCGATGTCGCGGTCGGCGGTGGCCATGCCCAGGCCGGCTTTCAGGCGGCCGCCCTGGAAAATCGGCAGGTTGATGCGCGGGATGAAGCTCCACACCCTCGTGCCGCTGTCGAACAGGCCCGAGAGTTCATCGCTGGCCGAACCGATGCTGCCGGTCAGGCTGATGGACGGAAAGAACGCCGCGCGCGCCGCGCCGATATTGGCGTTGGCGGCAAGCAGGCGGTGCTCGGCGGCGATCACGTCCGGGCGGCGCAGCAGCACCTGCGCATCCAGGCCCGCTGGAACAGCGGCGATGCCGGTGACCGGGACAACGCGGGCGTCGGCGGTCGGCAGCAGCGATGCGTCCAGCTGCGCGCCCGCCAGCAGGTTGAGGACGTTGCGGTCGCGCGCGACCTGGCCCTTCAGCCGTTCGACGTCGGTGCGTGCGGTCGCGACCTGGGTCCGCACCTGCTCGACCTGGAGCGCGGAGGTGGCGCCCAGTTCGTGGCGCTTCATGCTCAGGTCCAGCGTCTGCAGGTAGGTGCCGAGCGCCTGCTCCGACAGCTGCAGCTGCTCCTGGTCCGCGGCCAGCCCCAGCCAGGCGCCCGCGACTTCCGCCACCAGCGACAGTTGCGCGGCACGCTGCGCTTCCCCGGTCGCCAGGTACTGCTGCAGGGCCGCCTCGCTCAGGTTGCGAACACGGCCGAACAGGTCGAGTTCGAACGCCGCCAGGCCAACGCCCGCGGTGTAGGTCTCGCTGACCGGGATGTCACCGCCAACGCGCTCCATCATCGCCTCGGCGCCGAACGACGGCAGGCGGTCGGCGCGCTGGATGCGGTACTGCGCCCGCGCGCGCTCGACGTTGAGGATCGCCACGCGCAGGTCGCGGTTGTTGTCCAGCGCCAGCGCCACGACCTGCTCCAGTCGCGGATCGGCGAAGAAGTCGCGCCAGCCGATGTCGGCCATCGGCAACGCGGCTTCGGCACCGCTGGCTTCGGCACCGGCGGCATCCACGCCTGCCTGCGTCACTTCGGGCATCGGCCAGGCGGCCGGGATACCGGCCTGCGCCTCGGGCGTCGCGGGCACCAGGGTGGCGCAACCGCTGGCGACGAGGACCGCCGCCAGGGCCAGCGCGAGGCTCGCGTGCTTACTCATGTTCGATCACTCCTGCGGCCGCGGACTGTTCGCCGGCCTTGGCCTTGCCGCCGAACATCTTCTGGATCACCACGAAGAACAGCGGGATGAAGAACACGCCCAGCAGGGTGCCGACCGCCATGCCGCCGACAACGCCCGTACCGATCGCGCGCTGCGCGCCGGAGCCCGCGCCGGTGGCCAGGGCCAGCGGCAGCACGCCCAGGCCGAAGGCCAGCGAGGTCATGATGATCGGGCGCAGGCGGTCACGGACGGCCTGCATGGTCGCGGCGACCACCTCCATCCCGCTCTCTACGTTGGCCTTTGCGAACTCGACGATCAGGATGGCGTTCTTGCTGGTCAACCCGACAGTGGTGAGCATCGCCACCTGGAAGTAGACGTCACGCTGCATGCCCATGATCGTGTTGGCCAGCACCGCGCCAAGGATGCCGAGCGGGGCCACCAGCAGCACCGCCGTGGGCACCGTCCAGCTTTCGTACAGCGCGGCCAGGCACAGGAAGATGATCAGCAGCGACATCGCGTACAGCAGCGGGGTCTGGGAGCCGGATTCGCGCTCCTGGAAGGACACCGCCGTCCACTCGACGCCGAAGCCCGGTGGCAACTGCTGCGCCAGGCGTTCGATCTCGTCCATGGCCTCGCCCGAGGACACGCCCGGCGCGGCCTCGCCCTGGATCTCGACCGACGGCACGCCGTCGTAGCGCTCCAGCCGCGGCGAACCGTACTCCCAGTCCGAGCTGCCAAAGGCCGAGAACGGCACCATCTCGCCGGAGGCATTCTTCACCGACCACGCGTTGAAGTCTGCCGGCGTCATGCGGAACGGCGCATCGGCCTGGATGTAGACGCGCTTGACGCGGCCACGATCGATGAAGTCATCGATGTACTGGCCGCCCCAGGCCGGCGCCAGGGTGGCGTTGATCGCGTCCTGCGACAGGCCCAGTGCGCCCGCCTTGGCCACGTCCACGTCGATCCGCAGCTGGGGCGTGTCCTCCTGGCCATTGGGGCGCACGTTGGCCAGCATCCCGCTCTGCCCGGCCAGGCCGAGCAACTGGTTGCGGGCGGCGATCAGCGCGTCGTGGCCCTGGGCTCCGTTGTCCTGGAGATAGAACGAGTAGCCGGTGGCGATGCCCAGCTCGGGCATGGCCGGGGGCGCGAACACGAAGATCGCGGCATCCTTGACCTGGCTCATCGCCGCCATGCCGCGCCCGGCGACCGCGGAGGCGCTGAGCTCGGCGTTGGCGCGCTCGCTCCAGTCCTTGAGCTTGATGAAGGCGATGCCGGTGTTCTGGCCCATGCCCGCGAAGCTGAAGCCCTGCACCGCGAACACCGACTCGACCGCATCGGTCTCGTTCTCGAGGAAGTGCTGCTCGAGCTTCGCGATCGACTCCAGCGTGCGCTCCTGGGTGGCACCGACCGGCGTCTGGATCATCGCCATCAGCACGCCCTGGTCCTCGTCGGGCAGGAAGGCGGTGGGCAGGCGCACGAACATCAGGCCCATCAGCACCGCCAGCACCGCGAACACGGCCATGAACTTCCACGGGCGACCGAGGATGCCGCGCACGCCGTTCTGGTACTTGCCGCTGGTCTTCTCGAAGCTGCGGTTGAACCAGCGGAAGAACCGGGCGAAGAGCCCCTTGCCTTCGTCGTGCTGCGCGCCCTGCTCGACCGGCTTGAGCATGGTCGCGCAAAGCGCCGGGGTGAGCACGATGGCGATGAACACCGACAGCGCCATCGCCGACACGATCGTGACCGAGAACTGCTGGTAGATCACGCCTGACGAACCGGACATGAAGGCCATCGGCACGAACACCGCCGACAGCACCACGCCGATGCCCACCAGGGCGCCGGTGATCTGGTCCATGGACTTGCGCGTGGCCTCGACCGGCGACAGTCCTTCCTCGCTCATGATGCGTTCGACGTTCTCGACCACCACGATGGCGTCGTCGACCAGCAGGCCGATCGCCAGCACCATCGCGAACATGGTCAGCATGTTCACCGAGAAGCCGAGCGCGGCCAGCACGGCGAAGGTGCCCAGCAGCACAACCGGCACCGTGATCGTCACGATCAGGGTGGCGCGGAAGTTCTGCAGGAACAGGTACATCACCAGGACCACCAGCGCGATGGCCTCGACCAGGGTCACGATCACGCCCTTGATCGACACCTGCACGAAGGGCGTGGTGTCGAAGGGCACGACCGCCCTCAGGCCCGGCGGGAAATAGGTTTCGAGGTCGGCCATGGCCGCCTCGACGCCCGCGGCGGTGTCGAGCGCGTTCGCGCCCGTGGACAGCGAGATCGCGACGCCGGTGGCCTGGTTGCCGTTGTAGCGGGAGTCGAACTCGTAGATCTCGGTGCCCATTTCCACCCGCGCGATGTCGCCCAGGCGCAAGGCCGAGCCATCGGGGTTGGAGCGCACGATGATGTCCCTGAACTGCTCGGGCGTCTGCAGCCGGTCCTGGGCGTTGATGGTGGCGTTGAGCTGCTGGCCGTCGATCGCCGGCGCACCGCCGAGCGAGCCGATGGCGACCTGCGCGTTCTGCGAACGGATGGCCGCGGTCACTTCGGGAATGGCGAGTTCGTAGGTGTGCAGCTTGTTCGGGTCCAGCCAGATGCGCATGGCGTATTTGCCACCGAACACCTGGATGGTGCCGACGCCGGGCACGCGGCTGAGCGGGTCGACGATGTTGGCGCTGACGTAGTCGGAGATGTCGACCTTGTCCATGCTGCCGTCCTCGGACACGAAGCCGACCACCTGCAGGAAGCTCGACGTCGTCTTGCTGACGTTCACGCCCTGGCGCTGGACCTCCTGCGGCAGTAGCGGCATCGCCAGCTGCAGCTTGTTCTGCACCTGCACCTGGGCGATATCGGGATCGGTCCCGCTTTCGAACGTGACCGTGATCGTCGCCATGCCGTTGGACGACGACTGCGAGGAGAAGTACATCAGGCCGTCGAGGCCCTTCATGTTCTGCTCGATGATCTGAGTCACCGAGTCCTCGACCACCTTGGCCGACGCGCCGGGATAGGTGGCGCGGATTTCGACCGCGGGCGGGGCCACGGTGGGGTACATCGACACCGGCAGGCTGAAGATCGACAGCAGGCCGGCGAGCATGATGATGATCGCGATGACCCACGCGAAGATGGGTCGATCGATGAAGAAACGTGCCATCGGGGCTTACTCCTGGGCTGCCGGGGCGTCGGCAGCGTCTGCCGGATCGGCGGCACCGGATCCGGCCGCGGCCGCGTCAGGCTGGCGCGGGGTGTTCGCTTCCGCAGTGACCTCCACCTCGACTCCCGGAGCGATCTTCTGCAGCCCCTCGACCACCACGCGGTCGCCTGCGGCCAGGCCGGATTCAACCAGCCACTGGTTTCCGATGGTCTGGCTGACCACCACCGGGCGCAGTTCGACCACGCCCTCGGCGTTGACCACCATGGCCGACGTGTTGCCCTTGGCGTCGCGCGCCACGCCCTGCTGCGGCACCAGCAGCGCATCCTGGCGCACGCCGGCGCCGAGCATCGCGCGCACATACATGCCGGGCATCAGCACATAGTCGGGATTGGGTACTTCAACGCGCAGCGCGTAGCTGCCCGTGCTCGGGTCGACGGCCACTTCGGAGAACTTGAGGCTGCCCGGGTGCGCGTATTCGCCGCCACCCTCGAGCTGGATCTTCACCGGCATGCCTTCGGTGCTCTGCAGGCTGCCCTCGGCGAGTGCGCGTCGCAGGTCGAGCAGTTCGGTACTGGACTGGGTGAGGTCGACGTAGATCGGGTCGAGCTGCTGCACCGTCGCCAGCGCCGCAGGCTGGTTCGCGGTGACCAAGGCGCCCTGGGTGACGCTGGACCTGCCGATGCGGCCGCTGATCGGCGACGTGATGCGTGCGAAGCCAAGCGTCACGTTGGCGGCATCGAGCGCGGCGCGCGCGGCGCCAACGTCGGCCTCGGCCTGCGCGAGCGCGGCGACGGCATTGTCATTGTCCTGGCGGCTGACGGCGTCGATTTCCACCAGCTCGGCGCTGCGCCTGGCGGTGAGCCGCGCCGCCACCACGGTCGCCTCGGCGCGCTTGAGCTGCGCGCGCGCGCTGTTCGCGGCGGCGCGGTAGGTCGCGTCATCGATCTGGTAGAGCGGCTGGCCGGCTTCCACCGGGCTGCCCTCGGTGAACAGCCGCTTGGCCACGATGCCGCTGACCTGCGGCCGGACTTCGGCCACCAGCCAGGCGCTGGTGCGCCCGGGCAGCTCGCGGGTGATGGTCACGGGGCTGGCCTGCAGGGTGGCAACGGTGACCGCCGGCTTCGGCGGCTCGCCCCCCTCCTGCCCACCGCCACAGGCGGCGAGCGCGAGGGCGAGGACGGCAAGCAAGGGTCGGGCACGGCGGGGGGTCGTGGTCATGAAAGGCAGCCTTGGTGGTATCCAGAAAATGGAAAGCCCAGCCGCCGGGGTTCGAATGAACGGGGTCGGCGCTGGGCATCGGAAGCGAACCGGCGTAGTATACATACACGGATGTATGTTGGTCAAAGCAGATGGGGGACACCCCGTACGGGAGGCATTAATGGCGCGCAGGACCAAAGAGGACGCACAGGCGACCCGGGAAGGCATCCTCGACGCGGCCGAGGACTGCTTCCGCGAGAGCGGCCTGTACCGCACCAGCCTGGAGGCCATCGCGGTCCGCGCCGGGGTAACCCGCGGCGCCGTCTACTGGCACTTCAAGAACAAGGCCGAGGTGCTGGACGCGGTGATCAGCCGCGTCAGCGTGCCCTTCTTCCACGGCCTGGAACGCGTGTCGCGGCCTGACGGCACCACGCCGCTGCTTGACCTGCGCGAGATGCTGCGCCAGTCCTTCGCCGACCTCGTGCACAACCCGCGGGTGCGCAATGCCCTGGAGGTGATCGAGCTGCGCTGCGAGGTCCCGGCGGAAGACGACGCGATCAACGTGCTGCGCAAGGCAGGCATGCGCAATACCCATGCCCGGATCACCGCCGCGTTCCAGCGTGCCGAAGCGCTGGGCCAGCTGCGCGAGGACCTGACGGCCGAACACTGCGCGCGGAGCCTGCATTTCATCATCAGCGGCGCGTTGCGCATGCACCTGCTTGCCCCGGAGGAGGTCGATCTCGAGCGAGACGGACTGCCCGCGGTCGATCTTGCCCTGCACGCGATGGCCCGCGATCCGTCGTACCTCGACCCGCCCGCTTCCTGATCCCTCTGGATCGCGGACAGCACAGGGCCGCCGCACCTTGCGCTGCGGCGACCCTTGCGTGCGCCGGGCTTACTCGCCCTGCTTCGGCACCGAAGCCTCGGTGGTAATGCGCAGCTGCACTTCGTCGCTGACGTAGGGCGCATTCATGCCCAGGCCGAAGTCGGTGCGCTTGAGCGTGGCCACGGCATCGAAGCCGGCGGCAGGCTGGCTGGTCATCGGGTGGCTGTCGATCTTGTTGATCGTAGCGTCGAGCACCACCGCCTTGGTGATGTCCTTGATGGTGAGGTCGCCGGTGATCTTCAGCTTGCCCTCGCCCACGGCCTCCACGGCCGTGCTCTTGAAGGTCGCCTGCGGGAACTTCGCGGCGTCGAAGAAGTCGTCGCTGCGCAGGTGGTCGTCGAAGGCCGGCACGTGCGATGACAGGCCGGCCAGCGGCAGAATGACTTCGACGCTGGACGCGGCGACATTGTCGGCGTCATAGGTGATGGTGCCTTCGACCTGGCCGAAGTGCGCGATCGGGTTGGAGAAACCGAGGTGGTTCCACTGCGCGACGACATCGGTATGCGTCGGGTCGATGGTATAGGTGACCGGGGCGCAGAACGCGTAGGTCGACGCGGCGAGCAGGCTGACGGCAAGGGCGCCGCGGGAAAGAAGGTTGATCATGGGATGCTCCGATGGCTGCATGGATGGAATGGGTCGAACAGGCCGGCACGGTGATCCGTCGACCGGGGACGCACAGAATATCGTTCTGATTTCGATTTGAAACAGCAGAATTCAGAACGAATGATAACGTTTATGGAATGATCGGCTTGATTCCTGCATGCCGGCCTTGCTACTGAATCAATCGCGACTGTTCTGATTACAGAACAATGATGGCTATATTATCATGTTTATTCTGAAATCGAAGCCAATCAGACTGGGCTCCAACGCGGCGCTGCCGCCTGAAAAATGATGGAGCATCACCGATGATCACCCTGCGACCCGCAAACGAACGTGGCCACGCCCAGCACGGCTGGCTTGATTCCTGGCACAGCTTCTCGTTCGCAGATTACCGCGACCCGCGCCACGTGCACTGGGGCCCCCTGCGCGTGATCAACGAAGACCGGGTGGCGGCCGGCCAGGGCTTCGGCACCCACAGCCACAGCGACATGGAGATCATCAGCTACGTGCTCGATGGCAGCCTGGCGCACAAGGATTCGATGGGTAACGCCGCCAGCATCGTGCCCGGCGAGGTCCAGCGCATGAGCGCCGGCACCGGCGTCACCCATTCCGAGTACAACCACGAAGCCGACCGGACCACGCACTTCCTGCAGATCTGGATCATCCCCGACACCATGGGCATCGCGCCCGGCTACGAGCAGAAGACCTACCCCGACGCCGAAAAACGCGGCCGCCTGCGCCTGGTCGCCAGCCCCGACGGCAGCAACGGTTCCGTGCGCATGCAGCAGGATGTGCGCATGTATGCCGGACTGTTCGACGGCGACGAGGACGCGGCGCTGGACATCGCCGCCGGCCGTCTGGCCTATGTGCACGTGGCGCGCGGCACCGCGGTGGTCAACGGCATGAGCCTGTCGGCCGGCGACGCTCTGCTGTATGCCGACGAGCCACGCGTGGACATCGCGCGCGGCGATGGCGCCGAGATCCTCGTGTTCGACCTGCCACGCCTTCAATAAGACGGAGCTACACATGCAACTGCGCAATTCCGCCGACCGCTGGGGTCCGATCAGCCAGCTGCTGCACTGGGCCATCGTGGCGCTGATCGCCTGGATGGCCTGGCGCGGCCTGACCATGGTCGACATGCCGCCGACGCCGGCCAAGATCAACGCCTACGCGCTGCACAAGTCGGTGGGCCTGACCCTGCTGGCGCTGGTCGTGCTGCGCCTGGCCTGGCGCCTGTTCGCCGGCACGCCCAAGCCCGTGCCCGGCACGCCCACCTGGCAGGAACGCATCGCCTCGGTCACCCACTGGGCGCTGTACGCACTCCTGTTCGCGATCCCGCTCAGCGGCTGGGTGTTCAACTCGGCCTCGGGCTATCCGCTGCAGTGGTTCAAGCGGTTCAACCTGCCGGCGATCGCCGGGCGCAGCGAAGACCTGGCCGCCACCGCCATCCAGGTCCACGAGTACGGCTTCTGGCTGCTCCTGCTGCTGGTCGTGATGCACGCCGGCGCCGCCTTCTACCACCACCTCTTCCAGGGCGACGACACCCTGCGGCGCATGCTGCCCGCGCTGCGTCGCGCCCCTGCCGACCAGACACAGGAACACTGACATGACCTTCCGCAACCGCACGCGTTCCACGGCACTCGTCGCCGCCCTCGTGGCCGCCCTCGCCGCCGCCGCACCCGCCACCGCCGCCGATTACGTGCAGTCCTCGGGCGCGCTGAGCTTCGCCAGCGAATACCAGGGCCAGACCTTCGTCGGCCTGTTTCCGGACTTCAGCAGCACGCTGAGCTTCGACCCCGCCGCACCGCAGGACGCGAAGCTTGACGTCACCATCCCGCTGGCCAGCGCAAGCACGAAGAACGGCGACCGCGACAGCACCCTCAAGACCGCCGAATTCTTCGACATCGCGAAGTTCGCACAGGCGCGCTACACGGCCAACGGCTTCCGTAGCCTCGGCGACAACCGCTATGCCGCAGACGGCACCCTGGAACTGCGCGGAGTGAAGAAGCCGGTCACCCTCACCTTCACCTGGACCCCCGGCGACCTTCCCGTCCTGGCCGGCAATGGCACCGTGAAGCGCCTGGACTTCGGCGTCGGCGCCGGCGACTGGGGCGATCTTTCGATCATCCCCAACGATGTCGCAGTGTCGACCAAGGTGACCTTCCAGCCCGCCCCCTGAGCCGCACAAGCGCGCAGGCTCCTACCTCTCCCCTACAAAGGGCGCGCGCTTCCAACTACTCCCTGCTTGCCCCAACGCTGAAAGCGGAGGGTGCGTGGGGTACGCAGCCGGCATAAAGCCCACCACGTGGGCAGCCGGCGGAGTACCCCACGCACCCTCCGCCGCCGCAGCCATCGCCGCAGCCATCGCCGCAGCGCGCTCAATCAAACACATCAGGACATCGGCTCAGGCTCCCGCGCCTCCCCGATCTTCGGCGGCAACGGAATGAACTCGCCGTCATCCAGGTCCGGCAACTTCATGCGCCCCGCCTTCCAGTCCTCGCGCGCCTGCTCGATGCGTTCCTTCGACGACGACACGAAGTTCCAGTCGATGAAGCGCGGACCCACCGGCTCGCCGCCAAGCGCCATCACCACCGCATCGCTGATCGCCGTGACGGTCGCCGCCTTGCCGGGCGCCAGCACCGCCATCGCCCCGGACTCGACCCGCTGCCCGTCCACCTCGACTTCGCCGCGTGCGACGTACACCGCGCGCTCCGGGTATTCGGCCGGCAGCGACGCGCGCGCACCGGCGCGTAATTCCCAGAGCACGTAGAACTGCGGCGAGTCCGTCTTCACCGGTGACTGCACGCCCGCAAGCCGGCCCGCGATCAGGCGTCCCACGATGCCGTCGCCATCGAACACCGGCAGCGCTTCGCTGCCGTAATGCCAGAACCCCGGCGCCATTTCCTCGCGCTCGTCGGGCAGCGCCACCCAGGCCTGGATGCCGTCGATCGGACCGCCCTCGCGGCGCAGCCGTTCGAAGCGTTCCGAGTGCGTGATGCCACGGCCGGCGGTCATCCAGTTGACCTCGCCCGGCCGGATGCCCTGCTCGGAACCCACGCTGTCGCGGTGCATGATCTCGCCGTCGAACAGATAGGTGATCGTCGACAGGCCGATGTGCGGATGCGGGCGCACGTCGGCTTCCCGCGGCAGTCCCGGCGCAAGGTCCTTGGGACCCATGCGGTCGAAGAAGATGTAGGGGCCGACCATGCGCCGCTTCGCGTAGGGCAGCACGCGGCCCACCTCGAACGCGCCGAGGTCGCGGCGGCGCTGCTGGATGACGAGTTCGATCATGGGGCGGCTCCCGGTGGGTTCGGCGGCGCGATGATGCGGCACGTTCGCCGCATCATCGCACTACGCATCCGCAGCCGCCGGGCACCCCGCCCGGGCCGGGTCAGGCGGGTTCGGCAGCCGCCTGGTACACCGGGTAGTCGATGTAGCCGGCCGCGGAGCCACCATAGAAACTGGCGTTGTCGGCCTCGGCCAGCGGCCAGTCGTTGCGCAGGCGCTCGACCAGGTCCGGATTGGCGATGAACGGGCGACCGAAGGCGACCAGATCGGTGAGCCCGGCGGCCAGGTCTGCTTCGGCAAGTTCGCGCGTGTAGTTGCCCGCCAGGACGAGCGTTCCACCGGCATACGCCGCGCGGTAAGCCTTGAGGAAGTCCTCGCCGCCACCGGCCAGGATCGCATCGCGGTTGCTGAGGTGCACGTAGGCGAGATCACGCGTGGCCAGCTCGCGGGCCAGCGCAAGCCCCGTGTCCGCTTCGCCATCGAACGCCTGCATGTCGAACACGCGGTTGAACGGCGACAGGCGGATGCCCGTGCGATGGTTGCCCACGGCCGCGGCGACGGCGTCGACGGTCTCGAGCACGAAGCGCAGGCGATTGGCGATGTCGGCGCCGCCGTAACGGTCGTCGCGCACGTTCAGTCCGCCGTTGATGAACTGCTCGAACAGGTAGCCGTTGGCGCCGTGGATCTCGACGCCGTCGAAGCCCGCCTCGATCGCATTGCGCGCGGCGGCGACGAAGTCCGCGGTGATGCCCGCCAGTTCGTCCGCGGCCAGCGCGCGCGGCGTGCTGGTCGGTATCTGCCCGGGCGTGCCGTCCTCGCGATAACCGAAGGCCTGCACCCCTTCCGCGGCCTTCGCGACCGAGCTCACCGGTGCGCGCTCACCCGGCTGCACCGAGCAGTGCGCGACGCGACCCACGTGCCACAGCTGCGCGAAAATCGCGCCGCCGGCGTCGTGCACCGCGGAGGTGACCGCCTTCCAACCCTCCACCTGGGCCCTGGAATGCAGGCCCGGCGTGAACAGGTAGCCGCGCGCCTGCTCCGAAACCTGCGCGCCTTCGGTGACGATCAACCCGGCGCCCGCGCGCTGCGCGTAGTAGGTCGCGGTGAGCGCGTCGGGCACGGTGCTCGGCGCGCGAGAACGGGTCATGGGAGCCATGACGATGCGGTTGCGCAGCGCAAGGCCGCGCAGGTCATGACGGTCGAAAAGTGTGCTCATGCAGTGGGTCCGGTGTTCCAGTGACGTATGCGGTCAATCTACGTCGCAGGCCCCGCTGGCGGGAGTCCTGCAGTGGAACGATGGATCCCGGACACGCCGTGCCGCGGCGTCATTCAAGGCCGCGGCACGACGCTGCGTATCAGACGCGCGCGAACACCAGGCTGCCGTTGGTGCCACCGAAGCCGAAGCTGTTCGACATCACCGTGTCGAGCTTCGCCTCGCGGCTTTCGCGCACGACCGGGAAGCCCTCGGCGCGCGGGTCGAGCTGGTCGATGTGCGCCGATCCGGCGATGAAGCCGTCACGCATCATCAGCAGGCTGTAGATCGCCTCGTGCACGCTGGCCGCACCGAGCGAATGCCCCGTCAAGGCCTTGGTCGACGACAGCGGCGGCATCGCGTCGCCGAACGCCGCGCGCACCGCCTCGAGCTCGACGATGTCGCCCAGCGGGGTCGATGTGCCGTGGGTGTTCAGGTAGTCCACCGGCGCGTGCACGGATGCCAGTGCGTTCTTCATGCAGCGCACCGCGCCTTCGCCGCTGGGTGCGACCATGTCGGCGCCATCGGACGTCACGCCATAGCCGACCAACTCGGCATGGATGGTCGCGCCGCGCGCCTTCGCGTGCTCGTATTCCTCGAGCACGAGCATGCCGCCGCCGCCGGCGATGACGAAGCCGTCGCGGCCGGCGTCATAGGGACGCGAGGCTACCGCGGGCGTGTCGTTGAAGCCGGACGACAGCGCGCCCATGGCATCGAACATGACGCTCATCGCCCAGTGCTCTTCCTCGCCGCCGCCGGCAAAGACCACGTCCTGCGCGCCGTGCCGGATCAGGTCCGCGGCCGCGCCGATGCAGTGCGCCGAAGTCGCGCACGCGGCCGAGATCGAATAGCTCAGGCCGAGGATCCCGAATGCGGTGGCCAGCGTGGCCGAGACCGTCGAGCACATCGTGCGCGGCACCATGTACGGCCCGACCTTGCGCACGCCCTTGTCGCGCAGCAGGTCGGCGGTGGCGACCTGCCACTCCGCCGAGCCACCGCCGGAGCCGGCGATCACGCCCACGCGCGGGTCGCTGACCTTGTCGGGCGACAGGCCCGCGTGCGCGATCGCATCCCGCATCGCCACCCACGCATACGCGGCGGCATCGCCCATGAAGCGCTTGCGCTTGCGGTCGATCTCGGCCTCCAGGTCGATCACCGGCACGCCGGCAACCTGGCTGCGCAGGCCCAGCTCGGCGTACTTCGGCACCGCGGTGATGCCACTGCGACCCTCGCGCAGCGCGCGCGAGACGTCATCAAGTTTGTTTCCAAGGCACGAGACGATGCCCATGCCGGTCACGACTACGCGACGCATCAGTTGTCCTCCAGGTCCTTGAACAGGCCCACGCGCATGCTGCGCACGACGTAGATCTCACGGTCGTCGACGAACGTGCGGCCATCGGCGATCACCATCGGCACCTTGCCGCGCATCACCCGGCGGATGTCGATTTCGTAGCCCACGCGCTTCGCGCTCGGCAGTACCTGGCCGGAGAACTTGAGTTCACCGCAGCCCAATGCCCGGCCGCGGCCGGGTTCGCCCAGCCAAGGCAAGTAGAAGCCAGCGAGCTGGAACATCGCGTCAAGGCCGAGGCAACCCGGCATCACCGGGTCGGCCAGGAAGTGGCATTCGAAAAACCACAGGCCCGGATCGATGTCGAGCTCGGCCTGGATCACGCCCTTTCCGTAGGCCCCGCCATCACTGGAGATGTGGGTGATGCGGTCCATCATCAGCATCGGCGGGGCCGGCAGGCGGGCATTGCCCTCGCCGAACATTTCGCCGCGGCCACAGGCCAGCAGCTGCTCGCGATCGAGCGAAGAAGGACGGGTCATGAGGCTCCTGTTCACGGACGGCCGGAGGGCCGAAAAAGACCGTCATTTTTACCACACTGGCGGGCGGCGCATTGACGCAGGTCAACGTCCCGGAGCGCACTTCCCGGACGCGGACCAATGCGCTTGCGTATGGTGCGCCGGCCAGGTGAGGTGGCGATGACATACTCGTGGATTGCCATGACAGCGGGCCGCCGCAGCCGATGAGTCCCCTGCTTGTTTTCAAGGTCGCCACGCTGTTCGCGGTCACCGCGCTGGCCGAGATCGTCGGCTGCTGGGTGGTGCTGCTGTGGCGCAAGGACGGCGGCAGCCCGTGGCTCCTGGTGCCGGCCGCGGCCAGCCTGGCGCTGTTTGCCTGGTTGCTGACCCTGCATCCGGTCGCGTCGGGCCGGATCTATGCCGCGTACGGCGGCATCTACGTTGCGACCGCGCTGGCCTGGCTGGTCTGGGTGGACCGGGTGCCGCTCAATCGGATCGACCTGCTCGGCGGCGGGCTGATCCTGGCCGGGGCGCTGGTGATGATTGCCGGACACTGGCGCGCCTGAAGAACGACCGCGCGAATTGCGCGGCTTGCAACGAAAAATCGCGCGGCCGTGGCCAGACGACGAGGACTGACCACGACCACGCGACACGATCCCGCGACGTTGGACCGTCGCACGGTTCGTCAAGTGACGGATTACATCCCGTCGGTGTTGTTCTCGCCGTCGGCGGCCGCGTTGGCTTCCTCGGCGGCGTCCTGCGCCTGCTCGGCCGCGTCGGCAGCCTTTTCGGCGGCGTCGGACAGGTCGTCGCGGCGGGTCATTTCATCGCCGGTGCCGACCTGGCCCGCGATCTGCGCGGAGGCATCGGCTGCGGCGTCGGCCGCATCGGCAGCGGCCTGGGCCGAGTGGGCCGCAGCGCTGTCACCGGTGGCCGCAGCGTGCTGCGCGGCCTGCTGCGCTTCGGTGGCCGACTCGGCGGCTTCCTGGGCGGAATTGGCAGCCTGGTCGGTGTTGCTGCAGGCCGCGAGGGCCGTGGCGAAGCCGAGGGCAAGAAGGGTCTTGGCAGTATTCATGGACATCTCCGGATCTGACGCCTTGGTGCGCCGTGGCGGGCACGATGCACTCCGGCATGTCGCTGCGGCGCGAAGACGGCATACCCCCATCGTGCGGCATTCAGGTTCGGAGCACATTTGAATCGGGTAGCCGCAAATTCCGGGAGTGCGTTGCGACCGCAGGCGACGACTCTCAAGCACGGGGGCTCTGTCTGGACGAGGAGCTGGCCTATCGGCAACGGAGCATGGGCGCGCTCTATCAGGAATGGGCGGCCAAACTCGACTCAACGCAGCGCGGTGTCCTGCACGCTGAACATCGCACTTGGCAGCAGGAGACCGACCGGCTGTGTGGCCCGGCAGCCGGAGCCCCACCCGTCGGCCAGGTCTGCCGGCTGGAACGCATCATGGCGCGATACGACGTACTGAACCGCCGGCTATCAAACGCCACAGCGGGGCACTGGGCCGAGGATATGCCCGACGCCAATGGCACGCTGGAAATGCGACTGGGCGATGCCGTGATCACCATGCAATCGGATGGCTGTTCTGATCGCCTGCCAAGCAAACTGATCTGCAGCAACGCCCGGCTGAGCGTCTCGACTCCGACGCTGCACCGGCAGACGCTGTTGCTACCGGAAGTCTGGCTTCCAAGGGCACTCCCTACAGATCGCTACCCAGCTGAGACCGGGTTCCGCGGACCATCGCACGCGGGCTTCGCCGAGAGCTGGCATGGGATCATGCTGTCCGACGTCAATGCAGACGAGCACGAAGACTTGATGGTCTGGAGTGGTCCCGACGGCAGCTATGGCGACCCCTCGTACACCTATTACCTGTACGACCCGAAGACCCAACGACTGGTCGAGAACACCGCGCTGGCGGAGCTGATGGAAGGCCATTCCTTGTCGCGAATCGTCGATGGCCGCCTGTTCGCGTGGTACCGCAGCGGACCGTGCGATCGCGGCGAGAGAACGATAGAGGTGCGATACGGCGCTCCCAGGATCGTGGAGAGCACGAATTACAGTACTTGCGGCAAGGACGGTCCGGAGCTTGATGACGCCCGCGAGCAATCAGAATCGCAAAGAGAAGCGCGGTGAGTGATGGATACGGATACAGCGCGGCCTCCCCGATCACCCGGGAGCAAACGGTCCGACTGATCGTGCAGACCTGTCTGGAAGAAGGGGTCACGGACGAACGTCAGATCGCCTACGTCCTGGCGACCGCGGAGCACGAAAGCCGGAACTTTACCAGCCTCGAAGAAGACTATGGCCGCAAGCAGGCAGCGGTGAGAGGCTACAAGGGCGGTGAGCGAGAAGGCTATGGGAGCGGCGAGGAATACTTCGGCCGCGGTTAGGCACATCTCACCCACTATCAAAACTACCGGACGCGGCCTGGACGATTACATCACGGCGGACAATGCCGATTATCAAAACGCCCGCAGGATCGTCAACGGAACTGACCGGGCCGCAGATATCGCCGCGCTGGCGCGCGCACGGGAGCCGGATGTCGCCGATCTGGTGACCTCGGTCCAGCGCGACGGCGTCGACCTGACGCCGGTGCCTGCGACACGCGAGGCCGACGCACCCCTGCAGCGAGGCGACGCGAACGCGCGCGCGTTCGAGTTGCAGCAATACCTGTCGGCACTGAATATCACCCATGCAGCGGGCCGGCCCTTGTCTGCCGACGGCGACTTCGGGCCTTCGACCGAGCGGGCGGTGCTCAGCTACCAGGACATGGCAGGTATCGCTCCGCGGACCGGAACGGTGGATCAGGCCCTGTTCGACCAGATCCGGGGCGAGGTGCTGCGAGCCGATCCGAATTTCCGGCTCAAGACCATCATGGACCTGTACGGACCGCTGAACGACCGCGTGCTCGACCCCGGCGACCGCGGCGATGCGGTCGCCGACCTGCAGGAGCAACTGAGTGGGCTCGGCTACCGTGGAAGTGATGGGCAGTTCCTGCGCATCAGCCGTCGCTATGATGCGGATACGCAAGCTGCCGTTCGTCGGTTCCAAGGCGACGAGAACATCGTCCCCGAGAGCGGACTGGCGGATGAGCAGACCCGCGACGCGATCAATGCCCGCGCAGTGGAGCGCGACCTACCCGAAGCTGTCGAGGTGATCCGCCGAAGGGAGGAAGCTCAGAACGCACAACAGCCGCGACAAGAACCGGCACAGGAAGGAAACGGCCCGGTGGAAGATCGCCAAGGCATGCTCCAGCCCCAGACCGGCCCGTTCAATGACCCATTTGTGGACCGTTACCTCGCCGCCGTCATGGCCGGCGACAGCGATCTGGCCGACCGATCGCTGGACCAGCAACAAGCCTTGGAACAGCAGCAATTGGAAGAACGGCAGAGGGCCCAGCCGGGACCGGTCATGCAAATGTGACTCGCATGCACATGACAGAATCAAAGGAATACCACCATTCGATCCTGCTGCTTGTTCTTCTCGTCGGCTGTGCGGCGTTAGGTGCAGCGTGGGACAAACTTTGATTTAACGAACAAGGGGCAGCCGAAGGGCTGAGTGTTGGTGGCCCACCAGCAGCCACATTCAGTCCCCAAGAGCTTGTTGGGGAAGAAATTATCTCAAGCGGCCGGACGCAGTTACTCGCATCGTTACTCACATTCCCAGAAAGGGACTGGATTCGAAGCCTGACGATCGCTGTAAGTAGTTGAGCAATAGTCCCACGCTGTACAGGAAAGTACTATCCAGTCTTCTTCATCGCGCCGCGCTTGGGGCTCACCTCCATGGGCCGTGGGGACAATTGGACAGGGGACGTAGCCGATGGCCGCCACACAGAAGCCGGGACGCGATGGCGTCAAGTATTGGCGAGCCGTCGACGCCATTGAGGCGTTGGGCAGCGCGTCGCTGGCCGAGGTCGAGGAGTGGGACCTGTCGCACCACCCTCACGACCCGCTGGGCAACGCCCGCGCCGACCTGGAGCTGTTCACGGTCAACTCGCCCAGCCGAATCCACTACAACTACTCGCGCACGAACTGGCGAAGTGACCAGGATCACCCACACGACCGCTTGTTCAAGCTGGTCGATTCCGGCCCGCCGCGGCGCACCCGCTATGTGCAGTTCAATCCAGCGGACCACGGGCACGTGGACCTGAAAAAGGGTGGCGACGGAAAGTGGAAGGTCATGCCCCTAGTCATGGATGAGCAGGCGCAGGCGGAGGCAGATGCGCAAGCAGGGGCGTTCGCCGCTCCAGTGGACAGCGACCACGACGCCCGCGTGTGGGCAATGCGCGCCGTGGCCCAGCGCCGCGGCCAGCCGTTGTTCCGCGCGAAGCTGCTGGACGCCTACGGCGGTCGCTGCGCCATCACCGGGTGCTCGGCGCTTGAGGTGCTGGAAGCCGCGCACGTGCTGCCCTACAAGGGCACACATACCAACCGGGTAGATAACGGCCTACTGCTGCGCGCCGACCTCCACACGCTCTTTGATTGCCAACTACTGTGGATCACCCCCGTGCATACGGTGGCCTTGGCGCCGTCCCTGCTCACTACCGACTACGCCGCCTTGCAGGGCAAGGCGCTGGCCTTGCCCGCTTCACCGGTCCACCGCCCCAAGGCGGCTCACCTGGCCGATCACGCGGCGCGGTGCCAAGCTCGCCACTCGGGACCATAAGCCGATGCGACTCTTCGACCTGCTCAAGGTGTGGGAGCCCGCGTTTGACGCGCCGAAGGCCAAGGTCCACCTGGCGCGTTACAACGGCAACGAGCGGCCGCTGGACGTGTTCCTGGAAGGGAAATTTGACTTGTGGCAGCGCTGGCAGACCAAGCGCAACTTCCAGCGCGAGTTCGTCGTGTCGCTGGTCAACACGGGCTCCCCCACGCGCTGGCTCTACGCCGGGCTGTTTCGATCCCTCGGCTACGTGGAAGAGGCCGCCCCGAAGCCCCACTATTTCTACACCCTTGAGCGGGTGCCCGCCTGCGAGGAGTGGGTGGGTCGCCTCTATCTGGGAAGCGTCTACACCGAACGACATTCCTACCCCCGCGGCGAAACTTTGGCCGACGATCTCACGGTGGTCGAACTGCTGCCCGAGCGGCTGTCAATCGCCGACTTCCCCGGCTTCAAGGCAGCGAACCTCACCAAAGCGCAGCTAGACATAGTGGTGCGCAGCCAATCCGCCGCCTGGCGCGCAGCTCTTTCGTCGGTTAAGGGGGTCTACGTCATCACTGACACGGCCACCGGCCGGCTCTACGTCGGCAAGGCATCGGGCGCCGACGGCATCTGGGGCCGCTGGTGTGCGTACGCGGCAAACGGACACGGAGGGAACGTAGCCCTGCGCCAAGAGTTCGGCATCGAGGCAACCGACGAGCGCCGTCACGCCCTGCGCTTTGCCGTCTTGGAAATCGCAGACTTGTCGGCTACTGAGGCCGACCTTCGCGAACGAGAAAACCACTGGAAGTCCGTTCTTCTGTCGCGAGATCACGGCTTCAACCGGAACTGAAATAGGTTTGCACCGTCGAGCACTCCGGGCCATAAAGCGGGCAGGCACATCAAATAGCGGCAAAACCTCAGGAGCAGCTCCGTTCGAGTGAACTAGACTTGGCTTCATGAACGCCAACCAAGACAGCAGCCGTGTGTCGCGCTATGACTTCCAACGCACCGAGGACCTCGGGACCCTTCGCGACCTAATCGCAAATCTCAACGCTCAACACGCCAAGGCTAGCGGCGAACCCATTACGCCAAAGAGCCTCAAAAGAACACTTGTATTTATCAGCCAGGCCATTGGCATTGAAGTAGCCAGCGCAGATCAGGAGCTGCCCCTTTCGACGCTAAGAACGATCAAGATGTTCTACGTCGAGGACGCCAACTCCAATAGTAACGTCATCCGCCTACTCGCGCCGCCGAGCTCGAGTGACGGAGCGACGATGGAGTTCAGTACCGTCACCACTATTCCACGCGACAGAGACGCTTCTGCGCTCATCAGGTCCATGGTGCAGATCTTGTCTATCGATATTGATCCAGAGAAAATCAAGCTCTTCTCTCGGATGCTGGGCGACAAGAAACTACACACCACAGCCGAGAAGCTTCTGCT
Source organism: Luteimonas sp. A649 (assembly GCF_054072735.1). Lineage (NCBI taxonomy): Bacteria > Pseudomonadati > Pseudomonadota > Gammaproteobacteria > Lysobacterales > Lysobacteraceae > Luteimonas > Luteimonas sp. A649. The sequence continues at coordinate 342,289 of NZ_JBSVRQ010000002.1, read as the reverse complement.
CCACGCTGAACATGCCAATGACCAGGTAACACATATCTTGACTGGCGAGCTTGCCGGGAATCACGAGAAGCTCGCCCGCGCCTACAGGACGCTCTCCGATTTGATGGACTCCATCCACATCAGGCGCACTGACGAATCAACCACCGCCGCGAGCGAATCCGCCTTCGTGTACTTGGAGACCTTGGCATTCCGTCATTTCGTACAGAAGTATCCGAGACATGCGGAAGAGATACGGATCAAGCACGACATCGGAGACTTCTACGAAGGCGCATCGAAGCTGTGTGCGCTTGTCAGTGAAGATCGCCATTCTGAATTGAGCCCCTTCGACCAGCAGTTCACACTCAATAACTTTCATCACTTGGTCCTCGGGTGGCCCAAAGAAGTCACATCCTTGGTCAAGGTAGCAACAGGATTCGAAACCACACCGAGACAACTTGAAGACCATATAATCAGAGCTAAAGCGTTACTGAGCTCGTATGCATATCGCTCACTCGACAGCACCGACGCAGACGCAAGCATTCTGTCTGTTTGTGACATCGTTGCGGCGCTTTGCTCATTCCGATACCAGCAGAAGGTCCGCACCGAGTACAAGCCCTATTGGCACGGACAAGTCGATCAAGGAAAGGACCCACAACGACTATTCGATAAAGGACTGAGAAAGAGCGATCCCCACCAGCACCAAGGTGTGCTCCAGATCTACCTGAACCGGTTCTACGAATTCCAGGCTGCATTCACGGGAACGACCGAAGTACATCAGGCATGGGTACAGTACCAAGGGTCACGCACGAAGGCGTATCTGCGCATCATCCAGCTCAACGACATCGTCGCCATGGTCACCGGCGTGATGGGTATTAATTTCCTCTGCCTGGATAAGGCTAAGGATATTGTTATCGATCACCTGCACTCGATCGGTAAATATTTACACCACAACCCATATGCTTATGGAGATGGAACCAATAGTCCGATGGCACAGAAAGATGACTGACTGATGCAGCGGATAGGGAGATGGAAGTGCACGCGCACTTACCGTTTCCCGCAGGAGCCCGACTAGAAGCGTGCGAACCCATCTCCAAGACAGCCGGCAGGAGCGATCCTGGCGGCTTTTTTCTGTCTACGGAGAAAGGGTGATATAACGATGGCAAGCTTCCACTACAGCATCAAGAGCGGCAAAAAGGGCAGCGCACGCAGACACGCTACCTACATCGAACGCCAAGGTGCGCATAGCACCCAAGAGGACTTAGTCCATTCCAGCTACGGGAACATGCCGGGGTGGGCTGAGGGCGATCCAACCCTATTCTGGAGCATGGCCGATCGCCATGAACGAGCCAATGGGGCGGCATACCGCGAGCATGAAATCGCCCTGCCCAACGAGTTGAACCAAGCGCAGCTGATCGACCTTACAGAGCAACTGGTTCGCAATCTGATCGGCAGCAAACCATACCAGTACGCGATCCATGCGCCCGACGGGAAACTGGGCGGAATCCAGAACCCACATGTGCACCTGATGTGCTCCGACAGGATCCCAGACGGAATCGACCGCTCGCCGGAACGATGGTTCGGCCGCTATAACACCGCCAAGCCGTGCGCTGGGGGATGCCGCAAGGGCAGTGGGGGCAAGAGCCCCATGGAGCTGCGTCAGCAGGTGAGCTGGTCGCCGACACCAAGAACCAGGTGCTCGCCCAGCACGGACATGAAGCCCGGGTCGACCATCGCAGCCTTCGGGACCAAGGCCTGCAACGGCGTGCAGAACGCCACTTGGGGCCGCGATTTATCGAGGGCATGGCACCAGCCGAGAGGGCGCGATATGCTGCATTTCGGACCGGGACCGCGGACGGCGGCACGGCCAGCTAGACAGTCCCGCGGCCGCCCGCTGAGGGGGCGACTCTGCGACAAAGTCGCGGAATCGCACGGGTTGCCTTCACCTTGGCAAGAAAAAGCCCCGGCACAGGGCCGGGGCGGTGTTTCCAGGGAGCGGCCTACAGAGGCATTGGCGTCTGACGAAGGAAGGCGTTGCACAAGCGCAGATAGGTCTTCTTGTCTCGTGCGCCTGTACAAATCCAGATCGCTCCTCGCGCACAGAGAACGTCCAGTGCAGCATTCAGTCGGCCGCGGTCGCGCACGGGGCCGCTACGCAACACATGGTTCTTCGGAACGTGGGTGTCCGAGTTCGGACCCAGCCAGATGCGCGATTGGAGGTAAGCCGCTACCGCCTGCGCATCGACCAGCTCCTGTGACGCCACGAACTGCGGTGAGAACAGGTACTTATACTCCTCGATGTGCCACTGGACGATCGCGAAGGCACGCTCAAGGGTGTCGAGCGTGATGTCCCCGGCTTCATTGCTGAAGTAATGCATGGTGGCTGCGAGCCGAGCGAGGATTTCCATCACCTTCGAGGCGAAGTCGTTGATGTCGTTGAGGTACTCGCCCTCACGCAGCATGCGCTCCGTCTGGCCCGCCAAGTCAACCCACCTCGCCTTCGCGTCGACCGTGAAGCCGACGCGCATCCGTTCGACCTGTCCCGATTCGATCATTTCTCGGTGCTGCTCCAACAGCTCCCGGATGCGCGCGTGGAACGCTGGCAGATACTCCCAGGTCGGCTCCTCACCGTTGACAATGCGATAGCCCATCGTCGATTTCGGCCAGCCGACCAAGTAGCGGGCCCAATGTCCGCTTCCCTTGGCGATCGTCCCAGCCTTCTCCAGGAATGCCTTCAGTGGCGCGTGCTGAGTCATGATGCTGATGGACACGCGCGGGTTCATCACCAGCAAGTGTTCGTCGTCGCCCCGATCGCGCGGCAAGACTTCGGGGGAGTCCCACAGACGGTTGAGCAACCCGATGTGGCGCATGGCGTCGCCCTTGAAAAGCATGTGGCCCTCGTCAGTAGTGATGGCGATCGACTCGCCATCGCCCTGCAAGGCCTCCCTGACAGCAGTGGCGGTAACGTCTTCGCGCAGGAAGTAGCGAAGGCGCGGCTCGGCCGGCTTGGTCAAAGCGTGGTCAAGTAGCTGTTTGTCCAAGTCGTTCGTAGGTTTGCCTTGGCTGGTAGCAGTGCTGATGGCGGAGCGCATCCCCTTCGCCTTCGCCTGCCACGATCCAATCTCAGCCTGATATCGCGCCATCGTCAGCTTGTAGGACGCCAGTGCGATAGTGTCTGCTTCGCGAAAAGGCGCCATCACAAGCGATGCTACGGTCGATTTGCGTTCACCCGATTCGGCCACGATCAACAGATTCTGCGAGACTGGTCGCACCTGACCCGTCGGCAGCTTCACGTCGATCAGCGCTTGGCAGGCCATGGACATCGCGTTGATAAGGCTCATTCCGACGAGTGCGTCAGGCGCCTGCACGTTACGGATAATTTCGTGCCCGGCATTACGCACGACTGCAAGAAACGCGTCCATGGGGTACATCGGCGGCAGCCGCGAGAACATCGCATTCATCACGCATCCTCCAGGGTTTCTGCACCGGCTGCGGCAACCAATGGTTGACTGCAGGCAGCGCATGTCACCGTGTCACCGGAAGCATTGCGACGGTCGCGCTCAGCGTTCAGCAACTTGCGGAACTGGGCGAGATTCAGCTCGTGCTTGTAGGCGGCATTGAACCGGTCCATCAGCTTGCGCTTGCGCAGTTTCTGCGCAATGCCCTGTTCGAACAGTGGATAGGCCTCTTTGAAGTCGATTTCGACCTTACTCCTGCCCCCAGTGAGTTCCTGCTGCAAGGCCAGCTCAAGCTCCTTCAGCGGGTTGCTCGCATCTGGCCAGGTTTCAGTGAGGATGCTCATGATCAGTTGCCCTCCTGCTGCGTGCGGAACTTGGAGGCGCGGCCTTCGATCCACGCGATCGCTTCGTGGGACCAGTAGAACTTGGGAGACCGGTCGCTGTCGTAGAGCGGGACGCCCTTCGGGAATTCCGGATCGGTCTTCATCAGCTCGTACGCCTTGCTCTTGCTGACCGAGAGCACCTTGAGAAGGTCCTTGAGGCGCAGGGTCGGGCTATCCGGCCAGCCGGTGGCAACCCCATCCGCACGCGCGGCTCCATGGGTAGGCTGGTTGCAGTCCGCGTTCGACGACGGACGGTTCGTGTGGTGTTCCATGTTGGATTCCTTTGATTTGGGTCGTGATAGGAAGGAATCCGGCCGGAGTTCCTGGCTGGAGGTGATCCAGCGGGGAGCATTTGGCCCCACGGCGAAACGGAAGCCCATGGAGAAAAAATCAAGGTTTTTGCAAACGTCACTGCCCCGTTACCAATCAACGCTGGCCACGGAACGATCGGCTGCGGAATCAAGCACATACGCGAACGGGGAGCCATTGCTCCCCGTTCCGTCACTGCCCACGCGATCCGTTCTCCGGCCGTGACGCAGTCGTGGTTGGCCCCACCCCAACCCCCATCCGCTACCAATCAGCAGAGGTCCGGGTCGATACGCTTCGTCACCCGTGGCGGCAGCTTGGCCGTCTCCGCCGCCAACCTGCCTAGAAGGTTGGCGTCGTCAGTTGGGTGCGAACGGTCTGCTTTGGAATCCGGGCGATTTGGCTACCGGAGCAGATGCGAGAGCCGCTCGGCCTCCTGTCAATGAAGCATCCGTGCGCTGCCGCTGGCAGCACCGGCAAACAGATAGGCGAACACGGCATCGCCCTTGCTCACCACCTCGTCTTCGGAATAGCCCATGTCGGCCATTCCGCTGCCCCACAGATGGTTCTCGATCTCGTGACGCAACTGCGCCTGCTTCGCGGCCATGTCGCGCAGGTGGCCCATCAGCAGATTGCGCTCCTCCAGCCTGGCCAGCAGCTCGACAGCCGCCTTCTTGACCGCCTCGTGATCCTTCCGGCTGAGTGACTTCTTCCGCAGCAGGTCGAACACGGCGAGCTGCTGCTCGGTCTCCAGGCCTTCCCGCTGGAAACGCCTGGCTTCCTCGTCCATCTCGTCATGGGTGGCAAACAGCTCCCCCATCACCTTCTGGATCTCGGCCTCATCCTTGTCGGTGTTGTACTCGGCCACGATGCGCTGGAACTTCTCGTACAGGTCGATCCGCGTCGGGTTCTCCAGCACCATGGCCTTCAGCCCTTCCTCGATCTTCTCCATGAGGTTCAGCGCGACCAGGTTCTTCTGCTTGATGTTCTGGAACTCCGCCCGCAACCGGTCGAAGTCGATGGTGCTCAGGTCGAACTGGGCAGGCGCCTTGCTGACCCCCTGCTCCAGGCCGATCCCAAGGTCCACCACATCATAGAAGCCCTGCAGCAGCCTGGTGATATCCGGCGACGTGCGTGCCGCCTGCAGCTTGTTGTAGATGGCGTTGAGGGCGCTCTCCTGCTCGTCATAGGCGAACAGGCCGGGATTCGGGAACAGGCCGCGATACTTGGCCGCAACGTCCTCCACGATCACCATAAAGGTCTTTCGCCGCTCATTGCTGGCCGCCAGCAGATCGCAGGCCTCCAGGATCTTCTCGCCCTTTTCCATGCCCTGGGCGTCGATCAGGTCCTGCAGCTCGAAGCCAAGGTCCGCCAGGAACTCGGCCGCATGCTCGATGCTCGCGGCATACTCGGCAATCCCTTCGGCGTCGTCTTCCAGATAGCCGGGGTCCTCGCCCTCACCGACTTCCAGCTTGCCGTCGCGGTCACCCTGGGCGAACGTCGCCAACGCCTTGCGCAGGCTCTTGATCATGCCGTTGTAGTCGATGATCAGGCCGTTGGCCTTGCCCCCGCCAACGCGGTTCACCCGGGCAATCGCCTGCATCAGGGTGTGTCCCTGCATCGGCTTGTCCAGGTACAGGGTGGCCAGTGACTTCACGTCGAAGCCGGTCAGCCACATCGCGCAGACGATGGCGACCCGGAACGGGTTCTCGGCCTTCTTGAACTCCTGCTCCAGGCTGCGCGAGGTCATCTTGGCCCGATGCGGCGCAATGTCGAGCGGCTCACCGCGGTGGTTGGTCCACTTCGTGAACTCCTCCACCTCGCCCTGCTCGCTGGACACCACCACGCAGAATTCGGTTTCGCGCATCCACTCCAGGCGTTCGCGCTTCTGCTGCAGGATCCGGGGCAAGGGGCGCTGCGGATACTTGGCGCTGAAGACCGACTCGTCGGCAACCAGCTCCTCTTCCAGCGTGTCGCCCAGCGCCTTCCACTTGTCGGCGATCAGGTCATACATCTTCACGCAGGTGATCTTGTCGATGCAGACCATCAGCGCCTTGCTGTTGCCACCGGCAACGGCATTGCGGCGCTGCGAGTAGTGCTTGACGAAATCCTCCGCCACCGCGTCCAGGCGCGTGGGCGAGGTGAAGATGGTGTATTCCCTGGCCAGCTTCCGGTAGAGCTTGTCTTCCTTCTCGTCCGTCCACGGGTCTTCCGCCGTGGAGTCGAGCATGGCTTCCTCGATGTAGCGGGTGATCTTCTCGTTCAGATCGTCGTCAACGATCTTCAGCTTCTCACCGTGGTTCTCATACTTCAGCGGCAGGGTCGCGCCATCAGCGACCGCACGCTGGAAGTCGTAGACAGAGACGTAGTCGCCAAACACTTCGCGGGTCAGCTGCTTCTCCGCCGCTTCGATCAGCGGCGTGCCGGTGAAGCCGATGAACTTGGCATTGGGCAATCCCTTGCGCATGTTCAGGGCCAGGCGTCCGTACTGGCTGCGATGCGCCTCGTCGCTGATGACGATGATGTCGTCGCGCTCCGAGTAGGGCTCCGTCACGTGCTCGCGGTACTTCTGGATCAGGGTGAAGACGTAGCTGCGGTTGCTGTCGCGGAGCATTGCCCGCAGGCTCGACCCGCTCTGGGCCTGATCATCCTTGGCGTTCGCGCGCCCGCAATGGGTATAGGTGCCGGCGATCTGGTCATCCAGCTCGCTGCGATCGGTGACGACGACAAAGGTGTAGCCCGCCGACACCCTGCGCCGGATTTTCTCGCTCAGGAATACGATGGAGTACGACTTGCCCGAGCCCTGGGTATGCCAGAACACGCCAAGCTGGCCCTTCGCCAGCTCGGCTTTCACCTTGTCATCGTCCGACTGCAGCCGTGCGATGACGCGATTCACGCCCAGATACTGGTGGTTGCGGGCCACGATCTTGGCGAGGGCACCTTCGCTGGCATCGAACAGGATGAAGTTCTCAATGATGTCCAGCAGCCGTGCCCTGTCCATCATTCCGCGCAGCAGCAGCGGAAGCTGCATCGCGCTCTTTCCAGGCTCCGGATCGTCCTCGTCCAGCCGCTTCCACTGGTAGTGATGCTCGGGCGTCGCCGTGATGCTGGCGTACTTGGCGATGTGGCCATTGGAGAACACCACGAACTGATTCCAGTGGAACAACTGCTCGACGCTGCCCTCGATGGCGGCCTGCTTGCCGGATTCGTCGGTGCCGCGATAGTCGCGGTAGTTCTTCTTATAGGCCTCGTTGTGGTCCACTTCGAAGCGCTTCAGCTCAACGAACACCAGCGGTAGGCCGTTGATGAAGCCCACCAGATCAGCGCGACGCAGGTAGTTTCTCCCGCGCACCCACAGCTCGCGCACGGCCTTGAAGCTGTTGTTGTCCGGATCGACGAAATCGACCAGCCGCAGGCGGCGTTCCACGGCTCGCCCGGCACCATCCTTGAACCGGACCAGCGCGCCGTTGCGCAACAGCTCGTACTTGTCCTGGTTGATGGCGACCAGGGTCTTGGCGTGATCGTGGGCGGTCGCCTGGTCGATGGCCTGCTGGTAGGCCTCTTCGGGCAGACCGGGATTGAGGCGCTCCAGCGCGGCGCGCAGGTCGGGCTTGAGCACCGTCTCGGTGAAGTTGTTACGTCCGGTGAGATGCGGCCTGTCCTCGGTCTCGGCCTGGGCATGGATCGACGACCAACCAAGCTCACCCAGGATTGCGGCGGCATCCTTCTGGATCATCCCGTCTTCGCTGTAATCCCCCCGTGCGTTCATCGCCTTACGCCTCGCTGAAGTCGAAGCCGCACTGGCGGTGATGGCGCAGCGTCAGCAGATGGATGCAGTCCTGATGGATGGCATACAGCGCCAGGTATTCTTCCAGAATGTACTCGCGCAGCTCGATGTCATCGCCCAACAGGTCGCGCACGGCTGTCCAGGCAGCGAGCACTTCGGGCGCTTCAGGGTTGTGGGCGATGAATTCGCGCCCGATGCGCGGCGTCTGAGCCAGGCGCTTGGGCAAGGCGTCATAGGCGTCGTCCAGCAGCTCCTGCGCCGCGGCATCCGCGCTAACGCCGATCAGGTACGCCACGGCCTCGTCCAGTCTGCGCTCGTAGGCCGCACCCAGGACGACCTGCATGCGTCAGGCGTCCGTCTTGCGTGCGGCCCTGGCCGCGTCCAGCCGGGCCTGCGACCGCGACCTGGCCTCCTCCACCGGGATCCCGGGCTTACCCGCGCGAACGTCCTGCAAACCGGCGGCCACGTCGTTCAGCAGGCCAAGCTGAAAGTTGGCCCGCGCTAGGGTTTCGCGCTCCAGCCGGTGGTAGTAGTCCAGCTTGCGAGCGTCCACCAGCGCCACGTAGCTCTCGCCGTTGCGGGTAATGATCTTTTCGTGGCCGGCGCGGACTTCATCGGCCAGCCGGGTCAGGTCGGCACGGGCCTTATTGAAGGGCACGATGTCCTGCGAGGTAATAGGCATGGCGAGCTCCGGGAGTTAGTACATGCAAACCTTAATGTATTCGTTGATGTATGGCAAATCCGTCCGCCGGGTTACGCCGCTTCTGGCTGCGGCAGCGGGAGCCCGGAGACGTACAGCTGTCCGCTCATCAGCTTGGGCAGGAGGGCGTCGCGGGCTTTGGCCAGCATGCTGTTCTGACTGGCCAGTTGCTCGATCTGAGTGAACGAGCCGCCCACCATCTCCGCGAACTGCGCCAGCAAACTCTGTGGCGGTAGCAGTACTGCAAGCTGTGAGAATGATTTCGTGTTCACGCGCTGACGACCGTCGGAACCCGACATGCTGCGAATCGCGTGCTCGCGAAAACTGTCCTCGCGTGTGATGCAGTAAACCCACCATGGATTGACCTTCGCATTGCGGAGAACGATGAACTCGGTCGACCCACTGGCAACCGCATCATCGCTTTCCAGAAACTGGACGAAACCAGTCTTTCCGTTCTCGATGCAAGGGGTGATACGCGCCAGCAAGGTGTCACCGTTCCTGAACTTCGCCCCGCCACTGATGACTCGCGACGAGCGCTCTCCAACCACCATTGACCTTTCGGACAATGCGGCCATCTCGACGAATGGGCGTTCGACACCCTTCTCGAACGGTGTTCTCGGATTGATCTGTACAACATCGGAGAAAGCAGTTCTTGTCCATCCTTCCGGCACGCCATCCACCACATTGACGGCCTCATGGCCGGGAAAGCGCAGGTGCACGAACCATTCGCGGTACAGGCGGCGGGCAGCTTCCTCCAGCAGGGCGATCCGGCGCTGGTTTGTCGCGATGAGATCGTCGTAGGCGAAAAGCACCTGAGCGACCTGTCTCTGTGTTTCGACATCCGGCACGCTCACCGGCATTTGATGCAGTGTGTTGCGATTCACGCCTGGAACCGCCCCGGCCGCGTTCTGAGACCCTAGCTCCAGAGTCATCAGCAAATATGCGGCAAAACGCGGATGATTTCCTTTGAAATCTTCCACATACAACGCCGTGTTCAGCGGCCAATAGTCGCCTTCAATGTAATGCACTTCGCCGAGTGTTCCGTATCGTCCCGTCACCACGCCCGGCCCGGCAACTTTGGCTACGTTGTGCCAGCCAGTGATGCCCGAGGACGACACGATTGGGATATCGCCAGAAGTTCGACTATTTTTCGGCAAGTCGTGGCCACGTTTCAGGCGAAGCACATCCCCTAACCGCATTGACTTCCAACTCACGCCAACAACTCCTCGAAGTTGGCGCTGATCGTCGCTGCAAGCTCTGAAGCCTTCTCGTTCAACTCCACCAGCTCGTCATGGATGATCCGCATCCGGTCGACGAACCCTTCCTCGTCATCCTCGGTGACAACCGCCACGCCGACATAGCGTCCCGGCGTGAGCGACCAGTCGTTCTGCTTGATGCGCTCGCGGGTGACGGCCGCGCACAGGCCCTGAACGTCCACGAACACGCCGTCGGGAAATCTCGAAAGCAACCAGTGCCCCTGGGCGATGAAGTAGCCGGATTGTTTGAGCGCCTCCAGCGCCAGGTCGCGAACCGTGGCCTCTTCGTTCCGATTTCGGTCGGCGGCCAGCAAGGCGCGCCTGGCCTCTCGGATGGCCTTGGCATCGAAGGCGTCGCTCTTGCGCCCGCGCAGTTCCTTCTCAGCCTTGTCCAGCAGCTTCAGCCATTGCTTGTGTCGGGCCTCAAGCTGCCGGGCCGTGGCCTTCAGTTGCGGCGCAAGGTCTTCCAGCGCGGCCTGCGCGACCTTCACGCTGGCAAGTTTGTCCGGCCGGGCCTTCGCAACGACCTTGCGTGCAAGCTTCACCGCCGCCTCAAGGTCTGCGACGGCTTGCCCGGTGTCCTTGCCGTCCTCCCGAGCCGCGTCCAGCTCTACCTTGAAGGCCTCCAGCGTTGTTTCATCGAGCCGGGCCTCGTCGTCAACGCCGTCATTGAGCTCGGCCAGCGTCGCGCCTTTGCCGAACACGGTCAGATTCCGGGCCAGCGCCTCGATTGCCGCCGTGTCGTCGGCCAGCCGCTGCGGCAGCTGCGCCAACCAGCCATCCGCTTGCTGCTGATGGCTGGCCACCAGCGCCGCAAACCTGTCGCCCTCCCCCCGATACAGCCACACCACCGCGTTGAGGTTGGCGAGCTGCTCCTCGGTGAAGACATGCGAACGCGCGGAGACGACCGTATAGACGTTGCGTGCATCCAGCATCAGCACCGTGTCCCTGCGCGACTCCGGCTTGCCCTTGTCGAAGAACCACAGCGTGCACGGCAGGCTGCGGGTGTAGAAGAACTTGTTGCCGATGGCGACCATCACGTCCACATCGCCGGTCCTGACCAGCTTCTCGCGGATCTCTTTGTCCTTGTTGCCGGCGTCCGATGCACTCGACGCCATCACGAACCCGGCGCGGCCGGTCGGGTTCAGATAGGAGTGGAAGTACTGGATCCACAGGCTGTTGGCATTGGAGATCGCCCCGGTCTTGGCGTTCAGGCCGGGCAGACCGAACGGCAAGCGGCTACCGAGCGCGACCTGGCTTTCGACCTTCTTGGTCTCCACGCCGTCCACGTTGAACGGCGGATTGGCCATGACGAAATCGCACTCGCCAATCAGCGGTTCAATCTGGTCGTAGAAGGTATTGCCCTGGCGGATGTTGCTGGCATCCAGTCCGTGCACCGCCAGGTTCATGCGCGCCAGCTTGGTGTTGGTGTCGCTCTTTTCCTGCCCGTGGAACACCACGCCGGAGTCCAGCGGATCCTGCCCGCGGCTCTCGATGAAATGGCCGGACTGCACGAACATGCCCGCCGACCCACAGGCCGGATCCAGCACGAGGCCGTGGTCGGGTTCGATGACGTTGACGATCATCCGCACAAGCGATGGCGGGGTGAAGAACTCACCGCCCTCCTGGGCGCCAGTCATGGCGAACTTGTTGAGGAAGTACTCGTAGATGCGCCCGAACACGTCGCCGGTCGCGTTGCGGATCGCCTCCCCGTCGAAGACCTTGATGAGCCGCGCCAGCAGGTCCGGTTCGAACGCGGGGAAGCCACGCGGCAGCGCGCCTCGCAGGACTTCATGCTCGGCTTCAATGCTGTCCATGGCCGCATCGATCGCTTCGCCGACTCCTGGGCCCGCCGGCAGGGCGGCGATGTGCTCGAAGCGCGCCGCCTCCGGCAGATAGATTGCGGCCTTGCCCTGGAAGCCGAGCTTGATGAGGGCTTCCCGCCGTGAAGCGGGAACCTTCGGGCCGATTCCGGCGGTGATCCCGGGCAGGTAGGCATTGAAGCGGTTGCTGGCGTGGCGCAGGAAGATCAGCCCCAGAACCGGCATCGAGTATTCGCTGGCGGTGAGCTTGGAGTTGGCGCGCAGGTCGTCTGCCGATTGCCACAGGTCGCTTTCGAGTTGCTGGATGTTCATGGGGTGTTCTGACCCTTGTCGACCTGCTGTAGCTGTGCGAGAAGTTCCTTCCAGAAGCCCTCTGCAATCCCGGCTTGCTCATCCTGCAAGCTCTCAATCTGCCATTGCAGCTCTTTTTCTCGTTCGATGATTTCGACTGCGGCCTCAGTCAATGCCGCGTTCAGCGCAAAGACCTTGAGCTTGCGCAGCGTACTGATGGACATCATGGGAATGGTCGCGCCGGTCTTGATGCCGTCGAGCACCTGCTGGCCCATCTTCGACCGCAACCACAAACCCAGGCCACGGAGGTCCACGCCGGGCTTTGCCCCCCGCAGGACCACGAACGACTGTCCGGCAATCCAGCCACCATCCCCGGGTGGCGGCACGTTGTCGGGCACGATGCCAATCTTTCCAACGGTGCCTTTCACGACCAACAGCAGATCATGCGGCCGCAGGAAGATATCCATTACATCGCCGGAACGCTTGGCGGCCAGTTGCACTCTGACACTCTTCTCGGGGGTCCGGATGTAGCCTGCGCTGGGAAGATCGACGGCCCCGACCTCGAGAACATCGACTCCTGCTGACACATCCACTCCGCGGTCCCTGTTGGGTATTGGAATGAGAATTCGGACCACATCTTCCAGTGTTTCGGTTGGCAGGGTTTCCAACCGCGCTTGCGCTTCACGCTGCTGGTCTGGAATGACGTAGCGACCGACATCCAGCGTGGCATCGTTGTCGAAAATGGCGTCCAGACTGACGACTTGCGTATACGAGTCCTCTTCTTGACGTCCAGCAGCCGCTTGGATATCAGACTCGACGCGCACCTGCCTGCAGAAGTCCAGAATGAGGCCAGTACTCTGCAGCGCAACCCGCCCCCTGCCCATCGACGCACGGAAGTGCGGCAACGATGCATCGACGAATCCAACGCGACGGTGGCGTGCCTGCGTGTTCAACACCAGCATGGATGTTCCCAGCCCGCTGGATTGGAAGATGCCATTGGGCAGCGCAATGACCGCCTCGACCCAGCCTTGCTTCAACAGGTATTCGCGAACGTCCCTGTCCTTGCCTGAGCTGAAGAGAAAGCCATTAGGTACAACGATGGCGGCAATGCCACGTGTCTGCGCTGCAATGTGCTGCACCATCAGACCTGTCACGCTGGCCTTGACCACAGGAAAGCGGCTGTAGATGTCCTGCATCACCACGTCATCGACGCCGCCGGCCATGCCCATTGGTGGAATCGAAAGAGTTGCGTCAAATCTTTCCAGGTGTCCGCCATGAACTGCTGCAGGCGCACGCAGCGGATCGTTTGACGCAACGTCTGTAGGCGCTTCACGAAACAGGGCCAGCAATGCCGCAACTTGCGATCCGAGATGTGCTTCAGCGTGGACGCGCAGGTCAGGCTGATCCATCAGCACCCCGACAAGCTGGCCGCTAGTCTCCCAAGGCAAGTAGGCCGCACGCGTAGTCTCACCGACCGCTATATCTTTCATCAGACGCGCCAGCTCGACGGGCACATCGAAACCCTCGAAAGTGCCACCGACCAGGTCACCGGCGACATCGACCGGCGAGAACCTCTCGAATACACCGCCGTCGACCAGATACTTCACCGTTCTCAGCGCAGCGAAGACCGCATCATTCGCCTGCTCGACGTATCGATTGGCATTGAAAAACGCCATTCCGAGCGCGCCGGGTTGCCAGAACAGTTTCTTCAGAACGCTCAACAGCCCCTCGACGCCTCCCTGAGCCACGGCGGTATCCAGCGTGACACTGGGCTCAAGCCTGTCCTTTGCCGACAGATGCGCCCACGTGAGCAACTGGAACGCCAGCAACTTGGACTCGTCGACGCTGAGAGAGGTGCTGCGGAAGTGCTCCATCACCTGGAACAGGACCTGTCCGGCATTGTCCTTGGACATGGTCACTGGCTCCTGCCCGCATAGTTGTACGTGGTGATCTGAGCATCGCCCTCGGCAACGACCACCAAGCCGCCCTTGTCCACGATCTTCATCAGGGTGCGAAGCGCTTCGCGAAGCTGCTCCGACTTCTTGCGGCTCAGGACCACCTTGCTGCCCTCGTTGTCGCCGTACCCCAAAACCAGATCGATCATCGCCTGGCTGATGCCCCGCTGGCCCATCCGCTGCTGAAAGTGCTTCGTCTTATGCATTTGCAGTGCCCTCCGCTGTTGAGCGTAGGTTGCACCGATGCACGACGCAGTGCAATGACTTTGATGCAGTAATTGTCTAATGCTGTTCTCTAGGTTTATTGTTTGTTCAGCTTCGCCGCTAGGCTGGCCTGACCCAGCACTCTATGCCATTGAAAAGAATGAGAAAGAGGCAGAGGCCGTCCGCGCTCTCCTTCTAGCCGCGCGGAAACGGCCCCATTGCCACTGCCGCCGCAACTGCCGCCGCAGGTGTGAAGCCCGACGGCGGCAGCGGCAGGACCTCGCATTCCCCGATGGGGGCGGGCAGTTTCCGGATGACCCGGGCACTCTCCAGCCGGTCAATGAAGTCGTTGACGGCGGAGTAGAAGTTCGGAATCCGATCATTTTCCTCGTCGGTGAACACCCAGTAGGCCAACTGCCTCTTGGGAAATCCCGCGCGTTGGGCCTCGGCTCGGTTGGCGTACTGGGTGACGAAGAGTCTGTACAGGGCCCGCTCCGGATGGAAGCTCCTGCGCACCCAGGCAGCAACATCCTTCTGGTTGAAGCGATCACCGGGAGGCCGCTGTGCCACAAAATGATCATGGGCCAGAAGCTGCCACAGAGCTGGATCAACCCCGAAGATCCAGGCATCTACATGGGCGCGCAGGCAGGCGGAGCGGACCGCCGCCGGCACGGATTCCAGGAGTTTGCTGACCCGCTCTTCCGCGCTGATCTGATACTCGCGCAGGATCCGGTCGACTCGCTCGGGCGAGGTTAGCTCGAGGAGATGCTCCAGATCTTCGGCGTGCATTGCACGCTTCAGCCGGCGCACATAGGCCTTCCGGCCCGCCTTGTCCTTTGTCTCTTGAGCCTCGCGCTCTTGGCGTGCTTGGGCAGCCTTGATCATGTCGTTCCGTAGTTGGGCGATCTCACGGTTCCTCGCCGCAACCTGCTCGTCCAGCTCCTGCTTGGACGCCTGCCACTCCACAACCGCCTCGGGGCACGAGATCCAGCTGCGATTGGCAGCGTCATCCAGCACCGCATGCTGGAAGGCCGTCGGGTCGTGGGGAATGTCCCGGGGCAGCTGGGAAAGGTCTATCTCGATCATCCTCCGACCGTGTGCCTGGACCCGCGCCGCCTTGACGTCGCCAACGGCATGGGTCACACGGATTTCAATCAGGAGCTCGCCAGCCTCATCCCGGCCAACGACGTCGGGCTTGTAGCTTCCAAACGATCGCTCGATCTCGACATCGCGCAGCTGCATGCTGTGGGCCGGGTGGTCGACTTGGCGTCCCCAGTGGAGCCGCCCATCGTCGTCACGCGCATGCGGCGGGTTGGGCATGTCGATCAGGTCACCGAGCCAGGCCGGGATCGTCAGCCGCTGATGGTCGGCGATCAGCTGCTTGGCCCGCTCGTGGATGCCGGTCTCGCGACCGGTGTGGCAGCCAGTGTCTGTCAGGTGGGCGAAGTGCGGACGCTTGCGCCGGCTCTCCTGGGCTTTAGCCGCCAAGGGCGCATGGCACCCCGGACAGATGCAGCCGCAGGCCTTGCCCTTGGGCACCTCGTTCGGTGCCCAGACTCGGCCCTCTTTCAGACCAAAGGGGACGCGAAACCCGCCGCGTCTAGCCAGTGGATTGCCCGACGGATTGCGAAGTGTGAACCGCTCTGGGATGGTGTCCATGATGCTTTCCTTGATCGGAGGGAAAGCAAAAATTCGCGGCAAGCCATGGACGCAAACAGATCCAAACCCGCCCAAACGGGTAATCCACAGGTTGAATCCCTCCAATTGGCGCTTGAGTGGCTGGATCGGGAGGGCGGCCAACAGCGCAACGCCCGGGTCCTCCGGGAGGTCATCGACACGACCCTGACCGCCATCTCGCGTGGTGAATCGCCCCCTGAGACGGACACCACGACACTTCGAGCGCTCTTTCAGCGACTCGAAGGGGCGGGAGATGGCGCCTCAAAGGTGTTTCGGGCGACCGAGCTGGGCAACTGGTGGGACTCGCGACAGGAGCAGCTCCGACAGCGGTGCGCCCAGGCTGGCTGCGCCCTGACCCCCAACCTCGTGGTCAAGAAGGGCGGCGGCCGTGGCCTACCCTCCCGGCTGTCCTTCGAGTTTCGCCCGACGCTTGAGGCTGAGCCGGAGGAGGACATCGCGACGCCCGAGGTCGATCCGACCTTGGTCCGCTACCAGATGGATCCAGTCAGGCCTGCGTTGTGGCTCAGGCTGGTAGTGGGCAGCCGGCCGTTCCCGGTGCAGTCCTGGCGCGGCTACGTGCTCATCGGCAGCGCCGCCATGAACATGGTGCTGATTGGACTCGCCTGGTTCTGGCTATTTTCCTCATGGAGCCGCGGCGCCCCTGTAACCGCCGCAACACTGGCTCAGCTCGGTTTGGCGATGCTGGTGACAGCCGGACTCTGGTGGTTGTCGCGGCCGGTATTCCATCTGCCCACACAGCGGGTCACGATGGCAGGGCCTTCATTCCTGGCGCTGAGCGAGCTCTACGGCCAGCTTCGCACCATGCCGGCACCAGGCCGAAAGCTGAAATCTCGAGAGTTCGCCGTCGTGCGCCACTGGGGCACTTGCACGATCTGCTCAGCCGAGGTGGATCTGGACTTCGGGAGGGCTGCCTTTCCAGACCGTCTGGTTGGTCGCTGCCATGATGCGCCGCTGGAGCATGTGTTCTCGTTCGACCCGGTGCGGCTTGTGGGGGAGCCGCTAGTCGCAACAATGCACGACGAGGCCGGCAAGCCTGCGCGGGGCTAAACCTCAATGATCATCAACTAGGATAGCGTGCGCGACGCGCTTCACATGCCGATTTGCCATCACTTTCAACCAGGGGGAAAAAGTGAACGTAAACGTATACCTGCGGGAAAGTCTGCCCGGGCTGGGCAGCAATATGCACGTCGCGCCAAAAATCCCAGAAAAGAAACTCAACAATGCCATCGCGGCATACGGCTTCTCTGGTTCACCCGGCGCAGTTATTGCTGTTTATGACAATACGCTTTTTGGTAGCGCCAAGGAGGGGTTTCTTATCACGGGTGAACACTTCTACTTTCGCGACCTAGGAAAGCAGCACTCCACCACGTGGGCTGAGGTCAAGAGCATTCAAAGCGCAGAGATTATCGTCGACGTAGAGAAGAACAAAAAAAAGAAAATCATAACGATCGAAAGGCACGACGACAGCCAGATTACGATTGATCTATTAATTGACCCAATCCACGACCGACTGGTCGCTGTTCTGGAGAAGGTCATTGGGACCGGCGTTGCCCACGGCGAAGAAGAGCAAAGCGTACCTGTCGAGAGGATGCATGAGCAGCTCAAGGTCGCCTACGGCAAGGTTGTGGTCAACATGGCCTATGAGAACGACAATCAGGTCGATGACGCTGAGCTTGCCGAAATCCTACTTCTAATGACTCGTCTTGGGCTCGGCAGCGAGTCGCGTGTTGATCTCCGTGCCTATCTGTCTGACCCCGCCAGCATCGAGTCAACTGAGGCGCTGATCGCACGTATCGATGAGTACGCGCCATCCGGGCAGATCAAGAGCATTCATGTCTCCTTGGTCAAGGACCTGTTGAACGTGCATCTGGCCACGGAAGGCAATGACCTCGCTAATTTCGAGTTTCTAAACAAGCATCGTGAGGCGTTCGATGTCACGGATGAACAAGTCAATTTGACACTCGATGCCATCAAGGTAGATCGACAGCTTTTGAGCGAACATGTAACAGATGATCAAATGACGGCCATGCTGAAAGGTGTGGCAGCGAAAGCAGCCAGCGTGGGCGTGCCGATGGCCGCCGTATACCTTACTGGCTCGGTCGTGGGGATGTCGGCTCCAGGCATCACCAGCGGCCTTGCGACACTCGGCATGGGCGGAGTACTGGGAATGTCCGGCATGGTGACCGGCATAGGTGTCGTCGTTCTGCTTGGCGTTGGTGCCTATGCAGGCATGAACAGGTTCACAGGTGCTGATGAGATTGCAAAGTCCAAGCGTCGTGAGCTGATGCTGACAGAGGTGGTGAAGCAAACGCAGAAGACCATATCGGATTTCATGGAGGACATGAGCTATGTCGTCAAGAAGCTCAATGGACTCATTCAGCAGGACAATGTGAAAGGTGATGAGATCCTTCATCTGTCCGGGCTTCTAACTCAGCTTTCCGGCGCCGGCCAGGTCCTGACTGATCGAAGCGAATCAGCACAGGGCGGAATCTCTAGAATTCATTGCGCCAAGAAGCTCGATAAGGAGAGGCTGGCTCAGTTGACGCGCGAACCCACCAAGCGAGACTTCCATGATTATATTTTTGACCACTATGAGCTCCATGTGGTCGAGGTTGATGGAGCTGGTGATCGTGCGCCAACAAAGAAGGAGGAGTACCTGCTGAAAGACGGGTTGGATGCGCGACAACTGGAAGACCTGGCTGAGGCCTTTGAGGCGGTCGGCTACTACAAGGTCGGCAGCGTGGTGTCGGGCAAGCTGTCCAGCTTGTTTAAGTGAACTTAGCCATGACTTTGGACAAGACTCGCTTGGCCCACACGCTACTGGTCCAGCAGCATCAAGTAAGGGATGCGGGTGCCAAGATTGGGGAGATCAGCCAGGCGATATCTGGGCTTGAGTCGCGTCATGCGGATGACATGGCTGTCTTGGGCGCAGCTATCGCCAGCGCTGAAGCCGCGATCCAGGCCAGAGAGACTGGTGAGTCCGTACAGGCGTTTGATCTGTCGTCTACTGTGCCGAAAGGCTATGCGGAGCGTGCCAGGCTCGCAGCGGTTGTCGAGCTTGACATCCTTGCGATCAAAGAAGACTCGGATTCAGAAGATTTTTATGCCGAGATCTGCAGATACGCAGAGCGTCATCAGCTAGTCCTTCCAGAGGATCCATTCAGGTCGTTAATGCCAATCGGGCAGCGAATCAGCCTGGAAAAGCGCATTCGAGAAGACTTCACGCTCAAGAGTGCCCAATGCGATCGGTACGACTACATGATCGCAGTCACCTCTGGACTTATCGGCGGGTTGATTGATGTGCTGTTTGTCGGCGCTCCTGGAACGGGTGCGCTCGGCAAGTTAACAGACAAGGGAATGGACGCAGTAGTCAGGAAGTTCGCCGAGTTGAATGGCTGGCAGGGGCCCAGGGAAGGCAGCAACCCAACGTCAAGTGCGATCGGATTTCTTGAGCGGCAATTCAAGGTCAACTATGACCATCGACACGGAGGAGATGTAGGCAAACTCTTTCCAATGAGCACCAGGAATCACCACATCAAGAGCCTGGCACACTCCCCTGATCTCGTCGGTCTATTCTTTTCCATCCTTAATCAGCTAACGAGCACTGCTTCTTTCGTAGACGGCGGAAAGCTCATCACGATCACTACGGATGACTTTGAGCTTGTTGGTAGCAATTTGGTCTCGAAGGTGTTTGCTGGCTTCGTGAACTGGCTCGGTCATTTGGTTTCGGATGCTGCGGGGTCATCGGGCGCGGTTGAAAGAGGGTCCGGAATCCCCATTCCCTTTTACTCCTTGTTGCAGTTCGTGAACGTCGGGAGTTTCGGCCAGCATCGGCAGACGTTTGCACAGGTTGCGGTTCAAGTTTTTGAGAAGGGCTACGACCTCCGCCATGGTGCCGCCCTCGCAGTTCCAGTCCTGATCACGGAGCTCATCTCAAGAGTCGCATGGGTCTTCAAGCGTCGGTTTGTAGATGAAGTGCCGTGGGCGAAGTGCGTCCCTAGTGCAAGCAACCCTGAAATGAGACGCGTCTTATGCGTCGCGCACGGCAGTCTCTGTGTTGTCGATGGTGTAGATGCTGGTCTTCGATCAGGCGGCACAGTGATTGGCTTCATGCTGCATGCAAATCTTATTGCCTGGACACGGTTTGGCGTTCTTTCTCTCAAGGAGTTGACCTGTTTTTATCGGTCTGGCTCGTTGGATGTCGAAGCAGTGGATGTGTATCTTGAGCAGGAGATTCGTCGGCTCACTTTGGTGAGGTGACTTGAGAGCTTGCAGCCTACGGACGATCGCTACAACGCGGTACAAGGCTGGCAGGTATTTCACAAGACATGGAAAAGAAGGTCCGGCCACAGCCTGCCAGCCCCCATTGGCCGGCAGGTAAATCGTTCCGGTTGCACTCCCCACTGGTTCTCGCATGTGGCCATCAAAGCCAGCCACGCTCCGCCAAGGTCACCGTCTGCAGTCCACCGACCACCACGTGATCGATCAGGCGCACGTCGACCAAGGCGAGCGACTGCTTGAGCCGTGTCGTCACAGCGCGATCGGCAGCTGAGGGCTGTTCCGAACCGGAGGGGTGGTTGTGGGCCACGATCACCGCTGCTGCGTTGCAGCGAAGCGCGTGACGGACCACCTCCCGCGGATGAACTTCCGCCCCGTCGATGGTTCCGTGGAACAGCTCCACGTACTCGACCAAGCGGTGTCGGGCGTCGAGAAATGCTGCGGCAAAGACTTCCTGCCCCAGCCCGCCCAGCTTGTCGCGGAAGAAGGCCTTGGCAGTCTGTGGGTCGGAGAAGGCGGCCCCACGCTGCATCCTTTGCCCGATGACGGCGCGAGCCGCCTCCAGAACCTCGTCGGCGCTGGCCGCCTTGTAGGATCGCGTCCCGCTTCGAACGTACAACGGCGGCAGGCTCATGGGTTGTGGCTCCATCTGGTTCTCCTCGATGAGTTTTTCGTGTTCTGGTTTGATGGCAAGAGAAAAGGGGCGCTAGTGCGCCCCTTGTTTGGTGCCGTTACGCAGCCCTAGCGGGCCCGCGAGCCAAACAGCTCAGGTGATTCCCCGCTAGGCAACGGACACCTGCTCCTGCCCGGACGACTGACCGGGACCCTCCCGATCCAGCGGTTGCTTGCCGCGCTGGATGACCTTGACCTGCGCCATGAACTTGTTCAGCCCGTACAGCGCAAAGCCGTACACCACGGCCCCACCAATCGCCTTCAGCATTGCCATTTCTCCTTTTGAGTTGATTAGCTGGCGCCCAATCGGGCGACCTTGTTCTCCAAGCGGTTGTGCAAGTTGGCTCCTGCACGCCCGTTCGTGACGGGGCTGTCCTCTCGTGACGTGTCACCCGGATAGAACTCCTCGACCACCGCCGGAACGTCCTCCGCCAGGTCCTCGAAGGCCCCATTCGCGAAGCCATGCCTCGCAGCCTCATCCAAAGCCGCCTGGTCGAATCCGGCGTCTTGGCGGGACTGATCAATCTTCCTCGCCTCGACAATCGCCTCTTCCAAGGTCATGCCGGATCGAACGACGAGATCGACGTAGTAGATCGCCGACCTGAAGCTCATCGTCGTGGACTTGCCGCGAAGCTTCAGTTCCAACGGCATGCAGGCCAGGCGTCCGCCCGAGACGGCGTCGAAGTACGCCAGCCGGGCCGCCAGCGTCCGGATCGTGTTGTACGACGTGGTGCGGAGCACGAAGCTTCCAAGCTCGTCCTCGTCTCCCACCCTCACGTTCAAGCGGGCGTACGCCTTGCACTCCCCCATGGCAAAGGGACAGCCATCGGGTCCCGGACAAGCCTCTTGGGTGATGCCCTCCTTGCCCATCCTGCGGCTCGCCTCACCGTTGCCGACGCAGACGGGGCGACCGGTTGCCCGGTCGAACAGCGAGTAGTCGGCCCGCAGGTTCAGTCCAGGATCGTTGAACAGCAGCCTCACCGGGATTGAGCGGAGCTTGCCTCCGGCCTCCTTGCGAAAGGTCTCGTCCAGGGGATGCAGCACCCAGCCTTCCCGGTTTTGGACCTGGCTTGTCAGAGTGAATTGATCATCCTTCTCCGGCAGACGCTTGCCGTTGCGCTCGACCACGCGGCCGATTGAGATCCGCCCGATCACGGGCGGTGTTATCGCCAAGCCTTTCAGCATAGTCATGCTCCTTAGTTGGGGTCGGGAACGATCCGGAACCGCCGGGATCCCGGACGCTGGACGGTGAACTGGGCCACGAGATCGGGGTAGGCATCGCCCAGCCCCTTGAGGTCGACGCTGGTGCCATCCTTGGAGCGCCGGTAGGTGATCTCACCAGTCGGAAAGAGCGCCCGGGAGGCTTCCCCCATGGACTGCTCGAGCTGCTGGCGCATTTGCTCTGCCCGTTTGTCCATTTGGGCGATCTCGTCGCGCAGCAGCACCAGACCATTGAAGGTGGCCGACAGCTCGGCGTCTTCGCTGAAGTCGATGCAGGTGTCATTGCCGGTGTACAGGCTGCGCAGCGCACGAGCGGCAGACTCGCTCCCATCGGCCGGCGGCTGCGTGTCCTGTGTCACGTGCTCCCAGAATCTGGCCTCCAGCACGATCAGGCGGGAGATCACCTCCTCGTCGCGCTCGATCCGGTGAACCTCAAGCCTCTGGCCGCACAGAAGAACGGCGACATCTGCGGCCTGCTTGCCGGTCACCGCCAGCTGGTGCTGGACCTGGAGCTGGACGTACTCCGGCACGCCGTCTCGCCAGAGCCGTGAGCCGAACTCCCCCGCCGTCTTGCATTCCAGAATCTGGACATCCGGCACGCCGACCACTTCCCGGTCGATGTTGGCG
Organism: Luteimonas sp. A649; assembly: GCF_054072735.1. NCBI lineage: Bacteria > Pseudomonadati > Pseudomonadota > Gammaproteobacteria > Lysobacterales > Lysobacteraceae > Luteimonas > Luteimonas sp. A649. The sequence continues at coordinate 319,654 of NZ_JBSVRQ010000002.1, read as the reverse complement.
AGCATGAAACTGTAGGTCGGATGCTGAAGCACCGCATTCACCCGGCGCACCTTCCGTTCCGTCCGCTCGGTATAGGCCGCGGCCACGAACGGCTCCAACAGAGTGCCCCAGTACATCGGGTCGCTCTGGCCCGGCTCTTCACCGCGACCAGTCCGGCCAGTCTTGTCCATCCACAGCTCCAACTGGCTCTTGTAGGGGCACAAGCCCACCGCGGCCGCAGCGTCTGAGCTGCCAATGCCCTGCTTGCGAACTTCCAACCACTGCTCACGCTCAAGGGAGCGTGTATCCACGAGTCGAATCGCTGCCGATCTGCTCATTTCCGATTCTCCAATAGAAGAAGCCCGGCCTCCTTGGGGAGGCCGGGCTGATGGGTTTTCTGACAATGACGAACCTAGGCCGAGGATGCCTCCATCGCTGAGGCCACCACGTCGTTGAGGATGCTCTGCGCGCTCTCAGACCCACCTCCAGCCAGGAGGTGCTTGCCGAAGGCCACGCCGAAGGGCTCGGCCACCTCGTAACACCAGACACCGGGGAACACTTCACTGCATGCGCGCCAGGCCCGAGCCAGAAGCTCGGCCTGGTCGACACACGCTTGGACGTAGCCCAACTCCCCCTGGAACGGGACCTTCGCGTACGGTGCCCCACTCTTGTCCAGCGCCTGCTTGGCCCCTATGGCGATGTACGCAACGTCGAGATGGTCGACGTCCATCGCTCAGGCCACCAGCTTCATGGCTTCGTCCCAGGCCCGCTGCTTGATCTGGGCACCCGCCCCGAACCATGCCGCCTCCCTGCGATGGTCATCACTCCTTGCCCGCCGGTGGTGATCGACGAACTCGGTCACGCTGCTGAGGACACCCCAGGCCGTCCCCTTCGCACTCGCTAGGTCCGAGCCCTTGCCTGCTCCGTCGTAAAGGGCCCGGGCAGCAGTGAAGGCCTGCTCGTTAACCGTCACCCCTTGACCATCCGGGTTCGGGTAAGTCAACACCCGGCGCAGGAGTCCATCCACCGAGTCGGGGTCCACCGGGCACTCGACCAATGCCTTCATCCGGGCCACGAACGAATCCCAGGTGGACACGGTAATGCCCAACTGGCGCTTCACCACGTCGGGATCGAAATGGCTGCGATGCGGCACCTTGACGGCTCCCGCGTTGCTGCCGAGCGCGATTGCCAAGGTGTTGTTGCACACGACTCGCACCGAGGTGAACTGGGCGGTGGTGGCCAGCGTTCCGTCACAGGCCGTGGCCAGGAGCAGGTAACCGTCAACGCGATCCTTCCGCTTCAGGACTGTGCTCTGCCCGGTCTTGGCCAAGGCCCAGAACTTGCGGCCTTCTCGCAGGACACCAGCCGTCTCCAATTCGAAGCCGCCGACTTGGGTCAGATCGCGGTAGAACTCAAGGATCTCGCCCGGCTGGACCACCTTGTACCGCTTGGACACGACCGACAAAGGCGCGTGCGTGTCGGACCGGTACAGGACTTTCTGTTCCGGGAAGGCATTGATGGCACCGATCCCGTTCTTGCCGACCACGTAGCGGACTTCGGACTCTTCGATCGACCAGTCCATCCCGGCCTCCCGCTTCCAAAGATCGATTGGCTGTTGCGGCGCCAGCTTGTGACCGAGGCCATGCCACGGCCGCTCGCCGGCGTAGGCCATTGTTTCAACCAGGTGCATCGTCTCTTCTCCTTAATTTCGGGCATAAACGCACAAGGCCCGGCGATTGCCGGGCCTTGTGGTGTGTCACGGGTTGGATCACGGGAACTTCGGGTGTTTAGAGTGGAAGCATCTGGCAACGCTCACCAGAGCTGCTGCGACTACTACAAGGACGCAGTAGATCGCCTCCGACCTGTCACTCATAGGAAATCCATGATGAAGGCGCACAGGGAGCGCTGTGCCCTTGCGCAAAGCCAGACCCTACTGGCTTCAACGGGGTGATATGTGGGTGAGATTCATTTGAATCGGATATCGCTGCGCTTCTCACCCCCCTGCTCCGCACGATTTGGCATGCTCTCGGGGCGAAAGCCTCCACGCATCGCATGCTTGGTCGGCTGCGGCTGACAGGTCCGCTATCGGCCAAGAGCGGAATTTCGCAGTGCCTAAGTCAACTCCTCGCTTACCGGCGATCTCCTCTATGCCAAGAACTGAATTAGGCTGCCCACATTGCCAACGCGTCCTTCGATCAGTTGGATCGCCTTGATAGCCGATTCACCGAGCGCCAGGTCATCGCTCAAGCTGCGCAGGAGGGGTAGATCTTCAATGCCGCCGAGACAGCCAATCACCCCAACCGAAAATCGAAGCACATCGAGGCTGTCATAGGCGAAATGGGGAAAGTAGCCAACCTGGTCGTCTCGCCGTAGCAGCGCATTCCGGCATATGCACGCCATCTTGTCCGGGAATCTCCGCATGACCGATTCCCGGACTCCGTTCTCGTACGAGAGCGACTTTGCCACCAGGTACAGGGTAGATGCCGCTCCGAGCTGATCCGGCCGCAACAAGACGTCCAGCGCCGGCGAGCAGCGCTGATTGATACATTCGGCGTCGAGATCCGCGCGATGAATCCAGTAGTACATGTCCCCGAAGGCGACCAAGGCATCCTTCGCCGGGGAGTCCATATCCCCTCGGTCCGCTGGCAGCGGAGAACTGAACATTCCAAGCGCGACGTGGGCCCACACAAACACCGAGATCGATTCTTGCGGCATGAAGCTGTTTAGTTCCGGCAGCGCTGTCCATTTCGTGAGAGCCGGCGCAACCGTAGGATCCTGATACTCGGTCAGCTCCTGAATCAAGGGAGAGACGAACAGTCCTGCGTACCCGGCGCCTCGACAGGCCATGGTCAACAGGCGCTTGCGCTGGTCCGGGCTCAACTCCTGTATGACCTCGCAGTACGCCGACGAGAACGGGTGATCGAACTGGCAGGAGTACGCTGCCCAAGCCTTCGCATCCGCCTCGTCCACGGGGCCCGACAGCAGATTCTGAAGATCCTCCCTGACCGAACCGACATGCTGGTCGACCTCCTGCTCGAGGGCACCCATGTACTCAAGCGCTTCGACCACCACCCCGGACACCATTGGCCCCAAGGTCGGAAGCAAGGCTTCCAGCACCTCGACAAGCTGTCGTTTCAGCCTCTCATCAGCCAGACTAAGAGAATGCACGGAGTCCAGCAGTGCAAGCTGCAGATGATAGGGCTGATACCTCCACTGCTCGCCAAGCAGCGGCAGGATATGCGGGACGACGTAGCCCTTGTCCTCCGCGAACCTGACCAAGGTCAACAGAAGATGCGTCTGACCGGGCGTGCGAGGCCGTTCCCACGCACCTTTCAGACTGTCCGCAACTTCGCTCTCGGCTGCTCTGGATGGAAAATCACCGTGGCAGATGCGATTCATCAGCTGTGATATCCCGGCGCGCCCCGACATCACGTAGGCATCGGCGAACAATGCGGTGCGGAGCCTGACCTTCTTTTCCCTTGCCTCTTCCTTCAGCGCATCGAACGCTCGGCTCAGTGATCGATCCATCTCAGCGACCGCATGCAGGACTTGATTCAGGTAGGTTCCGCGCCAAACGCCGTTTGAAATTGTCGTCATAAGCGCGCGTTCGGCGGGAGTCCAGTCGCACAGACTGTCTTCGCACACCCCGGCCCCAGCCCAGGTGTCATCCCGCAGTGAGTACTGGACTGCCGCGGCTTCCCCCGTCAACTTCTCAAGCACCTGTTTGGACCGGGCCACGACCCAGTTGCGCGCCACTACTCCGCACTCGCCATTCGATGCGGTCCGCAGGAGGTCAGCATCCTCGACCCTCGCAAGCACGTTAGCGACGAAACGATCATCATCGTAGGCGCCTAGGATCAATGCGCGGCTGTTTCGATACTTGGGCGCGACCAGCGTCTGCAGCACCTTCTCGACATCTTGGTCGCTCTGGCGAACAACGGACTCGGCCGCGAATGCCGAGAAGATTAGTTCATGACGGAAACTGATCCTGTCCGAGCGCCTTATCACAAGGCCGGCGGCGACTATCCTGCCGAGCACGTCGCCATGGATACGCTCGGCAGCCGCCAGACGGTCGAAGTCCCTGATCGACAGGCTGAACGACATGCGATCGATTAGCTGCCCTGCAACTGCCGCCAGGAATCGAATCCCGTCGGATGCGTCGCCTCCCAGCTTCTGCCGTGCATAGGCGTCGAACAGGGCAAAACGACTTGCCCCGTCAGCCAATGTCGCCCCGACCCGGCCGACCAGGTCGGCCTCGAGCCCGCTCGATACAGAATCCAGAAGATAGGCCAATCGATGCCCTGCCTGACCGGCGGTCGATTCCGCAATCGCCAGCTTCAACGCCTTGTCAGGCTCGCTTACGACGACACGGCTGGCATCAATGAGATCTGGACGAACAATGTCGGTCTGCGCGCTCACGATCAGCCGCGCATGGTAGCGCCGCGCAGCCGCCGCCAAGCTCCTGGTGAGCACCAGTTGCTCGGCCGCGGGACATTCATTGTATCCGTCCAGGATCAGCACCAGCGGGCGGCCGTTCGCATTGGCCGCCGAGATCAGGCGAGTCGCCGAGGGTGCACCGAGCAGGCCGGCTTCCCGCTCGATGCTCTCGCCCAGTTTTCCGGCGAAGTACTTCCCCTGCAGGAATATCGGAACGTGGCCATGCTCCAGGCAGTGGATGGCGATTTTCTTTGCGAGCAAGGTTTTCCCGCAGCCGGATGGCCCGAGAATCAGCAGGTCGTCATCATCATGCGCAACGCGGTCTGCCACGCCAGTCGCATCGAGCTCTTCTGCCCCGAGCTCATAGCGGTCACTCTTCAGCGACCCGACGTCTGGAGCGTAGGTACGGAGGAACTCCGACGCGTAGGCCGTCAGCAGCTCTTCCTGTTCCAGCAACTTGGGATCGCACGCGGCGCCCAGCGTTTGCACACGCTGAAGACGGAGCTCCTGCGCAAAGGCCGCCCAGTGCTCCCTGGAAAGCAGCAGCCCGGACCGCTTCGCTGTGACGTCCGCAAGAGCGTCTGCGCCTATGATCGAGACCTTGAAGTCGGACGCCGGCACATCCGATCCCGCTGGCAACGCCGGGGCGAAGACAACACAAGCATCCGGATAGCCAGTAAGTTCGCCGTGAAACGCGCAGAGCTGGTCCCTCAACGCATTCTTTGCCTCCAATGCCTGGCCGTATGGGTTTCCAACATTTCTCCAAATGCCTCCTGAACCATGCATCTGCCAAAGTCCATTGACCTTGCCACGGACACGGCGCGAGAAATGCTTCGCTTCGACAACCAGCGTCAGCGAATCGGTGGCGACCAGGAAATCAATCTGACGGCCACCGATGTGGACATTGGCGAAGATGGTCGCCCATCCGCCGATATTCGAAAGGTGCTCGACGAGCGTGGCCAGCACGTCCCGCTCCGACGCGTGCTCTATGGCATTGCCGACATAGAGTTCGATCGTGGCGGCGTCCGTCATCTTCATTCCATCCTAGCCGCGGCCGGCTGTGCGCCTGGCGAGATAGCGGCATAGCACGCCGCTGATGCCCACCATCAACTCGGCCTCTTCGAACTCCGGCGGTTTTCCCTCTTGCAGGTGACGACCGAAGTTGGACGTATAGCCCCAAGCCTTGTCGACGATCTGGTCGACCGGCTTGGGGAAGATATCCGGATTCCGCCGAATCAGGTCCCCCAAGGTGTCTTTGCTTGCACAGGCGTCGCGCGCCACACACTCGAGCGCGGCCATTGCGTGCTGTATCGCACCCGTAATCTCGGGAACCGGACGTCGGGAAAGATCCTGGATGGCCTCGTGCAGTTCGCCGGCCGCCGTGAGCTTGCCTTGGCGATGCAACTCTTGCTGTCCCTGGCGAATCGCCTGCTCGAACACCCCGGCACCGCGCATCTCGAGCCGGCCATGGACGAGCTGCCACCCGACCCCTGCCACCCGGAAGTAGCGGTTGACCTCTTCGCCGAACGACGCCGATGTCCCTGCAAGGCGGGAAGCGATCGCTTCAACGAAGTCGTAGACCTCAAACCACTCGCAATCCGCCAGCAGGCCTCGAACCTCTTCGTCGATGTTCGGGAACTCCGACCAGTTTCCCCTGTCGGGCGCGCGGTACAGGATTTGGCACAATACTTCGCGCAAAGCGCTTGGCCTGAATCCGCATTGATAGGCGATGGTGGCAAGCGCGTCCCGCACTTCGCTGGGGGCGTCCTGTCGGATGGTGATCTCCGCGTCGGGTCGGGAGAGGCCATGCCTGGTCGAGAATGTCGTCATACTGCGGGGCTCTCGTCTTTCAGATTGCTTGCCTGGCACGGTGGAACGGGTCTGCGTCGGACTAGCGGCGACCATCGGCAAACGGCCTGGTAGAGCTTCCCCTGCCTCGCGGCGGCAGGGGAAGCCATGGGGCGTGTGGGTGCTGGTCCGCTCAGCCCGACTTCTCGAGCCCGATCCTGGCCTTCTCCAAGTGCTTGAGCAGCGAGTTCAGGGGTGGGCAATCCGCATATCCTTGCCTGAGCAGGGCGTACACCTCGCAGATGGTCCGGAGTTGCGCGGCGGCACCTTCGATAGGACCGACATACTCGCCGTAGTACATGGCCAGGAACTGCTCCTGGCTCATGGCATCGCCCGGATACTCCGCCATCACCCAGCTGTCCAGCTCGGACCGTACGACACCGAGCGCGTCATGCACGCGCTTGGGCAGCCTCGAATTACACAGACCGTGTAGCAACGGCCCCACCTTCAGGTGCATTTCGATGGGCATCGCGACCGCCGGGCGCCACCGCGAGGCGGCGCCGCCAATGGGCCTGCTGTAGGGCGTGGCACCACGACGTACCTCACCCCGCCACGCGGGCATCGGACGCCGCCGCGGCTTGAGGCCCGCGGCCTCCCGCGCCGGGCTCAGGAAAGCCGTGCCGTAACGGTCCGACTCGCCGGTCCAGGGTTGTGGCGGTGCTTCTCCCGACAAGGTAGCTACTTGGCGCGAGAGGTGCGCCAGGAGCGCTGCATCGGCGGAGACGAAATACGGGACCGAGCGCCCGGGGACGTAGAGGCCTTTCCACTCCGGCGCGACTACGGACACGTTCGAATCGCGCAGCCAGAACCGCCGGCGATCCAGCAGTTCCGGGCCGTGGTGATCGTAGGGCTCGTCCATGTAGAGCCACGACCCGCTTGCCGGGTCGAGCCACTCGCTCGGATGGTCGCGGCCCGGCATCTCCTGCAAGAAACGCAACTTGCGATGCATGGCCTGGGTGGTCACGGGAACGAGCCCCGTGGCGACCATGAACCGCAAGGCATCGGCGGCGGCATGCAGATAGAGCTGGGCTGCGTCCTGACGCTCAACGTCGAGCTCCCGCTCGAGATGGTCATCTGCGTCGAGCCGGAAGCCAGCAAGTTGGCGCACGGCGTTTAGCTGGTTCCGGCGGACGATCTGGAGCAAGGGCTTTGCCAGCTCGATCCGCAGGGTTTCCCGCCCTCCGCGGCCCTTCTCACGCCAGTAGGCAGTGAGAAAAACGGGGTGCAGGGTTGGACGAACTCCACGTTCAAGTTGGCGCTGCGCATGACGCAGGTTCTCGAAGCCGGCAATGCGCGCAGCTTCTTCAAGGGCTTGGTGGTGGGGAATGAAGCGCTCGCGCTTGAGTGTTTTGGCGAGACGCTTGATGCCGTCCACGGAGGACGGAGGCACGGCGACGCTATGCATGACTTTGCTCCACGGTCCGTAAGCGCAGCGTCACCCGTAACCACCGCTGAGGACCGAACAAGGCCATGATCGGTCATCGTTTACAGGCAGTGCCGTTTCCAGCTTCGCTCAGACGGGTGTCAGGCGCCTGCCAGGCGCCAAGCCAAAAGATAGCACCGTCGCGGCCACGCCGCCAGCGTCCCAACGTCTATGTAGGAATGGCGTCCATGATGCTTACCCGGGAGAAAGGCGCTACTGATGTCCGCTTTCGACCCGAAGCGGACGTCTAGCGGTAGGCTTCACTGCCATGCACGTGGGATGTCCAGCGGGGAAACCTTCAGTTCACTGAGGACGGCAACTATCTACTGATCTCCACGGCGGTTGAGGCCAATAACAGCCACACATTCTGTGGACGTTAGATATCGATTACGTACACGACCTTCGGCCGATCTCGCACGAATACTGGCCAACCACCATAAATTCCGGCATGAACAAGTCAGCTAAACATCCCTATGAAATCCACTTCGACACCCGGGTAATGGGTGCTGTGGATGAGCTCGCCTTGTTGGCCTCTCAGTCCTACAACCTGGGCGGCCACGGCGCCTGGTTTGGCGCCTTTCGGGGTGGCTGCCAAGGCTTCCACGTGCGCCTGTACGCGGTGGAACGACACTATGCGGAATTGCACGCCTGGCAATTGCGTTGTCGCTGGCACCTAGAACCGGAATACCACTTGGCGTCGATTTTCTTCGGCCTGGACTCGGCGCTCGAATGCTTCTTGTATGCGATGAACGCCTTGGGATTCGGGGCCCGCCCGAACGACTTCCAGGACATCACCACGGAAAAGGGCCTTCGATCGATCGCACCATGGTTGGTGCTTGGTAGTTCCAACCGATCGGCGCACCCGGCGTTTTCGTTGTACTTTTCGCGCGTGAGTTCGGTGTGGCACCAACATCGCGACGTGATCGAGGAAGTCCAGCGCCAGCACGATGTCTCCAAGCATCGCTCGTCCATCTACCGCGGCGGACAATCGCGCATGGATCCTCCTCCCGGCTTCTATGCACGGCTCGGTTTATCCGATGACCATCCCCGGCGATTCGATTTCGCACCGATGGCTGAAGTCATCTTGGATCCCGATCCCAAACGTCCCGGAAGTTTTCCCCGGCCCCAGGTCAAACACGAAGACCTGCAGACGCTGGAAGGCCTTTGCGTGGAGTTCGCAACGCTGGTCGAGGCGTCCTGCCGGGCCTTGCTCGACGACGCCAAGCAGCTCGTGCAGCTGACCCATACGGCATTTCTGGATCGGTTTGTCGTAGTGGGGCAAGCCGGCATTGCCTTGTTCTCGGACGAACAATGCCGGGTGCCGATCGGCGGAATTCAGGGCATTCGAATGGATTTTGGCCATGGTGGCTATCCCGCCGAACCGGGGCGCGTGACGCCCGCCTGCGCTGGCATCGAGTATCGCGTCGGCGACCAATTACCGCTGCGTGGCGGACACGACATGAGTCGACGCGTCGGACAGGCGTGGTTTCGTCATCCCGACAGCGGCGACATCGTACGGGCCTGGTGGTCCTCGTCGGCCGTCTATGTAGCGCAGCCGCTGCCACCGCAGGCCGCTGACCCGTAGGTGTGTCTGCGCAAAGCGCGCAAGGATCAACCGCGTCGTAGCGCGCACCTTCGAAGGGGATTCCGGAGATAATCTGGTAATGCGTTTTTCGGCGAGGGCATGGGGGCGTTGGACCGCAAAGACTTCGAACTCGAATTGCCGGAATCGTGGCCGGAAGACGTGCGTCGTGTGGTCGAGGATGGGCGCGACGCTGCGGTGGCCTACCACCACGAACGTCAGCGCATCGATCGTCTCGGCAGCACCGATGTCCGAGTGCGCATCGGCCCGCCCGCTAACGCGTACCGACCGGCATACGACGCCCTGGTCGAGCGCATCGAGACGCTGCTGCGTGGCCATCGGCTGGTGGGCTACCACTGCACGCGCCTCACACCGCCTGAAGCGCTTCAAATTCGCACCGACGGCTTGCGTGCCTTGTCGCCGGGCTTGGTGCAGGCGCGACTGGAAGCGGTGGTGCAGGCCGGGCTCATGACGCCGGCGCAGTACCGGTTTTTTGTGGACAGCCCCATGGTTCAGGCGCACCTCGCCAATCGCCATGGCCACCGAACTGGCAAGGTGTGGCTGTGCCCGAACCGGTCGAGCCTGCGCTACGCCTCGGCCGTCTACAGGCTCTTTCGCTCCTGGGGCGGCGAAGTGCTGTACGCCGGCTTCGGAGACGACGCGGCCGTCACCGACGTGTTCGGGGGACTGGGTCAGCCGGCGATCGTCAAATGTGCCGTTCCCCTACCTGTCGACGACTTGTACGGATGCCGTGCCGCCGAGTTGCTGTCCAATGCGGTACGTGCGCAGATCGCGCACCCCGAGCCGTCGCCGTCGTTCGATTGGAAGGTGCCGCGCGACTTGGACCCGTCCGAAGTGATTGACGTGATCGCGTTCGAAGATCCGCGCTTCGAAGAACTCACCGGCCATCTAAAATGGCCGGTGGACTATCGCCTTGGCTGAAGTCCGCCCTGATCCTTTGCCCTTCTTCGATCGCGACGCGTGGCGAGCGTGGTCGCCGATGCTGTACCACGTGGTCGAAACCCACGTGCCGGCGGAGGTTCTGGCGCGCTTCTCTGATGAGGTCGAGCCAGGCTGGATCGAGTGGCTCCACCGGGAAACCTTTCGCGCTACAGGCCGCGCGTGCGACCTCGTTGAGAGTATCAGTGCAGCGCTGCGGGTTCACTTCGCCGGCATTCGCGTATTCCACGGCACGCGCTTGAAGTCTCTGGAGGACGTCGCCGCACGCGGCTTCGTCGCGTGGGATGAAGCCTCCCTGGTGCAGGCGGCGCGGGCGCGCTTCGGAGGTGTCGTCCAAGCGCAGGCGCTCGAGCGCGCGATCGCCCAGGCTCGCCCGGACGTGCGGGCGGGGGCGGTGTACACCTTCTCGGCTCTAAGTATTGCGCTGGACGTGCACGATGATGACGATCCCGTGGGGGCAATCCCGGCCTTTTCGGCGGCGGGCGGCGAATGGTTGCGGGCGGTGGCCAGGCATCTGGACGCCGACGTCGCCGTGGCCCCCACGACCGGCTACTTGTTCGCGCTGGACATTCCCTGGCGGCGGTGTTCGGGCAACATCCAGCGGTTGATCGCGCAGCACGCGCTCACCACCAGCCTCATTTCTGCGCGCTTGGACCGCACCCGCTATCGCATGGCCTCGGGCCTCGACTGCGTGGACATCTGCTCCGATGTCCCGGCCTCCGCTATTGCGGCCTTCGCCGAAACCGACGGGCTGGCAGGCCGCCCGATCCGGCCCGACGAACTACGTTGGACACCCTGGCGACCCTAGAATGAATGCATATGTCCAGCGAGCCTGATCCGGATCGTTCCGCTCCCCCGCTCCGCATCACGAGCGGAGCGGGGTTCGACTTCGAAGATCGCGTTGGCGCCTGGCTGCTGATGAAGATGCTGGTGGGCGAACCGGTGCCGGCCATTTGCGGTCGAGGTTTGACGCTTCAGGCGCAGGTCGCAGCGTCCCGGCGGGAGCGGCGCTACGGATGCGGGGCAAGCTCGCGACCTGGGCGAAGGCCCACCTCAAGCGCGCAGATAATCTGGCGGGCTTGTGCCACTTTTTGGCGTCGCCCTTCGGTGCCCCGCTCCGATCTGACGGCCTGCTGTGGATCAAAGCCGCACTTGAAGCACCAAATGCCGCCATTGGATTTCATCGCAACGGCAGCGGCGACGCGCTCGTCGACCTGATACTCACGATCTTGCAGAACGATGTGGCTGCCATGCGAAAACGCGTGGACGCACGCACCGCGCTGCTCGACATTGCTGCGGCCTTGGCGTCCGCGGGCCGCCCGGACGCGCTCACCATCCAAGACCGGTTGCGCGCAGCACTGATGAGTTAGCAAGGCGTTTGGTCCTTAACGACCGCCGCTGTGCGCAGCGGCCATAGATCGTGCCGCCCAGAATGACTTCGATCGGGAATTCGGGGGCTTCGCTTCAATCGGGTATGCCGACATGGATTTAAGCCGCAACTTTCCTTCATTGAGCATTTGAGGACTGCGCCTGCAATGGGTCGGAGACAATGAACTCGCGATGCGGGAGGCGGAGTCCACCTGTTACTGATTCCCGAGTGCTCGCCAAGCGATACTGCCGGAGCTCATTCAGTTTCCGCGTCTGGCTGAGAAGCGGACGTTTCCAACTGCGCTCAAGCCAGTGTGGCTAAATGCATTCTTATCGAGCCCGAGGAGGGCCGCATGTCAAAAAGTGAATTTGAAGCACCATCCGAGCGGCGCATAGTTCTCTTTCTAGATTTTTTAGGGTTCAAGGAAATAACGCGCGCCACTGAAAGTGATCCCCAGATGCTTTCTCGCGTCATCGAAGCAATCGAAACATTGCGCTCGATTGGCCGGCAGCAGGAGTTCTTCAAGACCCAGCAGGTCACACAGTTTTCTGATTGCGTGGTGGTTTCCTACCGGTGCGATGAGCGATCTGCGGTGTTCGACCTCATCAGCGAACTCGGATTTGCACTCACCAGACTGGTAGAACTCGGATTCCTCGTTCGAGGCGCGGTCACCGTCGGGAACTTGATCCATACCGATCGGTATCTCCTTGGGGCGGCGATGGTCGAAGCCTATGAGCTAGAAAGCAAGTGCGCCATCTACCCGCGCGTGCTCGTCAGCAACAGCGTGCTCGATGTTGCACACGCTGCTCCAGCCGAGCATCACGATGGCGAGGACGAGTGCGCGTATGTCGAGGGCTACCTGTCAACAGATACTGACGGCTGCCGCTATCTCGAGTACGTCTCTTGGAAAGCCGTAATCGAAGTGATTGGCGGCGATAACGACATGTATGGCAGCTACCTCGGCTCCGTTGCGAAAATCCTGAAGAAGGGCATCGCGGCTAAAGCGCCAGATGTTCGGCTCAAGTACGAATGGCTGCGGCAGAAGTACGTGCGTGCGATTGATGCGATCGCCGCACTTCCGCCAGATCATGCTTGGGTACGCGCCAATTCTGAGATGCACGAGGCTATTATCGACTTGCCTCGACGGTTCTAGCACGCCATCGATCGTCCGCTTCCTACATTCGGCTTAGGTCAACCCTCTGCGCGTGACAAGCAGGGTGCAAGGTGCAGGGGTGCCCTCCGCAGCACGCGCACAGAGGCAACTCCGCTTTTGGATTCGGAATCAGCGAAGCCAGGTGCTTTGTAGTAGGAGAAACTGAGGCCCTCAGTGCGCCGCGTGGTCGGGGACCAGAATGTGGGTGATCGATGCTAGCGGGTGGAACTCGTCGGTCAGCCGCAGCGTGCTGACCTGCCCGTCGGCCTGCAGAGTGTGGTGTACCGCCGAGGGGAAGTGGCGGGGATCGAGCGGATGCAGTGCGCGCGGGTTGTGGAAGATATCCAAACCCTCCGACCACGTTTCCCAATACTCCTCGTCAACGTTATGCACGAAAGGCGTTGGCGCGGCAGCATTGGGGTCCGGGTTCAAGGCGAAGCCGTTTCGGATCATTTGCACGTGCCGCGATCCGAAGCCAGCGACGTAACCCATGCGGTTGAACTTGGACAAGGTCGCGCTGTTGTTGAACAGCACGGCGCTAACATTCTCGGCCTCGGGCTGGTCGAAGAAGCCGGTCGGAATGACCTTCTCTCCCCACCGATGGTCGGTGACGCGTTGCGGCTCAATAATCAGGCGACCTTCGGCGTCGTACTGCCAGGCGTGTTCGTAGCCATAGAGGTAGATGCCCAAGCCCGCGCGGGCCCGGATCATCGACTGTGGCGCGTGGAAGTCCTGGATCGCGAAAACTAGGGGCTTACCCGCGACGTGCGGCAAGGTCCAATAACGCTTACTCAGTTTCGCCGTTAGCGGACCGCCGAACTTGATCGGCATCCACTGCTTCAGGTACGCCGCGATCTCCTCCTCGGTGTCGACCGGCGGAGGCGGCACGCGTTGGCCCTGCGCATCCAGTGTGGGGTTGACTGTGGTCACCTCGATTGCAAGTTCGCCGTTGCCATCGTCGGCAAGGTAATCCGGCGCGGCACCCTCGTGGCGAACGACGAAGCCGTTCTCGACCAATAGCGCGAACACGTACAGTTCCATTAGCCGGGCATCGAAGGCAGCGGACTGAAACTGCTCAACGTAGTTGCCGTCGATGTCCTCGTGCCAGCGCATCATCGCGCTGATGAGCTCGCGTGCCGGGCTGTAGCCTTCGAGGTCGCGCAAATTCACGAAGCTCGGATCGGTGCGCGCCTCGGGCACGCGCGGGGCGAAGAAGTCCACCGCGTGGCGCGGCTCGTCGCCCTGCCCCCGCGCCTCGTCCAGCCCAGCCAGCAGCCCAGGCGCCTTCTCGGTCATCGCGGCTGCAGCGGCCTCCGGGGTGTCGAAGAACTTCGTGCCGTAAATCCAGCGAAAGCGCTCGACCAGATCGCGTGCGAGAAAGATGGCTTGGTACTCGCCGTCGACGAGCTCACGCAGCACGACGCCGAGCAGCCGACCATCGTCCGATTCGTACCAGGCGTGCTCGTCGACCAGGTTCATCGCCGGCCCGACGCGGCAGTAGGCAGCCAGGGCCTCGAAGCGTGCGCGGCTCATCGGATGCATGGGTAAACGACTCGAGAGGAAGGAGCTACCGCTAATTATGGTTCGGATCGGTCTAGGAGACGCAATAGGTCATCGATTCTGAGAGGTACTACTTGGGTCCAGCAGCAGCCGCGGAACCTCAGTGGATCGAATCCATCCCTTTTCAGCCGTAGCCTTACGTGCTGAACGTTCGAGCTAGCCGTGCCCTAGGCGTCAACGTCCGCTTCTGGCCGAAAGCGACCATGTCCGCTTTCGGCCAGCAGCGGTCAGTGCGTATCGGTTCGCGCGATCCGACTATCAAGAAGCATCGTGGCCGACCACCCTGCAAGAAGCTCGCAACCCGATCTCTGGAAGGGTTCGATACACCGGAGGCGTCAGTAGCTGGCAGCAATCGGGGGCATGTTGTGCCGCTGCAGCCCTCTATTCAGAGTCTCAAGTACCGCACGCCGTCGCGCGTTGTACACGATCGCCGAACTCGCATCGAGCCGCCCGTCTTTAAGGTCTTGGGCGGCATGTATGCGCAGTGCAGTAACTTCTCTCTTGAGTTCCGTGCGCAGTGTCTTTGAAGACCCAGCAGGCAGCATGCCGCGCGCATATGTGGCGCTGATCAGGCTGTTGGTCTGCCGATCACGTAGCAGCCCAGTTTCGAGAAAAAGAGCGGTGTCGCCAAGTGCGTGTACGAAATCGACGTAGCGCATCTCATATCTGAAATCATCAATAAAGGCCGGGCGATCAAAGCCTGTTCTGATGGCTTCCAGATCCGCGAGCTCTTGGTCAAAGCCAAAGCTCTGCGCGTAGATTTTGTAGCTGTCCTGGACGACCTGGTTGGATCGATTGAGCACGTCGTTAAAGTGTTTCCAACTCCAGTACGTAATCCGGAATGGATAGGCGCCGGACTGGTTCAGGGTCGTCACCGCCTGGTGCATCGCGGTGTCTTCCGGCAGCGTGGTGGCCAGCACGAATGTGTTGAGCGCTGGCTTGAAGTCTCGGGCTTTATCGGCCTCTGTCTGGATCAGCCTTTGGGTGAGCTTCCGTCCAGGCTGCATCTCCTTGCACTGCACACCAAGATGCTCGCCATTGTACATTTCGCCGTAGACGTCGACCCCATCTTGCCGCTGTCCCTGGCGGCCGTATTCGCGCACTGTCCCTTCGGCGCACTTGAGCTCGACAAGGCGAGCAGTGAGCAGCTGAAAATCCTGCCAGTTCGCTGGAGGCGGAAAGTTGAGGAGCATCTCTACTCTCGTGTCGGAGGGATCTCGGGCGACCGCAAGAGCTGACAATTGCGCGTCGCCGGACGGACGAACTATACGTCGATGTTAGCCGCATTCGCGCAGTTCCTTTGCGCTCCAAAGATTGTATCTATGGCGCTAGCGTCGTTCTGCTGACCAAGCGAATCGGCGCGCCCATCTCACCATCTTCCCGTAGGGCACTCTCCTCATCGTCGCGCCAGTTCGGATAGTCATCCCCGTTTCAAGGCAGCTCCACCAATCGGCCTCTAGGGACGGGGTCCCGTCCGCTTTGAGCTTGGAGCGAACGCCCATCGCGGGCACCATCTGGTGGTGGCCAAGCATTTCGAGCATGCGCTGGAGGTAGGGAGGTTCAGGGAGAATCGAAACAGGGTCTATGCGGATATCGATGTGGATCTAACGACTGATCCTTGGATGTAGTCCTAGTGTGGAACGAGGATTGATCCGTCAGGCGCCGACCCCCGCTTCTTATCGTCACAGCAGACCGAAACGGCCTTCACCAGGGTTCCCGGTGAACACGTTCATGACGAGCCGATTCTCCAGCCGCTCCGGAGGATGCTGGTTCTCGATGATGAGCACCTGACTGTCCGCCCCATGGTGAGTAACGAGATACTCGTAGAACCGTTCTTTCAGGTCAGTCCCCTTGAGAGCAAGGTCCTCGGGACCCTCTGGCTTGAAGTATGCGAGCAACGGAGAGTCGAGAACCACGAAGCCGGGATGCGACAAGCCCTTCTCTTGGCAATACTCGAGCAACGCGATGTTCACGGCGGCATGCGTGATGGCGCGCAATCCCTTGCCTCGGCTCGCCCGGTGCTTCCCGTCGATGATGAAATCCGTGGATTGCTTGTCGAAGTGAACCAAGCATTCGCCAGGAAAATTCCACGCCTTGAGGATGGCTGACAATTTCGTGGACAATGCATGCGCTGCCGAGTCCGGAATCCCGGCCTTGACCGGCTCTTCGCCATCCGCACTCTCGCCATCATCCTGCAACGAAAGCCTGCGTCCCTCCAGCTTCTCGCGACGCGCGAACAGGTCGACGAGCTTCTGGACGCTCGCCCGCTCCTCGACGAGCTCCGAGAACGAGGCTTGGTAGCCTTTCACGTCCGGCGCAACGGTCTCTTGGATCGCCTTGTCCAGCTCGCTGAACCGGGCATCCTGTTCGGCAATCGATTTGCTTAGTTCTTCTTTCTCGGCTGAAAGGTCCGAGACCGTTCCCTCGAGTTCCGCGAGAAGCCTTGTGATCTTCTGAATCTCGGAGTTGGCCGCAAGAACGACAGCGTCGACGTCGCCATCGCATGCAGACTCGAGATGCTGGTCCTCCGGCCTCGCACCGCATACCGGGCACGGCTTCACGTCGACGTGGACGAACAGCGAACCGCTCTCGCGAATGGCATTGAGCCGGTCGGTATCCACGATGTAGTGCTCATGGAGCAGTGTGAATCGTGCAAGAAGGTCGCCGAGCTCGCCCTGGCGATTCTGCATGCCGTTTCGTTCCTCGAACGCCTCGCGCCGTCGCGTCAGCAGTTCGTCAAGCTGACGTTGCGCGATGTTCAGAGACTCACGCCGACTAGCAACCGAGGTTTCCAGCCGACCGAGTTGGCCAACAAGATCCTCGCGATCCGCGCCCGTGTCTTCGATCTCGCTTGCTAGATCGGCAAGCAGTTCGTCGATGAGTGCGATCTGGCGTGTGTTATCCGGCCCAGCGTCGCCAAGGGCGACGACAGCCGAATCGTCGATCCCGGTCAGCAACAGCTTGACCGTCGCCAGTTCGGATGTCTTGGTGGTGTACTGGCCACTCCAGAACGGAGACCCCCGATGCTGAATCTCCCCCTCCTGGACGATGACGAGCCGCGCGAGGTCGCGAAAACTGAGGCTTCGAGTCGTGGCCTTGGTTCCGCTCTTCAGAATTCGCCTTTCCAACAGGCCGATCTTCTCGAGCAGGAAGCCGGATAGGTTGTCGGTCTTGCCGTGCGCATGCGCCTGCTTGAGGACGATCCCGGTAGATCCGGGTGCGTCGAGGTTGATCAGGGTGAAGTTGCCCCCGGACGTGGCCCTGCGGAGGCGGCAACTTTCGCCGTCGCTGATGCCCAGGTCTAGCTCGACTTCCGCATACTTCGCCCGTTCCGGTATTTCCCGGAGTTCGGAACCACCAAGCATGTAGTCAATGGACTCCGCGAGGAACGACTTGCCGGTGTCGGATGCGCCACAAACCACGTTCACGCCCGAGCTGAACTCGAGGCTGGAGTCCCCTTTCGGTCCACTGAATGCGATCCTGCGAAGCTGGAGGTAACCGTCGCTCATTGCCCTGCTCCGCTCGTTTGCACAAGCTGGAACTCGCTCCCCCATCGTTCAAACAGGCGATGCGTGATACGGCGGACCTCGTCCGTCGGAGTTTGCTGAAAGCGGCCGACCGCCCATTCGGAACGCGCCCTCAGATGGCGGGAGTACTCGGAGGTCAGTGACGAGATGAAAGGTGCAGCCGCCTCCTCGGCGATATAACGGAATCCATCCTCGGACGGCATGCGCCTCACAAGATTTCGACTCCTCATTAGGACCAGTCCCTTTTCGATCAGGCCTCGCCTTACAAGCAGCTCCCCCGCACGCAACGGAAGAGGCGCATGAAGGCTCTCAGGGCCATCGGCATCTCCAGAATGGACCACGAGATAGTCCATCTCCACCAGTCGCTGCAGATCGAACGCCGCAGGGAACGCCGCAACCAGAATCGTAAGCGAGCGCACGCCCGTCTCCAGGGGGCTGTTGAAGGGATTCGGAAGCGTTGATCTAGTCATCGCCTGGAATCCATCTCAAGCGGTCGTCGTTTGCCAGCTGGTGGCAGATTCCCTGCCTGTCCTGGACCTTCATTGAAGACACCAGCGGATTCGAACTCGCGGCTACCGCGGCCGCCTGCGAAATGGTTGCTTTCATCCGCTCGAATCCGTTGGTGTGGTTGTTTTCACAGACATCGACCACGCCGTGATAGATCTCGTCCTGCAACGCGTCGAAGGTGCCGTCCGGCACCGTATCCCTTGCAAAGTTCTTCAATGATTCTGCGTGATAGAAACGTTCGCGCTGCCGGAGATAGT
The DNA here is from genome assembly GCF_054072735.1 of Luteimonas sp. A649. Classification (NCBI taxonomy): domain Bacteria; kingdom Pseudomonadati; phylum Pseudomonadota; class Gammaproteobacteria; order Lysobacterales; family Lysobacteraceae; genus Luteimonas; species Luteimonas sp. A649. Next base: position 301,052 of record NZ_JBSVRQ010000002.1, on the reverse strand, counting down.
CCCGCTTGAGAGCACCGTGGTGAACGAGCGCTGCCGCGCCAGACAAGCTGGCCCCAAGGTGGTCCCCATAGGCATCGAGGATCTGCCGGATGTAACGGCTTTCATCTTCCTGGGGTGTGTCGGGCGGAAGATCGGGATTCGGTCGAACTGGAAGTCCACCGCCGAAACGAATCGCATGGAATCTTGTCTTACTGTGCTCTTCGATGATTTCGACGACCGATCTTGAGGAGAAGATCGAAAAGTCGAAGGCTTCAAAGTAGTCCTTCAACACGCCATCCAGTGCGATCGACGCGCGGGATGTAATGCCATCGCGGCAATGCTTGCCCCAATTCTCTGCTGCCTTCGCTTTCAGCGTGCCAGGCGTATTCAACAGCTTCTCTAGGCTGGTTCCGATGCCTTGCGAGCATACGAAGTAGTGCTTCCTCGGCGGGCTGTACTCGCCAAGGTGCGAGTAGTAGATGATTTTCCCGATTTCCACCCAGATGTCCGCGGGGCGCAGCGGATGGTCATATCTCTTGCACTGAAAGTTGTCCCAGGCGCCAAGAAACCCTTGGTCGGAGCAGAATCCCGCGATATCCACGCCAAGGTCGCCAGCCCCACCAAACCGCCGAACCTTCACGTAGACCGTGGCAAGCGAGCTTGCCCATTCCTCGATGAACTCCTCCCAGTCATCGGGACTGAAGAGCTTGATTCGACCGGCCTTGGGAATCGGAATTCCGTTCTGGACCTGCGACTGGGACGACACGCCAGTCGGTGCCTTCGGGTGGATTTCCTCTAGATCGGATTCGGCAATCACATGAGCCCCCTGCTCGTGATTGGATCGGAGCAACATCAACCTAGGCGGAAAACCCAGTTTCCCCATGCCCCAGCAGCATCCGGGACGATACCCAACCCGTGGCTCGAATGCCATACATCTAGGCAAGCACGGAAATCGTGCCTTGGACCAGACGTTGTCCAGCGCGACTCTTAAGGCCGGGTAGGCACCCATTGCATCTTCAAGTAGATGCTGCACTCCCTTTTATTCTGATTCATGCGCGCGTTCAAGACGCATCAACATGCCGGCCCACCTGGAGTGCTCCATCGCTGGTTAACCGATTCGTGGAAGTTGATCCGCTGATGTCCGCCATGGGTCGGAAGCGGCCGCCTAGCACCGAACAGGCTCCGCGCTCACTGAGCTCGATTGATCGACCATGCACGAACTCATCCGTGGGTCACGCTATGCGCTACGCCTTAACTCGTCCAGGTAGTTGGCCCACGCCTGCATCATCTTCTTGCGCTCTTCCAGGTGCGTAGTCCTGTTGTACGCCCGCCCCAGCGGATCCCGCACCGCATGGGCGAGTTGATGCTCGATGAAATCCGGCCTGAACCCAAGCATCTCGTCCAGCAATGTTCGCGCCATGGCCCGAAAACCATGGGCAGTCATCATCGTGCCGTCGAACCCGAGGTTCCGTAGAGCGGCGTTGATCGTGTTCTCACTGATCGGCTTCTGGACGCTCCGCACGCTCGGAAAGACGTACTGGCTTTTCCTTGCATAGGGTCGGACATCTTCCAGGAGTTCGACTACCTGCCCAGCCAAGGGAACGATGTGCTGGGTCTGGGTCTTACTGGTGATGTAACGCCACTCAGCAGCATCCAGGTCGATATCCTCCCAGCGCGCCGCACGGAGCTCGCCTGGCCTGACGAACAGGAGCGCCGAGAGCTTGAGCGCGGCGGACACGATTGGCGAACCTTGGTAGCCGTAGATTGCCTTGAGGAGCTTTGCCACCTCCGCGGGCTCAGTCAGGCTGGAGAAGTGCTTGGTTTTCGTAGGGGTCAATGCGCCGGCAAGACTCAGGGCCGGGTTGTTCTCGGCCCGGCCGGTGGCGATGGCGTAGCGAAAGACCATGCCCGCGGCGGCGCGAGCCCTATGCGCCGTCTCAACTGCTCCACGGGCCTCGATTTTCCGGAGGGCCTTCAGCAGGATCGGCGCAGTCACGCTCCGGACGGGTAGATTGGCGATGCTTCCGAGATCGCGCTCCAACATCCGACGTTCCCGAACGACGGACCCCGGACTGAGCTTCTTGGCCCGTTGAGCAACCAATTCTTCAGCAAGAGCGCCAAAAGTATTGCCGGCCTCTTCCTGCTGCGCCGCTCGCTCGATCTTCACCGCCAAGGCCGGGTCCATGCCCTTTTTTAGCTGGGCCCGGGCTTTCTCTCTTTCGGCGCGAGCTTCTGCCAATGTAACGGCCGGGTAGTCGCCGATGGTCAGCATGTTCGCCTTGCCGGCGAACCGGTACCGATAGCGCCAAATCCTGGCTCCAGAAGGCCTCACCTCGACGCACAGCCCATTGGCGTCGGCGAGACGATAGACCTTGCCCCGGGGCTTGAGGCTGCGCAGCTTGGTGTCGGTCAGCATGGCTGTGAGTAACGAATATGTGAGTAACCGAAGGCCTTCCGACCATCTTACTCGCACTTTTACTCACGTTCCAGCTGGATGTTGGCGCACACGACCGGACAGAGTGGGACAAGAACCCCAGAAATACGGTCGATTTTCCAGTAAATTCGGACTGATCTGGACTCAGCCGGATCAGTAGATGGTGGGCCCACCAGGACTCGAACCTGGAACCAAAGGATTATGAGTCCTCTGCTCTGACCATTGAGCTATAGGCCCCTCGCAGCGGGATTATCGCAACTCCACGCCCAAAAACACGAAGCCCCGCTTTCGCGGGGCTCCATGACGTGCCTGTACTGCCGGCTCACTCGATGTCGAGGAAGCTCCGCAGCTGCTCGGAGCGGCTCGGGTGCCGCAGCTTGCGCAGCGCCTTGGCTTCGATCTGGCGGATGCGCTCGCGGGTGACGTCGAACTGCTTGCCGACCTCTTCCAGCGTGTGATCGGTGTTCATGTCGATGCCGAAGCGCATGCGCAGCACCTTCGCCTCCCGCGGGGTGAGGCCGGCAAGCACGTCGTGCACGGTCTCGGAGAGGTTGGTGTTGGTGGTCGCGTCCACCGGGGACTCCACGTTGGTGTCCTCGATGAAATCGCCCAGGTGGGAGTCCTCGTCGTCGCCGATCGGGGTCTCCATGGAGATCGGCTCCTTGGCGATCTTCATGACCTTGCGGATCTTGTCCTCGGGCATGTCCATCTCCTTCGCAAGCTCCTCCGGCGTGGCCTCGCGGCCGAACTGCTGGAGCATCTGGCGGGAGATGCGGTTCAACTTGTTGATCGTCTCGATCATGTGCACCGGGATGCGGATGGTGCGCGCCTGGTCGGCGATCGAGCGGGTGATGGCCTGGCGGATCCACCAGGTCGCATACGTGGAGAACTTGTAGCCGCGGCGGTATTCGAACTTGTCGACCGCCTTCATCAGGCCGATGTTGCCTTCCTGGATGAGGTCGAGGAACTGCAGGCCGCGGTTGGTGTACTTCTTGGCGATGGAGATGACCAGGCGCAGGTTGGCCTCGACCATTTCCTTCTTGGCCTTGCGCGCCTTGGCTTCGCCGTAGGCCATGGTGCGGGTGATCTCGCGCAGGTCGGCGAGCGTCACCATCATGGCCTTCTCGATATCGAGCGTGGCCTGCTGCTCGGCGACGATCTGTTCCTTGACGTCGCGCAGGCCGCTGGCCCACTTCTGCTTGCGCTTGAGCAGGTCCTCCACCCACTCGAGATTGGTCTGGTTGCCGTCCCAGGCGCGGATGAAGTCCTTGCGCGGCATCTTGGCGACGCGGGTGGAGAGGTCCAGGATGCGGCGCTCGTGGTCCTTGATCTGGCCGGCCACGTCGCGCAGCTTGCGCACCAGCACGTCGGTCAGCGGCAGCGGCAGCTTGAAGCTGGTGAAGGTGGCGGCCATCTCCTCGCGGAGCTTCAGCGCCTGCTTGGCACTCGGGCCGTTCTTGGCCACGGTCTTCTGGAACTTGGCGTACGCGGCACCCATTTCCTCCATGCGGCGCGCGACCTCGGCCGGGTCCGGGCCGGTGGGGCCGGTCTCTTCGGCGGCGGCGTCGTCCTTGTCGTCTTCGGCGTCTTCGTCGGCTTCCTCATCGGCGCCTTCGGCACCCGCCTTGGCGGGCTCGGCGGCGGGCGCGGGAGCGGGCGGGGCGACCGGTGGCTCGGGATCGTCAAGGCCGTCGGTGAACCCGACCACGATCTCGGCCAGGCGCTTCTTGCCGGCCTTGTGCAGCTCGAAATCCTCGAGCAGCAGCTCGACCGACCAGGGGAAGGTCGCCAGCGCGGCGCCCATCTGGTTAAGGCCTTCCTCGATGCGCTTGGCGATCGCGATCTCGCCCTCGCGGGTCAGCAGCTCCACGGTGCCCATCTCGCGCATGTACATGCGCACGGGATCGGTGGTGCGGCCGCCCTCGCCGTCGAGCGCGGTCAGCGTCGCGGCGGCTTCCTCGGCGGCGGTGTCGTCGACGTCGCGGCCACCGCTGGATTCGCCGGCCAGCAGCAGGGTCTCGGCATCCGGGGTGGTTTCATGCACCTGGATACCCATGCTGTTGATCATGCCGATGATGTCTTCGATCTGCTCCGCGTCGACGAGATCGTCGGGCAGGTGATCGTTGACCTCGGCATAGGTCAGATAGCCCTGCTCGAGCCCCTTGGAAATCAGGAGCTTGATGTCGGACTGCGGGGCTGGACGCTCGATCGCCATGTGGCGCTCACCGTAGAAAGGGGAACCCGTAATTATACCATCCGGCGCGAGGGCTCAGGACCGCAGCAGGAAGGTGACTGGACCGTCATTGACCAGACTTATCGTCATATGGGCCCCGAAGCGGCCAATTTCCACCCCCGGCGGGTGAAGTCGTCGACATTCGGCCACCAGGGCGTCAAAGGTCCGTTCAGCTTCGGCTGGCGGCGCGGCGGTACTGAACCCCGGGCGGAGGCCGGAGCGGGTGTCGGCGGCCAGGGTGAACTGGCTCACCAGCAGCAGTGCGCCACCGGTGTCAGCCAGCGAGCGGTTCATGCGGCCGGCGTCGTCGGCGAAGACCCGGTAGGCCATCAGGCGGGGCGCCATCTTCGCGATATCGGCCGCGCCGTCGCCGGGCTCGATGCCGGCCAGCACCAGCAGGCCCGGGCCGATGGCACCAACGGTCTCGCCGGCCACCTCGACGCTGGCCCGGGTCACGCGTTGCAGCAGCAGGAGCATCTGGAGACAGCCTCGGAATCGGGATCGGCCGGATAGACTCTAGCGATGACCGAGTTCCTCGCAAGCCTGCTGCACGGCGGGGCCAGCGCCGTCGGGCGCCTGCCGTGGGCGCTGCAGCGCGCGCTGGGCAACGCCCTGGGCGGACTGACCCGCCGCTTGGGCACGCGCGAGAGCGTGGTGGCGCTGCGCAACCTGGAGCTCGCGCTGCCCGCGCTGGACCACGCCACGCGCCAGTCCCTGCACCGCGAAGTGATGCGCACCACCGGCCGCCAGGCCATCGAGACCCTGCGCCTGTGGACCCGGCCGCATGGCGAAAACCTGCGCCTCATCCGCGAGACCCACGGCGAAGGCCTGTTCGATGCCGCCATTACCGCCGGTCGCGGTGTGATCGTGGCCGCGCCCCACCACGGCAACTGGGAGCTGCTCAACCAGTGGCTGGCCGCGCGCACGCCGCTGGCGATCCTGTACAAGCCGCCGGAGTCGAAGGTCGGCGAAGCCTTCCTGCGCCGGGTGCGCGCCGATACCGATGCCGACCGCATCACCCAGGTCCGCGCCGAGGGACCTGGCATCCGCCAGCTCTACAAGGTGCTCAAGGCCGGCGGGGTGGTCGGGATCCTGCCGGACCAGCAGCCGAAGGCCGGCGATGGCGTGTTCGCGCCGTTCTTCGGCATCCAGGCGCTCACCATGACCCTGGTCTCGCGGTTGGCCGAACGCAGCGGGGCGACGGTGCTGTTCGCCAGCTGCGAGCGCATCGACGACGACCTGGGCTTCGCGCTGCGCTTCGATGCCGCCCCGGCCGCGCTGTCGGGCTCTGACATCCAGGCCTCCGTCGCGGCGCTCAACGCCGGCGTGGAACACATGGCGCGCCGCGCGCCTGCGCAGTACCAGTGGACCTACAAGCGCTTCACCCTGCGCCCGCCCGGCAGCGGCGAGACCAACCCCTACCGCGACCTGGAGCACGGCCGGCGATGAACGACCCCGACCCCACGGCCGACGCGAAGGCCGGCATCGGTCCCGCGCCCGATCGCGAGTCCGGCCGCGAGTCCGGCACCGACCACGTGCCGCCTCCTGCGCTGGCAACGGAAGACGGCGGCTGGCAGCCGCTGCCCAGGCGCGCCCGGACCCTGTTCATGCTCGGCAACGGCCTCGGCTTCGGTCTGCTGGCGCTGGGCTCGCTGGTGCCGATCGGGCTGCTGCTGCGCGACCACCAGGGCCTGGCCCTGGGCCTGGCGCTGGCCAGCCTGGTGCTGCTGCCCGGCTACGGCCTGTGGCTGGCCCACCGCCAATACCGCACCGCGCGCTGGCTGCTCGACGACACCGGCTTCGGCTGGCGCCGCGGGCGCCTGTGGCACGCCGAGACCCGGGTGCCGCGCACGCGCGTGCAGCACGTCGACCTCAAGCGCGGCCCGCTGGAGCGGCGCTTCGGTCTGTCGACGCTGGTGGTGCATACCGCCGGCACCCGCGACAGCGCGGTCGCCGTGCAGGGCCTGGACGCCGCCGACGCCGAGCGCCTCCGCGACCGTCTGGCCCAGCAGGTCGACGACGACGACGAACACCTCGTGGACGGCAGCGATGTCGACGCCTGAGCTCGAGCGCCGGCTGCACCCATGGTCGTGGTTGTTCGTGCTGGTGCAGCAGCTCAAGCAGTTCATCATCCCGCTGCTGGCGCTGGTGTTCGTGGGCCGCGGCGACGGCAACGCGCTGTGGCCGCTGATCGGCGTGGCGGTGCTGGCGCTGGCCTCGCTATGGCAGTACTTCACCTACCGCTACCGCGTCGACGACGACCGGCTGGTAGTGCGCGAGGGGCTGCTGGAGCGCAAGGTGCGGCAGATCCCGTTTGCGCGGATCCACAACGTCGCCCTGCACCAGTCGCTGCTGCACCGCGTGTTCGGCGTGGCCGAGGTGCGCCTGGAGTCGGCGGCGGGCGGCAAGGCCGAAGCCGAGATGCGCGTACTGCGCATGGACGAGGCGCTTGCGCTCGAACGCCTGATCCGGGAGCGCGGCACGCGCGCGCATGCGCCCGGGCTGGCGGACGCGTCGACCGATGCCATCCCCGACGGCACGCTCCTGCTGGCACTGCCGACCGCCGAAGTCGTGCGCCTGGGCCTGGTCAGCAATCGCGGCATGGTGGTGGTGGCCGGCGCATTCGCGCTCTCCTGGCAGGTGTTCCCGGATCGCTCGATGGCGCGGCTGGTGCGCGATGCCGGCGAACAGGCCTTCGGCTACGCCAGCCACCTTGCGACCGGCTGGGCCGGGCAGGCCGCCGCCGTCGCGGGCTTCGTGCTGGTGGCGCTGGTGGTGTTGCGGCTGCTGTCGGTGCTGCTGGCCGTGCTGCAGTTCCACGGGTTCACGCTGCAGGCCCACGGCCGCCGGCTGACGGTTGAACGCGGCCTGCTGACGCGCGTGCGCACCAGCGCCTCGCGGCGCCGGATCCAGGCCTGGACCCTGCACGAAGGCCTGCTGCACCGGCTGCTGCGGCGGCGCGCGCTGCATGTCGACACCGCAGTCGGACAGCAGCAGGAAGGCGACCAGCGCAGCCTGCGCGAACTGGCGCCGATCGCGATGCCGGACGCCTGCGACGCGCTGGTCCGCGAGGTGCTGCCCGGCATCGCCTGGCCGCCGGAAGCCTGGCAGCCGCTGCATCCGCGCGCCTGGCAGCGGCTGATGCTGCCCGGGCTGCTGCTGGCCGCACTGGCCGCTGCCGCCGCGTACTGGCGCTTTGGCCCCTGGGGATTGATGGCGCTGGCCTGGGCGCCGTGGGCGGTGTTCGCCGCGCGCCAGCATGCGCGACGCGCAGGATTCGCCTGCGACGCACGGCTGGTCGCGGTGCGCGACGGCTGGTGGTCACGCCACTGGCGCTTCGCCGAGATCGACAAGCTGCAGGCGCTGGAGCTGCGGCAATCGCCGCTGGACCGGCGCTTCGGCATGGCCACGCTGTGGCTGGACACCGCCGGCGCGCGCGCCTCGGGTACTCCGCTGCGGCTGCGGTTCCTGCCCGAGGCCGAGGCGCGCGCGTTGCACGCGCGGCTGGCGGCCGACCTGGCCCGACTTCCGCTGCGCTGGTAGGAGGCCCGCCGGGCCCGCTCAGGCCACGTCGGCCAGCGGCATCGCGTCGACACCGCCTGACCGGATCCCGAACTCGCGGTCCTGGCCGCCGTAGCGCATGCGCTGGTCGAATCCGTTCACGGCCAGCACGTTCGACGGCTTCCGAAGCCAGAAGCAGTTCGCGGTGGAGCAAGCGACCCACAACTGGGTGCTGTGCGTGGATGCCGACGAACGCATCGGCGACGACCTGCGGGCATCAATCGAAACCGCGCACTTGGCCGGGCTGGACCGCGCCGCGGGGTACCGGTTCGCGCGCTGCTCGGAGTACTTCGGCCGCTTCCTGCGCCACGGCAACGCCTACCCGGACCGCAAGCTGCGCCTGTTCGACCGCCGCCGCGGCGGTTGGCGCGGCGATCGCGAGGTCCACGAAAGCGCGAGCGTCGACGGCCCGGTCCTCACCCTGTCCAGCGACCTGCTGCACCTTCCGTTCCGATCGTTCGAACACCAGCTCGCCAAGGGCCGCCAGTACGCGCAGATGATGGCCGAACACGCACACGCCCGCGGCAAGCGAGCCACGCTGGCCAAGCTGGTGCTGGCGCCGGCCTGGCGCTTCTCCTGCTGCGCGTGGCTTTCGCGACGGCTGGGCGGGGCTGGTGTACGCCTACGTCACCGCCGACACCGCGCGCCAGAAGACCGTGCGCCTGTGGCTGCTGCAGCGCGGCGTCACCAGCGCGCCGGGCCCCAGTAACCGATCCGGCGGCGAAGCTTGAGCTTGCGCCACCAGTTGCGCGGCTTGGGCCGCCGGTTGCGCCCGCCGGCTGCGATGAACGCATCGACCGCCGCGAGCACGCGTTCGCTGCTGCGGCCGTCGCGGTACGGGTGGATGGCGTCGGCGAATTCGCGGATCGCCACCATCAGTTCCGGAGGCCGCGACAGCGCGCGCTCGATCGCCGGCTCGAACGCGGCCACGTCGTCGATGTCGATCAGCTGCGGCCCCGGGCGGCGGTTCTTGAACGTCACCACCGGCTTGCCGGTGAGCAGGAATTCGCTGAGCGCGGACGAGGTGTCCGAACACATCATGTCGACCTGCGGGAACAGCTCGAGGATGTTGTCGTTCTCGGCGAACACCAGGTGTTCGTTCTCCAGCGCCTTGAACTTCGCCACCGTCTCCGCGGCCATCTTGGGGTGGAAGGTGATGATCCAGCGCCAGCGTCCGTCGCGTGACAGGCGCTTGACCTCGTCGTACAGCGTCTCGGCGGCGCTCCACGACGGCGAGAACGTGGAGTGGTACAGGATGACCGGCACGTCGCGCACCGGCGGCAGCGCGCCGGCGATTTCGCGCATGAACGGATCGATCTTGGTCCAGCCGGTCTCGGCCACGCTGAAGTGGCCCTGCGCGTCGGCCAGCGCCTGGAAGCTGCCGGTGTCGCGCGGGCCGGTGGTGCAGTACAGGTCGAAGAACCCGCGGATGTAGATGTGCCGCGGCTTGCCGGCATCGAAGCCGTGGAAGACCTCCACCTTCACGCCCGGGAAGAAGTGCGGCAGGTGGTTGCCGGGCGTGAACACCGCCTCCGGCCGCCAGCGGCGCACGCCGGCGACGTCGAGCAGCACCTCGCCCTCCACCAGGTCTTCGGCACCCGGACCGTCGAAGAACCAGGCGGCGTGGTCGCCGCGGGCGCGGATGGCGTCCTGCAGCGGGCGCAGGATCGCCAGCGCATAGCGCTCGGAGCCGTACAGCAGGTAGTGGCGCGGGCCGGTCATTGGAGTCGGGTCCTGGATGCGTTGTCTGGCGGCGAACTAGCGGTCGAGGCCGTGGCGCTGCAGCACCGCGCGCGCCTGCTCGACGGAATCGGGATTGCGCACCATCTCGTAGTAGCGGATGCGCTTGTAGACCGCATACGTCGCCGCGGTGTGCGCCACCACCAGCCCGCGCCAGCCGTCGAGCACGGCCAGCCGCAGCAGCGCCTCCTTGGCGAACGAGGCGATGTACACCAGCGGCGTCATCCACACGCGCACCGGCCGGCCGCGTTCCAGCCAGTCGCGGCACTTCAGCTCGGCGTAGCGCAGCACCTTGAGCTGCTTGTGCGGCAGCGTCGGGTTGTGCAGGTGCTCGAACGGCGCGGCAAAGGTTTCGGCGCGGCCTTCCCAGCGCAGCGATTCATGCACGCGCGCATCGCTCCAGCGCGCGCGCTCGCGGTGGTACAGCCGCGCCAGGCGCTCGCCCACCATCGGCCGGTACCAGCGCATCGGCGCGCCCATGTACAGCGTGCGGCGCCGGAGGATGCCCACTGCGGCATCGCCCTCGATCACCTGCGGCAGCCGGGCGGCGAGCTCCACCGCCAGCTCCGGGCTGAGGTATTCGTCGGCGTCGAGCACCAGGATCCACGGATGCGCGGCCTGGGTGGTCGCGAAGTTGCGCTGCGCGCCGAAGCCGAGCCAGTCCTGGTGCACCACGCGGGCACCGTGGGCGCGGGCGATGGCGATCGTGTCGTCATCGCTGCCGCTGTCGATGATCAGTTTTTCCGCAGCGAAGGGCACGCTGTCGAGGCAGCGCGCGATGTTCGCCGATTCGTTGTGGGTGATGACGACCAGGGAAAGAGGCAGCACGGGCATGCCGCCATTCTAGATCACTCCTGCACCGGCCTCAGTCCGGCGGTGCGCTCCGGCGCAGGCGCGCAGGCAGGTTGTGCAGGAACCAGCGCAGGCTCAGCCAGGCGCGGTAGGCCTCGCGCGTCACCCAGCCCGTCACGCCCACGCCGGCCTTCTTCCTGCCATCGACCCGGATGGTCGAATCGAATACGTCGCCGCCGGACACCACGCCGGGCTTGAGGCCCAGGCACTCCACGCCGTGCAGCCACGCCAGGTCCATGTAATCGTCGACCGGCAGCACCCACTCCGTGGCATGGCGCAGGAATCGCTCCGCCGCCGCCGGGGTCAGGTAGTAGCCGAACGTGCACATCGGGCTGCGCCAGTAACGATGCAGGACGAAGCCCCCGAAGCGTCGCCAGGGCACGCTGGCCCGGTTCGCCGCGTGCAGGCGGAAATACCCGACCTCCGCGGGTACGAGAGGCAAGGCATGCAGCAGTTCCGGAAAGCGCGGGCCCAGAAGGATGTCGTCTTCGAAAACGATCATCGGCTTTCCGCTTGCGACGCACTGTTGCCAGAGCAGGTAATGGCTGGCCCAGCAGCCTATTTCGCCCGGCCGGAACGGCCTGCCCTTGCGGGCCTGCCGCTTGCCGGCATGAACCCGCGCGAACAGGGGATGGGAATCGCCGCCATTCACGGCCTCGAAGAACGTCAGCGACAATCCCAGCGCGGCAGCCTGCGCTTCCATCGATGCGCGGCGCTCGGTCGAGCGCGGCAAATTGACCACATGCAGCGCCAAATCCGTCACGCGACGTGCGTCCTGCACCAATGACGGCACTCGAATCCCAGGGAATCGCTCCACTTGTTGTACATTCGCCGCCACTCAATGCGCGCGTAAAGCCAGACGGATCGACCACGAGCATGCAGCATACCCGCACCATGCGTGACCGCGCATCCTGGCCAAGCGGGTGAAAGGAAGACACGGAATCCCATGAGGGAAACCAGGCGCTGAAAGTCTCTTTGGCGCTCCAGAAGCGAAGACCCCACGACAGGAAAAACCATGCTGCGGAAAATCAGGATGTATCTCACGGCCGCGGGGCTTCCGGGAATTCTGGCTGCCGCAAGAGCCGGCGCCACGAACTCGGTCGTGAAGCTGAAGCTGAAGAAGAGCCACCTCAAGCACCCGATTCTGCTGCGCATCCCCTCGTCGGACGTGCCGACGTACCGGCAGGTCTTCATCGACAAGGAATACGCCTTCCATACGGAGAGGGCGCCCGAGGTAATCATCGACGCGGGCGCCAACATAGGCCTGGCATCGGTTTATTTCGCGAATAAGTACCCTGACGCGAAGATCATCGCCATCGAACCCGAGAAGAGCAATTTCGAGCTCCTGAAGGAAAATACATCCCCCTATCCGAACATCATTCCCCTCCAGGCCGCGCTGTGGAACAGGAACGAGGAAATAAACCTGGTCGATCCGGGGCTCGGAAAATGGGGCTTCATGACCGACGGGAAGCAGTCGTCAGGGGAATCGCCGGACAACGTGTGCCACGCGGTCAAGGCCCTTACCGTCGATAGGATCATCGAGGATTACGGCCTCGAGAGAGTGAACATCCTGAAGGTGGACATCGAAGGCGCGGAAAAGGAAGTCTTCTCCGACACTTCCGCCTGGATCGACTCGGTCGACTCGATCATCGTCGAGCTCCATGAGCGCATGAAGCCTGGCTGCAATCGCAGCTTCTACGTTGGCTCGAACGGATTCGACCACGAATGGAGCCAAGGGGAAAACGTCTATCTATCCAGGTGCGGCTTCCCGATAACGCGTCTCGCCTGACCCTGGCCTGCCACGCGCCGAATTCAGCCGGCGCCCGTCAACCGGGCGTAGAAGAAGCCATCCATGCCCTGTTCGCCCGGCAGGCGTTGCCGCCCGGGACCGGCGGCATGGCCATGGCGATCGTCGAGCGGGTCCGCGTGCGCATCGGGCGTGCGGGCGAGAAAGGCCGCGACCTGTCGTTCGTTTTCGTCCTTCAGGATCGAACAGGTCGCGTACACCAGCACGCCGCCGGGCTTCAGCACCTTCCAGCACGCGTCCAGCAATCGCGACTGCAAGACGATCAGCGAAGCCAGGTCTTCGGGGCGGCGATGCAGCAACACGTCCGGTTGCCGGCGCACGATGCCGGTCGCCGAACATGGCGCATCGAGCAGCACCGCGTCGAACGGCGCGCCATCCCACCAGCCGGCGGTGTCGGAGGCGTCGGCGGCGCGCAGCTCGGCACCGCTACCGACGCCGATGCGCGCCCAGCCTTCGCGGACACGGACGAGACGCGCGGGGTCGATGTCGAGGGCGACCAGGCGCAGCGCCGGATCACGTTCCATCAGGTGTGCGGACTTGCCGCCCGGCGCGACGCATGCGTCGAGCACGCGCGCACCCGCGGCTGGGGCGAGCATGTCGGCGACCCGCTGCGCAGCGCCGTCCTGCACCGACAGCACGCCCTCGGCGAAGCCGGGCAGCGTGGCGACGGGCAGCGAGCCTTCGATGCGCAGCGCGTCGGCCATGCCGTCCACGGCGGCCGCGTCGATGCCGGCCTCCTGCAGGCGCGCCAGACTTGTATCGCGGTCGCCGCGCTGGCGGTTCACGCGCAGCCAGGTGGGCGCCGGCTGCGCGCTGGCGGCGAAGATCGCGTCGGCGTCGTCCGGCCAGTCGCCGCGCACGCGCTCGCGCAGCCATGCCGGCCACGCGGCTTCGGCGGCCAGCACCGGCAGGCCTTCGCGCTGGGCGCGGCGCAGCAGGGCGTTGACCAGCTTGGCCTGATGGGCGCGGCCGATCACCCGCGCGGCATCCACGGTGGCGGCGAGCGCGGCATGTGGCGCGAGCCCCAGCGGATCGAGCTGGGCAAAGCCGGCGTGCAGCAAGGCGCGCAGGTCGCCATCACGGTGGCCCAGCGGCTTCGGGATCCATGCCGCCAGCGCGGCGTCGGCGCGTGCGTGCTGGCGCAGCGCGGCGAAGCAGATCGCCTCGACCAGTGCGCGGTCGCGGGTGTCGGGGAGCGCGGGCAGCGCCTGGGCGAGTTCGGCCTTCAGCGAGCGGCCGCGGTTGAGGACCGCGTCGAGCACGCGCGCGGCGGCGGCGCGCGACGCGGCACCGCTCATGGCGCCAGGTCGCGGCGGGCGTTGATGTAGTCGGCCGCGGTGATCGCCTTGCCGCCGTCACGCTGCAGCACGCGGATGCGCAGCGCGCCGCTGCCGCAGGCCACGTCGATACCCTCGCGTCCCGCCGCAAGCACGGTACCGGGCGCTGCGACCGCAGCCGCATCGACCGCGATCGCGCCGTGGAGGCGCACGCGCTCGCCGGCCAGCTGCGCTTCCGCCACCGGCCAGGGATTGAAGGCGCGGACCTTGCGCGCAAGCGCTTCGGCAGGCAGCGCCCAGTCGAGCTTGGCTTCGGCCTTGTCCAGCTTGTGCGCGTAGGTCACGCCCGCCTCCGGCTGCGGCTGCGGCACCGGACGGATGCCGGCACGCAGCAGGCCGAGGCCGTCGGACAGCACCTGGGCGCCGAGTTCCGCGAGACGGTCGTGCAGCTCGCCGCCGGTTTCGGCATCGCCGATCGACAGCGACTGCGACAGCAGCACGGGGCCGGTGTCGAGGCCCTTCTCCATCCGCATCAGGCAGACGCCGGTTTCGGCATCGCCGGCTTCGATCGCGCGCTGGATCGGCGCCGCACCGCGCCACCGCGGCAGCAGCGAGGCGTGAACGTTCCAGCAGCCTTCGGCGGGGATGTCGAGGATCTTCTGCGGCAACAGCAGCCCATAGGCCACCACCACCATCAGGTCGGGCTTCAGCGCGCGCAGCGCATCGCGCGCCAGCTGCGTCTTCAGGCTTTCGGGCTGCAGCACGGGAATGCCGCGCGCCAGCGCTTCGCGCTTCACCGGCGAGGCCTGCAGCCCGCGGCCGCGACCGGCCGGACGGTCGGGCTGGGTGTACACCGCCACCACCTCGGCCTTGCCGCAGGCGGCGCGCAGCGAACGCACCGCGAATTCGGGCGTCCCCGCGAACACGATCTTCATCGCGCAGGCCCCGCGCCCGCAGTCCCCGCGTGGCGGCGCTCAGTCATGCCGCCGCATCTTTTCGTACTTCTTCATCGCCCGGTCGCGCTTGAGCGGCGACAGGTAGTCGATGAAGAGCTTGCCGTCCAGGTGATCGACCTCGTGCTGCACGCAGGTGGCGAGCAGGCCATCGACGGCCATGGTGAACGGCTTGCCGTGGCGATCGAGCGCTTCGACCTCGATGCCGTCGGCACGGGTGACGTCGGCGAAGATCCCCGGGATCGACAGGCAGCCTTCCTGGTGCACGCGCAACTCGGCCGAACGCTCACGGATCACCGGGTTGATGAACACCAGCGGCTGCTCGCGGCCTTCGGTGACGTCGACGATCATGAAGCGCTCGTGGACGTCGACCTGCGTGGCTGCAAGACCAATGCCCGGTGCTTCGTACATGGTCTCGAACATGTCGTCGAGCAGGCGCTGGAACGCAGGGTCGGCGATGCCGGCCGCTTCGCGCTCGGCGGCGACCTTGCGCAGGTTCGGATGGGGGTGCTCGAGGATCGTGATCAGGGACATGCGGGCGTGTGGTAAAGGGTGGCAGCCGTCACAACCGTGCGGCACGGGGGTCAATTGTAGCGTCCGCAGGCTTGCGCCGGATCGGTTCCTGTAGGCATAGTGCGGCCGCTATACGGGGAAATCTCCAAGGGGAGCAGGTAGATGGCCGGTAAGCTTCAGCGCCTTTCTCAAGCGCTACGCACGGGTGTTGCGGTAGCAATGCTCATGGTGGCGACGTACGCGGCGGCCCAGGGCCTGCGCGGCGACCACCCGGATACGTATGTCGTCCAGCGCGGCGATACGCTTTGGGATATTTCGGGCCGCTTCCTCGAGAAGCCCTGGCTGTGGCCGGAGATCTGGCAGGCCAACCCGCAGATCGCGAATCCGCACCTCATCTACCCGGGCGACGTGATCAGCCTGGCCTATCTCAACCGCGTCGGCGTGACCCCCGGCCCGCGGACCGAGGCGGCCGCGATCAACGCCGTTCCCCTGTCCGAGGTCGAGCCCTTCCTCAAGGACCTGCGCGTGGTCGACGACTTCGACCACATGCCCTACGTGGTGGGCCTGGAAGACGACCGCATGCGCGCCAGCCGCGGACAGGTCGTCTATGTGCGCGGCCTGGAAGGCGCCACCGCCGGTGCACGCTACGCGGTGCTGCGCCCCACGGTGCGCTACACCCACCTGCTGCGTTCGGGCTGGTGCTGCGACACCTTCGGCAAGGACGAGCTCGACGCCACCGGCCGTCGCAGCGTCGACTTCGGCAAGTTCTGGGCCAACGTCGTCATGCCTGACAAGGGCCAGGAGTCGCTGGGCTACGAGCTGATGCGCGTCACCGCCGGCACCGTGACCCGCGGCGAAGTGGGCGGCATCCAGGCCAGCACCCTGCTGCTCGACGAGGAGGGCCGCGAGGTCCGCATCGGCGACCGCGTGGTGCCGGTGGACGCCCAGGCCTACGACCTGCAGTTCTTCCCGCACCCGCCGAAGGTCCAGACCGACTACGGCAAGGCGCGCGTGCTGGCGGTGACCGACATGCTCACCTCCGGCGGCCCACGCGACGTGATCGCGCTGTCGGTCGGCGCCCGCGAGGGCGTGGACAACGGCACCGTGTTCTCGATCTGGCGCGAAGGCAGCAACGTCGTCGATCGCGTCGAGAAGGGCCTGCACCGCGACGAGGCCACCGTGTTCTTCGAGAACAAGGTGCGCCTGCCCGACGAGTTCGCCGGCCACGTCATGGTGTTCCGCACCTTCGACCGCATGAGCTACGGCCTGGTCATGGACAGCGTCAAGCCGACGCGCGTGGGCTACCACCTGAAGCATCCGGACGCGCCTTACTGAGGCCGCGGCCTTTACCGACTGCAACATGCGACGGCGCCCCAGGGCGCCGTCGCCGTTTCCGGGCCACGCTGGGCCATGGACAGCGAAGACACCCTGGCGCTCCTGCGGCTGCTCGCCGCGGGCGGGCGCAGCGAACCCCGGCGCAGGCTGCTCAAGAGCCATGGCAGCGCCACGGCGGCGCTCACGGCCGGGCGCACGGCCTGGCGCGCCGCCGGCCTGGACGCCGCCCAGCAGGGCGCCCTGTCCGCCCGCAGCGCCAGTGACGATATCGCGCGATGGCGGCGCTGGCTCCAGGCCGCGCCCGGCCACCGGGTCATCGGCCTGCACCAGCCGGACTATCCCTCGCTGCTGGCCCGCCTCGGCAATGCACCCCTGGCGATCTGGGTGCTGGGCGATCCCGACCTTCTCTGGCACCCGTCCGTGGCCGTGGTCGGCAGCCGCGCGGCCAGCGCGGGCGGCCTCAGGAACGCCTTCGACTTCGCTCGCGCCTTCGCCGTCTCGGGCCTGGCGGTCACCAGCGGCATGGCCGCCGGCATCGATACCGCCGCCCACGAGGGCGCGCTGGCGGCGCCGGCCGGACGCACCATGGCCGTGCTCGGCACCGCCATCGACCGGCCCTACCCGCAGCGGAACATCGCGCTCTACGGGCGCATCGCAGCCACGGGCACGGTGGTCAGCGAGGTGCCGCCCGGCATGGCGTACAGCAGCGGCGCGTTTCCCAGCCGTAACCGGATCCTGATGGGCCTGTCGCTGGGCGTGGTGGTGGTCGAGGCGGCGCTGCGCTCCGGCGCCGCGATCACCGCCCGCCTGGCCGGCGAGGCGGGACGGGAGGTCTTCGCCATCCCGGGCTCGATCCACAACCCCAAGGCCCGCGGCTGCCACCGCCTGATCCGCGACGGCGCCGGACTGGTGGAGACGCCGGCCGAAGTCGTCCAGGCGCTGGCCCCGGTGGCGACCAGCCTGGGCGATGACTTGCGCGGGCGTCTGGCCGCCCCCATTGAAGTGCCCGGGACCGCCGACGGGGTGGCCGGCACCGCCGGCCTGCCCGCAGGCTCCGACCACCAGCGCTTGTGGCACGCGCTGGGCCACGACCCCACAGGTATGGATGACCTGGTCTCGCGCACCGGATTGACGGCCGCGGAACTAGGCAGCATGCTGCTGCTCATGGAGCTGGAGGGTCGTGTCGCGGTCGAGCACGGCCGGTATTCCCGAAAGTCTCAGTAACGCGCCCCCGGGCGCAGGCCGGGGGGAAATGAAAGAGAGCATCCTGGACGTCCTGCTCTATCTGTTCGAACACTACTTCACCGAAGACGCGGACCCCGTCCGCGACCGCGATTCCCTGCAGAGCGGCCTGCTCCAGGCCGGATTCAGCCCTGCCGAAACCAGCAAGGCCTTCGACTGGCTCGACGCCCTCGCCGCCCAGCGCCCGGTGGACGCCGCGCCGCGCGCGGACGGACCCACGCGCCTGTTTTCCCAGCGCGAGGAAGCCAAGCTGGACGTCGAAAGCCGGGGTTTCCTGATGTTCCTGGAGCAGCACGGCGTGATCGACGCCGACCGCCGCGAGCTCGTGGTCGATCGCGCGATGGCGCTCGACCAGGACGAACTCGACCTCGACGACCTCAAGTGGGTCGTGCTGATGGTGCTGTTCAACCAGCCCGGGGCCGAGGCGGCCTACGCCTGGATGGAAACCCAGATGTTCGTGGACGAGCCGGAAACGGTGCACTGATCCACGCAAAGCCGCTTGACAGTCCCATTGCGGCCGTGATTCCACTATAAAGAGCGTCCGTCGCGCGCCCGGGGCCTCCGTCCCGGGCGTTGCCGTCTACACATACCCCACCAAGGCGCGGCGTCCGCCGTCCCCGGAGCCCCAGCCGCAATGGCCAAGCATCTCCTCATCGTCGAGTCGCCCGCCAAGGCCAAGACGATCAACAAGTACCTCGGCAAGGACTTCCACGTCCTCGCCAGCTACGGCCACGTGCGCGACCTGATCCCCAAGGAGGGTGCGGTCGATCCGGCGGACGGCTTCCGGATGCGCTACGACCTGATCGAAAAGAACGAGAAGCACGTCGAGGCGATCGCCAAGGCGGCCAAGTCCGCCGAAGGCATCTACCTCGCGACCGACCCGGACCGCGAGGGCGAGGCCATCAGCTGGCACATCGCCGAGATCCTGCGCGAGCGCGGCCTGCTCGAGGGCAAGGAGCTGCACCGGGTGGTGTTCACCGAGATCACCCCGCGGGCGATCAAGGAAGCGATGCTGAAGCCGCGCGCGATCGCCGGCGACCTGGTCGACGCCCAGCAGGCGCGGCGCGCGCTGGACTACCTGGTCGGCTTCAACCTGTCGCCGGTGCTGTGGCGCAAGGTGCAGCGCGGGCTGTCCGCCGGCCGCGTGCAGTCGCCGGCGCTGCGCATGATCGTCGAGCGCGAGGAGGAGATCGAAGCCTTCATCGCCCGCGAGTACTGGACCATCGAGGCCGAGTGCGCGCACCCGACACAGGCATTCAGCGCCAAGCTCACCAAGCTCGACGGCAAGAAGTTCGAGCAGTTCACCATCACCGAGGGCGACACCGCCGAGGACGCACGCAGCCGCATCGTGGCCGCGGCACAAGGCGCGCTGCATGTCACCGACGTCGCCAGCAAGGAGCGCAAGCGCCGCCCGGCGCCGCCGTTCACCACGTCCACGCTGCAGCAGGAGGCCTCGCGCAAGCTCGGGTTCACCACGCGCCGCACCATGCAGGTGGCGCAGAAGCTGTACGAAGGCGTGGCCATCGGCGACGAAGGCACCGTCGGCCTGATCAGCTACATGCGTACCGACTCCGTCAGCCTGTCGACCGAGGCGCTGGGCGAGATCCGCGACGTGATCGCGCGTGATTTCGGCACCAGGGCGCTGCCCGACAAGCCGAATTTCTACCAGACCAAGTCGAAGAACGCGCAGGAGGCCCATGAGGCCGTGCGCCCGACCTCGGCGCTGCGCACGCCGGCGCAGGTTGCCCGCTTCCTCTCCGACGACGAGCGTCGCCTGTACGAACTGGTGTGGAAGCGCGCGGTGGCCTCGCAGATGGTGCCGGCGATCCTCAATACCGTGTCGGTGGATCTCGCCGCCGGCAGCGAGCATGGCTTCCGCGCCAGCGGCACCACCGTCGTCGACCCCGGCTTCCTGGCCGTCTACGAAGAAGGCAAGGACAACAAGGGCAAGGACGACGAGGACGAAGGCCGCAAGCTGCCGGCGATGAAGCTGGGCGATCGCATTCCGGTCGATCGCATCCACGCCGACCAGCACTTCACCCAGCCGCCGCCGCGCTTCACCGAAGCGTCGCTGGTGAAGACGCTCGAGGAATACGGCATCGGCCGCCCGTCGACCTACGCCTCGATCATCCAGACCCTGCAGTTCCGCAAGTACGTCGAGATGGAAGGCCGCGCCTTCCGCCCCAGCGACGTCGGCCGCGCGGTGTCCAACTTCCTCAGCGGGCACTTCACCCGCTACGTCGACTACGACTTCACCGCCAAGCTCGAGGACGAGCTCGACGCGGTCAGCCGCGGCGAAGAGGAATGGGTGCCGTTGATGGAGAAGTTCTGGGGCCCGTTCAAGGAACTGGTGGACGAGAAGACCGAGAGCGTCGACCGCAGCCAGGCCACCGGCGCCCGCGAGCTGGGCACGGATCCCAAGTCCGGCAAGCCGGTCAGCGTGCGCCTGGGCCGCTACGGGCCGTACGCGGCGATTGGCAGCACCGCCGAGGACGAAGAAGAGAAGCCGCGTTTCGCGTCGCTGCGTCCCGGCCAGAGCATGCACACCATCACGCTGGAACAGGCCATCGACCTCTTCCGCCTGCCGCGCAAGCTGGGCGAAGACAAGGGTGAGGAAGTCAGCGTGGGCGTCGGCCGCTTCGGGCCGTTCGCCAAGCGTGGCAGCGTGTATGCGTCGCTGAAGAAAGAAGACGATCCGTACACGATCGACCTCGAGCGCGCGGTGTTCCTGATCGAAGAGAAGGAAGAGATCGCGCGCAACCGGATCATCAAGGAATTCGACGGCAGCGACATCCAGGTGCTCAACGGCCGCTATGGCCCATACCTGAGCGACGGCAAGCTCAACGGCAAGATCCCGAAGGATCGCGAGCCCGCGTCGCTGACGCTCGAGGAAGTCATCACGCTGATGGAAGACACCGGCAAGCCGATGCGCAAGGGCTTCGGCAAGAAGGCGGCGGCGAAGAAGGTGCCGGCGAAGAAGGCTGCGGTGAAGAAGGCCGCAACCAAGAAGGCGCCGGCCAAGAAGGCTGCGAAGAAGACAGCCACCAAGAAGACCGCGACCAAGAAGGTCGCCAAGAAGACCGCTGCAAAGAAGGCGCCGGCCAAGAGAACCGTGGCCAGGAAAGCGGAGCTGTCCGACGACGCTCCGTTCTGATCGCGCATCCGGGTCCGGGCGCATGGACGCGGGATAAGCTGTCGGCGCGGGCCGGTCGGTCCGCGCCACGTCGCGCCGTGAGCCCGCTTGCCCGATGAAGCCGTCACCACACGTTGAAGCCGCCGTCGTCGCCGTCCGCCACGGCGGCGTCATCGCGTATCCGACCGAGGCGGTCTGGGGCCTGGGCTGCGATCCCTTCGATGAGGCCGCAGTCATGCGGCTGCTGTCGCTCAAGCGGCGCGAGGTCGGCAAAGGCCTGATCCTGATCGCCGCCGACGTGGGCCAGCTTGAAGGCCTTGTCGACTGGAAGTCGCTGTCGGACGCGGGGCGTGATGAAGTCCTGGCGTCCTGGCCTGGCCCGCACACCTGGGTCGTGCCTGCGACCGCGCAGGTGCCGCGATGGATCACCGGTGAACATGCCGGGATCGCGGTCCGCGTCAGCGCGCACCCGTTGGTGGTCGAACTCTGTCGCGCCTTCGGCGGCGTGCTGGTGTCGACAAGCGCCAACCCGGCCGGCGCCCCGCCGCCGCGCACGCTGGCGCAGGCCGACGCGGCGCTGTTCGACGCAGTGGATGCGGTGCTGGCCGGAGAGACCGGCGGACTCGACCGCCCGACCCCGATCCGCGACGCCCGCAGCGGCGCCGGGCTGCGCGACTGAGGCCGGGCGACCGGCTGCCGCAGCGCGACATGCGGCGGGGCACGCGCGGGCATACGATCCGACCGCCGGCATCCGCCGGACCAAGGGAGGAGCGCTCATGAACACCGCCACCCGCATCCACGCCCGCCGTTGCCTGGCCATCGCGCTGGCCTGCGCCATGCCGATCGCCCTGGCCGCGGAGCCCGCGCCGCAGACGGGAACCGCCCAGGCCCGGCAGGGAACCATGTCGGCCGAGCAGCAGGCGATGATGGACGCCTGGACAAGGGCCGCGACCCCCGGGGCCGAGCACGCGCAGCTCGCCGAACACTTCGCTGGCAGTTGGGACGTCGCCATGTCGATCTGGATGGAGCCTGACGCGCCACCGGTCAGCCAGCGCGGCACCGCCACCATCAGCCCGGTGCTCGGCGGCCGCCAGCTGCGCCAGGACTTCAAGGGCACGTTCATGGGTGCGCCGTTCGAAGGCACGGGCATGAGCGGCTACGACAACGTCCGCGAGCGCTACACGTCGAGCTGGACCGACAACATGTCGACCTCGCACATGCTCACCGATGGCGACTACGACGAGGCCACCCGCACGTACACGTTTACCGGGGAGATGGCCGACCCGATGCACCCGGGCACCATGATCCCGGTGCGCGAGACCGTCCGTGTCGTCGACGCCGATCATCACGTGATGGAGATGTTCGAGCCCAAGGACGGCAAGGAGGTGCGCACGATGCAGCTGGAGTACACGCGGGTGAAATGAGCGTCGTCGGACGCAACCGGCTTTCATCGGCAACAGCTTCAGCGCAAGATGGCCGCGTGCGCCGTGCCCGCTCCATAGTCGCAATCTCCGGTCTCCTGGCTGTCTTGTCCGTGCCGGTGGCCGCGCCGCTCAGTGCGCAGGATGACGTCACCATCTACCGCTGCGTCGACGCGAGCGGCACGGTGAGCATCGGCAACCTGCCCTGCGCCGACGGCGACCGCCAGGAGACACGCAGCATGGCCCGGCCGGTGGACGGCACGCCGGCGCCGGTCATGTCCGCGCCGGCCGCGACACCCGCGTCCGCCAAACCCGAAGTGCGCTACGTGGTCGCCCAGCCGCCGCAGCCGCTGTACGAATGCGTGCGCCCGGACGGCGGCACCTACCAGAGCGACAGCGGTGACGGCGAACCCCGATGGGTGCCGCGGTGGACCGAGGGTTGGCCCGTCGGTGGCATCGGCGCCGGACATCCCGGGCATGGCGGGCGGCCCGGGCGTCCCGGCGGCCGCGGCGACATCGGCAGCCGTGGCCAGACGACCCCTGCAGGGAGTGGCCTGAGCGCACCGCCGGTCAGCCGCATCAGCATTCCACCCGATCCACCTCGTCCCGACCCGGGCAGCGTCGGTCCCCGCCCGCGCCCGCCCCATGGCGGCTACGGTTGGCCGGGCGGCGCCGGCAGCTGGGAGCGCGACGCATGCCACGTGTTGCCCCAGGCCGAGACCTGTTCCCGCCTGCGCGACCGGCGCGAAGACCTCCGCCGCCGTTTCTTCAACGCCCAACAGCGCGAGCGCGATACCCTGCGCATCGAAGAGCGCGGGCTCAACGCCCGCATCGACCGCGACTGCAGGACGTATTGATGCTCCGATCCACCCGATGCCGCCTGGGCCTGGCGGCACTGCTCGCCGCCGCTGCGTTCGCCACCCCCATCGCCGCCACGCCGCAGGTCGTGATCTACCGCTGCACCGACGCCAGCGGTGCGCTCACCGTGCAGAACGACGAACCCTGCCCTGCCGGCAGCCGGCAGGAGCGCAGCGTGGTCCAGCCACCGCCACCCATGCCCGTCTACGTTCCGCAGGCGCCACCACCGCAGGCACCGGTTCCTGAGCCCGAACCCGAGGCCACGCCTGCCGCGCCCGATCGTCCCGACGCCCCACGGCCCGCGCGCATCACCGATGCGGACCGCCTGCCGCCACCACCGATCTTCCGTTGCCACACGCCCGGCAATGATCGCTACATCAGCGAAGACGCCGAGCCCAAGCCGCGCTGCGTCGCGATGCAGACGGTCGGCATCAACGGCGATCCGGCCCTCGCCGCGGGCGCTGCCTGTGAATGGCAGTACGACCGCTGCGAACGCATTCCAGACGGCGAGGCCTGCGACGGCTGGCGCCAGCGCAGCCGGGAGATCGAGTCGAGCTGGCGCTACGCGCGCGGCGACGGCAAGGCGCCACTGCAGGAGGAGTTCGCACGCGTGGCGACGATCCTGTCCGACACCAGCTGCGGCATCCCGGGGCAGCGCTGACGCGCGCATTCCAACGGGGCAGGCGCACCTCCGCCCGGGGCGTGCGGGCCACGAATACGTGCAGACGACATGGCTGCCGGTCCAGGGACCGGTGACGGCCAATGTCCGTTCGCGCCGCCATCGGTCGTCTTAAGGCTTTCATCATGCCCAGCAGGAAAACAAAACATGAGTGAACAGCCGAAGTCGACACGCTGCTTCCGGTTCCGTGCGTTGACCGCGTTGCTGGCGTTGCTGGTAGCCGCGCCCACCGCGCTCGCCAACACCAATAGCAACACTGCGAGTGTGCCGCCCGCGCCCACAGTGACGTCACCCGCGGCCGGCTCGCGGCTGGCGGATCCGTCCAAGGTCACGGTGCGGGGTGGCGCGCCCTCGTTCACCAAGGCAACGGTCACGGTGCGCGTGTTCCATGTCCGCAATGGCAGACGCATCGATGGGGGGCAGCACCTCACCAAGGGAGCCACGGTGTCCAACGGCCAGTGGCAGGCGACCTTTGACCTGCCGAGGATGCAGCGGGGCTGGGAGGATGTGCGCTACGAAATCTCCGCGGTCCTACACTGGGACAGACGACCCGAGCAGCATCACATCATCAAGGACCCATCCGCGGCGACGGTCGTTGAGGTGTTCCCGCAGTCGCAGCCCGAACCGCTGCCGACCGCGCCGCCGGCACCGGTGATCCAGACACCGACCTCGAGCACGATCCTTCCCGCCGACAAGCAGTTCGTCATCAATGGCACGGGTACGCCGGGCAACCGCGTGCGGGTGGCCACCGAGCTCTTGTACGCCCTGGATACCCGCCCGGGCTATGAGCTCAAGAGCAACAGCGCCAGCACCACGGTCACCGTCGGCAGCAACGGAGCGTGGCAGGCACGGGCAGCAAGCGGCCGGACACGGGACAACTACGTGAACGCCCGGAATCGCATCACGGCGACGGAGATCCATCGGGAAAGCGACTCGCTGGCGTCGAACGCGACCATCCGCGACGTGCCGGTGGAGGTTCCCACCAAGCGCGCGCCGACGCCGCAGGAAGCCGCCAGGGCATCGGTGGATGCGCAGATTCCGGCGGGCGTCACGATGAGCGCGCGTGACGAAGCAAGGATCGCGGAAACCAGGGAGGTGTTGACGCGCCCTGTAGCCACGGTCACCGCGCCTGCAGCAGGCAGCCGCGTCAGCGGCCTCATGGAGGTCAGCGGCACGGCGGCACCGGGTAGCAACCTCCGCATCAACGTGAAGCGCACGATCGCCTCGCGCTCGCGACCCGGCGGCAAGCCTGTTCCGCCGCGCAGTGGCGCCGGAGACGACCTGGGCACCTTCACGGCCAAGACGAACGCCGACGGTACCTGGAGGATCAGGGCGGTGACGCTGCCGACCATCCGCGAGATGGAGAACGCTCCCGACGTGGACGTCGTTGTCTCGGTGGTGGAGATCCGCGCCGATGGCAGCAGCGGGACGCCGCACACTGTGAGCGCAAAGCAGGTGCCCTGACGCCAGGGCCGCGCGCTCCTGCACGGGGTTACGCACCCGCTGCAGGAGCGCGCATCGATGGCCCGGATCGGGCGGCGACGCCTAACCCGGCGCCTTCGGATTGCGCATCACCGACTTCAGCCCGGTCTTGATCCTGGCGTGGGCGGTGACACCGGCTGCAACGAACGATGTCCTTCATTCCTCGTACTGTTCGTCGAACTCAGCCAGCTCCTGCGGCGTGAACAGTTCACGCGCGGAGGCGAACATCTCCTTCTCCTCCTCTCCGCGTGATGGTCGATGAACTCCGACAGCACCTTCACCCAACCCGCGAACTTGGGGCTGCCCGCATGAGGCGGACGTCAATGCCCGATCAGGCCCCGTCGCCCTCTTCCCCCGCTGGCACGCCGAGCTCCCGCAGGATCGCCGTCCGCAGCTCCTGCACCTCGGGACTGGTCAGCCTGCGCGGATGCGGCAGGTCCACTTCGAAGGTCGCCTGGATCCGGGTCGGCCGCGGCGACAGCACCAGCACGCGATCGGCAAGATGGATCGCCTCCTCCACGTCGTGCGTGATCAGCAGCGCGGTATGCCGCTCCTGCGCGAGGATCTTCAGCAGTTCGTTGCGCATGCGCAGGCTGGTCAGCGCGTCCAGCGCCGAGAACGGCTCGTCCATGTACAGGACCGCCGGCTTCACCGCGAGCGCGCGCGCGATCTCGACCCGCTTGAGCATGCCGCCCGAAAGCTCATGCGGATAGCTGCCCTCGAATCCTTCCAGGCCGACGATACGTGCGTAGTGGTCCGCGATGGCGGCCTTCTCCACGCCGCCGAGCGCGTCACCCAGCCCGAACATGAGGTTCTGCCGCACCGTCAGCCACGGGAACACGGAGCCGTGCTGCGAGATGAGGATGCCCTGAGGGCCGGGCCGCTGCTGCACGACGCCATCGATCTCGACGTGTCCTTCGTCGGCGGGGATGAAGCCCGCGATCATCCGCATCAAGGTGGACTTGCCGCAGCCCGACGGCCCCACGATCGCGATGAATTCGCCGTCGGCCACCTGCAGGGTGACGTCGTCGACCACCGGCAGCCGGCCGGTGTCGGTCGCGAAGCTTTTCCGCAGCCCCGATACGCAGATCTTAGTGGGCATAGCGCCACCGCACGATCTTCGCTTCTTCCAGCTGGCGCATCAGTCCATCCAGCAGCAGGCCGATCAGGCCGATGATGATCATCGCGGCGATCACCAGGTCATAGCGGTTGCCGGCGTTGCGCGAATCCATGATCAGGTAGCCCAGGCCGGAACGCAGCGCGATCATCTCCGCCGCGACCACCACCAGCCAGGCCACGCCCAGGCCGATGCGCATGCCGACGATGACCTGCGGCAGCGTCGCCGGGATCACGACCTGGGCGAACAGCTTCCGCCTCGATACGCCGAAGTTTTCGGCGGCGCGCAGGTAGCGCTTCTCGATCGTATGCACGCCGGCGACGGTCTGCAGCACCAGCGGGAACACCGACGAAATGAAGATCAGGTAGATCGGCGACGCGTTGCCGATGCCGAACCACAGGATGGAGATCGGGATCCAGGCAATCGGGGAAATCGGCCGCAGGATCTGGAACAGCGGATTGAGCGCGTCGTGGGCCCCGCGCTTCCAGCCCATCCACAGCCCCAGCGGCACGCCCACGGCGACAGCCAGCGCGAAACCGGCGCCGACGCGGCCGAGCGAAGCGGCGATGTGCCACCACAGGGTGCCGTCGCGCACCAGCTCGAGGGTGCCCGACATCACCTTCCACGGCGTCGGGAAGATCACGCTGTGCGTCCAGGCCACCGTGGCCCACCACGCGGCCAGCAGCAGCACGATGACGACGACGCCGGGCAGCGACTGTCGCAACCTCATGTCGGTTGATGCCTTTGCGTGCCGAGCCGGTCGGCGGCCTGGTGCAGCCGCCAGCGCAGCCGCGCCCAGGGCGTCGCCGGGAACGGGTCGACGATGACGTCCATCTGGCCGTTCGAGTGCGCGGTACAGGCGAACTGGTATTCGGAGGCGCGGTCGAAGGGCAGGCGGAACGTCTGCCCGGGCATCAGCAGCGCCGGCCCGAAGGTCTGCGGCACGGTGTCCCGGTTCTCCAAGCGCAGCACGTCGTTGACGCCAAGGGTGAGCCGGATGCGCTGCGGCAGGATGTCCAGCTCCTCTCCGGCCATCCTGCGTTCCCAGGTGCCCTCGGGAATGATGAAGGCCTTCTCCCGGGTCGGCGGCCCGGCCACCGGCGCGAACGCCGCCCACGCGACGGCCGATGCGAGCACCGCCGCCACGCCCAGCGCCGCGGCCCGTCGCACGCCGCGGCTCATGGCGACACCCCGGCGCGCGGGGCCGGTGGCGGACGCGTCATTCGGCAAGCAGCGCGCGAACATCGTGGACGAAGTCCCCCGCCGGGCGGCCGTACGGCATCATCCCGCGCAGCAGGCCCTCGCGATCGACGAGGTACACCGAAGACGAATGGCCGACCGTGTAGCTGTCGCCCACGGCCTGGCGCTGGGCCATGACGCCGTAGCGCGCCCGCACGGCGGCCAGCTGCGCCGGGGTGCCGGTACCGCCGACGAAACCGGGATCGAAGGCGCGCAGATAGCCACGCATGCGCTCCGCGTCGTCACGCTCCGGGTCGACGGTGACGAAGACCACCTGCACGTCCTTCCCCTGCGGCCCAAGCCGCTTCCTGGCCTGCGCCAGCACGGCAAGCGTGGTCGGGCAGACCTCCGGGCACGCGGTGAACCCGAAGGCGATGAGCACGACGCGGCCGCGGTAGTCCGCAAGCGAAAGCGTGCCGCCGTTCGAGGCCGCCAGGTCGAGTCCGGGCGCCGCGGCGGGCGGCTCGAACGCGCCGGCCTTGAGCACCGCGGCATCGGCCGCGCCGGCGAATGCCGTGCACGCCAGCGCGACGATCGCCGCGCAGCCGAGCATGGGCTTCCGCAGCCACTTCGACAGATCGCCCACGCGGCTCATACCTCGATCGCCACCGGGCGCGTGGCCCGTGAAAAGCTTTCGTCCATGTACGTCTCATAGGCGATCGGATGCTTGATGGTGCCGGCTTCGATGGACAACTGCATCAACTCTTCGAATTCACTGCGGATCATGCGCAGGTCGCCATAGGTCACCCGGTCGGTCGGATTCTCCATCACGAAGCGGATGATGGACGGGTCCTGGTTGAAGTACTCGCGTCGCGCGGCGATCTCCACCGCCTTCTCGCGATTCGCCTGGTCCTGGTCGAGCCAGACACCCGCCGCCTGGACGTAGTCCACCAGCTCCTGCACCAGCGGCCGGTTCGACTCGATCAGCTCTTCGCGCACCGCCAGCACGCAGCAGATGTAGTTGCGCCATTCGTCGCGCGTCATGCGCAGCGGGCGTCCGTAGCCTGCATGCTGCGCGGCGGCGCCGAAGGGCTCCCCCGTGCAATAGGCATCGACCGCGTCCGCGTACAGCGCAGCGGGCATGTCCGGCGGCGGCATCTCGACGATGCGGATGTCGTCGGGCGTCATCCCCTCCTGTTCGAGCATCTTGCGCAGGAACAGGAAATCCACGGCAAAACGGCTGGGAATGGCGATCTGCTTGCCGGCAAGCTCCCGGAACGTGCGGTACGGGGAGTCCGTGCGCACCATGATCACCGCGCCCGAGCGGTGCCCGAGCGACACGATCTTCACCGGGATGTTGCTGTCGGCCAGGTCCATCACCAGCGGCGCCAGCATGTAGGCGGCCTGGATCCGCCCGGTCATCAGTGACTCCTTGACCTCCGGCCAGCCGCTGAACTTGCTGAACTCGATCGCGGTCCGCGGCATGCCGGACGCCTGCATTGCCTTCGCGTGCGCCACGCAGGCGACCGGCAGGGTGAGGTTGCAGGTCACCGGCAGTCCGCCGACCACCAGGGCGTCTGACGATCCGCCACCGGCGCACGACGCCAGCACGCCGGGCACGGCCGCGGCCATCATGGCCTTGAGCACCTGGCGGCGCTGGAACTGGAGCGCATTCGTCATCGAAGGCCGTTCGGGCGGGGGCGTGGCGGATTGTAGCGGGCGGCCCGCTAGGCCTGGCCGCCGGTGCGCAGGGTGATGCCCAGCTCCGGCGCGATCACGCGCATGGCTTCGTCGTCGCGGCTCAGGGTGATCCAGCCCGCGATGGTGTCGGTGCCGGTGTCCCAGGTCCACAGGGTGTAGCCGTAGGCCCGCAGGGCGTCATGGGCGACCTTGAGCAGGTCGTGGACGCTGGCCTTGTCCAGGAACTCGTCGTCGGTGGGATCGTCGACGCCCCAGTCGAGCTCGAGGTTCCAGCGCGCGACAAGCTCGGTGATGCTTTCGATGAACGCGGCGGCGTCATCGTCATGGACCTGGAAGCCGGACGTCCAGTCGATGATGTCCTTCAGCACCCAGGCCGGCTCGAACTCTTCGTCGCCGGCATCCACGGTGGCCTCGCGGTAGGCATCGAACTGCCGCAGCGCGGTCTCCTCGTCACCGGGATTGATGCGCAGCAGGAGCTGCCAGACCAGTGCCTCGGTGCCGGCCTCTTCGTCGATCGCGGATTCCGGATCCATGCCGCTGAAGTTGTCGTCGGGGTCGAATTCAGAGTCTGGGGTGTGCATGTCGGCGTGGTCGGCGGCTGGGGTGCACAGGATACGGCGCGGCGGTGCAGGCGCAGGTGCAGATGGCCGCCCCGGCGTCCGTCCGCGGGCGCCCACACGGTGCCCGGCGCCGGGCGCGCTGTCGCTCGCGGCCCCAAGCCCTCAAACTATGTGGATGACCACGCCTCCCCCGGCCGCCCCTGCGGCCCGCCCCGACCTGTCCGGCGATTGCTTCGAGCAGCGCCTGAAGCAGGCCACCGACACCCTTGAAGCCGTCGCGGCCGACCATGCGCTGCTCGCCGACCTCGACGACGCCACGCGCGAGCGCCTGCACCGCGCCGCGGCCGCGCTTGGCGCGCCGATCGACGCCGTGACCCGTCGCCAGCGCCGCAAGCAGGAGAAGCGCAGCCGCGTGCAGGCCAGGAACGAGCGCGACGACGCGATTCTCGACGCCACCGGCATCCGCACCCTGCGCCGGCAGCCGGTGTTCACCACGCCCAACTATTTCCCGCCCACCGGTTTCACGCCCCACGACCTCGACGCCGACGTGCCGCCGCACCACGAGGCACTCGAGCCGCAGCACTGCTACGTGTGCAAGCAGAAGTACACGCGCATCCACCATTTCTACGACCAGCTGTGCCCCGAGTGCGCGGAGTTCAACTTCGCCAAGCGCACCGAGCTCACCGACCTCACCGGTCGCGTCGCGCTGCTGACCGGCGGCCGGGTCAAGATCGGTTACCAGGCCGGTCTGAAGCTGCTGCGCTGCGGCGCGCGGCTGATCGTGACCACGCGCTTCCCGCGCGACTCCGCCGCGCGTTACGCGCAGGAGCCGGACTTCGCCGACTGGCACGACCGCCTGGAGATCTTCGGCCTCGACCTGCGCCACACGCCGAGCGTGGAAGCGTTCTGCAGCGAGCTGCTCGCCACCCACGACCGCCTCGATTTCATCATCAACAACGCCTGCCAGACGGTGCGCCGCCCGCCGGGCTTCTACACCCACATGATGGCGGCGGAAACCGCGGCCCTGCGCGACGCGCCCGAACACCTGCAGCGCCTGCTCGGCCGCTACGAAGGCCTGCGCGCCGACGCGCTCCTGCCCGAAGGCGACAAGACCGCGCTCGCCGGACGCGACCTGCGCCACGAAGCCGCCGCCGGCCTCACCCGCGCCGCCGAGCTGTCGCAGGTGCCGCTGCTGGCCGAAGAGCTGCTCGGCCAGTCGCACCTGTTCCCGGAAGGCAGGCTTGACCAGGACCTGCAGCAGGTCGACCTGCGCGGCCGCAACTCCTGGCGCCTGCTGATGGACGAAGTGCCGTCGGTGGAGCTGCTTGAAGTGCAGCTGGTCAACGCGATCGCGCCGTTCCTGATCAATGCGCGCCTGAAGCCACTGATGCTGCGCACACCGGACGGCAGCGCGCCGACGCGCGACCGCCACATCGTCAACGTGTCGGCAGTCGAGGGGCAGTTCTACCGCAATTTCAAGACCACCCGGCACCCGCACACCAACATGGCCAAGGCCGCGCTCAACATGATGACGCGCACCTCGGCCGCCGATTACCACGGCGACGGCATCCACATGAATTCCGTCGATACCGGCTGGGTGACCGACGAGGATCCGGTGGAGATCGCCGCGCGCAAGACGATCGAGGAGCGCTTCCACCCACCGCTCGACATCGTCGATGGCGCCGCGCGCATCGTCGACCCGATCATCGCCGGGCTGAACACAGGCGAGCATGTCTGGGGACAGTTCCTGAAGGATTACAAGCCGACGGACTGGTAGCAAAACTCAGCTCGCCGGGCGAGCCACGGGCTCCGGCTTCGACGCCGCCTGGTCCGCCGAAGGCGCCGGCAGAAGCTGCGTGTACGCGGGCGACATGATCTGTACGCCGTGCTCGTTGAACACGTCCTGGATGCTCGCGTGCAGCGCGGAGTACAGCAACAGCATGCGCAGCGCATCGTCGCAATAGGCATTGACCTCGTAGTTGGCCGCGAAGTCCCCAAGCGATACCTGCAGCACGAAGGGCTTCGGCTCCGCCATGAGCCCTTCGGTGCGCGCCACCGCCATCAGCAGCATGGCTTCGACTTCGCGCCAAGGCACGTCGTACCCGATGCCCGGTGTGCAGCATGGCGCCGCAGGCGCTGCATCCACTTGAGCTTGTAGTCGAACTTCGGCCCCAGCTGCGGATTGCCGTTGGGCAGGTAGATGCCGGCGACGATGACGCCGTGGATGGCGGCTTCGATGTAGCGGCTCTGCGTATCCCCGGGATCCCCCGGCAGCCCGCGGCGGCTTTCCACCGGCACCGCGCCGCGCGCGAGCAGGGCCACGCCGTTCCAGGCCCGCTGGCCTTGCCAGATCGCCCCGTAGCCGGCCGCTTCAAGCTCGGCGGCGGGGAAGGCCTCGTCCACCGCCTTCAGCTCCTGCAGGGCGACGATGTCGGGCTGCTCCTTGTCCAGCCACGCCACCAGGTGCGGCAATCGCGCGTGTCGCCCTCTCACCGCGTGCCCGGGTCCGCGTTCCGAGTATCGCTGGCGCGGATGATGCGGGAGTCAACGAGGCGGGAGGTGCGATGCCATTGGCGCCCACATGGTTGAAACTGCGGTGTAGTGACCTCGACGGCGCCGCCGCTGGCGAGCGCATCTCCCGCCACCGAGCAGGTCTGTCATGACCCAAGTGTCCCCGACCCACCGTTCGCGCCTGGTCGCCCTGTTCGAGCGCATGTCACGCCTGCCCATGGGCCGGTGGCTGTTCGCACGCGCCGTCTGTTTCCGTGCGCCCTATTTCGGGACCATTGCGCCGCGGTTTCTCATGGTCGCCCAGGGCCGCTGCGAGGTCGCGATCCCGGACCGCCGCCGCGTGCACAACCATATCGGCAGCGTGCACGCCATCGCCCTGTGCAACCTGGCCGAACTGGCTGGCGGCGTCATGCTGGAGGCCAGCCTGCCGCCCGACATGCGCTGGATCCCGAAGGGCATGACGGTCGAATACGTGAAGAAGGCCGTGGGCACGATGCATGCCGTGGCCCAGCCGGCCGCGCTGATCACGTCCGGCACCGAGGGGTACGAACTGCCGGTGGTGGTGGATGTGCGCAACGCCGGCGGCGACACCGTGTTCCGCGCCAGCATCGCGATGTGGGTCTCGCCGCGGCCGCGTGCGCAATCGCAAGCGTGAACGCGAACGCCGGCGGCGCGTCATCCCGGTGTCAATCCCAGCGCTGATGATGCACGTTGGCATCCCGCCGCTGGAGTCCGCCATGATCCGTTGGATCGCTCTCGCCTTCGCCCTGGCCACCATGCCCGTACACGCCGCCGAGACACTTCTCAAGGACCCGCCATCGCCTGCCGCGAAGGCGCTGGTGATCGCTCACCGCGGCGCGAGCGCGGCGCTGCCCGAACACACGCTCGCCGCCTACGCACGCGCAATCGAGGAAGGTGCGGACTATATCGAGCCCGACCTCGTCGCCACCCGCGACGGCGTGCTGGTGGCGCGGCACGAGAACGAGATCGGCGGCACAACCGATGTTGCCGCACACCCCGCCTTCGCCGACCGCAAGACCACGCGCGACGTCGACGGCCAGGCGATCGAGGGCTGGTTCGTGGAGGACTTCAGCCTCGAGGAATTGCGCACGCTGCGTGCCCGCGAGCGCATCCCACAGCTGCGCAGTACCGCGCACGATGGCCTGTACCCGGTACCGACGTTCGCAGAGATCGTCGCTCTCGTGGTGCGCGAGTCCGCGGCGCGCGGCCGCGTGATCGGGCTGATCCCCGAGCTCAAGCACTCCACCCACTTCCGCGCGCGCGGACTGGCGCTGGAAGATCGCCTGCTCGACGCGCTGGCCGCGCATCCCTACACCCGCAGCGCGCCGGTGGTGATCCAGTCGTTCGAAGTGGGCAACCTGCGCGCGCTGCGCGGGAAACTCGGCAAGGACAGGAACAACATCCGCCTGCTGCAGCTGCTCGGCGCGCCGGACTCGGCACCCGCCGATCTTGCCGCGGCCGGCGGCCCGACCTATCTCGAGATGCTCACCGTCGACGGCCTGCGCGGGATCGCCACCTACGCCGACATCCTCGGACCGCACCTGGGCTACGTCATCCCGGTGGATGACGACGGGCGCCTGGGCCAGGCCACGCCGCTGGTCGGCGCCGCGCACGCCGCCGGACTGCAGGTCATGCCCTACACGTTCCGCCCAGAGAACCACTTCCTGCCGCGAAGCCTGTGGCAGGGCGAAGATCCGCGCAGCCGCAGCGACGACGGGGCCATCGCTCACATCCGCGCCCTGCTCGATGCCGGCATCGACGGCTTCTTCACCGACGATGTCGCGATCGGCCGGCGGGCTGTGGACAGGCAGCCGGCAGAGGACCAGCCAGCCCCGTAGGAGCTGTGGGAGCGGCTATAGCCGCGATCGGCGCAATGGATCGCGGCTATAGCCGCTCCCACACCAGGCAGCTACATGAGCTCGCGGATTGGCGTTGATCCGCCCGACAGGCCTAGAATCGCCTTTCTCCGGGCACTCGAGAACACGCCCATGGCAAGTGACAAACGCTACGCGATGAACGTCGGGGATATCGGCCAGCAGGAGCTGGACCTCCTCGAATGCCTGATCAGGATCGACCAGGGCCAGCGCCTTGATTCGCGCGCGGACGACATGCTCGAACGGCTCGTCGAAGCCGGCCTGGTCGACGACGACGACGGCGACTACCGCCTCACCCTGGCCGGCATCGAGCGCTGCCGGTCGCTGAAGCACCGGGTCGCCGGTGACAAGGAGGCCGCGAAGGTGCTGGCCGAGCGCGGCATCATCCTGGAAGCGATCGACGAACCCTGACCGGCGCGCCGGGACCGATGTGAGAGCGGCTATGGCTGCTCCCGCATTATTCACGCGGATGCCATCCCGCGACCGCCAGGATCATGGCGCACCCCGCACCTGGAGCGCCCCATGACCCCCGACCCGCGTGACATCCCCGGGCAAGCCCCGCATCCCGCCCGCGACCCCGTGCCCGACCAGCCCAGGGACCCGGTGCCCGACCAGCCCCACGACCCTGCACCGCCCCAGCCGACCGACCCCGTGCCCGACCGCCCCATCGACCCGATGCCGGACCGCCCGGCCGACCCCACCGCACCGCCACCGCTGCGCGATCCCGGTCATCCGCCTCCTGAGCCCATGCGCTGAGTTGACGTATCCTGCGTGCGGCCCATGGAAGAGCGGTTGCCGAAGCTGGTGGCGCTGGGGAGGGCGCTTGAGCAGGAGGGCGGCCATGTTGCGGTGTGAGCAATACTACTTCTTGGAAATGCCGGGTACTTCTTGTTAGGCCGCTATGAAAGTTCTCGTCTTCGGCAACTCGGGTTCTGGGAAGAGCACATTTGCCAGGCAACTGGCTTCAGAACACTGCTTGGCTCATCTCGACCTCGACTCCATCGTCTGGGAGCCTGGCAAGATTGCTGTCCAGCGGCCTGCTCACGCAATCGAGGCCTCGTTGGTTGCGTTTTTATCCGAACACCCCAACTGGGTCATCGAGGGCTGCTACGGCGAGCTGGTGCTGGCCGCGTCGGCCCACTGCACCGAGCTTGTCTTCCTCAATCCCGGGCTTGAAACGTGCCTGGAGCACAACCGCAAGCGTCCGTGGGAGCCCCACAAGTACGCCTCGAGAGCAGCTCAAGACCAGATGCTGGAGAACCTGCAAGCTTGGGTGGCGGACTATTATGTGCGGCAAGATCAATGGTCTTACCATGCTCACCGTCGGATCTTTGACTCTTTCGCAGGCCCCAAGAGCGAGCGCCTCAGCAGCGGCGCGGTCGCGGCCTGACAATGCCTTCAAGCCGAGACCGCACCGGGCGGGTTGGCTCAGGTATCAAAGGGCGCCAATGAAGTCGATCGCGCTTTTCTCCATGCTGCTCAACGCTCTTCCAGCTACGGGTCAGGACGAAGACATGGATATCCGCAGGGCGCTTCACGCAAAGGTTGCGGGGCTACATGAAGCGGACAGCAAAATACTTCCCTGTAGCCCGACTGGCGCGGTACTGAATCGAGACGACACCGTGCCTGACCTCCTGGAAGAGCCATCAGGTTCGGTCTTTGCGAGGAATGCGGCATCTGGCAGCTTTGATCGGGTTGAGGGCTGACCATGCGACTTGCGGGCCGCGTCACTGACTGGAACGACGACAAGGGTTTCGGCTTCGTAGTGCCCCATGGCGGCGGTACTCGCGCGTTCGTCCATATCAACGAGTTCCAGCGGGGTTCGCGCCGGCCCGTTGTCGGCGACATGATCTCCTACCTCCCCAAGGTTGACCCGCGAGGGCGGACCAACGCACGGCAGGTCCGTCACGCCGGCCAGAGGATCGAAGTGCCGCGCGCCCCTTCCCGGATTCCAAGGGCGGCTCTTGGCGTGGGCGCGTTGACGGGCGGCGTGGCCGCTGCTGCCATCGACCTTTTCCCGGCGCTGTTGATGGTCGCGTACCTCGCGTTGAGTGTCTCGTCGTACTTCATGTACAGGTCCGACAAGATCGCGGCCCAGAGCGATGCGCAACGCACGCCGGAAGCCAGCCTCCACCTTGCAGACCTCCTTGGAGGGTGGCCCGGCGCGCTGATCGCCCAGCAACAGTTCCGCCACAAGACCGTGAAGCCGTCGTTCCAGCTCGCCTTCTGGGCTACGGTCATCTTCAACCTGGCCGCGGTGACCTGGCTTCACAAGTCCGGTCTTCTTGCGGACTTGGTCGGGCGTATCAGCGGCTGACAACTCATCTGGATCTGGGGGCACGCGATGTTTCGTCTGCTACTGGCAGTTTTGTCTCTATGGCCTGGTCTCGCGCTTGCCCAGGATTGCTCGCCCGACGCGCTCAGGGATGATTTGCTGCAGCGAAATGAAACAGATCAGGCCGCACGAAGAGCTCTTCTTGCCGACCGCGAGTCGAAGGAAGCCTTGGAGCGCGCCTTGGACGTCGACCGCGAGAACACCCGTTACATGAGGACAGTGGTGGCCAACTGCGGTTGGCCCAAGCGGTCCGAAGTGGGCGAGCAGGCCGCGAAGGCAGCATGGCGGCTGACCCAACACGCAGACATGGATCCGCAGTACCAAGCGCTTGCTGCACAGCAGCTCGAGCTTGCCGTGCACCGGGGCGAGGCCGAGGCGCGCGATCTCGCGCTCCTGGTCGACAGGAATCGTCGGCTGAACGATCAGCCGCAGGTGTATGGAATGCAGTTCCAGGTTCTTCCAGGAGATGTAATACGGTTCTACGACATCGTGAATTCCAGCCAGCTCGACGAGAGACGGGCTGAGATCGGCCTGCCATCTTTCTATTGCTGGGCACAGCAAATCGCGAGCAACAATGAAGGCGCATCAATCGAATGGCCTGGCGGGATCCTGTTCGCGCCACGGGATTGCACCGATGCCCCATAGCGAATCCAATTGCATGGCATCACGCATGACCCGACTGTTGTTGCTCATGCTATTCCTGGTGCCAGCAACTGCCGGCGCCATCGTGATTCGGGATGACGTTGATGACGCCGAGTATCGGATTCCGGCATCCGGTTTCCCGGCGCTGGTTGACATGCCCGGCGAGGGCCACGGCGTACTGATTGCTCCGCAGTGGGTGATCACGGCCGCGCATGTGCTTCCCTGGCACTCCGGGCACATGCAGGTGGTTGTTGGCGGGAGACCAAGGGACGTCGAGCGGGTCGTGACGCATCCCGGGTACAGAGCGCCGCCACATGAGCTGATCGATCAGGCAATGGCCACTGGAGAAGCAGTGCTGATACTGGTACTGCTCGCCTCGTCCGACGACATCGCACTGCTCAAGCTGACACAGCCCGTCACGGATGTTGCCCCCGTCGCGCTCTACAAGGACAGCGACGAGCCAAACCAGATCGTCAAGATCGTCGGAAAAGGCGCGACGGGCACGGGAGCCAACGGGCACGACCCCAAAGGTCCCAATCGCACGGAACTCCGCCGCGCGTTCAACACGATCACCAGCGCGCACGAGCGCTGGCTCTGCCATGTGTTCGATGAGCCATCGTCGGCCCTGCCCCTTGAGGGCACAGGCGGGAACGGAGACAGCGGCAGCCCCGCGCTCATCCAGGCCGAAGGCGAATGGCTGCTGGCAGGCCTGTTCGCCTGGAAGCTCTTGCCGGGCGATGTCCGGACTGCCCGGCCCGGACGCTATGGTCAGGCCAGCTGCAGTGTCCGCCTCAGCCATTACATTGACTGGATCGAAGGCGTGATCTCTGGGGAGGGGAAGACATGAGGATCCTTACGGTAGTGCTTGTCGGACTGCTCGCAGCCCATTCCAGCGCTTTCGCGCAGACGCGATGCTCCACCGACCCGTATGGCAACACCACCTGCCGCAGCAGCGATGGAACCACGACCCGTGCCTCCACCGATCCGTACGGC
This sequence comes from Luteimonas sp. A649, assembly GCF_054072735.1. NCBI lineage: Bacteria > Pseudomonadati > Pseudomonadota > Gammaproteobacteria > Lysobacterales > Lysobacteraceae > Luteimonas > Luteimonas sp. A649. The sequence continues at coordinate 262,620 of NZ_JBSVRQ010000002.1, read as the reverse complement.
AACACGACCTACCGTCGCAGCAACGGCCCGACAACCCGCGCCACATCGGACCCTTATGGCAACACGACGTTTCGCAGCAGCGATGGCTCAAGCACGCGCGCAACATCCGACTCCTATGGGAACACCACGTATCGCCACAGCGACGGCTCGACGACCCGTGCCACGACCGATGCCTACGGCAACACGACGTACCGCAACAGCGACGGCACCACCAAGCGCTGCAGCACGGATGCTTACGGCAACACCACCTGCCGCTGAGGGGTCACACTCAAACCCGCCATGCACCAACCCTGCCCCTGCAACCCGCTCTCCACCTACGCCGCCTGCTGCCAGCCGCTGCACGAAGGCGCGCCGGCCGCGAGCGCCGAAGCCCTGATGCGCTCGCGCTACAGCGCCTACGTGCTCGGCCTGCGTGACTACCTGCTCGCCACCTGGCACCCGGATACGCGGCCCGTCGCACTGAACCTGGACGACACGCCCGGCCTGAAGTGGCTCGGCCTGGACGTGAAGCGCCACGCCGATGCCGGCGACGGCACTGCGGTGGTGGCGTTTGTCGCCCGCTACAGGCTGGGCGGCGCGCCGGCGGTCCGGATGCGGGAGCTCAGCCGGTTCGAACGCGTGGACGGGCGGTGGCTGTACCGGGACGGGGACGTGGACTGAAGACGGCGGATGGGCGCGGCGGGATTCAGGCGTCCGCCGCGCCGTCTGGCTTGCCGCAGCACTTCTTGTACTTCCTGCCGCTGCCGCACGGGCACGGCCCGTTGCGCTCCGGTGCCGCTTCGCGGCGGATCGGATCACGCGGGGTCAGTGCTTCCACGCGGTGGTGGTTGAGGTCGGCCAGCATCCCCGGCAGGCCGACGATGATCTCCAGGCGCTCGCGGTAGCTGATCGGGGTCGCCGCTGCGGTGGGATCCCCGGCGTCCATGACTTCGCCGGTGACCAGGCGGTCGAACAGGTTGAAGATGTCATCCATCCACTCGTTGTCGTCCAGCCACCGGTCCCACTCCTGCTCGCGCAGGCCGACGGCGGCGAAGAAGCCCAGCGCCCAGTCGTGGCCGACGTCGAGTTCGTCCTCGCGCAGGGCCTCTTCGCCGGTCAGCTCCGGGTCTTCGGGCAGCCACATCAGCGGCGACAGGTGGTCGGGCAGGTTGTCGCCGTCATGGCGCACGCGCGCGCTGCACATGTTCCAGTGGCCCATCAGCAGGGCCTGTACCTGCGCGGCTTCGTCCTCCGTGTCCCAGCGCAGCGGCTTGCCGCCCCAGACCACGGGCTGCCACTCGCTGGGCGGCACCAGCGACGGCCCCACCACCAGCGCGGACAGAAAGCCGTCCAGCGCCTCCAGGTTGAATCCCTTGAACGGGACGGCGCGCTGTTCCAGCAGCGCGGCAAGACGCTCGATCTGGTCGTCGTCGAGGTAGGCAGGCGTGATCGGGGCGGGCATTGCTTCAGCCGGGCGGTAAGGTGCGCGCATGGTAGTCCGTCGATCCCCACGCGGGGGATTTCCAGCCCGCAGCCTCAGAACCCGTAGCGCAGGAACCCGCCATCCACGGCGATGCATTCGCCGGTGACATAGCCCGCCGCAGGCAGGCACAGGAACGCCACCGCGGCGGCGACTTCTTCCGGTTCGCCGATGCGCCCCATGGGCGTGCGCAGCAGCACGTCATCCAGGTAATCCGGATCGGCCAGCGACGGCGAGGTGCGGCGGGTGCGGATGTACCAGGGCGCGACGCAGTTCACGCGCACGCCGTCCTCGGCCCATTCGCAGGCGAGGTTGCGGGTCATCTGGTGCAGCGCGGCCTTGCTCATGCCATAGGGCGCGCCGGTGCGCACGTGGGTGGCGCCGGACACGCTGCCCACGTTCACGATGCTGCTGGCAGCGTGCTGGGTCAGCAGCGGATAGGCGTAGCGGCTGAGCTCGAAGGCGCTGAACAGGTTGACCTCGAAGACTTCGCGCCATTCGTCCTCGGTGTAGTCGATGGATGGCTTGCTGAGGTTGCCGCCGGCGTTGTTGACCAGGATGTTGAGGCCTTCGCCCTGGTCTTCGACCCAGTCCAGCAGTTCGCGGCGCTGTTCGTCGTCGGCGACATCGGCGATCAGCGCGCGGACGTCACCTTCGGGATGCAGCTCGAGCAGCTCTTCGCGCGCAGCTTCGAGCGCATTGCCGTCGCGCGCGGCGATCAGCACGCGCGCGCCGAAGCCGAGCAGCTCGGCGGCGATCGCGCGGCCAATGCCGGCGCTGCCGCCGGTGACCAGGGCCAGCTGTCCGTCCAGGCTCCAGCGCGACCGGTCCATGCTGCTCACGGCATGCAGAAGCAGTGGGCGACGGCCTTCACCGGGTGGCCGCCGCGTGCGAGCGCCTGTTCGATGAAGCGCAGGTCGCCGGCAACGCCGGGCACGGCCTTGAGCAGCAGACCCTGGGCAACATCGCTGCGCGCCAGCATCGCGGCGCCGACGCGGCTCTCGGCCATGCCGGCCACGAAGTTCTCGAACGGGGTGAGCTGCTTTTCGATGTACTTCACGCCCCAGCTGTCGTCCTCGCCCAGCTCGGCGCGCGATGCGGCGTTGGCAAGCGCGTCGCGCAGGCCGCCGAACTCGTCCACCAGGCCGCGCTCCTTCGCCTGCGCGCCGCTCCACACGCGGCCGCGGGCCACGAGGTCGATCTCTTCGACACTGCGACCGCGCGCAGTCGCCACCTTGCCGGTGAAATCGCGGTAGCCCTTGTCGATCACGCTCTGGATCACCGTGCCCACCTCGGGCTGCAGCGGACGCGTGGGATCGAAGGCACCGGCGAAGCGCGTGGTGCCGACGCCGTCGGTGCGCACGCCGATCTTCTCCAGCGTGCGCGGGATGGTCGGGAACATGCCGAAGATGCCGATGGAGCCGGTGATCGTCGACGGGTCGGCGTAGATCGCGTCGGCGTCCATGCTGATCCAGTAGCCGCCGGATGCGGCCAGGTCACCCATCGACACCACCACCGGCTTGCCGGCGGCCTGCAGCGCCACCACCTCGCGGCGGATCTGCTCGGAGGCGAAGACTTCGCCGCCCGGCGAGTCCACGCGCAGCACCACGGCCTTGACCGCTTCGTCGTCGCGCGCGGCGCGCAGCAGGGCCGAGGTCGACTCGCCGCCGACGCTGCCCGGGTTCTGCTTGCCGCCCATGATCGCGCCTTCGGCCACGACCACCGCGACCTGCGGACGTGCGTCGGCGGCGGCCATCGGGCTGGTGACGTGCTTGAGGTAGGCGTCGTAGGCGATGTCGCGCACGCCGCTGTCGCTGTCTTCGTCGGCTTCACCGCGCTCGGCCAGCAGCTGCTGCACTTCTTCCAGCGTCTTCAGGCCGTCGACCAGCTTCTGGTCCACGGCCAGCTTCGCGAGGTCGCCGCCGGCGGCAGTGACGCCATCGGGCAAGGCGTCCACGTTCGCGGCCAGGGTCGCGGCATCGAGCCCGCGCGCCTTGGCGATGTCACCCAGGAAGCGCTGCCAGATGTCGTTCATCCAGTACAGGTCGGCTTCCTTGGCCTCGGGCGAGGCCTGGTCGAGCACATAGGGCTCGGCCGCGGACTTGAACTCGCCGACCTTGAACAGGTGGATGTCGACGCCGAGCTTGTCCTGCAGGCCCTCGCGGTAGTACTGGCGATAGCGGCCGAGGCCCTCGAGCACCAGGCCGCCGTAGGGATCCATGTAGACCTCGTCGGCATGCGCGGCCAGCAGGTACTGGGCCTGGCCGAAGTAGTCGCCATAGGCAATCACTTCCTTGCCCGCCTCGCGCAGCGTGCCGATGGCGTCGCCAAGCTCGCGCATCGATGCGTAGCCGGAGAACGCCATGCGGTCGGTGCGCAGCAGCACGCGTTCGATGCGGTCGTCTTCGGCGGCCTTCTCGATCACGCGCAGCAGGTCGCGCAGGCGCACTTCGGGCGTGTCGCTGCCGGTGATCTTGGCGATCGCACGGCTGACCGGGTCGACGCTGAACTGCTCAACCAGGGCGCCTTCCGGCGCGATCACCAGCGTCGTGCGGTCCAGCACCGGCTTGGCGCGCTCGGCGCTGAACAGCGCGATCAGCACCACCGCCACGACCAGCAGGAACAGCAGGTTGAACACCAGGCGGCGGGCGAAGTTGACGGAGTCCCAGGCGCCAACCAGCACGCGGGCGATGGGACCGCGGCGGCGCCGGGGGGTGTCTTGCGGGTCGGACATGGAGGCAGCTCGCAGAAGTGTGATGCGTTGCCGGCAGTATCACCGCTGCCGGCCGCCCGAGTCACCCGCCTTTGGTCACTGCCCCGTTCGGGGCAGCCGCCCGGACGTGCGCAGGAAGCGCCAGGCCATCAGCACCGCCGCGACCGAAAGTCCGGCGATCAGGCCGATCCACATGCCGCGCGGCCCCATGCCCATGCCCAGCCCCAGGGTGGCGCCCAGGGCCATGCCCACGCCCCAGTACGCGAACGCGGCCAGCAGCATCGGCACCCGCGTATCCTTGAGTCCGCGCAGCGCGCCGGCCGACAGCACCTGGACGCCATCGGGGAACTGGAACACCGCCGCGAACAGCAGCAGCGATCCCGCAAGCGCCGCCACCGCCTGGTCGGTGGTGTAGATCGACGCGATCACGCCGTGGCCGGCCACCAGCACCAGCGCCGACAGCGCCTGGGTGCACAGCACCAGCGCCAGCCCGGCGACCATGGCCCGGCGCACGCCCTCGCGCCCGGCACCGGCGCCCAGCGCATGGCCCACGCGGACCGTAGTGGCCTCCGCCACGCCGAACGGAATCATGAAGCACAGGCTGGCGACGTTGATCGCCACCTGGTGGGCCGCGGCCTCGATCTGGCCCAGGCGGCCGATCAGCAGCGCCGTGACCACGAACAGCCCGCCTTCCATCGCCACCGTGACCCCGATCGGCAGGCCGGTGCGCAACAGATCGCGGATCGATGCCCACCGCGGCGGGTCGAAGCGCGCGAACAGGCCCAGCGACGCGAAGCGCTTCGCACGCGACAGGTAGATCGCGAAGGCGATCGCCTGCGCCCACATCATCAGCGACGAGGCCAGGCCCAAGCCTCCGGCACCCATCTCGGGCAGGCCGAAGCGGCCGAAGGCGAAGGCCCAGCCCAGCGGCACCAGCAGCAGCAGTCCGCCGAAGCCGAGCAGCATGGTCGGCAGCGTCCAGTGCAGGCCGTCGCTCAGATAGCGCATGGCGTAGTACAGCGTCAGCGCAGGTACGCCCCAGCGGATGCCGTGCAGGAAGTCGCGCGCGCCCGGGCGGATGCCTTCGGCGATGCCCATCGGTGCCAGGACCATCGGCGCAAGGCTCAGGAGCGCGAACAGCAGCAGGCCCAGGCCCAGCGCCAGCCACAGCGACTGCCGGAACAGCGGTGCGATCTCGCCGTGGCGGCCCGCGCCGGCGAGCTGGGACACCGACGGCGGCAGCGCCATCAGCGTGCCCATCGGGATCATCATCGGCAGCCAGAACATGGCCGTGCCCACCGACACCGCGGCCAGCGTGGTGGTGCCGTGGCGCCCGGCGATCACGCTGTCGACGAAACCGATCATGCCGGTGGCGAGGTGGCCGAACACCAGCGGGGTGGCAAGCACCGCCGTGGCGCGGACTTCGCCGCCCAAGGGGAGTGGTTCGGTTTGGGTGGACATTGGTTTACTGGACGGGCGCTACGGTGCGTCGCAGCCAGCGCGCACGCTGCGCGGCGGGCGTGGCCAGCAGCTCGATGCGGAGTTCCGCGCGCGCCTGCGGAGCGGTACGCGCGGCCAACACGGCGAGGTCGTCACGGGCCTGGGGCTCGAGCCCGCGCAGGGCCTCGAGCAGCGCCGTGCGTGCGTCCAGCGGCACCTGGGCGATCAGGGGGTGCAGCCGCGGATAGTCGGCGCCGAGATCGGGGCCGAGCAGCCAACCGTGGCGATCGCTGGCATCCATGGCGTCGAAGCGGGCGCGCAGCGCGGCGCGCTCGTCGGCGCTGCGAAGCGCGAAGGCGGCAGCGACGTCCCGCAGCTGCGCGCGCTCCGCGGCGGAAAAGTCGTTCCAGGCCAGCCAGCGCTCACGGCGTTCGCCACGCTCGGCATGCGGCAGCGCGTCCCACTGGTCGCGCCGCTGTGCCAGCCGCGCGCGGGCTGCAGGTTCGAGCGCGGCAAGCCGGTCGCCGGCCGGCTGGGGCCGGGGCTCGGGACGCGCAGCGGCGGGGACGGACGTGGTCGTGGGGCTGGCGGACACGGCTTCGGCTTCGGCCCGCGCTTCGGCTTCGCTTTCCGCCACCAGCCAGGCGTGGAATGCGGGGTCCGCCGCCGCGGCCTCCTGGTCGTCGGCGTCCAGCAGCAGGCCGAGGTCGGGATGCAGGGTCAGCGCGTCCTCATCCGCATAGCGACCGGCCGGCGGCTCGGCCATGGGCAGCGGTTCGGACAGGATGTGGCCGGGCGCCGCGTCCAGGCCGGCGGGCAGGCGGTCGATGGCAACGAAGGTGGCGACCAGGCCGCCGAGGGTGGCCAAGGCCACCAGCCACAAGGCGGCCCGGACGCCGCGTCCCAACGGCCCACGCCGCGCGGGGGGCGTGGCCGCGGCGCCGTCCACGCCACCTTCGGCCCGCAGGGACAGCGCCAGGGAGCCCGGCGGCAGCGCACGTTGCATGTCCTGCGCCGCCCGGCCAAGCGCGTGCCAGGCGTCGACGTCGGCGCTGCCGTCGGCGCGGTGCGGCAGCGCACGCTGCAGGCCAAGGCGGTACGTGGGCCGCGCGATGCCGAGGACGCTCGCGGCATCGGATTCCGCCAGCCCCGCGACCAGGCGCAGCAGCAGCGCGGCCCGCGGGCCGTGGCCGATCCGCGACAGCCATTCGAACCCCGGCTCCCAGCCTGGCGCCGCGGGCGTGAGCCGCAGGCTCGGCGCGGCCAACAGCAGCGACCAGAAGCGGCGCGGCCATTCACCGAATGCGGTCTTGCCGGCCTCGTCGGCGAAGCGCTGCAGCGCCCAGGCCAGGGCGTCGTCACCGGCCTCGCGGGACCCCGCGAGCAGCCGCGCGAACACCAGGCCGCGGCGCTCGACGCCGCGAAGGAAGGCGCCCAGGGCGGTCGGCGCGGCGGCCTCGGCAGGTTCTGTCGGGTGTCGTGGGGTCATGGGGCCGGACGCATGCAGGGCGCCATCATAGCCGCGCCCGCCGGGACCGCCGCCCTTGACGGGGCGCACACTTTGCGGTCCGGACGCCCTCAGTGCGCATTCCGCACTGCAAAAGGTTGTTCACAGCAGTCACGCAAATGTCATTGATCCAGCCTTCACGCCCACGTGGAGCATCGGGACCGCCATGTTTCACGGGCAAGTTGTTGAATCGACTGACCTTTGCAGGAATGGTGAATTTTTCGCCAACGCAGCCTGAACGCTGTTCCCATGCGCTTTCAGGCATGCCCCGCGGACACCATGCACAGACTTATCCACAGCTTGTGTGGATAAACAAAATTCCTTTATGTGTCCGCAACTTGCAGCCTTATTGTAGTTTGCAAGGCAGCTATGGCCTGCAACCGGCATCAAAGGCCGCCGAGCGAGTCGCTAGACTGCCGCGATGCCCGCAAATGTCCTGCGCATCGCCCTGCCGCTGCCGCTGCCACGCCTGTTCGACTACCTCGCCCCGGAGGGCGGCGAAGCCTCGCCCGACGACGTCGGCCGGCGCGTACGCGTGCCCTTCGGCCCGCGCGAACTCGTGGGGGTGGTCGCCGCGGTCGGGCCGGTGGCCGACGACGCCCCGGCGCTGCGCGACGCCTTGGCCTGGCTGGATCCGGAGCCGCTCATCCACGGCGAGCTGCTGGCGACGTCCCGATGGCTGGCGCGCTACCTGCACGCGCCGCTGGGCGAGGTGCTGGCCACGGCCCTGCCGGCGGCGCTGCGTCGCGGCGAGCCGCTGCCCGACACCGCCACCTGGGGACGCGCGCTCACCGCCGCCGGCATGGCGGCGATCGAGGGACTGCGCGCAGGCGGGCGCCCCCGGCGCCTGGCCGAGGCGCTGCGTGGCGGACCGCAGGCCGACGATCTGCTCGACGACGCGATCGATGGCTGGCGCACGGCGGCGCGCAGCCTGGAAGAGCGCGGACTGGTCGAGCGCGTGGTGGTGGACGGACCGGGATCGCCTGTACCCGTGCAGCCCGGCCCCGTGCCCACGGACGAACAGGCCGCGGCGCTCGAGGCGCTGCGCGCGGCGGCCGGCTTCGCTCCGATGCTGCTGGAAGGCGTGACCGGCAGCGGCAAGACCGAGGTCTACCTGCAGGCCATCATCGAACGCTGCCTCGCCCACGGCCGCCAGGCGCTGGTGCTTGTGCCCGAGATCGGGCTCACGCCGCAGATGCTGGCCCGCTTCCGCACGCGCCTGGGCGTACCCGTACACGCGCTGCATTCCGGCCTCAACGATGGCGAACGCGCGCGCACCTGGGCCGCCGCCTGGCGCGGCGAGGCGCAGGTGGTGGTGGGCACGCGCTCGGCGGTGTTCGCGCCGCTGCCCAATGCCGGCCTGATCGTCGTCGACGAAGAGCACGACGGCAGCTACAAGCAGCAGGACGGCATCCGCTACCACGCCCGCGACGTCGCCCTGGTGCGCGGCAAGGCGCTGGACGTCCCGGTGCTGCTGGGCAGCGCCACGCCGTCGCTGGAGACGCTGCACAACGCCCGCGCCGGCCGCCATGCGCACCTGCGCCTGCGGACGCGTGCGGGCGAAGCGAAGCCACCGCGGGTGCGCGTGCTCGATGTGCGCAAGCGACCACTGCAGGCCGGGCTGTCCGAAGAGCTGCTTGCGGGCATCCGCGGCGCGCTCGACGGCGGTGGCCAGGTGCTGGTGTTCAAGAACCGCCGCGGCTACGCGCCGGTGCTGCTGTGCCACGACTGCGGCTGGGGTGCCGCCTGTCAACGCTGCAGCGCACCCGAGCGCGCGACACCGATGACCGTGCACGCCGGCGGCCGTCGCCTGCAGTGCCACCACTGCGGCTCACGGCGGCCGGTGCCGATGGCCTGCCCCGACTGCGCGAGCCTGGCGCTGCAGCCGCAGGGCGTGGGCACCGAGCGCATCGAGGAACTGCTGGCCGCGCGCTTCGGCGATGTGCCGGTGCTGCGCATCGACAGCGCCAGCACGCGACGCCGCGATGGCCTTGCGCGCGAACTGGCGAAGCTCGATGACGGGCCGGGCATTTTGGTCGGCACGCAGATGCTGGCCAAGGGACATGACCTGCCGAAGCTGGTGCTGGTGTGCGTGGTCGGCATCGACGAAGGCCTGTTCTCGGCCGACTTCCGCGCCAGCGAGAAGCTCGCCCAGCTGCTGGTGCAGGTGTCCGGGCGCGCGGGCCGCGCCGAGCGTCCGGGCGAAGTGCTGCTGCAGACGCACCATCCCGGGCATCCGCTGCTGGAGGTGTTGGTGCACGGCGGCTATCGCGCCTTCGCCGACGCCGAACTCGGCCAGCGCGAAGCCGCCGCGTTCCCGCCGTTCGCGCACATGGCCATGCTGCGCGCCGAGGCGCAGAAGCCGGGACTGCCCGAAGCCTTCCTGCAGGCCGCCGCCGCCGCGTTCGGCCAGGCACGTGATGCATTGCCGCTGGCGCAGTCACGCGCGCTGATGCTCGCGGGCCCCGTGCCGGCGCCGATGCCGCGGCGCGCGGGCATGCACCGCGCCCAACTGGTGCTGTCATCGCCGGAGCGGCGGGCGCTGCACGTGGTGCTCGATGCGGTCATCGCTGGACTGCACGCGCTGCCGGAGGCGCGGCGCGTGCGCTGGTCGCTGGACGTGGATCCCATCGACCTCTATTGAGGCGTGATCCGATCCTGTGGGAGCAGATCTTATGTGGGAGGCCGCTATAGCGGCGATTGCCCCAACATCCTGCGGAGTCGGTATCGCGGCTATAGCCGCTCCCACAAGGAAAGGGGGGCTGTTCCGGCGGGTGGGTCAGGGTTTGGGTGGGGTCTTGGGAGGCCTAGGGGCCTTGGCCGCGCCGATGGCTTTCGCCGCCTTGGGCGCCGGGGTCGCGCTGGGCGCTGGCTGCTTGCGCCCGCGCGCGCTGCGGTTGCGGACCTCGATCACCTGCCCCTGGCGGCGCACTTCGAACAGACCGATCGCTTCGATCAGATCGCTCAGTTTGCGGTAGCCGTGGTTGCGCGAGTCGAACGAGCCCTGGTTGCCGACGTGGCTGCCGACCGCGCCCAGCTTCGACCAACCGTCCTCGCCCTGGGTGGCGTCGACCGCGCCGCGCAGCAGGCGCACCAGGTCGGCATCGTGCTGCAGCTGCGCCGGCGACGGCGCGGGGCTGGCGTCACCGTTGTCGTCGTCGGGTTCGCCGAGCTTCTCCAGGTACAGGAAGGTGGAGCAGGCGCGCACGAACGGCTCCGGCGTCTTCTCCTGGCCGAAGCCGTACACCGCCACGCCGTCGTTGCGCAGGCGCATCACCAGCGGCGTGAAGTCGGCATCCGACGACACGATGGCGAAGCCGTCGAGGTTGCGCGCGTACAGCAGGTCCATGGCATCGATCACCATCGCCATGTCCGACGCATTCTTGCCGCTGGTGTAGGCGAACTGCTGGATCGGGCGGATGGCCCAGGTGTGCAGGCACTTTTCCCAACCCACCAGGTGCTGGCTTTTCCAGTTGCCATAGGCGCGGCGCACGTTGGCCACGCCATGGCGCGCGATCTCGGCAAGGATCACTTCGATCTTCGACGCCGGCGCGTTGTCGGCGTCGATCAGGAGTGCGATGCGTTTCTCGTCATCGGGCATTGCGTAGGCTCTGGCGGTGCGCCGAACCGGGCGCGTTGCGAGCACAATAGCGCAATGGATGCTTCGTCCTTTCCACGGGTGGTGGTGGTCGGCGGTGGCTTCGCCGGCCTCTGGGCCACGCGTGCACTGGCCCGCGAGCGCGTGCGCATCACCCTGGTCGACCGCAGCAACCACCACCTGTTCCAGCCCCTGCTCTACCAGGTGGCGACCGCGGGTCTGTCGGCCCCCGACATCGCCGCGCCGCTGCGCCACATCCTGCGGCGGCAACCCAACGTCGAAGTCCGGCTCGCGGACGTGACCACGGTCGATGCGCAGGCCCGCTGCGTGCACCTGGCCGACGGCAGCCACCTTGCCTACGACTACCTGCTGCTGGCCGCCGGCGCCACCCACGCCTATTTCGGCAACGACGCGTGGGCCGCGCACGCGCCCGGCCTGAAGACGTTGGGGGACGCGCTGGACATCCGTCGCCGCGTGCTGCTCGCCTTCGAGCGCGCCGAAGCGGAATCCGATCCAGCGAAGCAGGCCGCCTGGCTCGACTTCGCCATCATCGGCGGCGGCCCGACGGGCGTGGAGCTGGCCGGCACCCTGGCCGAGATCGCGCGGCACACGCTGCGCGACGAGTTCCGCAACATCGATCCGGCCAGCGCGCGGGTGCGCCTGGTCGAAGCGGGTCCACGGGTGCTGGCCTCGTTCCCCGAAGACCTGTCGGCGCGTGCGCAACGGCAGCTCGAGCGCCTGGGCGTGGAGGTGGTCACCGGCGCCCCGGTCACCGCCATCGACGCCAGCGGCTATTGGCTGGGCGACCGGTTCATGCCGTCGCGCACGGTCCTCTGGGCCGCAGGCGTCGCGGCGTCCCCGTTGGCGCAGTCACTGGGCGTGCCGCTGGACCGCGCCGGGCGGGTCCGGGTCGAACCCGACCTTGGCGTGCCGGGCCAGCCACGGATCTTCATCGCCGGCGACCTTGCCGCGATGACCCGGGCCGATGGACAGCCGGTCCCCGGGGTCGCGCCGGCCGCAAAGCAGATGGGCCGCCATGTCGCGGTTGCCATCCGCGCGCGCATCGGCTGTCGCGCCGCGCCCGCATTCGGCTACCGTGACTGGGGCAACCTCGCCACCATCGGGCGCATGGCCGCCGTGGTCCACTTCGGGCGCCTCAAACTGTCCGGCGTGCTGGCCTGGTGGTTCTGGTTGCTGGTACACATCCTCTTCCTGATCGGCTTCCGCAACCGCGTGGTGGTGATGTTCAACTGGACCTGGGCGTATTGGAGCTACCAGCGCGCGGCGCGGATCATTTTCGGAAAGGGCGGGGACAGCGGCACATGATCGAGTTTTCCAACGCCAACCTGCTCATGGCGCTGGCCGTGACCACCGCGGCCGGGCTGGCCACCGGCGTCGGCGGCCTGCTGGTGTTCGCGCAGAAGACACCCAATGCGCGCCTGCTCGCCTTCGGCCTGGCCTTCGCCGGCGGCGCGATGGTCTACGTGTCGCTGTCGGAGATCCTCAACAAGTCGATCCATTCCTTCAGCCAGGGCTACGGCGACCGCATGGGCTTCAGCCTGGGCACGCTGGCCTTCCTGTGCGGCGTCGGCCTGATCATGCTCATCGACCGCCTGATCCCCAACCCGCACGAACGCCTCGAGGCCGACGACCCGTTCTACCGCGAGCACAACGCCGCCTACATCAAGCGCGTCGGCCTGCTGACCGCGCTGGCAATCACCGTGCACAACTTCCCCGAGGGCCTGGCCACCTTCTTCGCCACGCTGGAGAACCCCGGCGTGGGCATGCCGCTGGCCTTCGCCATCGCCATCCACAACGTGCCCGAGGGCATCGCGATCGCGGTGCCGGTGTACTTCGCCACCAACAACAAGGCCTATGCCTTCGGCGCCTGCCTGCTGTCGGGGCTTGCCGAACCGATCGGCGCGATCATCGGCTACGCACTGCTGCGGCCGTGGATGTCGGATGCGGTGTTCGGCAGCGTGTTCGGCATCATCGCGGGCGTGATGGTGTTCCTGGCGCTGGACGAACTGCTGCCGGCCGCGAAGCGCTATTCGAAGGGCCACGAGACCGTCTACGGCCTGGTCAGCGGCATGGCCGTGCTGGCGATCAGCCTGGTGCTGTTCAAGTGGTGAACCCGCCGGGCGACGCCGCCGCGGCCTGAGGCGACGTCCGGATCCGCCGGTCCGCACGTGCCGGCGGCCGCGGCGACGTTCGATTCCGCCGGCCGCGACGACACCCGGGGCGCACGCCGCCACCTTCAGCCATCGATCCCGATGGAGGAAGGACATGCGCCCACGACCCTGCCAGCCCGGACGGCTCGCGCTGCTGGCCGTGTTCTCGCTCGCATGCGTGGCCACCGCGGCCTACGCCTTTGCCTATCTGTACATGGCGTTCCGGCAGGGCGATCCGTTCGCGGAAAACTTCGCGGTCTCCGGCCGGGATGTCCCCGCCCACTTCTTCGGCGCGGGACTGGCGCTGCTGCTCGTACCGCTGCAGCTCTCCGATGCGGTCCGCCAGCGCTGGCCGGCCCTGCACCGCATCGGCGGCCTGCTGTCGGCCTTCGCCATCCTGGTCGGCGGCGTCTCCGGCCTGTCGCTGGCACAACACGCCCAGGGCGGGTGGCCCAGCCGCATCGGCTTCAGCCTGCTCTCGGTGCTGTGGTTGGGCACGACCGCCAACGGCATCCGGTTGGCGATCATGGGCGAGCTCGCGCGGCACCGCCGCTGGATGGCCTACAGCATCGCGTTGACCTCGGCGGCCGTGACCCTGCGGGTGATCCTCGCGGTCGGGGGCGGAATGCTGCAGCTGCCCTTCATGCCGGTCTACATCACCGCCGCCTGGGCCAGCTGGCTGTTCAACCTGTCGGTCTGTGCATGGCTGCTGCGCGCGCCGCGTCCGCGCTGCCTCAGCGCGATGGCGGAGCCGCGGCCGGCGCCGCCTGGCGACGCCGGTAGCCGCTGGGCGTTTCGCCGATGATCCGCTTGAAGGCGGTGTTGAAGGTCGACTTGGAGGTGAATCCGGCGTCGTAGGCGATCTCGAGGATGCTGCGCGCATCCTTCGCGTCTGCAAGGCAGGCCCGCACTGCATCGATGCGATGGCGATTCACGTAGTCCCAGAAGTTGCCGCCAAAGCGGCGGTTGATCACCGTCGACACCAAATATTCCGGATAGCCGCTGCGGCGCGCGAGCTGAGCGATGGTGAGGGCGGGTTCGCGGAACATCGCCTGCTCGGACATCAGCGCCGACAGCCGCGCTTCCACGGCGTCGAAGCGGGGATCATCGAGCGCGCTATCCGCTGCCGGCGCGTCGGGGCCAGCCGGCGCGGCGTCATCCGCCTGCGCCACCACCACCGGCGGCTGGCCCTGCGAGAACCAGCCCACCACGCACACCCAGGCGGCGACCGCGACGTAGATCAGGCGGTAGTCGACGAAGGGCAGCCCCAGCTGCCAGTGGGCCATGGCGATGCCCCAGATCGCGAACTGGCAGCCCGCCATCACGGCAAGCCAGCGCAACGACAGGCGGTCGGCGTCCGCGCGGCGCGTGCGCAGCCACGCACGGTACCGGCGTATCTCGAGCACTGCCGCCGCGAGATAGGCGAAGGCCACGCCGAACAGCAGCGGATCGAACCAGCCTGCGTCCCAGGAGCCGTCGACCGGCAGCGGATCGCCCGAAAGCCAACGCCAGGCCGCCCAGGACAGCACCAGCAGGAACCATCCACCGTGGACCAGCGCGCGGACGCCAGGCGCACGGCCTACGGTCAATGAACGCACGTAGACGAAGAACAGCGGCGCGTACACGAACGGTAACAGCCGCGCGACGCCGAACGCGGGGGCGAAGCCGGCGCCGGGTGAGGCCATGTGCAGCGCCTTGACCGCGAGGTCGGCGGCGACGATGGCCAGCCAGGCCGACAGCACCCGGTTGGCCGGTGCGTTCGCAGGCCTGCGCCACAAGGCGACGGCGAGCATCGCCGCCTGCACGGCGCCGACGGCATAGAGGGCGATCCAGAGCCTCATCGCGGTGGCGACGACCTTGTTCCCGTGAGCCCGAAGGGTAACCGCACGCCCACGAAAAAGCCCGGCCGGGGCCGGGCTTCATCGATCGATCGCGCATGGCACTCAGGCCGCGAACAGCGCCTTCATCTTCTTCAGCGCGTTGGCCTCGACCTGGCGGATGCGCTCGGCGGAGACGCCGTACTCGTCGGCCAGTTCCTGCAACGTGACCTTGCTGTCGGCGTCGAGCCAGCGCCGCTGGACGATGTCGCGCGAGCGCGCATCCAGGGTCGCCAGCCCCTCGCGCAGCAGCTCGAGCTGGCTGGACTCGCTGTCCTCGCGCTCGTAGGCCTGCGACGGGTCCTCGGCGTGCGACTTCAGGTAGGCGGCCGGCGCCGGCGGGGCGCGCTCGTCGTCCTCGTCGGCGGACAGGTCGAAGCCGATGTCGCGGCCGGACAGGCGCGACTCCATCTCCACCACCTCGCGCTCGGAGACGTTGAGGTCCTTGGCCACCGCGCTGACCTCGGCGGCATTGAGCCAGCCCAGGCGCTTCTTGCTGCGGCGCAGGTTGAAGAACAGCTTGCGCTGCGCCTTGGTGGTGGCGACCTTGACGATGCGCCAGTTCTTGATGATGTACTCGTGCATCTCGGCGCGGATCCAGTGCACCGCGAACGAGACCAGGCGCACGCCGACGTCCGGGTCGAAGCGCTTCACGGCCTTCATCAGGCCGATGTTGCCTTCCTGGATGAGGTCGCCCAGCGGCAGGCCGTAGCCGTTGTAACCGCGGGCCACGTGGACCACGAAGCGCAGGTGCGACATCACCAGGTCGCGCGCGGCGCCGAGGTCCTCTTCTTCGAGGAAACGGCGGGCGAGCGCCTGCTCTTCTTCCACGGTGAGCACGGGGATCTGGTGCACGGCGCCGATATAGGCATCCAGCGAGCCGAGCGCGCTGGGGACCGGCAGATTGTTCGGGATGAGCGCAGTAGCGGTATTTGCTGTCATGGCGTCGATTTTAGCAGTGGCCTGTTAAGACTGCTAAACGACCAAAGAGTTCATTAAGTTCCATCAACAGGACAATCTTCGTTCATGTTTATGGATTGGACCGAATATGCATTCAATATACGGCCCCCCACCCCGGCCGCAAACGGCCGGGGTGGGGGTCGTTGCTTCAAAGGCCGCCGCCAGGGTCGACCTCCCGGTACAGGATCGTACTGATGTCCATCTGTGGCGGCAGGCTGCAGCTGAAGTTGATCGTGCCACCGGTGGAGCCCTTGTGGACATTGTCCCAGGTCAGCCAGACCGTGCCGCTCGACGGCACGACCGCAGTGCCCTCGGTGAAGACCAGATTGTCCGCGGTGCCGGCCACCAGCTGGCAGTTGACCGTGGTTGCTGGAAGGTTGGCGAGCATGGCCAACCGCACGCTGACCGTGGCGCCACCCGGCGGCGCGGCGGCGTCGGTCGGCAGCGCACAGGACACGAAGATATTGGTCGTGCCCTCGTTGCCGATGCCGATCGGGCGCTTGCGCAGGGTGATGTCGTAGACGGGCAACGGCGCTTCGCACACCGCACTGGCGCTGACGCGCTGGACGCGCTCGGTGGCGGCGCTGCTGTCGGGGGCATGCAGCATCGCGCCGAGCGCGAGCGCGCAGGTCGCCATTGCGGGCATGCGGCTGTGGAAAGGCTTGTTCATGCGTCGGTTCTCCATGGGGCGACGGGTCACAGCCGGCCGCCGGTGTCGGTCTGGGTGTAGGTGATGGTTTCCATCACCACCCCGGGCGGCAGGTTGCAGCTGAAGGCATACGTGCCGGACGTGCTCCACTTGTTGATGTCGTTCCAGTCCATGACGACGCGACCGTTCGCCGCAAGGGCTCGTTCCTCGGGTACATAGAACACCTGGGCGCCCCTGGTTCCCGACACCATGGTGCAGCTGATCGTGGCCGCTTCGCCGAAGGTTGCGAACGAGACCCGCACCGAACCCGTGTTGGACTGTCCCGCGGAATCCGTCGGCAGGGTGCAGGAGACGAACACGGGGCGGTCGCTTTCGTTCTGGACCGCGACCGGCCGCTTCCGCAGGTGGACGTTGAAGACCGGCAGCGGCGCTTCGCAGACGCTGGTGGCGGAAAGATTGATGGTGCGCTGGGTCGCGGCGTCGGCAGCCGGCGAGTGCACGGCCATCGACAGGCACACGCACGCGCCGGCAGCAACCAGGGCGCGATGGACGGGGCTTGCGATCATGGGAGTCTCCAGGGATGGAAGGCAGGCAGGGACACGTCAGATGCCACCGGCGCTGTCCGCTTCAGTGGCAAGGATGTGGGTGATCTGGACGCCGGGCGGCAGCGAACACATGAAGGCGAACAGACCGTCCGGACTCCCCTTGTCAAGGGATGACCAGGTGAACCAGGTGTTGGAATTGGGCCCCACCGAGCGGCTGCGAATGTCTTGCACGGGCGCGTCGGCGGTCCCCGTGACGAGGGTGCACGTGACCGAAGCGTTCGCCGGGGCGGACGAAGCCACGTGGATCTCGATCCATGCGCTGCCGACATCGCCCACCGGGTCGCTGGGCATGGCGCAGTTGACGAAGACGTTCTGGTTCCCGACGTTGGCCACCATCAGTGGCGACTTGCGCAGGTAGGCGTCGTAGACGGGCAGCGGCGCCTCGCAGACGCCGGCCGGGCGGGTGTAGCGGGCGCGCTGGTTGGCCGCGTCGGCGTCCGTGGCCTGCAGCCCGGCCACCAGGCCAAGGACGCAGGCGGCCGCCAGCACGGGCGGCATCGTGGCATTGCTCATACAGCTGTTCTCCTCGCAGGGTTGCGGACGCGCCGTCAGGCCGCCCTCACCTCACAGATCGAAGAAAACTTCCGGTTCCCGCCACCCCCGCGAAAAAATTCAGCGGACGCGCGCGCCCGCAGCCCACCGGTACAGGGCCAGGTCGGCGGCGTGATGGCGTTCGATGCGCTGCAACAGGCCCGGTTCGATCCCGTACCCGGCCTCCCCGCAGTCCGGGTTCACCAGCGCGGCGGCCACCACGGCGTCGCAGCCCAGCATGCGGACCAGCCGTTCCAGGTCGGCCTCGTAGCGCTCGGTGATGCCGATGAAGTCGAAGCGCGCGGGGTCGAAGCCCCACAGGTATTGGCGGTAGGCGTTGCACATCTCCGGGCCGAGCGCGAAACGCTCGAACGACCACTCCTCGCGCAGCATCCGGTTGCGCAGCGGCTGCGCCGGGTCGCCGCCGTCATAGTCACGGCGCCAGTACGCGTAATGCGAGGCCAGCCGCTGCACCGGGTCGCGCAGCCAGGTGATGTAGCGCGCCGGCCGCCGCCCCAGCGCGATGCGGTATTTCAGCGCCAGGAAGTGCCCGTGGATGCAGGTCACGTCCGCCCCCAGCCGGCCGCGCAGCGCCAGTCCTCCGCGCACCGCGTCACGCCGCCGCCGCCAGGCGTCGTACTGCATGGGAAGGTCCGCGTAATCGGGCCGGTAGCCCTCGCCGTTCGCGGCGCGCAGGGTCTCTGCGAAGCTCGTCCCCGCGGTCTTTGGCAAATGCAGCGACACCACCACCGGCGGCGCCGTCATGCGGCCTCCATCGCGGACCGCGGCGGCAGGGTCCAGTCGACGGGCGCGCTGCCGTTGCGCACCAGGTACTGGTTGGCCGCGGAGAAATGCCCGCATCCGAGGAATCCCCGGTGCGCCGACAGCGGCGACGGGTGCGTGCTGCGCAGCACGCGGTGGCGACGCGCATCGATCACCTTGCCCTTGGCCTGCGCATAGGCGCCCCAGAGCATGAACACCAGGCCTTCGCGCTCGCGGCCCAGCACATCGACCACGTGGTCGGTGAAACCCTCCCAGCCCTGGCGCTGGTGTGAACCCGGGCGCCCCTCTTCGACGGTGAGCACGGCGTTGAGCAACAGCACGCCACGCTGCGCCCAGGGCAGCAGGCAGCCGTGGTCGGGGCGGGCGGTCCCGAGGTCGCGCTGGATCTCCTTGAAGATGTTGTCCAGTGACGGCGGCACGCGCACGCCCGGCCGCACCGAGAACGCCAGGCCATGCGCCTGGCCGGCGCCGTGGTAGGGATCCTGGCCAAGCACGACCACGCGGACGTCGTCGAAAGGCGTGGCATCGAACGCGGCGAAGATGTCAGGCCCCGGCGGGAAGATGCGCGCGCCAGAAGCACGGCGCCCGCGCAGGAAGGCCGACAGCGCACGCATGTCGTCGCGCTCGAACCAGTCGCCCACGCGTGCCTTCCATGCCGGCTCCATGCGGAGCTCGCCCGCTGCACTCATGTACCGAACACCCTGGACTCGGGCGCACGGGCCAGGCGCAGCTGGAACAGGGTCTTGGTGACCAGCAGGCGCTCTTCGATGGGCTTGAGCACGAGGTCGTTGGCCCCCTCGCGCAGCAGTGCGGCCTGGTTGGCCGGGTTGGCGTCACCGGTCATCACCAGCACCGGCAGGCGGCGCTTGGAGTACCCGAACTCCCCGCGGATGGCGCGCAGCAGGTCGCCGCCGTCAAGCTCGCCCTTGAGGTAGACATCGGTGAGCACGAGATCGACGCCCGGGATGTCGCCCGCCTCGCGGCGCGCATGCAGGAACTCGAGCGCGGCCTCCACGCTGACCACGTGCTCGACGTGCATCTGCTGCGCCTTGAGCATGCGCGAGGTCGCCAGCGCCACGGTGCGGCTGTCCTCGACGTACAGCACGCGCACGCCGGGGATCGGCGCGGGCTGCACATAGCCGCGGATGAATTCCGCCAGTGCATGGTGGCCATGCGACTTGTCGAAATAGTCGGTGATGTCGTCGCTGAAGTGGCGCCCTTCCAGGTGCTCCTGTGCGTTCCCGGACACCACCACCACGGGCACGTAGCGCTGGCTGGCCGCGGCGCGCACGGCTTCGGCCAGCTGCTGGCCGTCACCGTCGGGAAGCACGAGCGAGGTGGTGGCGAGATCGATGGGCGCGGCCGCGAGCGCGGCATGCGCCTCTGCCAGGCCGGCACAGGCCACCACCTCGGCACCGGGCAGCTCACTCTTCAACACGTCACCGATCAGCTTGCGCACCAGGCGCGAACCGTCGACGACCATGATCCTCGGCGCGGTGCCATCCAGGTGCCGGATGTCGTTGGGTTCCGCCATGCGCTCAGGTGTCCGTGGGCCGGGTCTGGCGCAGGAAGTGGCCGGTGACCGCGCCGGCACCGAGCCAGCCGAGCACGGTGGCGCATGCGATGACCGCCAGCACCTCGCGCGGCGCGAAACCCGTGAGTGCGAAACTGCTGCC
Source organism: Luteimonas sp. A649 (assembly GCF_054072735.1). Classification (NCBI taxonomy): domain Bacteria; kingdom Pseudomonadati; phylum Pseudomonadota; class Gammaproteobacteria; order Lysobacterales; family Lysobacteraceae; genus Luteimonas; species Luteimonas sp. A649. The sequence continues at coordinate 242,651 of NZ_JBSVRQ010000002.1, read as the reverse complement.
ATAGCTGGTGGCGAGTTCCGCCAGCGGCGTGCCCAGGGCCGCGCCGGCAACGGTGAGCAGTCCCAGTGCCAGCGCACCGGCGCCGAGCCCGTACCAGGCCCCGAGATAGAGGAAGGGACGGCGGATGAAACCGTCGCTGGCGCCCAGCAGCTGCAGCACGCCCAGCTCGTCGCGCCGCGACTGGATGTCCAGGCGGACCGTGTTGCCGACCACGAGCAGCGCGCCCAGGCCGAGCAGCGCCGCGAGCACCCAGGCGACGCGGCCTCCGAAGCGCAGCCAGTTGTCCAGGCGCTCGCGCCAGGCGGCGTCATGCTGCACCAGCTCCGCCTCGGGCAGGGTGCGCAAGGACTCGACCAGCAGCGCCTCGTCGCCCGCCGGCGTCACCACCAGCACGTGCGGCAGCGGGTTCTCGCCCAGCGCGTCGATGGCCTCGTCCAGGCCGCTGCGCGCGCGCAGTTCTTCCAGGCCCTGCTCGGGCGTGCGGTGCTCGACCCGGCCGATGTCGGCGCGCCCGTCGAGCGAGGCAGCGAGTTCCGCCACGCGCGACGCTACCGTGTCCTGCTTGAGGAAGATGCTCAGCTGGCGCGAGGACTGCACGTCGCCGGCGAAGCGTTCGACATTGGCCAGCACCAGCCACAGCCCCAGCGGCAGCGCCAGCGCCACCGCCATCACGCCGATGGTCAGGGCGGTGGATCCCGGCTTGCGCAGCAGCCGGCCGAGGCTCGCCACGATGCTGTAGGCGTGGTGGTCCAGCCAGGCGCCGGGCCGGGACCGGGCAGGCACGCGGCTGCGTGCGATGGGCTCATTCATCGGCCAGGTCCTCGGGCGCGATGTCGTCGGCCAGGCGGCCGTGGTCGAGCACCAGCACGCGCTTCTTCATGCGCTTGACCAGGCCCAGGTCGTGGCTGGCAACCAACACGCTGGTGCCCTGCTCGGGCAGCGATGCGAACAGCGCCATGATCTCGGCGGCAAGGGTGGGGTCGAGGTTGCCGGTGGGTTCGTCGGCCACCAGCAGCCGCGGCTCGGCCACCACGGCCCGCGCGATGCCGACGCGCTGCTGCTCGCCCGCGGAGAGCTCGCCCGGCAGTGCGTTGCCGCGCGCGCCCAGGCCCAGGCGCTCGAGCACGGGCCGCACCCGGCGCCCGGCGTCGCCGCGGCGCATGCCGCGCAGCACCAGCGGCAGGGCGACGTTGTCGTGCACGCTGCGGTCGGCCAGCAGGCGGTGGTCCTGGAACACGACGCCGACCTCGCGCCGGTGCAGCGCCACCCGGCCGCCACGGACCTTGAGCAGGTTGCGTTCGCCAAACAGCACCGCGCCGCGGCTGGGCCGTTCGGACAGGTGGATCAGCCTGAGCAGGGTGCTTTTGCCGGCGCCGGAATGGCCGGTGACGAACAGCATTTCGCCGGCCTCGACGTTGAAGCTGACGTCCTCAAGCGCGACGTGCCCGCCCGGGTATTGCTTGCAGACGTTGTCGAAGCGCAGGACGGGCGGCATGGCGGGACTCATGTCGTGGAGAACGTGAGTATCGCCTGCCCGCCGGATTTGTGGGAGCGGCCATGGCCGCGATCGCCGCTATAGCGGCTCCCACAAGAGCGGCTGCCACGGGGAAGTCGGCAGCAGCCGCATGTGATCAGTGCTGCGAACGCGGTGCGCGCGTGACCAGCTTGCGCAGCCCCTGGCCGATGCGGCCAAGCAGCGATGGCGCCTGTTCCGAAGCCGATGCAGCGGGCTGGCCGGCAACCTGCTGCGACCGCGGCTGTGCGCCCTGCGGCTTGGCGGCGGCCTGCGCCTTGTCCTGCTGCTTCGCGCGCGGCGCGCGTGGCGAGGCGGGCGTGTCGGCGCCGTTGCCCTGCTCGGCCCCCTGCGCCTGCCGGTCTTCACCGATACGGCGGCCACCGCGACGGCGGCGACGCTTGCGCGGCCCACGCTCGCCTTCGGCGCCCGCGATGGCATCGTCCGTGCCGGCGGCGGCCGGCGTGGCCGCGATCGGCGCAGCGTCGCTGTTCACTGCTGCAACGGGCGCAACGGCGGCGTCTTCGTCCGCGCGGGGCGCACGCGGCTTGCGCGGGGCCCGTTCACGGCGTGCCTCGCCCTCGCTGCGCGGTCCAGGCGAACGACCGCCGCCTTCGCGACGGCCACCGCCACGACGGGCATCGTCGGCGGCGCGCTGCTCGCGCGCCTCGCGGAAGATCTCGCTGACGCTCTCGCCCGCTTCGGGCTCGAGCTCGACGCCTTCGCGCGGCTTGCGCGGCAGCGCGGTCAGGAGCTCGGCGGACACCGGCTCGGACGGGATCTTCTGCTCGATGAAGGCCTCGATGTCCGGCAGGCCGATCGCGTAGCGCTCGCAGGCGAAGCTGATCGCGTCGCCCTCTTCACCAAGCCGCGCGGTGCGGCCGATGCGGTGCACGTAGTCCTCGGCATCGAAGGGCAGGTCGTAGTTGTAGACGTACTTCACGCCATCGATGTGCAGGCCGCGGGCGGCGACGTCGGTGGCGACCAGGATCTCGAGCTGGCCGGCCTGGAACTTCTTCAGCAGCGACTCGCGCTTCTTCTGCGGCACGTCGCCCGAAAGCACGCCCACGCGGTAGCCGGCGCGCTCCAGAGCACGGGCCACGCGCTCCACGAACACCTTGGTGTTCACGAACACCATCGTGCGGGCACCCTCGCCGCGCGAGAGCAGGCCCAGCAGCAGCGGCAGCTTCTCTTCGTCGGAGGGGTAATAAAGCTTCTGGCGCACGAGCGCGGCGGTGATGGTCTCGGTCTCGACCACCATTTTCTGCGGCTCGTTCATGTGCTCGTAGGCGAGCTCCAGCACGCGGTGGCTCAAGGTGGCCGAGAACAGCAGCGTCTGGCGCTCGGTGCGCACCGGCATGCGGCGCAGCAGGAAGCGGATGTCCTTGATGAAGCCGAGGTCGAACATGCGGTCGGCCTCGTCCAGCACGCAGATCTCGCAGGCGTGCAGGCTGACCACCTTGTGCTGCTTGACGTAGTCGATCAGGCGGCCGGGGGTGGCGATGATGACGTCCACGCCCTCCTGCAGCAGCTGGCGCTGCTTGTCGTAGTCGACGCCGCCGTAGACCAGCGCGAAGCGCAGGCCCAGCTCCGGGCCGAACTTCACCGCATCCTTGTGGATCTGGATCGCGAGTTCGCGGGTGGGCGCCAGGATCAGCGCGCGCGGGTCCTCGGGCTTGCGGTCGGCCAGCGCCGGACGCGTCAGGAGGCGGTTCATCACCGCCACCAGGAAGGCCAGCGTCTTGCCCGTGCCGGTCTGTGCCTGGCCGGCGACATCGCCCCCGGGCAACGCGACCGGGAGGGTCAGCGCCTGGATCGGCGTGAGGCGCGTGAAGCCTGCGGTCTCGAGGCCGGCCTGCAGCCGCGGATGGAGATCGAAGGAAGAAAAGGTGACGTCGGTAAGTGGTTTGTCGGTCATTCGTCGGAAGTCTGCGCGGCGTGGCGCGCTTGCGTGGAAGGCGGCAGCCAAGCAGACTGCCGTGGTGATGGCGCGGCGGCTTGCCCGCTCGAAGCTCGCCCCCTCCGACGGGACAGCCCCTTGAATCGGCCGCGAATCGCCCAAGTTTAGCAGCTACCGCGGCCGCCAACCGCCCGTCCTTCGGGCCGGCCCGGACGCCCCCCACGCAGGAGATCCCCGTGAGCCAAGACGTCATCCACGCCAGCGACGCCGATTTCGACGCCACCGTCCTCGCCTCCGAGGAGCCGGTGCTGGTCGACTTCTGGGCGCCCTGGTGCGGCCCGTGCAAGATGATCGCCCCCGCCCTGGACGAGCTCGCAGGCGAATATGCCGGCCGCGCCAAGATCGTGAAGATCGACATCGACCAGAACCGCGCCACCGCCATGAAGTACCACGTGCGCTCGATCCCGATGCTGCTGCTGTTCAAGGGCGGCCAGGTCCAGGCCACCCAGATCGGCGCCGTCGGCAAGCCGGCCCTGGCCCAGATGATCGACAAGGCCCTCTGACGGCCCGACTGGCGAGCGCCTCCGGGCGAGTCCTGCGCGCCGCATCCCGCGTGCAGGAGCAGCTGCAGCTGCGACCCGTGCAGCTGCAACCCGTGCAGCCTGCGCTCCGCCATGCCGCGCTCCAGGCCCGGTCCCAGCCGTAGATGCTCCTACACAGTGCGTGCACCGGCTTGCCGTAGGCTGTCGGGAGTGCTAGCTTCAACCGTGCCCCGGCGCGCTCCAGTGACGCCGCACCTTCTGCAACAACCCCACCAGTCCATTCCCAGGCCGCCCTTCCAGGGCGCTCGCAGCAAGCGAGGTTCCGCACTTGTCAGACAATCCTTCCGATCCCGGCGACACCGCCGTGAAGCGCGTGCGCAAGCCGCGCGCCACCAAGGCCGCCGCCCAGGGCGAGGCCCCCACCACGGGTAAGGCCGACGCGCCTGCCACGGCTCCGGTCCAGGCCGAGCTCAAGGTCGATGCCCCGGCGAAGCCCGCAGCACCGGCACCCGGCGACGCCGCGGCCCCGGCGCAGCCAAAGCAACCCCAGCAGCCCCAACAGCAACAGTCGCAGTCGCCGCAACAGCCGCAGCAGGGCCAGCAGTCTGACTCCGCCGGGCAGTCCAGCGGTGACGACGGCAATGACGGGCACAAGGGCGGCCAGCGCCAGGGCGGCCAGCATTCGCAGGACCAGCAGCAAGGTCAGGGCAACCGCCGCGAGCGCTTCCGCAACCGCCGCGACCGCGAGCAGCGCCCCCGTGGCGACCGCCCACGCGACGACGGCCTGCCGACCGACAACAACGACCAGGCCAACCGCCTGCCGCCTCCGAACATCCCGGAAGGCTTCCCGCAGTACTCGCTGTCCGACCTGAAGCGCATGCCCGCGCAGAAGCTCATGGACATCGCCGAGCAGCTGAACATCCACGAGGGCGTGGCCCGCGCGCGCAAGCAGGACGTGATCTTCGCCCTGCTGAAGGTGCTGACCCGCCACGGCGAAGGCGTCGTCGCCGACGGCGTGCTCGAGATCCTGCCCGACGGCTTCGGCTTCCTGCGTGCCGCCGAGGCCAGCTACCTGGCCGGCCCGGACGACACCTACATCTCGCCCAGCCAGATCCGCCGTTTCAACCTGCGCACCGGCGACCACCTGTCGGGCCGCATCCGCTGGCCGAAGGACGGCGAGCGTTACTTCGCGCTCAACGTCGTCGACACCATCAACGGCGAGCCGCTGGAAGCGAGCAAGGGCAAGGTCCTGTTCGAGAACCTGACGCCGCTGTTCCCGCGCAAGAAGTTCAAGCTCGAGCGCGGCGATGGCAGCAGCGAGGACATCGCCGGCCGCATCCTCGATCTGATGGCCCCGCAGGGCAAGGGCCAGCGCGCCCTGATCGTGTCGCCGCCCAAGGCCGGCAAGACGATGATGATGCAGCAGATCGCCAGCGCCATCACCTACAACCATCCCGACGTGCACATGATCGTGCTGCTCATCGACGAGCGGCCCGAGGAAGTGACCGAGATGCAGCGCAGCGTGCGCGGCGAAGTGATCAGCTCGACCTTCGACGAGCCGGCCGCGCGCCACGTGCAGGTCGCCGAGATGGTGATCGAGCGCGCCAAGCGCCTGGTCGAGCACAAGAAGGACGTGGTGATCCTGCTCGACTCGATCACCCGCCTGGCGCGTGCCTACAACAACGTGGTGCCGAGCTCCGGCAAGGTGCTGACCGGTGGCGTCGACGCCAACGCCATGCACCGCCCGAAGCGTTTCTTCGGCGCCGCGCGCAACGTCGAGGAAGGCGGCTCGCTGACCATCATCGCCACCGCACTGGTCGACACCGGCAGCGCGATGGACAAGGTGATCTACGAGGAGTTCAAGGGCACCGGCAACTCGGAAGTGCACCTGGACCGCCGCATCACCGAGAAGCGCGTCTACCCGGCGATCAACGTCAACCAGTCGGGCACCCGCCGCGAGGACTACCTCATCGAGCCGGAGCTGCTGCAGAAGATCTGGATCCTACGCAAGCTGCTGCATCCGATGGACGAGATCGCGGCGATGGAGTTCCTGCTCGACAAGATGAAGACCACCAAGTCCAACGACGAGTTCTTCTCTTCGATGAGGCGCTGACCTCCGGGTCAACGGACGAAAAAGCCCCGCACTCGCGGGGCTTTTTTCTTGGGCGCGCCAGTTGCAGGCGCGGTGAATGCTCAGCCTTCGCCCAGCGGCGTCAGCAGCTTCAGTCCCTTGCCTTCCTGGTAGATGCGGCCGGCAACCAGGGCGTCGGGGCTCTGGTCGGGCCCAAGCTCGCCCCTGCTCCACGGCGCCTTCTGCCTCGGGCCGGGAATGTAGGCCTGCCACTCGCCATAGGTGGCCACCTTCGCGCCCTTGATCTGGTATTCCACCGGCACGCGCAGGGACCAGTAGTCGCGGCCCGCGTCGTCGCCGGTGGTGGGGATATCGAAGCTCCACTTGCGTGCCGCGGCGAGCGCCGGGCGTATCAGCGTCTGGCGCATCTGCTCCATCTGGCGCTCGCCGGCCACGATCCGCAGGTTGACCTGCTCGGCGAACACGTCGGATACCTTGCCTTCGCGGTCGATCCGCAGCACGAGATACACCGTGCCCATCAAGCCCGCCGCCAGCGCACTGCCCGGATACGAGGGTGGCTGCATCCGCACCGAGCGGACATTGTCCGTGTCCGCGGCCATCCGGCGCTCCTCGGAGCTCAACGCGTCGTATCCGAAGTGCCCGCTGCGGATGGTGACCTGGAAGCCGTCCTCGCCGTGGGGCGTGGCCACCACGCGAAGGCTCATCCTTGCCTGTGCCCGCACGATGTCGCCATCGACGACGACCGGGTTGAAGACCCATGAAGGAGCGGACTTCTCGATCAGCTCAATGACCGCCTCCGGGAGCTTGTCCCGACGATCCACTTCCCAGGTCGACACGCGGCCATCGGGCTCGATCACCACCATGCCGGTGACGAGCATGCTCGCCTCCATCTGCTTGCGCACTGCCGCCGGTCCGTTCGCCAGCGCGACACCTGTCGCAAGCAGCGCCAGCGCCAGCACGACACTGGCCAACATCCTGTTCATCATGTTCGGCTCCCTGTCGACTCCCGCCTGATCATAGCGACATGCGGGGCGACCGCGCTCAGATCTCCGTGCCCAACACGCCGCTGCGCAACTTGAAGACGGAGTCCAGCGATCGGATGTCGTCGCTAGCCAGCGCCGCAAGCTCGGAGGGCAGCGCCGGCGGACTCTCTGCGCGCCAGGGCGCCACGCGCACCGGCCCCGGCGTGAACCTGGGCGTGCGGCTGCCGACCAGGTACTCGACCGGCACCCGGACGGTGTCCTCGACCGGAACGCCGTCGACGCTTTCCCGCGTTCCGAAGCGCCAGCGCCAGGCCACGTCGATGCTCGCCGCCTCGAACATGTCCGCGTACGTTTGGGCATGGCGCGGCTTCACGTGCCTGCTGAGGCTGGTCTGCTCCACCGCGACGTCCAGCACATCGCCATCGCCGTCCACGCGCATGACGAGGATGACCCGCGCTTCGATGGAGCTGCGCAGCGCGTCGACCGGATAGCGGGGATGCGCCTTCTCGACACTGCCCTCGGGCGCGCCGAAGGCCACGTCCTTGATCCGCAGCGCCAGCCCACCATCACTTCTCTCGCGGGCATCCAGCACCAGCAACACGCCCGTCTCCGCCGTGACCGCACGACCATCGATGACGACAGGTTCAAACGTCCAGCTGCGAACGTTCGCATCCACCGCGTTCGAGATCACCGCCGGCAGGTCCCGGCTGGGCCGGTAATCCACCACTTGGCCATCGGGGCCGATCTCGATCCGGCCTTTGATGCGCACTTCGTGCACCTTGCCCGAGGGCGTGAGGGCCGCGGCCGCAAGCGGCAGCAACAGCAGGAAGAGAGCCAATACAGACACCCACCGCTTGCGCATTCCCATCCCCGGTCCCCGATCCGGGGCCAGCTTATTGCATCGTCGTCACGGGTACACCCCAATGACGCCGGCCAGCCCTATACGCAATACTCGGCCCCTTCATGCCAATCGCTGGGGTAGTCATGGGCAAGACCTGGTTCCGTGCGTCGATCGCCGCCGCCGTCATCCTGGCCTGGAGCGCCTCGGCCGACGCCAGCCTGTACGGGCGCGACGGCTTCTCCGGCAATCCCGGCACCAACAACGGCGCCAACTGCAGCGCCTGCCACGCGCCCGGCGCCGCGACCCCGACGGTGACGATCAGCGGCCCGCAGGTCCTCGATGCCGGCACGATCGCCGACTACACGGTGACCATCACCGGCGGCCCCGGCGCCACCGGCGGCCTTGGTGTGTCGGCCTCGGGCGGCGTGGGCAGCTTCCAGGCCGTCGGCAAGGACGTGCACGTGGTGGGCGGCGAACTCTCGCATACGCAGCCGAAGGCCTTCGCCGGCGGCGCGGTCAGCTTCAACTTCCGCTGGCAGGCGCCCGGCCACAACGGCCCCGTGACCCTGTACGCGGCCGGCAACTCCAGCAACGGCCTCCTCAACCTGCTCGGCGACGGCATCGGGACCCGGCAGCTTACGGTCACCGTGCAGAACGGCGACCCGGAGCCGCCGCCGCCGCCGCCGCCGCCGCCGGCCGACGCATCGCTGGAGCCGTTCGTGAGCGGACTCACGCAACCTGTGGTCATCACCCATGCCGGCGACACGCGGCTGTTCGTCGCCGAGCAGCCCGGCCGCATCCGGGTGATCGACGCGGGCGTGGTCTTGCCCGTGCCCTTCCTCGACATCCGCGACCGCGTGGACGCCAGCGGCAACGAACAGGGCCTGCTTGGACTGGCCTTCCACCCCGACTACGCCGACAACGGCTACGTCTACGTCAACTACACCCGGGATCCGCCCGGCAGCGGCCTGGACCGCACGCGCATCTCGCGCTTCACGGCGGCCCCGAATTCCAACGTGGCCGATCCCGGCTCCGAACTGGTGTTGATGGAGTTCGAACAGCCCTACGCCAACCACAACGGCGGCGACATCCAGTTCGGTCCCGACGGCTACCTGTACATCGCCTCGGGCGACGGCGGCAGCGGTGGCGATCCGCAGAACAACGCCCAGAACCCCAACCGGCTGCTCGGCAAGCTGCTGCGCATCGATGTCGACGGCGGCGGCAGCGCGCCCGACTGCAACCTGGCGTCCGGCCAGCACTACGGTATCCCCGCGGACAACGCCTACACGGACGGCACCGGCGGCGCGGGCTGCGACGAGATCCACGGCCTCGGCCTGCGCAACCCCTGGCGCATCGCCTTCGACGCGGTCACCGGCGACCTGTGGATCGCCGACGTCGGCCAGAACGCCCACGAGGAAATCAACTTCGTGCCGGCGGGGACCGCGGCCGGCCTCAACTTCGGCTGGCGCTGCTACGAGGGCAACCAGGTCTACAACGGCGCGGGCTGCAACGGTGCCTACTTCGCGCCGCTCATCACCACCACCCACGCCGCGGGCAACTGCTCGATCACCGGCGGACGCGCGTATCGCGGCAGCGCATCGCCGTCGCTGGCCGGACGCTACTTCTTCACCGATTACTGCAACACGGCGATCCGCACGATCACCTTCGACAACGGCCAGCCGCGGGTGGAGACCCCGATCCCGGCCGGCGCGATCAGCCAGCCGGTCGCCTTCGGCGAGGACGTGTTCGGCGAGCTGTACGTGTCCAGCCTCACCGGCGCGATCTATCGCGTCGTCGGCACGGGCGACACCGGGGAGTCGCAGATCAACACGCTCAGCGGGCAGTGCCTGCACGCGCCGGGCACCGCGGCCGGCACCGGCCTGCTGGCCTGGCCCTGCACCGGCGAACCCGGCCAACGCTGGGTGCTGCGCGGCGACGGTTCGCTGTTCAACCCCGGCGCGGACCGCTGCGCCGACGTCGCCATTGCAGCAGGCGTGCGCGGCACTGCCGCGGTGCGCCTGGCCGACTGCAACGGCCAGCCGTCGCAGCGCTTCGTACCGACATCCGACAACGAACTGCGCGGTGCCGCCGGCCAGTGCATGGACCATTCGAGCAGCATGCGCCGCGTGGTGCAGATGTCGGCCTGCAACGGCGCGGGCTCCCAGGCCTGGATCTTCTCGCCCGCGATGACGCCGCCGGACGACAACGACCAGGGCGACCGCGGCCGGCTGCGCTCCCCGGGACCGACCCGGGGCCGCTGAGGCCGGCGCGCGCCGGCCTCAGCTCCGGTCGCGCAGGAACCGCGCCATCGACACCCCGGTCGGCGCCGGCGCGAACTCGGCGGCAACGTCGATGAAGCCGCGCATCACCGCGACTTCGCGCGGGGTGCGGTTGAGGGCGTCGCGCAGGTCCGGATCGCAGCCGGCGCGCAGCAGGTGCCGGGCCAGGCGCAGCAGGCCGTGCAGGGCGGTCAGGTGCAGCGGGCCGAAACCACGTGGGTCCTGGGCGTCCAGGCGCGTGTCTTCATCAAGCAGGCGGTCGACGGCCGAGAGCACCACGTCCTCGTCGCAGGCGGTGCCCGGTTCGGCGCGCGCGCCCAGCAGCAGCAGCAGCGGGGTCACACCGCCGGCGGCGACGGCATCGGGCTCGGCGCCGGCCAGCAGCAGGGTGTCGAACAGGGCGAGCAGGCGGGGGCGGTCGCGCGCGGTGAAGCCGTAGAGCGCGGCGCAGTGCAGCGGCGTGAGGCCCTGTGCATCGGCGGCCTGCACGTTCGCACCCGCGGTGAGCAGGCGCGCGCAGATGTCGGGCATGCCGAGCGCGGCGGCAAGCATGAGCACGGTGACATCGCCCGGCAGGCGCTGTTCCAGCGCGGCGCCGGTGGCGAGCAGGCGTTCGACGATCGCGCCGTGGCGCATGCTCACCGCGGCCGAGAGCGGCGTGGCGCCGGTGTGCGCCGCGCGCTGTGCGTCCGCGCCGCGCTCGAGCAGGAGTTCGAGGGTGTCGGCATGGCCACCGCCCGCGGCGCGCAACAGGGCGGTGCAGCCCTTGTCGTCGGCGGCATCGACCGGGAAGCCGAGTTCGAGGAGGCGGCGCACCGCGCCGGTGTCGCCGACCATGGCCGCGGCCGGGAGGTCACCGGCTTGGAGCGGGCGCTTGGGCAGCGCCCAGCCGTTCCAGTCGAGCCAGTCGGCGAGATCGCGGCGGCCAGCGGACAGGGCCACGCCCAGCGGCGTCTGGCCATCGGCGGCGCGCACGTCGGGCGAGGCACCGCCCTTGACCAGCAGCTTCAGCGCCGGCTCGCGAGCGAGGGCGGCCGCCAGGTGCAGGGCGGCCATGCCATGGCCGTCGCGGCGATCGAGGTCGACGCCATCGGCGACCAGGCGCTCGAGCAGGCGCATCCAGCCCAGGCGCACGGCCAGCGCCGCGGCGGGATCGCCGCCCGGCGAAGACGCGAACACGTCGGCGCCGCGTTCGATGAGTTCCAGCGCGAACTGCTCGAGGCCACGCGCGGCCTGGTCTTCGCGCACGCAGGCCTCGAGGAAGCGCGCCAGGCCGCCGGCCCCCGCCGGCGAGGCGCCACCGCGCAGCAGCGCCTGCGCCGCGGGCAGCGCGGCGGTGCCGCGACCGAGCAGCTGCATCAGCGCGCTGTCGCCGTCGTCCTCGCGCACGTCCGCATCGGCGCCGTTGAGCAGCAGCCATTCAATGCGTGCGGGCGTCGGCGGGGCATCGGCGGGCAGCAGCAGGCCACCGAGTTCGGCCGCGGTCACCAGCTGCGCCAGCGGCTCGAGGCCTTCGAAGCGGCCGTCCCCGAGCTGTTCGCGCAACACGTCCAGCGGCGCGCGGTCGGTCGGCACGTCGCTGTCGCCACCGAGCACGCTGGCCGGCAGCGGATGCGCGGGATCGAGCGCGGCCACCATCGCCCAGCGGCCGCCGGAGGCGGCATGGTCGACGGGCCGCTTGCCCACGGCGTCCTCGATCGCGGCATCGACACCCAGCTCCATCAGGCGCGCCGCCAGCGGCGCGCTGCCCGATGCGCTGAGCCCGGCCAGGTGCATGGCGTTGCGTCCCTCGGCGTCGAGCACGTGGACGTCCACGCGTTCGGCCAGCAGTTCAAGCGCGGCGAGATGCCCCCCAAAGGCGGCTTCATGCAGCGGCGCACGGCCGTGGGCATCGCGGGCATCGGCGTCGGCGCGGGCGTCGAGCAGCGCCGCCATGATCTCGGCATGGCCGGCCAGCGCGGCCTCGTGCAGGGCGCTGCGTCCACGCGCGTCGCGTGCGTCGACCTTCGCCTTGTGACGCAGCAGCAGCGCCACGCCGGCGACGTCGTCGTCATCGCCACCCGCGGCCGCCAGCAGCGGCGGCGAGCCGCCTTCGGGCTCGGTGCGTGCGCCGCGCTCGAGCAGGAAGCGGGCCAGGCGCCAGTTGCCGCAGCCGCAGGCGATGCCCAGCGGAGTCAGGCCGTCGGCGTTGCGGGCATCGAGTTCGGCGGCGGCATCGCGCAGCAGCGCGGCGACGCCCGGATCGGAGCTGCGTGCGGCGTGGTGCAGCGGGGTGTTGCCATCGCGGTCGGCCGCGCGCGGATCGGCGCCGTTGGCGAGCAGGGTCATCACGGCTTCGGGGCGGCCGTGCCAGCTGTCGCGGGTCGCGGCCAGCAGCGGCGTCAGTCCGGCATGGGCGTGGTTGAGATCGACGCCGCTGGCGATCAGCGCGCGCAGCAGGCGCAGGTCGGGCAGCACGGCGGCCAGCACCGCCAGGGCGCGCTGGTCGCGGCTTTCGGCATCGGGCAGCGCGTGCGGATCGGCGCCGTCCTCGAGCAGGGCCAGCGCGCGCTCGACGCGTCCACCCCGCGCTGCGGCGTACAGCGCCGCGGTGGCGTCGCCATCGGTCTCTTCAACGGCGGCCGGCAACGCCGGCTCCGGCATGTCGACCACTTCGATCATGGCCTGCGACAGCGGCGTGCGCAGCACCGCCAGGTGCAGCAGCGGCCATGCCACGGCTGCCAGTGCCGCCAGCGCCCAGCGCGCGCCGCCGGAGACCAGGCCGGGCCAGGCCAGTGCCAGCGCGAGTGCCAGGATGGCGGCAATGGCCAGGGCCGCGCCCAGGCCACGCCAGCTCGAGCCGTCGTAATCGTCCAGCGCGCGCCAGTGGCCTGCCAGGCCCTGGCCGCCGGCACCCTCGACCAGCTGCCACAGCGGCCACAGCCGCCACAGCGCGATCACGCCAAGGCCTGCGGTGGCACTGAGCGCAAGCACCGATCCCAACGAGGCACCGCGGCTTTCCAGCAGCGTGGACAGTGGCCAGCCCACCAGCAGCGCGGTGGCGGCCATGGCTGCGGCCCACAGCGCAGCCAGCGCCAGCAGCTCGCGGCGCAGACCGGGGCCCGCAGGCAGCGCAGCGCCACGGACCGCGCGCAATCCAAGCGCGAACGCCGGCTGCGCCACCCAGACAGCCAGGGCCGCGACCCCGGCCTCCGGGAGCCCGGCCAGCAAGGACAGCGCGACGCCGATGACGACGGGCATCCAGCGCTTCATGGGCGGAGTCTTCACGGACGGGGACTCAGGCATCGGTGCCCCAGTCCTCGGTCAGCGGGTCGAGGTCGGCCCGCGGCGGCATCTGCAGGTGGAAGCCGCGGGCGACGAGGTTCGTGCGGACCACGTCGGCGTCCTCGCGGGCGAGGCGGCGGCCGGGTGTGAGCGCGACCTCGAGCACGAAGCGCAGCTCGCCGAGCTCGCCGCGGACCGGATCGGGGATGCGGCCGAAGTCGTCGCGGCCGGCGAGGTAGACGTAGGTATCGGCCTTTCGAAGGCTCTTGTAGACGAAGGCTTGCATCTGCTGGTCCGGCGTGTGGGCGCACGCGTGCAGAGGGAAGCATAAAGCAAGCGCGCCGCGCCGCCGCGCACCGACGGGCGCGGGGTGGCGGGAATGTTCATTGGTAGCCTGCGTCGGCCTGGATCTTGCCGCGGAATACCGAGTACGACCACGCCGTGTAGCCGAGGATGATCGGCAGCAGGATGACCAGCCCCACCAGGGTGAAACCCTGCGAGGACGGCGGCGAGGCTGCATCCCAGATGCTCAGCGAGGGCGGGATGATGTTGGGCCAGATGCCCACCGCCAGGCCGATGAAGCCGAGCACGAAGAAGCTCAGCGTGAGCAGGAACGGACTGGCGTCGCGGCCCTCGCGCATCGCCGCGACCCAGAGCGCGACGGCATTGGCCAGGGCCAGCAGCGGCACCGGCGCCAGCCACCAGAAGTTGCCGCTTTCGAACCAGCGCGCCATCACCTGCGAATCCAGGAACGGCAACCAGGCGCTGACCAGGCCCATGAAAGCCACCACCACCAGCACCAGCGGCCGGGTGAGCGTGCGCGCCACCTTCTGCAGCGGCCCTTCGGTCTTGAGGATCAGCCAGCCGGCGCCGAGCAGCGCGTAGCCGAACACCACGGCGACGCCGGTCAGCATCGAGAACGGGCTGAACCAGTCGAAGGCGCCGCCGAGGTACTTGCCCTCCTCCAGCGGCATGCCTTCCACCAGCGCGCCCAGGATCAGGCCCTGCGCGAACGCCGCCACCATCGAACCGAGCGCGAACGCGCCGCCCCAGAACCGCCGCGCGCGCCGCGCCTTGAAGCGGAACTCGAAGGCCACGCCGCGGAAGATCAGCGCGATCAGCATCACCAGCACCGGCAGGTAGAGCGCCGACAGCAACACCGCATAGGCCTTGGGGAACGCGGCCAGCAGCGCGGTACCGCCGAGCACCAGCCAGGTCTCGTTGCCGTCCCAGATCGGCGCGGCGGTGTTCATCATGTTGTCGAGCTGGCCGCTGTCTTCGGCGAAGGGCGCGAGGATGCCCAGCCCGAGCACGAAGCCATCCAGCAGCACGTACATCAGCACGCCGAAGCCGATCACGAAGTACCAGGCCACCGGCAGCCAGGTCGCAGCGTCCATCACGGGCCCTCCGTCTGCATGTCGTCGCGATCGCCGACCGACAGCGGGCGCGCCGGGGTCTTGTCGCCGCCCTCGGTATCGGGCGCGTCCTCGTGCCGCTGCGGGCCCTTGCGCGCAAGGCCGATGAGATACCAGATGCCGGCGCCGAAGATCACGGCATAGGCGACGGCATACGTGGCCAGCGACGTCATCACGGCCGCGGCGGAGATGTTGGGGCTGAGCGCTTCGCTGGTGCGCATCAGGCCGTAGACGACCCAGGGCTGGCGGCCGATCTCGACCACGTACCAGCCCGCGAGCAGGGCCACGAAGCCCGCGGGACTGAGCAGTCGCCAGCCGTTGAGCAGCCACTTCGATTCGAACAGCCAGCCGCGCCACCAGGCCCAGGCCGAGGCCAGCGCGAGCAGCAGCATCGCCATGCCCAGCCCGACCATGACCCGGAAGCCCCAGAACACCGGCGCGATCGGCGGACGCTCGGTGGCCGGCACGGCGGTCAGCGGCTCGATCTCGCCGTCCCAGCTGTGGGTGAGGATCAGGCTGCCAAGGCGCGGGATCGCCAGCTCGTAGCGGTTGCTTTCAGTCGCCTCGTCCGGCCAGGCGAACAGCACCAGCGGCACGCCGGCGCCCGGCTCGGCGTGTTCCCAGTGCCCCTCCATCGCCGCCAGCTTCACCGGCTGGTGCTCGCCGACGTTGAGCCCGTGCAGGTCGCCCACCAATACCTGCAGCGGCAGCGCGATGGCGGCGAACGCGACCGCCAGCTTCAGCGACCTGCGGCCCGCCTCGACGTGCACGCCGCGGCGCAGGTACCAGGCGCTGACGCCGCCGATCACCATGCAGGTGGTGATGAACGCGGCCAGCACCATGTGCGCGAGCCGGTACGGGAAGGACGGATTGAAGATGATTGCCCACCAGTCGACGGGGTGGAACATGCCGTCGACGATCTCGTGGCCCTGCGGCGTCTGCATCCAGCTGTTGGCGGCGAGGATCCAGAAGGTCGAGAACAGCGTGCCCAGCGCGACCATGCAGGTGGAGAAGAAGTGCAGCTTCGGCGACACCCGGTTCCAGCCGAACAGCATCACGCCCAGGAAGCTGGCCTCGAGGAAGAACGCGGTCAGCACCTCGTACGCCAGCAGCGGGCCGAGGATGGCACCGGCGCGCTCGGACAGCGCCGCCCAGTTGGTGCCGAACTGGAAGCTCATCACGATCCCCGACACCACGCCCATGCCGAACGAGATCGCGAAGATCCGGAGCCAGAAGAAATAGAGGTCGCGCCACATGGCGTCGCGGGTGCGCAGCCAGCGCCATTCCAGGAAGGCCAGCCAGTGCGCCAGGCCGATGGTGAAGGCGGGAAACAGGATGTGGAAGGTGATCACGAAACCGAACTGGATCCGCGACAACAGCAGTGCGTCCACATCCTTCTCCGCGACACGGGCCGGGGTGCCGCGAATGCGCATTGTGCGCCGGCCGCGCGCGCGCGCTGTTCAGGCGGCGTGAAACGCGGGCATGACCACCGGCCCGGGAGCGGCCTTGCACCCGGCTGATACGCTGGCGCGTCAACCGTCCCCGGGGATCCCTGCACCATGCGCCAATGCTTCGTCGTCCCGCTCCTGTCGTTCTCCCTGCTGCTGGCCATCGCGCCGGCGTCCGATGCCGCGGCGCAGCCCGTGCAGGCCCT
This sequence comes from Luteimonas sp. A649, assembly GCF_054072735.1. Classification (NCBI taxonomy): domain Bacteria; kingdom Pseudomonadati; phylum Pseudomonadota; class Gammaproteobacteria; order Lysobacterales; family Lysobacteraceae; genus Luteimonas; species Luteimonas sp. A649. The sequence continues at coordinate 226,168 of NZ_JBSVRQ010000002.1, read as the reverse complement.
CGACCTGCACCAGGTCATGGCCGACCCGGACTGGATCGGCCCCCCGGTGGAAGGCATGTGGTGGGCCTGGGACGGCGGCACCGCGTACTACGTGGCCAAGCGCCGCGGCAGCAACGTGCGCGACACGTTCGCGCAACCGATCGTCGGCGGTGATGCGACCCGGGTCGACGGCGCCGACCGCGCCGGCATCGATGCAGCCAACCCGGTCTACGACGCCAACCGCGCGCGCATGGCCTTCCTGCGCAGCGGCGATGTCTTCCTGCGCGACCTGCGCAGCGGCGCGCTGACCCAGCTGACCCGCACCGAGGCCGGTGAATCGCAGCTGCAATGGGGCCGCGACGGCTCGCTGTCCTGGCGCAGCGGCAACGACTGGTTCCGCTGGACCGCGGGCAGCGGCGTCGGCCAGGCCGCGAGCCTGAAGGCCGAGGACGCGCCGGGCACGCCGCCCAAGGCGGACGACCTGCGCGAACGCCAGCTGCGCTACATCGAGACCCTCCGTACCGAGCGCGACCGTCGCGATGAGCTGCGCACCCAGGCCGAGGCCTGGCGCAGCGCCGACCCGAGCCGCACGCCGGCACCCGCCTTCCTCGGCAAGGACGTGGAGCTGCAGGGCAGCGCGCTGTCGCCCGACGGCCGCTGGCTGTTCGCCGTCACCCAGGCCAAGGGCGCCGATGCCGGCCAGACCGGCAAGATGCCCAAGTACGTCACCGAATCCGGCTACGAGGAGTTCGAGGACGTGCGCACCCGCGTCGGCCGCAACGATCCGGTGCCGCAGTCGTTCTGGCTGGTGTCGGTGGCCGATGGCTCGGTGCGCGAGCTCAAGACGGACGCGCTTCCCGGGATCACGCAGGATCCGCTGGCCGCGCTGCGCAAGGCCGCCGGCAAGGACGCGCTGAAGGGCAACCGCGCCGTGCGCATCGAAGGCTGGGGTGGCGACGTCTCCTCGGGCGCACGATGGAGCGACGACGGCGACGCACTCGCGCTGATGCTGCACTCGGTCGACAACAAGGACCGCTGGCTGGCGACCGTGGACCTGGCGCAGGCCACGCTGCAGCCGGTGCACCGCCTGACCGACGACGCCTGGATCAACTGGGGCTTCAACGAGTTCGGCTGGATGCCCGACGGACGCAGCCTGTGGTTCATGTCGGAGGAGTCGGGCTGGTCGCACCTGTACGTCACGACGGGCAGCCGCGCGCGCGCGCTCACCTCGGGCCGCTGGGAGGCTTCGCAGCCGGTGCTGGCCGCCGATGGCCAGGGCTTCTGGTTCCTGTGCAATCGCGCGCGTCCCGGTGACTACGAGGTCTGCCACGTCGGCGCCAACGGCGGCGAGGTGCGCGAGCTGACCGCGCTTCATGGCGTTGAGGACTTCGTCGCCTCGCCCGATGGCAGCCGCGTGCTGGTGCGCCACTCGACCAGCTACGTGCCGCCGCAGCTGTCCGTGGTCGACGCCGCCGGCGGCAGTGCGCGCCAGCTGACCGACACCCGCACCGCGGAGTTCAAGGCGCGCGAGTGGATCCAGCCCGAGACCGTGCAGGTGCCTTCGAAGCACGGCGCCGGCACCATCTGGGGCAAGTACTACGGCCCCGCCACGATGGAGCCCGGCCGCGAGTACCCGATCGTGCTGTTCGTGCACGGCGCGGGCTACCTGCAGAACGTCAGCGACCGCTACCCGAACTACTTCCGCGAACAGATGTTCCACAACATGCTGGTGCAGCAGGGCTACATCGTGCTGGACCTGGATTTCCGCGCATCCGAAGGCTACGGCCGCGACTGGCGCACGGCGATCTACCGGCAGATGGGACATCCGGAGCTGGAGGACTACCTGGATGGCATCGACTGGCTGGTGGAACAGCGACAGGGCAAGCGCGACCGCGTCGGCATCTACGGCGGCAGCTACGGCGGCTTCATGACCTTCATGGCGCTGTTCCGCGAGCCCGGCACTTTCAAGGCCGGCGCCGCGCTGCGGCCGGTGACCGACTGGTCGCAGTACAACCACGGCTACACCGCCAACATCCTCAACACCCCGGAGATCGATCCCGAGGCCTACGCGAAGTCTTCGCCGATGGAATACGCCGAAGGCCTGCAGGACCACCTGCTGATCGCGCACGGCATGATCGACGACAACGTGTTCTACAAGGACTCGGTGATGCTCGCGCAGCGCCTGATCGAGCTGCGCAAGGACAAGTGGGAGCTGGCCAGCTATCCGCTGGAGCGCCACGGCTTCGTGCATCCGGATTCCTGGTACGACGAATACCGGCGGATCCATGAGCTGTTCGAGCGGGTGCTGAAAGCCCCCTGAGGGAGCCTGGTGACGCAATCGCGGCTATAGCCGCTCCTACAAAGGGGCGGCGTGGCTCTGGCCCGCCGTCCTACAATGTGGCGCATGAACGATTTCAACGCCGTCCGCGACTACCTGACCGACTTGCAGGACCGCATCTGCGCGGCCATCGAGGGCGCCGACGGCGCCGCCCGCTTTCACGAGGATGCCTGGACCCGCCCGCCCGCGGCGGAAGGCAGCGCTGGAAGCCCCCTGTCGGGCGGTGGCCGCACTCGGATCCTGCGCGACGGTGCGGTGTTCGAGCAGGCCGGCATCGGCTTCTCCGACGTGTCGGGCACGCGACTGCCGCCCTCGGCCACTGCGAACCGGCCCGAGCTTGCCGGCGCCTCCTGGCGCGCGGTGGGCGTCTCGCTGGTGTTCCATCCACGCAATCCCTACCTGCCCACCACCCACGCCAACGTCCGCCACTTCCACGCCGAGCGCGACGGCGAGACCGTGGCCTGGTGGTTCGGCGGCGGCTTCGACCTCACGCCCTTCTATCCCTTCGACGAGGACGTGCTGCACTGGCACCGCACCGCGCGCGCGCTGTGCGAGCCTTTCGGCGGCCAGGCGCGCTACGACGCGCACAAGGCCTGGTGCGACGACTACTTCTTCATGAAGCACCGCGGCGAGACCCGCGGCGTCAGCGGCCTGTTCTTCGACGACCTGCAGGACGACTTCGAACGCGACTTCGCCTACACGCGCGCGGTCGGCGACGGCTTCCTCGATGCCTGGCTGCCAATCGTGGAGCGCCGCAAGGCGATGCAGTACGGCGAGCGCGAGCGCGACTTCCAGCTCTACCGCCGCGGCCGCTACGTCGAGTTCAACCTGGTGGTCGACCGCGGCACCCATTTCGGCCTGCAGTCGGGCGGCCGCACCGAGTCGATCCTGATGAGCCTGCCGCCGCTGGCGCGCTGGGAATACGGCTTCCAGCCCGAAGCCGGCAGCGCCGAGGCGCGCCTGGCCGACTACCTGCGGCCACGGGACTGGTTGGCGGAGCTGGGTTGAGGGAGCGCTTTTTTAGCCACGGATTTACGCGGATAAGAGCGGATCAAGCAAAGGCGAAAGCTGAAGCTGAAACTAAAGCGAAATGGTGGAGCAAAAGCGGGAATGCTGGCCGCGCTGCACGCGAGCGTTAGCCACCCAGCCTGCGCCATCCGCTCTATCTGCTTATCGCTCTATCGCTCTATCCGCGTCTATCCGCGCAAACCCGGGGCAAAACGCCCTGCTCTACCTGCCCCGACGCTTCAGCGCGCATCCTTGCGCGGCACCACGGTGATGGCGCCGTCGACTTCGAGGGTCACGAGCGCGGCGTCCGATACGTCGGCGAGGCCGTTGCTGCGCAGGGCCTCCTGGACATCCCGCGCGCTGATGTTCTGCGCACGCAGCACGCGCTCGAAAAGCTCGCCGTCACGCGCCAGCATCACCGGGGAGCCTTCCACCAACCTGTCGAGCCGGCGGCTGCGCGCTGTCACGAAGCCCACCGCCCAGTTGCAGGCGATCAGGGTGGCCGCAAGGATCAGACCGCCCAGCAGCGAGAAGTCCTCGCCGATCAGCGAGTTCTGCACCGCCGTGCCCAGCAGCACCACCACCAGCAGGTCGAAGGGCGTGAACTGCCCGACCGTGCGCTTGCCCGACAGCCGCAGCATGAACAGCAGGATGAAATAAACAAGCACCGCGCGGAGCACGAACTCCCACCACGGCATGGCCAGCTCGAACATCCCGGACATGACACCTCCCTGCAACGACGTGGGGGAAGTGTCGGCTCGCGGATGGTGAAGGGCGCGGGAAGAGCGTTTTGGCCACGAATTTACGCGGATAAACGCGAATCAAGCAAAGGCGGGCAATAAAAAGCCCCGCTGGCAGGGGGGGCCGGCGGGGCTGGAGAACGGGGCTCGGGGAGAAGCCGTCGTTCCGGGGTCGATCAACTCCAGGGGAGGGGAGGTGATCTGCGACAGACCTTGCATCTGTCACGGGCTATATGACCATCGCGTACATGGATGGTTCGTGAAGATCAGCGTTAAGTTTTTGTTGGATTCAGCCGCCGTTTACCAGCATCCGACGGACGGTTGCGGCGTCGACATTCCTGAATACTCAGTGCGCCTGTTCCCAGTTGTCGCCGACGCCGCTGTCCACCAGCAGGGGCACCCTCAGTTCGGCCGCCGCGGTCATCCGCGCCACCACCTCGGCCAGCAGGGTATCGACGAATCCGGCCTCGCACTCGAACACCAGTTCGTCGTGCACCTGCAGGATCATCTGCGCGCGATCGGCGTGGTCGGCGAGCCATCCGTCCACCGACACCATGGCGCGCTTGATGATGTCCGCGGCCGTGCCCTGCATCGGCGCATTGATCGCGGCACGCTCGGCGCCGGCACGCTGCGCCTGGGTGCCGCGGCTGATGTACTCCAGGTAGAGGCGGCGGCCGAAGACGGTTTCGACGTAGCCCTGCTCGCGCGCCTGCACCCGCGTGCGCTCCATGAAGTCGCGCACGCCGGGATAGCGCGAGAAATACAGCGCGATGTAGTCCTGCGCCTCGCCGCGCGAGATGCCGAGGTTGCGCGCCAGTCCGAACGCTCCCATGCCGTACATCAGGCCGAAGTTGATCGCCTTGGCGGCGCGGCGCTCGTCGCCACTGACGTCGTCGATCGCGCGGCCGAAGACCTCCGCCGCGGTGGCGCGGTGGATGTCGGCGCCGGCCTCGAACGCGGCCACCAGGCCGGCGTCCTGCGAGATGTGGGCCATGATCCGGAGTTCGATCTGCGAGTAGTCGCAGGCCACGATCTTCCGCCCCGGGGGCGCAACGAAGGCGGTGCGGATGCGGCGGCCGTCCTCCGTGCGGATCGGGATGTTCTGCAGGTTGGGATCGCTCGATGCCAGGCGACCGGTGGCGGCGCCGGCCTGCTGGTAGCTGGTGTGCAGGCGGCCGGTGTGGGGATTGACCATCTCCGGCAGCTTGTCGGTGTAGGTGCCGCGCAGCTTGGCCAGGCTGCGGTAGTCCAGGATCACGCGCGGCAGCTCGTGCAGGTCGGCGATCGCCTCCAGCGCCTCCTCGTTGGCCGAGGGCTGGCCTTTGGGCGTCTTCACCAGGGTCGGCAGGCCGAGCTCGTCGTACAGCAGCGCGCAGACCTGCTTGGGGGAATCGAGGTTGAAGCTGCGCCCGGCGAGCGCAGTGGCGCGTTGCTGCAGCTCAAGCATCCGCCGCCCGAGCTCCGCGCCCTGGCGGCGCAGTTCGCCCGAGTCGAGCAGCACGCCGTTGGCTTCCACGCGCGCCAGCACCGGCACCAGCGGCATCTCGATGTCGCGGTAGACCGGGGCCAGGCCCGGCTCGGCCTCCAGCCGTTCGGAGAGCACGCGGTGCAGGCGCAGGGTGACGTCCGCGTCCTCGGCCGCGTAACGCGTGGCGTCGTCGATGGCGACCTGGGAAAAGGGGATCTGCTTGGCGCCCTTCCCGGCCACGTCCGCATAGGCCACGGTCTGGTAGCCGAGCTCGCGCCGGGCCATCGAGTCCATGTCGTGCCGCGCGCGGCCGGCGTCGAGCACGAAGCTTTCCAGCAGCGTGTCGTCGCCGTAGCCGGCGACGTCGATGCCGTGGCGGCGCAGCACGTGGAGGTCGTACTTGCCGTTCTGGCCGACCTTGCGCACCGAGGCGTCCGTGAGCAGCGGGCGCAGCATGTCCAGCGCCAGCGCGCGATCGAGCTGGGCCGGCGCGCCCGGGTAGTCGTGGGCCAGCGGAAGATAGGCGGCGTGCCCGGGCTCGCAGCAGACACTGATGCCCACCAGGTTGGCGCGCAGCGGGTCCAGGGAATCGGTCTCGGTGTCGAGCGCGAACAGGCCGGCTGCCCGCAGGCGCGCGATCCAGGCGTCGAGCGCCGGGGCGTCGAGGATCGTTTCGTGCCGTCCGGGCGCGGCCAGCGCGGGGTCCAGCGCGGCGTCCGCCGCGGTCGGTGCCGGGGCAACGAAGCCCGTGCCCGGACGCGCGATCGTGGCGCGCGCGGGGACCACGCCGCTGGCGTTGCCGCCGTCGAGTTCCTTCAGCGCCTGCACGAAGCCGTAGCGCTGGTACAGGCCGCGCAGGATCTCGACGTCCGGGTCGCGCAGGCCAAGGTCGGTGGCACCGACCTCGAGTTCAACGTCGGTGCGGATGGTCGCAAGCTCCCGGCTCAGCGGCAGGCGTTCAAGCGCCGCGCGCAGGTTGTCGCCGACCTTGCCCTTGATCTCGCCGGCCGAGGCCATCACCCCGTCCAGGCTGTCGTAGGCGGCCAGCCATTTCGCCGCGGTCTTTGGTCCGCACTTCTCCACGCCGGGGATGTTGTCGACGCTGTCGCCCATCAGTGCCAGCAGGTCGACGATCTGGTTTGGGCGCACCCCGAACTTCGCGATCACCGCGTCGTCGGAATCGGTGCGGCTGCCGCTCATGGTGTTCACCAGGGCCACGCCCGGGCGCACCAGCTGGGCGAAATCCTTGTCGCCGGTGGAAATGGTGACGTCGATGCCCTGGCCTGCCGCCGCCAGCGCCAGGGTGCCGATGACGTCGTCGGCCTCCACGCCCGGCACGCGCAGGATCGGGATGCCCAGCGCCTCGACCACGTCGCACATCGGCTGCACCTGGAGGCGCAGGTCGTCGGGCATCGGCGGGCGGTTGGCCTTGTATGCGGGATACAGGTCGTCGCGGAAGGTCTTGCCGGGCGCGTCGACCACGAAGGCGACGTATTCGGGCCGCTCCTTCAGCGTGGCGCGCAGCATGTTGACCACGCCGAACAGCGCGCCGGTGGGCTCGCCCTGCGCGTTCGTCAGCGGCGGCAGCGCGTGGAAGGCGCGATAGAGATAGGAGGATCCGTCGATCAGTACCAGGTGCGTCATGCCGGGATTCTACGTCGTCGCCGGCAGTGGCCGCGGCGGCTGGCGCATAATCAGCGCCTGCCCCACGGGAGACCCCCATGAACCGTTTCGCCGCCGCGCTCGCTGCCGCCCTGATGCTTGCCGCCTGCGCCACGTACGGTGGAGCCGGCGAGGAGATCCCGGATAACGCCGTTGAAACCGTCCGCACCGAGCCCAACGGCGACATGGTTACCGAGTTCCGGGTCGACGGCCGCCTGCGCGCGCTGCGCGTCCAGCCTGCACGGGGCCCGACCTACTACCTGTTCGACCGCAACGGCGACGGCGTCGTCGACAGCGCGCGCGATGGCGTGTCTCCGGTCTACTTCAAGCTGTTCGAGTGGAACTGATCACGCCACCCGGCCACGACCACGGCCACGACGATGCCGGCTCCGGCCTGAAGAAGCGCCTGCGGCCGCTGCTCACCACCTGGCTGACCGGGCTGCTGGCGGTCCTGCCGCTGGTGCTCACCCTGGTGCTGCTCGGCTGGGCGGTGGGCATCGTCAACGGCGTCCTGGGTCCCAGCAGCCTGTTCGGGCGCTCGTTCACCGTGTTCGGCGCCTGGTTCGCAGCGCACCCGATGGCGGCCTGGCTGCTGGGCACGCTGCTGACCCTGGTCCTGGTGTACCTGCTCGGCCTGCTGGTGCAGTCACGGCTGAAGGGCCCGTTCAAGGCCCTGCTCGACAACACCATGCGCCGGATCCCGCTGGTGGGCAGCGTGTACGCGCTGGCGGAGCGCTTCGTCTCCGTGATCGGGGACCGGCAACAGGCCGACATCGGCGCGATGAGTCCGGTGTGGTGCTTCTTCGGTGGTGACGGCGTGGCCGTGCTCGGCCTGCTGCCGAACCCGGAGCCGATCGAATTGCAGGGCCGCATGTATCTCACGGTGCTGGTCCCGACGGCGCCGATCCCGGTGGGCGGCGGCCTGCTGTACGTGCCCGCCGAGTGGGTGACGCCGGCCGAGATCGGCATCGACACCCTGACCAGCGTCTACCTGTCGATGGGCATCACCGCGCCCAGGCCGGGCAGTACGACAGCGCGTGATAAAATGCAGGCCCCCGTTGGGGAGTAGCCTGCTTCCTTGATCGAGGAAGCGTCCGCGTCAACATGCTCGGCAGCACCTGCCGTGGCGCGCGACACCATCCAGGTTGGCGAGACCATCGGTATGCAGGCGCAGCAGGGTTCGGGCGCGCCGGCATGCCGTCGTCCGCGCGCCCGGCCCTGGACAGCACATGCACCCCCTATCGATCCTCATGCTCGGCATCGCGATGTCGACCGACGCCTTTGCCGCGGCCGTGGGCAAGGGCGCCGCGATGCGCACGCCGCGCCTGCGCGATGCTCTGCGCGCGGCGATGGCGGTCGGCGTGGGCCTGGCCTTCCTCGAGGTCAACATCCTCGTGGTCGCCTCGGTGATCGGCCTCACCACCTTCGTGATGGTGACGCTCGGCATCCTGCTCGGACGCGTGCTCGGCGCGATGGCCGGGAAGCGCGCGGAGATCGGCGGCGGCGTGCTGCTGGTGCTGATCGGCGCCTTCATCCTGTTCGAGCACCTCACCGGCGCCGCCTGACGCACGCCCGCGCCCGCACCTCCGGCGCGCGGGACTCCTAGGCGATGTTGCGCAGCCGGTCGAGGACATCGTGAGGATGATGCGCTTCTGCGACGAGCAACTACCTGCCGCAGTCACTGGCATGTTCGCTGCTGTTCTACGGCTATGGCCTGGCCCTGTGGGGCAAGCTGCCGTACGCCGGCCTGATCGCCGTGGCGCTCGCGATCTACGCCCTGCAGATGGTGTTCAGCCGCTGGTGGATGGACCGCTTCCGGTTCGCACCCATGGAATGGGCGTGGCGCACGCCTGACCTGTCTCGAGCCGCAGCCGATGCGGCGCGACCGCCGCGAAGCTTGACCTGCGGAGGCCGGCCCGCGGCGCGGCCGATTTGCTACCGTGGCCTGCCGTGTTCCCGGCTGTTGCCAAGGTGATGCCCATGCGCAGATTCCATACGCTTTACATGCCGGCGTTGCTGGCCGTCGGCCTGCTTGCCGCATGCGGCGGGCAGGATCCGTCGACGAGCGCTGCTCCCGCCGCCGGTTCCGACGCCCAGGCGACGCGGTATTCCGCGGCGCAGTTCTTCGAGACCACCAGCTTCAGCATCGCCCCCGCCAGCGGCCTGCCATTCTCGCCCGACGGCACGTCGCTGCTGGTCTCGTCCGACCGGACCGGCGTGTTCAACGCCTACGCGCTGCCGGTGGACGGCGGCGACCCGGTGGCATTGACCGCCTCCACCGACAACACCGTGTTCGCCGCCAGCTACCTGCCCGACGGGCGGATCGTGGTGGCCTCGGACCAGGGCGGCAACGAGCTGACACACGTCTACATCCGCGAGGCCGACGGCACGCTGCTCGACCTGACGCCCGGTGACAACGTCAAGGCCTCGTTCTTCGGTCTCGACCCTGACGGCAAGACCCTGTACATCAGCTCGAACGCGCGCGACCCGAAGGCCTTCGACCTGCTCGCCTTCGATACCGGCACGCTGCAGGGAAAGACGGTCTTCCGGAACTCGGGCGAGTTCTATCCGTCCGATGTGTCGCGCGATGGCCGCTGGCTGGCGCTGGAGAAGCCCAACACCTCGGCGGATTCGGACGTGTACCTGGCCGATCTGCAGGGCGGGGGTGCGCCGGAGTTGATCACCCGGCACACCGGGAACATCGCGTACGGCAGCTACGGTTTCACGCCCGATTCGACCGCGCTGGTGCTGGCCACCAACGAGCATGGCGAATTCAACCAGGCCTGGACCCATGACCTGGCCAGCGGCGAGCGCACGCCGCTGGTGCAGGCCGACTGGGACGTGATGTCCGTGACGTGGTCGCCGTCGGGGCGCTATCGCGTATCGGCGATCAATGCCGATGCCAAGGGCGAACTGACCCTGCTCGACACGCAGACCGGCCAGCCGGTGGCCTTCACGGGCCTGCCGGACGGCGACATCGGCGGCGTGCGCTTCTCGCCGGACGAGGCCCGCGTCGCCTTCACCGTGGCCTCCGACACGTCACCGTCCGACGTGTTCGTCGCCGACCTTGCCGACGGCAAGGCGCGCCGGCTGACCCACGCGCTGAATCCGGCGATCGACGAATCGCAGCTGGTCGAGGCGAGCATCGTCCGCTACCCGGGCGAAGGTGGCGTGCAGGTGCCGGCGGTGCTGTACAAGCCGCGCGGCGCCAGCGCGGCCAATCCCGTTCCCGCGGTGGTGCTCGTGCACGGCGGGCCGGGCGGGCAGACCCGCCGCGGCTACTCCGCGATGACCCAGCACCTGGTCAACCACGGCTATGCGGTGCTCGGCGCCAACAACCGCGGCTCGTCCGGCTACGGCAAGACCTTCTTCCACATGGACGACAAGGCCCACGGCGAGGCCGACCTGCGCGACATCGTGGCCGGCGGCGACTGGCTGCGCGCGCAGGACTGGGTCGCCAGCGACCGGGTCGCGGTGATGGGCGGCTCCTACGGTGGCTACATGACGGCCGCCGCGCTCGCGTTCCATCCCGAGGCGTTCGAGGCCGGCATCAACATCTTCGGGGTGACCAACTGGGTGCGCACCCTGGAATCGATCCCGGCCTGGTGGGGCGCGCAGCGCGATGCGCTGTTCGACGAGATGGGCGATCCGGCGACCGACGCCGAGCGCCACCGCAGGATCTCGCCGCTGTTCCACGCCGGCAACATCGTGCGTCCGATGCTGGTGGTGCAGGGCGCCAATGACCCGCGCGTGCTGCAGATCGAGTCGGACGAACTGGTCGCAGCGGTGCGCGCCAACGACGTGCCGGTCGAGTACGTGCTGTTCCCCGACGAAGGCCACGGCTTCCTCAAGCGCGAGAACCGCATCACCGCGCAGGAGGCCTACCTGGAGTTCCTCGACGAGCACGTCGGCGGGACGAAGGAGGCCGCCACGGCGCAGTGATGCGTTCCGCCGGGCCGGCGCCCTCGATGTCGGTGACCACCCCGCCGGCGAAGTCCGACCCCTTGCTACCGCGGCCTCAGGCGGCCACTGCCTGCCGCGCGTACAGCCCGCTGTCGAACATGTAGCGGTGCTTGCGGTAGATCAGCGCTTCCACGTCCGCGTCCAACTCGTCGTCGACGCGGCCGTCGTAACCGGTGCGGTTGACGTGCGGGAAGGGGAATGCGGCACCGGGCTTCAGGAACGGCGCCACGGCGCGCGGGAACGCCTCGCTCAGTGCTTCGTAGCGGACCAGCTCGACGTTGCCGGGCAGCTGGCCGTCGACCAGGAAATAACCTTCCTGCGGCGTCTCCTTGCGGTGGTAGCCGGCGCGGGCGGCGAAGTCGCGCAGGTCGCCGGAGGTGCGCTCCAGCAGCGCCGGGTTGCCCTTCTCGCGCTCGCGCACGTCGGGCCGCTTCATGTAGTGGTAGTGCGAGTATTCCAGCGTGTACGGATTGCGGATCACGGTCACGATCTTCTCGAAGTCGTGGATGGTCCGGCCGTCGATGGCGTGCACGTAGTCCAGCGCTTCGGGCAGCGTGCAGTGCCGCTTGATGTCGGTCCGCGGGTGCATGCCCTCGATGCCAAGCGGCGCCAATTCGAGATCGGCATCGGCATGGCAGTTCCAGGCCGGCCCCTGCAGGTTGTGGATCAGGTAGTCCGAACAGCTCGACCCGCCGGTCTTGCCGATGTGGATGAACATCATCCGGTCATTGAAGATCATGCGCGCCCTGGTCAGCGGATCCGAAGCGTCGAAGCTTAGCGCAGGCTGGCGGGGGCTCGCGATTCACGCGGCGTGCAAAGCAGGGAAGGCAGCATGTGCAGTGGACGACGCACCACGGATCCCCCCCATGTTCGGACGCGAGCGGCGCAAGCCCCAATCCCAAGCCCAGGCCGCGCTCCGTGCCGGGCTGACCCCTGCACAGTCCAAGGCGCTGGACACGCTGGAACATTTCCAGTGGACGCTGAGGTTCGTGCGCCGGCCGATGTTCCAGGATCCGATCCCGGTGGTGTTCGACCGTACGGGCGAGCGCTGGGCCGTGCTCGAGCCCGACGGCTCGCTCAACGAGTCGCCGGGCTTCCGCCTGCGCGAGTGAACGCCCTCAGGCCGGCTGCAGCTTGGCGTAGGCCAGCACCAGCCACTTGCTGCCCGCGCCGTCGAAGTTGACCTGCACGCGGGCATGCGCACCGCCGCCCTCGATGTCGGTGACCACGCCGCTGCCGAAGCTGGCATGGACCACGCCCTGGCCCACCGCGATGCCCGGCGTCTCCTCGACCACCGCGTGCCCGTAGTCGCGGCGCGGCGCCTGCGGGTAGCGCGGCCGCGACACCTGCACCTTCGGCCGCACGTCGTTGAGCAGCGCCGGCGGGATCTCGCGCAGGAAGCGCGAGGGCATGCCGTACATGTCCTGGCCGTGCAGGCGCCGGGTCTCGGCGTGGCTGAGCACCAGCTTCTGCCGCGCACGGGTGATGCCGACGTAGGCCAGGCGCCGTTCCTCTTCAAGGCGACCGCTTTCGTCGATCGAGCGTGCGTTGGGGAACAGGCCCTCCTCCATGCCGGCCAGGAACACCAGCGGGAACTCGAGCCCCTTGGCGCTGTGCAGGGTCATCAGCTGCACGCCGTCCTCGCCGGCCTGGGCCTGGCCTTCGCCGGCCTCGAGCGCGGCGTAGGCGAGGAACGCGACCAGCTCGCCCATGGCCGCGGTTTCGTCGTCCTCGCCGCGCACGAAGCGAGACGCCACCGACACCAGTTCGTCGAGGTTGTCGACGCGTGAATCCAGGCTGCCCTTCGACTCCCGCGCGTAGTGCTCGCGCAGGCCGGAGCGCAGCAGCACATGGTCGATCTTGTCCTTGAGCGGCAAGTCGCCGAGCTCGCCTTCGATGGCATCGACCAGCGCGTGGAAGGCCGCCAGCGCGTTGCGCGCACGCCCTGCCAGGCCGCCGCCCTGCGCGCAGCGCAGCGACGCCTCCCACAGCGACACGCCATCGGCGCGGGCGCGCATGCGCACCTCGTCCAGCGTGCGTCCGCCGATGCCACGCGTGGGCGTGTTGACCGCGCGCTCGAAGGCGGCGTCATCGGCGCGGTTGGCCACCAGCCGCAGGTAGGCCAGGGTGTCCTTGACCTCCGCGCGTTCGAAGAAACGCACGCCGCCATACACGCGGTAGGGTACCTGCGACTGCAGCAGCTTCTCTTCGATGATCCGCGACTGCGCGTTGCTGCGGTAGAGCACGGCACAGTCGCCGTGGCTGCCGCCGTCGCGCACCCACTCGCGGATGCGGCCGACGATGTAGTCGGCCTCGTCGATCTCGTTGTAGGCGGCGAACAGGTCGATCGGATCGCCCTGCCCGCTGTCGGTCCACAGGCGCTTGCCCATGCGGCCCGGGTTGTGCGCGATCACCGCGTTGGCGGCATCGAGGATGGCGGCGGTGGAGCGGTAGTTCTGCTCCAGGCGGATGGTCTGCGCGCCCGGGAAGTCCTGCAGGAAGCGCTGCACGTTCTCGACCTTGGCGCCGCGCCAGCCGTAGATCGCCTGGTCGTCGTCGCCGACCACGAACACCTGGCCAGCGTCGCCCGCCAAAAGGCGGATGAAACCGTACTGGATGGCGTTGGTGTCCTGGAACTCGTCGACCATCAGGTGCGCGAAGCGCTGGCGGTAGTGCGCCAGCAGCACCGGCGTATCACGTAGCAGTTCGTGCGCGCGCAGCAGGATCTCGGCGAAGTCGACCAGCCCGGCGCGGTCGCAGCGCTCCTGGTAGAGCGCGTAGGCCTTGAGCATCACCGAGCCCCACTCGTCCTGGCCGTCCTGGATGTGCGCCGGGCGCCGGCCCTCGTCCTTCTGCGCGTTGATCCACCAGGCGATCTGCCGCGGCGGGAAGCGCGCCTCGTCGAGCTCCAGCTGCTGGACCACGCGCTTCACCATGCGCAGCTGGTCGTCGGAGTCGAGGATCTGGAAGGCCTCGGGCAATTTCGCGTCCTGCCAGTGCAGGCGCAGCAGGCGGTGGGCGAGGCCGTGGAAGGTGCCGATCCACAGCCCGCGCGCGCCATTGCGCAGCAGCGCGTCAGCGCGGTGCCTCATCTCGGCCGCGGCCTTGTTGGTGAAGGTGACCGCGAAGATGCCGTGCACCGGCACCCCGAAGACCTCGTTCAGCCAGGCGACGCGGTGGGTGAGCACGCGGGTCTTGCCGGAGCCGGCACCGGCGAGCACGAGGTAATGGCCGGGCGGTGCCGACACGGCCTCGCGCTGGGCGTCGTTGAGGCCGTCGAGCAGGTGGGAGACATCCATCGCGCCATTTTACGCGACCCTGTCGCGCAAGCCGGGATTCAGCGGCCGGGGCCCGGCCCCAGGCGTTCCAACACCTCGTCGAACGGCGCCGGCATCGCCAGCAGGTAGCCCTGGAACTCCTCGCAGCCGCGCGAACGCAGCCATTCATGCTGGTACACGGTTTCCACGCCTTCGGCCGTGACCCGCAGCTCGAGGCTCTGCGCCATGCCCAGGATCGCCATGCAGATCGCCTCGTTGTCGGGGTCGCGGCCGAGGTCGCGCACGAAGGACTGGTCCAGCTTGAGGCGCTGCAGCGGCAGGAGCTTGAGGTAGGCCAGGCTGGAATAGCCGATGCCGAAATCATCGATCGCGATCGACACGCCGAGGTCGCTCAGGGCCTCCATCACCCGGCGCGCCGCATCGGGGCTGGCGAGCAACACGCTCTCGGTGAGCTCGAGCTCCAGTGCGCAGCGCGGCAGGCCGTAGTCGTGCATCGCCTGCGCGACATCGTCGACCAGGTGGCCCTGGATCTGCAGCGCGGACACGTTGACCCCCATGCGCAGCCGGCCCCAGCCGCGTTCGTCGAGCAAGCACCAGCGGCGCGCGGCCTCGCGCAGCACCCAGCGGCCGAGAGGCAGCACGAGGCCGGAATCCTCGCAGGCATCCATGAAGGCATGGGGACCCAGCAGGCCGCGCTCGGGATGACGCCAGCGCACGAGGGCCTCCATGCCCAGCGGCCGGTCGCCGACGTCGAACTGCAGCTGGAAGGCGAGCTCGAACTCCTCGCGCTCGAGTGCGCGATGGAGCTCCTGCACCAGCAGCAGGCGGTCGCCCGCGCGCGGATCGAACTCCGGCCTGTACGCGACGCTGCGGTTGCGGCCCAGGCGCTTGGCCTGCGCCCCGGCCTGGCTGGCCGCGCGCAGCAGCGCGTTCCCGTCATTGCCGTCGGCGGGGTAGCAGCCGTAGCCGAGGCTGGGCGTCACGTGCAGGGCCACTCCGCGCACCTCGCTGCTGCCCGCGACCGCCGCGCGCAGGGCTTCCACGCGCGCGGCGACCTCCGCATCGCCATCGCAGTGCAGCAGCACCCCGAACTCGTCGCCACCCAGCCGCGCCACCTGCGCGCGCGCTCCGGCAGCCGCCTCCAGCTTCCGCGCCACCGCCACCAGCAGCTCGTCGCCGACGCCATGGCCAAGGCTGTCGTTGACCAGCTGGAAACGGTCGAGATCGAGATGGCAGACCGCCAGCCGGCCAGCCGCATCGCGGGCGATGGCGTCGTCGATCGTTGCCACCAGCCGGTCCCGGTTGGCCAGCCCGGTCAGGGCGTCGTGGCTGGCGCGGTAGGCCATGTCCGCAGCCACGCGCTTGCGCTCGGTGATGTCGGTCACGATGCCGACGAAGTGCGTCGGCCGGTGTCCTTCGCCGCTTACCGGCGACATGCGGATTTCCAGCCAGCGCGGCAGGTCGGGTCCGCGCGCATCCGCCCATTCCACGGCGAAATCCTCGCTGCGCCGCAGCGCGCCGAGCAGGGCCGCGCGGGCATCGGCGTCCAGGATGCCCATGGCCGCGGCATCCTCCACCGACGGCTCCAGGTTCGCGTCCACGCCCGTGAGCCGCAGGCATGCGGCGTTGCCATACACCGCCACCCCGCGCGCCAGCTCGATGATGAACACGCCTTCTTCCGAGGCTTCCACTGCACGGCGCAGGAGGTCCAGGTTGGCCTCCGCGCGGATCCGGTCGCTCACGTCCAGCGCCAGGATCAGGCGCGCGGGCCGGTTGGCGAAGGAGGCCAGGTTGCAGGCGAAGATCAGCGCGCTGAAGGTACTGCCGTCGCGTCGGCGATGCACCCAGATCCGTCGTCCGTAGGCGTCTGGATGGGCCTGGATTTCGCCGTGCACGTCGTCGGCCGAAGCCTCGGCGAGCAGGTCGTCGACGCCCAGTCCCGTCATCGCTTCACGATCGTAGCCGTACTGGTGCAGTGCGGCGTCATTGGCTTCGAGGATGTCGAGGCTTTCGCGGTCGCAGACCACCGCCGGCAGTGGATGCCGCTGGTAGAGGAGGCGGTACTGGGCCTCGGCATCGCGCACGCGCTCGCGCAGGTGGCCCACGGTATGCGCGCTTGCGGCGATGCTCTGCCGCATTTGCGACTCGCGCAGTGCGGCCCGCGCGAGGAAGCGCATCCCGACCATCAACGCCGCGAGCAGCAGCAGCATGCCCAGCGCCAGCGTGGCGACGAAGGCCCACCAGCCGCCGTACAGCGCGCCGGGCGTCATGCCCACCGTCGCGACCAGGGGCTGCCCTTCCACCGCGCGGTAGCCGACCACCCGGCGCACGCCGTCCAGGCGGCTCCTGCTTTCCACCACCCCGCGTGGCTGCGTGGCCAGGGCGGCGAACACCGGCGAGGTCCGCGCGTCCAGACCCGCATGCAGGGTGCCCGAGTCGGAGCGCGCGATGAGCAGGCCGTCATCGCTGAGCACCGAGGCGACGCCCCGCTCGCCGACTTCGTGTGCGCGCAGGATATGGCTGAAGATTTCGGTGTCGATCTCCGCGCGCAGCCAGCGCGGTCCGGCCGGCACGGCTTCGAGCTGCATCGCGATCGGAATGCCCCAGCGGCCACCGGCAGCCGGGCCGGGCCTGCCGAGGTACAGGCGGCCGGGCACCGCCCCGCCGGGAGGCAGGAAGTCCGGCGCCACGGGATCCACGCGCATGGTCCTGATGCGCCGGTTGCCTGCGGCGATGTTGGCCATCGCTTCGCGCGCAACCACCGGCGCAGCCTCCGGCGCCAGCGCCTGGACGGCCGCCACGCCATCGGCAAGGCCGTCGAAGGCGCGCTCGATGTTGGCGATCTCCTGTCCCACCTGCCGCGCATGGCTGTCGACCAGCGCCTGCACGTAGCGCTCGCCGGCCTCGCGGCGCACGCGCAGGTCGTTCAGGGCCACCACCACCGCGGCCACCAGCACGCAGAGGAACAGGGCGCCCCCGACACGCCAGGCGCGACGCGCGCGCACGGCCCCCAGACCCATGCCACCCCGACCCGGCGCACTCACCTGCCGTACCCGATGCCGCCGGAGGAGCTGGTGCGGATTCCTGCCATCACCCCATGCTGGGCGCCGCCGCGTCAACGCAGGGTGGTTGCTCCGACCCGGAGCGCGGGCTCAATGCGCGGCGTCTCGACGGCCGCTGGCCACGGCAGTCATCAGCTTGTCGGTCCAGGCGATGCCGATCGCCGAGAGGATGAATGCGAAGTGGATCATCGTCTGCCACAGTACACCGAGCTCGGTGGCGTTGGTGCAGGCCTTGCCCTTCAGACTGGCCGCGGCGGCGGCCGCGACGGCGGCAATGCCTTCGGCCGACGTGCAGTGCGGCAGGCCGCTGCCGAGCGTGCCGGCTTCGATGAAGGTCTTGAGCAGGTGGATCGAGGAGATGCCGATGATCGCCATCGCCAGCTTGACCTTGAGCACGCTGGCGTTGACGTGCGACAGCCATTCCGGCTGGTCCGGATGGCCCTTCAGCCCCAGGCGGGAGACGAAGGTCTCGTAGCCGCCGACGATCACCATCACCAGCAGGTTGGAAATCATCACCACGTCGATCAGGCCGAGCACGATCAGCATGATGTCCTGCTCGCCCAGCGACGGGGTCAGCTGGATCAGGTGCAGCAGCTCCTTGCCGAACAGGAACACATACACGCACTGCGCCGCGATCAGGCCCATGTACAGCGGCAGCTGCAGCCAGCGCGAACTGAAGATCAGGTAGGGCAGCAGACCGAGCCTGGGAACTTGCGATTGCGACACGGGAATCCTTGGCGTTGGGAAAAACCGGCGAAGCGTAGCGGCCGCACCCCGCCGCTGCCAAGCGCCGCGTTGCCGCCCGGGGTGGCGCCGGCCGCGGGACCCGCGACGCTGCGTTGCGGACCGGTGGCGCCGCCACGGCCCGAAGGCACCTAGACTGGCCGATCCACCTCCAGGAGAACCGGCATGATCGACCTCTACTACTGGCCCACTCCCAACGGGCACAAGGTCGCCCTGTTCCTCGAGGAAGCGGGGCTGGACTACCGCATCCACCCGGTCGACATCGGCAAGGGCGCGCAGTTCGAAGCGGATTTCCTGGCGATCTCGCCCAACAACAAGATGCCGGCCATCGTCGACCACGCGCCCGCCGACGCCGGCGCGCCGCAGAGCGTGTTCGAGTCCGGCGCGATCCTGCTGTACCTGGCGGAAAAGACCGGCCGCTTCCTGCCCGCCGACGCCCGCGGCCGCATCCAGGCGCTGGAATGGCTGTTCTGGCAGATGGCCGGGCTGGGGCCGATGACCGGCCAGTACGGCCACTTCAATGTCTACGCGCCGGAGCCGATCCCGTATGCGATCGAGCGCTACACCAGGGAAGCGCAGCGGCTCCTCGGCGTGCTCGACAGGCGCCTGGAGGGCCGCGCGTTCATCGCCGGCGACGACTACGGCATCGCCGACATGGCCGCCTATCCCTGGATCGACGCCTACGACAGGGCGCCGCTGGATCTCGGCCCCTTCCCCGAAGTCCGGCGGTGGCAGGCCGTGATCGCCGCGCGTCCGGCCACGCAGCGCGCGTATGCGCTTGCGAAAGAGGTGAATCCCGACGCGGGCAAGCCGATGTCCGACGCGGAGAAGGCGCTGCTGTTCGGCCAGGGCCCCGGAGGCCGCTGAAGCGGCGTGCCACTGCGATCCCGCCCGTCTTTGCCCGGGCCGGACGCGGTGTCCCTGCCCGGTTCGGACCACCGTCCGGAGAGGCCGCTTGCGGTCCTGCGGCATCATGTCGGCTTCCACCGTCCCGGAACGCCCCATGCGACTGCTGCTGGCCACCGCCCTGATGACACTGACCCTCGCCCCCGCCCACGCCGCTCCACCCGACGCATCCCGCACGGTTCCGCTGACGCTGGAGGCCATCACCGGCGACGCGCCGCTGTCGGGGCCGACCCTGCTCAAGCCGCGCGTCGCGCCCGACGGCTCGCGGGTGACCTTCCTGCGCGGCAAGGACAGCGACCGTAACCGCCTCGACCTCTGGGCCTTCGACGTCGCCAGCGGCCGGACCGCGATGCTGGTGGACTCCGCCGTGGTGCAGCCCGGCGACGAAGTGCTCAGCGACGAGGAGAAGGCGCGCCGCGAGCGCCAGCGCATCGCCGCGCTGTCGGGCATCGTCGACTACCAGTGGGCGCCGGACTCGCGCCACCTCCTGTTCCCGCTGGGCGGCGAACTCTATCTGTACGACCTCGACCGGTCCGGCGCCGAGGCCGTGCGCCGGGTGACCAGCGGCGAAGGCTTCGCGACCGACCCGCGGGTATCGCCCAAGGGCGGCTACGTCAGCTTCATCCGCGGCCGCAACCTCTGGGTGGTCGACCTGGCCAGCGGCGACGAAGTGCAGCTCACGCGCGATGGCGGCGGCGCCATCGGCAACGGCGTGGCCGAGTTCGTGGCCGACGAAGAGATGGCCCGCCACACCGGCTACTGGTGGGCGCCCGACGACTCCGCCATCGCCTATGCGCGCATCGATGAATCGCCGGTGCCACTGCAGAAGCGCTACGAGGTCTACCCGGATCGCACCGAAGTGGTCGAGCAGCGCTATCCCGCCGCCGGCGACCCGAACGTGCGGATCGAATTGTTCGTTACCCGCCCCGGCCAGCCCGACGCCGCACCGACCCACATCGACCTTGGCACCGATGCGGACATCTACCTGGCGCGCGTCGACTGGCGCGATCCACAGCGCCTGGCCTTCCAGCGCCAGTCGCGCGAGCAGCAGCTGCTCGAGCTGGTCGAAGTGGAACTGGCCGGCGGCCGCCAGCGCACGCTGGTGACGGAGACGTCCGACACCTGGGTGCCGCTGCACGACAACCTGCGCTTCCTCGCCGACGGCCGCTTCCTGTGGTCGTCGGAGCGCGACGGCTTCGAGCACCTGTACATCGCCGACGCGGACGGCTCGGGGATGACGCAGCTGACAAGTGGCGACTGGCCGGTGGATGCGCTGGAAGCGGTGGACGAGGCGCGCGGCCTCGCCTATTTCACCGCCGGGCGCGCATCGCCGACGCAGCGCGCGCTGTATTCGGTGCCACTGGCCGGTGGCGACGTGGTCGAACTGACCAGCACGCCCGGCACCCACGCGATCACCTTCGCCGACAACGGCAGCGTCTACGTCGACAGCTGGTCGAACACGCGCACGCCGCCGCAGCTGGAGCTGTATCGCGCCGACGGCCGCCGCATCGCGGCGCTGCTCGAGAACGACCCCGCCGATCCCGCGCACCCGTATGCGCGGCACATGGGCGCCCACCTGCCCACGGAGTTCGGCACGCTCACCGCCGCCGACGGCAGCACGCCGCTGCACTACAGCGTGATCAAACCGGCCGGTTTCGATCCCGGGACGTCGCACCCCGTGGTGGTGTACGTCTACGGCGGCCCCGCCGCGCAGACCGTGCTCGACGCCTGGCCCGGCCGCGCCGACGCCTTCTTCAACCAGTACCTGGCCCAGCAGGGCTACGTGGTGTTCTCGCTCGACAACCGCGGCACCCCGCGGCGCGGGCGCGACTTCGGCGGCGCCCTGTACGGCAAGCAGGGCACGGTGGAGGTCGCCGACCAGCGCAAGGGCGTGGAATGGCTGCGCGCGCAGCCCGGGGTCGACGGCGAGCGCATCGGCGTGCACGGCTGGTCCAACGGCGGCTACATGACGCTGATGCTGCTGGGACAGGCGCCGGATGATTTCAGGTGCGGCATCGCCGGCGCGCCGGTGGCCGACTGGGCGCTGTACGACACGCACTACACCGAGCGCTACATGGGCCTGCCAAAGGCGAACGTCGACGGCTACCGCGTCGCCAGCGTCTTCACCCACCTCGACGGCATCCGCGACGACGCGCTGCTTTTGGTGCACGGCATGGCGGACGACAACGTGCTCTTCAGCAACGCCACCGCGCTGATGTCACGGCTGCAGGCCGCGGGCACGCGCTTCGAGCTGATGACGTATCCGGGCGCGAAGCATGGACTGCGCGGCGCGGACGCGCTGCACCGGTACCGGCTTGCGGAACGCTTCCTCGGGCGCTGCCTGGCGCCCTGAGGGGCGTTCGCGGGTTGCCCCGGGAGCGCCTGGGGGCAGCCTTGCGGGAAGCTCCTCCATCATCCGGCCACTCCACGGCCGTGGCTATACTCGCCTCCTTTCCATCGCCGGACCCCTGCCTTGCCGTCATCGCCGCCGTTGCCCCCCATGCCGATGCCGGCCCTGGCGATCACCGCCTACACCGCCACCACCGCCCTCGGCCGCGGCCGCGTCGCGCAGGTCAATGCGCTGCGCGCACGCCGTGGCGGACTGCGATCCAACGACTTCGGACCCGATCCACTGCCGGCATGGATCGGTCGCGTGGATGGGCTTGAAGACGAAGCCTTGCCCGCCGCGTTCGCGCAGTGGGACTGCCGCAACAACCGCCTGGCCTGGATGGCGCTGCAGCACGACGGACTCATGGACACCATCGAGGCCGTGCGCACTCGCCATGGCGCGGAACGCGTCGCGGTGGTGATCGGCACCTCGACCTCGAGCATCGGCGCCAGCGAAGAAGCCTACTCGCGCCTGGTTCCCGGCGCCGACGGCATGCCCGCCTTCCCCGCCGACCTGGCGCGGCCGATCGTGCATACGCCGCATTCGCTGGGGGATTTCGTGCAGGCCGCCACCGGCCTGCGCGGCCCCTGCGTGACGGTGGCCACGGCCTGCTCGTCGAGCGCCAAGGTGTTCGCGCAGGCGGCCCGGCTGATCAATGCGGGGCTGGTCGATGCCGCGCTGGTGGGCGGCGTCGACACCCTGTGCGGCAGCGTGCTGTTCGGCTTCAATTCGCTGGGCCTGGTCTCGGCCAATCCCTGCCGGCCCTTCGACCGCGACCGCGACGGCCTGTCGCTGGGCGAGGCCGGTGGATTCGCCATGCTCGAGCGCACCACGTCCGGGAGCCGGGGCCTGCAGCTGCGCGGCTACGGCGAATCCAGCGATGCCCACCACATGTCGGCACCGCACCCCGAGGGCCTGGGGGCGACGCTTGCCATGCGCGACGCGCTCGCACGCGCGGGGATCGATGCGGCCGACGTCGGCTACCTCAACCTGCATGGGACCTCCACGCCGGCCAACGACGCCGTCGAGGCGGCCGCGGTGGCGGCGATGTTCCCGCCGACCCTGCATGCCAGCTCCACCAAGGGCTGGACCGGGCACACGCTCGGCGCCGCGGGCATCGTCGAGTCGGTGTTCGCGCTGATCGCGCTCGAGCACGGCCTGCTCCCCGGCATCCTGCACAGTGAAATCCCGGATCCCGTCTGCGGTCCACAGATCCGCTTCGGCAACGCCGAGGACCCGACGATCCGATATGCAATGAACAATTCCTTCGGCTTCGGCGGCAACAACGCCAGCCTGGTGTTCGGCCGCGCATGAACACGCTCACTGCATGCATCGAGGGCATCGGCTTCTGGGCGGACGGACTGCCGTCGTGGCAGGCCGCGCTCGACCACGTGTCCAATGGCGTCGCGGTGGGCGAGAGTGGCAAGCCCTCACCGCGGCTGCTGGCGCCCAACGAGCGCCGCCGCGCCCCGCCGTCGGTGGCGGTGGCGCTTGAAGTCGCGCTGGCCGCCTGCGAGGCCGCCGGCCGCGATCCGGCAACCCTGCCCTCGGTCTTCGCCTCCACGCACGGCGACCTCGCGATCACCGATTACATGTGCGCGACGCTGGCCGACGACCCGCGCGCGATCTCGCCCACCAGGTTCCACAACTCGGTGCACAACGCCGCTGCCGGCTACTGGACGATCGGTACCGGCTGCCTGCATCCCGCCACTGCCCTGAGCGCGCACCGCGCCAGCTTCGCGCAGGGCCTGCTGGAAGCCCTGGCGCAGATCGCTTGCGGCGACGAGGCCGTGCTGCTGGCCGCCTACGACACCGCGGGCGCCGGCCCGCTGGGCGCGGTATCGCCCAGCAGCGGACTGCTGGGCGGCGCGCTGGTGCTGGCCGGCTGTGCGCGCGCCGGCGATGGTCACGGCACCCTGCTGCGCGCGACCCTGGTCGACGCCGACGCACCCACGCGCCACGGCCCCCTCGCGCGCCGCGGCGCCGCCAACGCCATGGCGCCCATGCTGCCGCTGTTCGACGCGCTGGCCGGCCACAGCGACCTCGCACTGCTGCATGCCGGCCACGGCCGCACGCTTCGCGTGGAGCTCGCGCATGGCTGACCAGGCCCCGCTGCGCCGCGAGGACGTCGCGGTGGTGATCCCCGCGCTGAACGAATCGCTGCGCATCCGCGGCGTGGTCGAAGCCGCGCTGGCGCAGGTGCCGAACGTGATCGTGGTCGACGACGGCTCCGACGACGACACCGTTGAACGCATCGCCGATCTTCCGGTGCGCGTGCTGCGCCATCCGCAACGCATGGGCAAGGGCGCCGCCCTGCGCAACGGCTTTGCCGAGGCCGAGCGCCTGGGTGCGCGCGCGGTGGTCACGATGGACGGCGACGGCCAGCACGATGCCGCCGACATCGCGCGGCTCGTGGCCTCCGCCAACCGCCATCCCGGCTGCGTGATCGTCGGCGCGCGGCTGCGCAAGCGCGCCTCGCAGCCGCCGCACCGGCGCCTGGGCAACGACTTCGGCGACTGGGGCATCAGCTGGGCCTGCGGCTTCCGAGTGGTCGACAGCCAGAGCGGGCAGCGCCTGTATCCGCGCGAGGTGTTCACGCTGCGTGACGTGGCCGGCGAAGGCTTCGTGTTCGAGGCACAGATGCTGATTGCCGCCGCACGCGCCGGCGCCGGGGTGGTCGCGGTGCCGATCGAGACCCGCTACGCCTGCGCCGAAGAGCCGCTGGAATTCCGCAAGAGCCACTTCCGCCTGTTCCGCGACCTGTGGGCGATCACCTCGCACGTGATCACGCAGGTGCTGGGCAATGGCAACGTGGTCGCCGAGTACGCGAGGACACGGCGCACGCCGCCGGTCATCGACGACAGCAACGGCCAGTTCGCTGCCCCGCAGGCGGGCGACGGCACCAACAAGACCAAGGGAGGCTACGGCTGATGGACAATGCGCAACGCGTGGACGTCGCGATCCTGGGCGGCGGATTGGCCGGCCTGACGCTGGCACTGCAGCTCCGCCAGGCCGACCCGGCCCTTTCGATCACGGTGTTCGAGCGTCGCGCAGACGCCGCGCCCGAGGCCGCCTTCAAGGTCGGTGAATCCACGGTCGAGATCGGCGCGCACTACCTCGCCCGGACGCTGGGCCTGCGCGAGCACCTCGAAGGCGAACAGATCCGCAAGTTCGGCTTCCGCTTCTTCTTTTCCGATGGCCGCAGCGACATCGACCGCTGCACCGAAATCGGGGTCAGCCGGCTGTTGCCAACGCCCTCATGGCAGATCGACCGCGGCCGCTTCGAGAACATGCTGGGCGAACGCGCGCGCGCGCAGGACATCGATCTCCGCCACGGCACGGTCGTGCGCGGCGTCGCGCTGGGCGAAGGCGGCGACGACCACCGCATCACCTGGTCGCGCGAGGGCGATGAGGGCGTCCTCGACGCGCGCTGGGTGGTGGACGCCAGCGGCCGCGCCGGCGTGCTCAAGCGCAAGCTTGGCCTGGCCCAGGCCAACGACCACGACGCCAATGCGGTCTGGTGGCGCGTCGACGGCATCGTGGATCCCAACGACTGGTCCGACGATCCCGACTGGGTGGCACGCTGCACGCCGCCCGACCGCTGGCGCTCGACCAACCACATGTGCGGCACCGGCTACTGGTTCTGGCTGATCCCGCTGGCCTCGGGTGCGCACTCGCTGGGCATCGTCTGCGACGCGACATTGCATCCGCTCGACGGCATGGACAGCCACGACAAGGCCATGGACTGGCTGCGCCGGCACCAGCCGCGCGTGGCCCAGGCGCTCGACGGGCATGCGGTGAAGGACTTCCGCTTCCTCCGCCACTTCTCCCACGGCTGCCGCCAGGTGTTTGGCGAGCGCTGGGCGCTGACCGGCGAGGCCGGACTGTTCCTGGACCCGTTCTACTCGCCGGGCAGCGACTTCATCGCCATCGCCAACACCTACATCACCGACCTGGTGGCGCGCGACCGCGCCGGCGGGCCGTTCGCGCCGCACGCGACGCTGTACGAACAGCTGTACTTCTCGTTCTACGAAAACACGATGCCGCTGTACCAGGACCAGTACGCGCTGTTCGGCGACGAGCAGGTCATGCCGGTCAAGGTGATCTGGGACTACACCTTCTACTGGGCGCTGCTGGCGCCGGTGTTCTTCGCCGGGCGCATCACCGATGTGGCGATGTATTCGCGGTTGCGGCCTCTGTTCGAGCGCGGCAGCGCGCTCAACCGCGCCGTGCAGCCTTTGCTGCGCGAGTGGGGCGAGCGCAACGCGGATGCCCTGGAGCCCGGTCCCGGACGGCAGCTCGACCAGTACCTGATCGACTGGTTCCACGAACTCAACCGCGGGCTGCGCGACGTGCTCGACGACGCGGCCTTCGATGCACGCATCGGCGCCAACATCGCCCGCATGCAGGCGTTGGCCGCCGAGATCCTTGCCTACGCGCGCCTGTCGCATCCGGCCATCGACGCCCACGGGCTTGACGCGCTGCTTGCGGAGCATCCGCCGTCCGCGCCCTCGCTTCCTCCCGTCTGGTACCGCGCTGCCTGACCCCCGAACCGGGAACAACGATGCAACACAGCCCGCTGCTGCTGCAGCTCGTCATCATCCTTGCCACCGCCCGCGCCTGCGGCCTGCTGCTGCGCTACGTCGGCCAGCCGCCGGTGATCGGCGAGATGGCCGCGG
Organism: Luteimonas sp. A649; assembly: GCF_054072735.1. NCBI lineage: Bacteria > Pseudomonadati > Pseudomonadota > Gammaproteobacteria > Lysobacterales > Lysobacteraceae > Luteimonas > Luteimonas sp. A649. Next base: position 199,952 of record NZ_JBSVRQ010000002.1, on the reverse strand, counting down.
GCCTGGTGCTGGGGCCGATCGTATTCGGCGCCTGGTTCCCCGACTTCCACGCCGTGGTGTTCGCGCCGGAATCCCTGCCCGGCCTGGCCTCGCTCGCGGAGCTGGGCCTGGTGCTGTTCATGTTCATCGTGGGTGCCGAACTGCGCGCGCCCAACGGCGTGCGCGCGCAGCTGCGTTCGGCGGGGCTGGTCGGCGTGGCCAGCGTGCTGGTGCCCATGGTGCTGGGGTTCGCGGTGTCGCCGTGGCTGCATCCCTACGCGCCGGAAGGCGTCAAGTTCTGGCCGTTCGCGCTGTTCATGGCCGCGGCGATGTCGATCACCGCCTTCCCGATCCTGGCGCGCATCCTCAAGGAACGCGCGATGACCCACACGCCGATCGGACGCCTGTCGCTGAGCGGCGCGGCGATCGCCGACGTGCTGGCCTGGGTGATGCTGGCCCTGGTCGTGGCCCTGGTCGGCGTCGGCGAGGGCTACGGCGGTTTCCTGCGCGCCACCGTCGGCCTGGCGGTATTGGCGACGATCGTGTTCGGCGTGCTGCGCCCGCTCTACGCCTGGCTGTTGCGTACCCATGCCGCCGACGGCGTGCCGTCGTTGATGGTGCTCGCGGCGCTTCTGATCGGCGCCTTTTCCTGCGCCGCGGTAACCGAGTGGCTGGGCGTGCACGCCGTGTTCGGCGCCTTCCTGTTCGGCGCCTGCCTGCCGCGCGACGACCGCTTGTTGAAGTCGCTGATCGAGCGCGTCGAGTACCTCTCGATCGTGGTGCTGATGCCGATCTTCTTCGCGCTTGCCGGGCTCAGCACCACGGGGGATGCCTTCGTCGGCGCCGGCCTGGGGGCGATGCTGCTGATCCTCGTGGTGGCGGTGGCGGGCAAGCTGGTGGGCGGTGCGATCGGCGCGCGCCTGTCTGGCTACGGCTGGCGCGAGAGCTTCGCCGTGGGCTCGCTGATGAACGCGCGCGCGCTGATGGAGCTGATCGTGATGAAGGTCGGCCTGGACGCCGGCATCATCGGCCCGGAGCTGTTCACCATGCTGCTGGTGATGGCGATCATGACCACCGTCTTCACCGGACCCCTGCTGACGCTGTTCCTGGGTCGCGATTCCGCGAAAGGCAACGACGCCATCGGCACCAGGGCCGCGGATGCGGCCGATGCCCCCGCGCGGCAACGCGCTTGAGCAGGTTTACTCGTCCGCAGCGGGCAGCGGCAACGCCTGCTCCGGCGGCGGGTTGGCCAGGTAGATCGCCACGCCGCGGCCGTGCTTCTGCGTGGGGCTGATGTTCACCCCGACGCCGCCGCTGGTGTAGCTGCGGCCCCCGCCGCGCGCGGTGCCCGCGCCGATGCTGACGCCACCGCCGCCGTATCCAACCGCCGTGCCCTGGAACAGGATGCCGTTGGCACCCAGCGATGCGGCCTCTTCGCGCAGCTTGCGCATGACGGCATTGCTCTTGTTCTGCTCGCCATAGGTGAAGGCGCCGCTGGAAGTCTCCAGCAACGCGACCTCTTCGTACGGAACGCCCGGGGCGCCGTAATAGACCCGCACCTGCGCGGGATCGATCGGGGCGCGCGGCGTACCGGTCAGGACGTGGGACGTCGCGCAGCCTGCCAGCAGCAGCACGGCGCTGGCGGCGGCGATACGAAGCATGCGTGCAGGATTCATGGCGGCGGCACCTGTCGTGGACGAATGCCGATCATCCTCCCACCTCGATGAATCCGGTGTCACCAGGCACCCCGGTGACTCAGGCCATGCCGCCGTTGACGCCGATCACCTGGCCGGTGACATAGGACGCGGCATCCGAACACAGGAAGCGCACGACTGCCGCCACCTCGTCGGGCGCGCCGGCGCGGCCTGCCGGCACCATCTGCTTCACCACCTCGGGCGGGAAGGCCTCCTCAGCCATGCGCCCGACGACCACGCCGGGCGCGACCACGTTCACGGTGATGCCGCGGCTGGCCATCTCGCGCGCAAGCGATTTCGACGCGCCGTGCAGCGCCGATTTGGCCGCCGCGTAGTTGGCCTGGCCGCGGTTGCCGAGCACGGCCGCCACGCTCGACACGCTGACGATGCGTCCCCAGCGCGTGCGCGCCATCGGCAGCAACAGCGGCTGGGTGACGTTGAAGAAGCCGTGCAGCGAGACATCGATGACGCGCCGCCACTGCTCCGCGGACATGCCGGCCATCGGGGCGTCGTCGTGGATGCCGGCGTTGTTGACCACCACCTGGACCGGACCGGCTTCGAGCAGCGCAGCGATGGCGACGCCGGTGGCGACGCCGTCGGCGACGTCGAAGGCCACGGCCTCGGCGCTTCCGCCGTCGCCGGTGATGGCGGCAACCACGTCACCGGCCCGCTCGAGGTTGCCGTTCGCGTGGACGATGACGTGGAAGCCGTCGGCCGCCAGCTGGCGGCAGATCGCGCCGCCCAGGTCGCCGCTGCCGCCTGTGACCAGCGCGCGGCGGAGTGTTCGGGAGTGTTCGTTCATGCGCCGATTATCACGGCATCGGCGGCGCATCGGCGAGCACCACCGCCGCCCGGCCTTCGGCCAGCAACACGCCGGCATGGCGGATGCGGAACGCGTACTGCTGGCTGGCCTCGCCTTCCATCAGCAGTTCGGCCTCGCCTTCCAGCGCACCGTCGAGGTCGTCGATGCGCGCGCAGTGGAGCTCGACGCCGCGCAGCGCGACCAGCACCCCGGGCCGCACGCCGCCGCCGGAATCGCGCGCGCGCAGGCCGCCGTGCACCGCCATCGCCTGCGCGCCGTACTCGCACAGGTGGACAGCGCGCAGCATGCCGCCGCTGCGCAGCGGGTGCGCGGGGTCGCGATGGTTGTGGGCGCGCAGGTGGATGCGGCTGGCGTCGAAGTCGGCGACCTCGTCCCACAGGCACATGGCGCCCTGGTGCGGGATGAGGGCGAGGATGTCGTGGCGGGGGATCATGGAGCCGCTTCCGCGGGCAGGGGGATGGTGTCGGCGGCATCGTGGCGGGACACCAGCAGCGCGAGCAGGAAGTTGGACAGCACGCCGATGGCGACGGTGCTGCCGATCGCGCGCAGCACGGGGATCGAGGACAGCGCCAGCAGGCTGAACACCAGCAGCGTCATCAGGCTGCAGACCAGCACCGCGTGCAGGGTGCGCAGCTGGTCGGCGCGGCGGTCGCCGGCGTGCTCGAAGAACAGCGCGTAGTCCAGGCCCAGGCCCGCGGCCAGGATCAGCGCCACCAGGTGGAACAGGTTCAGCTCGATGCCGAAGCCGCGCAGCACCGCCAGCACCACCAGCGTGGTCAAGGCCATCGGCAGCAGCACGCGTGCGACGCGTCCTGGCGTGCGCAGCGCGATCCATACCGTGGCGGCCAGCAGCAGCGCGGCCACCGCCAGGGCGGCGAGCAGCCGCCCGCGGTATTCGCCGACCAGCGATTCCGAGGCCGCCTTCATGTCGAGCAGTTCGCCGCCACCCTCGGCTGCGACGCGAGCCACGGCATCGACGTCCTCGAGGCCGCTCAGCGAGACCAGCGCGGTGGCGCCCTGGGCCGCCGAGCCGTCCGCACTTTCCGTGGTCGCGTCTTCCGCGGCGACGCCGGCGTCGCCCTGCAGCAGCAGGCCTTCTACGGTGGCGGCCAGCGGCGTGCCGGCCAGGTCCGCCGGCCGCAGCGGTTGCGCCGTGCGCGCGCGCTCGACGTCCGCCAGGAACGGTGCGAAGGCGTCCTCGCGGAAGGGCGAGTCCGCGAGCGCTTCGGCCATGGCCGTGCGCAAGGCTTCGGGCGTGGGCAAGGCCTGCTGCCGCGCGCGCTGGGTGGCCGCCGACGGCAGGTAGCGCGCGGCGCTGTCGTACCCGCCCAGCGCGCCTTCGGCCACCAGTGCGTCGAGCCGGGGATGCAGGGCTTCGGTCGCCGCCAGCGCGGCATCGGCGTCGGCGCCACGCAGCACCAGCAGGTAGCGCACATCGGGCGCGCCCAGGGCCTGCCGCAGGCGCGCGTCGAGTTCCATGCCTTCGGCCGGCACCGGAGTCAGCTTCGACAGGTCGTTTTCCCAGAACGGACCGCGCGCGGTGGCAATGACCACCAGGCAGCCGACGGCAAGCAGCAGCAGCGACCAGCGCGGCCGCGGCAGGCGTTGGATGCCACGCCACAACGCCTGCAGCCGCGGCGAATCGGCGAGGTCGCGCGGCGCCGGATCCACCAGCGGCGGCAATCCGAAGCGCGTGGCCAACGCGGCCGCCGCCAGCGCCGAGATCGTGAACACCGCCAGCTGCCGCAGGCCATCCACGCCGGAGAACAGGAAGGTGAGGTAGGCGATGCAGGTGGCGACCACGCCCGTCACCAGCGCCGGCCACAGCGCGCGCACGTTGTCACGCGGACTGATGCCGGCGCGCTGCTGGCTGAGGAAATGGATCGGATAGTCCTGGACCACACCGATCAGGGTGAAGCCAAACGCCACGGTGATGCCGTGCACGGCGTCGAACGCCAGCGCCACCGCGGCCAAGCCGGCGATGCCGGCGGTGGCCAGCGGCAGCACGCCCATCAGCGGTGCGCGCCAGCTGCGGTAGGCAACCAGGAGCAGCAGGATCAGGCCGATGCTGTCGATGGTGCCGATCCACTGCGCCTCGCGCGCGGTGCGGCCACCGATCTCGACCGAGAACGCGCCCGGGCCGGCCATCTGCAGGCGCGCGCCACTGTCGCCGGCAGCATCGGCAAAGGCCGCATGCACCGCGTCGTAGGCACGCTGCTGCGCGGTGGGGTCGAAGCCGGCCGCGCGCGTCTGCGCGAGCATCAGCGCCTCGGTGCCGGCGGCGTCGAACCACACGCCGTGCAGGCGCTGCGGCGCGATCTTCGGCTGCCAGGCCTCGGCCAGCGTGAGCATCTCCAGCGTCGGGTCGGCGGGCAGCAGCGGCTCCACCAGCCCCGCCATCGGCGAACCGAGGTCCTGCAGGCGCTCGTCGAGCTGTTCGCCAAGGTAGTCGGCATCCAGGCGTCGGTGGTCGAGCGTGGGCGACAGCAGGTAGCGATAGGGGCGCAGGGAGTCCGGCACCGCGTCGAGTCCGGCGTCGACGCCGTTGGCGATGAACTCGAAGTCGGGGTCCGTGGCCAGGGCTTCGGCCATCGCACGCGACTGCGCGGCCAGCGCCTCGGGTGCCGCGCCCGACAGCGACACCAGCAGCAGGCGCGTGCCCGGACCGTCGCCCAGTTCGTCGACCAGCAGCGTCTGCGCCGGCGTGCGCGGCTCGGGCATGAAGCGGCGCAGGTCGCCGCTGAGTTCAAGCCGCTGGCCGATCACCCAGCCCGCGACCAGCAGCGCCGCCAGCCACAGCAGCGCCAGCGCGGTGCGCCGGGCGGGCGTCATTGCGCCGCGGCGCCGGGCTCGCGGCACAGGGCCTGGTAGTCGACGCCTTCGCCGGCGGCCACGGCGGCGCGCGCGGCGCCGGCAAGCAGGGTGCGCTGCAGCTCGCCTTCGGCGGGCCGGGTCTCGATGCAGCGCAGCTCGGCGCCGCGACCGTGGAGGGTGATGTCACGGACGGTCGCGGCCAGCGCGGCATCGCGCGGGACCAGCACCAGCGTCCAGTCCTCGCGGCGGCCGCGGGACGCGATGCGGTAGTCGCGCTCGAGTGCGGCGGCGTCACCGGCCAGCAGGGCACCGAAGCTGGCCTGCAGTCCGGCAAGTTCGGGCGCGCGCGACAGCGCGAAGCTGCGCGTGCGGCTGCCGCGGGTGATGCTGGCTTCGCCGCCGCGGATGGTGGTGGTCTCGGCGTAGGGCACGCGCACCTCGCGCACCAGGGTGGCGTCATCGGGTCGGGCGTACTCGCCTTCGATGCGCAGCGGCGCCTTCAACATGGCCGAGCCGCGCAGCTCCACGAAGGGCGTGCTCACAGGCGCCGGCCGTGCCAGCCGCTGCAGGATCCAGGCGCTATCGACCGCCGCCGGCTGCGCGGCCAAGGGCAGCGTGGTCGCCGCCAGCAGCAGGGCGAGCAGGATCCGACCCGGGCGCCGGGTCGCGCGGAGCGTGTCCTCCAGACCCGCCTGTCGCGGGCCCTTCCGGCGGGGGGTTGGCGTCTTGCTGGCTTCGGCTGTGCTCACGGTCGCCCCAGAAATCGTAGAAGTTGAACCAGTTGAACGGCGCATCGCGCACGTGATGTTCGAGGCGCTCCGCGTAATGGCGGATGAGTGCCGGGACTGCCGCGGCGCGCTCGCGCCGCGGGATCGCGACGCCGTCGCTGAAGGGCTCGAACACGAGATCGTAGCGGTTGCCGCCGCGGTACAGGCCGAAAGCGAGCTGTACCGGCACCTTCAGTACCGACGCCAGCAGCCACGGCGCCACCGGGAAACGCGCCTCGTCGCCCAGGAATGGCGCCGCGATCGACGCCTCGCCCGGCTGCGTGCGGTCGACCAGCAGCGCCACCAGCGCGCCTTCGGAGGTCGCCTTCTGGATCTCGAACATGATCCCCGGGCCATCCTGCGAGGCATCGATCACCGAGGCCGCGATCTCCGGATTGAGCGCGTCCAGCAGCTGCGTGACCGCGGGGCTGTGCGCCTTGTCGAGCACCACGCGGATGGACTGCTCCGGACGCTGGCGGCCAAGCACGCGCAGCACTTCGAAGCTGCCCAGGTGGGAGCCGTACACCAACACGCCCTGGCGACGGTCTAGCGCGGCGTGCAGCGACTCCAGGCCGCTGACCCTGACGTCGAAGCGGCGCATGTCGCCGCCAAGCAGGAACACGCGGTCAAGGATGGTCGCGGCGAAGGTGTGGATGTGGCGCGCGACGTCGCCCAGGCGCGCGCGTCGGCCGAGCACGCGCGACAGGTAGGCGCGTGAGTCGCGCCGCTCCTCGCCGCGGCGAAGCAGGAAGTAGGCCGTGATCGGATACAGCAGCAGCCGCGCCAGGCCGCGACCGCCGTACACGCTGAAACCAAGCAGCAGCCGGGCCGCGAGCCGGCCGCCACCCTCGCGGCGTTGCTTCCAGTCGCCGCTCACGCCAGCGCGACCTCGCCCGAGGCGACCAGGGTCGCGCCACGCAGCACGCGGAAGCGCCAGCGCGGCGCGCTCCCATCGAGCTCGATCGACGCGGCCTCGCCGGGCAGCAGGGGATTTGCGAACTTCACCTGCGGCAGTCGCAGTGGGCCCAGCGGCCCGTGCCCGGCTTCGATGGCCGCCAGCACGTGGTCCAGGACCACGACGCCGGGCACCAGCGGCCGACCCGGGAAATGCCCCGGCAGGCAGGGATGGCCGTGCTCTACGACGAACTCCATGCGACCGCGCACCCGCCCTCAGTCCTGGCGGCGCAGCAGCGCCACCACCGAGGCATGGGCGGCATCGGCCAGTGCCTGGCGGGCGCCGGCCCCCGACCCGCAGTCGACGGTCGGCAGCGGCGTTCCGAAGCGCACCCGGATCACGCCCGGGCGCGCGCGGAAGCCACCGGCTGGCAGCACCGCGCCGGCGCCGTCGATCGCGACGGGCAGCACTTCGACCCCGGCATCGATCGCCGACTGGAAGGTGCCGCCCTTGAACGGCGCCACCATGCCAGAGCGGCTGCGCGTGCCTTCCGGGAACAGGCAGAGCGTGCTGCCTTCGCGCAGCAGCGCCGCGGCTTCACGGCGCAACCGCGCACCCGCGCGCGGGTTGTCGCGCTCGATGAACAGCATGCCGCAGGCGCGCGCGTACCAGCCCACGAACGGCACCCGGGTCATCTCCTGCTTGAGCAGGAAATGCAGCGGCACGGGCACGGCGCGGAACAGCGCGCAGATATCGATGATCGACTGGTGGTTGGACACCAGCAACCGCGGCTGCGACCAGTCGATGTCGTCGGCGCCCTCCACCACCAGGCGCGCCGCGGTCCCGGCCAGCAGCGCCGGCGCCCAGCAGCGCGCAGCCATGCGCAGGGCGATGTCGCGGCGCCGGGTGGCCAGCAGCAGCATCAGCGCGAGGCTGATCCAGCCGATGGTCCACGCCGCCATGAACACAAATCCGAGTGCGTTGTGCAGTCCCCAAGCCAGCCTTTGCGCGGCCGGTTCGGCCACATCCATGTTGTCAACGCGTTGCTGCATCGGCAAAGCATACCCAAGGCGGCGGCAGAACCGCCCGTTCAGCGGAGGAAATCGCGCCAGAACGCCGGCCCGAGGCTCGCCATCTGCCGCAGGAAGCCCGCGAAACTGCTGTAGCGCCCCGGGAATCGGTGCTTGCGCCAGGCGAACTCGATGGCGAAAAAGCCGCCAACGATGCCGTAGTTCAGGATGTTGGCGAACAGCGACCACTGCTCGCGGGTGATCGTGACCGGCGCACGCAGGCCCAGGCTCGACAGCAGCCCGCCGGGCTCGGCGACCATCGCCAGCGCCAGGTTGGCCAGCCCGAGCACGGCAAGCGCCGCAGCCCAGCCGGCGGTGAGGCCGCGGCTGTAGGACACCAGTTCCGGCGCCAGCGTGTCGGGCGTGCTGCCGTCGAGCGCCGCGACGATGCGCGTGATCAGGGCGCCGCGCGGCGCCCGCAGGCTGCGCGCGAACAGCCAGGCGATCGCGGCCACGAAAGCCACCGGCGCCAGCAGCAGCGGCAACCCGGCATGGCCGGACACGTACAGCAGGTGGCAGGCGAGCAGCGACAGCGGCAGCGCCACCCAGGCCCAGGGGCGGCGCGCGACCAGGCCCGCGGCGAGCATCATCGCCACCAGCGCGAGCAGGGCCGCGTAGGCGTAGCGGTCATCGAGGGTGGTGCTGGCCAAATGCGCGAGCGCGGCATAGGCCACCGCCATCGCAAGCGTCAGGGCCAGGCCCATGGCCTGCACCGGGGCGCGCCGTCAGGCGCGTTGGGCTTCGACGTGCGCCGACAGCGCCCGCAGCGAGGCGAAGATGCGGCGGTTCTCCTCGCTGTCCGAGCGCAGTTGGAAGCCGTAGCGCTTGCCGACCGCCAGTGCCAGTTCAAGGGCGTCGATCGAGTCCAGGCCCAGGCCGGCGTTGAAGAGCGGCGCCTCGGGGTCGATGGACGCCGGATCGACGTCATCGAGGTTCAGGGCTTCGACCAGGAGCTGGGCGAGTTCGAGTTCGGCGGGGGACTGGCTGGACATGCGCTGGCTTCCGTTGCGGCTATCATTCGCGTCCCCCGGATGATCGCATGGCCGCCACGCGCCGCGAAATGCACAGCCTCATGGAAGACACCTCCACCCGCGCCCAGGCCACGGACTGCGACGTCCTGGTGATCGGCGGCGGACCGGCGGGCACCACCGCCGCCACCTTTCTGGCGCAGGCCGGCTGGCGGGTGGTGATGCTGGAGAAAGACGCGCACCCGCGCTTCCACATCGGTGAATCGCTGCTGCCGATGGGGATGCCGATCCTCGAGCGCATGGGCGCCTTCGACAAGGTCGCGGCGATCGGCGTGCACAAGGCCGGCGCCGATTTCCCGGCCGATGGCGGCGGCTACAACGTGTTCCGCTTCGACTACGCGCTCGACGCGCGCTGCGACCACGCCTTCCAGGTGCGACGGTCCGACTTCGACCGGGTGCTGTTCGAGCACGCCGCCTCCAATGGCGTCGATGCGCGGCAGTGCGTGCGCGTGGTCGGCGTCGAACCCGACCCGGCGGGCGGGAGCCTGGTGGCCGCGCATGGCCCCGAAGGCGCCTGCGCCTGGCGCGCGCGCTACGTGGTCGACGCCAGCGGCCGCGACGCCTTCATCGGCGGCCGCCGGAAGATCAAGCGCAAGAACATGCGCCATCAGTCGGCGGCCGTGTTCAGCCACTTCCACGGCGTCGAGCGCCGCAAGGGCATCGACGCCGGCAACGTCAGCATCTACCGCCACGCCCACGGCTGGATCTGGCTGATCCCGCTGCCCGACGGCATCACCAGCGTCGGCGCGGTCTGCTATCCGGACTACATGAAGACCCGGCGCGGCGACAGCGAGGGCTTCCTGATGCGCACCCTGGCCACCGTGCCCGAGGTTGCGAGGCGCATGGCCGCCTCCACCCGCTGCGCGGACGTGCATGCCACCGGCAACTACGCCTACGAATGCAGCGAGATGGCCGGTCCGGGCTGGGTTCTGGTGGGCGATGCCTATGCCTTCGTCGACCCGATGTTCTCCTCGGGCGTGTTCCTGGCCATGCACGGCGCCGAAAAGGCCGCGGGCATGGTCGATGCCGCGCTGCGCGAGCCCGCGCGCGAGGCCGCGCTGCAACGCGCGCTGCGCCGCCATCTGGACGACGGCCTGGACGAGTTCAAGTGGTTCATCTACCGATTCACCTCGCCGGCCATGCGCCACCTGTTCGCCAATCCCAGGAACGTGTTCCAGGTCGAGCAGGCGGTGGTGGCGATGCTGGCCGGCGACGTCTTCGACAACCCCCGCGTGCGCCGCCGCCTGCGCGTGTTCCGCGCGCTGTACGCGGTCACGTCGCTGGCGATGCTGCCGCGTGCGCTGAGCAACGGCCTGCGCCGCCGGCGCCAGGCGCGGGTCGGCTTCAGTGGCGAGACCCTGCAGGTGGACGAATCGTGAGCCTGCCGCTGCCCACCGCCGTGCCTGTCGACGCGCCGCGACTCCAGGTCGAGTACGTCGACGCCGCGACGCCGGCGACGCTGCTCGCCGGTGACGACGTGCTCGCCGTCTTCGGATTCGGCGCCGGCGCGCCGGCCGCACTGGCCGACCCCCGCTATCTGCGCGTGCCGCTTGATCCGTATGGCCCCGCCTGCTTCGAGGTCTGGCACGGCAATGCGCCGGTAGTCCGGGGCCGCGACGATGGCGTGCGCTGGGCCAGCGACGGCCAGCTGCTGTTCGGCGCGATCGAGGTCCCCGAAGGCAACGACGGCATCCAGGAAGCGGCGCGGCGGGCCTATGCGCGCCTGGCGGCGTTCACCGCCAGCAGCCGGACCCCCCACCTCCTGCGCATCTGGAACTACGTCGACGCCATCACCCTGGGCGCGGGCGACGACGAGCGCTACCGCGCCTTCTGCGTCGGACGCGCGCACGGACTCGGCGACTTCGACGTCCAGGCCCTGCCCGCCGCCACCGCCATCGGCCGCTGCGACGGCGAGCGCGTGGTGCAGGTGTACTGGTTGGCCTCGGCCGCGCCCGGCACGCCGGTGGAGAACCCGCGCCAGGTGAGCGCCTACCGCTATCCGCGCCAGTACGGCCCGCAGTCGCCCAGCTTCGCGCGCGCCATGCTGCCGCCGCAGGGCAGCGCGATGCCGCTGCTGCTCTCGGGGACCGCGGCCGTGGTCGGCCACGCCTCGATGCACGACGGTGAACTGCTGGCGCAGCTGGACGAAACCTTCATCAATTTCGATGCCCTGGTGGATGCAGCGCGCGTGCACGATCCGTCGCTGTCCACCCGCTTCGGCGCAGGCACCCGGCTCAAGGTCTACGTGCGCGACGACCACGACCTGCCGCTCGTCGCCGACGCGCTCGACCGGCGCTTCGGCGACACCGTGCCGCGGCTGCTCCTGCACGCCGCGATTTGCCGCCGCGAGCTGGCCGTGGAAATCGACGGCGTCCACGGCAGCCCCATCGCCTGACGCAGCCTGCACCGTGCGCGGCCGTTCTGTTGCGGCGCACGATTGAGCAAAAGCGTGACTCGTTGCATATTCGGGGGCGGGCCAAGGTGACGCGGCCTGCCGGCAACATCCTTTGCATTGACCATGTGAGGCACCGTGGGGGACGGTGGCTACGGCCATGAACTTTCCGAGTGCCTCGATTCCGAGGAACGACCTGATGAAACGCACCACACTGCTGTTGCTGGCCGGCCTGTCCGCCGGCTTCGCCGCGCACGCGACCGAGCCGGTCGCTGGCGAGACCACCACCACCTCCCATGCCGGCGTCACCGTCGCCATCGATCCCGCCACCGGCCGCCTGCGCGCGCCGACAGCGGCTGAACAGGCCCAGCTGCGCACCAACGTCAGCGCGCGCATGCGCACTGCCGATCCCATGTCCATCGCCAAGCCGGGTCCGCGTACCCGCGCGGAAGCCGAGCGCACCTTCCGCCGCCACCGCGACGGCTCCTTCTCGATGGCGACTTCGGACGACATGATGTCCTTCGCCACCGCCACCCGACTCGAGGACGGCTCGATCGTCATCGGCCACGGCGATGCCGACGGCCATGCCGCACCCCTGACCACCGTGGAGGCCGTCCGTGAATAAGACCCTCCTCGCCTGCGCCCTCGCGGCCGCGTCCACCTTCGCCATCGGCAGCGCCGATGCCGCCAACGTCGTCCTGGTCAACATGAACGCCCCGAACGTGGGCCTCAACGACCCGACGCCGGCCACTCCGATCGGCCTCAACCCGGGTACCACCGTTGGCGAGCAGCGCCAGATCGCCTACCAGTTCGCCGCCGATCTCTGGGGCGCCGTGCTGGAGAGCGACGTCGACATCCGCGTACGCGCCCAGTTCACCGCCCTGAGCTGCAGCGCCACCAGCGGCGTGCTCGGCTCGGCGGGTGCCCTGACCGTCCACGGCAACTTCGCCAACGCCGGCGTGCTTGACACCTTCTACGGCGCCGCGCTCGCCGACTCGATCGCCGGCACCGACCTGAACCCGGCTGGCGACGACATCAACAGCAACTTCAACGCCAACCTCGGCAGCACGGGCTGCCTGGAAGGCTCCGGCTGGTACTACGGCCTGGACGGCAACACCCCGGCGGGGATGATCAACTTCATCGACGTGGTGATGCACGAGATCGGACACGGCCTGAACTTCCAGGGCTTCTACAACCTCGCCAGCGGTGCTCCCTTCAACGGCTACCCGGACATCTACTCGAGCTTCGTGTTCGACAACAACTCGGGCCTGGCCTGGATCGACATGACCGATGCCCAGCGTGTGGCGGCGGCAACGGGTGGCGCGCTGGCCTGGACCGGCCCCAGCGTCAGCGACCAGGTCCCGGTCGCGCTTGCCCCGAAGATCGCGCTGTCGGCGAGCGGTTCCGTCACCGGCACCTTCGAGTTCGGCACCGCCGAGTTCGGCGCACCGGCCACGCCGGCCAACTTCAGCGGCGCCCTGGTGCTGGTGAATGACGGCAGCGCCACGCCGACGCAGGGCTGCGTGGCCTCGCCCGCGAATGCCTACGCCGGCAAGGTCGCCGTCGTCGACCGCGGCACCTGCGCCTTCGAGATCAAGGCCAGGTTCGCCGAGGACGCGGGCGCGATCGCCGTGGTCGTGGCCAACAACGTCGCCGGCGTGATCCAGATGGCCGAGGACGCCACGGTGGTCGCCACCGTGCCCACCATCAGCGTCTCGCTGGCCGACGGCAATGCGCTGAAGGGCGGCATCCCGGGCACCGACGTGGCACTGCAGCAGATCGCGGGCGCCTATGCCGGCACCGACAGCAGCGGCCGCGCGCTGCTGTATGCACCGACCCCGCTGGCCCAGGGCTCGTCGTTCTCGCACTTCGACGTCAGCCACTCGCCCAACGCCCTGATGGAGCCTTCGATCAACCAGGACCTTGACGGCAACCTCCGCCTGGACCTGACCCCGGCCCTGTACGAGGACCTGGGCTGGGTGCTGAACGCGGGCAACGCCACCACCAACGGCGGTACCTGCAACACCGGTATCCCGGCACTGGAGATGCCAGGCCTGGTCGGCGGCGCCAACCTGCAGGCGGCCGACGCGCTGTGCCGCGACGTGCATGGTGGCGGCACCGCGGCCTACCGCAGCTGCATCGCGCCGTTCGTGAACACGCTGCGCGACCTCGGCTTCGTGCCGAAGTCCAAGGCCAGCGCCGTGACGCTCTGCACCAGGCGCTGATCACGCCATTGCGTTGAAACACAGGCCGGCGCCCTTCGGGGTGCCGGCCTTTTTCTTTCGTAGAATGGCGCCATGACCTATCCAGACACCCGCTTCCGGCGCATGCGCCGCGACGACTTCTCGCGCCGGCTGATGCGCGAGCACACGCTCACCGTCGACGACCTCATCTATCCCGTGTTCGTGCACGAGCCCGAGGGCCGCGCCGCGGTGCCTTCGATGCCGGGCATCGAGCGCATGTCGATCGACGAACTCCTGCGCGAAGCCGAACAGGCTTCGGAACTCGGCGTGCCGGCCCTGGCATTGTTCCCCGTGACCGCACCCGAAGCGAAGTCGCTCGACGCCGCCGCGGCCTGGGACGACGACGGCCTGTGCCAGCGCGCGGTGCGCGCGCTGAAGTCGCGCTTCCCCGAACTGGGCGTGATCACCGACGTCGCGCTGGATCCCTACACCAGCCACGGCCAGGACGGCATCGTCGACGACGCCGGCTACGTGCAGAACGACGTCACCGTGGAAGCCCTGGTTAAGCAGGCGCTGTCGCACGCGCGCGCCGGGGCCGACGTGGTCGCGCCCAGCGACATGATGGACGGCCGCATCGGTGCCATCCGCATGGCGCTGGAGGAAGACGGCCACGTCCATGTCCGCATCCTCGCCTACGCGGCCAAGTACGCCTCTGCCTTCTACGGCCCGTTCCGCGACGCCGTGGGTTCGGCCTCGGCACTGGGCAAGGCCGACAAGCGCACCTACCAGATGGACCCCGGCAATACCGACGAGGCCCTGCGCGAAGTCGCCGCGGACCTCGACGAAGGCGCCGACATGGTGATGGTGAAGCCCGGCATGCCCTATCTCGATGTCGTGCGCCGGGTGAAGGAGACCTTCGGCGTGCCCACCTACGCCTACCAGGTCAGCGGCGAGTACGCGATGCTCAAGGCCGCCGCCGCCAACGGCTGGCTGGACGAGCGCGCCTGCGTGCTCGAGGCGCTGCTCGGCTTCAAGCGCGCGGGTGCGGACGGCGTGCTGACCTACTTCGCGCTCGACGCCGCGCGCTGGCTGCGCGAGGGCTGATCGACGGACAGCCAGCCGGGCCAGCTGCCCCGCCAACCATTGTGGGAGCGGCTATAGCCGCGATCGCGGCTATAGCCGCTCCCACGATCACGGGTCGTTGCCGAACCCACAGGCGTAGACTGGCCCGACAGGGGCGGTGCGCCGCGTGCCGCCATGCTTCGGGGAGGCAGTCATGAAGCACTACGCCGTGTTCGGACATCCGGTCGGGCATTCGCTGTCGCCGCGCATCCACGCCGCCTTCGGCCGCGAGGCCGGCATCGCCATCGACTACACCGCCATCGACGCCGACATCGGCAGCTTCCGCCAGCGCCTGGCGGAGTTCTCCGCCCGCGGGGGCGTTGGCGCCAGCGTGACCCTGCCGCTGAAGCAGGAAGCCCTGGCGTTGTGCGCCGACGTCACCGAGCGCGCACGCCGCGCCGGCGCGGTGAACACCCTGGTGCGCAACGGCGACCAGTGGCACGGGGACAATACCGACGGCGAAGGCCTGGTGCGCGACCTCACCGGCCGCCACGCGCTCGACCTGCGCGCACGCCGCACCCTGCTGATCGGCGCCGGTGGCGCTGCACGCGGCGTGGCGCCGTCCCTGCTCGACGCCGGCATCGGCGACCTCTACATCGTCAACCGGACATCCGCGCACGCCGACGCCCTCGCCGACCAGATCGG
This sequence comes from Luteimonas sp. A649, assembly GCF_054072735.1. Classification (NCBI taxonomy): domain Bacteria; kingdom Pseudomonadati; phylum Pseudomonadota; class Gammaproteobacteria; order Lysobacterales; family Lysobacteraceae; genus Luteimonas; species Luteimonas sp. A649. The sequence continues at coordinate 184,540 of NZ_JBSVRQ010000002.1, read as the reverse complement.
CCAGCCCGGGCGCGTGCATCCGCGCCACTTGGCCGACATCGGCTCACTGGGCGAATTCGAGCTGGTGGTCAACGCCACGTCCGCCGCGCGCGGCGACGGACTGCCGACGCTGCCGCGCTCGCTGGTCGGCCGCCGCATGGCCGCGGTCGACCTCAACTACGGCGAAGCGGCCGTGCCCTTCCTCGCCTGGGGGCGCGCCAGCGGCGCGTACGCGGTCGTCGACGGCCTGGGCATGCTGGTGGAGCAGGCGGCGCTGGCATTCGCGCGCTGGCACGGCGTCGTGCCCGAGACCGACACCATCTATGGCGACCTGCGCGCCGAACACTCGCACCTGATCACGGCTGACTGATCCCGGGCTTTCGCCGGTTGTGGGAGCGGCTATAGCCGCGATCGTGCTGCTTCAATCGTGGCTATAGCCGCTCCCACAACCCGGCGATGCAGGGCAAGCCGGTCATCCAGCGGCGAGATACTCGTCCTTCAGCCGCACGTAGTGCGCGGCGCTGTACAGCAGGCCTTCGACCCCCGCGTCATCGATCACGCGCACGGGCTTGGCCGGGTTGCCCAGCCACAGCTCGCGGCTGCGCACCACCTTGCCGGGCGGTACCAGTGCGCCGGCGCCGACATAGCCGTGGTCTTCCACGACCACGCCGTCCATCACCGTGGCGCCCATGCCGATCAACACGCCGTTGCCGATCGTGCAGGCATGCACGATGGCACCGTGGCCGATGGTGACGTCATCGCCGATCAGCGTCGGGTAGCCGTCCATGCGCGAGTGCGGGCCGGCATGGCTGACGTGGACGATCGTGCCGTCCTGCAGGTTGCAGCGCGCGCCGATGCGCACGAAGTTGACGTCGCCGCGCACCACCGTGCCCGGCCAGATCGAACTGTCGTCGCCGATCACGACGTCGCCGATGACGGTCGCGGCGGGGTCGACGTACGCGCGCGCGCCGAGGGTCGGCAGCGTGCCGCGGAAAGGACGGATGTTGGCCATGGCGGGATTCTAGCCCGGCTATAGTCGCCGCCATAAGCGACGACACCACGGCGGCCGCGCTGCGACCGGCTGACCTTTTACGCACTGCGCGCGGATGCGCGAAACCGGACCCATCGAATGAAAATCGCCAGCTGGAACGTGAACTCCCTCAACGTGCGCCTGCCGCACCTGCAGCAGTGGCTGCAGGCCTTCGCGCCGGACGTCGTCGGCCTGCAGGAAACCAAGCTCGAGGACCCGCGCTTCCCCGACGACGCCCTGGCCGCGCTGGGCTACCGAAGCGTCTTCTGCGGCCAGAAGACCTATAACGGCGTCGCCATCCTCGCGCGCGAACGCGCCATCGACGAGGTGCAGTACGGCATCCCCGGCTTCGAGGACGAGCAGCAGCGGGTGATCGCCGCGACCGTGGACGGCGTGCGCATCGTCAATCTGTACGTCGTCAACGGCCAGGACGTCGGCACCGACAAGTACGCTTACAAACTGCGCTGGCTGGCGGCCGTGCACGACTGGCTGGCCGGCGAACTGCAGCGCCATCCGCGCATGGTGGTCATGGGCGACTTCAACATCGCGCCCGACGACCGCGACGTGCACGACCCGGCGGTGTGGAACGAGGGCCACATCCTGACCTCCACTGCCGAACGCGCGGCGCTGCAGGCCCTGCTCGACCTCGGGCTGCACGACGCCTTCCGGCTGCACAGCGACGAGGCGGGGGTCTTCAGCTGGTGGGATTACCGCCAGGCCGCCTTCCGTCGCGACCTCGGGCTGCGCATCGACCTGACGCTGGTGTCGGATGCGCTGCGCCCGGTGGCCGCGGCCTCGGGCATCGACCGCGAACCGCGGACCTGGGAGCGGCCCAGCGACCACGCGCCGGCCTGGGTGCAGCTGGCCGGCTGAGGCCCGCCGCACTGGCCCCCAACAAAGAAGGCCCGGGAATCCCGGGCCTTCGTGTCACGCCTTGTCGCGTGATTGCGTTGCGTCGGCTCAGCGGACGCTGCCGCGCCGGAACAGATTCACGATCGCCAGCAGCACGATGGCGCCGATCAATGCCGTGATCAGGAAGCCGAGCCAGCCGCCCCCCAGACCGAGGCCGATGGCCGGCAGCAGCCAGCCTCCGAGGAATCCGCCGATGATGCCGACGATGATGTTCAGCAGGATGCCCTGCTGGCCATCGGTGCGCATGATCATGCTGGCCAGCCAGCCCGCGATGCCGCCGACGATCAGGTAGATGATGAAGTTCATTGCTCCTCCAGTGCCTTGACTTCGCCGGAACGGCGCAACGCCAGTCTGGGGGGGGCTTTGTGATGGCAGCGTAGGCAAAACGGGAAGGCAGTCACGCCCCCGACAGCAACTCCAGCAGCCGCTGGCGCGGCAGCTTTCCGGTCTCGTTGCGCGGCAGCGCCGGCACCAGGCGCAGCGGGCGCGGCAGGAACACCGGATCCACCGCGCCTCGCAGCGCGTCGCGGACTGTCGCTTCGTCCAGGCCCGGCGCCACGACCACGGCGGCCAGCCGGCGTATGCCGCTGGCATCGGGTTCGAGCTGCACCAGGGCGGCGTCGCGCACGCCCGGAATCGCCAGCAGGCGGTGGGTGAGGTCGGACAGCGAGGCGCGCTTGCCCGCGATCTCCAGCAGGTCGGACTGGCGGCCGCAGAGGCGGAAGCGGTCGCCGGGCAGCAGCTCGACGATGTCGGCCAGCGCCACCGGCGCCCCCAGGTGCGCGGCATGCACCAGCGTGCCATCAGGCTGCGGGTGCAGGTCGACGCCGGGCAGCAGCGTCCAGGCCTCTTCGCTGGCGGTGCGGCGGCGCGCGAGGATGCAGGTCTCGGTCGAACCGAACAGTTCGCGCACTTCGCAGCCGAAGGCGGCTTCCGCGGCGCCGGCAAGCTCCGGTGGCAGCGGCGCGGTGGAGGTGACGATGCCGGCCAGCGACGGCAGCGCCACGCCGGATTCGACCAGCGCGCGCAGGTGCACCGGCGTGGTCACCAGCAGCGGCGGCTGCGGCGCGGCGGCCAGTGCGGCGGCGATGTCGACCGGGAAGAACGGGCGCGCCTCGTGCACGGCCACGCCGCCGACCAGCGGCAGCAGCACCGACATCTCCATCCCGTACATGTGCTGCGGGGGCACCGTGGCGACCACGTGCGCGGCGCCGTCGGCGGGCAGCATGCCGACCAGCGCAGCCATGTTCTGCGCGGTGCTGGTGGCGAAGCTGCCCCAGGTCTTGGTGTTGGCCTTGGGCGTGCCGGTGCTGCCCGAGGTGTAGCCGATGGCGACGATGGCGTCCCGGGCCACGCAGGGCATGTCGCCGTCGGCGCGCGGCAGGACGTCGGGCAGGCGCAGGTAGTGCGGCAGCGGCGCGATGTCCTCGCAGCCACAGGCATCGGCATCGCCCAGGCAGTAGCTGTCGGGGTGGTGGGCGCGGACGTCATCGATCGCCGCGCGCGTGCGCGACGGCGGCAGCAGCGTCACCTGGCCCCGCACGGCGGCCGCGGCGAAGGCGACCAGGAAGCGGTAGCGGTCTTCGCAGAGATTCACCGCATAGGGGCGGTCGGGCAGCAGCGCAGCCACGCCGCGCACGTCGGCCAGGAAATCCGACAGCGCCACGCTGCCGTGCGCGCCGAATGCCAGGGGGCGCTCCGGCGCGCCGACCGCCAGTGGTGACGCCTGGTGGCTGGCGGCGTCCTGCCGCCCGTGGATGCTGATGACTGCCGACATGCGTTCGATTCTCCCGGACGCGCGTGCGTTCCCCGTGACTGCGGCCGGATCCCCACCGGCAGGGGCGGTACTTTACGCTGGCCGCCCCCGTGTCGAAAGGATCACCGCCCTGATGCCGCTTGCCGCCGGCCAACTCCAGCTCGGCCCCGTCCGCTGCGCCTGGCGGCCCTACCTGCACGGCCAGCCGGCCGAGCCGCTGGCGCGCGAGTGGCTGGCGAGCGAACTCGACACCGCCGCCGACACCCTGGCGATCCACCGCACGGAGCACGGCCGCCCGCTGCTGGGCGCGCCGCATGCCGACTGGGACGCGAGCTGGAGCCACAGCGGCGAAGGGCTGCTGATGGCGCTGGCACACGGGCTGCGCGTGGGCATCGACCTCGAGGTCCGGCGGCCGCGGCCCAAGGCCGGGGTGCTGGCCGACCGCTTTTTCGCCCCCGAAGAGGCCGCGGCGCTCGCGGCCATGCCCGACGCCCGGCGCGAGGCCGCCTTCGTCCGCCTGTGGTGCGCGAAAGAGGCAGTGCTGAAAGCACACGGCCAGGGCCTGTCCTTCGGCCTGCACCGGCTGGTCTTTGCGCCCGAAGGCGACGACTGGCGGCTCGACGCCTGCGATCCACTGCTCGGCACCCCGGCCGACTGGACGCTGCGCACCTTCCGCCCCGCGCCCGACTACATGGCCACCGTGGCCTGGCGCGCCCGCTGGACCTGAGCCGGCGCCGCCTACAATGGCGCCCATGCATACCGATCCCCACGCCGCGCTCGATGCCGGCCTCGCCGCGCTTGGCCTGGATCCGGCGCTGGCCAGCCCGCTGCGCCGCTACCTGGAACTGCTGGCGCGCTGGAACCGCACCTACAACCTGACCGCCATCCGCGATCCGGGCGAAATGGTCACCCTGCACCTGCTCGACTCGCTGTCGATGCAAGTGCATGCGCGCGGCATCGCATCGCTGGCCGACCTCGGCGCCGGCGCCGGCCTGCCTGGCATTCCCCTGGCGATCGCGCTCCCGGAGCTGCAGGTCACGCTGGTCGAGTCGAACGGCAAGAAGGCGCGCTTCCTGCGCGAGGTGGTGCGCACGCTCGGGCTCGCCAACGCGCGCGTGGCCGAATCGCGGGCCGAGGCGGTGGACATGCCCTGCGCCTTCGAGGCGATCACCGCCCGCGCCATGGCCACGCTGGCCGACATCCTGGCCGTCGGCGGGCACCTGCTCGCGCCGGGCGGCCGTCTGCTGGCGATGAAGGGCGCGCGCCCGGATGCCGAAATCGCGGCGCTGCCCGCCGGCTGGCAGGTCGAGGCGGTGCATCCGCTGGCCGTCCCGGGGCTTGACGCCGAGCGCCATCTGGTGGTGGTGGGCCGAGCGGCGCCAGCCGGGGCATAATCATCGACCCGGCCGGGGTTCCGGGCCGGGTCCTTCCGCCGCATTCCCTGCATCGAGGCAGCCGAGCCCATGGCCCGCATCATCGCCATCGCCAACCAGAAAGGCGGCGTCGGAAAGACGACGACGGCGGTGAATCTTGCCTCCGCGCTGTCGCAGACACCCAAGCGCGTGCTGCTGGTCGACCTCGACGCGCAGGGCAACGCCACCATGGGCAGCGGCATCGACAAGCGCGAGCTCGCGGCGTCCACCTGCGACGTGCTGCTGGAAGAAGTCGCCGCCGCCGATGCCGTGGTGCGCACGCCCGAAGGCTTCGACCTGCTGCCCGGGAACACCGACCTCACCGCCGCCGAGATCGAGCTGATGGACGAAGAGGGCCGCGAGCAGCGCCTCAAGCGCGCGCTCGATCCGCTGCGCCCGAAATACGACTACATCATCATCGACTGCCCGCCGGCGCTGTCGCTGCTCACGCTCAACGCACTCACCGCCGCCGACAGCGTGCTGGTGCCGATGCAGTGCGAGTACTACGCGCTGGAGGGCCTGAGCTCGCTGCTGCAGACCATCGAGGCGCTGAAGGCGCGGCTGAACCCGGGCCTCGAAATCGAAGGCGTGCTGCGCACCATGTACGACGTGCGCAACAACCTCACCAACGCGGTGTCCGCCGAACTCGTCACGCACTTCGGCGACAAGGTCTTCCGCACCATCGTGCCGCGCAACGTGCGCCTGGCCGAAGCACCCAGCCACGGCCAGAGCATCGTCGGCTACGACCGCGCCTCGCGCGGCGCCATCGCCTACCTCGGCCTGGCCGGGGAGGTGATCCGCCGCCAGCGCGAGCGCGAACAGAAGGAGAAGGCGGCATGACCGCTGGCAAGAAGGCGGCCCCCGCGAAGGCCGCCCCCAAGAAGCGCGGTTTAGGCCGCGGACTCGAAGCACTGCTCGGCCCCAAGGCCGCCGAAGAAGCCCCGGCGCTGGAAGCGCGTCCGGGCGACGCGCTGCGCACGCTGCCCGTGGACGCGCTGGCGCCCGGCAAGTACCAGCCGCGGCGGCACATGGACCCGGCCAAGCTCACCGAGCTTGCGGAATCGATCCGCGCCCAGGGCGTGATCCAGCCGATCGTGGTCCGCCAGCTGCCCGACCGCACCTTCGAGATCATCGCCGGCGAACGCCGCTGGCGCGCTTCGCGCGAAGCCGGCCTGGCCGAGATCCCGGTGGTGGTGCGCGAGGTCGACGACCGCACGGTCGTAGCCATGGCGCTGATCGAGAACATCCAGCGCGAGGACCTGAACCCGCTGGAAGAAGCGCAGGCCCTGCAGCGCCTGATCGACGAATTCGACCTGACCCACGCCGCGGCCGCGGAAGCCGTCGGCCGCTCGCGCGCGGCGGTATCCAACCTGCTGCGCCTGCTGGAGCTGCCGCCGGCGATCCGCGCACTGGTGGAGGCCCGCCGCCTGGAAATGGGCCACGCCCGCGCCCTGCTGACCCTGTCGCCGGAGCTGGCGAGCAAGCTGGCGTCTGATGCCGCGGAGCATGGCTGGTCGGTGCGCGAGGTGGAGCACCGCGCCCAGCAGTTTGCCGCGGGCCGCGTGCCCAGCACCGCGAAAAAGAAGGCCGGCAGCGGCGCGGCCAGGCCGCATGCGGACATCGTGGCGCTGGAGAACGAACTCTCGGAAGTGCTGGCGACCAGGGTCAGCATCGCCCACGGCCGCGGGAACAAGGGCAAGCTGGTGATCCACTACAGCGACCTGGATTCGCTGGACGGGGTGCTGGTGAGGCTGCGCCGCCAGCGCTGAGCTTGCCTGGAGGCGAAAAACCACGCACAATGCTCGGCTCGCTGCGTCCGGTCACCCTTGAGGTGGCCCCGGCGGCCCGGAGTGCGATCCGGCGCCCCGCCCGGCAGCGACCTTGACCCGCTTCGCATGGCATGCCCCGAAAGGGCTTGCCGGGGCCGCCGTCCCCCAGGCCATGGGGTACACCAATCACCATCGAGGTGCGTTATGTCCCGAGTTTGCCAGGTCAGCGGCAAGGGCGTGCAGACGGGTAACAACGTCTCACACGCCAACAACAAGACCCGCCGCCGTTTCCTTCCCAACCTGCACGAGCGCCGGTTCTGGGTCGCCAGCGAAAACCGCTGGGTGAAGCTGCGCGTGTCCGCCCATGCCATGCGCACCATCGACAAGAACGGCATCGACGTCGTTCTGGCCGAACTCCGCGCCCGCGGCGAAAAGGTCTGAGGAGAACACCATGGCTAGCAAGCGCGACAAGATCCGACTGATCTCCTCGGCCAACACCGGCCACTTCTACACCACCGACAAGAACAAGAAGAACACGCCCGGCAAGATGGAGATCAAGAAGTACGATCCCGTCGTCCGGAAGCACGTGATCTACAAGGAAGGCAAGATCAAGTAAGGCCTGCCTCCGAGTGTTCCGCGAGAAGCCCGCCGCAAGGTGGGCTTTTTCGTTTTTGGGAACGGCCATGGCCGCGATGGCACGCGCTATCCTCCCCCGGTGACTTGTGGGAGCGGCTATAGCCGCGATTGACAGTCGCGAACGCCGATCGCGGCTATAGCCGCTCCTACGGGAAGGAGGGGAACGCGGATGCTGCCGGGCTGGATCCTGCTGCTGGTCTCACTGGGATACGCGGCGCTGTTGTTCGCGGTCGCCTGGTGGGGCGACCGCCATCCGGTGCACATGCGCGCCGGCGGCACCTGGCTTCGGCCGCTGGTCTACAGCCTGTCGCTTGCGGTGTATTGCTCGTCGTGGACGTTCTACGGCGCGGTCGGTACCGCGACCCGCAACGGCATCGGCTATTTCGCGATCTACCTCGGCCCGCTGCTGATGCTGCTGTTCGGCTGGCGCATCCTCGAGCGCCTGGCGCTGGTCGCGCAGAGCCAGAGCACGGTCTCGATCGCCGACTTCATCGCCGCCCGCTACGGCCGTGCGCAGCGGCTGGCGGCCCTGGTCACGCTGATCGCGCTGATCGCGGCGGTGCCCTACCTCGCGCTGCAATACAAGGCGGTGGCGCTGAGCCTCAACGTGCTCGGCGGCGGCGACGAACTGCTGGACAGCATCGGCGACCCGGCACTCTATGTCGCGGTGCTGATGGCGCTGTTCGCGATCCTCTACGGCACCCGCCAGGTCGATGCCACCGAGCACCGCCCCGGCATGATGCTGGCGATCGCGCTGGAGTCGATGGTCAAGCTGGTGGCGCTGGTATTCGTCGGCGTGTTCGCCGTGTTCTGGTTCAAGGGCAGCGACCTGCCGCTGGCCGAGGCCACGACCGCCCTGCTGTCGCAGTCGGCGCCGACGGGCTTCATCGGCCAGACCCTGCTCGCCTTCGCCGCCATCATCTGCCTGCCGCGGCAGTTCCACGTGGCGGTGGTGGAATGCATGGACGTGTCCGACATCCGCCGCGCACGCTGGATGTTCGGCGGCTACCTGGTGCTGGTGTCGCTGGCGGTGCTGCCGATCGCGGCGGCCGGCCTGGCGATGCACGGCGGAAGCGCCGGCGCCTCCGCCGACACCCTGGTGCTGAGCCTGCCGCTGGCCGAGGGCCGCGACCTGCTGGCGCTGTTCGCCTACGTCGGCGGCTTCTCGGCCGCCACCGGCATGGTGATCGTGTCCAGCGTGGCGTTGGCGACCATGGTCTCCAACGACCTGGTGATGCCGCCGCTGCTGGCGCGCGGCTGGGCGCAGCGCCGCGGCGGCAACGTCGCCTCCACCGTGCTGTGGATCCGCCGCGTCGCCATCGTCTGCTTCGCGGCGATGGCCTACGGCTACTACCGGGTCAGCGGCAGCGACACCACGCTCGCGTCCTACGGCCTGATGTCGTTCGCGGCGGTGGCGCAGTTCGCGCCGGCGCTGATCGGCGGACTGTACTGGCGCGGCGCCAGCCGGCAGGGCGTCGAGGCCGGATTGCTGCTGGGCTTCGGGATGTGGATCTACACCCTGCTGCTGCCGACGCTGACCGAGGCGGGCTGGTTCGACGGCGCGTGGCTGCTGCAGGGGCCCTTCGGCATCGAATGGCTCCGCCCCTACCAGTTGTTCGGACTGGCCGGCTGGGACCCGCTGACCCATGGCACGTTCTGGTCGCTGCTCGCGAACATCGGCGCGCTGTTCATGGTCTCGGCGCGCTGGCGCCCGAGCTTCGAGGAGCGCCTGCGCACGGCGCCCTTCCTCGATCCCTATTCCTCAGCGCAGCTGCTTCCGGGCACCGGCGTGCCGCACTCCTCGGTACAGCTGGGCGACCTGATGACACTGGCCGGCCGCATCGTCGGCGAGTCGACCGCGCGCCGCGCCTTCGCCGACCACGCCGCCGGCAGCGAGCGCGAATTCGATCCGGCCACCCCCACCGACCGCGCCTGGGCGCAGTTCACCGAGCGCCTGCTGGCGGCCGCCATCGGTGCCGCCTCGGCGCGCCTGGTGATGACCAGCGCGCTGAAGGGCTCCGGCATGGACGTGGCCGAGGTGGTGGCGGTGCTGGACGAGGCCGGCCAGGACCTCAGGTTCGACCGCGCGATCCTCTCGGCCACGCTCGACAACCTCGACCAGGGCGTGAGCGTGGTCGACCGCGACATGCGCCTGGTGTCCTGGAACCTGCGCTATGCCGAAATGTACGGCTACCCCGAAGGCATGCTCTACGTCGGCCGTCCCGTGGCCGACCTGATCCGCTACAACGCCCTGCGCGGCGAGCTCGGCGGCGGCAGTCCCGACATCGACACCGAGGTCGAGAAGCGCATCGAGTACATGCGAGCCGGTTCGCCCCACGTGTTCGAACGCGTGCGCAGCACCGGCCAAGTGGTGGAGATGCGCGGCCAGCCGCTGCCCGGCGGCGGCTACGTCACCAGCTACAGCGACGTCACCGAATACAAGCGCGTCGAACGCGAGCTGCGCGAGGTCAACGAAACACTGGAGCAGCGCGTCGCCACCCGCACCCGCGAGGCCGAGGCTGCGCAGGCCTCGCGCACCCGCTTCCTCGCTGCGGTCAGCCATGACGTGCTGCAGCCGCTCAACGCCGCGCGCCTGTTCGCCTCCGCGCTGCGCGAGAGCGACACGGCCGCCGAGCAACGCCACCTCGCCGAACGCGTGGACACGTCGCTGCGCGCCGCCGAGGAACTGCTCGAGGGCCTGCTCGACGTCTCGCGCCTGGACACCGGCGCGCTGGAGCCGCAGCTCTCCGACTTCGACGCCGCCGAACTGCTGGCCGAGCTTGCCGCCCAGTACGCGCCGTTGGCCGCAGCCCGCGGCATCGACCTGCGCGTGCACGCGCGACACCTGCCCGTGCGCAGCGACCGCCGCCTGCTGCGCCGCGTGCTGCAGAACTTCCTGGCCAACGCACTACGCTATACCCGCGAGGGCCGCATCGTGCTCGCGGCCCGCCCGCGCGGCGGCGCCGTCGAACTGCAGGTCTGGGACACCGGCCCGGGCATCCCCGACTACCACCTGCGGCAGATCTTCGACGAGTTCTTCCGCATCGACCAGCCGGGCAGCTGGGATGCGCAGGGCCTGGGCCTGGGCCTGTCGATCTGCCAGCGCATCTCCAGCGTGCTCTCACATCCGCTGAACGTGCGCTCGCAGCCCGGCCGCGGCAGCATGTTCGCGATCCGCACACCGCGCTCGGCGCTGGCCGAACTGCCGCCCGCGCCGGTGCAGGCGATCAGCCTGCCCGACTCGCTCGACGGCATGCGCGTGCTCTGCGTGGACAACGACGTCGACATCCTCGCGGGCATGGTGCTGCTGCTGGGGCGCTGGAAGATCGAGGTGCTGCGCGCGACCACGGTCGACGAAGCGCTGCAGAAGATGGCCGAGACGCCAGACGTGCTGCTGGTGGACTACCACCTGCATGACCGCATGGATGGCCTGGATACACTCGACGCGCTGCGCGAGCATGGCCCCCGCGTGCCCGGCGCGCTGGTGACCGCCGACGGCAGCGACCAGGTGAAGCGCGATGCGCGCGCGCGGGGTTATCGCGTGCTGACCAAGCCGATCAAGCCGGCGTCACTGCGGGCGTTCCTGGCGGCGCAGCGGAGTGCGCATGTGGCCGGACATACGCCCTGACCACCGGACCGACCAACTGACGAGAGCCCTGTAGGAGCAGCTAAAGCTGCGACCAGCAGCCCGCGAGATCGATCGCAGCTGTAGCTGCTCCCACACGGGGTTGGGGGCGCGCGGATTGCATGGTTGGTGCGGGACGCACGCAGGAACGGTCAGTCGGCTTCGTCGGGCTGGGGCGCTACCGCGCCCGGCTCCAGCGCCAGCTTGCCGGCGATCAGCACCGCCTGGGTGCGGTTGTTCGCGCCGAGCTTCCGCAGGATCGCCGTCATGTGCGCCTTGATCGTGGCCTCGGACACGCCGAGTTCCCAGGCGATCTGCTTGTTGAGCAGGCCTTCGCCCAGCATCTGCAGCACGCGGAACTGCTGCGGCGTGAGATCGGCCACGCGCTGGGCGGCATCGTGTTCGTCGGCACCGGCGGCCGGAGCGGCATGCGCGGCGGCCGGGGCCCAGCGGTCGCCTTCCAGCACCTGGGTCAACGCCAGGCCCAGGGTGGCGGAGTCCACGGACTTGGGGATGAAGCCCATCGCGCCGTGGTCGAGCGCGCGGCGCATCACTGCGGGCTCCTCGCGCGCGGACACCACGACCACCGGCAGCTCCGGATGCTGCGCGCGCAGATGCACGAGCGCGCTGAAGCCATGCGCCCCCGGCATGTTGAGGTCAAGCAGCAGCAGGTCGGCGTCGGGCTCGGCCTCGACCAGCGCATAGAGCTTGTCGACGTTGTCGGCCTCGTGCAGCGTGGCGCCCGGCAGCACGCGCGCAACCGCCCCCCGCAGCGCTTCGCGGAACAGGGGGTGGTCGTCGGCGATCAGCAGGGTGGCCACGTGCGTCTATGCACCTCGTCGGTTGCCCAGCAGTGCGTCGACCACGGACGGGTCGGCCAGGGTGCTGGTGTCGCCGAGCTGGTCGGGCGCGTTCTCGGCGATCTTGCGCAGGATACGCCGCATGATCTTGCCCGAGCGCGTCTTCGGCAGCGCCGGCGCCCACTGCAGGAAGTCGGGCGATGCGATCGGGCCGATCTCCTTGCGGACGTGCGCAACCAGCTCCTTCAGCAGTTCGTCGCTTTCCACCTCGCCCGCCACCAGGGTCACGTAGGCGTAGATGCCCTGGCCCTTGACGTCGTGCGGGAAGCCCACCACCGCGGCCTCGGCCACCTTCGGGTGCAGCACCAGCGCGCTCTCGACTTCGGCGGTGCCGATGCGGTGGCCGGAGACGTTGATCACGTCGTCGACGCGGCCGGTGATCCAGTAGTAGCCGTCGGCGTCGCGGCGGCAGCCGTCGCCGGTGAAGTAGGTGCCGGGATACGCGGCGAAATAGGTGTCGAAGAAGCGCTCGTGATCGCCGTAGACGGTGCGCATCTGGCCCGGCCAGGAGTCGAGGATGACGAGGTTGCCCTCGGCCTCGCCCTCGAGGAAATTACCTGCCGGGTCCACGATCGCGGGCTGCACGCCGTAGAACGGCCGCGTGGCCGAGCCGGGCTTGGTCGGCCAGGCGCCGGGCAGCGGCGAGATCAGGATGCCGCCGTTCTCGGTCTGCCACCAGGTGTCGACGATCGGGCAGCGGCTGTCGCCCACGACATCGTGGTACCAGCGCCAGGCCTCGGGATTGATCGGCTCGCCGACGCTGCCAAGCAGGCGCAGCGACTTGCGCGAGGTGCGCTTCACCGGCTCCTCGCCCTCGCGCATCAGCGCGCGGATGGCGGTGGGCGCGGTGTAGAAGATGGTGACCTGGTGCTTGTCGACCACCTGCCAGAAACGCGAGGCGTCGGGATAGCTCGGCACGCCCTCGAACATCAGCGACGTGGCGCCGTTGGCCAGCGGGCCGTAGACGATGTAGCTGTGGCCTGTCACCCAGCCGACGTCGGCGGTGCACCAGTAGACGTCATCGTCCTTGATGTCGAACACGCACTCGTGGGTGAAGGACGCGAACACCAGGTAGCCGCCGGTGGTATGCAGCACGCCCTTCGGCTTGCCGGTCGAGCCCGAGGTGTAGAGGATGAACAGCGGGTCTTCCGCGTTCATGCGCTCGGGCTCGCAGGTGTCGGGCTGCTCGTCGACCACGGCGTCGTACCAGCGATCGCGCGGCATCTGCATGTCAACCGCGCCGCCGGTGTGGCGCACCACCAGCACGGTCTCGACGGTGGTGGTGCCCGGAAGCTTGAGCGCGGCATCGACGTTGGCCTTCAGCGGGACCTTCTTGGTGCCGCGCAGGCCTTCGTCGGCGGTGATGATCAGCTTGGCCTTGCAGTCGCCCACGCGGTCGGCGATCGAGTTGGCGGAGAAGCCGCCGAACACCACGTTGTGCACCGCGCCGATGCGCGCGCAGGCCAGCATCGCCACCGCGGCCTCGACGATCATCGGCAGGTAGATGGTGACGCGGTCGCCCTTGGCGATGCCGAGGTTGCGCAACGCATTGGCCAGGCGACAGACGCGGGCATGCAGCTCGCGGTAGCTGACGCGGAGGGCCTCGCCATCGGGCGAGTCGGGTTCGAAGATCAGCGCGGTCTTGTCGCCTCGCGTGGCGAGATGGCGATCGAGGCAATTGACGCTGACGTTGAGCTCGCCGTCGTCGAACCAGCGGATGCGGAAGTCCTTGCGGTCGAAGCTGACGTCGCGGATGCGGGTCGGCGGCTTCATCCAGTCCAGGCGCTGCGCGATGCGGCCCCAGAAAGCGTCGGGGTCGCGGATGGACTCGGCGTAGTCGCGCTCGTAGTCGGCCGGTTTGACGTTGGCCTGCGCGGCGAAGCCTTCGGGGACGGGATACAGATCGGTCATGGTGGTTCACCCTCCTGGAACGTGTCGACCCCAGTTTGCCGCATTGCAACGCAGCCGGGCTTAGACCTTGGTCTATCCGCGGGCCGGCATTCGACCAATGGCGAATAGGATCGCCCGGCGATGCAACGCAGCATCGTGCGGGCACCGTCCGGACAGCCACCTCGGCCCGGGCGGCCACACCGTGCGCCGCTATTCCGGAGGGAAACCATGACCGCACCGACCGCCCCCCAGGGGACATGCCTGGCCAGGCCCCGGCCTGCCGTGAAAGCCCCGCGGCGCCTGCTCGCGGCCGCCGTGATGGTCGCCCTGCTGGCGCCGGGCGTGGCGCTGGCCCAGACCGCCAAGGAGCGTGAGCTGGAAGCCCGCGTCGCCCAGCTCGAACGCATGGTGGAGCAGCTGCTGGCCGCGCAGGACCAGACCAGCGCCACCGTGGCCGAAACGCAGGCACAGGTGACCGAGGTCCGCACCGCCCAGGCCGCCGCGCCGGCCGCCCCCGCCGCCGACGATGGCAAGCCGCGGATCCAGTCCTCGCCGATCATGACCGCAGCCAGCCCGGGCACCACCTTCTCCTACGGCGGCATGATCAAGTTCGACACCATGGTCACCGACACCAGCGACGGCCGCATCGCCGACGGTGGTGCCGGCCGCATGTTCTACCTGCCCTCCACGATCCCCGTGGGCGGTCCCGGTGCGGACGGCGGCGACGCGTACTTCGACTCGCACGCCGCGTTCTCGCGCTTCTGGCTGGGCGCCGACCACGTCACCGAGGGTGGCGACAAGGTCAAGGCGCTGATCGAGGTCGACATGTTCGGCGGCGGCAGCGCGAACCTGGGCAACGAGGCCTCTACCAACACCCACGGCGTGACCGTGCGCCACGCCTACGTGAGCTGGAACGAGTGGATGGCCGGCCAGACCTGGTCGAACTTCATGGACGTCGCCGCGCTGCCTGAAGCGGTCGATTTCGTCGGCCCCACCGACGGCACGATCTTCGTGCGCCAGGCGCAGCTGCGCTACAGCAAGGGGCCGTGGTCGTTCTCGATCGAGAACCCTGAGACCACCGTCACGCCCTACCTGGGCGGTGCCCAGTTCCGCACGGGCGACAACAGCCTCCCCGACGTGACCGCTCGCTGGATCACCAAGGGCGACTGGGGCCACTTCTCGGTGGCCGGCATGCTGCGCCAGTACAAGTACGCGAACCAGGACGACAGCGGCGGCGCGGTCAGCGTCTCGGGCCGCTTCAACATCGGCGCCAACGACGACATCCGCTACGCCGTCAACGCCGGCTCCGGCATCGGCCGCTACCTGGCCTTCGGCCTGGGCAGCGACGTGATCGCCGACGCCAGCGGCAACATCCACGCACTCGACGGCTACGGCGCCTTCGTCGCCTGGCGCCATGCGTTCACGCCCAAGTTGCGCAGCAACCTGATGTACTCGCGCGCCGAGTTCGACAACGACAAGGCGCTCACCGGCTTCGGCGTCACCGAGATGGCGCATTCGTTCCACGCCAACCTGATCTACTCGCCGTTCCCGAAGCTCGACATCGGCGCCGAACTGATCTTCGGCCAGCGCTTCCTCGAGGACGATCGCGAGGGCGACCTGAGCCGCCTGCACACGCATATCAAGTATTCGTTCTGAGGCACGCCCGCGGCGCCTTCGGGCGCCGCATTCTTTCGGAAAGCATCCCGCACCGCCCGGCACCCAGCGTGCCGGGCTTTTTTCTGGTTCATCTCCCAAGTCCGGGGAAACCGCTTCGACGAGGAGTGCCTGCTTCTTTCGCTACGCCTCACCGTGACCTGGAGGGCCCCGCCGCGGCCGGGAGGCCTTCGCGGCTCATGTCCCCCGGCATCCGCCTGGCGGCGGATGCCTCCTCCTTTACTTCCCCGCGAAGGCCTCCCGGCCACGACGGCGCTCGGCGTTGCTGCAGGTGCGCGGGATACCGGCTTTGCTCCCGGGGTCACCGCGTACTGTTGCGCACCGGGTGCCAAGGCCCTTGAGAGCGAAGTCAAGGAGGAGGCGATGGCCGCAGGCCAGCGCCGGGGGACATGAGCGCTCAAGGGCCTTGGCACCCGGCACCCGCGCTATCGCGCCATTCCCTCAGTTGGGAGAAGAACCTTTTTTCTTCGTGGGTCCTGCGGGATGGCGGCGCGCTACGGGTGACGGTGATGTGCAGGCAATTCGCGGCATGTCGCAGCTATAGCCGCTCCCACAGATAGAAGCGCTGCGCCCTCCTGGTGCCATCAACCTCCCGTGCGGCCGTCTGCTCTTCCCATCAGCCGCCGCCATGTTCTGATGGCAGGTCGATGGGTGCGCAGTGGGCATTCGGGAGCGGCGCAGCCGCGACGCCCACGGAGTACCCATCGATCTGCCCCTCGCAGCGCACGCCGCTGCAGCTGTCACCAGCGACATCGCTGATGTCGACGCTATTGGTTCTGGTTCTGGTTCTTGTTCTGGTGTGGCTGTTGGTGTTGGTGTTGGTGTTGGTGTTGGTGTTGGTGTTGCGTAGGCGTAGGCCTTGACGTTGCCGCGACCCGCGACCTGCGACCTGTGGCAAAGATGAGGGCATGGCGCTGCAATGCGTCGCAAGCAAAGAAAGAGGGGCGTGCACTCGGTGCACGCCCCTCCTTTCTACTCTGTCGCTATGGGGCGTGGATCATCAGTGGTCGCTGGCCGACGTCGCCCCGATGCCGGTCTCGCTGCGCACGCGCAGCGCGTCGAATGCGGCGCGTTCACTGGTGGCGCGTGCACTGCGGTCCAGCGTCGAGAACAGCCAGATCGAGATGAACGCCAGCGGGATCGACAGGATGCCCGGGTTCGGGAAGGGCACGATCGGCGCGGCGTTGCCGAACACGTCCACCCAGACCGTGCTGCTGAGCAGCACCCACCCCGTGGCCACGGTCAGGCCCACGAAACCGCCGATGGTCGCACCGCGCGTGGTGCAGCCGCGCCATGCGATCGACAGCACCAGCACCGGGAAGTTGGCACTGGCCGCGACCGCGAAGGCCAAGCCCACCATGAACGCCACGTTCTGGTTCTCGAACACGATGCCCAGCAGGATCGCGATCACGCCCAGGGTGACGGTGGAGATGCGCGAGATCTTCAGCTGCTGCTTCTCCGTGGCCCGGCCACGCGCGAACACGTTGGCGTACAGGTCGTGGGAGATCGCAGCCGCACCGGCCAGGGTCAGGCCCGCCACCACCGCCACGATCGTGGCGAAGGTGACCGCGGCCAGGAAGCCCAGCAGCAGGCTTCCGCCGACCGCGTTGGCGAGGTGCACCGCCACCATGTTGGTGCCGCCGATCAGGCCCTTGATCATGTCGAAGGAACCGTCCGACGCGACTTCGAAGAACTGCGGGTTCCTGACCAGCAGGGCGATGCCACCGAAGCCGATGATAAAGGTCAGCAGGTAGAAGTAGCCGATGAACGAGCTGGCCCAGATCACCGACTTGCGCGCTTCCTTGGCGTTGGGGACGGTGAAGAAGCGCATCAGGATGTGCGGCAGGCCCGCGGTACCGAATGCCAGGGCAAGCCCGAGCGACAGCGCGTTGAGCGGATTTCCGCTGACCTGCGAACCCGGGGCCATGATCGCGCTCCCGGTCGGATGCACCCTCACGGCCTCGGCCAGCAGGACGTCGGGATTGAACTGGAACGCCATCAGCACCAGGAAGGCCATCAGCGTGGCGCCGATCAGCATCAGCACCGCCTTGATGATCTGCACCCACGTGGTCGCGGTCATGCCGCCGAAGCCCACGTACATGATCATCAGCGCGCCAACGATCACCACCGCCAACTCGTAGCGGATGCCGAACAGCAGCACGATCAGCTTGCCCGCGCCCACCATCTGCGCGATCAGGTACAGCGCGATCACCAGCAGCGAGGCGCTGGCAGCGAGCACGCGCAGCGGGGTCTCCGACAACCGGTACGAAGTCACGTCGGCAAAGTTGTAGCGGCCGAGGTTCCGCAGCCGCTCGGCGATCAGGAACATCACCACCGGCCAACCGAACAGGAAGCCGATGGCATAGATCATGCCGTCGAAGCCGCTGACGTAGACCATGCCGGCGATGCCGAGGAAAGAGGCGGCGGAAAGATAATCACCGGCGATCGCCAGGCCGTTCTGGAAGCCGGTGATGCCGCCGCCGGCGGTGTAGAAGTCCGACGTGGTCTTGGTGCGCTTGGCCGCCCAGTACGTGATGTACATCGTCGCGGCGATGAAGACCAGGAACATGACGATGGCCGGGGTGTTGGCCTGTCCTGGAGCCTGCGCAAACGCCGGCAGGGGGAGCAGGGCCGCAGACAGGGCCACTGCGGCAGCGATGCGGGCCCTCATGCGACGTCCCTCACGATGGCGTCGATCAGCGGGTCGTAATGCTTGTTCGACAGGTGCACGAAGGCGGCGATCATCAGCACCGCGCTGACCGCCACGATGACCGCGGCCAGCACGCCCACGCTCATGGTGTAGCCCGCGCCGATCGGCTGCGCGAACACGTCCGGCCAGAAGGCCAGAGTGAGGATGAAGCCGGAATACACCACCAGCATCAACAGGAAAAAGCCGAGGCTGGCACGACCACGCCGCCTGTGCAGTTCCTGGTACTTGGGATGCGCGAGCACCCGTTCCACCAGATCGTTCGTCATTGCGTGTCCCTCCCGGTTGTGCGGACGCTGCCCGAATGTAGGAGCAGGCCCGGGGAACCGGACAGACGACTTTGGTAGTAGGTCGGCGACGGAGCGGCGCAAACGCCGGCGGGTGCGCGCTATCGGGGCGGAGCGGCCAGCTCCGCGGCGTCGAGGAAGCCGTCGCCGTTGGCGTCCTGGCGCACGAATCGCGCGGACAGGCGCTCCCGATGCTGCTCCAGGCTCACCGCGCGGCCGCGGCCACCCGGGAGTTCGTCCGGGGTGAGCACGCCGTCGCCGTTGCGGTCCATGCCGTGGAAGGCGTAGCCCATCCAGTCGATGTATTCAGCCAGCGACACCCGGCCGTCAGCATCGCTGTCCATGCGCTCGAGATACTCGCGCGTCGCGGTGACCTGGGCCGCTGCCGGCACCGGCGTGCCGGCCGCGTAGATCCCCGCGGCCAGGGCAATCGCGGAAACGAAACGGCCCGGCTGTCTCCAGCCGGGCCGTCGATGGATGCGTGGCGCCACGGACACCGTGCCTGCGCCCGCCGCCTCAGCCGCGCGCCGGCTGCAGCGAGTAGCCCTTCAGCCGCGCGGCGTAGTCCTGCAGCGCGCGGATGCCGCTGGCCTCGGCCTCGCGGCACCAGGCCTGCAGGTTGGCCAGCGATTCGGAGGCGTCGTGGCTGCGCGCCTCGAGCAGCGCCGCCAGGCGGGCGCGGTGTTCAACCACGGTGCGGATGCGCGGGCGCTGCTGGACCCAGTCCTGCAGCTGCGCGCGTGCATCGGGCTTGAGCCAGCGGCCGTCGTCGACCAGGCCACGGCGGAGCTGCCGGGGCAGCAGCGCGCGCAACTTGGCGCCCGCGGCGGCGGCCTCTTCGCGCAGGGCCGGCTTGAGCACGCGCTTCTGGTAGTCGGTCATGGCCTGGAAGCGCAGCGCCAGCAGGGCCTTGAGGGTGTCGGTGTCGGGCACGTGGATGTTCGGGCGCACGTCGAGCGAGGGCGCGACACGCAGCACCTTCGCCAGGCGCAGCGCCTGCAGGCCCTTGATCACGGCCCAGCCGATGTCGAACTCCCAGCGGCGCAGGGCGAACTTGGCCGAGCTCGGGAAGGCGTGGTGGTTGTTGTGCAGCTCTTCGCCGCCGATCCATACCGCCCAGGGGCTCAGGTTGGTGGCGGTGTCGGTGGTCTCGAAGTTGCGGTAGCCCCACCAGTGGCCGAGGCCGTTGACCACGCCCGCGGCCCAGAACGGGATCCACGCCATCTGGATCGCCCAGATCGCCACGCCCGCCGCGCCGAACAGGAGGATGTTGATGGCCAGCATCAGCACCGGTCCCATGGTGGCGTAGGGGGTGTAGAGCTTGCGCTCGATCCAGTCGTCGGGCGTGCCGCGGCCGTACTGCTCCATGTCCGCGCGGTTCGCACGCGCCTCGCGGTAGAGCTCGGCGCCGCGCCAGAAGACCGCCTTGATGCCCTTGTGCATTGGGCTGTGCGGATCTTCCTCGGTCTCGCAGCGCGCGTGGTGCTTGCGATGGATGGCCACCCATTCACGGGTGATCATCGACGTGGTCAACCAGCCCCAGAAGCGGAAGAAGTGCGCGAGCACAGGGTGGAAATCCACGCCGCGATGGGTCTGGCTGCGGTGCAGGTACAGCGTGACCGTGAAGATCGTCAGCTGGGTGACAACCAGGAAATAGGCGAACAATCCCCAGAGACCGGATTGGACAAGGCCGCCGGCGAGGAATTCGAGCAGGGAGACGGGCATGGCGTTGGGGGGTCAGGGCAAGTACGCCATCCATGATGGGACGCGTTCGGGCCGATTGCCACCCCTGCGCCGGCGCATGCGACAGGCGGGCGACAGGTCCGGGCGGGCGTTGCCCCACCGTGACGCCACCGCGTGCATGCTTGGACGCCACGCCACACGGGAGCACGGCCATGGGCCTGCTGATCGACGGCCGCTGGGTCGACCAGTGGTACGACACCTCCAGCACCGGCGGGCGCTTCGTCCGCACGGACGCCCAGTTCCGCAGCTGGATCACGCCCGACGGCCGTCCGGGCCCCAGCGGCGAGGGCGGCTTTGTCGCCGAGCCCGGGCGCTACCGCCTCTACGTCTGCCTGGCCTGTCCCTGGGCGCACCGCACGCTCATCTTCCGCGCGCTGAAGGGCCTGGAGGAAATGATCCCGGTCTCGGTGGTGAACCCATACATGGGCGAGCACGGCTGGAGCTTCGCGCCCGGTGACGGCGTCGTGCTGGACCCGGAGGGCGCGCGCTATCTCTACGAGGTCTACCTGCGCGCCCGGTCCGACTACAGCGGACGCGTGACGGTGCCGGTGCTGTGGGACCAGGCCAGGCACACCATCGTCAACAACGAGTCGGCGGAAATCATCCGCATCCTGAATTCGGCCTTCGACGATGTCGGCGCGCAGCCCGGCGACTACGCGCCCCCGGCGCTGCTGCCGGACATCGACGCGCTCAACGCCCGCGTCTACGACGCCATCAACAACGGGGTGTACAAGGCCGGCTTCGCCACCGGACAGGACGTCTACGAGCAGGAGGTGGGCCGACTGTTCGACGCGCTGGACGACATGGACCGACGCCTCGCGGGGCAGCGCTACCTGCTGGGCGAACGCGTCACCGAGGCCGACTGGCGGCTGTTCACCACCCTGCTGCGCTTCGACCCCGTGTACCACGGCCACTTCAAGTGCAACCTGCGGCGCATCGCCGACTATCCCCATCTGTCCGGCTACCTGCGCCAGCTCTACCAGTGGCCCGGGGTGGCCGGCACCGTCGACTTCGACCACATCAAGCAGCACTACTACCGCAGCCATCCCACGATCAACCCGAACGGCATCGTGCCGCTCGGCCCGGTGCAGGACCTGGACGCACCGCACGGGCGCGGACACCTGCCCGCCGCACCGGCGCCGTCCACGGCCGCGTAGGCGCAAGGCGCGGGCAGCAGCGTGGCGACCGCGCGCCGACCGCGGACGCCACCCGCCTGACTGCCGGCGTCCGCGGCTTGCGCCATCGCGCGCCCATCCCCACCTTGCACCCATGCCCGAGCTGCCCGAAGTCGAGACCACCCGCCGCGGCCTGGCGCCGCACGTGGAAGGCGCGCGCGTCCAAGGGGTGCTGCTGCGCCGCCCCGACCTGCGCTGGCCGATCCCGGCCGAGGTCGGCGCGCAGCTGCCAGGCCAGCGCATCGACGCCGTGCGCCGGCGCGCCAAGTACCTGCTGCTCGACACCGCCGCCGGCAGCGCGCTGCTGCACCTGGGGATGTCCGGCAGCCTGCGCGTGCTGCCCGCCGACACCACGCCCGGGCCGCACGACCACGTCGACATCGCCCTCACCGGCCGCGGCGGCGCGGCGCGCGTGCTGCGCATGACCGACCCGCGGCGCTTCGGATGCCTGCTCTGGCAGCCGCCGGGCGAAATCCATCCGCTGCTGGCCGGCCTGGGGCCGGAGCCGCTGGGAGACGACTTCGACGGCGACTACCTCTTCAGCCGCAGCCGGGGCCGCCGGGCACCGGTGAAGTCCTTCCTGATGGACCAGCGGATCGTGGTGGGCGTGGGCAACATCTACGTTGCCGAAGCGTTGTTCGCGGCCGGCGTGTCGCCACTGCGCGCCGCGGGTCGCGTCTCGCGGGAGCGCTACGGGCGGATCGCAGGCGAGATCCGCACCGTCCTGGCCCACGCCATCGCCCGCGGCGGCACCACCCTGCGGGACTTCATTTCGCCCGACGGTGCACCGGGCTACTTCGAACAGGAGCTTTCGGCCTACGGCCGCGGCGGCGAGCCCTGCCCGCGCTGCGGCCGGCCCCTGCGCCAGGCCCTCGTCGCCCAGCGGGCCACCGTCTGGTGCGGCACCTGCCAGCGCTGAGCGCAGGCGCTATGATCGGACGTCCGAGGGGAGCCCCATGTCCGACACCGCAGAGATCACGCTGTTGCTCGACGCCGCCCGCGACGGCGACCGCGGCGCGCTCGATCGCGTGCTCGCCACCTTGTACCAGGAGCTGCACGGCATGGCCCGGCGGCAACTGGCGGGTCAGTATGGGCAGACACTCGACGCCACCGCGCTGGTGCACGAGGCCTACCTGAAGCTGATCGGCCGCCGCGAGGCCCGCTTCGACGACCGCGCGCACTTCTTCGCCTATGCCGCATCCGCGATGCGCAGCGTGGTGGTCGACTACGCGCGCCAGCGCATGGCGCAGAAGCGCGGCGGCGACCTCCACCGGGTCACCGACCTGCCCGAGGACATCGAGGGCGGCCTGCGCCTGGACGAGGACATGCTCGCGCTCGACGTCGCGCTCGACCGCCTCGCCGCGGTCGACCAGCGCCTGGCCCACGTGGTCGAACTGCGCTACTTCGGCGGCCTGTCCGAGGTCGAGATCGCCGAGCTGCTCAAGCGTTCCGAGCGCAGCATCCGCCGCGACTGGCAGAAGGCCCGGCTGTACCTCCTCGCCTCGCTGAAGGCGGACTGAGGAGGCGCCCGGCGGGCGCGCGCGGCTGATGGATGCCGACCGCTGGCAACGCCTGTCCCCGCTGCTCGATGCCCTGCTCGAGCTCGAGCCGATGGCGCGCGCGCAGAGCCTGGCCTCGCTGCGCGAAGACGACCCGGCGCTGGCGGCCGACCTCGAAGGCCTGCTGGAGCTGGAAGAGGGCCAGGAAGATTTCCTCTCCGAACCCGTGGTCTCGCAGCTGCCGCTGGCGCGCGCGGACGCGGTCATCGGTCCCTACCGCCTGGAGCGCATGCTCGGCGAAGGCGGCATGGGCCAGGTCTGGCTGGCCAGCCGCGCCGATGGGCTCTACCAGCGCCGCGTCGCACTGAAGCTGCTGCGCCCGGGCCTGGCCGATCCCAACCTGCGCCTGCGCTTCACCCGCGAGCGGCAGATCCTGGCGCGCCTGGAACACGCCCATATCGCACGCCTGCTCGACGCCGGCATCAGCGCCGACCAGCAGCCCTACCTGGCGCTGGAGTATGTGGATGGCGAGCCGATCACCGACTGGTGCCGGATGCGCGAGCCCACGGTCGAGGCGCGCCTGCGCCTGTTCCTGCAGGTCTGCGAAGCGGTCAGCCACGCCCACGCCAACCTGATCGTGCACCGCGACCTGAAGCCCTCGAACATCCTGGTGACGCCGCTGGACGAGGTGCGCCTGCTCGACTTCGGCATCGCCAAGCTGCTCGACACGCCCGACGTCGGCGCCGAGGGCACGCGCACCGGCGTGCGCGCGTTCACCCTGCACTACGCGGCCCCCGAACAGATCCGCGGCGAGCCGGTCACCACCATGACCGATGTCTATTCGCTGGGCGTGGTGCTCTACGAGATGCTGTCGGGCTGCAAGCCGTACCGGCTCAAGCGCAAGAGCGATGCCGAGTGGGAAGAGGCGATCCTCAGCGCCGACCCGGCGCGGCCGTCGGTGGCGCTGCAGCGCGCGGCCGCCGAAGCCGCCACTGAGTCCACGCCGACGGTGCCGGCACCCACCACGGCCCAGGTCAGGCGCGATGCGCGCCGCATCGCCGGCGACCTCGACAACATCGTGCTCAAGGCGCTGTCGAAGCGGCCCGAGCAGCGCTATCCCTCGGTCGAAGCGATGGCCCAGGACGTCCGCCGGCACCTCGATGGCAAGCCGGTGCGCGCGCGCGCGCAGAGCATCGCGTACCGGGCGCGCAAGTACCTCGGCCGCCACCGCTGGGCGCTGGGCACCGCGGCGGCGATCGCCGTGGTGCTGGTGGCGGCGCTGGCGATCGTGGGCTGGCAGGCACAGCAGGCGGTGCAGCAGGCCGCGCGTGCACGCGCACTGCAGAGCTTCATGGTGGGCCTGTTCGAGAACGCGGGCAGCGCGCCCGGTGGCGCGCACATCGACGTGCGCCGGCTGCTGGAAGACGGCGTTCAGCGCGGCGAGCTCGAGCTTGCGCAGCAGCCGGTGGCGCTGGCGGAACTCCTGGGCGTGGTTGCGCGGTTGCGCGCCGGCCTCGGTGACTACACCCAGGCGCTGGCGCTGCAGCAGCGCCAGGCCGCGGTCATCGCCGACATCGCGCGGCCGCCAGCGGCCCTGAACCTGCAGGCCGCGACCGACATGGGCCGCATCCGCCGGCTGCTCGGCCAGCCCGGCGCCTGCCGCGCCGCAATGCAGCCACTGCAGGCCGTGGCGCTGCGGGAACAGGAGCGGCTGCCGCAGCTGGCGGCGGACTTCCACACCCAGCTCGGGCGTTGCCTGCGCGACGAAGGCGAACTGGATGCCGCACGCATGGGCTTCCAGCGCGCGCTGGCGATCCGCCGCACGGCGGCGCTGCCAGATACCGGCGTGGTCGAAAGCCTTTCAGACCTTGCCACCCTGCGCGCGGCGGCGGGCGAGAGCGCGCTGGCGCTGCGTGAGCAGCGCGCGGCCCTGGAGCTGCTGCGCACGCGCGTGGGACTGCGCCACCCGGAGGCGATCGCGATCCTGCGCGCGACCTGCTCGCTGCACCGCGAGCTGGGCGACCTGCATTCGGCCGAAGCCGATTGCCGCGAAGCGCTTGAACTCGCGCTCGAGATACGCGGCCCGCAGCATCGCGACACGGTGGATGGGCGCCGGCAGCTGGCCGCGCTCCTGGTCGACAACGGACGCCTGGGCGAGGCCGAGGTGATCTTCCGTGACGCGCATGCGTGGCTGGTGTCGCGCCTGGGCAGCCAGCACGCCGACGTCGCCCGCAACGACAACAGCATGGCCATCGTGGCCTGGGAGCGCGGCGACCTTGGCGACGCCATCGCCGGACTCGAGCGGTCCAACGCGCTCTGGCGGAAGCTCGGCAACGAGACGATGCTCGCCGCGGGCCTCTTCAACGAAGCCCTGGTACTGCACGAGGCCGGCGACCAGGTGCGTGCGGCGCGGCTGCTGGAGGAGTCACTGCAGCTGCGCAGCGAGCGCTTCGGCAGCGACCACGGCCTGGTCGGCGCCACCCTGCGCCTGGCCGGCGAAGTGGATGCCGCGCGCGGCCATGACGCCACGGCGCTGGCGGCGCTGCGCCGTGCGGTGGCCCTGACCAGCGCGGGCTACGGCGCGGCGCACCCCGCCGCCCGGCGCGCCGAGCTGGCGCTGGCGCAGTTCGAGGCCACGCGCGGTACGCACGGCGCGCTGGCCCGGCTCGACCACCTCGCCGGCCTGCCCAAGACCGACACCGAGCTGCGCAAGATCGCCTGGCGCGCTCAGGCGGTCGCCGCCGCGCTGCGCTGCCACGGCCCGCGGCGCGAGGAATCCCTGGCCGTGTTCACCGCGCTGGAGCAGCTGGTCCAGATGGCACGCCCCGAGGGCGGCGTGGTGGTGCGCGAAGTGCGCCACTGGCGGCGGCACTGCGACGCACCGCTGGCCTTCGCGGCGGTCGCCGCGGACTGAGCCTCAGTCGAGTTTCAACGCCGGCTGCAGCGGCTCGATGCGGCCCTCGCCGCGCCGGATGCGCTTGAACTCCGCGCGACTGACCGAGACATAGCGCTCGTTGCCGCCGATCTCCACCTGCGGCCCGTCCTGCACTGCGCGTCCCTGGTCGTCCACGCGCACGGTCATCGTGGCCTTGCTGCCGCTGTGGCAGATGGTCTTGATCTCCTGGATCTCGTCGGCCCAGGCCAGCAGATGGCGACTGCCTTCGAACAGCTCGCCCTGGAAATCGGTGCGCAGGCCATAGCAGAGCACCGGCACGCCAAGCGCATCCACCACCTCGGACAGCTGCCAGGCCTGTGACCGGCTGAGGAACTGCGCCTCGTCCACGAGCACGCAGTGCAGGCGCCCTCCGGCGGCGATGTCGGCCTGCACGACCGCTTGCAGGTCGGAGTCGCGGCCGAAGGCCAGGGCCTCGGCCTGCAGGCCGATCCGGGACGCCACGCGGCCGCTGCCCGCGCGGTCGTCGAGCGCGGGCGCAAGGATCAGCACCCGCATCCCGCGTTCGCGGTAGTTGTGCGCGGATTGCAGCAGGGTGGTGGTCTTCCCCGCGTTCATCGCCGAATAGTAGAAATAGAGCTTGGCCATTCGGGGAATTCTAACGGGAGCGCCTGCGCGTGCGCTGCCCGCGGCGCCCGGGCCGGGTGGCCGCTTTGAGTACAATCGCCGGCCGTTCCGGAGTTCCCATGCACGGCCTGAATCCCCAACAATCCGAGGCCGTTGCCCACTGCGAAGGTCCGCTCCTGGTACTGGCCGGCGCCGGCAGCGGCAAGACCCGCGTGATCGTGGAGAAGATGGCGCACCTGGTCGGGTCGGGACGGTATCCGGCGAAGCGGATCGCGGCGATCACCTTCACCAACAAGTCCGCGCGCGAAATGCGCGAGCGCGTGGCCAAGCGCATCCGCGGGGACGCCGCGGACGGCCTGACGGTGTCGACGTTCCACGCCCTGGGCCTGCGCATGCTGCAGATCGAGCACGAGCGCGCCGGCCTGCGCCGCGGCTTCTCGATCTTCGACTCCGATGATTCGATGGCCCAGTTCAAGGACCTGATGCCCGGCGCCAAGCCGGATGCGATCCAGGCCGTGCAGGGCCTGGTGTCGCGGGCCAAGAACGGCGGCCTGTCGCCGGAGCAGGCGCGCGCGCTGGCACGTTCGACGCCCGAACACGAGGCGGCGATGGTGTACGAGCTCTACCAGGCGCGGCTCGCGGCCTTCAACGCGGTCGATTTCGATGACCTGATCCGCCTGCCCGTGCAGCTGCTGGAGTCCGACGAGACCTGCGCGCTGGGCTGGCGCGAGCGCATCGGCTACCTGCTGGTCGACGAATGCCAGGACACCAACGACGCCCAGTACCGCCTGCTGAAGGCGCTGGCCGGCGACAAGGGCAACTTCACCTGCGTGGGCGACGACGACCAGTCGATCTACGCCTGGCGCGGCGCCAATCCCGAGAACCTGTCGCAGATGGCGCGCGACTATCCGGCGCTGCGGGTGGTCAAGCTCGAGCAGAACTACCGCTGCTCCAATCGCGTGCTGCGCGCGGCCAACGCGCTGATCGCCAACAACCCGCATGAGCACCTGAAGACGCTCTGGAGCGCACAGGCCGACGGCGAGCGCATCCGCATCTGGGAGTGCCGCGACGCCGCCCACGAGGCCGAACGCGTGGCCGCCGAGATCCAGTTCCTCAGCAGCGCGCGCAAGGCCGAGTGGAGCGAGTTCTGCATCCTGTTCCGCGGCAACCACCAGTCCAAGGCGCTGGAAAAGGCGCTGCAGATGCTGCGCCTGCCCTACCACCTGTCCGGCGGCACGGCCTTCCTGGATCGCGGCGAGGTCAAGGACGCCCTGGCCTGGCTGCGCATGCTGGCCAATCCCGACGACGATTCCGCCTTCCTGCGCGCGGTGCAGTCACCCGGCCGCGGCGTCGGCGCGACCACGCTGGCGAAGCTTGCGGAAATGTCCCGCCACGCCGGCATGCCGATGTCGCGCGCCATCGAGTCCATCGGGCTGCTCAAGCAGCTGCATCCACGCGCGGCCTCGGCGCTGTCCGCCTTTGCCGAGGTGGTCCGCGGGCTGCGCACCGACGCCGTGCGGCTGTCGCCGGCGGAGCTTGTGCGCGTGCTCAACGAGCGCTCGGGCCTGCTGGCCGCGCTGCGCGCGCAGTGCAAGACCGATGAGATGTTCCGCATCCGCCGCGGCAACCTGGACGAGCTCGCCGACTGGTTCGACAGCGCCCGCGGTGGCGCCGGTCCCGGCGAACTGGCGGCGTCCCTGGCGCTGCTCAGCCACGCCGACAAGGGCGACGCCGGCAACCAGATCCGGCTGATGAGCCTGCACGCGGCCAAGGGCCTGGAGTTCCGCTACGTCTTCATCGTCGGCGTCGACGACGACACCCTGCCGCACGAGGCCAGCGTCGAAGAGGGCCGCATCGACGAGGAGCGGCGCCTGCTCTACGTCGGCATCACCCGCGCCAAGGAACAGCTGTGGCTGTCCTACGCGCGCGAGGCGCAGCGCTGGGGCGAGCGACTGCGGCTGGCGCCGAGCCGTTTCCTCGTCGAACTGCCGGCGGCCGAGCTGCAGCGCGACGGCGCCGACCCGGTGGCGGATGCCGCGAGGAAAAAGGAGCGCGCCGACGTCGGTTTCGCCGCGATCAGGGCGCTGCTGGACGGCTGAACGCCGGCGCTTTTCCCCGCGTGGCGGCCTTTCCGCCCACGCCCTGCATGGCGGACATTCGTCGTGGGGATTCGCCTGCCTCGGCTAGACTCGGCGCCTGTCTTCGACCAGGTCCCGCCATGCGCACGCCCCTGTACACCGTTGCCCTGCTCGCCACCGCCCTTGCACTGGCCGGGTGCCACACCGTCCCCGCCCAGGCGGACGTGCCCGTGACCGCGCCGCCGCCATCGGCCGCGGATACCGTGCCGGCGAACGACAACCTCAACGCAGTCCTGTGGCTGCAGCGCTCGATGGAATACCGGGCCCTGTCGGAAACCGTGTTCCGCGCCGCCACCGAACGCCTGGACGCCGCATTGGCCGATCCGTCCTGGGATGCGCTGGTCCCGGCCGAACGCGCCGCGGCCGGCGACGCGGCATCGCTG
Organism: Luteimonas sp. A649; assembly: GCF_054072735.1. NCBI lineage: Bacteria > Pseudomonadati > Pseudomonadota > Gammaproteobacteria > Lysobacterales > Lysobacteraceae > Luteimonas > Luteimonas sp. A649. The sequence continues at coordinate 155,545 of NZ_JBSVRQ010000002.1, read as the reverse complement.
CCGCCGGCGGTCATCCTCGACATCGACGAGACCGTGCTCGACAACTCGCCCTACCAGGCGCGCCTGGTGGTGGACGGCAAGGAGTTCGCCGACGCCACATGGGATATGTGGGTGGAAGAGCGCAGGGCGACCGCGCTGCCGGGCGTGGTGGCGTTCACCCACGCCGCCGCCGACAAGGGCGTGACCGTCTTCTACGTGTCCAACCGCAGCGCGGCACTGACCGAGGCGACGCTGGCCAACCTGCGCAGCGAAGGCCTTCCCGTGCAGCACGAAAACGTGTTCCTGGGCCTGGGCATGCAGGTGCCGGACTGCGAGCAGAAGGGATCGGGCAAGACCTGCCGTCGCCAGCTGGTCGGACGGGAGCACCGCGTGCTGATGCAGTTCGGCGACCAGCTGGGCGACTTCGTGCAGGCCACGGCCAACACCAACGCGCAGCACGCACTGCTGCACGCGGAATACCACGGCTGGTTCGGGGAGCGCTGGTGGATGCTGCCCAATCCGACCTACGGCGCGTGGGAACCCGCCCAGTTCAATAATGACTGGAGCCTTCCGGCAAGCGAGCGGCGCCGGCAAAAGCGTGACGCGCTGCGCATTGATCGCGATTGATATCAATGACTTAAGTATCTACTCCTAAGGTATTGCATAAGGAGCCGGGCGGCGCTAGGCTGTCCGCGCCACAACATAGTCCTCCGGCTCCGGCCGGTTTTTACGGGAGGCCCCAGGGCCTCCCGTTTTTTATGGCGCCGCCCCTGGGGTTTACCCGAGGCTGCGGTCAGGCACCGCTGGGACTAACGTGCGTGTGGAGGGGATCCACCCGCCATCGCTGGCGGAGCACTCCTGCCTGCGCGAGGCGTCCGATGTCGATCGACCCCATCAGCTCGCTCATGAACGCGCTTTCGAAGGGACCGCCCCTTCCGGGCGCGCACAACAAGAGCTGGGTATCCAACCACGGGCAGGCCCATGACGGGGGCCGCGGCGGGTTTCCACTCGGCCTGGGCGGGGGGCCAGCGGATCTCGGGCGCCAGCTGCCCGGCTTTGGCGGTGATCGGCCCCAACACCCGCACGGCATCGATCGACCGAACCTCCCCCACGGCGGCGCGCCGGGACTGGATCGACCGAATCTTCCCTACGGCAATCCACCCGGGTTCGATCGACCGAACCACCCCCATGGTGGACCGCCCGGCCTGGACCGCCCGAACCAGCCGCATGCCGCACCACCTGGTGTTGATCGCGCGCAGCCCGGGCTTGTCAGCCAGGTGCAGGGCGTGGTCCGCGACGTGATCGGCCTGCCCCAGCAGCTTCCGGGCGCTCCGCCGGCGGGTCCGCAGGGCCCGGGCAATTCGCAGCCCGTGCAGTTGCCGGCGCCAACCATGGCTGCCGCCCAGGCGCACTCGACCCCGGTGCCCATGCACGCCGCGCAGGCCCAGACCGCCCATTTCGCTGGCTTCGCCACGGCCACCGCGCAGCAGGCGCTGGCGCCGCAACAGGCACAAACCGCCCTGCCCGTGCGGTCAGACGTGGCAACGCAGGTTGCACACGCAGCGCAGCCCCCACGCGCCGATGCCATGCAGGCTCCGCCAGCGCGCGCCGAACTGGCGCAGGTGCCACGCAGCGATGCGGCCGCAGCCGAACGCATGGCGATGCTCCAGCGAACCGCCGCCGCACCCATGCCGCTTGCCAGCATGACGACTGCGACCACCGCGGCGAACACCGCTGCAACCCAGGCCGCCGCCGTCGCCACGGCCGCTGCCGGCACCACCATGGCCTCCGTACCAGCCGCCACGATGGCCACCCAGGCCATGGAAGCGCGCAGCGTGAACCCGCTGATCGCGGCTGATCGCGGACAGGTGGTTGCGCGCACCGATGCCGGTGGCACCTATACCGGCGAAGGCCCGTATCGTCGCGGCCTGCGAAGCGCGGCACGGGCGCTGCCCGGCGGCCTGTCGACCCTGCTCATGGCGCTCGGCGCCCAGGGCAGCACCGGCGCATCCGGACGCGACCCGGCGGCCATCGAGCGCGAGCTGCGCGCGGCGATGATGCAGTGGCTGTTCTGGCTGCTGGCGATCATCGCCTACGGCTGCGTCGCCTTCGCGGTCATCGGACTGCTGCCGCCGGGCAGCCTGGGCGGAGGCGCCAGTACGCCTGTCGACAATCGTGCGTGGACCGGCGGTTTCGCCCTGGCGGGCCTGGTCGCGGCACTGGGCGCCTGGTGGTTCGCGCGCGGCATGGCGCATGGGAGTGGCGATGGATCGCGCGACGGGGATGACGATGCCTGAGCTGCCTCAGCGCCGGCACTCCGGCACCCGCACCATGCCCATCGCTCCGCCGCTGAGGTTGGGTACGAGCTTGTTCCGGTAGACCACTTCGCGGCACCCGCCCTTGGGCGTCCTTCCACCCTGTCCGGGCGCGCGCTCGAAGGGGCGCCACAGGTCGTAGCGGAACTGGAAGCGGGTCCCCGCCGGGAACCCGCCGCCGCTGTCCGCCAGCAGTTCGATCTCGAAGAAGAGGTCGAGCCGGCGCCGGTCGATGCTGCCCTCGATGGTCATCGCGTTGCCGCCTGCCTCGCCGCCCCCGGAAATCGCGCCGTCGGGTTCGATCCGCAGCGTCACACCGTCACTGCCGCCGCTCCAGCCGCCGCCGGCGAACCCGCCGTCGGCCGCAAAACCGGCGTCGGCCTCCTGGTCGATATCACCCACCACCACCAGCCGTCCGGAGTCCTGGAGCTCGGCGCTGCCGGTGCCATTGCGCGACGTGGCGCGCGCGTCCGAGCCCTCGGGCGGAAGCACCCGCACCTTCACCACCCCGATATACGCGCCCCCGGCGAGCGCGCGGATGCCGGGAGATCCACGCGCGCCTTCCTTGCCATCGCCGCGTTCGCTTTGCGCCTCCGCGCTTGCGGCCGTCGGCCCAGAGGCACGGCCTGCCGTCTTCGCATCGCAACCGGGCAGCGCCGCGCCCACCGCGATCGCTGCGAGCAGGACCATCGACGCCACCGTGATGCGCATGCCTTTCCTCGCCCTGGAAACGAAAACGGCCCCGGATTGCTCCGGGACCGTCGTGTTGCAATCCCTTGGAGAGGATTACTGCTTGCGCGACACGTCCCTGTTGGCTTCGCCCACGCTCTTGATCACGGTGTTCATGGCCTGCATGAACATGTTCATGATCTGGGTCTGCGCCTGCAGCTGGGCGGTCAGCTTGTTCTCGCCCATGCCGCCCGGATCCTTGTCGTCGTTCTTGGCCTTGGCCTTTTCGTCCTGGAGATTGTCCAGCTGGTCGGCCAGGTCCATCACCCGGTCAAGCATCTTGTCGGCGATGTTGCCGAGCATGATGGCCAGCGCCATCAGGTAGCTGCCGCCCTCGGCCGCTCCGCGGGCTTCGCCCTGGCGCTGCATCTGGACGTTCTGGATGAAGGAGAAGTTGTAGCTCTGGATATCGCTCATGGTGGTGCTCCGAAAGTCTTGAAGGGTGTGGTGCCACGGCTGCGCTTGCCGGCCGGCCGCGGATGCGGCCAGCGGCGCGTCATCGCCGCGGCGGACCCCTCAGGCGATGCGAGCGGGCGTTGACCACCTCGCTGCGCAGGGCCGCACCGGTGTTCTCGCGCTGCGCACCGCCCGCAGCGCCGGTATCCGCAGTGCCGGCGGACGCCTTCATGGCCTGGGTACGGAACCAGGCCAGCGCCTTTTCCTCGCCTTCCGTGGCGAGCAAGCGTGCAAACTCGAGCGCAACCCGCGACTCGCGACGCTCCAGCGGCTGCAGCGAGGCATCGAAGGTACGGATGAGCTCGTTGGCTTCTTCGCCGCCGATCGCGCCGTTGTCCTGCAGCGCCTGGACGGTATCGGACCAGGACGCACGATCCGGGATCGATGCGGTGGCGCTGGCCGCCGTGGCGGCCGCGTCTTCCAGGGCACGCGAAAAATCACCCTGCAGCTGCTCGCGCATCTCGCGGTCGATGGACGGGTTCGCCGCCAGCACGGCGTCGAACTCGCCCATCAACTGGCCCATCAACGCCGCCGGATCGAAACCCGTGCTCGCCCCGTCACCCTGACGTCCCGCGGACGCAGCGCCAGCGTCGGCGTTGGCGCCGGCCCAGGCTTGCATGTCTGCGGGGGTCTTGGTTCGGGACATCGCGGGCTCCGGTCTGGAGTGGGGATGAGGATGGCTTGGTTTCGAGTCTGTCCAGCGTGAAGGTGGCCGGCAAGCTGGGGCAAACCCTTGCCGCCGGGACACCGAGCGCAGGATCAGCCCGTGACCACGCGCAGCTGCTCGGTGATCACGCGGGTGGCCTCGCCATGGCGACGGCCGAGGTCGGCGGCAATGTCGCGCAGCCATGCGTTCGCCTTGTCCAGGCCGTCCTCGCGGATGCGCCGGTTGTACTCGGGCTCGAGCTTCGCCTTTTCATCGTTCATGTCGCGGAGCATGTCGTCGTAATGCCCGAGCAGGCGGGCTTCCTCGCCGGTATCGAGCACGCCCTGCTGGCGCAGGTCGGCGAGGCGTTCGGCCAGCGCTTCGCGCGTCTTCGGGGGGGCGCCATCCATGGACATGCGTCAGCCGTTCCCGAAGCCGAGGTCGAAGCCGGCGCCGTAGGCGTTGCCGAACAGCGAGTCGAAGTTGAAGCCCACGGCATCGGTCATCTCGCTGCCGAGCGCTCCGCCGAGCCAGGAACCGATCTGCTGGCCGATTGCCTGGCCGATGGGACCACCGAAATATGTGCCGACGAGGCTGCCGACGACTGAACCGATTTGACTGCCCATGTCCTTGTCCTCTCTTGATGGGTGTTGGAAGCCCGGGTGGACTCCGGGTGCAGGTTCAAGTTTCCGCAGCGGCGCGGCGGCGCCAAGCTGGTGCGTACCCGACCTAGGGCCGGCCCGGGGCGCGGCCGCGGCGGTTCGCGACGGCATACTCGCGCCATGGCCATCGCTCCCGACGACGAGTTCCTGCGCACGCGCCGCCTGGTGCTGCGCGGACTGCGCCCGGGCGACGTCTTCGACCTGCAGCGGCTGGGGCGCGACCCGCGGGTGGCGCGCGCGCTGCTGGACGCCCCCGTGGACGACATCGCATCGGCGGCCGCCCTGGTCGAGACCGCGCGCCGCATCCAGCGCGAGCGCCCGGGCCTTGGGCTGTGGCGCGCGGACGATGCCACGGGCTTCGTCGGGTTCTTCTCGCTGGTGTCGGAGTACGCACCGGACGAGGTCGAGATCGGCACCCGGCTGCTGCCGCGCGCCTGGGGCCGCGGCTATGCGCTGGAGGGCGGGGCGGCGCTGTGTGCGCACGCCTTCGACACGCTTGGGCTGCCAGCGCTGGTGGGGCTGTGCAACCCGGCCAACCGCTCGGTACCGCCGCTGTTGGCGCGCCTGGGCTTCACGCCCGACGGAAAGGTCGAGCAGTTCGGGAAGCCTGCGCTGAGAATGCGGCTGCAGCGTGCGGACTGGCGCGGCGTGCGCCGCCGCAGCGATCAATCGCGAATGACGGGCGAAGCCACGTAGACAGCGCCGTCGTGGCGCACTTCCAGGTCGCGATCACCCTCGCGCTGCAGGCGCAGGTCGCGGAAGCCGTGGCTTCGCGAAGGCAGCGCTTCCACGGCGCGGGCACGGCCGGCGGCAAGCAGGAGGCTGCGACCGGCGGCGTTCTCTGCATACAGCCACCAGTCGGCGCCATCGGCATCGCTGAGACAGGGGTGGCGGCCTTCGACCAGCCAGTCGGCGCGACCGTCGTCATCGAGGTCAACCCGGTGCGCGAGCACCCAGTCGGGGGCGAACGCCGAGCGGCCATCGACCACACCCTGGTCGCAGGCGAGCACGCGCACGTCGGTGGAGAGGCCGCGGACGATGTCGTCCGCCAGCGTCTCGCCGGATGCGGGGGCACCGGCGACGAAGCGGATGCTGGCGGCGGGCGGGCCGGGGGGATCACTTGCATCGTCGCCCGGCGGTCCCGGCGGCATCGTTGCCGATGACGTTGCCGGCACCGCGCGCACGGCCTCCGCGTCATCGGGCTGCGCACGCTCGCAGCCCGCCAGCGCAAGGCCGGCGGCCAGCAGCGCCGCCAGCCAACCCGGCGGGTGCCGCACTACTGGCGACGCCCGTCGAAGCGGCCGTCAAGCAGGTCGTGGACCCAGCGGTCGATCGTCGCGGTCGAGGCTTCGATGTGCACGTGCGGGCCGGTGGAGTTGCCGGTCGAGCCCTGGTCGCCGAGGTCCTGTCCGTAGGCCACGCGCTCGCCGGCGCGCACGTCGATGCTCGACATGTGGAAGATGTAGACCAGCTGGCCCTGGTCGCCGCGCAGGATGACCGCGTTGCCGGCGTTGCCCATCGCGCCGGCCGACACCACGGTGCCCGCGATCGGCGCCGGGATCGCCTGGCTGGTCTGCGACTGGCCGTTGCGATGCAGGACGATGTCGCGCACCTCGAGCGTCTGCCCGTCGCGCACCTGCGTCTGGTAATCGTGGTGCGGCTGCATCTGGTCGGGGTGGGATACCGAAATCGCCGGCTGGTGGCCGGTGCTGTACACGGTGTACGGCGCATAGGTCGGCGCGTCGCCCGACGGCGGCGTGGGGCCGGGCGCGGGCGACGGCGCACCCGGCCCTGGCGCGGGTGCTTGTCCGCCGCCGCCACCGGGCACGTGGACCGTCTGTCCCGGGTGGATCAGGTTCGGGTTCGCGATCTGCGGATTGGCCGCGACCAGTGCATTGAGCGACACGCCGTTGCGCGCGGCGATGCCGGACAGCGTGTCCCCACTGCGCACGGTGACCTCATGGGTGGCACCCGCGCCGCCCGGCAGCCTGATGGTCTGCCCCGGATGGATGAGGTCCGGGTTGCTGATCTGCGGGTTGGCCGACAGCAGTGCGCCGAGCGACACGCCATTGCCCGCCGCGATGCCCGACAGCGTGTCGCCGCTGCGCACGGTGACTTCGCCGCCGCCGCCGCCGGGCAGGTGCACGGTCTGGCCGGGATAGATCAGGTTCGGGTTGCGGATCTGGGGATTGGCGGAGAGCAGTTCGCCCAGCGAGACGCCGTTACGCGCGGCGATGCCCGACAGCGTGTCGCCACTGCGCACGGTGACGGCGTCTGATGGCATCGGAGCGGGCGTGGGGGACGGCGAGGGCGAAGGCCCCGGCGCCGGGGACGATGAAGGCGGCGGCGCGTCGCCATCGATACGCTGGCGCACGAAGGACGTCGCCTCGCCGGCGGTGATCCGGCCATCGCGGTTGACGTCCAGCGGTGCGTTCATGCGATACGCGGCGCTGCCCTGGCTGAAGAGGGTCGCATCGGGATCGGGACGCGGACTTCCGTAGAGCACCGTGGTGTAGACGCCCTCGAGCGTGTTGAGGTCGCCCGGATCGGAGCGGTTGTTGAAGTAGCGCTCGACGTACTGCAGCTGGTCCAGAGCACTCATCCGCGCCAGCGCATCGGTCGAGGTGCCGAGTTCGCGCGCGGTATTGGGCATGAACTGGATCAGGCCGGTGGCACCGCTGCCCGCGCCGTTGCGCACGCCGGGACTGAAGCTGGCACCGGTCTCGAAGCTCATCACCGCCAGCAGGTACTCGGGCTGCGTGCCCAGGCGCTGCGCCATCGCCTCGACCTGGGTGATGAAGGCGGGCGTGACGTTGGCATTGCCCTGCACGCCCTGGATGCGGTTGTAGTCGAAGCCCGACGGGCTGAGGTGGTCGCCGACGGCGTTGTGCCCGCCGCCGTTGCCGCTGACCGGATCGACCATGGCTTGGCTCCTGCTTTGATGCGACACATGCCGCGCATGCGCCCATTACAGGAAGCAAGACGATGGCTTGCCAGCTAGGTCAGACCCTAAGGCGGGCGTGCAGGGCGCACACTCCGCGCGGCAAAACGCTCAACCGTGGAAGTGCGGATCCACGCGCAAGCTGCCAAGGTTGCGCTCGGCGAAGCGCTTCATCAGCTCCGGCGCCGCATCGCGGATGGCGTCGTAGCTTCCGCGCGAGCGTACGTCGGCACGCAGCACCCAGCCGTCGCCCTCGCGGCTGAGCAGCAGGTCGGTACCCGGCAGGGTGGCGTCGGCCATGCGCAGCAGCACCTGGCCATCGCCCTGGGGATCGGCCGCACCGCCGGCCACGGCGAGCTGGCGCACGTGGCGCTCGATCATTTCCAGGACCGCGTTGCTTGCGCCCACCGGGGCAGGCATGGCGGCAGGGGCATCGCCGCGCAGGGCGTGCTGCGCCTGCCACAGCAGGGCGGGGTCGAGCAGCTTGGCTTCGCCGCCGTCGGCGCCGTCATTGGCCTGGCCACCACTGTCGCCGCGCTCCCGTTCACCGGTGCGGTGCACGGCGTCCTCGGTCACGGTCTGGCGCAGCTCCGCGGAGTCGCCATGGTCGATCTCGGCCTGGCCTTCGCCCAGGCGCTGTGGCTGCTGCTGCACGCCCTGGCGCGCATGGTCGAGCGCGTCGCGAAAGCGGTCGGTCTGTTCGCGGTTGGCCGGCGGACGCTCGCGCGCCTCCACCGTACCCTCGCGGGCGCGGGCGGCATCGGCGGCGGAACTCTGGCTGGTGCGATCGATCGACATGGAGGAACTCCTTGGCTCAGGCGCCGGCCAGGTGGCGTGCCTGCAGCAAGTCTTCGGCGGCGCCCTCTTCCTGGCGCAGCTCATGGGCATTCTGTTCGCCGCGCCAGACGTCGCGGCGCTTATCCAGCGCATCCAGCCGCGCCTTCGCGCGGAAGAACTCCGTGCGCGCCTCGGCCACCGCGGCCTCGGCGGCGCGCAGCGTTTCCTGGGCCTGGAACAGGCGCTGGCGCGCGGCGTCCGCCTGCTCGCCCAACAGGCCGATGTGGGCCTCGCGCTGCGCCAGGGCATTCGGCCACGGCACGCCCGGCGGCGGCGCGTCGAGCAGGCGCACGCGCTGCTGCTTCTGCTCGAAATCCAGCGCGATGATCTCGCCCTCGATCTTCAGGCACGCATCACTGCAGGCCTGTGCTTCGCGCTGGCGCTCGAGCACCCGCTGGCGCGCGGCTTCGGTGCGGTGCTCGCGCAGCCTGATGAGCGTCTGCAGCGGATAGCGCTTCACGGAAACAGGCCCTTGAGCGCGTCGGCCGACTGCGCGAACGGCACCAGCTCGTGCGCCGATTGCTGCAGCAGCTTGCGGATCGGTCCGATCTTTTCGATTGCGGCATCGGCATCGGGATCGGTGCCCCGCTTGTACTCGCCCAGCTGCAGCAGCAGCTCGATGTCCTGGTATTTCGCAAGCAGCTTGCGCAGCTGTCCGGCCGCGCGCACGTGCGCATGGTCGACCACGCGCGGCATCGTGCGGCTCAGGCTGACCAGGACGTCGATCGCCGGGTAGTGGTACGCGGCCGCGAGTTTTCGCGACAACACGATGTGGCCGTCGAGGATCGAGCGCACCTCTTCCACGATCGGGTCGCCGCCGTCTTCGTCTTCCGCAAGCACGGTATAGAAGGCGGTGATCGAACCCTTGTCGTTGTTGCCCGCGCGTTCGAACAGCCGCGGCAGCGCGCTGAACACCGAGGGCGGGAAGCCGCGCCTGGCCGGCGGCTCGCCCACGGCCAGGCCGACGTCGCGCAGCGCACGCGCGAAACGGGTGACCGAGTCGACCAGCAGCAGCACGCTCCGGCCCTGGTCGCGGAAGTGCTCGGCGATCGCGGTACCGACCCAGGCCGCGCGGCTGCGCTCGAGCGCCGGCCGATCGGAAGTGGCGACCACGACCACCGACTTCGCCAGGCCCGCGGGCCCGAGGTTGTCGTGGATGAATTCGTTGACCTCGCGGCCACGCTCTCCGACCAGGACGATGACGTTGACGTCGGCATCGCCACCGCGCGCGAGCATGCCCAGCAGGGTGCTTTTGCCGCCACCGGCCACGGCGAAGATGCCGATGCGCTGGCCTTCGCCCGCGGTCATGGTGGTGTCGATCGCGCGCACGCCGGTGGAGAACGGCCGCTCGATCAGCTTGCGCGCCAGGGGATTGGGCGAGGCGGCATAGATCGGCGCGTCGACCGTGTGGCCGACCGGGCCAAGGTCGTCGATGGGTTCGCCGTGGGCATCGAGGATGCGACCGAGCAGGCCCGGGCCGACGCGCACCGCCGCCTGGCGGCCACTGGCATAGACCTCGGTGGTGGCGGAGACGCCGTCCAGCGCGCCCAGCGGGGTCAGCAGCGTGTGCTGCTTGGACACGCCAACCACTTCGGCGGCAAGGCGGAAGGATGCATCGCCCTCGCCGCGCGGGTTGCGCAGTTCGCACAGTTCGCCGATCGCGGCCTTGAGCCCGGTCGCGCGGATCAGCGTTCCGTAGGCTTCGGCGACGCGGCCGACGCGTTCGATCGATTGGACCCGCGCCAGCGCATGCAGCAGCGGATCGGGATCGCCGACGAGACCCGTGAAGGGTGCGGGCGCCGTTGCGCTCATGCCCGGCGCTCCGCCTCGGCCGCGCTGCCCGCCTGCGCGGCGCTGCCGGCCAATGCGGTCCGGATGGCCTCGATCTGCTGCGCGACGCCGGCGCGGACTTCGCCGGCTTCCGACACCACTACGCAGCTGGTGGGCTCGAGGCTTGGATCGTCGACGAGCTCGATCACGCCGACCGCGGGATGTGCCTGGCGCACCGCGCCGAGGCCCGCGGACACGCTGTCACGCACGCTGGGATGCACGCGGATCAGCAGGAACTGCTCGGCCTGCGCGGCCTCGACCGCCTGCATCACCAGCGGCGGCACCACGCTGCGCGCATCGAAGCCCGGCGCGATGCGATCGACGATCGCGCAGGCAAGTTCGGTGATGCGGCCGCTCGCCTCGCCCAGCACGCGGGCACGACGTTCGTTGAGCGACGCGAGCTGCTCGGTCATCTGCAGCTTGGCGGCCGCGATGCCCTCGGCGAAGCCTTCGGCATGGCCCTGTTCGCGCGCGCGTGCGATGTCGGCGATGGCCTCTTCGTACAGCCCGTTGACGCGCTCGAGCAGCGCATCGAGCTCACCCAGCTGCGCCCAGGCCGCAGCCGGCACGACGCTGGCGCCAAGCGAGCGGCTGAACTGACGCTGCTCGAACACCGCTACGCCCGCTGCGGGTGGGCTGCGGCCGGCAGGCGCTTCGCGGGTGGCGACGGGGAGGGTGGATTCTGCGTTCATGGGTGCGTGTGCGCGCTCATGCGGCGCGCGCCTCGTGGTGCGTATAGACCCGGAGCACCGGCTTTTCAGGCAGGTGCACGGGGCGCTCGTCGGCCGGTGGATGCAGCAGGTCGCACCAGTCGGCCAGCGCGGGATCGCGACGCCGGGCCCAGGCACCCAGCTCCGCGCGGCCCTGCAGGTCGAAGAGCGCGAACAGCGGCGCCGGATCGTCGTCGGCCATGGTCGCGGCCAAGGCCGCGCTGAAGTCGGCGCCAAGCGCCTGCAGCCTGGCAGGCGGCAGCGTCCCTTCCCACACGGTCCGGTCGAGCGCGAGCATGTAGCTGTGGCCAAGCGCCGTCTTCAGGCGTCGGACCGGTTCGCGGCGCACCTCCGCGCGGATCGGTGGCGCATGGGCCAGCAGGCCGAGGTCGCGGCACAGGGCGTCGAGCCGCGGTCGCGGCCAGCGCTTGCGGATGTCACCCGGAGCGCGCGCCGGGTCGGGTGCCAGCAGTGATGCCGCCGGGCCTTCGGCCAGCCGGCTGGCAAGCAGGCGGCGGCCAAGCGCACTGTCGCGCGCGCGCGCGACCAATGCCGCGTCCAGCGGGGCACCGGCGTCTTCAAGCCATCCGGGGTCGACCTCCGCCAGCAGCGCCCGCAGCGACATGCCTCAGCCGTTCCAGACCTGGTCGGACGTTTTCTTCGGTTGTACCGCGGCCCGCAGCCGGCCCCAGAAAGCGACCAGCAGGCCGAGCAGCACCACGACGCCGGCCGCCATCGCCAGCGTGACCGGACTGATCGCCGACAGCGCCGGCCCCTGCGGACGGCGCGCCGGCAGCGGCGGCGCCTCGGCGAACTTCACCGTGACCTTGTTGATGTCGATCAGGCCCGGCACTGCGTCCTTGATCAGGAGCTTGATGTCGGCCTCGCGGTCGCGGGCGCTGGCACCGGCGTATTCGAAGATCGCGACCGACGCGGAAGAATCCTGGCTGGACCCGCCCAGAGGATCGCGCTCGGCCAGGGTCACGTGCACGCGGGCGTCGACCACGCCCGGGAAGCGGCTGAGCGTGTCGGCCAGCTCCTGCTGCAGGCTGCACTGCTCGCGGCCACGCTCCTCGGTGGACGAGGACGCGAAGCCTTCCTTCTTGAACACGTCGCAGGTATTGGCGAACTGGGCGCGCGGCAGGCCGTGCGCACCAAGCAACTGCATCGCGTACGGGAAATCCGACGCCGCCACCCGAACCTCCCAGCCGACCTTCGACGGCGACGGGTTCTTGTCGGCGTCGATGCCGGCTGCGATGAGCACGCCCATGATCTGGTTCGCCTGGTTTTCGTCGAGCTGGCTGTACAGCGGCTTGCCACCGCAGGCGGCGAGCAGCGTCGCCGCCGCCAGGGCGAACAGGGCCGCGCGCAGTGCCCGCGGCCGTTGCTTGGAATCCATGGACTTGCCCCCTTCCGTCAGGACTGCTGCCGGAACAGCTGCTGGATGCCGTCCGAAGTGCGGTTGGCAACGTTCGAGGTCAGCTCGGCCTGGAACAGGAACTGATGGCACTTCATGGTCATTTCCATCATCTGCCCCGGCGTGAGCTCGGCGACGTTGCCGCTCATGCTCTGCGACAGGGCGTTGATGTTGTCCGCGCCCGTGTTGAGGTTGTTGATGGCCGAGATCAACGCCCGCGTGCCTTCGGACGGCTGCGCCGGCGTCAGGTCGACCGGCGCCGCCTGCTGCTGCGGGGCGACGCCGCCGCTGCGCTCGAGCGAGGCGGCGAAATCGCGGATGTCGTACGGCGTGGCCTGTGCCTGCCCGCCGCCGCCCGCACCCTGCATGCCGGCCTGGCCGGCCATCGCCGGGTCCATGGCTGCTACCTGGATGGCTTCGATCATGTGATCCTCCCGCGCTTGCGCGCTTAGTTGCGCTTGCCCAGGGTCTCCAGCGCCTGGCCCACGCTGTTCTGCGAGGTCGCGGCGTTGTTGGACATGAACTGCATCTTCAGGCTGGCGGCGGTCAGCTGGACCATGTCGGAAGGCTGGTCGCTGCCGCTGCTGATGTTGGCGGACATGTCGGTGATGACGGCGGCCTGCGAGTCCAGGGTCTGGCCCCAGGCGCGCGACATGGCTTCGTACCAGCTGCCACGGTCACCGGCGGACGATCCGCCGCGGATGCCACCGGCGCCACTGGTGGCGGCTGCGCCGGCGATGAACTGGCCCAGGCCGGGCGTACCTGCTGCGATGTTGGTCATGGTGCTCTCTCCTCTTCTTCGGTCTTTTCTGCGATTTACATCCGCAGCGGCATGACGTCGCTGCGCACGTTGGAAAAATCCTGAGGTTCCGGCGCGTCCTCGCCGGGCTTGGGCGCGGCCTCGATCTTCAGCCGCTCGAGGCTGCCGTCGGGCCGCAGCGCGTGCGCGGTGCCCTCGGTGATCGACACCAGGGTGCCGATGCCCGGCAGTTCAGCGCCAACCTGGTAACGGTCGCCCTTGCCGGACACCACGTGCGGATCGTCGCCACGCACGATCGCGGCCACGCGGATGCGCACCGGCTTGGCGGGAACGGCGGGCAGGTTGCGCTTGGCTGCGGCGACCTCGGACACGTTCACCGGGATGACCCGGACCACGCCTTTCACTTCCCGCATCGCGCGCGAATACGACGCGGCCTCGAGGGCGGCGCCGTCCTCGAAGGCGCCCCTGACCTCGACGTCGCCGTTACCGAGATAGCGCGTGCGCGCGCTGATGCCCTGGCCGCGCAGGATCTCGGCAACGTCGCCGGCGATGTCGTCGCCGGTCCGCAGTTCCAGCCGCGCGTCGATCTTCTCCTCCGCGATCCGCCGCGCGATTCGTTCGCGCGTGGCGGCATCCGGAACCGTTCCGGTCAGCACCAGGCGGCCCTGCTGGTCGATCGCGGCCAGCCCGTCGTCGATGCCGTATTGGGGGACCAGGCGCTGCAGCTGGGCGCGCGGATCCGGGACGTCCTGCTGCTGCGGCACGACCATGGCGAAGATCGCGAGCGACACCAGCGACAGCACGGCCACCGCGGCCACGGCGGGCAGGCGGCGCAGGTAGGGGCGGGCGGGCCGGTCCGGCGCCGGGCGCGGCCCGAGCCCGCCGGGCACGAGGCGGTCCCAACCGGCGTCATCAGCGGCGCCGAAGGCGATCGCGGCCTCGCCGATGCCCACGCGCTGCACGCGGTCCAGCTCGATCGGATCACCGGGATGGACCATGGCGGTAGCGACGTGCAGCGGTGCGTCCAGCGCGCGCAGCGAGAAGCGGCCATTGACGAAGCTCAGCAGCGCGTGGCGCGCGGCCACGCCCGCGTCCGCCAGCACCATGTCGCAGTCGTCGCCGCTGCCGATGAGGATCATTTCGCCACCGGCAAGCTCGCGTTCGGCACCGGCGTGGAGACCCGACACGACGCGCAGCACGATGCCGCGATCGTCCAGTGCCTCCATGTCGTTCTCCCTTCCCATGCCACTCTCCGTTTGACCGAATCCTGCAGCTGTCCCGTTACCTTGCGGTGAAGCCCCAGGGTCAGGCGTTCACCTGCCCGGCCTGCACGATGCGCAGGTCAGGCGCGAGTTCCTGGTACGACAGCACCGGGAGCTCGAAGAAATCCACTTCCATCAGCTTGCGCAGATGCCTGCGCACATCCAGCGAACACAGCAGCACCGGACGCACGCCTGCGGCCTGTCGCGCCAGGTGCGCGCGCACTTCGGCGCCCAGGCGCGACGCCAGCTCCGGCGAGATCGCGAGCTGGCTGGCGCCACCAGCCACGCGCACCGACTGGCGCAGCTTGTCTTCGAGTTCCGGATGGATCAGCAGCACGTGCAGCGTGCGCTCGGTATCGGCGTGGCGTTCGGCGATCTCGCGCTTGAGCGCGACGCGCACGTACTCGGTGAGCAGCACCACGTCCTTCTCACGGCCGCCGACATCGGTGATGGCCTCGAACACATCGCGCAGGTTGCGGATCGGCACGCCTTCCTCGGCGAGGCGGCGCAGGACGTCGGCCACGCGCTGCGGCGCGACCACGCGCAGCATTTCCTTCACCAGGTCGGGGTAGTCGCGCTGCATGCGCGCGAACAGGTTGGCGGTTTCCTGGATGCCGATGAAGCCGCCGAGCCTGCGCTGCAGCGCGCCACGCGCATGGGCGGCGAGCAGGTCGTCGGCGGCCAGCGCACCCTCGCTGCCCGGGGCGACCCACTCGCCTGCGAGCGCCGGGAAGAATCCACCCTGTCGATTGCCGCCATCGGCGGCGGCCACGCCCTGGCGGAAGGCCGCATCGGTGCGCAGCTGCCCCGAGGCGAGCCGAGCACCGAACGCACTCAGGCGATAGCCGCCCTGGCCCAGGCCTCCCACGGTGCGCGTGGCTGGCGCAGGCACGGGCACGCCGAATTCGTCGCGCATGTCCTGCGCCACCGCGGCCACGCGCGAACGCAGCAGCTCCTGCATCGGCGCCAGGTCCGGCGACAGGTCGAGCTGCAGGGGCGCGGGCGGCGCGAGGTCGTCGACCTGTGCCGGGCGCTCGGATTCCGCGACCTCGCCCTCCGGTACGCCGAAGGCGCGTCGCAGCACCTGGAACCCGTGCCGGTAGCGCCATGCGCTGATGCCGATCAGGACCAGGCCAAGCACCAGGAACACGATTTTCGGGAAGCCCGGCACCAGGGTCATCAGCAGCGCAAGGATGCCGGTGATCAGCAGCACCCTCGGCTGGCCGCTCACCTGGCGGCCGATGGCGGCGCCCAAGTGCTTGTCGTCGACGTCGCTCGTGGTGCGCGTGACCACCAGGCCCGCGGCAATGGTCGCGAGGATGGCCGGGATCTGCGAGACCAGGCCGTCGCCGATGGTCAGGATGCTGTAGGTGCGGGTGGCGTCGGCCAGCGCCATGTCGCGCTGCAGGACACCGATGGCCAGGCCGCCGAGCAGGTTGATGATGATGATGACGATGCCGGCGATGGCGTCGCCCTTGACGAACTTCATCGCGCCGTCGAGCGCGCCATGCAGCTGGCTCTCGCTCTCCAGCAGGCGGCGCTTGGCGCGGGCCTCGTCCTTGTCGATGAGCCCCGAGCGCAGGTCGGAGTCGATCGACAGCTGCTTGCCGGGCATGGCGTCGAGGGTGAAGCGCGCCGAGACCTCGGCCACGCGCTCGGCGCCCTTGGCGATGACGATGAACTGCACCACGGTGATGATCAGGAACACCACCAGGCCGACCACCAGGTTGCCGCCGGCGACCATGTCGCCGAAGGTCTCGACGATGTGGCCGCCCTCGGCGTCGAGCAGGATCGAACGCGTGATCGCGATCGAGAGCGCCAGCCGGAACAGGGTGGTCAGAAGCAGCACGCTGGGGAAGCTGGAAAACGCCACCGGCGTGGGGATGTAGATCGCCAGCAGCAGCAGGCCGAAGCCGATGGAGATGTTGATCGCCACCAGGGCGTCGATCACCACCAGTGGCAGCGGCAGGATCATCACGCTGATGATCAGCACCGCGGAAACCGCGAGCACGATGTCGCTGTAGCCGAGCCGCGCGCGCTTGGTGTTGGCCGGCGCCGCGAAGAGGTTGGCGATCAGCGCGCGCACGGCGTCATCGTGTCCACGGACGGCGCCAGGAAGTGGGTCTGCCCACTGCCTTGCATGTCCCTTGCCACATCATCGTCCTGCCGCATCCGAGCACTGACCCCATGCGTCACTTTGTGGCAAATTACGATAGTCTCGCTACAAGAGCAATCGCGGAAAATTTAATCCGGGCCGCGCGTGAGAGACGTTCCGGCTGTTCATGGAGGTGAAGGCAAACGCCTGTAATGAAAGGGAAATTTTGCGGTAACAAGAAACCGTGACCGCTGTCCCGATCTAGGGCTTCGCATCCTCGGGTCTGCCCGGGCTTGCGATATCGGCCTCGTCCAGGTCAGTGATGAAATTCACGTTCTGGGCAGCGACACCCACGGTGAAGACGCGGCCCGAACGGGACTTCACCAGCACCAGGCGTTCACGCGGGCCAAGCGGAAGGATCTGCAGGATCGACAGCGGCGCATCGGGGCCGGTCAGGCCGTAACGCCGGCGGAGCAGGCGCAGGACGACCAGCAGGCCGGCAATGATGAAGGCCAGCGGAAGCACGATGGCCAACAGCTCCCCGGCAAAGGACGACGCCGCCGGAGCATCGGGAATGGCTTCGGCCGACATGGCAGTGCCACTTGCGAGGGACAGGATGGCGAAGATGGCAGTCAGGGATCGTTTGGACATGGGCGGATGCATGGGCCTGCTGTGGCGCACGGAAGGTGCGGGCGCAGCCTACCGCAGCCGCTGCGGCGCGCGCGGCACCGGGGCCACTGCATGACGCCGGCCGGGCGCGCGGGCGGCCGCATGCAGGTCGCTGCCGGCGACAGCGCCGTGACCGCGATGCTGGAGGCGATCCCCTTCCCCTGCGCTGCCTTCGCAAGCAACGGCGGCGGCCTGGTAGCTGCCAACAACGCCTACCGGCAGGCCTTCGCCGGCCTGGAGGGCCACGACCATCGCGCCCGCCTGCTCGCCGCCCTGGCCGACGGCGACCACGATGGCGACGAGGCCGGTGGCGCGCCGCGCGAGGTCAACGCGCCGCACAGCAACCGCTGGTACGCGCTGCACTGGGGCACGGCGCAGGTTGAAGGCACCGCGATCGACCTGCTCACCGCGGTCGACATCAGCGCCCGCATCGAGGCGCTGGATTCACACAAGAGCCGCCAGGAGAAGCTGCTGTTCACCTCGCGGCTGATGACGGTGGGCGAGATGGCGGCGACCCTGGCGCACGAGCTCAACCAGCCGCTGGCGGCGATCGTGAACTATCTCAACGGCAGCCTGCGCCTGGTCGACCAGGCCGGCGGGCCGGTGCAGGTGGAGCGCGCGCTGCTCGCCGCGCGCACGCAGGCCGAACATGCCGCCGCGGTGATCTCGCGGCTGCGCGAATTCGTCCGCGCCCGCGAGCCGCGGCGCGATGCGCGCGATCTGGTCGAGATCACCAACACCGTGGTCGAACTGCTGCGCCTGGAGGCGGAGCGCCTGCAGCTGCGCATCGAACTCGCGCTCGCCCCGGGACTGCCGGCGGTGTATGCCGACCGGGTCATGGTGGAACAGGTGCTGCTGAACCTGGTGAAGAACGCGATCGAAGCCATGCGCGAAGTCCCTGCCCACCACCGCGGCCTGCGCATCGAGGGCCGGGTCAACCTGGACGGCGAAGTCGAAGTCCGCGTCTGCGATCGCGGCGAGGGGCTCAGCGAGGAGCAGGGCGCGCAGCTGTTCTCGCCCTTCTTCACCACCAAGAGCGACGGACTGGGCATCGGCCTGGCGATCTGCCGCTCGATCATCGAATACCACGAGGGGCGGCTGTTCTTCGAGCCGCGCGAGGGCGGGGGCAGCGTATTCGGATTCACGCTGCCGCCGGCGGAAGGAAGGGGATAGGCAATGACGGTGACACGCGTCTACCTGGTGGACGACAACGATGGTTTCCGCGACTCCACCGCATGGCTGCTGGAAACGTCCGGCTACGAGGTCGAGGCCTTCGCCTCGGGGCCGGCATTCCTCGCCGCGTTCGGGGGCAATCGCCACGGCGACGCAAGCGAGTGCCTGGTGTCCGACATCCGCATGCCGGAAATGAGCGGGCTGCAGCTTCAGGACGAGCTTGGCCGACGCGGCATCCAGCTGCCGGTGGTGTTCGTGACCGCGCACGGCGACGTGCCGCTGGCGGTGGAGGCGATGCGCAAGGGCGCGGCGAACTTCCTGGAGAAACCCTTCTCCGAGGATGCGCTGATCGACGCCCTGCGCACCGCCCTGGCCAACGCGCGCAACCGCGGCGCCGGCGGCGGCATGGCCAATGAGCTCCTGGCGAAGCTGAGTCCACGCGAACGCCAGGTCCTGGACCTGGTGGTGGCCAGCAAGCCGAACAAGATCATCGCCGACATCCTCGGCATCAGCATCAAGACCGTTGAACTGCACAGGGCGAACATGATGGGCAAGCTGGGCGTGCGCTCCCTGCCGGAGCTGATGAAGGTGGCGCTTGGCCACGCCTGAGCGCGGCGCGCGCAAGGCGACGTCGCGACGCACGCGGACGCCCGCGACCGCGTTGCCGGCTGCACCCGGGGCACGGCCGTTGCGCGGCCTCCTGCCCGAGGTCGATGCGCCTACCTGCGAGGCTCTGCGCGCGTTCTTCGCGGCGCCGCGCTGGTGGCTGCTCGGCGACGGCGCGGCGATCCAGGCCGAACCCGCGAACAGGGCCACCGCGTCGTTCGCGGTCGATGCCGAAGGCACGCGGCTGCGGCTGCACGTCGAAGGCCCTGCGTCGGCGGGCGTCGATGATCCCCGCCTGCGCTGGAGCGACCATGCCGGGCGCGCGCGCGTGCTCGCTTGGAGCCTCGCCCACGAAACCACGCTGCGCCGGCTCAGCGAATGGCTGGGCAGCTCGCTGTTGCCCGTGCTCGACGACGCCGGCGGCGATGTGCCCGCGCCATCGCTGTGGCTCGCGGTCCGCATCGAGGACGCGCCGGCGAACGACGGCGGCGACGCCGGTGCGCCCCCGCTGGCCGTGACTGCCCACCTGTGCCTGCCCATCGCGTGGCTGCAGGCGATCGCCGCGCGCGGCGAGCCGCCGCATGAAGACGACCCGGTGCCCGATGCCGGGCGCTGGCGCACGCTGCAGGCCGCGGTTTCGCTGCAGTTCCCGACCACCCTGGCGATGCGCGAATGGCGCGCGCTGCGACCCGGTGACGTGATCGTCGCCGGCCATCGCGGGCAGCCGCCGACCTGCATCGCCCGCGCCGCCGGCCGCGACTGGCCGCTGGCGCCCGCGCCTGGCGGCTGGGCCGTGCAGGGCCAGCCGATTCCTTCCCCCACTTTCCACGAGGAACTTTCGATGAGCGAAGCAGAGCAGGACGGCGGCGTGCCGCCCGAGGCCGCCCCCGTCGCCGACCCCGCGCGCAGCCTGCCGGTGCAGCTGGGCTTCGAACTCGGCCGCACCGAGATGAGCATCGGCGAACTCGCCGACCTGCAGCCCGGCTACGTCTTCCCGCTGGCCGCGGCGCTGGAGGGCAGCAACGTCACCATCCGCGCCAACGGCCGCGTGGCCGGTCGCGGCGAGCTGGTCGCCGTCGGCGACACCCTGGGCGTGCGCCTGCTGTCCTGGAGCTGACGGGAATGGACTTCACCACCTTCTCGCCGGCGGTCGTCCTCGTCACCGTCGTCTTCATCGCGCTGGCACCGTTCGTGGCGGTGATGGTGACCTCGTTCACCAAGATCGTGGTGGTGCTGAGCCTGCTGCGCAACGCCCTGGGCCTGCAGCAGGTTCCGCCGAACGTCGTGATCAACGGCCTGGCGATCGTGCTGTCGGCCTACGTGATGTCGCCGGTGATCCTCGATACCCAAGCCGCGGTCAGCGCCTACCTGGCCGGGCAGCCGCCGCCGCCGCAGATCCAGGAGCAGATCGAAGCCCGCGCCGTCGCCCGCGCCGAACGCATGGCGGCGCGCGTCACGCAGTCCCCGGCCCCGGCGACACCGGGCGCGATGCCGGCAGCGACCACCGCGGCCGGCACGCGCGCCGACCCGCCGCCGGCCAGCCCCGCCGCCGCCGACGCCCTGCGCGCGGAGGCCGAAGCCCGCGCTGGCGGGGACGGCAACATGGCACCCGATCCCGCGGGCGCCGAGCGTTCGCCGCTGTTCGCGAACGTGGACAACGGCAGCGGCGTCACGCCTGCCGACGGCCCCGAAGGCGGCGCGGATGCCGGCGAGCAGGGACCCGTGGTGATCACCGCCACCGGCGCGCCGCGCCCGCCAACCCCCGTCGAAGGCGCGCCCATGGACGCCGCGCGGATGCTCGGCATCTTCGAGGCCGGCAAGGAGCCGCTGCGCAGTTTCCTGATCCGCCATTCCAACGACGCCGAACGCGCCTTCTTCCTGCGCAGCGCGCAGCGCCTGCTGCCGGCGGACCGTCGCGACGACCTCGATGTCGACGACTTCATCGTGGTGATCCCGGCGTTCACCGTGAGCGAACTCACGACCGCGTTCCAGATCGGCTTCCTGATCTTCCTGCCCTTCCTGATCATCGACCTGGTGGTGGCCAACATCCTGCTGGCGCTGGGCATGATGATGCTGTCGCCGACCACGATCTCGCTGCCGTTCAAACTGCTGCTGTTCGTGCTGGTCGACGGCTGGGCGAAGCTGGTCCACGGCCTGGTGCTGACCTACGGGGGCGGATGACATGAACGAGGTCCTGGAGCTCACCAAGGAAGCGCTGTTCCTTGTCATGCTGCTGTCCGGCCCGCCGATCGGCGCCGCGGCGCTGGTCGGGCTGGTCATCGCGTTCCTGCAGGCCGCCACCCAGCTGCAGGAGCAGACGTTCGCCTACGCCTGCAAGTTCCTGGCGATCGTGCTGATGCTGTTCGTGACCGCGGCGCTGATCGGCGGCTCGCTGTACAACTACACCGACCGCATCTTCCGCGACTTCCCGGGCCTGACGGTGCGGAACTGACGGGTGTTCGACTTCCTCGGCAACCCGCTGCTGGCGCTCGCGCTGGTGCTGCCGCGGGTGATCGGCGCCTTCCTGATGCTGCCGCTGATGACCCAGCAGACGGTGCCGGCGATGGTGCGCAACAGCTTCATGGTGAGC
Organism: Luteimonas sp. A649; assembly: GCF_054072735.1. NCBI lineage: Bacteria > Pseudomonadati > Pseudomonadota > Gammaproteobacteria > Lysobacterales > Lysobacteraceae > Luteimonas > Luteimonas sp. A649. The sequence goes on along the minus strand of NZ_JBSVRQ010000002.1, from coordinate 133,868 downwards.
CTGGGGATCATCGTGCTGCCGGTGGCGCTGGCCGGCCTGCCGATGGAGAACCTGGGCACGATCGAATGGCCGCTGATCGTGTTGAAGGAAATCTTCATCGGGGTGGCGATCGGCTTCTGCTTTGGCATCGTGTTCTGGGCCGTGGCCGCGGTAGGCAGCGTGATCGACACCCAGGTCGGCATGTCGATGGCGCAGGTCTTCGATCCCATCCAGGGCCACCAGGTCACCCTGCACGGCGAGTTCCTGTCGCAGCTGGCGACCTGGCTGTTCATGGCCAGCGGCGCCTTCCTGGTATTCCTCGACCTGCTGATGGGCAGCTACGTGCTGTGGCCGGTGGCCTCGTACTTCCCCAACCTGCCGGCGGCGGGGATGAACCTGTTCGTCGGCCAGTTCGACTACATGATGACCACGGTGCTGGTGCTGGCGGCGCCGGTGATGGTGGTGATGCTGGTCATCGACCTGTCGTTCGGGCTGGTGAACCGCTACGCGCCGCAGCTCAACGTGTTCGCGCTCACGATGCCGATCAAGGCCTGGCTTGCGACGGCGCTGATCCTGCTGCTGATCGGCGTCTACGTGGAAATCCTGCTCGAGCGCCTGGGCAGCAACCGCTACCTGCTCGGCGTGCTCAAGCACGCGCTGGGCTGATCACTCGCCGCGGCGGATGCCCTCGGCCCAGAACAGCACCTCGGCCACCGCGTCGAAGAACTCGCTGCCGATGTAGTCGTCGACCTCGACCTTCTCGTTGAGGCCGCGCGCGAGCGGGATGTTCTGCAGGATCGGCACGCCGGCCTCTTCGGCGACGCGCTTGATCTCCTCGGCCTGGTGGCCCTCGCCCTTGGCGACGACCAGCGGCAGGTCGGTGACCCCGGCCTCGAACTGCAGGGCGACGGCAATGTGCGTTGGGTTGGTCACGACGACGTTCGATCCCCGTACGGCATTGAGCATGTTCTGCTGCGACCACTCCTGGTGCAACTGCTTGCGGCGCTGCTTCACGTACGGATCGCCCTCGTTCTCCTTGACCTCCTGCTTGATGTCGCGGCGGCTCATGCGCAGCTGCTTGAGGTAGGAGAACTTCTGGTACCAGGCGTCGAGCACCGACACGAAGAAGAACACGCCGATGGTCCAGATGCCGATCCGCACCAGGGCGTGCCAGATCGCGGTGCCCATCGCCCCGGGCGGTGCATGAGGCATCTGCAGCAGGCTGTGGCGCATGCCGTAGAGCACCACGGCGCCGATGAAGATCAGCGCCGCGCTCTTGAAGATGGCCTTCACCAGCTCCACCAGGTTGTCCATCGAGAACATCTTCTTGACGCCCTCGACCGGGTTCATCTTCGACACGTCCGGGGTGAGTTTCTTCATGCTCGCTACCGGCCCGGTCTGCAGGAACTCGACCACCACCGCGAGGAAGAGCGCCACCAGCAGCAGCGGCACGCTCAGCGCGACCAGGGTCCAGAAGGCCTGCAGCCCGAGCGCCGGCGCGGCCTCGAGGAAGGGCGTGCCGATGGCATCCAGGCTCGCCTGGAACAGCGCACGCATCCGGTCCCACATGAAGCCGAGCATCATCCAGCCGCCCACCAGCCAGCCCAGCACGAGCACCGTGCTGGTCAGCTCCTTGCTCTTGCTGACGTTGGCGTCCTTGCGCGCGTCGCGGAGCTTCTTGGGGGTCGGCTGCTCGGTCTTGTCGGCGCCCTGGTCCTGGGCCATCGCGTCTCTGCCTGGTTCGCGGCGGAACGCTACCATGCACGACCTTGCAGGCGCGGCTCCGGCGCGCAGTTGCGCGGCACGCCGGACTACCGGCAGCTGAACGGGTCGCGGCGGCTAGGGTCGGCCCGAGGTGGCAGGCGCAGCCCGCGGCGATACAGTCTGCCCATCGCCCCGAATCCCCCTCCAGGTCCCACGGCATCGCCATGAGCACCATCGGTCCCGACTCCCACCTCAACCTCGCATCCGGCCTGCATCGGATCGACGGGCCGCTGGACGACCTCCGTCGCCAGCAGGGCGGGGATGCGCACGAGGTCCAGCCCGGGAGCTCCGTCGCCGAGGTCGAGGCCGCACCGGTCGCGCTGGCGGATGCCGGCGAACGGGTCCTCGCCGCGCCGGCCTGGGACAGCGCCGGTCCGCGCATGCTCGCCGGCGACCTCGCCCTCGAGGCCCGGCTGGGTGCCCTGCCGCTGGCCCAGGCCGCCGAGGGCGCCGTGGATTCGGTGCTCGACGCGTTCGCCTGACCCGCCGGCACCACCAGCCGCGATAATGCCGCGGCCATGACCGATTCCCTGCCCACCCCCGCCGCCCTGCGCACCGCCGCCGACCGCCTGGTGTCGGCGCTGGCGGCGCATGCCGATCCCGAATACCGCCTGGCGGTGCTCAAGCGCCTGGTGCGCCGGCTGGGCGAGGAGCGCTATCCACTGTTCCTGCGCATCGTCGGCGTGGTGGCCGAAAGCGACGACGAGCGCGCGCAGCGGCTGCTCGCCGAGACCTTCGGCGTGGCCCTGCGCCGGATGGACCTGCCGGGCGGGGCCCTCAGCTCCTGGGGCGCCACCGGCCTGCCCGACCCCGGCGCGCCGATGGCCGCCAGCGCGCTGTCCGGGCACTTCTTCGGCGCCACCCCGCGGCGCATGCTCGGCCCGGTGGAATACCTGGTGGTGTGGCACCTGCAGCGGACCCAGCGCACGGCGCTGTCGGCCGAGGCCTTCCGCACCAGCCTGGCGCGCATGATCGCCATGCTCAACCGCAGCGAGGAGGCGCGCCTGCTGTACCCGCAGAAGCTGGCCGCCGACGCCCAGAACGAGCTGGAAGGCGCCTACACCCGCGCCACCCGCGACAGGCTGGCCGCCATTGCCGCGGCCTGGGCCGCCGGCGAACCGCCGGAACGCGTGGCCGAAGCCGCCATCGATGCGCCCGCTGCCGCCGCCCACGGCTGGGTGGTCCGCGACCTGTGACCGGGTAGGCTTGCCGCGGCTGCCGGCCGGCGGCCAAGATGCGCCCTGCTGCCCGGGGAGGGATGCGATGCCCATGCCACCGTTCCTCCGGTCGCTGCTGGCCGCCGCCGCAGTGACCGCCATGCTCGCGGCGTGCCGGCCCGTGACGCCGGATGCACAGACACCCGCAGCCAGCGACCTGAGCCGGCCCGCGCTGGCCGTGCAGGTGCTGGGCAGCCACATGCGCAGCGGCGATCTCGACGCGTTCGCGCGCGATGCCGTGCCGCCAGCGCTGCACACGCGGCTGCAGCTGGCCTGGCGCGCCGGCCACACACGCTGGCCGCTCGACGAGCTGCCGTTTTCGGAGCAGTTGCCGCAGGTGCTCGAAGCACTGGCGGCGGACGATGCCGAGACCGCCCTGCTGGCCGGCTTCGAACGCCAGTTCGCCGGTTCCGCGCGCGAAATCCGCGCCGCCGCCGCGACCATGGGCATGTTCGGCGTCCAGTATGTCGAGCACCAGGGCGACTTCAGCGACTCCGAGCGCGACCATTACGCGCAGCTGGTGTCGGCCGTGGCGCAGTGGGCCGCAGGGGCGCCACTGGCCGATCGCGAGCACGCGGCGGCCGCGATCACGCGCCTGGCCATCGCGGCGCGCGCCGTGGGCGCGGTGTCGGCCGAAGGCATCGCCGCGGCCGGCATGGATGCGTCGCTGGGGCGCATCGGCGCCTTCACCCTCGAGGCCCGGTCGGTGCTGGCCGGCTACGGCCTGGACCTCGATGCCGCCTTCGACAGCGTCGAGGCCGGCCTGCAGGTGCAGCAGGGCGACCGCGCCACCGTCCGCCTGCGCTACGTCCTGGCGGGCAGCGCCATCGACACCGTGGTCGACATGGAGCGCATCGACGGCCGCTGGTACCTGGCTGATTACCTGCGCCATGCCCGCGCGGCCGCCGGTGCCACGGACCTCCCGGCCGAGACGCAGCCCGCGCCCGCCGCACCGCCGGCCCCGGTGGCTGCTCCCTGAACCGGGACGCGTCCCGGCCGCTGCGCGGGGGCCGGAACCGCCCACGGGCATAATGTCGACGATGCCGAACCAGCCTTCCCTCTTCGATTCCAACTCCACGCCCGACGACCGCCCCGACGCCGACACCGGTCCCGGGCCGGCCGTTGAAGCCACCGTGCCCGGGCGTGGCCCGCGCCCCGGCCGCCCCTCCCGCCGCACGCGGCCGTGGTGGGCGCGCCTGATGGGGCGCGCGCTGTCGCCATGGATCGGGCTGAGCACCGAGCCCCAGGCCCCGGGCGAGGCAATCGACGACCGCCAGGTCTGCTACGTGCTCGAGGATTACGGCCTGTCCAACGCGCTGATCCTTGATCGCGCCTGCCGCGAGGCCGGACTGCCGTCGCCGCTGGTACCGCTTCCGGGCGACCTGCTCGGGCGCAAGCGCGCCTACGTCGCGCTGTCGCGGCGCAACGCCGGCAGTGCGCTCGACCTGGCCACCCGGATCGCCACCCAGCGCAAGCCGGAAAAGAAGAAGAGCCACTCCGACTCGCTCGCGCGCCTGCTTGAAGCGCACCACGACGACCCCGCGCTCGACGTGCAGCTGGTGCCGGTGTCGATCTTCGTTGGCCGGGCGCCGGACAAGAACAGCGGCTGGTTCTCGGTGCTGTTCTCGGAGAACTGGGCGCTGGTCGGCCGCTTCCGCCGGCTGCTGGCGATCCTGCTCAACGGCCGCGACACCTTGGTGCGCTTCGCGCCGCCGGTCGCGGTGCGCGACATCATCGCCGAGGGCCTGGAGCGCGAGCGCGAGGTGCGCAAGCTCTCGCGGCTGCTGCGCACGCACTTCAACCGCATCCGCGCCGCGATCATCGGCCCCGACCTGTCCACCCGCCGCCTGCTGGTCGACAAGGTCCTGTCATCGTCGCCGGTGCGCGACGCCATCGCCGACCAGGCCCGGCGCGAAGGCGGCGATGCCGCCCGCGGCCAGGCCGAAGCCTGGAAGAAGGCGCACGGCTACGCCTACGAGATCGCCGCCGACTATTCGCATCCGGTCGTGCGTTCGGCCAGCTTCCTGCTGACCACGGTCTGGAACCGCATCTTCCGCGGCGTGCTGGTGCACCACCTCGACCAGCTCAAGGCCGCGGCACCGGGCCACGAGGTCGTCTACGTGCCCTGCCACCGCAGCCACATGGACTACCTGCTGCTGTCCTATCTGCTGTACACGCGCGGCATCGTGCCGCCGCACATCGCCGCCGGCATCAACCTCAACCTGCCGGTGATCGGCACCATCCTGCGCAAGGGTGGCGCGTTCTTCATCCGCCGCAGCTTCCGCGGCAACGCGCTGTACTCTGCGGTGTTCACCGAGTACGTGGCCAAGCTGGTCGCCGGCGGCTATTCGATCGAGTACTTCATCGAGGGCGGGCGCTCGCGCACCGGCCGCCTGCTGCAGCCCAAGGGCGGCATGGTGGCGATGACCGTGCGCGCGTTCCTCCGCCAGCCCACGCGCCCGGTGCTGTTCCAGCCGGTCTACATCGGCTACGAGAAGCTGATGGAGGGCAACAGCTACTTCGACGAGCTGTCCGGCAAGCCCAAGGAAAAGGAATCGATCTGGGCGCTGCTGTGGAGCATCCCGAAGGTGCTGCGGCAGAACTACGGCCAGGTCGTGGTGAACTTCGGCGAGCCGATCGCGCTGGCCGACATGCTGGCCGAGCACGCCGCGAGCTGGGACGGCACGCCGCTTCCCGACGAGGACAAGCCCGACTGGCTGGCGACCACGGTCGATGCCACCGCGCAGCGCATCCAGGAGCGCGTCAACAGCGCCGCCGACGTCAACCCGATCAACCTGCTGGCGCTGGCGCTGCTGTCCACGCCCAAGCACGCCATGGGCGAGGGCGACCTGACGGCGCAGATCCTGCTCTCCAAGAAGCTGCTGGCCGAAGTGCCCTACAGCCCGCTGGTCACCGTCACCCCGCATTCGCCGCAGCAGATCATCGCCCACGGCGAGGAGATCGGCGTGCTGCACCGCGTGGTGCATCCGCTGGGCGACGTGCTGCGCGTTCACGGCGACACCGCGGTGCTGCTGTCGTACTTCCGCAACAACGTGGTGCACCTGTTCACGGCCTCGGCGTGGATCGCGTGCTGCTTCCTGCACAACCGGCGCATGGCGCGCGAGACCCTGCTGCGCATCGGCCGCAGCATGTACCCCTTCCTGCAGGGCGAACTGTTCCTGCCCTGGGACGAGGACGGCTTCGCCGAACGCATCGACGCGACGATCGAGCTGTTCGTACGCGAGGGGCTGCTCGAGCGCGTCAGCGAGGACGACGGCGGGATCCTTGCCCGCCAGGCAGGACAGTCGGACGAGGTGTTCCGGCTGCGTGCCATCGGCCATCCGCTGCAGCAGGCCTTCGAGCGCTACTACATCGCGATCTCGGTGCTGGCCAAGAACGGCTCGGGCACGCTCGGCGCGGGCGAGCTCGAAGGCCTGTGCCAGCTGGCGGCGCAGCGGCTGAGCCTGCTGTACGCGCCGGCGGCACCGGAGTTCTTCGACAAGGCGCTGTTCCGCGGCTTCATCCAGAAGCTGCGCGAACTCGGCCTGGTGAAGCTGGACCACAACAGCAAGCTGGCCTTCGACCAGCGCCTGGACACCTGGGCGCGCGACGCCAAGGTGATCCTGGGCCGCGAGCTGCGCCACACGATCGAGAAGATCAGCCCGGAAGCGGCGCCGGCCACGCCCGGGCCCTGACGTTCGTCGGCCGGTCCATCACCGGCTTCACTCGCAACGCGGCTGCCCGCACAATGCGCCCACGCCATGGGGAGTGGCGTACGCAGAGGCGCCGATCCAGGCTCGCCCCTGCGAACCGCACGCGCGGCGGCCCGGCCGCGACACACAGGGGAATTCCATGCGCTTCCGCAACGCCATGCCGGCGCTTGTCGCCGTTGCCATCGCCACCGCAGCCACGCCCGCCATCGCCCGCCAGGCAGGACAGACCGAAGGCTTCCTCTGCTGCAACATGCGCGCCTTCGACGGCGAGATCTACGACATCAACTACGACGACGAAGGCGCGCGCATCGTGCCCTTCGGCAGTCCGCTGACCGTGACCCGCCAGGACCGCCGCAAGCTCAGGCTGCTGGTCGACGGCAAGCGCCATGTGATCGAGAACCATTACAGCCGCGACCTGTCGGAAGCCGAATTCGCCGCCCGATACGTCGTGGCCGAAGACCCGCGCATCGCGGCCGCGGGCTTCCCGGACAAGATCCGCGAGGCCATCGCCAGCGCGCGCATCACGCCGGGGATGACCCGCGAGCAGGTGGCGATGTCGCTGGGCTGGCCCGTGAGCAGTGAGAACCCCAACCTCGAGGCCGAGGTCTGGCGCTTCTGGCTCAGCAGCTTCGACGAGATCCAGGTCGAGTTCGACGCCAACGGGCTGGTGATGGATGCCAGTGCCAGCCCGGTGACGCGACGGAAGATCTGGCTGCCCTGAGTCGTCAATGCGGCGGCGGGGCATCGATCTCGTAGAAGTTGCCGCGCTGGCTGAGCAGGACCAGGGGAAGCAGGCCGGTCGTATCCACGGCCGTCCAGAGTTCCTCGTGCAGGTAGATCCGGCCGCCGGCACGGGACACCGGCACCCAGCGCCGCTCCATGAACAGGTAGCAGCCATCCACGCCCAGGGTGCACTCGGCCTGCCAGCCATGGTGGTTCCGGTACCGGCGCGCCACCATCACGCCGTCGACCAGGTCCCAGCTCAGCGGCGTGCTGCTGATACCAACGTCCGGATAGATACTCACCTGCCTTCCCGTCTGGTCCGGCCCATCGAGAACGATGTAGAAGCCGAAGAAGTTCTCGAAATCGTAGGCGGTCTGCGAGATGTCGAAGCCCGATCGCCAGGGCCGGGCCAGGTTCGCCGTGGTGAACTCCAGGCTGCCGTCCCGCACCGATGACAGGGCGTAGATCGTCTTGGAGCGGCCGTCGGGCAGCTGGTAGGCGGCGATCACACCGTCGCCCTTGGCGCCATCGCGCACCAGGCGCACGAGCTCGGCGACTTCGCCGTCTTCGTAGACCAGCTGCAGGCGTCCGTTGCCGGCCAGCGACCAGGTGAACGCCTGGGCATCGTCGAGCACGATGCCGCCGCCACCGCTGTTGAATCGATGCAGGGCGTAGTTGGAGCCGTTGGTCTGCTCGCTGCCGTCAACGCCGTAGATTTCGGGCCGATGCAGCTGCAACGTGCGGTCCGCCGGGAACTCGTCCGCGCGGAACGGGATCTCTGCCACCCCCTCGCGATAGGACAGCATGCTGCTGGTCCCGGCGGTGACGACGTCGGGATACTCCGGGTTGTCCGGATACGACTGCACGTAGTGGTACGTGATGCCCACGAGGTCGCGGCCACTGGCGCCGCCGTCGACCAGGCGGGTGAAGTCCAGGCGCCCAAGACTGGAAACCCTTCTGACATCCGCGCCGTCCCGGTAGTGGAGGTGTTCGGTCTCGCGCGGCGTATCCAGGACGACGGCCGCCGCTCCGCCGACAACGACCCAGCTCGCGCCCGTATCGAGCGCCGGCACGGTATCGACGTAGGTGCCGACGCCGCCCTCTTCCAGCGCCAGGTGCTGCCCGGTGATCAGGCCCACGCGGATGGTGCCGGTGGCGCCGGGAGGTGCCAGCCACTTCGCGCCGACCATTCCGGCCGCGTCCGTCGGCACCACGACATCGGCATCGGACAGCGTGTACGCAATGGCGTTGTCGATCGCCTCGGGGTCACTGGATCGCACCGCCTGCACGAACTGCTGGTAGGCATCGGTGTCGCTGATCAGCGCCATCGTGTCCGCAACGCCCTTCGGGAGTGCGTGCGTTCCATCGGCCACCAGCTTGATCGCGGCCGACATCTCCAGGAGCACGTCGAGGTCCATCGCGCCCTGCGCCGCCGCGAGCTGTCCTTCGGACTCCACCGGGGCCCCGCCGTTGGCCAGCTGCAGCAGGTAGGCAAGCGCTGCGCTGAGCCGGGTCACCTGCACCTGGTTGTTTTCCTCGCGCGTGAGCACGCCGTCCTTGCCCGCCTCGGCCAGCAGGCGCTCGAAGCCACCGACGATGCTCGCCAGGGCCACCTCGCCACGGCTGCTTTCCAGCCTCACCATCTCGCCCTCAAGGCCGATCACGTCGATCGTGTAGGCACCGGTGGCATCGGCCTTGGCGTGGAAGCGCCGCTCGCCGACGCGGGCCGATACCGCGGCGCCCGGGCCGCGCTCGGTCACCCTGCCCTGCAGCCTGAGGGCGTCGCCGACGTCCACGGTCACAGTGGCGACGCCGAAGCTGCGTCCGGTCTTGACCGAATACGCGAGGCTGTCGCGCCCGGTGAATCCCGCGGCGGGCGTGTACAGGAGGCGTCCCTCGCCCACCTGCACGCTGCCGTGGGACGGCTGCCGGTACACGCGGAGGTCGGTCCGGGGCGTGGTGCCCGGATCGTTGGCCAGCACATCGATGGCGATTGCGTTGCCGCGGGTGGTCACGGCCACATCGTCGCCAGGCGCGTGGTCGAGGCCGGCGGCGGCCGCGGCGCCGGCCAACAGGCCGCCAAGCAGCAGTGCGGCGGCGGGGATCGTCTTCATCATCGGGTTGTCCTCGTAGGTCCGGGCGGAAGCGTGCCCGGGCGGAAAGCCAGCCGCGCGGCGACCAGGCCGGGAGAGAGGACCAGATGCGCCACGAGGCTGGCAGGGGATGTCCGCCAGGCCGCCGCCCGGGAAGGCATGCGGCCGAAACGGCTTGTCACCCCATATACGAGGAAACGGGGACAGAACCGACAAACGCGCCACGCATGTTGCGGTCCGGCGTGGCACCGCCGATCAGCGGCTGCCGCCAGCCTCAGGCCGGCTCGTCGGGAATCAACGCCGATTCCAGCAGCTCGATGCAATCGCGCAGCTGCAGCTTGCGCTTCTTCAGCCGCTTCACCATCAACTCGTCTGCGCCCGGGTCGAGCTGCAGCCGGGCAATGGCGGCATCGAGGTCGCGATGCTCGGCCTTCAGCGCCACGAGGCGCTGGGCGAGTCGGGCCTGTTCAGCGGCGTCGGAAGAATGCATGGCGTCCGAGAGTACACGCTGCCTGCGTTGCTCGACCATCGTCCGCCGCGACCCGCGCCGAAGCGGCGGCCGTGACCGGTACCGTTAGAATGCGTGCTCCATGAGCATCGCCCTCCCCCTCGCCGAACCCGCACCACGCGCACGCCGCGCAGCCCACGAGACCCAGCGCCTGGGCAAGCGCCTGCGCCACCAGGTCGGTCGCGCGATCGCCGACTTCGGCATGCTCGCCGACGGTGACAAGGTCATGGTGTGCCTGTCCGGCGGCAAGGACAGCTACACCCTGCTCGACGTCCTGCTGCAGCTGCAGAAGAAGGCGCCAGTGTCGTTCTCGATCACCGCGGTCAACCTCGACCAGAAGCAGCCCGGGTTCCCGAAGCACGTGCTCCCCGATTACCTGCGCTCGCTGGGCGTGGACTTCCACATCATCGAACAGGACACCTATTCGGTGGTCTCGCGCGTGGTGCCCGAAGGCAAGACCATGTGTTCGCTGTGCTCGCGGCTGCGCCGCGGTGCGCTGTACGCGCACGCCACCGAACATGGGTTCACCCGCATCGCCCTGGGCCACCACCTCGACGACATGGTGGCCACGTTCTTCCTCAGCATGTTCTTCCACGCCAGGCTCGGCGGCATGCCGCCGAAACTGCTCAGCGACGACGGCCGCCACGTGGTGATCCGCCCGCTGGCCTACGTCCGCGAAGACGATATCGCCGCCTACGCCGAGGCGAAGGCGTTCCCGATCATCCCCTGCAACCTCTGCGGCTCGCAGGAGAACCTGCAGCGCAAACAGGTGCAGCGGATGATGGCGCAGTGGGAGCGTGAATCGCCCGGACGCGTCGAGCAGATCGCGCGCGCGCTCGGCAACATCCGGCCCTCGCAGCTGGCAGATCCGAAGCTGTTCGATTTCCTCGGCCTGGGCCACCGCGACGCGGCGGCCATGGTCGACGCACGCGACTGGCTGGCCGGCGAACCCGACGACACGCCGCACGCCGGCCACGGCGCCTGATGCCGCAGCCCGGCAGCTCCCATCCCGCCCGCGCGGGACGCCAGCGCGTCCCCTGAGACAGCGCACACGCATCCTTCCCCGAACCCACCACCACGGCCCCCGATACCCATGTTCTTTCGCAACCTGACCCTGTTCCGTTTCCCGACCTCGCTCGACCTCGAAGGCCTGGAGGAGGCGCTTGCAACGCATCCGCTCAAGCCCGTCGGCCCGCTCGAGCTTTCTTCCCGCGGCTTCGTGCCGGCCCTTGGCCGCGACTCCGAAGCCCATGCCCACCGCATCGGCGACGCCGCCTGGGTGGCCGTGGGCGGCGAGGACCGCCTGCTGCCCTCCGCGGTCGTCAACGACATGCTCGCGCGCAAGCTCGACGAAGCCGAGGAGCGCGAGGGCCGCCGCCCGGGCGGCCGCGCGCGCAAGCGCATGAAGGACGAGCTGGTGCACGAGCTGCTGCCGCGCGCCTTCGTCCGCCCTTCGCGCACCGACGCCCTGCTCGACCTCAAGCACGGCCTGTGCATCGTCGACACCTCCTCGCGCAAGAACGCCGAGGCCGTGGTCTCGGCGCTGCGCCAGGCGCTGGGCAGCTTCCCGGCGCTGCCGGCAAATGCCGAAGTCGCGCCGCGCAGCGTGCTGACGGGCTGGATCGCGGGCGAGCAGCTGCCCGAAGGCCTGTCGCTTGGCGAGGAGTGCGAACTCAAGGACGGCAACGACACCGGCGCGATCGTGAAGTGCCAGCGCCAGGACCTGGGCAGCGAGGAGATCACCCACCACCTCGAAGCCGGCAAGCAGGTCACCCGTCTTGCGCTGGTGCTCGACGACCACGTTTCGTTCGTGCTCGGCGAGGACCTGGTGGTGCGCAAGCTGAAGTTCCTCGACGGCGCGGTGGACCAGCTCGAGGGCAACGACCGCGACGACCTGCACGCCGAACTCGACGCGCGCTTCGCGCTGATGTCGGCCGAAGTCCGGCGGCTGTTCGAGATCCTGGAGCCTGCGCTGAAGCTCTCGCGCGTCGATGCCTGAACGCAGTCGCATCGCAACCGCGCCCACGGATGCGCGCGACGCGGGTGCACGCCGGTAGAATCAGCACATGTCGTCCCTGCTCCGCCTGCTGCTCACGAAGTCCGATGCATCGGGCACCCGCAACATCCAGCGCGACACCGTCGCGCTTGCGATGGACGACGGCAGCCATGTCGAAGTGATGCGCGTGCGCGATCCACGCGCGCGTCGCCTGCGGCTGTCGGTCGACGAACGCGGCGCGCGCCTGACCCTGCCGCCGCGCGCGAGCGCGATCTCCGGTGAACGCTTCCTCGAACAGCACCGTGACTGGGTGCTTGCGCAGCTGCGCGCGCACGCCATCGACGACCTGGTCGCACCACTCGCGCGCGACACCACGACCGCGCTGCCGCTGCGCGGGGTGATGGTGCCGCTGCGCTGGGAAGCCGGGCGCTACGCCTGCGTCGTCCGTGACGGCGACGGCCTGGTGTTCCGGCATACCGGCCGCGGCGGCGACGCCGCCCTGCGTCGCGCGCTTCGCGATTTCTACGAAGGCGAGGCCCGCGCCGACATCGGCACCTGGCTGCCACGCTACCTGCCCGGCCTGCCGCGCGCACCGGTGCGCGTGCGCTTGAAGGCGATGTCATCGCAGTGGGGTTCACTGGCGCCCGACAGCACCGTGGCGCTCGACCTGGCACTGGTGCTGGGCCGGCCTTCGGCCTTCGAGTACGTGCTGGTGCACGAGCTCTGCCACCTGGTGCATGCCGACCACTCGCCCGCGTTCTGGGCCGAAGTGGATGCGCGCTGTCCGGACTGGCGCGTCGAACGCGATTACTTCCGCGACCACGGTCGGCGCTTGAAGGCGATGCTGAGGCTCCTGTCCGGTCCGGCGGCCTGAGAGCGTTCTACGGGTAAGGCATCTGTCGGCGAAGTCCCAGGAGATCCATGCGCCATTTTCTCTTACCCCTGCTCATGGTCGGGCTCGTGGTGACCGGCAGCGGCTGCCAGCGCGCCGCCGACGCCGCAGCCGAGGCCGCCATCGAACGCGCCAACGGCCAACAGGTGGAGGTGGACCGCGATGGCAACCGCATGCGCATCCACACCTCGGAAGGCGAGATGAGCATCGCCACCGGCGCCGGCATCGCGCTGCCGGCGGATTTCCCCGGCGACCTGTTCCTGCCGGCCAGCTATGGCGTGAGCAGCGTGATGGACATCGGCGGCGCGCGCCTGCTGAGCCTCGAGTCCGACGGCACGGTGGCGTCCATGTTCGACGACGCACGCGCTGCCATGGCCCGCGGCGGCTGGACCCAGACCCTGGCGATGCAGCAGGCCGACAGCGCCATGCTCGGCTTCAGCCAGGGCGAGCGCGAAGCGACCTACACCTTTACCCGCCACGGCGACGCGCAGCTCATGGTCGGCATCCAGCTGCGCGAGCGGTCCACGCAGCAGTAACCGGCGCGCGCACGCTTCAGCCGGCCAGGAATCCGCCGATCGCAGCGGCGACTTCGCGGGGTTGCTCCATGTGCAGGTGGTGGCCGCCCGCCAACACGACCAGTTCGCCCGCAGGCAGCAGTGCCGCGCGCGCGCGCCGTAGCGGATCGGGCAGGTAGGGCTGCGCCGGATCGGCGAACAGCACCTTCGTCGGGCAGGTGATGCCGGCCACCAGGTTCTCGACTTGGGCTTCGGTCATCCGCACCAGCGTCGGCAGGGTCAGGCGCGGGTCGCTGCTCCAGCTCCAGCCACCCTCCACCGCCACCGTTCCCCGCTCCACCAGCAGCCGCGCGGCCGGCTCACCAAGGCCGTTGGCCTTCATCCGTGCGCGCACGGCGGGCGCGATGTCGTCGAACACGCGAAGACGCTTGCCTGGCAGGACCCGCGCTGCGGCAACCGCGTCGCGCAGCCGGTCGACGGTACGTCCGGGCTCCTCGGCCAGCGCGCCCAGGGCCTCGATCGCGACCAGGCGTTCGACGCGCTCCGGGCAGGCCGCAGCCACCAGGCTGGCGATGCCCGCACCCATGGAGTGGCCGAGCAGCGTGAAGCGCTCCCAGCCCAGGGCGTCGGCGATGTCGAGCACGGTGTGCACCGCGCCCGCGAAGGAATAGTCCATGCCGCGCGGCAGGTGGTCGCTGGCACCATGCCCGGGCAGGTCGGGCGCGACCAGGTCCAGGCCCGGGAGATATGGCGCCAGCGGGACGAAGCTCGCGGCGTTGTCGAGCCAGCCATGCAGCGCCAGCACGCGCGGAGCGCCGGCATCGCCCGTGCGCAGGCCGCGCACGGTGCCCATCGGCAGGAGGAGTTCGAAGTCGTGCATCGGCGAGCCGTGTATGGGTGTGCTGTGCATGGGCGTGCCTTGCATCGCAACCTCGCGCTTCAGCGCCAGGCCGCGAATTCCCGCGCCGCGATCCCGGCGATCGCGCGCGCATGCGCCGGATCGTCGTTGAGGCAGGGGATGTACGACAGTGCCTCGCCACCCGCCTCGCGGAAGAACTCCGCGTTCTGCATCGCGATCTCCTCCAGCGTTTCCAGGCAGTCGGCGGCGAAGCCGGGGCAGGCGACGTCGATGCGCTTGACGCCTTCGGCGGGCAGCGCGCGGACGGTGGCGTCGGTGGCCGGCAACAGCCACTTGCCGCCGCCGAAGCGCGACTGGAACGTCGCCTGCCAGGCGCCGTCAGGCAGGTCGAGCGCTGCGGCGATCGCCCGCGCGCCGGCGAGACACTGGCGCTCATAGGGATCGCCCTGGTCGACCAGGCGCTGCGGGATGCCGTGGAAGGAGAACAGCAGCCGGTCGCCGCGGCCATGGCGCTCCCAGTGTGCGCGGATCGAGCCGGCGACCGCCTGCACCCAGTCCGGGTCGACGTGGTAATCCTCGACCATCCGTGCCTCGGGCAGTTCGCGCCCGATCACGTCGCTGACCGATGCGGTGGTGGTGGTGGAGTACTGCGGATACAGCGGCAGCACCAGCACGCGCGCGCCTTCGCTGCGCAGTTCGCACAGGCGGCGCGTGAGCGCGGGCTCGCCGTAGCGCATCACGTGTTCCACGTGCACGCCGGGCATCCGTTCCTGCACCGCGGCCGCCAGCCTGCGGGTATGCACTTCCAGCGGCGAACCGCCGTCCATCCAGACCTCGGCGTAGTTGTGCGAAACCCTGCGCGAACGCAGCGGCAGCACCACCAGGCGCAGCAGCGGCAGCCAGAAGATGCGCGGCAGCTGGACCACGCGGGGATCGGACAGGAACTCGGCCAGGTAGCGCGACACCGCCGCTGCGGTCGGGGCCGAAGGCGTGCCGAGGTTGGCCAGGAGGAGGACGTCGCGGGCGCGTTGCGTGGAGTCGGTCATGTCGTTGCTGGCGTGTTGGCGGGCAGACGGCGGCCGTCCAGTGTACGGTCGGTACGTGCACGGGCACGCGAGGCTCACCGTCGATTCATCGCTTCGCGCATAGCCTGAGCCCCCACGCGCGGTCGACAGCACCCGCCCCGCGTCGCATCCTTCCCAAGCATTCCGTCCCGGAGTACCCCATGTCCGCCAAGCGCCATCCGCTCCGCCTGCCCGTCCTCGCCTCCGCGCTGTGCCTGGCGCTGGTCGCCGCCCCCGCCCTGGCCGGCCCCCAGGAAGACGCGCGCGCGATCAACGCGGTGCGCGTGCTCGCCGAGATCCAGGAGATCCCCGAGTCGGCGATTCCCGAGAAGCTCTTCGACGAGGGCCGCGCGATCGTGGTCGTACCCGACACCATCAAGGCCGGCCTGATCATCGGCGGCCGCCGCGGCCACGGCCTGATGTCGGTGAAGAATCCGGATGGCACCTGGTCCAACCCGGTCTTCATCAAGCTCACCGGCGGCAGCATCGGCTTCCAGGCCGGCGTGCAGTCGGCCGACGTGGTGCTGGTATTCCGCAGCGAGCGCGGCCTGGAGTCGATCGTCAACGGCAAGTTCACGCTCGGCGCCGACGCCTCCGTGGCCGCCGGGCCGCTGGGCCGCAACGCCTCCACCGCCACCGATGGCGAACTGAAGGCCGAGATCTGGTCGTGGTCGCGGGCGCGCGGGCTGTTCGCCGGCGTCGCGCTCGACGGCGCGGTGCTGTCGATCGACGACGACGCCAACGAGGCCGTCTATGGCCGCGACACCACGCCGCGGATGATCTTCGAAGGCCGCGCGCAGGGGCAGCCGTCGACCGCCGTGGTGGACTTCCGCGACACCATCGAAGAGGCCACCGCGCTGGCGCGCGCGAACCGCGGCACCGGCGCGTCGGCACCGGCCGTCGCCGCCGCGACGGGTACCGGTACGGGCGCCCCGGACGCGACGCCGTCCCCCCTGGTCGAGACCGCGCCGATCGGCACCGCCCCGGCCACGCAGGCGCCAAGCGGCTTCCAGCCGGTCGACGAATCACCGGTGACGTCCGAGCCGCTTCCCGCCGACGACCTCCCGGCGCCGCTCCCGGACCCGATCGACTGAGGCCAGGCCTCCACGCCCGCGGCTATGGCCTCGGGCGACTTGGTATCCTGAGCCCCCGAACACTTGCAGGACTCGCGGCATGGGCAGTTTCAGCATCTGGCATTGGATCATCGTCCTGGTGGTCGTGCTGCTGATCTTCGGCACCAAGCGCCTCCGCGGCGCGGGCCGCGACCTCGGCGAGGCGGTGAAGGGCTTCAAGAAGGGCATGGCCGACGAGGACGAGCCGGCCGGCCAGCTCGGCGACCAGACCCGCGAAGGCGAGCGCAAGGCCGAGCGCGACGACGACTCCGTGCAGCGCTGATCGCGGCGCGGCGGGCGTCCAGCCATGTTTGATCTCGGCTTCGGCGAGCTGCTGATGATCGCGCTCGTGGCGCTGGTGGTGCTCGGTCCCGAGCGCCTGCCGAAGGCCGCGCGCTTCGCGGGGCTGTGGGTGCGCCGCGCACGCGCGCAGTGGTATTCGGTGAAGTCCGAACTCGAGCGCGAGCTCGCCGCCGACGAACTCAAGCGCAACCTCGACGCCGCGCGCACCGCGACCACGGATTTCGAACGCGAGGTGCGCACCGCGGTCACCGACCTCGACAGCGAGGTGCGCGAGAAGGGCGAGGCCGCCCGCGCTGAATTGAAGGCACTGCGTGACGAACTGGCCACCGGCGCCGCCCCGGACGACGACGCCACCGGCGACAAGCCACCTTTGCCCGGAGACGACGATGGCCGGCGCTGAGGGCGAGGGCCACATCTTCGACCATCTGCTGGAGCTGCGCAGCCGCATCCTGCGCGGGCTGGTGGGCTTCGCCGTGGTGCTGGCGGCGATGCTGCCCTTCGCCAACAAGATGTATTCCCTGCTGTCGCAGCCGCTGGTCGACAAGCTGCCCGAGGGCGCGCACCTGATCGCGGTCGAAGTCGCCTCGCCGTTCTTCGCCCCGCTGAAGCTCGCCTTCTTCGCCGCGATGGTGGTGAGCATGCCCTGGCTGCTGTACCAGGCCTGGGCCTTCGTGGCGCCGGGCCTGTACCGGCGCGAAAAGCGCCTCGCGGTGCCGCTGCTGGCGAGTTCACTAGTGCTGTTCTACACCGGCTGCGCCTTCGCCTTTTTCGTGGTGCTGCCTTCGGTCTTCAGTTTCCTCACCATGGTCACGCCCGAAGGCGTGGCGATGATGACCGACATCAACGCCTACCTCGACTTCGTGCTGGTGATCTTCCTCGCCTTCGGCATCAGCTTCGAGCTGCCGGTCGCGCTGGTGATCCTGGTGCTGCTGGGCTGGGTGACGCCGGCGCAGTTGCGCGAGGCGCGCGGCTACGCGATCGTCGGCATCTTCATCCTGGCGGCGATCATCACGCCCCCGGACGTGATCTCGCAGCTGATGCTGGCGATCCCGATGGTCCTGCTGTACGAAGCCGGCATCCTCGCCTCGCGCATGCTGGGTCCGCGCGAGGCCGCCGCCGGCGACCGCGGCACCGACTGATGCGCCCCGCCGGCTTCTGGCGACGCAGCGCGGCCTGGTCCATCGACGCGGCGCTGGTCGCACTGCCGGTGCTGGCGCTGTCCGCGGGCCGCCTGCGGGTCGCCACGACAACCCTGCTCGACGCGTGGAGCGCGCTGGTCGACGCCGTGGCGCAGCGCATGGCGACGGCCATCATCGCCACCGATGTCGCGTCCGCGCCCCACTTCGGTGCGCTGTTCGGCATGGTCCAGGGATCAATGCGCGACCCCGCCCTGCTGGCCGCGGCCGCGGAGCTGCAGTCGGCGATCCTGGCCCTGGCCGGTCCGCCGCTGGGTGCATTCATCGCGCTGTTCCTCGCCTGGTGCGTCGGCTTCGAGCGTTCACCGCTGCGGGCCACGCCCGGCAAGCGCGCGCTCGGCCTCCGCGTGGCCACGGCGAACGGCGGCGACCCCGGTACCGGCGCGGTGCTGCTGCGCTTCGTGTCCGGTGCGCTGTCCTGGCTGAGCCTCAATGTCGGCCACATGCTGGCTGCCGTCCCGCCCGGCCATGCCGCCCTGCACGACCGGCTCAGCCGCACCCGCGTGGTGCTGGGGCCGGGTGTGACGGAGCGGATGCCGCGATGGGCCGCGGCCTGGCTGGTGCTGTTGGGCGTGTTGCTGCTGCTCGCCACCGCCTGGGGCTCGGCGGCGATGGCGTTCGCGCTGCAGAGCGCACTGGACCGCGCGCTCTGGGGCTGAAGATCACGCCTCAGGCGATGACGTGTCGATCATCCGCACCGCGATCGCCGTCGTCCCCGCACACATCGCGCCAGATCGAGTACATCACGCCACAGCTCACCACGATCATTGCCACGACCAGCAGCAGGTAGACCGGTACGCCGATCACGATGCCCAGCACCAGTCCGATGCCGTCGCCAAGCGCGGAGAACAGCAGCACCATCACGCCCAGCACCAGCACCACGACCACCATGGCGGCCATGGCGATCAGGAGCAGCAGCGCCAGTGGCAGTGCATTGCGCAGCGCACCGGCGACGCCGTCGGCCAGCGCCGCGCCCGCGGCCTTGCCGCGAAGCGCGACTTGGCCCAGTCCGATCGCCTGCGCGGCATAGACCAGCACGCCCACCACCATCGTCACCGCGAAGGCGCGGCCGAAACCGGGCGGCACCGCCGCCTGCGCGGTCGGGTCCGGGGCCGTGGCCATGTTGTCGAGGTACCAGCGCCCGGCCTCGGGTGCGACCAGCGCCACCGCGCCACCGATCAGCGCGTACTGCAGCAGCGCCAGCGCCAGCAGGATCACGATCGCGCGCAGCCACGCGTCCTTGTCGGCGAAACCGTGGAAGATCTGCGTCGCCGTCGTGGGGCGACCGTGCTCCACTGCGTCGATCACGCGCAGGTAGCCCACCAGCAGGGCGCCCATCAGCACCAGCAGCGGCAGCGACACCAGCATGCTCAGCACCACCTGGGCGGACCCACCCTCGGGCGCGACCAGGCCAAGCGCGAGGCTCATCACCACCGCGACCACGAACACGACCACCGCGAGCAGCGCCGCGCCGCCGAAGATCGCCTTCGGATTGCCTGCACCGAGGTTCACCGCGTTCTTGAACCAGCGCCAGCCCGAAGCCGGGCCCATCGTGCGAGTCGTCATCCAGTCATGTCCGGGTAGTGGTGTCAGTCGGTGGCCAGGCCACGCGGCGCCATCGTAACTGATGCGCCCCGCCGCACCGTTTCAGGCGTGGCGGCGCGCGCGGCGCACGAAGCGGCGCAGCACCCGGCGCGCGTCCGGCGCGGCGCGCACCGCGGCGTGGATGGCCACGGGATCCTGGCCGTGGATCGCCAGGCGCTCCGCACGCCCCACGATGTAGCCGCGCATGTGGTCGGCGCTGAACTCCGGATGGAACTGCACGCCCCAGGCCGCGTCGCCCCAGCGGAAGGCGTGGCAGTCGTCCATGGCCGAGCTGGCCAGCGCGACGGCACCATCGGGCGAACGCAGCACGCTTTGCACATGGGTGGCCTGGGCCTGGAAGCGCTCGGGCAGCCCCGAGAACAGCGGATCCTCCGCGGCGTGCGCGGAGAGGTCGAGGGCGACGGTGCCCATCTCGAGCCCGCGCGGATTGTCGCCGACTTCGCCGCCCAGCGCGTGCGCCAGCAGCTGGTGGCCATAGCAGATGCCGAACACCGCGGCGCCCCCGTGGACGGTGTCGCGCAGCCAGTCGGCGCTGCGCTCGCTCCAGGGCTCGCGGTCGCTGACCATCGCGCCCGAGCCCGTGACGAGCACGCCCGCATAGCCGCGGTGCGACGGCAGTGCCTCGCCCGTCTGCACGTCGACCACCTCGACCTCGCCGCGCGACAGTCCCGCGGCGGTGCGGATCCAGTGCGGGAAGCGCCCGTGGCGACGCATCGAAGGAATGGGACGGCCGGTCTCCACGACCAGGAAAGGGCGCGCGTTTCGACTCATGCAGGACACCGGAAAGTCACCGCCCACGCGCGGGTTGCGCGGAGGGGGCCGGTATACTAGCGCGTCCCCTTTCAACGCGCCGCTGCTCCCTGGCGGGCCGGAACACGCATGACCGCACCGACCTTCCAGCAGCTCATCCAACGGCTCAACGACTTCTGGGCCGCGCAGGGCTGCGTGCTGATCCAGCCGCTCGACCTCGAGGTCGGCGCAGGCACCTTCCATCCCGCGACCTTCCTGCGCTCGATCGGGCCGGAGCCGTGGAATGCGGCCTATGTGCAGCCCTGTCGCCGCCCGACCGATGGCCGCTACGGCGAGAACCCCAACCGCCTGCAGCGCTACTACCAGTACCAGGTGGTGATGAAGCCATCGCCCGACAACATCGTCGAGCTGTATTTCGATTCGCTGAAAAGCCTGGGCGTGGACCCGCTGGTGCACGACCTGCGCCTGGTCGAGGACAACTGGGAATCGCCGACGCTCGGTGCCTGGGGCCTGGGCTGGGAGGTCTGGCTCAACGGCATGGAGGTGACCCAGTTCACCTGGTTCCAGCAGGCCGGCGGCATCGAGTGCCGCCCGGTGCTGGGCGAGATCACCTACGGTCTCGAGCGGCTGTGCATGTACCTGCAAAACGTCGACGACGTCTTCGACCTGGTGTGGACCCACGGCCCCGACGGCACGCCGGTGACCTACCGCGACGTCTACCACCAGAACGAGGTCGAGCAGAGCACGTACAACTTCGAGCATGCCGACGTGGCGGAGCTGTTCCACCGCTTCGATGCCTGCGAGGCCGAGGCGATGAAGCTCGTCGAACTCGACCTGCCGCTGCCGGCCTACGAGCAGGTGATGAAGGCCAGCCACAGCTTCAACATGCTCGACGCGCGGCGCGCCATCAGCGTCACCGAGCGCCAGCGCTACATCCTGCGCGTGCGCAAGCTGTCGCAGGCGGTGGCCGAGGCCTACCGCGCACAGCGGGAGAAGCTCGGCTTCCCCGGACTCAAATCCGTCCCGCACAAGGCCGCCTGACAGGGAGTCACAGCGCATGATCGAAATCTTCTCCGCAGTATTCGCATTCGGCTGGTCCGCACCGGTGGCATTCGGGTTCTTCGCCGCGTACTGGGCGCAGCAGACGGGGCGCAATCCCTGGCTGTGGCTGCTGTTCGGCATGCTGCTGATGCCGCTGGCCGGCATCGTCCTGCTGATGCTCAACGGCGACCGCAAGCCCGCCAGTCCGGGCAACGACCTGGGCCACCTCATCGCGGTCAACAAGGACCTGCCGTGACCGATACCGCACCGCTCCTGATCGAACTCGGCACCGACGAGCTTCCCGTCGCCGCCCTGCCCGGCCTGGCACGCGCGTTCCTCGATGGCGTTCGCGACGCACTCACCAGCCGCGGCATCGGCTTCGCCGAGGGCGCACGGCCGCTCTATGGCCCACGCCGGCTCGCCGTGCTGCTGGATGGCGTGGCCACCGTCCAGCCCGACCGCGCGTCCGAGGTCCTGGGCCCCTACGTCAACATCGCCCTGGACGCCGACGGCCAGCCGACGCGCGCGCTGCAGGGCTTCGCCCAGAAGGCGGGCGTGGATTGGAGCGCGCTGGAGCGCACCACCGACCAGAAGGGCGAGCGCTTCGTGCACCGCTCGGTGACGCCCGGCGCCGCCACCCGCGACCTGCTGCCCGCGGTGCTGGAGGACGCCATCGCGGCGATCCCGATTCCCAAGGCGATGCGCTGGGGCGCGCACGCGCACGCCTTCGCGCGACCGGTGCACTGGCTGGTCGTACTGCTGGGCGATGCGGTCGTGCCGGCCACCGCGTTCGGCATCGCGTCCGACCGCATGAGCCGCGGCCACCGCTTCATGCACGACAAGCCGGTGTGGATCGGCAATCCCCGCGACTACGTCGACGCGCTGCGCGCGGCGAAGGTGCTGGTGGATCCCGAGGAGCGCCGCGACGCCATCGTCTCCGGCGTGCAGGCCGCCGCCACGGCCGTGGGCGGTGTCGCGCGCATGGACCCCGGCAACCTCGCGGAGGTCGAGTGCCTGGTGGAATGGCCCTCGGCCGTCGCCTGTTCGTTCGAGGCCGAGTTCCTCGCCGTGCCGCAGGAAGCGCTGGTGGCGACGATGGAGGCCAACCAGAAGTTCTTCCCGGTGCTCGACGCCGAAGGCCGCCTGACCGAGCACTTCATCGGCGTGGCCAATATCGCGTCGCGCGACGAGGCCGAGGTGCGCAAGGGCTACGAGCGCGTGATCCGCCCGCGCTTCGCCGACGCCAAGTTCTTCTTCGTGGAAGACATGAAGCAGGGCCTGTCGGCGATGAACGAAGGCCTGGCCGGCGTGACCTTCCAGGCGAAGCTGGGCAGCGTGGCCGACAAGACCGCGCGCGTGGCCGGGCTGGCCGCCACGCTGGCGCCCGCCGCCGGCGTCGATGCGGCGCTGGCGCGCCAGGCGGCGCTGCTGTCCAAGGCCGACCTGCAATCGCGCATGGTCAACGAATTCCCCGAACTGCAAGGCATCGCCGGCCGCTACTACGCCGCGCAGGATCCCGCCCTGGCCGATCTCGCGCACGACGACCGCCTGGCCTTGGCGGCGGCGCTGGACGAAGCCTGGCAACCGCGCGGTGCCGGCGATGCCATCGCGCCCTCACCGCTGGGCCGGGTGCTGGCGATCGCGGAGCGCATCGACACCCTGGCGGGCGGATTCGCCGCCGGACTCAAGCCCACCGGCAACAAGGATCCCTTCGCGCTGCGTCGCGCCGCGCTGGGCCTGGCGCGCACGGTCATCGAAGGCGGGCTCGAGCTCGACCTGCCGGCGACGCTGGCCGCCGCCATCGCCGCCCTCCCGGACGCCGCGCGCCCCCCGGACGCCGCCACGCTCGCCGCCGACCTTTACGACTTCATCCTCGACCGCCTGCGCGGCTACTACGCTGACCGCGGCGTGCCGACGCAGCACTTCAGCGCCGTCGCCGCGCTGCGTCCGGCGTCGCTGGCCGATTTCGACCAGCGCATCGCGGCCATCGCCAGCTTCGCGAAACTGCCCGAAGCCGAGGCCCTGGCCGCCGCCGACAAGCGCATCCGCAACATCCTGCGCAAGGCCGAAGGCGCGGTGGCGGACACCGTCGACGCCTCCCTGCTCGACGAACCCGCCGAACAGGCGCTGTCGGCAGCGATGGAAGCGGCCTGGGCCGAAGCCGGCCCCGCGCTCGAGGGTGGCGACTATGTATCCGCACTGGCACGCCTGGCGCGCCTTCGGCCCGAGGTCGACGCCTTCTTCGACGCGGTGATGGTGAATGCCGAGGATCCGGCGCTGCGCGACAACCGCTTGGCATTGCTGCAGCGGCTGGCGCGTCGCCTGGGTGCCGTCGCGGAGCTCGGGCAGCTGTCGGCCTGAAACCTCCGCCCCCCTCGCATCGCAGAACCTTCCCCGTGGGAGCCGCTATAGCGGCTCCCAAAAGGTCGGCGAGGCCCGGGCGACGTGAGCGGGGTGCACCGGAAGGATCCTGCGTTAATGGACCGTCGACACCCCACCGGTATCCTCCCCTGATGCCCTCACCCCACCGCGCCACCGTCGCCGCCGTCGTGTTCGCCATTGCCGGCAGCGCCTTCTCCGGAAACGCCCACGCCGCCAGCGTCGCCTCGGTCGAGATCCGCGGCCTGGACCAGGCGATGGAGCAGAACGTGCGCACCTCGCTGTCGCTGGTCGGCGCCATGGACGACGAGGTCTCGTGGCGCCGCCTGGCCTACATGCTGCGCGCCGCCGGTGACGAGACCCGCGAGGCGCTCGAGCCCTTCGGCTATTACTCGCCGCGGATCGTGGTCGAGCGCGTGCGCGGCGACGACCGCCGCGTGGTGCTCGATACGGCCGCCGAAGACGATGCCGCGCGCGGCGACAACGCAGCCGCCACCGCCGAAGTGGTGCGCGAAGCCGGCAGCGCGCGCGAACGCGGCGCGGCACAGCTGCCGGTGTCGGTGGTGATCACGGTGGAACCCGGCGAACCGGTGCGCGTGCGTCGCGCCGACATCGCCATCATCGGCGACGGCCATGACGATCCCTACCTCAGCGACGAAGTGGACGACTTCATCCCGCGCCAGGGCTCGATCCTCGACCACGCCGCCTACGAGGGCAGCAAAACGCGCATCAGCCGCCGCCTGGCCGAGCGTGGCTACTTCGACGCCGACTTCAGCGCGCGCCGGGTCGCGGTGACCCGCGCCGAACAGGCCGCCGACATCGAGCTGGTGTGGACGAGCGGCGAGCGCTACGACATGGGCGCCACGCGCTTCGTGCAGGCGCCCAAAGAAGTGGTCGACAACAGCCTGCTCGAGCGCCTGGTGTACTGGGAAGAAGGCCAGTACTACCACCAGGGCCGCCTCGACCGCCTGCGCACCTCGCTCAACAGCCTCGACTACTTCAGCCGCGTCGACATCACGCCGCACCCGGAAGAGGCCGTGGACGGGCGCGTGCCTGTCGAGGTGACCCTCACACCGGCCAAGCGCGACATCTATACCGCCGGCCTCAGCTACGGCACCGACAGCGGTCCAGGCATCCGGCTGGGCCTGGAGCGCCGCTACGTCAACCGGCGCGGCCACAAGGCGCTGTCGCAGCTCGACTACGCCCGCAACCGCAAGACACTGACCCTGCAGTACAGGATCCCCGCCTTTCGCTGGCTCGACGGCTGGTACACGGCCAGCCTACAGGCCGCCGACGAGCAGACCGACTACATCGACACCCGCCGGGTGGAGTTCGCGGCCAGCCGCAGCGGGCAGTACAACCGCCACCTCAACCTCGTGGCCTCGATGCATGCGCTGCGCGAACGCTGGGCCTACGAGTACGAGGACGACGGCGATCCGTCGACCGCGCCGGTCTACCGCTATTCCACCTTCACCTACCCCTCGCTGCGTGCGACCTACATCGACCTCGACGACACGCTCTTTCCGCGTGGCGGCTACAGCGGCAGCCTGCTGCTGCGCGGCGGCGTCGAGGGCGCCGGCTCGGAGGCGAACTTCCTCCAGTTCCACGCCCGCGCGCACTGGTACCTGGGCATCGGCGTGAGCGACCGCATCATCCTGCGCGGCGAGTACGGCCGCACCGAGACCAGTGCCCTGGTCGACATGCCGCCCAGCCTGCGCTTCTACGCCGGCGGCGACGGCAGCATCCGCGGCTACGAGTGGCGCGAAGTGGGCCCACGCGTGCTCGATGACGACCTGGAGAGCTTCGCGCTCGGCGCGCGCCACGTGTTCACCGCCAGCGCCGAATACGAGCACTATTTCCGCGGCGGGCCCTGGGGTATCGGCGCCTTCGTCGACACCGGCAGCGCCTTCGACAGCTCGCCCGACCTGCGCACCGGCATCGGCGTCGGCCTGCGCTGGCAGACGCCGGTCGGTCCGCTGCGCCTGGACATCGCCCGCGGCCTGGACGATCCGGATTCGCCCTTCACCCTGCACCTCAACATCGGCACCAGTCTCTGACCATGGCGCACGCATCCGACATCAGCCCGGAAGAGCGCGAAGCGCGGATTGCCGAACTGCGCGCACGGCGCAGGACGCGCGTGCGCAAGCTCGCGCTGCGCAGCGCGATCGGCATCGCGGCGCTGGTGGTGCTCGTGCTGGTGGTGGCCTGGTGGCTGTTGTCCACGTTGGGCGGCCGCGACTTCCTGCTGTCGCAGGTGGTCGCGCGGCTGCCCGCGGGCACGACGCTGGAATGGCGCGACGCCGATGGGCCCGCGTCGGGTCCGCTGACGCTGCACGACGTCGCGTTCCAGCAGCTGGTCTGCCCCGAAGTCGACGACGAGCCGGTGCCTTACGGCCAGTGTGCGATGCCCAATGCCCTGCGCTTCAGCGCGAGGCGCATCACCCTCGACCCGGCGATCCGGCCGCTGCTGGGCCGCCTGCTGCGCCTGGACGCGGCGCAGGTGGAAGGCGCGGTGCTGGAACTGCCGCCGTCCGACGACGGCGAGCCCTTCTCGCTGCCGCGCTGGCCCGAAGTGCTGCCGCAGATCGAACCACCGCTGGGCCTGCAGGCGGACGTGGTCGAGATCGACGGCTTCCGCGTGCTGCGCGGCGGCGAGACGATGATCGACATCGCCAGCGTGCGCGGCGGCTTCGATGCGCGCAGCGGCCTGCTGCGGCTGCACGACGTCGTGGTCGACAGCGACCGCGGCCTGTTCAAGGCCCATGGCGAATACGCGCCGGCCGAGGACTACCGCATGGACCTCACCGCGTCGGCGCTGCTGCCGGCGCCCGCGGGCACGACGCGGCCACGCCTGGGCCTGGTCGCGCGCGGCGACGTGGCGGCGCTGGACGTGGCGCTGTCCGGGCACGCGCCGGCGCCGCTGCGCGCGCGCCTCGGGCTGCGCGGCGCCGACGCGCCGCGATGGACATTCACGGCGACGAGTGAAGCGCTGGATCCCGCGCTGCTCGCCGGCACGGGCGAGCCCGGCACGCCGCTGGCCTTCGACCTCGACGCCAGCGGCACCGGCGGCCACGCCGAGCTGCGCGGCGACCTCGCCTACGGCGAGCTGCGCGCGACCGTGCAGCCTTCGGTGGTCAGCCTCGACGAACAGGTGCTCGCATTCGACCCGCTGGTCGTCGACGTCTTCGACGGCCGCATCACCGTGACCGGCCACGGCGACTTCAAGGACCTGCAGGCCGCCGACGTCCGCTACGCCGTGGTCGCCCGCGGCCTGGCCTGGGCGCCGGCTCCGGCGGATGGCGCCGCGCCCGATCCCGCCGACACCGTCCGTGCCGACGCCGACGTCGGCATCGCCGGCACGGCCGACAACTGGGCGGTGGTCGGCGCGGCCACGCTGGCGCGCAACGGCGAGAACGCCGAGGTGGAACTCCGCGGCCGCGGCGACCAGGAGCGGCTGGAGCTGCGCACCCTGGCCGCGCGCACGCCGACCGGCTGGCTGGACGGCAGCGGCCACGTCGCCTGGGCGCCCACGCTGGGCTGGGCGCTGGATGCCGGGCTGGCCGGTTTCGACCCGGGTTACTTCGGGCCCGACTTCAAGGGCGCGATCGACGGACGGATCGTGAGCACGGGCAGCACGCGCGACGACGGCGGGCTTGAAGTCACCGTCGACGCCAGCGACCTCGGCGGCCAGCTCCGCGGGCGCCGCATCACCGGCAACGCGAGCTTCGCCATGCATGGCGCGGCGACCGGCAGCACCGCATCCGCCGGCTACGAGGGCGAGGCCGCGCTCGGCATCGGCGACAGCCGGATCGACGCACGCGGCCGCGTCGACGAACGCATCGATATCCAGGCCGCGCTGTCGCCGCTGCGGCTTGAAGACCTGCTGCCAGGCGCCGCGGGCCAGCTGGACGGCACGCTCCGGATCGACGGCGGCCGCGACAGCCCCGACCTGCGCGCGGACCTCGACGGCCGCGGACTGCGCTATGGCGACTACACCGCCGATGCCCTGCACCTGCGCGGGCAGCTGCCCTGGCGCGGCGGCGGCGGCGAACTCGACATCGACGCCAGCGGCATCCAGGCCGGCCTCGCGCTGGACACCCTGACGCTGCGCGCGCGCGGCGCCGTCGAGAACCTGCGCCTGGACGCCAGCGCCCAGGGCGAGCTCGGCCGGGCGGCCCTGTCGGGCAGCGCACAGCGCGGCAGCAACGGCCTCTGGCGCGGCGCGCTCGACACCCTCGAGGCCGCGCCGTCGGTGGGCGCCAGCTGGCGGCTGCAGTCACCCGCCGCCTTTGCCCAGGCGTCCGGCGGGCGTTGGACGCTGTCAGCGGCCTGTCTTGCCGCCGACGTCGGTGGCCACCTGTGCGCGAACGCCGACTGGCCGCGCCAGGGCCTGTCGGTCGACGGCCAAGGCTTGCCGCTGGCCCTGGTCGTGCCCTACCTGCCGGAGCAGGACAGCGGACGGCCGTGGTTCCTCGACGGCAGCATCGACGTCGACGGCCAGCTGCGTCCCGCCGGCAACGCTTGGCAGGGCCACTTCAATGTCGCCTCGGCCAGCGGTGCACTGCGCACCGGCGCGCGCTCGCGCCGCAACGTGCTGTCGTACAGCGACCTTGCGCTCGAAGCCACGTTCGACGCCAACCGCATCGACGCCACGCTGGGCCTGGGCTTCAACGGCAACGGCCGCATCGACGCAAGGCTGCGCACCGGCTGGGACGCCTATGCGCCGCTGGATGGCCAGGTCACCGCCGCCACCAGCGAGCTGACCTGGCTGGAGCTGTTCTCCCCCGACATCGTCTCGCCCACCGGCCGCCTGGATGCCGACGTCAGCCTCGCCGGCACGCGCGCCGAACCGCTGCTGGGCGGCAACGCCACGCTCAGCGACTTCGGCGCCGAAATCCCGTCGCTTGCGATCGCCATCATCGACGGCCAGGCACGCTTGGATGCGCTGCCCGATGGCAATGCGCGCATCAGCGGCAGCCTCGGCACCGGTGGCGCGGGTCGGCTCGCCATCGATGGCAGCCTGGGCTGGGCCAGCGCGGGCGCACCGCTGCAGCTGCGCATCAGCGGCACCGACGTATTGGTGTCCGACACCCGCGACCTGCGCGCGGTGGCCAGCCCCGACATCGAGGTGCGCTACGCCGCCGGGCGTCCGCTGGAAGTGAGCGGGCGCGTGCACGTGCCCAGCGCGCGGATGGACCTGGAGCGTCTCAGCGACGGCGTTTCGGCGTCGCCGGACGTGGTGGTGCTCGACCCCGTCGATCCGGACGCGGGCCCGCCCATGCTGATGGAGCTCGACCTCACCCTGGCCATGGGCGACGACGTCCACCTCAACGGCTTCGGCCTGGAAGGCGAGCTGACCGGCGAGCTGCGGGTCCGCTCGCGCGCCGGCCGCGAGATGACCGGACAGGGGATGCTCGAGGTCGGGGGCCGCTACGAGGCCTACGGCCAGGAGCTCGAAATCACGCGCGGCCGCCTGGTGTGGTCGAACACGCCGGTGTCCGATCCGGTGCTCGACATCCGCGCCGAGCGCAGGATCGGCGACATCACCGCCGGCATCGACGTCAGCGGGCGGGCATCGGCGCCGCGCGCGCAGGTGTGGACCAATCCGGCCAGCGACGAGTCCGAGGCCCTGGCCTACCTCGCCCTGGGCCGACCGCTGTCGAGCCTGAGCGGACGCCAGGCCAGCGACCTCGATGCCGCCTCGGCCGCGCTCAACGCCGGCGGCAGCCTGCTGGCCGGGCAGCTGGGCAAGCAGATCGGCCTCGACGACGCCGGCGTGATGGATTCGCGCGCGCTCGGCGGCAGCGTGTTCGGCATCGGCAAGCAGCTGTCGCCACGGCTCTACGTCGGCTTCGGCGTGTCGCTGCTGGGCACCGGCCAGGTGCTGACCTTGAAGTACCTGCTGCGCAGGGGCTTCGACGTCGAGATCGAATCAAGCACGCTGGAGAGCCGCGGCTCGGTGAACTACCGCCACGAACGCTAGCGGCTATGTGGGAGCCGCAGTGCAGGAGCGGTTATGAGTGGGAGCCGCTATAACGGCGATGGCCGCGATCGCCGCTATAGCGGCTCCCACAGACGCTAGCGCGCGATGACGCGCGCGCCGCGCAGGCCCGGCACGCCGTCGACCACGTCCGTCCACACCACGTGCGCGATGCCGCCGGCCACCGCCAGCTGCGGGAAGCCGGTGCCACGGCCGCGGCCCGCGAGCGTGGCCACCTGCAGGCGCTGGTGCTCGGTGGCGAGGTCGGGCGAACGCCGCGACAGCCAGAGCGTCTGTCCATCCTGTTCCTCGCGCAGCCAGAGCAGCCAGGCCTGGCCGTCGGCCAGCGCCACGGTCACGCGGCCCTGCACGGCGTCACCGGCGTCGATCGACACCGGGGCCGCAAAGCTGTCGCCGGCGTCCGCGCTGTATGCGGCACGCACTTCGGGTTCGCCGCCGGCGGCGGTGTACCAGGCGACCACGGCGGCCTCGCCTTCGGCGGCGACCGCGGGTCCGTTGACCGGGCAGGCGGTCATCAGCCAGCCATCGGCATGCACCGGCCGCGGCGTGGTCCAGGCCTCGCCATCCAGGCGGGTGGCGAGGATGTCGCGCACTTCGCCTGCCGTACGCCCGCGGTAGACCAGCAGTGGACCGCGTGCGGTGACCGCGGCGCTGGTCTGGCAGCAGTCGCAGACACTGGCGTCGATCTCGACGTCGGCGCCGCGGCGCAGGGCCCCATCGAAGCGCGCCGCGCGCAGGGTCATGGTGCCTGCCGTGTCGTGTCCAGCATGTCCCGCATCGTGCTGCGCACCGCCGGTGTTGCGGCCATCGAGCCAGGCAAGGCCGAGGCCGCCCTCCAGGGCCGGCCACATCGACACGAAGCCGTGCTCGGTCTGCGTGCCGTCGTCATGCGGACTGACCGGCGCGCTCCAGCGCCGGCCACCGTCGCGCGACATCGCCAGCTTCACGTCGTAGGCATAGGGCGCGTCGCCGTTCTTCTGCAGCCAGTGCGCCCACAGCGCGCCGTCCGGCGTGGCCAGGATGTGCGGCGTGTCGGCCCAGTTCACGAACATGCTGTTGCCGACCGCGATCGTGATCGGCGCCGTCTCCCAGCGCATGCCGGCCACGTCGTAGCTGGAGAACTGCAGCACGTGGCGGCGCCCGGCCTGCGAGTTGGTCCAGGCCAGCAGCAGCTTGCGGCCATCGGCGCCGACGAGATCGGGCAGCGCGGAGCCGGGAAGCATGGCCGGCAGCGGCCAGTCCTCGACCACGCGCTCCGCCGCGGGGTCGGTGCTGGCGGTCCCGGCGGGGACGGGCGCCGGCGCCTCGCCACCGCAGCCGGTGGCAAGGCCCAGCACGGCAAGGGCGAGGATGGCGGTGCGCATGGGCGCAGCGTACCGTAGGCCCTGCCCATGTTCACCACCGTCGCCGCCTATACCGATCCGATCGAAGCCCAGCTCGCGGCCGGCCTGCTGCAGGCCGAAGGCATCCCCGCGCGCCTGGACGACACCGGTACCGCGATCGCCAACTGGGAGTGGCGGCTCGCGATCGGCGGCATGCGCCTGCGCGTGCCCGACGCACAGGCGGTGCATGCGCGCCGCGTGCTGGCGGCGCTCGAGGCGGGTGAATACGCGCTCGATGACGATGCGCTGTACGAAGAGGGATGCGATGGCGCAGGGAACGCCGCACAGGACGCCGGTGAGCTCCAGCCGCCGGATCGCGAGAGCCTCTCCAGCCGCATCGCCTGGGCGGCATTGATGTTGCTGGGCCTGCCGCTGCCCTGGCGACGCGCGCGAAACAAGAACTCGGTCGTGCGTCGCGCCTGACCCGCGCGCGCCGCGCTGTCAACGGGTACCGCGCATCGCGGCGCGGGGCGACAATCGACGGTCCCGCGGCTTGCGCCGCACGATGCAAGACCACTGATGCCTGACGCCACGCCCGCGCTCGCGCGCAAGATCGCCCAGACCATCGCCGACGAGATCGGCGCACGACGCAGCCAGGTGGAGTCCGCCGTCGGCCTGCTCGACGAAGGCGCGACCGTGCCCTTCATCGCGCGCTACCGCAAGGAAGTCACCGAGGGCCTGGACGACACCCAGCTGCGCAACCTCGAAGTGCGCCTGGCCTACCTGCGCGAACTCGAGGACCGGCGCGCCGCGATCCTCGCCAGCATCGAAGAGCAGGGCAAGCTGACCGATGAACTGCGCGGCGACATCGAAGCCGCCGACAGCAAGGCGCGGCTGGAAGACCTCTATCTGCCCTACAAGACCAAGCGCCGCACCCGCGCGCAGATCGCTCGCGAGGCCGGGCTGGAGCCGCTGGCCGACGCCCTGCTGGCCGATCCTTCGCACGTGCCCGAAGAATTCGCCGCGCAGTTCGTCGATGCCGACAAAGGCGTGGCCGACGCCAAGGCCGCGCTGGAAGGCGCACGCGCGATCCTGCTCGAGCGCTGGGGCGAGGACGCTGCGTTGGTCGGCGAGCTGCGCGACTGGCTGTCCGCGCAGGGCGTGATCCGCTCGAAGGTCGCCGAAGGCAAGGAAGCGGCCGGCGAGAAGTTCCGCGATTACTTCGACCACGCCGAACCGCTGGCGAAGATCCCTTCGCACCGCCTGCTGGCGCTGTTCCGTGGCCGCCGCGAAGAGTTCCTGCAGCTCGAGCTCGATCCGGGCAGCGACGCCGAGGCCGGCAACGCCTACGCCGAGGGCCGCATTGCGCTGCACGTTGGCATCCGCGCCGCCGGCCGCCCCGCCGACGCCTGGCTGCTCAACGCCTGCCGCCTGGCCTGGCGCGCCAAGCTGCAGCTGCACCTGATGCTGGATCTCTTCGCGCAGGCGCGCGAGAAGGCCGAGGCCGAGGCGATCACCGTGTTCGGCGACAACCTCGTGGACCTGATGCTGGCCGCGCCCGCGGGTCCCAAGGCCGTGCTCGGCCTCGATCCCGGCCTGCGCACCGGCGTGAAGGTCGCCGTGGTCGACGCCACCGGCAAGCTGGTCGCCACCGACACGATCTTCCCGCACGAGCCGCGCCGGCAGTGGGACCAGTCGCTGGCCGCGCTGAAGAAGCTGTGCACCGCGCATGGCGTGCAGCTGATCGCGATCGGCAACGGCACCGCGTCACGCGAGACCGATCGCCTGGCCGGC
This sequence comes from Luteimonas sp. A649, assembly GCF_054072735.1. Taxonomy (NCBI): domain Bacteria; kingdom Pseudomonadati; phylum Pseudomonadota; class Gammaproteobacteria; order Lysobacterales; family Lysobacteraceae; genus Luteimonas; species Luteimonas sp. A649. The sequence continues at coordinate 101,042 of NZ_JBSVRQ010000002.1, read as the reverse complement.
GACCTGCTCAAGCTCGTGCCGGAACTTCCGATGCAGAAGATCGTGGTCAGCGAGGCCGGCGCGTCGGTGTACTCGGCCTCCGAGCTTGCGGCGAAGGAGTTCCCCGGACTCGACGTGTCGCTGCGCGGCGCGGTGTCGATCGCGCGCCGGCTGCAGGATCCGCTGGCGGAGCTTGTGAAGATCGAGCCCAAGGCGATCGGCGTCGGCCAGTACCAGCACGACGTCGACCAGTACCGTCTCGCGCGCGCGCTCGATGCGCGCGTCGAGGACTGCGTGAACGCCGTCGGCGTGCACGTGAATACCGCATCGAGTGCACTGCTGGCGCGCGTGTCCGGGCTGTCGTCGACGGTGGCCGAGAACATCGTGATGCACCGCGACGCCAACGGCCCGTTCAAGCGCCGCAAGGATCTGCTCAAGGTGCCGCGCCTGGGCGAGAAGACCTTCGAACAGTGCGCCGGCTTCCTGCGCATCGCCGATGGCGACCAGCCGCTGGACGCGTCCGCCGTGCATCCCGAGGCCTATCCGGTGGTTGAACGCATCGTCGCCGCCACCGGCAGGCCGATCCAGGCGCTGGTCGGCGACGGCGGCTTCGTGCGCACGCTCAAGGCCCGCGACTACGTCGACGAACGCTTCGGCGAGCCCACCGTGCGCGACATCCTGGCCGAGCTCGAGAAGCCCGGTCGCGACCCGCGCCCCGAGTTCAAGGCCGCGAAGTTCGCCGACGGCGTCGAGGACATCAAGGACCTGCGCGAAGGCATGGTCCTGGAGGGGGTGGTCAGCAACGTCGCCGCCTTCGGCGCCTTCGTCGACATCGGCGTGCACCAGGACGGCCTGGTCCACATCTCCGCGCTGTCGGATCGCTACGTCAAGGATCCGCGCGAGGTGGTGAAGGCCGGCGACATCGTCAAGGTGAAGGTGATGGAGGTCGATGTCGCGCGCAAGCGCATCGCGCTGACCTGCCGCCTGGACGACACGCCCGCGCCGCGCGAGGAACGCGAGCAGGCGCGCCGCGATGCCGGCCCCCGTGACGCGCGCGGCCCGCGGCGCGACCGTCCCGGTGGCGGCAACGCTCCGCAAGGTGGCCGCCCAGGCGGTGGTGCGCCGAAGCCATCGGCCGCGCCCGCCAACAACGCCCTTGCCGAGGCCTTCGCCCGCGCCAAGCGCAGCTAGTCGGCCCACTCCGGGTCGGCGGTGAATTCGAACGGTGGTCGAGGAAACCATGGCGCTGCACGATGCCCATGTGCCGGTTGGCCCGCAGCTCGAAGCGCCACATCGCGATGCACACGACCAGCGTGATCGCCGCATACACGAGCGCCTGGCCGAAATGCAGATCGCGCCCGCCGGTCATGAAGGAATCGATGGCGTTGATCAGCGCGTAGATCGCCGCGCCGGTCAGCAACAGGCCTTCGGCCCCGAGCACGATCGGCTCCAGGTGCCAGAAGCCCATGGTGAAGCGCTCGGCCAGCCGCCTGCTGCGCAGGTCCCCGGCGGCGGAGCTGGCGATCAGGTTCGCCACCAGCAGGGCCGAAGCCGATGCCCACCGCGGCCCAGAGCACGATCAGGGTGACCGAGATGCGCAGAACGCCCTGCTCGGTATCGGCGCGCAGGTTCCAGCGGGATCCAGGTGCGGTGGCCATCATGTCCCTCCCCTTCGACATTCCCTTTCACAGGTCCGATGCTGCCAGGCGTCTGCCAGCCCCATCGCCGGCACGCGCTGTTCAGCCCGGCAGGGCGTTCGCCCGGATGCCGCGTGGGACAATACCCGGATCCATGAACCAGCCGCATTCCATCCACGACAACGACCCGCGTCCGGCCCCGCCCGAGCCGCCCCTGCCCAGCGACTGCTGCGACAGCGGCTGCGATCCCTGCGTGAACGACAGCTACAGCGACGAACTGCAGCTTTATCGCGAGCGGCTGGCCAAGTGGCTTGAACGGCACCCGGACCAGGCCTGAAGCCCGACCCGGATGAGCTCGCTGGGTCCCTTCCCGATGCGCACGGTCATCGTCGCGCTGGCGGCACTGCTGGCATGGCTGGCCGTTCGCGCGTGGGCCAGGCGCCTGCCGGATTCGCCACATGGCCCCGACCTGCCACACAAGGTGGCGGGCGCCTGGTTCATCGATGCGCTGTTCATCGGCCTGCTGGCGGCGCGCATCGGCTACGTGCTGCGCTGGTGGCCGGACTACGCTGCAGCGCCGAAATCGATCATCGCCATCGGCGACGGCGGCTTCCTGTGGTGGACTGGGCTGCCGGTCGCGATCGCCTTCGCATGGTGGCGCAGCGCCGGCGCGAAGCCCCTGCGGCCGCCGCTTCTGGCCGGCATCGCCGCGGGCATGTTGGCCTGGCTGGCCTTCAGCGGCACGCTGGCGCTGCTTCGGAACTCGGCGCCGCCCCTGCCGGTCTTCGAACTGGCCATGCTGGACGGCACGCCCACGACGCTGGGCGTCCACTCCGGGCAACCGGTGGTGCTCAACATGTGGGCCACCTGGTGCCCGCCCTGCCGGCGCGAGATGCCGGTGCTGGCGGAGGCGCAGGCGAAGTATCCAAGTGTGGCCTTCGTGCTGGTGAACCAGGGCGAGGACCGCGGCACCATCGGCGAATTCCTCGACGGGCAGGGGCTGGCGTTCGAACACATGCTGCTCGACCCGCACTCGCGCACGATGCTCGAGACCGGCACCCGCGGCCTGCCCACCACCCTGTTCTTCGACGCCCAAGGGCGGCTGGTGGACACGCACATGGGCGAACTCACCCGCGCCAGCCTGGCCGACACCTTGCGCCGGCGCTTCGACGCGTCCCCAGCACCGCCGCCGGGGGACGCCGCGGGGCACTAGCGCGGGACCTGCGTCGGGGTTGATGCGGGTCAAGGCACCGCGGCGAGCGACTGCGGATACTCCGTCCACGATCCGGTGCCGACCGGTCCACCTGCCCGGCGGCCGCATTGCCAGGAGGTCGACGACATGCACGCAATCGAGGGCCGGCTCGCCCGGCGATCCGCGACACTTCCCGCCGGACGCATCGCGCTTGCACTCACCCTGGCACTCGCCGCCGCCGGCGCGCAGGCCAACGACGCCTGGCAGACCAGCGGCGACATCCGCTTCGGCTACGTCGCCTCCGAAACCCGCGCCCGCGACGGCGCCACCACCGACGCCGACAGCGTCCGCGCCCGCGTGCGCTTCCGCGTGCGCGGCGAACTCGGCGGCGGCTGGCACGCCAGCGGTCGCGTGGCCGCGCGCCTGGACACGGAACAGGGCAACGACGAATTCTGGCTGCGGACCTACGCGCCCGGGCCCGCCGGACTCGAGGACGGCCAGGCGACCATCGACGAGGCCTACCTGGAGTACCGCCCGGCGGAGTCGCCCTGGAGCCTGCGCCTGGGCCGCTTCCAGGCCGCGTTCGGTATCGACGACATCATGAAGAAGTCGCTCGACCAGAACGACAGCACCAACTTCGACATCACCTGGACCGACGGCATCTGGTGGCAGTGGCGCGGCACCGACTGGACCACGCATGTGATCGCGCGCCACAACGATCGTCGCGGTCCCACCGGCACGCTGCGCCGCCCGCTGGACTTCGCCGAGGGCGGCTCGCGCGCCGGCCTGTTCGTCGCCGCGGAATCGAAGACCGCCATCGGCCCCGTAGTGCAGCGCATGGTCACGATGACCTGGCTGCCGTCGGCGCTGCGCTCGAACGGCCTCGCCGATCCGACGCTGGAGGACCATCTCGCGGTCACCGCCAAGGCCGCCGCCGAATGGCCGCTGGGCCAGGGCGGTACCAAGTTACGGCTTGGCGGCGAGATCGGCTGGGCGCCCGACACCCCGCGCCGCGAGGCGATGAACACCGGCACCGGCGACGCCGACGCGCTGTCCTGGCAGGCCTCCTTCAGCTTCATTGACGTGCTGCCCGACCACGACATCGGGATCGTCTATGGCCGTGTTGCCGACGGCTGGCTGCTGTCGAGCGACTTCCGGCCCAATGACGAGCTGCTCGAGGCGCGATGGGTGTGGCAGGCCACGCAGGCCTGGCAGATCGACGCACGCATCCGCCGCCGTGAGGAAATCGACCTGCCCGCCAGCGCCGCCGGCCCACGCCGGGATGACGACCTGTACGTCCGCGCGACGTGGAAGTTCTGAGCGGACCGCGGTCAGGCTGCGCTTGCGCGCCGCACCCGCTCCAGGTGCACCAGCAGCAGCGAAATCGCCGCCGGGGTCATCCCCGGGATGCGCTGCGCCTGGCCGATGGTCTCCGGCCGCACCTGCTCGAGCTTCTGCCGCAGTTCGGCTGACAAGCCGCGCACCACCGCGTAGTCGAAGCCGTCGCCGATCGCGGCGTCCTCGCTGCGCCGCTGGCGCGCGATCTCTTCGCGCTGGCGCTCCAGGTAGCCGGAATACTTCGCTTCGATCTCGACCTGCTCGGCCACCGCGGGATCGTCCACCGCCGGGCCGAACGACGCCACGGCCGCAAGCTTCGCGTAATCCAGCTCCGGGCGGCGCAGCAGGTCCAGGCCGCTGCATTCGCGATTGATGTCGATACCCAGCGCCGCCGACGCGTCGCGGCCGATGGCGTTGTTCGGTGACGCCCACAGCGCGCCGAGACGTCCGGCTTCCGCGGCCACGGCGTCACGCTTGCGCGCGAAGGCGTGCCAGCGCGCGTCATCGACGATGCCGAGATCACGACCCACCGGCGTCAGCCGCAGGTCGGCGTTGTCCTCGCGCAGCTGCAGGCGGTACTCGGCGCGCGAAGTGAACATGCGGTAGGGCTCGACGGTGCCCTGGGTGACGAGATCGTCGACCAGCACGCCGATATAGGCCTGGTCGCGGCGCGGCGCCCAGCCTTCGTGCCCGCGCACCAGGCGCGCCGCGTTGGCGCCCGCGAGCAGGCCCTGCGCCGCGGCCTCTTCATAGCCGGTGGTGCCGTTGATCTGGCCGGCGAAGAACAGCCCCGCCACGGCCTTGGTTTCCAGCGTGGCCTTCAGGCCGCGCGGGTCGAAGAAGTCGTATTCGATGGCATAGCCCGGGCGGGTGATGTGCGCGCGCTCGAAGCCCTGCACCGACCGCACCAGTTCCAGCTGCACGTCGAAGGGCAACGAGGTGGAGATGCCGTTGGGGTAGATTTCGGCCACGCCGAGGCCTTCGGGCTCCACGAACACCTGGTGGCTGGCCTTCTCGGCGAAACGCACCACCTTGTCTTCGATGGACGGGCAGTAGCGCGGGCCGGTGCCTTCGATCTGCCCGGAGTACAGCGGCGAGCGGTGCAGCGCGCCGCGGATGATGTCGTGCGTGCGCTGCGTGGTCTGGGTGATCCAGCACGACACCTGCCGTGGATGATCGGCGTGCGAGCCCATGAACGAGAACACCGGGCGCGGGTCGTCGCCGGGCTGCTCGACCATCACCGAGTAGTCGAGGCTGCGGCCATCGATGCGCGGCGGCGTGCCGGTCTTCAGGCGATCGACCACGAACGGTCCGTCACGCAGGCGCTCGGCCAGGCGCACCGACGGCGGGTCGCCCATGCGGCCGCCCGCCGACTGAGTTTCACCGACGTGGATGCGGCCAGCCAGGAACGTGCCCGCGGTCAGCACCACCGTCGGGGCGTCGAAGCGCAATCCGGTATTGGTGACCGCGCCCCGCACGACACCGCCCTCGATCACCAGGTCGTCGACCGCGGCCTGGAAGACGGTGAGGTTCGGCTGTGCCTCGACGGCACTGCGGACGAACGCGCGGTACAGCGCGCGGTCGGCCTGGCAACGCGTCGCTCGCACGGCAGGACCCTTCGACGCGTTGAGCCTGCGCCACTGGATGCCGGCCGCATCCGCGGCGCGCGCCATGACACCGCCCAGCGCATCGATCTCGCGCACGAGGTGGCCTTTGCCGATGCCGCCGATCGCGGGATTGCAGCTCATCGCCCCGATGGTTTCGATGTTGTGCGTGAGCAGCAGCGTGCGCGCACCGGCGCGCGCAGACGCGAGCGCCGCCTCGGTGCCGGCGTGGCCGCCGCCGATCACGATGACGTCGTGGCGATGGAAGTCGTGATGCATGTCGCGATTATCGCGCCTGGACGCGTGTCTGCGGTGAGCGGAGGGAAGTTGGCACGCAACCTGCATCCGATACATGCGCACCCGGGATGGCAATCGCCTAGGGGGGCGTGGCCGGAGATTGGAACAGGGCTGGCCAAGCGCATCCCGGGGAAGCGAAGGGGCCGAACGTCGGGGGACGTTCGGCCCCGTTTTTTTTCGCGGGCTGCATGGGCCCTGCGCTGCGGGATATGGCGCCGACCCCCGGCGGGAGCGGAACAGGGGGGATCCGGGCTCCCCCGCCGGGTGTCGACATTGGTCACTCCGGTTTACGTCGTAAAGCGACGCAACCGGTCAGTCGACCCAAGCTTGCGACGACTGCGCCCCGGACGCAAGCACCAGCGCGTCCATAACGAGACGGCGTTCCCCGAACTACTCCTCCCGGGTCCGCGCCCGGGAGGCAGGCGCGGGCCGGCTGGCCCTGGGCGCCGGAGCGGCACGTGGGGCCGTCGCAGCCCGTGGCGCTGGAGCAGTACGCGGGGGCGGGGCAGCCCGCGGAGCAGGCGCGTGACGCTGCCCCGGTCCCGCCGTGCGCGACTGCGACACCGGCATCGCACGCGACGGCGCCGGCCGCGACGGGGCGACCCGTGAGGGCGCCTGCGGGCGCACTGCAGGCCTGGGGCCGATCGCTCGCGGCGCGTTTCCGCCGGGCGCCGACACGCCGGCGCTTCCACCACCTGCGCGCGGCGGACTGCTGCGCATCCTGTTGTCAGGCGGGGCCGACCGTGGCGCGGGTCGGGCCGGCGTGCTGCGGCTGCGCGGGTCAGGCGCGGGCGCCCGCGTCGGCGCCGGCTGGCGCATCCGCGGCCTGGGGCCGCTGTTGCCGCCGGCCTCGGGCCTTGGCGACAGCACACGCGTGCGGTTGTCTGGGGCGGTGCCGCGGGTCCTGAGCCGCTCCTCCATCTGGTCGCGATCCCAGCGGGTCCGCTGGACGCGATCCGGATCCGTCGGCCGGCCATCGTTCGGCGGGCGGTGCGGACGGTGCGGACGGTGATAGGGCGGGCGATAGACGTAGCCCGGCCGGCCATACCATCCGCCATACCACGGATAGCCGTAGTACCCGGACAGGCCGCCGTAGTACCCCAGCCCCCGGTAAAAACCGAGCCCGCCGTATCCGTAACCGCCATAGCCATGGTCGGCATAGCCGTAGGGCGAATAGTAGTCGCCATAGGCCCCGTAGGAGGACCCGCTGCCGTAGTAGTAGTCGCCGTAGCCCTGGCGATCATGGCTGCTGTAACCGTAGCCCGTCGCGCAGCCTCCCAGGAAAAGGGAAGCGGCGAGGATGATCAAGATCTTGCGCATAGCGCGTCCCCCTGTTTGGGTTGCAGTCACAGGGTCCTTCACGGCCATTGAATTGGGGCTTAACCCTTTCGATGCACCCGTATCGCTGCTGAACCCTGCCCACAAGTCCGTTAGTCTGGGGCCATGTCCTGCGCCGTGGCCAATTTCGACGACATCCTCGGAGCCGCGGCCCGCATCGCCCCGCATGCGCGCACCACGCCGGTGCTGCGCTCGTCCGGGCTGGATGCCATCGCGGGCTGCAGCCTGGCGTTCAAGGCCGAGCACCTGCAGCGCGCCGGCGCATTCAAGTTCCGCGGCGCCTGCAACGCGGTCTGGCGACTGCCTGGGGCCGACGCCGCGCGCGGCGTGGTCACGCACTCCTCCGGCAACCACGGCGCGGCGCTGGCGCTGGCAGCGACCACGCGCGGGATTCCCTGCCATGTGGTGGTCCCGGCCGATGCCGTGCGTGCCAAGCTCGCTGCGATCGCCGGCTATGGCGCCGTCATGCACTGTTGCGCGCCCGGAATCAAGGCGCGCGAGACCGTCTGCTCACAGGTACTCGCGGCCACCGGGGCAACCCTCGTACACCCATATGCCGATGCCGCGGTGATCGCGGGCCAGGGCACCGCGGCGCTCGAACTGCTGGCTGCGGCGGGTCCCCTCGATGCGCTGGTGGTGCCGGTGGGCGGCGGCGGCCTGGCCGCGGGCACGGCACTGGCGCTGGCCGCCTGCGCGCCGGAATGCCGCCTGTACCTGGCCGAGCCCACGGGTGCAGCCGAGACCCGGGATTCGCTGGCGCGCGGCGAACGGGTCACGGAGTTCACCCCCGACACGCTCTGCGACGGCCTGCGCGGCACGCTGGGCCAGCCCGGCTTCGACATCCTGCGCGCCCACGGCGCCGAGGTGCTGGTGGTCGACGATGCCGACACCGTGGCCGCGATGCGCCTGCTCTGGCAGCGGATGAAGCAGGTGGTCGAACCGTCTTCGGCGATCGCCCTGGCCGCCGTGCTCGGCAACCGCGATCGTTTTGCCGGACAGCGCGTGGGCCTGGTGCTGTCGGGTGGCAACGTCGACCTCGACGCGCTGCCGTGGGCCGCATGAGGCGCCGGCGGCGCCACTCCGGTGCCCGTCCGCGCCGGCGACTGCGCTGGCTGCTGTGGCTGGTGCTGCTGGTCACGGCATGGCTGGCCGGCGTAGCGGCGTGGATCGTGCACGTCGGCAACCGTGACGAGGCCGGCCCCGCCGACGCGATCGTGGTGCTGGGCGCGGCCGCCTACGACACCCGCCCCTCGCCGGTGTTCACCGAGCGCATCCGCCACGGCATCGACCTTTACGAGGCCGGCCACGCCCCGACCCTGGTGTTCACCGGCGGCTACGGCGACGGCGCGCGCTTCGCGGAGTCGCAGGTGGCACGCAGCTTCGCGCTGCGCGAAGGCGTCCCCACCGAGGCGATCCTGATCGAGACCCTGTCGCGCACCACCCACCAGAACCTGCTGCGTGCCCGCGACCTGCTGTCCGACCACAACCTGCAGCGGGTGATCGTGGTCAGCGATCCGCTGCACATGGCGCGGGCGCTGCGCCTGTGCCGCCATCTGGGCATCGACGCCATCGGCTCACCGACGCCGAGTTCGCGCTTCCGCAGCTTCCGCACACAGTGGCGCTTCCTGGCGCGCGAGGTCTACTTCTTCCACCGCGACCTGGTGGTCACGCCCGAATAGTGCGCGCTCAGCCGCCGCTACCGACCAGGGTCAGGCCTTCGCGCAACAACCAGCGCGTGGCCGCGGCCCGATCGGATTGCGGCAGGGCGTCGAGCACGCCGACCAGCCAGCGAAAGGAGCGGCAACGCGCCTCGCGGCTGGCGTCATCGCTGCCTTCGGATGCCAGGCCAAGCATGAAGCCCTCATGCAGGAAGGTGGCGCTCACCGCCGCCGACTTCAACACCTGGCGCGCGTGCACCGGATCGTAGTGCTGCGGCTGGCCCTGCAGGCCGGCGACGGCGATGTCGGTGAAGGCCAGGGCGAAGCGTTCGCGGCTGGCATCGCCAAGCCGATCGACCGTGCGCTGGAAGGCGGAGACATCGCGCGCGGCATCGGGTTCGAACAGCGTGCACAGGGCCGCGGACTCCGTGTCCGAGCGTGAGCTGGCGTGCACGGCTTTGAACAGGCGGTCGATGGCCTGGTCCGGAGCGCGCAGCAGGACTTCATCGCCCAGCGAGAGCACCGCGGCAGGATCGAGCTGCGACAGGTCGATCGCATGGCGCTGCGCCGATGCGGGCTGGGCCAGGACGCAGGCAAGCAGGAGCGCGAAGGCGCTGGACAGTGCAGGCATGTTGGGCTTCGACATGCGGCGAGTGTAGGCAGCGATGGGCGCGGCATGATGAACCGCGCCCCTGTTGCGCGGCGGCCGAAGGTCGATGGCGCGCCCTCACGCGGCATCCCGTCGCGGGCCTCCCGCCCCGGCACCCGCGCCGGCGCGCTTCAGCTCCTGCGCCGCCGTACCGGAATGCCCGCGGCCGGGAAGCGCGCCACGTCTTCGCCGCCCTCGCGGATCGGCTGTCCGTGGGCCGGCGCCCAGGCCAGGGCGGTGATGGTTTCCCAGGTCGCCGGCAGCAGGCCGTCGTCGCCGCGCCACGGCTCGTACGCGGCCTGCGCGGCGGCGAAGCGGCCGCGCCCGGTGAGCGCGCGACGGCGCGCGGACAACGCGTTGGTGGCACCGAGCTGGCGCAGGCCGCGCATCAGCCCGGCCATGTCGGCGTGGCCATGGACGTCGACCTCGCGGTCGAGCACCGGATCGCGGAAGCCGGCACGCATCAGCGCATCACCGAACTCGGCGATGCCGCCGAAGGGCGAGACGTGCGCGCTGTCGTCCGCGGCGGAAAAGGCGGCGCGCAGCTCGTGCAGCGTGTCCGGGCCGAAGGTCGAACACAGCAGCAGGCCGCCGGGCCGCAGCACGCGGCGGAAGCCGGCGAACAATGCGTCGAGATCGTCGACCCACTGCAGGCACAGGTTGCTGAAAATGAGATCGACGCTGTCGTCGGCCAGTGGCAACGCGCGGGCGTCGGCGCAGACGCGGTCGATCGGGCGCTGCAGCGGGTTCCAGCCGCGCTTTGGCGCGACCTGGCGCAGCATCGGCAGGGCGAGGTCGATCGCGACCACGCGCGCCTTCGGCCAGCGTCGACGCAGCTCGACCGCTGCGGTTCCGGGGCCGCTGCCGAGGTCGACGATGTCGGCGGGCACCTGTTCACCGAGGTATTCCAAGGATTCGAACAGGCGCGACTCGACCTCGCGCTGCAGGTCGGCAGCGGCGGAGTAGCTGCCGGCGGCGCGCGAGAAGGCGCGGCGAACCTGGCGGCGGTCGAAGATGTCGTTCATGCCGTTCCCGCCTGCGTGCCGGCCTCGGTGTCGGCCTGCGTGCCGGCATGCGTCTTCAGGAGGAAGCCGGCGACCGCGTCGGCCACCTCGTCGGCGTGGGTGAGGAACGGCGCGTGGCCACCGTGCTCGATCTGGACGAAACCGGCATCGCGCGCGCGCGCGGCGGCGGCACGCATCGCGCGCGGATCGACCACGCGGTCGCGGCGGCCGGCGATCCAGAGGCTGGGGACTTCGAGCGCCGGCAGCACCGAGCGCTGGTCGACCGACTGCAGCATGTCCAGGCCCTGTGCCAGCGCCTCCGCCGGCGGCTCGCCGCGCGCGAACACCTCGTTGCGCAGCGCCCGGAGCTCGCCGCGGGCATCGTCGGAGCCGAAGGCCTCGAGCGCGATGAAGCGCTCCAGGGTGCCGTGATAGTCCTCGCGCAGGCCGCGGGCGAAGCCGGCGAAGATCTCGGGCGACATGCCGTAGCGCGCGTCGTCACCCATCGTCGCCGCCGTGACCGCGGCGGCTGTGGAGTCGGCGGCCATGGGAGCGGCTACAGCCGCGATGGGGACCGGGGCCGCAGCCAGAGCGGCTCCTGCAATGGAGGACTCGCGGACGAACCGCGGCGCCGAGCACATCATCACCAGCGCCGGCACCTGCGCAGGCCGCGTGGCCGCGGCGCGCAGCGCGAACATGCCGCCCAGCGACCACCCCAGCCAGGGCGCCACCGGTACCTGCGCGGCAACCGCTTCGACCACGGCGTCGGGCTCCAGCGCCACCGCGCTGTCGCGGCTGCGGCCGTGGCCCGGCAGATCGACCAGGTGCAGTTCGAAACGGTCGGCCAGCCGCTCCACCAGCGACGCGAACACGCCGCCGTGCATCGCCCAGCCGTGCAGCAGCACCAGCGGCGCGCCGGCGCCGTGGATCTCGATGTGCAGGTCGGTGCTCACCCGGCCGCCGCTGTCTCGTGGCGCGGCCGGGAGGCCGGGGTGGCAGATGGCATGGCGGATATCCGGGAGCGATGCGGGGAACAGGGAAGTCTGGAAACCGCGCCGCGCACTGTCAACCGCACGTAGCCGGCAGCGGTTGACGACGGCGGAATCGACCCGGTGATCGACCAGCTGCGGCACTGGACCCATCAACCGGATCATACTGGCCCTATGATCGCCCCGGCGTCCCTCGCAATCTGGCCCCAAAGCCAAGGAGTCCAGACCGTGACCGATCGCCAGACGCTGCTGCAGCGCCGCGCAGCCGCCATTCCACGCGGCGTGGCGACCGCCATGCCCAACTTCGCCGACCGCGCCGAAAACGCCGAAATCTGGGACACCGATGGCCGCCGCCTGGTCGATTTCGCCGGCGGCATCGCCGTGCTCAACGTCGGGCATCGCCATCCGAAGGTGATGGCCGCGGTGCGCGACCAGCTCGACCGCTACACCCACACCGCCTTCCAGGTGATGGCCTACGAATCCTATGTGACGCTGGCCGAGCGCCTGAACGCGCTGGCACCGATCGAGGGCCCGGCCAAGACCATCCTGTTCTCCACCGGCGCCGAAGCGGTGGAGAACGCGGTCAAGATCGCCCGCGTCGCGACCGGCCGCCGCGCGGTGATCGCCTTCTCCGGCGGCTTCCACGGCCGCAGCTTCATGGCGATGGCGATGACCGGCAAGACCGTGCCCTACAAGCGCGGCTTCGGCCCCCTGCCGGGTGACGTCCACCACGTCCCGTTCCCGGCCGCGCATCGCGCCGGCACGGTGGAGGAGAGCCTGGAGGCCCTGGAGAACCTGTTCCGCACCGACGTGTCGCCCGAAGACGTGGCGGCCATCGTCATCGAGCCGGTGCAGGGCGAGGGCGGCTTCCTGCCGGCGCCGACCGAGCTGATGCAAGCGCTGCGCCGGATCGCCGACGAACACGGCATCGTCCTGGTCGCCGACGAGGTCCAGACCGGCTTCGGCCGCACCGGGCGCATGTTCGGCATCGAACACAGCGGCGTCCGCCCCGACCTGATGGTCGTGGCCAAGTCGCTCGCCGGAGGCTTCCCGCTGTCGGGCGTGATCGGCCGCGCGGCGCTGATGGACGCGGCCGAGCCCGGCGGGCTGGGCGGCACCTATGCCGGCTCGCCGATCGCCTGCGCGGGCGCGCTCGCGGTGCTGGACGTCATCGAGGAAGAGGCGCTGCTGGAGCGCGCATGCGCCCTGGGCGCGCGCGTGGAAACGCGATTGGCGTCCTTCGCGCAGCGCACGGACCTGCGCCCGATCGGCAACGTCCGCGGCCAGGGCTCGATGCTGGCCTTCGACCTGCTGGCCCGCCGCGGCGAGGCCGCGCCCGATCCGGCGGCGACCCGCGCGGTATTGCAGCGCGCCCACGCCCTGGGCCTGGTGCTGCTGGGCTGCGGCGGCCTGGGCGAGGCGATCCGCCTGCTCTACCCGCTCACGATCACCGACGCCGTGTTCGACGAAGGCATGGCGCTGCTGGAAGAGGCACTGAAGGCCGACTAGGGATGCGATGACCAGCGAGTCCTGCACCGCCGAGCTGCTGTCGATCACCCTGGATCCGGGCAGCCCCCTGAGCCTGCAGCAGCAGCTGCGGCAGCAGGTGATCGATGCCATCCACCGCGGCGCGCTGCGGCCCGGGCGCAGGCTGCCGTCGTCGCGCCTGCTGGCCGAGCGCATCGGCGTCTCGCGCAACACCGTCAGCCTGGCCTACGACGCGCTGGTCGCCGAAGGCCACCTGGCCGCCCGGCCGCGCAGCGGGCTGTTCGTGTCCGCCGGCACGACCGGGGCCGCGGTCGGCCGCACCGCGCGCGGCGTCGCGCCGGTGTCGCCGCTGTCGCTGCGCCTGCGCCCGGCCGCCGACGAAGCCGGCTTCCGCTGCCCGCAGCACTGGCACCGCTATCCCTTTCCCTTCATCGACGGCCGCGTGGATCCTGAGCTGGCACCGGTGGCGGAATGGAGCGAGGCGATCCGGCTGGCCGGCTCGCGCCACGAAGTCGTGCAGTGGCCGCTGGAAGCCGGCAGCCGCGACGACTCCATGCTGATCGAGGAGATGCGCGGCAAGGTGCTGCCGATGCGCGGCATCGAAGCCGGCGCCGACGAGGTGCTGGTGACGGTCTCGGGCCGCCAGGCGCTGCAGATCGCCGGCGAGATCCTGGTCCGGCGCGGCACGCCGGTGGTGCTCGAGCGGCCCTTCGACCCCGAGCTGGAACGCCGCCTGCGCCGGCGCAACGTCGAGGTCTCGATCCTCGACCCTGCCCTGCGCGGGCCGCTGCCGCAGGGCGCGGTGGTGGTCACCAGCGCGCGCCACGGCATCACCGCCGGCTCGGACTGGCCGCAGCGGCTGCTCGCGCGCGTGGCCGCGGCCGACGGCCTGGTGATCGAGCAGGACGTGCCGGCCGGCGTCCAGGATGGCGGGCGCATCGCACCCGCATTGCGCGCGCTCGACCACGAGGGACGCGTGGTCTACGTCGGCAGCCTGGCGCCTTCGGCCTCCTGCGGCGAGCCGCCCGGTGTGCTGGTGGCACCGGCGGTCTTCATCGAACGCGCGCGCCGGCTGCGCCGCAACCAGGGCGCCGTGCCGCCGCGCGTGCTGCAGCGGGCCTGGGCCTACTTCATCGGCCTCGGACACTACTCGGCGTCGCTGGTGCGCGCCGGCCGCATCCTGGCCGAGCGCCGCACCGCGCTGCGCGACGCGCTCAACCACTACCTGCACGAACTGGTCAGCATCGACACCGATCCCGGCGCCAGCGCCTACCGCGTCAGCCTGGGCGTGGATATGGACGCGCACGAACTGGCGCGGCAGGCAGCCCTCATCGGCGTGCTGGTCGAACCCTTGCGCTATGCCGATGGCCGCGAGGCGCTGTGCATGGGCGTGACCGGCATCGCCGCCGACCGCATCCGCGAGGGCGTGCGCAACCTGGCGCGCCTGGTGCGCGGCGACCTGGCGCCGGCCTCGCGGCGCCTGCAGGACGAGAGCATCGCGCCACTCGACGGCAAGTCGCTGCGGCGGGTCATGGCCGGTGGCACGCTGCTCTACAGCACGGTCTACGGCGAACCCTGCACGCTGGAAATCCAGGCCGATGGCGCCCTGGCGGGCACCGCCGGCTACACCGACGAGGACCGCGACACCGGCCACTGGTGGGTCGAGGACGGCCGCTGGTACCGCCAGTGGCGCAGCTGGGCCTACGGCGAGGCCTCCGGATTCACCGTGGTGCTGGATGGCGACCAGGTGCGCTTCCACGGCGAGGACGGCCTGCTGGTCGATACCGCGCTGCTCACCCGCAAGGCGCGCACGCGGGCGCGCAAGTGAGCCCCTGGCACCATCGCTTGACCCCATCTGGATCTAAGCGCGGGCGCGATGCCGGGCCTACCGTCGGCCACGTGCACATCGAACAGGATCGCGCCTTGCAGAACAGCGACACCCCCGCCGGCTTCGGGATTGCCGGGCTCCAGCTCGCGCTCGCGCCGGGCGACAACCTGGAACGGATCGCGAGCGAAGTCGCGCAGGTCGCCAGGCGCTTCCCGTGGGTGCGGATGGTGCTGCTGGGCGAACTGGGCTGCTTTGGCGCCAGCACCGGCCACGCGCAGTGCCTGCCCGGCGACGCCGAGGAGGTCCTGCGCGGCATCGCGCGCGACCACGGGATCTGGCTGGTACCGGGCTCGCTGTACGAGCGCGACGGCGACCGGGTCTACAACACCACGCCGGTGATCGACCCCAAGGGGGAGGTCATCGCGCGCTACCGCAAGATGTATCCATTCGCGCCCTACGAGCGCGACGTGTCGCCGGGCAGCGAGTTCGTGGTCTTCGACGTGCCCGGCGCCGGCCGCTTCGGCGTCTCGATCTGCTACGACATGTGGTTCCCCGAAACCACGCGCTCGCTGGTTGCGCTGGGTGCGGAGGTGATCCTGCACCCGACGCTGACCAACACCATCGACCGCGACGCCGAAGTCGCGATCGCCCGCGCCAGCGCGATCACCAACCAGTGCTATTTCGTCGACATCAACGTCGCCGGCCAGCTCGGCGTCGGCCGTTCGGTGGTCTGCGGCCCGGGCGGTGAAGTCATCCACGAAGCCGGCAGCGGGCGCGAAGTGATCGCGTTCGAGGTCGACTTCGCCTACCTGCGCCGCTGCCGCGCCCGCGGCTGGAACGGCCTGGGACAGCCGCTGAAGAGCTTCCGCGACGGACGCGCCGTGTTTCCCGCCTATGGCGCGCCCAGCGCGCCTTCGTCCGCGCTGGACGCACTCGGCCCCCTGGAGCTGCCGGGAGCCGAGTAAGTCCAGCCACACATCCAATCACGCTTTTTCGATTCTTGCCTGGGGAGGCCGAGATGAACAACGCCATGCACGCCAGCCACATCAAACCTGGCCACCGCCAACCCTGCCGCTCGCTGCTCGCCGCGGCGATCGTCGCCGGCCTCATCGTGCAGGCGCCCGCGCTCGCCCAGGACACCGCAACCGACGACGCGGCGCGCGTCCAGCCCACCGAGCTCGACACCATCGTGGTGACCGCGCAGGGCCGCGAGCAGGACATCATCGCCGTGCCCTACAACATCAGCGTGGTCTCGGGCGAGGCGATCGAGGCGCAGAACATCCTCGACACCGCCGAACTCATGCGCGGCGTCGCAGGCGTGGCCGTGGTCGACCGCGGCGCGCGCAACTCCAGCGTCGTCAGCGGCATCCGCATCCGCGGCCTCAACGTCGACAGCTCCGCGCTGGGCGACTACGCGGTCTCGGCGATGTCGCCGGTGGCGACCTACATCGACAAGACGCCGCTGTTCGCCAACTTCCTGCTCTCCGACATCGACCGCGTGGAAGTGCTGCGCGGGCCGCAGGGCACGCTGTACGGCTCCGGCGCGCTGGGCGGCGCGGTGCGCTTCCTGCTGCGCCAGCCCGAACTCGACGTCTGGAGCGCGCGCGCGAGCCTCAGCGCATCGAGCGTCGACGGCTCCGGCGGCATCGGCTGGTCCGGCTCGGGCACGCTGAACCTGCCGCTGGCCGAGACCCTCGCCCTGCGCCTCAACGTCACCAGCAACGACTATGCCGGCGTCACCGACTACCGCAACGTCTACCGCCTGGACGCCGAAGGCATCCCGACCGCGCCCGACGGCATCTTCGCGCCCACGGCCGAGTACGAGAACGCCCGCGACGCCGACACCGTGCGCCAGAACTACGGCCGCGCCTCGCTCTTGTGGAAGCCCAGCGACACCTTCGACCTGACGCTGAGCTACATGGCCCAGGCCGACCGCTTCGGCGGCCGCCGCGGCACCAGCCTCGGCAACGACGGCTGGGGCGTGCCTTACGACGACCTCGAAGTCGGCTCGGTGCAGCGCGAACCCGCGGCGCGCCACGTCAACCTGTCCAGCCTCGAGGCCAACGTCGACCTCGGCTTCGCCACGCTGACCTCCAGCACCTCGTACTACAACCACGAGGGCGACATCACCAGCGAGAACACCGGCTTCTACGCCCAGAACGGCTGGCTGGGCTTCTACTACAACTACCCGCGGCCGCTGGCCACGGCGGTGCGCAGCCACGGCGAGAAGGCCTTCACCCAGGAGCTGCGCCTGATCTCGCAGACCGAAGGGCCGTTCGACTACGTGCTCGGCGCGTACTACCAGGAGCAGGACCGCTACGCGACCCAGGTCAGCTACCTGCGCGGCTTCAAGCGCTGGTGGGACGCCGCCTTCCCGGGCATCGAGGACGCGGTGATCAGCGACGTCGACTTCGACTACCGCCAGGACGAGACCTTCAAGGAAACCGCGGTCTACGGCGAGCTGACCTGGCACGCCAGCGACAGCCTGGCGTTCACCGGCGGCTTCCGCCATTTCCGCCACGAGGCGGAGACCGATGTCGCGCAGACCACCAGCAACTGGGCCTCGCTCGTCGACAGCTCGCAGTCGCACGGCGAGGAAAGCGATACCCGCACCCTGTTCAAGGGCAACGTGTCCTGGTTCTTCGCGCCGCACAGCCAGCTGTACGCCACGGTCTCCGAGGGCTACCGCCGCGGCGGCACCAACGGCACGCCGACCACCGGCAACTTCGCCGAGGACCCGGCGTGGACCAGCTACAAGTCCGACACCGTGCGCAACCACGAGCTGGGCATCAAGGGCCGCATCGGCAGGGCCAGCTACAACGCCAACGTGTTCTACGTCGACTGGGAGGACCCGCAGGTCAACAGCTCGACCACGTGGTGGGGCTTCTTCGCGGTGCAGAACGCCGAGAAGGCGAGCACCCGCGGCGTGGAGCTGGAACTGGCCGGCGGCATCGGCGAGGGCTTCAACTACAACCTGGGCTACACCTACACGAAGGCGGAACTCGAGGCCGACGCCGTGGCCGTCGACGGCGCCTATATCTACGGTTTCAAGGGCGACGCGCTGCCCGGCGTGCCCGAGCACCGCTTCAACGCGGGCGGCAGCTACGGCATCCCCGTGGGCCGTGGCCTGCTGACCATCCGCGGCGACGCCTACTACCAGTCGGAGTCGGAAAACGCGCTCAGCCTCAACCCGAAGTTCCAGCGCACGCTGGACGGCTTCCCGCTGTTCAACGCCTCGGCCACCTGGAGCGTCGACAGCTGGGACCTGACGCTGTGGATGAAAAACCTCGCCAACGAACAGGGCGTCAGCGGCGTCTACACCGAGGAATACATGGGCACGGCGCCCGCCGAGGGCTACTTCGGCAACGGCTCCAAGGCGCTGGTGACGCTGCCGCGCACCGTGGGCGTGACGATCGGCTACCGTTTCTGACATGGATGCAGGTCAGCCGGTCGGGGCGATGACGGACGCCGCCGGCGATGCGCTGCGGCGGATCGACGCCTTGCATCGCAGCGGCGAGGCCGCGGCCTGCATCGACGCGATGCACGCACTGGCGGTCGACGCCGACCGGCAGCCCGACCTGCTGCAGGAGCTGGGCCTGCGCTACACCCTGCTCGGCCTGTTCCGTGAGGCCGAGCGCTGCTACCTGCGTGCGCTCGCGCTGCATCCCGACGACCCGTCCTGCCTGTACAACCACGCCACGACGCTGATCGCGCTGGGCCGGATGGACGAGGCGGAGGCCGCGCTTGACCGCGTGGTCGCGCAGGCGCCCGGCGACGGCGATGCCTGGTACAACCGCTCGACGCTGCGCCGGCAGCTGCCAACGCGCAACCACGTGGCCGAGATCGAAGCGCGGCTCTGGCAGCTGCCCGACTCCGACCCTGCTCGGGTGCCGCTGTGCCACGCGCTGGCCAAGGAGCGCGAGGACCTGGGCGAACACGCCGCCTCGTTCGCGGCGCTCAAGCGTGGCGCCGATGCGCGCCGGCGCCGGCTGCAGTACCGGGTCGAGGACGACCTCGACACCATGCGCCTGATCGCCGACACCTTCGATGCCGACTTCTTCGCGCGGCAGCACGCCGGGCGCGACGACGCCCGGCCGCTGTTCGTGGTCGGCCTGCCGCGCAGCGGCACCACCCTGGTCGACCGCATCCTGTCCTCGCATCGCGCAGTGACCAGCCGCGGCGAAAGCGCCGCTCTGGCACAGGCAGTGGTGCGCCTGGCGGGCGCGGCCAGCGGCAAGGCCGACCTGGTGCAGCGCACGGCGCGGATGGATTTCGCCGCCCTGGGCCGCGCCTACTGCGACACCCTGCCCAGCGGCACGCTACCCGGCGGCAGCCCGTCCAACGGCCGCCGGCCGGCCGGCGACCCCGCGCGCGTGATCGACAAGACGCCGGGCAATGCCCTGTACCTCGGACTGGTGGCCGCGGCGCTGCCGCAGGCGCGCATCGTCCACCTGCGGCGGCATCCGATGGACGCCTGCTACGCCATGTACAAGACCCTGTTCCGCATGGCCTATCCCTTCTCCTACGACCTCGACGACCTCGGCCGCTATTGGCTGGGACACAGCGAGCTGATGGCGCACTGGCGGCGCGTGCTGCCCGCCGACCGCTTCCTGGAAGTGGACTACGAGGCGCTCGTGGACGAGCCCGAGGCGGTGAGCCGCCGCCTGGTCGCCCACGCCGGCTTGGACTGGGACCCGGCCTGCCTGGCCTTCGACCGCAATCCGCAGCCGACGCTTACCGCCAGCGCGGCGCAGGTGCGGCAGCCGGTCTATCGCAGTTCGGTCGGGCTGTGGCGCAACTACGAACACGAACTGGCGCCGCTGCGGCGGCGCCTTGAAGAGGCCGGCGTACCGATGGGCGACCCTGTGCCCGGTGACCGCGGGTTCGACCACCACCGGGATCCCGCCGCATGAATGCCACCACCAACCCGCCCGCCAACGGGATCCCGGTCGCGCAGGCACCGGACCGGCTGTGGCTGTACGCGCTGCTGGCGCTGATCGCCACCGCCGGCTTCTTCTACGTCAACATCATGGCCGCGATCGTCGACGGTCTGGTCATGGGCCTGGGTTTCACCAACCCGCAGGCCGGCACGGTCGGCGCGGCCAACATCTATGGCGCCAGCGTCGGCAGCTTCCTTGCCGTGCTGCTGGTGCGGCGGCTGCGCTGGCGGCCGGCGCTGTTCGCGCTGCTGTCGGTGCTGCTGCTGCTCGACCTGGGCTCGCTGGCGATCCGCGAACCGGGACTGCTGACTGCGATGCGCGCGCTGCACGGCCTGGTCGGCGGCCTGGCGGTGGGCATCAGCTATTCGGTGATGGCGCGCACGCACTCGCCCGACCGCGCCTTCGGCATGCTGCTGCTGGTGCAGTTCGGCCTGGGCGGCCTGGGGGTGATGTTCCTGCCCGGGCTGGTGCCCGAGTACGGCGCCGGGATCCTGTTCCTGACCCTGGCTGCGCTGACTGCGTGCTCGATGGTGGCGCTGGCCGTGATCCCGCGCTTCGACGGCGAGGCCGGCGCGTCCGGGACCACGAACGTGAAGACGCGGATGCCCGGCGCGCTGCGCACGACGGCGGTGCTGGCACTGCTGGCGCTGTTCCTGTTCCAGGCCGGCAACATGGCGCTGTCGGCCTTCATCATCCGCCTGGGCGAACACTTCGAACTCGGCCGCGACTTCATCGGCCAGGCGCTGGGCTGGGCGACCTGGATCGGCGCCGCCGGTGCGGGCCTGGTGATCTTCATGGGCACGCGCTTCGGCCGCATGCGTCCGATCCTCATTGCGATGCTGCTCACGCTCGCCGGCACCGCCGGCTTCTTCTGGAGCGGCATGCAGCCGGTGTTCTTCCTCGCCAACATCGGCACCGCGATCACCTGGTCGTTCGTGGTGCCCTACCTCTTCGGCATGCTGTCGCGGCTGGACCCTTCCGGACGGCTGGCCACCCTGGGCGGCTTCATGTCCAAGCTGGGCCTGGCCTCGGGCCCGCTGGTCGCGGGCAAGGTGCTGCACGCGGACGACTTTCACCTTCTGATCAGCATGGCCGTGGTCACGCTGTTTCTCTCCGGCGTGGTGGCCATGGCCGCCGCACGCCGGGTGGACCACATGGAGCCTGCGTCATGAGCGAAACGACATCCCCCGCATCGCTGTCCCTGTCCGACCCGGGGCTGCTGCGCACGCGCGGCCTGATCGATGGGCAGTGGCTGGACGCCGACGACGGCGGCACCTGCGACGTCACCAATCCCGCCACCGGCACGGTGCTGGGCACGATCCCCGACATGGGTGCCGGCGAGACCGGGCGCGCCATCGATGCCGCGCACGCCGCCTTCCCCGCCTGGTCGCGCACCACGGCGAAGGAGCGCGCCGACGTGCTCAAGCGCATGCACCGGCTGATGCTCGAGCACCAGGACGACCTGGCGCGCCTGATGACCGCGGAGCAGGGCAAACCGCTGGCCGAGTCGAAGGGCGAGATCGCGTACTCCGCGGCCTATCTGGAATGGTTCGCCGAAGAGGCGCGGCGCATGTACGGCGACACCATCCCCGGCCACGCCGCCGACAAACGCATCATGACCCTGCGCCAGCCGGTCGGCGTGGTCGCCGCGATCACGCCGTGGAATTTCCCTTCGGCCATGCTCGGCCGCAAGATCGCACCGGCGCTGGCCGCCGGCTGCACCGTGGTCGCCAAGCCCGCGACGCAGACGCCGTACTCGGCGCTCGCGCTGGGCGTGCTGGCCGAGCGTGCCGGCCTGCCACCGGGCGTGCTGAACATCGTCACCGGCCGCGACGCCGCGGCGATCGGCGGCGAGATGACCGGCAATCCCAAGGTGCGCAAGCTCAGCTTCACCGGCTCCACCGGCGTGGGCAAGAAGCTCATGGCGCAGTGCGCCGAGGGCATGAAGCGCGTGTCGATGGAGCTGGGCGGCAACGCGCCCTTCATCGTCTTCGACGACGCCGACCTCGACGCCGCGGTCGAGGGCGCGATGGCCAGCAAGTTCCGCAACACCGGGCAGACCTGCGTCTGCGCCAACCGCCTGTTCGTGCAGGAGGCGGTGTACGACGCCTTCGCGGAAAAGCTGGGCGCAGCGATCGCGAAGCTGCGCGTCGGCGACGGCCTGGCCGGCGCCACCGAGCAGGGCCCGCTGATCGACACCAAGGCGCTGGAGAAGGTGGAAGAGCACGTGGCCGACGCGCTGGCCAAGGGTGCGCGCGCCGCCATGGGCGGCAGGCCGCATGCGCTGGGCGGCACCTTCTACGAACCCACGCTGCTGCTGGACGCGACGCCCGGGATGCTGCTCGCCAGCGAGGAAACCTTCGGCCCGGTGGCGCCGCTGTTCCGGTTCGCAAGCGAAGACGAGGTGCTCGCGCTCGCCAACGACACCGAGGTCGGCCTGGCCGGCTACTTCTACACCCGCGACCTGGCGCGCGCGTACCGCGTGGCCGAGGCGCTGGAGTGCGGCATCGTCGGCATCAACACCGGGCTGGTCTCGACCGAGGTCGCGCCGTTCGGCGGCGTCAAGGAGTCGGGCATCGGCCGCGAGGGCTCGAAGTACGGCCTCGATGACTACACCGAGCTGAAGTACGTGTGCATCGGCGGGATCTGATGCCGGTGCGGCGCGCGGTGATCGGCACGCTTGCCGCGCTGATGTTGCTGGTCACGGGCAACGCTGCGGCGACCGATGCAGCCAGCACCGGTACGCGCGCACTGCTGGACCGCGACACCCTGCTGTCGGGCACCTACCGCCGCAGCGTCGACCTGTCCGCCTACGCGCCGCTGCCCGACGCGCTGCCGCCGACGCAGCGCTTCGAAGGCCGGCTGCGGCTGTCCGGCCAGCCGTCCACACGCACCCTGGTGACGCTGGACGGCTTCCTGGGACCGGGCGACGTCGCGGCCGCCCGCACGCTGCCGCAGGACATCGACATCGCCTTCGTGCAGGACGGCGACGTCCTGGTCCCCGCACGGCGCGGACCCATCCCCGGCACGCATCCCTGGTGGGAGCTGGTGTTCGAAGCCGGGCGCGCCTGGGACGAGCCCGGCGACGCCGGCTGGACGCGCGCGGCGATCCCCTTCGCCCTGGTGCAGAGGAACGCCAACTGCACCCACAACGGCGTGCTGATGCTGCTGTTCAAGTCCGACGGCCAGGTCTCGCGGGTGGCGATGCAGGTGTCGTCCGAGACCTGTCATTACCTGCAACTCGATATGTGGGGCCTGCTGGAGGCCGGTTACGTGCCGGGCCCGGTAGCGGACAGCGATGGGCTCGTCGCCGCCCACGCGCGCGAAGTCGCCGCACGCCTGCCGGTGCGGCCGATGTCGGCACTCGCCGTCGACCACCCCGGCATCGACCCCGACCGCTTCGCCATCGGCGCGCCGCGCGGGCGCACGGTGCACGGCGTGGTGTTCGAAGGCGTCCACTACCGCTCCGGCTGCGACACCCGCCACGGCGCATACCCGTACTGCGACGCGATGGACCTCCCCTCATACTCGATCGCGAAGTCGGCGGTCGCCGGCATCGCGCTGATGCGGATGGAACGGCTGCACCCCGGCGTCGCCGATCTGCCGGTGAGCGACTTCGCGCGCGCAAGCGGCTGCATGACGGAGACGTGGGACGGCGTGCGCTTCCGCCACCTGCTCGACATGGCCACCGGCCAGCACGACGCGCCCGCCTACATGGCCGACGAGGACGATGCCAAGCTGCGCGGCTTCTTCGCGCCCGACACGCACGCGCAGCGCCTCGCCTTCGCCTGCGAGGCCTACCCCCGGCGGGAGGCGCCGGGCGCGCGCTGGGTCTACCACACCTCCGACACCTACCTGCTGGGCACCGTGCTGCAGGAAGCGCTGCGGCGCCTGCCGGGCAGCGAAGGCGACGACATCTTCGACGACGTGGTCTGGGCCGGCGTGCTCGGTCCCATCGGCCTGAGCCCCACCGCGCGCGTCACGCGACGCAGCCACGACGCCGCGCGCCAGCCGCTGTTCGGCTTCGGCCTGACCCTGCTCGGTGATGACATCGCCAAGCTGGCGCGTTTCCTCGGCAAAGACCAGGGCCGCATCGATGGCCGACCGCTGCTGGACCCCACGATGTTCGACGCCGCGATGCAGCGCGATCCGCAGCGGCGCGGCCTGCAGGTGGCGACGCTTGAGCGCTACCGCTACCAGCACGGCTTCTGGGCGCGCGACCTGCAGCCGGAGCTCGGCTGCGCAGGGCCGACGTGGGTGCCTTTCATGTCCGGCTTCGGCGGCATCACCGTGGCGATGTTCCCCAACGGCGTGGCCTGGTACAACATCGCCGACGACGGTCTGCTGGCCTCGATCGACTTCGCGGCGCCGGCGGTGGAAGCGGCGAAGCTGGGGCCGATCTGCAGCGACGACGCACAAGCCCGATAGCGGCGCCCACCGGGACAACGATGTTCCCCGGGACGGCGGCGCTCAGGCGCCCTTGTCGGTCCGCAACACCCGCGTCGCGCGGTCGCTGCCCGCGGCAGGACGCGCCACCACCCAGGCGAAGGCGACGATGCCCAGCACCACCAGCGCGGCGCCGCCCAGCGCCATGTCGCGTGGCCAGTCCTCGCCCAGCAGGAGCGCGCCCAGCAGCATCGCGAACACCACCTCGGAGCCCTGCATCGCCTCGGCCGCGCCCAGCGCCAGCGGGTGGTTGCGCACCATGCCGGTGGCCTGGAAGAACAGCACCATCGCGATCACGCCCGCGAACAGCGCCACGGCCGCGCCCAGTAGCAGCTGAGACGCGGTCGGCAGGCCCTGCGTGGCGCCAGCGTAGATCGCCAGCACGACCCAAAGCGGCTGGCTCGCCAGGGTCATGCCGAACACGCGCTGGGTCGCATTGAGCGGCTCGTGCGTCTGTTCCAGGTGCAGCAGCAACAGCCGGTTGCCGAGCGGGAAGGCGAACGCCGCGACCAGCAGGCACACCAGCGCCACCCATCCCGCGGCATCAAGCGCACCGTCGGCGTGACCGAACTGCATCAACAGCACGCCGGCGAAGATCAGCGCCGCGATCGCCAAGCCGGCACGCGGGATCCGGCGGCGCGCATCGCGGTACACGAAGGGTGCGCACAGCATTCCCGCGATCACCGTGAACTGGAACGTCCCGGCCACCAGCCAGGACGGGCCACTGGCGGCGGCGAAGCTGAGCATGCAGTAGAACAGCCCGAAGCCGATCAGCGAGCAGCGCACCCAGGGCCAGGGGTGCGCGGCGATCGCGCGCAGCACCGGCTTCATGCCGCCCTGGAAGGGCATCAGCACCAGCATCAGCGGCAGGGTGAACAGGTAGCGCAGCGAGGCGATCCAGGTCCAGTGCGTGGCCTGGTCCGCGGCGACGCGGTTGAGCACGTAGGTGAAGGTGAAGAACAGCGCCGCGCACAGGGCGATGCCGACGGCGGCCAGCGCGCGGCCGGGTGCGATGACGTCCTTGGACATGGCGGCTGCGGCGCCGGCGACGATCAGGCGGCGCGGGCGGCGTCGACGTGGTCGCGCGCGCGGGCGAGCGCGGCGACCAGCGCATCCACCTGGTCTTCGTCGTGCGCCGCGCACAGGGTCACGCGCAGGCGCGCGCGGCCTTCGGGCACGGTCGGCGGCCGGATCGCGGCCACGCGGAAGCCATCGGCGTCCAGGCGTGCGGCCATGTCCAGCGCGCGCGCGTTGTCGCCGCAGGGCACCGGCTGGATCGGGGTCACCGACTCGGGCAGCTCGAAGCCCCGCGCCTGCATGCCCTCGCGGAAACGCTGCACCAGCGCGTCGAGCTTCTCGCGCCGCCAGTGTTCGCGCCGCGCAAGCTTCACCGACGCCAGCGCGGCCGCGGCCTGCGGCGCCGGCAGCGCGGTGGTGTAGAGATAGGGACGCGCCGTGCCGGCGAGATGGTCGATGAGATCGACATCGCCGGCCACCACCGCACCGTAGCTGCCCAGCGCCTTGCCCAGGGTGATCAGCTGCAGCGGCACATCGTCCACGCCCAGGCGCGCCTCGGCCACGCTGCCGCGACCGCCGGGGCCGAGCACACCGATACCGTGGGCGTCGTCGACGTAGAGCAGTGCCGACTGCATGCGCGCGGCGAGCGCCAGCTGGCGCAGCGGCGCGACGTCGCCGTCCATGCTGAAGACGCCGTCGGTGACGAGCATCGCGGCGCCTTCGGGCACGGTGCGCAGCTGGCGCAGCGCGCCCTCGGCGTCGGCATGCGGATAGCGGCGCAGGCGGCAGCCGGCCAGGCGCGCGCCGTCGATCAGGCTGGCGTGGTTGAGGCGGTCCTGGACGCTGGTGTCGCCGTCACCGAGCAGCGCCTGCTGCACGGCGAGGTTGGCCATGTACCCGCTGCCGAACACTAGCGCGCGCGGCACCTCCAGCCAGTCCGCGACCTCGCGCTCGAGCGCCTCGTGGGCGACGTGGTGGCCACAGACCAGGTGCGAACCGATGCCGCCCACGCCGTCGCGGGCGGCGGCATTCTGCATCGCGTCGACCACCTGGAACTGCTGCGACAGGCCCAGGTAGTCGTTGCCGCAGAAGTTGATCAGCCAGCGGCCATCGAGCTCCATGCGCACGCCGTCGCGGCGGCCGACCGTGCGACGGCTGCGCACGAGGTCGTGCGCCATCGCCTCGGCGCGTTGGGCCTGTGCACGGCGGCGGAGGTCGGGGCGCTTGGTCGCCATGACCCGGATCCTACGCGACGCAGCTGCGTGGCTGGTCGACGATGTCGGCGTGCACGGTGCCGCCGTGATCGTGCCCTTCGGCATCGACCGTGACCGCCATCACACGCAGGCCCAGCCGATCGAACAGCGCCTGGTCGTGGGCGACGTCGGGGTTGCCGGTGGTCAGCAGCTTCTCGCCGTGGAAGATCGAGTTGGCGCCGGCGCTGAAGCACAGCGCCTGCAGCTCGTCGGACATCTGCTCGCGCCCGGCCGACAGCCGCACCATCGACTTCGGCATCAGGATGCGCGCGGCCGCGATCGTGCGCACGAACTCGAAGGGATCGAGTTCCGCGGTGCCGTGCAGCGGCGTGCCTTCCACCTGCACCAGGCGATTGATCGGCACCGAATCCGGATGCGCCGGCATCGTCGCCAGCGTCTGCAGGAAGCCGGCGCGCTGGCGACGGGTCTCGCCCATGCCGACGATGCCGCCGCAGCAGGTCTTGAGGCCGGCGTCGCGCACGTGCTCGAGCGTGTCGAAGCGGTCCTGCAGCTCGCGGGTGCGGATGATGCTGCCGTAGTGCTCGGGATCGGTGTCGATGTTGTGGTTGTAGTAGTCGAGGCCGGCGTCCTTGAGCGCCTGGGCCTGATCGCCCGAGAGCATGCCCAGCGTGGCGCAGGTCTCCAGGCCCAGCGACTTCACCCCGGCGATCATCGCGGCGACTTTCGGGATGTCGCGGTCCTTCGGCGAGCGCCAGGCGGCGCCCATGCAGAAGCGCGAGGCGCCGGCGGCCTTGGCCTGGCGGGCCTTCTCCATCACCGCCTCCGTCTCCATCAGCTTCTGGGCGTCGACGCCGGTGTCGTAGCGCTGGGCCTGGGGGCAATAGGCGCAGTCCTCGGGGCAGCCGCCGGTCTTCACCGACAGCAGGGTGCTGACCTGGACCTCGGCCGGGTCGAAGGCCTGGCGATGGACGCTGGCGGCGCGGAACAGCAGCTCGGGGAATGGAAGGTCGAGCAGCGCCTCCACCTCGGTACGGGTCCAGTCGTGGCGCGGCGTGGCGGCGTCACCGACGCGGAATTCACTGACGGCGGGCATGGCGTGATCCTGAAGGTGCTTGCGGAGCTGACCGGGCAGTCTGGAAAGCATGCCTGCCCCTGTCAACCTTGCGCAGGCCGCTCCGGTTGACGGCTGGCTGGCCCGGCTGGGCCGCAGCATCTGGGCCCCGCGCTGCCTGGTCTGCCGGGAACCGGCGTCGGGCCGCTTCGATCTCTGCGCCCGCTGCGAGGCCGGCCTGCCATGGATGCCGCCCGCCTGCCTGAGCTGTGCGATGCCGCTGGCGGCGCGCATGCCGGGATCGGGCGCAAGCGTTGCCCTCGCGGCGGATGCTGCGGGCGGGCTGGTCTCGCATCCACCGTTGCTATGCAGCGCCTGCCGGCACGCGCCGCCGCCGCTGGGCGAAGTCCACGCCGCCTTTCTTTACGGCTTCCCGCTGGACCGCCTGCTGCCACGCTTCAAGTTCCACCGGGACCTTGCCGGTGGCCGCCTGCTCGCGCAGGCCATGGCCGCCAGCCTCTGCATGCAGGCCCGCCCCGATGCCCTGGTGCCGATTCCCCTGCATCGTGCCCGCCTGCGCCAGCGCGGTTTCAACCAGGCGCTGGAGCTCGCGCGCCCGCTGGGGCGAATGCTCGGCGTGCCGGTGCGCGCCGACCTGCTGCTGCGCGCCCGCAACACCAGTCCGCAGTCGCGGCTGGACGCGGACGCCCGCGCGGGCAACCTGCGCGATGCCTTCGATGTTCCCGGCCACGCCGCGCCGCCGCCCCACATCGCCCTCGTCGACGACGTCATGACCACCGGCGCCACCCTGCATGCCGCCGCTGACGCACTGTTCGATGCCGGTGCCGACCGCGTCGACGCCTGGATCTGCGCCCGCGCGCCCTAGGCGCCCTACGATGTCCGAATGGGCTCGGTCACCGGCTCGGTGAGGGCCTGCGGGCCGGACACGGGCACGGTGTGCAGGTCGCTGGTCTGGCGTTCGATCATCCGCCGCACCCGCGGCGCATCGGGACCGCGGTGCAGGGCACGCAGGTGCGCGGGAATGGTCGCGTCGTCGTGGGTAAGGCGGCTGTTGTGGCGGATGTACTCCAGCCACGTCGACGTCTCGTAGCGCTCGATCCAGACCTTGGGGTCGGCAAGATCACGGAGTACCCGCCAGTTGCGCGCGCCGTCGCGGCGACGGATGCGCCGCCGCTCCGCCATCGCGCCGAGGAACTCCAGCACATCCCCTTCGTCGATCATGTACTCGATCGTGATCACCACCGGCCCGGTCCGCGGCTGCACCGGGACCGCGGTGGCGGGCTCCTGCCAGCGCCTGAGCGGATCAAGGTTGAGTTCGGTCAGTTTCGCCAGCGGCAGCCAGAGGCCCAGCAGCGCGCACGCGACCATGACCAGCGCCGCGGCAAGCAGCGCCGTGCGCACGTCGCCATGGTCGGCGACGAAGCCCCACAGCCAGCTGCCCAGCGCCATGCCGCCGAACGCGGCCATCTGGTACAGCGACAGTGCGCGCGCCACGACCCAGCGCGGCGTCGACAGCTGCACGGTCACGTTGAACGTGGACAGCGCCAGCACCCACGCGGCGCCGCCGAGCATCAGCGCGGCCATCGTCAGCAGCAGCAGCGTGCTCATGGCGGCGCCCGCCGCGGCCACGGCGAACGCGATGCAGGCGCAGCGGACCAGGCCTTCGGTCGACAGCATCTCGCGCAGGCGTGCGCTGCCCATCGCACCCGCGATCGCGCCCATGCCGAAGGCACCGAGCAGCAGGCCATAGGTCAGCGGCCCGCCCGCGATCAGGTCCTTGGCGACCAGGGGCATCAGCGCCATGACCGCGCTCGCGCCAAGGCCGAAGACGGCGCTGCGCCCGAGGACGATGCGGATGGCGGGCGACATCGCCACGTAGCGCACGCCCGCGGCAATCGCACCGCCCAGCGCTTCCCGCGGCAGCTGCCGGGGGTTGGGCGCCGGGCGCCAGCGCGCCAGCACCACGATCAGGGCGATGTAGCTGACGGCATTGATCGCGAACGCCGCCGCGGCGCCGGCGGCAGCGACGATCGCGCCACCGATCGCGGGACCGACGCTGCGCGCGATGTTGAAGCCCATGCTGTTGATGGCCACAGCGCCCGGCAGCTCCGCGCGCGGCACCATGTCGCCCACCGACGCCTGCCACGCCGGTGCGTTGAACGCCGCACCGCAGCCGATCAGGAACGTGAAGAGCAGCAGCAGCCACGGCGTGATCAGTCCCGACCAGGCGCACAGCGCCAGCGCGACCGACACCAGCAGCATGAAGAGCTGCGCGCCGAGCATCATCTTGCGGCGGTCGAAGTTGTCGGCCATGGCGCCGGCCACCAGCGAGAACAGCATCACCGGCAGCGCGACCGATGCCTGCACCAGCGCGACCATGTCGGCCGACTGCGCGATCGAGAGCATCAGCCAGGACGCGCCGACCGACTGGATCATGCCGCCGAAATTCGAGGACGCGCTCGCGAACCAGACCCTGCGGAAGATCGGATAGCGCATCGCCGACAGCGCCGAGGGGCGCTGCGCTGGATCGGGTGGTGTCTGGGGGGCGGTCTGCGCCATCAGGAACCTGGCCGGAGGGGACGGCGGCAAGTAGGCCAGAGTCGCTGCGTCCGCCGCGTCACGATCGATCCCGCACGCTTGCCGCTGCAGCCGGTACCGGTGCCATCGCGGTCAGGCCGGCACGCGCAGTGCGAGGTCGGCGGCGATTCCGGCGAACACCACCAGCCCGACCCAATGGTTGTGCAGGAAGGCCCGGAAGCAGGGCCCACGTTCCCGATGGCGGGCCATCCAGAACTCCCAGGCCACCAGCAGCACGGCGACACCGAGACCCGCCCAGTAGAACGGGCCCAGCCCCGCCTGCCGCCCGACCAGCGACAGGCCCAGGAACGTCAGCGCGTACAGCACGCCCTGCGCCACCAGGTCCATGTCGCCAAACAGCACCGCGGTGGATTTCGAGCCCACCTTCAGGTCATCGTCGCGGTCGACCATCGCGTACCAGGTGTCGTAGGCGGTCGACCACAGGATGTTGGCTGCATACAGCACCCACGCGACCGGCGGCACCTCGCCCTGCACCGCGGCGAACGCCATCGGGATGCCCCAGCCGAAGGCCATGCCCAGGTAAACCTGCGGCAGGTGCGTGTAGCGCTTGAGGTAGGGATAGGTGGCGGCCAGGAACACGCCCACGAAGCTCATCGATATGGTGAGCCGGTCGAGCGTGAGCACCAGCGCGAACGCCGCCAGCATCAGCACCGCGAACAGCAGCAGGGCCTCGCGGCCGGACACGGCACCGGTGGCGAGCGGGCGTTCGCGGGTGCGCTCGACGTGGGGATCCAGCCAGCGGTCGGCGTAGTCGTTGATCACGCAGCCGGCGGCGCGCGTCAGCCACACCCCGGCACTGAAGACGAACAGGATCCACGGCGGCGGCACGCCTTCGGCCGCGATCCACAGCGCCCACCAGGTCGGCCACAGCAGCAGCAGCCAGCCGATCGGCCGGTCGGCGCGCATCAGTTTCCAGTAGAGACCCAGGCGCTGGCGCCAGGCGGGCGCGGTGGGAGGCCGGGTCTCGAAACGTTCGTAGGACATGGCGCCATGGTACCGCCGGGTGCGCGATGCCAGCGCCGCCGCGCATCTGCCCCCGGCGCATGCTGCCGCTCGCATCATCCCGCCGGATAGTGGAAAATGGCGGTCTGCGCGCCTGTAGCTCAGCCGGATAGAGTAGTGGCTTCCGAAGCCATTGGTCGGGGGTTCGAATCCCTCCAGGCGCGCCATTCCATCCCCAGCGCATCGACGAACGCTTCGTCCAGCCCCGTCGTTCCGAACAGTCCGCGCCGCGTGCCGGTCAGCACCCGCAGCATCTGCCCGCGCCCGCCGGGCATGCGGCCGAGCGGCAGGAACGCGGCGTCCCGCACCTTGGCGACCGTGTCGTAATCGGACTGGAACAGCGGCGTCAGCCAGCGGCTCCACAGCTGGTAGATCCAGACGTGGGCGCGGCGCTCACGCTGGTAGATGGCAAGCGCCGCCTCCGTTGACGGCGCGGTCCGCAGCGCGCCCGCCAAGGCCTCCGCGCCCATCAGCGCCATGTTCACGCCCTGCCCCAGCTGCGGGCTCATCGCGTGCGCGGAGTCGCCCACCAGCACCACGCGGCCGCGATGCCAACGACGCATGGTGGTGTCGCGATAGCGCGCCCGTGCGAGCTGCGCGGGGTCGGCGATGGCCGAGAACACCTCGCCGGCATCAGGCCACAGCGTGTGCAGTTCTTCGAGCCACGTCGCCAGGCCGCCCTGCTCCCAGTCGGAGAAGGCGTCCGCCTGCAGGCTCCAGAAGAAGCTCAGCCGCCGCGTCGGATCGCCCGGGCGGCCACCCACCGGCAGCAGGCCCACCATCTTTCGCGCGGCCACGTAGCGCTGGCGCAGCTCGTCCACCCAGGGCCAATTGCCGGCGGGCAGCAGGCACCACAGCGCGCCCCAGGGATAGGGCCGGTCGACGCGCGGCGCGGCCACGCCGCCGCGCAGGCGCGACGCTGCTCCGTCGGCCACCACGACCAGGTCGAATGCGCCGTGGGTTTGGCCGTCGGCATCGCGCAGCACGCCGCGGTCCGCATCCACGCCGACGATGTCGCAGCCGGCGCGAAGCGCGTGTTCGCGTGCCGTCCATTCGGAATCGAGGATCGAGAACAGCGCGCCACGCTGCAGTCCGACGCCGTACAGGCGCGACTCCAGGCCGGCATAGCGCATGTCCATCACTGCGCGCCCGCAGGGCGTGTCGCCGAACAGCCGATCGACGCGCGCCCCATGCTGGAGCACGGATCCGAGCAGCCCCATGCGCCACAGCACCTGCAGGCCGCTGGGCTGGAGCAGGAAGCCCGCGCCCACCGGCCCGGGCCGGGCGACGCGCTCGAACACGGTGACATCGTGGCCGTCGCGCGTCAGCAGCACGGCGGCGGCCTGGCCGGCGGTGCCATAGCCGACAACGGCAATGCGGAGCGGAATCATCGGCAGGCGAGTCCTTGCGGCCAGGTGCGCTGCCGTCCGGCGCGCGCCGGGATTCTGCCCGACGCGCGCAGTGGCGGCCAGTCGCGCGCAGGCCCGATGCCGCGCGCGCCGGCCGTCACCGGGTCAGACCAGCTCCTCGCCCGTGCGTTTCGCGCGGCGCACGTCGCGCCATACGCCGCGGCCCATGATGAACATCATCACCAGCACGATCACCGGCCAGACCAGCACGTAGGCCAACATCATCAGGTCCTTCATGGCGTCGCCTCCCGGGCAAGCACCGGCAGCGGGCCGGCATCGTCGGCCGGCTCGGCCTGGGCGCAGTCGTCGAAGTTGCGCACGCGCCTGGCGATCAGGTCGAAGTCGAAATCCTCGTCGCTGCGGAAGCTGAGCAGCGAGCACACCACGGTGCTGACGCCATAGGCGTTGAGCGAACTCAGCAGCACCGGGTAGTCGCGCAGGAAGCCGAGGGTGAAGGGCGCCATCGCAATGATCGCCAGCGCGCCCACGGTCAACCCGGCACGCTTGCCGAAGAAGCCGAACGTCATCAGCCCCAGCACCACGCCGATGCCGATGGTCCCGAACAGCTCCAGCACCACCGCGTACACGCCGACGATTGGCAGCAGCTCGAAGCGCGCCACGGTGAACGCCACCAGCGATACCAGTACCGCGGTGGTGAAGGCGCGGTTGTTGACCTTCTTCCAGTAGAAGCTGGCGATCACCGGGAACACGATCGAACCCCACAGCGCGCCCACGAACACCAGCAGCGCCAGGATGTCGATCCTGAAGCTGGCGAAGATCAGCCCCGCGGTGGTGGCGACGATCATCGTGATCCGCCCGACCCACAGCATCGTCGCCGGATTCACGCGTCCCTTCGCGAGGTTCTTGCCATAGATGTCGGTCATCATGATCGACGACAGGGCGGCAAGATCCGAGTCGGCGGTGGACGACAGCGAGCCGATCACCATGATGAAGAACACGCCGATCATCACCGGACCCAGGTAGCTCGAGGCCATCTGTGGAATCAGGTTGTTGTGGTCGCCGCCGGCCGGCTCGATGCCGACCATCAGCGCCACCACGCCCAGCATGCCCAGGCCGATCACCGTAGCGCCGTAGCTGATGGTGGCCGAGATGAAGGTCGGCTTGATCAGGTCCTCGCGCACCGCGAACAGGCGCTGGGCGATGGTCTGGTTGCCGATCGCATAGGCCAGCACGGCGACGAAGTACGGCGCGCCCTGCTCGAGGAAGGCGGTCTTGGAGAACATCGACGCCTGTTCGGCGCTGAGCCGTTCCCAGCCCTGCGACACCGCTTCCATTCCGCCGGCGTTGAAGAACACCAGCGGGATGATCAGCGCAGCCGCGCCCAGCATCGCCGCCACCTGCACGACGTCGGTCATGATCGAGGCGCGGAAGCCCGACCACAGCGTGTACGACAGCGTGCCGATGCCGGCGATCATCACGCCGTGCACGAAGTCCAGCGGCGACAGCATCGCCACCAGCGCACCGGCGGCGGTGAAGTTGGCCATCAGGCTGATCACGCTGCCTGCGATGTTGGAGCCGGCAAGGATCAGCTGGCTGGAGCGGCCATGGCGGGCGTGCATGATCTCGGCCAGCGTATGCGCCTCGGGTGCGACCTCGCGGAAGCGGCGGCCGAAGGGATAGATGAAGAGGATCATGAGCGCACCCCACAGCCCGTAGTGGATGGGCCCGGAGATGCCGTACTTGTAGCCGGAAGTGGCGGCAGCGTAGAAGGAGGCCGCCCAGATCCAGGTGGCGGTCATGCTGGCGGCGGAGATGCCGAAGCCGACGGCGCCGTTGGAGGTCATGTAACCGTCGACGTTCTCGCTCTTGCGGGCGATGCGCGTGGACATGAGGAAGGTGCCGCCATAGAAGGCGAGCATCAGCAGGAGGACGGTCGGTGTCTGGAGTTGGTAGAACGTCTGGTCGGCCACTGGCAGGCGGAAGCTCCCTGGTCGAAGCCACTCGGGCTTGATGGGACGCAGCACGCGGAAGTCCACGCGGACGACGGACGTCCGCAAAGGAGGCAAAGAGCGCGGAATTGGACCAGCTGCGCCATGGGGCGACCCCGGAACCGTCGTGGAACGACGCATGACATCGGGGGCGCGGCGAAGGCGGCATCCTAGCATCCAGGCGTAAAACCGCCTTGAAACACGCTGTTGCACCAAGACGGGAGCGGCCGCCCGGTGGCCGTGTCGCAGTTCCGGCGCGTGTTCTATAATCCAGCGCAGCTGTGGCCGCCGGCCACGCACGCCAAGGTGTTCCGTGCGCAATTACGACCTCGACTTCCTCAAGCGGTTCTCCCTGATCATCGGTTTCCTGACCGTGGTGACCTTCGGGTTGATCGTCCTGTCCTACTTCGTGCACAAGTCGCTGCCGGACGAGGTCGATCCGGGCGTCGCCACGCGCACCGCCCACCGCATCGCGCCGGTCGGCGCCGTGTACGCCGGCGATACCGGAGCCGCCGCCCAGGCCGTGGCCGCTGCCGCGGCGGCGGCCTCCGCCTCCGCCCAGGTCGCCTACGGCGGTACGCTGGACGGCTCGGTGGTCTACAACAATCTCTGCGCCGGCTGCCATACCGCCGGCGTCGCCGGTGCGCCGAAGATGGAGCGCGCGGACTGGACGGCGCGCATCGCCCAGGGCGCCGACACCCTGCACCGCCACGCCATCGAGGGCTTCACCGGCGCGACCGGCATGATGCCGGCCAAGGGCGGCAACCCGGCGCTGACCGATGAGCAGGTGATCGCCACGGTCGACTGGATGGTCGACAACCTCCAGTAAGCTGGCTGGCCGCCGGTTGCCGACGCCGCCCACCGGGCGGCGTCTTTGTTTTCGCCCTGCAATCCACGAGGCCGACATGATCCGCAAAGCGTCCGTCCTGACCGTGCTATCGCTGTCGCTTGCCATGGGCGGCTGCGCGGGCACCGCCCTGCGCAGTGTGCCCGCCGACGCCAAAGCACCGGTCGCGATCGCCGCGCCGCCGGCCGACTGGAGCCTCCACGACGGCCAGCGGGTGCGCATCACCGCGCCGCTGGTGGTGTCCGGCAACCACCGCCTCGGCCGCGAGGGCAGCCTGGTGGCCAGCTTCGGCGGGCGCCTGCAGACACCAACCGAAATCGTGATGCCGGGCACCGAGGCCTCGGCCGTGGCCGCCGCCAACCGTGCGCGCAGCCTCACCCTGGTCCTGCCGGCGAAGGCCGCCGCACATCCCCGGACGTGGCGCGCCGGCGGCGTGCTGGAAGCCGCCGAGGGCGACCTGGTTGTCGACGAACACGGCCCGCGCCTGCACCTGCAGGACGTCGAGACGCTGCAGCCCGCGGCGCGGCCCGCGGCGCCCACGGTGGCCGGCGAAGTCCGCCTGGCCAGCCTCAACCTGCAGAACCTGTTCAACGGCGATGGCCGTGGCGGCGGCTTCCCGACTGAACGCGGCGCGCACAGCATGGCCGAATACCAGGCCCAACTCTCGCGCCTGGTCGCCACCCTGTCCTCGCTCGACGCCGACGTGGTCGCCGTGCTGGAGCTGGAAAACGACGGCTACGACGCCGACTCCAGCCTCGCCCAGCTGGTCGCAGCGCTCGATCCCGAAGGCTTGCGCTGGCGCTTCGTCGACGCCGGGCAAGGTCCCGGCGACAACCCGATCCGGGTCGGCATCATCTACCGCGGCGATCGCGTCACGCCGCTGGGCCGCGCGGCCACGCTCGAGGACGACACCTTCGGCCCGCTCAGCCGCGCGCCGCTGGCGCAGGCTTTCCGCGCCGGTACCGGACCGGCGTTCGTGGTGGTGGCCAACCACTTCAAGTCCAAGGGCTGCCGCGACGCCGCCGGCGCCGACCTCGACCAGGGCGACGGCCAAGCCTGCTTCAACGCCACCCGCCGCGCATCGGGCGAGGCCCTGCGCACGTGGCTGGCCGGCGACCCCACCGGCAGCGGCAGCGACCTGGTCGCGGTACTGGGCGACCTCAATGCCTACGCGATGGAGGCGCCGGTGCGGGGCTTCATCGACGCCGGCTGGCACGACGCACTGGCCGCCGCCGACGGCGGCCGACCCTACACCTATATCTACGATGCCCAGGCCGGTCGCCTGGACCACGTGCTGCTCAGCCCCGCGCTGGGCGGGCGGCTGCAGGATGCGGCCATCTGGCACAGCAATGCCGATGAAGCCGCGAACGTCGTCGATCCAGCAGTCAACAGCGGCGAAGTTCCGCGCGGGCCGTGGCGCGCGTCCGACCATGACCCGGCGATCGTCGGGCTGCGCTTGCGCAGTCGCTGAGCGCGCCCCATTGCCGCTGCCACGGCGGCGGCGCGCCGGGCGGCACGCGCACCGTGGGCACGGCCCGCTTCCCGCCTCGACCGCCGCTGAATGCCGCGGCGATTATCATGGGCGCATGACCAGCCACCCGCCTTTCCCGGAAGCCTCCGGCGGCCTCGTCCTGCCCGGCCCTGCTGGCGCGCTCGAGGTCGCCGTCGACCTGCCCGAAGACGACGTCGCCCGCCAGCCGGTGGTGGCGATCGTCTGCCATCCGCTGCCCACCGAGGGCGGCACCATGCACAACAAGGTCGTGACCATGGCCTCGCGCGCGCTGCGCGAACTGGGCGTGGCCACGGTGCGCTTCAACTTCCGCGGCACCGGCGGCTCAGACGGCCAATTCGACCACGGCGACGGTGAGCGCGACGACCTGCGCGCAGTCGCCGAATGGGTGCGCGCGGCGCGTCCCGACGATCAGCTCTGGCTGGCTGGCTTCAGCTTCGGTGCCTACGTCAGCCTGGCGATGGCCGCCGAGCTGCAGCCGTCGATGCTGATCTCGATCGCGCCGCCGGCCGGGCGCTGGGACTTCGCGTCCATCACCACGCCGACGATGCCCTGGCTGGTGGTGCAGGGCGACGCCGACGAGATCGTGGACCCGCAGGCGGTCTACCACTGGCTCGACGGGCTCAAGGCGGAGCACGAACTGGTGCGCATGCCCGACTGCAGCCATTTCTTCCACCGCAAGCTCATCGACCTGCGCGGCGCGATCAAGAGCGGCACCCGGCGCCACCTGCCGATCGCCCATGGCTGAAGCGCCAGGGGTGCCCCGCCCGTCGCAGGCCTATCGCGAGGGCGTCGCTCGTGGCGACTGGGACGACGATCCGGCGCAGCACGCGCCGCTTGCCGCCCTCGACCGCGTGCATCGTGAGCTGTTGGACACGCCGCGCCGCGGCTGGCTATCGCGCACCTTCGGCCGCGACGCGCCGGCGCCGCAGGGCCTGTACCTCTGGGGCGGCGTCGGCCGCGGCAAGACCTTCATGGTCGACCTGTTCTATGCCGGCCTGCCCCTGCCCGAGGCCAAGCTCGATGCCGGCCATGGCGACGGCAACGGCAAGCGCCGCACCCATTTCCACCGCTTCATGCGCGTGGTCCACGCGCGCTTGCGCGAACATTCGGGCGAGCGTGATCCGCTGGCCACCATCGTGGCCGAGTGGCGGCGCTCGCTGCGGGTGCTGGTGCTGGACGAGTTCTTCGTCAGCGACATCGGCGACGCCATGCTGCTGGCGCGGGTGCTGGAGCGGATGTTCGCCGAAGGCATCGTGCTCGTCACGACGTCCAACATCGCGCCGGCCGGGCTGTACGCCGACGGCCTGCAGCGCGCGCGCTTCCTGCCGGCGATCGCACTGCTGGAACAGCACTGCCAGGTGCTCGAGATCATCAGCGACACCGACTACCGGTTGCGCGAGCTCACCCGGTCACCCGTGTACCGCACGCCGCTGGACGCGGAGTCCGACCGCTGGCTCGAATCACGCTGGCATGCGCTTGGCGGCGACGACGCACACCGCGACGGCAGCATCGAGCTCGAAGGCCGCCGCATCGCCACCCGCGCACGCTGCCCCGGCATGGCCTGGCTCGACTTCGATGCGCTGTGCGAAGGGCCGCGCGCGGCCTCGGACTACATCGAGATCGCCAGCGAGTTCCACACCGTGCTGCTCGGTGGCATCCCGATGATGGACGCGCTGCGCGACGACGCCGCGCGGCGCTTCGTCACCTTCATCGACGAGGCCTACGACCGCAACGTCAAGCTGGTCTGCACCGCGGCTGCGCCGCCGCACGCGCTGTACGGCGGCGAGCGCCTGACCGGTGCCTTCGAGCGCACCGCGTCGCGTCTGATCGAGATGCAGTCCAGCGACTACCTCGCAAGGCATCACCTGTAAGCCGGGCGGCGGCCGTCCTCAGCGCGCCGCGTTGCTGCTCATGGTCGCGTTCCGTCCCGCATCCCGGTACTGCGCCGGATCGCGCATTCCCGTGGTGTGGCACTGGCCGCTGACGTGGCCGCGGTTCGTAGCACCCGGCAGCTGGGCATAGGCGCGCTCGACGGTGCCGTCTTCGGGATCGCCAAGCACCAGGTCGCTGGCCATGTTGCAGTAGTCGTTGGTCCACCAGTTCGTGGTGCGGAAGGCGGTGGTGTAGTAGTTCACCTTCGCGCGCGCCGAGTTCGGGATGCCGGCAAGCCACGCCGAGGCGCCGCTGTAGGTCATGTTGCTGTTGGAGCCGCAGGCCACGCCGAACCAGTTGCCGATGGTTGCGATGATTCCCGACAGGTTGGTGCCCTGGTAGGGCGTGCCGACCGACTGCATCAGCCGCGCACCGCTGGCGTTGTCCAGGCCGCTCCAGTAATAGGCATACAGGTGCAGCGATGCCGCACCGCCCTGGCTGTGGGCCACGGTGCCGAACGAATTCCACTGCGCGCCGAACGTGCGGATGCGCTGCGCGAACTGGTCGTGGCTGCGGTTCTGATGGGCATCAAGGAAGGTCGCGGAGTTGGCGAACTGCGCCTGCGGCCAGACGCCGGCGGAACAGTAGCCGTGCACCAGCACCAGCTTGCGGCCGGTCGCCATCGCGTCGACACCGAACGACGCCGGGCGCGGACCCATGGTCATCGCCTCGTCGATGGCGATGCGGCTGGCACGCGGGATGCCCAGCGGCGGCGCCGACAGCGGCACCCGCCCGGCCGTGGCCAAGGGGATGAAG
This sequence comes from Luteimonas sp. A649, assembly GCF_054072735.1. Classification (NCBI taxonomy): domain Bacteria; kingdom Pseudomonadati; phylum Pseudomonadota; class Gammaproteobacteria; order Lysobacterales; family Lysobacteraceae; genus Luteimonas; species Luteimonas sp. A649. Next base: position 61,346 of record NZ_JBSVRQ010000002.1, on the reverse strand, counting down.
TGGTCGGGATCCTCGATTCGCAGCGCGCGCAGCTCGAAGGGCGCGCCCACGCCGGCCTGCGCGATCCAGCGCTCGTCGAGCCCCAGCTGCAGGCGTCCGTCCACGACCTCGGCCATGCCGCCGATCCAGGCCACGGGTGCCGCCGCGCGCTTGCCGTCGCGACCCCAGACCTCGGCCAGGACGCGGTAGTGGCGGCCCGGCTCCGCGTCGGCCAGGGGCAGGGCAACCGACAGCCGCCCGGGCGCGGCGCGGACCGCGGTGGCGTCGCCGGCCAGGCGCGGGCCAGGCGCGATCACCGGCAGCGCATGCTCGACCGTGCGCACGAAGGGCGTGCCCATGCGGTCGTGGCCGCGCACCACGACCTGGGCGATCCAGGTCCCGGTGGTGGTGGGTAGGAAGGACCCGGCGAGGCGGCCATCGTTCGCGGCACCGTCGCCGTGGCGGCCGTCGTCGAGCATCGGCTGGGACGTTTCCCGACCGTCGGGCGCGACGATGCGCAGCTGCGCCGACGCCACGCGGCCGGCATCCAGCCCCAGCCGCGGCGCGTTCGCACCGTCGTCGGCGGCCAGCATGGCAATGATGCCCATCGGTTCGCCGACCAGCTGGCGGCGATGCGCCTGGTGCGAGGCCAGCTCGAGCCCGGCGTCGCCCTGCAGCAGCACGTAGCCGCGCGCGGCCTTGCCCGGCCGCGCCTGCAGGTGCAGGGTCCAGTCACCGCGGACCAGGCCGTCCAGGCGGACTACGGTACCGACCTGGCCATCGTGTTCACCCCCGAGGCGGGACGTGCCGGCGCCGCGCGCGAGCGTGGCCGCGGGCAGGTCCACGCCCGCGGGCGAGACCAGGCGCGGCGCCCAATCGGCGCCGCCGGACAGCAGCATCGCGTTGAGCCGGCCCGCATGCAGCGGCAGGCGCACATCGGCACGGCCCGAGGCATCGAACACCACCGGCAGCAGCGCGCTGCGCGACAGGATCGCGGCCTCCGCCGGATCCGGGGCGCGCATCGCCGCGAACTCTTCCGGCGGGCCCGCCAGCTGCTTGGGCAGCAAGGGCGCATCCGCACCGGCCGCCAGGGCCGCACCTGTCGCCAGCATCAACGACACGCCCAGCAGCGTGCATACGACCGTTCCCGTCCGCTTGCGCATTCCGTCTCTCCACGTTGGTGGGCGGATCCCCATCCGCCGGCCCAACCCTTATAGCGGCCGACAGCACCGCGAAACGTGCGCGGGTAGGCGGTCCGACCGTACCTTCCGCCCCGCGTGCGGACGCTGCGCAGGCTCCTGAATCGGTAAGATCGGCCGACCATCCGGGGAGAGTCCTGCCATGCCGCACCGCACGCGCGTCCGCATCCCGACCACCGCCCTGCTGCTCGCACTGGCCTGCGCCACGCCACCGTTGCTGGCCCAGGACGCCCAGCGCAGCGAGGTCGCCGATGCCGCGCAGTCACTGCAGCAGAAAGTCGTGGACTGGCGGCGCGACATCCACCAGAACCCCGAGCTCGGCAACCGCGAAACACGCACCGCGGCGCTGGTGGCCGAACACCTGCGCGCGCTTGGCCTCGAACCCAGGACCGGCATCGCCACCACCGGCGTGACCGCCGTGCTCAAGGGCGGCCAGCCCGGCCCGCGCCTTGCGCTGCGCGCCGACATGGACGCGCTGCCGGTGACCGAGGCTACCGGCCTGCCCTTCGCATCGAAGGCGACATCGACCTACCGCGGCGAGACCGTGGGCGTGATGCATGCCTGCGGCCACGACGCCCATACCAGCATCCTGCTGGGCGTGGCCGAGGCGCTGGTGGCGATGCGCGACGAGCTGCCTGGCGAAGTGCTCTTCGTCTTCCAGCCGGCCGAGGAAGGCCCGCCGGACGGCGAGGTGGGCGGCGCCAGGGAAATGCTCGCGCAGGGCATCTTCACCGACTTCAAGCCCGACGCGGTGTTCGGCCTGCATGTGTTCTCGACCCTGCAGGCCGGACAGCTCGGCGTGCGCAGCGGGCCGACCATGGCCGCGTCCGACCGCTTCAACATCGTGGTCAAGGGCCGGCAGACGCACGGCTCGCGGCCCTGGGGCGGCGTGGACCCGATCGTCGCCGCGGCCGACATCATCGGCACCGCGCAGACCATCGTGAGCCGTCGCCAGGACATCTCGAAGCAGCCCGTGGTGGTCAGCTTCGGCGCGATCAAGGGCGGCATCCGCTACAACATCATCCCCGACCAGGTCGAGCTGGTGGGCACGATCCGCACCTTCGACGACGGCATGCGCGACGCGGTGTTCGCCGACCTGAAGAACGTGGCGGAAAAGGTCGCCGCCGCGCACGGTGCGACGGTCGAGGCGAACGTCCCCGACCAGGACGGCAACCCGGTCACCGCCAACGATCCGGCACTGACCGCGCGCATGCGTCCGAGCCTTGAAAAGGTGGCCGGCCCGGGGAACCTGGTCGACATGCCGCTGAACATGGGTGCGGAGGATTTCTCGTACTACGCGCGCGAGGTGCCGGGGCTGTTCTTCTTCGTCGGCGCGACGCCGGCCGGGCAGGATCCGGCGACGGCGCCGAGCAACCATTCGCCGGAGTTCTTCCTCGACGAGTCCGCACTCGACCTCGGGCTGCGCGCGATGCTGCAGCTGAGCCTGGACTTCCTGCAGGGCGGAGAGGCGCCCGCCAGCGGCGGCTGAGCGCAGGCGCGATAATGCGCCCATGACCACCGAACTCCCCCTCGGCCGCGAGGTCACCTACCCGCGCGCCTATGACCCGTCCCTGCTGTTCCCGATCGCCCGCGACCAGGGTCGCTCGGCGCTCGGGATCGCCGGCGGCCCCCTGCCCTTCGCCGGCCACGACCGCTGGCATGCCTACGAGCTGTCGTGGCTGGATCCGCGCGGCAAGCCGGCGAGCGACGCCGCCACCTTCCTGGTGCCGGCCGATTCGCCGCACCTGATCGAATCGAAGTCGCTCAAGCTCTATCTCAACTCGCTCAACTCCACCCGCTTCACCGGTCGCGACGAGGTCCTGGCCAGGATCACCGCCGACCTGTCCGCGGCCGCCGGCGCCCCGGTGGCGGTCGACTTCGGGCTGCCGCCGGTGGATGCGGACGGCGCCGACGCGCCGGCATCGATCGATGGGCTGGACGTCGACTGCGACGAGTACGACGCGCCGAACCCGGACCTGCTCGCGGCCGATCCCGGTGACATCGCCGGGGAAGTGCTGCATTCGGCGCTGCTGAAATCGAACTGCCCGGTCACCGGCCAGCCCGACTGGGCCAGCGTGCGCATCGCCTACCGCGGTCCGCGCATCGACCGCGCCGCGCTGCTGCGCTACCTGGTGTCGTTCCGCGAACACGCCGGCTTCCACGAACAGTGCGTGGAGCAGATCTTCGTCGACATCTCCTCCCGCTGCCGGCCGACGGAACTCTCGGTCGAGGCGCGCTACACCCGGCGCGGCGGGCTCGACATCAATCCCTGGCGGGCCACGCCGGGACTGCCCCCGCCCCCGGCCGCGCGCGATTCGCGCCAGTAGCCCCGGCGCAATATTTTCTTAACGGGACCGGTGCTTAGCTGTCGCAGCCACGTGCGGCACAGGAGGCCCGAATGAGCAACCCCCAGAATCCCAACGATCCGGACGCCCTGTCGCTGAAAACCGGCAGCACCGCGTCCGGGGACAAGCCCGACTTCAGCAACGTCAAGAGCAGCGTCCGCAGCACCGAGGCCGAGGTGGCCAAGCCCGATTTCAGCAACGTGCAGTCATCGGTCCACTCGACCGAAGAGATCGTGGGCGAGACCGAGTACACCGTGCAGGCGGGCGACACCCTCTCGCACATCGCCAAGGCGCAGTACGGCAAGGCCAGCCAGTGGCGGCGGATCTTCGACGCCAACCGCGACCAGCTGGACGATCCCGACCGGATCAAGCCCGGCCAGGTCCTGAAGGTCCCGGCTGCACCGTCCGAAGACTGACCCGTCCGCATCCACACCACGGAGAGACCCTATGACCCGGAACCCGATTCCCGCCGCGCTCGCCGCGGCCCTGCTGGGCACGCTGGCACTGGCCGGCTGCAAGAAGGACGAACCCGCTCCGCCGCCGCCCCCGGTGGCCGCTCCGGCCCCGGCCCCCGCGCCGGCACCGGCGCCCGCACCGATGGTGAGCGTCACCTCGGTCGACGTCGGCAATGCGATCGACGGCAGCAACCGCCTCACCCCGATGACCACGTTCGCCACCACCGACACCATCTATGCATCGGTGGCCACGGCATCGTCGGATCCCTCGACCCCGCAGGCCGGCCAGCTGACCGCGCGCTGGACCTACGAGGGCGACCAGGTCGTGGACGAGACCAGCCGCGACTTCAGCTTCACCGGCACCGGCACGACCGCCTTCGAGATCAGCAAGCCCGACGGCTGGCCGACCGGCAACTACCGCGTCGAGATCCTCCACAACGGCCAGGTGATGCAGACGCGGGACTTCGAGGTCCGCTGAGCCCCGTCGCCCCGTGAAGGCGCGGTCCTGCGGGGCCGCGCCTTTTCAATGCCCGCACGTCGCGGAGCCCGGCGCCCTTCGCCGGCCGCCGGCTTTGCCCGCGCCGCCGCGAAGCGCGACAATGGTCGTCCGATTTTGCCGCGCGCCCCTGGCCGCGGCCCCCTGGAGGAACAGATGGCAGACTTCACCCCGGCCGTGCCCGCAGGCGGCAGCCCGATCACCAAGACCGCGAAGGGACTCAGCGTCCCCGACCACCCGATCATCCCCTTCATCGAGGGCGACGGCACCGGTCCCGACATCTGGCGCGCCAGCGTGCGCGTGCTCGACGCCGCGGTCGCGAAGGCCTACGGCGGCAAGCGCAAGCTCGAGTGGATGGAAGTGCTGGCCGGCGAGAAGGCCTTCAACCAGACCGGCGAATGGCTGCCCGAATCTTCGGTCGAGGCCTGCCGCGAGTACCTGGTGAGCATCAAGGGCCCGCTGACCACGCCGGTCGGCGGCGGCATCCGCTCGCTCAACGTCGCGCTGCGCCAGATGCTCGATCTCTACGTCTGCCTGCGCCCGGTGCGCTGGTTCGAGGGCGTGCCCTCGCCGGTGAAGAAGCCGGGTGACGTCGACATGGTGATCTTCCGCGAGAACACCGAGGACATCTACGCCGGCATCGAATTCGAGCCGGGCTCGGCGGACGCGACGAAGGTGCTCGACTTCCTGCAGAAGGAATTCCCGAAGGGCTTCGACAAGATCCGCTTCGGCACCGCCGACAAGGCCAATGCCTGGAACGAGCAGCTGTCCGCGGTCGGCCAGCCGGCCACCGATGCCTCGGTCAACGTCGGCATCGGCATCAAGCCGGTCAGCTGGCAGGGCACCCAACGCCTGGTGAAGTCGGCGATCGAGTACGCGATCGCCAACGGCCGCAAGTCGGTGACCCTGGTGCACAAGGGCAACATCATGAAGTTCACCGAGGGCGCGTTCCGCGACTTCGGCTACAAGGTGGCGCGCGAGCAGTTCGGCGCGGTCGAACTCGACGGTGGCCCCTGGCACGTCATTCCCGAGGGCAAGCCGGGCGCGGGCCTCATCATCAAGGACGCGATCGCGGATGCGTTCCTGCAGCAGATCCTGCTGCGCCCGCGCGAATACGACGTCTCGGCCACGCTCAACCTCAACGGTGACTACCTGTCCGACGCGCTGGCCGCGCAGGTCGGCGGCATCGGCATCGCGCCGGGCGCCAACATCAACTACGTCACAGGCCACGCGGTGTTCGAGGCCACGCACGGAACGGCACCGAAGTACGCGGGGCTGGACAAGGTCAATCCGGGTTCGGTGATCCTGTCGGGCGAGATGATGCTGCGCTACATGGGCTGGACCGAGGCGGCCGATGCGATCATCCGTGCGATGGACGGGGCGATCGGCAGCAAGCGCGTCACCTATGATTTCGCGCGCCTGATGGACGGGGCGACCGAGGTGAAGTGCAGCGAGTTCGCGGACGAGATCATCAAGCACCTCTGATCGCTTACCGCTGTTCAACGGCAATGCCTGCGATGCGAGTCGTGGGCATTGTTGTTTTTGGGGCTTGGCGGTTGGAGAGCGACGGGTTGGAGGATGGCGAGACTGGGTCGCGGGCTGGCGACCGCGACGCGGCCGTGGCGCGCAGCGCCATCAACCCGCCCCAGCGGTGGTCGCGGAGGGCACGTGGGGTACGCAGCCGGCATAAAGACCACCACGTGGTCAGCCGGCGGAGTACCCCACGTGCCCTCCGCCGCCACGAGCAAAACTGCGCCACACTCCGCGGCATGCCGACACTCCTGACCGACCCGCTGGTTCAGCGCGCGGCTGCGCTGGTGCTGGATGCGTTCGAGGATTACGACGCGCGCTTTGGCGATCTGACGCGGCGGGCGCGGCGGCGGTTCGTGCGACGGGACTGGCGTGGGGCGCAGGCGGATGCGGTGGCGCGCATCGACCTTCAGGATGGCTTCCTCGGCGAGGCGCTCGGGCGCTTCGAGGCGCTGGTGGGGGAGCGGATGCGGTCGCGGGCGTTCTGGGCCGCGGTGCGGGAGCGCTATGAGGAACTGACGGACGGGCGTGCGGATGCCGCGCTGGCGCGGACGCTGTTCAATTCGATGTCGCGGCGCTTCTTCCTGACCGAGGGCGTCGCGCCGGCGCTCGAGTTCCACGAGCCGGGCGATGGCGGGGCCGGTGACCCCGGCTGTCCGGGCGAGCTGCGGCCGCTGCCGGCGGCTGCGGATGCCTTCGAGCGTTGGCGGCTGGCGCTGCGGGCGCGGGGCTTCCCGCACTTCGACCTGGACGCCGATGCGCACGCCATCGCCGATGCGGTGGCGGAGCGACTGGGCGCGCCAGCCGCGGAACATGGCGACGCACGCGGGCCCGATGTCGCCTTGCTTGAGACCGTGTTCTATCGCGAGCGTCGCGCCTACCTGGTCGGCCGGGTCGATGCACCTGGCGGTCCGCGGCCGCTCGTGGTGGCGCTGGTGAACGAAGCCGAGGGCGTGCGCGCCGACGCGGTCCTGCTGGAGCGCGACCGGGTGTCGATGCTGTTCGGCCATGCGCACAGCTGGTTCCACGCCGACCTCGCGCGCGTGGGTGATGCGGTTGCGTTCATGCATGCGCTGCTGCCGCACAAGCCGGTGTCGGAGCTGTACTCGGTGCTCGGCCGCGGCAAGCAGGGCAAGACCGAACGCTTCCGGGAGATCCAGCGCCACTTCGCGGCGCATGCCGACGAGCAGCTGGTCCGCGCCGACGGCGTGCGCGGGATGGTCATGGCGGTGTTTACCCCGCGTGCGCTGCCGGTGGTGTTCAAGGTCATCCGCGATCGCTTCGCCGAGCCCAAGGACAGCGTGCGCGCCGACATCGAGGGCAAGTACCGGCTGGTGGCGCGCCGCGATCGCATCGGGCGGCTGGTGGAGGCGCAGGAGTTCCGCCGGCTGCGCTTTCCACGCGCGGCGTTCGAGCCGGCGATGCTGTGCGAGCTGCTGGAGGAATGCGCCGAGACCGTGGTGGCCGAAGGCGATGCGGTGCTCGTGCGGCACTGCTACGTCGAACGCAGGCTGCGGCCGCTGGACCTGTACGCACGCGAGCGACCCGAGGCCGGGGCCCTGGGCGCGGTGATCGATTACGGCCAGGCCATCACCGACCTCGCGCGCAGCGGGATCTTCCCCGGCGACCTGCTGCTGAAGAACTTCGGCGTCTCGCGCCACGGTCGCGCGCTCTTCTACGACTTCGACGAGCTGTGCCTGCTCGAGGACGTGCGCTTCCGCGACGTACCCGAGCCGCGCGAGGAGGACGAGACGCGGCCGCTGGAGGACTGGCTCTATGCCCGGCGGGACGATGTCTTCCCGGCGCTGTTCCCCAGCTTCCTCGGCCTGGCGCCTGCGCTTCGCGAGGCGCTGCTCGAAGCGCATCCGGGCATTTTCCGCGCCGACTGGTGGCGCGAAGTGCAGGCGCGGCTGCGCGGGGAAGGGCACCTGGACGTCGCGCCCTATCCCGAAGCCGCGCGGCTGCCCCGCACGGCGCTCAGCGGAACAGCGACAGCGCCGTCGAGCACAGGGTCGTGATGCCGCGGCCGAAGTGCGCGGCCCCCGATCCGCCGTCGCGGCATGCCGGCGGCGCGGGCGGGGATTCCCCGGTGATGGTCGCCGCCGCTTCGAGCGCCTCCGCGGACGGCGATTCGGCGCCAGGAGTGGCCTGGACATCGCCTGCCTCGGGAACGCCGGCCAGCTCACGTGCAAGCCGCGGGTCGGAGATGTAGCCGTTGAGCATGAGGAGGTCGTGGTAGATGCGCATTGCCGGGCTCCATTACTTGAGTGCAATCGAAGGTAGGCGCACCATCGGTCCCTGAAAAGCGAGAGATCTGCAAGCTTTCCTTGAAAGGAATTCAAGTCGATGGCCGTTCGTCCACCGCTTCACGCGCTCCAGGGATTCGTCGCGGCGGCCCGCCACGGCAACCTTTCGAGGGCGGCCGAATCCCTGCATCTGACGGTGAGTGCGCTGAGCCACCAGATGCGTACGCTGGAGGAGCGCCTGGGCTATCCGCTGCTGGTGCGCGAGCCACGTGGCGTGCGCACCACCGTGGAGGGGCAGCGCCTGCTGGAGCGGATCGCACCACAGCTCGACGCCATCGGTGCCGCGCTGCAACCCTTCGCCGCCCGCCGCGACGAGGTCCTGACCATCAGCGCCACGCCCTCGATGGCTTCGGCCTGGCTGGTGCCGCGGTTGGGCGCGTTCCTCGCCGCGCACCCCGCGCTCGAGCTCAACCTGCAGTCGACCGAGCGCCTGGCGGATTTTTCCGCCACCGACGCGCCCGACGTCGCCCTGCGCATCGGCCGTGGCGCCTGGCCAGGGCTGACCGCCGAGCACCTGTTCGACGAATGGCTGGTGCCCGTGGCCAGCCCGGCGCTGGTGGCGCGCATGCGCGAACAGGGGGATCCGCCGCTGGCCCAGTGGCCGCTGCTGGGCGACCCAGACGGTGAATGGAATCGCTGGTTCGAGAGCGTCGGCCGGCCGCCTCCGGCCCAGTTCGTGGCCGTGTTCGACGATTCCGAATCGCACCATCGCGCCGCGCGTGACGGCGTCGGCGTGGCCCTTGGGCGCATGACCCGCGCGCGCCTGCTGCTGGATGCGGGCGAACTGGTGGTGCTTTCGAAACAACGCATCAAGGCCGGCTACGCGCATTACCTCGCCTATCCCGCACGCAGCGAATCGCACCGCGGGTTCCTGGCCTTCCGCGACTGGCTGCGCGTGCAGGCGGCCGAGCACGTCGGCCACGTGGCCCGTGCGGACACGCTGCCGGTGGCGCACGGCGGCGGGAGCGGTGGCGGCGCGGCGTGACCGGTTTGCCGTTAGGCTTGGCGCCTCCAAAGAGGAACCACAGCCATGACCCGACGCCTGCTTCCCACCGCCTTGCTGCCGCTGCTGCTGTGCGCGTGCGCGGCCTCGCCCGCCGCCGGGCCGGCCGCCAGCGCCGATGCGTCCGATGCCGCGGCAGCTGCCGCAGCTGCGGCGGCGTCGGCACAGTCCACGCCGACGCCGCCGGCCGCCATGTCCATGCGCGCTCCCGACCCGCTGCTCGACCAGGCGCTGGGCGGAGCCTGGCGCTCGCCGGAAAACGTGGCCCGCGACGCGCACCGCCATCCGCGTGACACGCTCACCTTCTTCGGCATCGAGACCGGCCAGACCGTGGTCGAGATCACGCCCGGCGGCGGCTGGTATGCCGAAATCCTGGCGCCGTGGCTGCGTACCGGCTATGTCGCCGCGATCCCCGACCCCATGGCCTATCCGGAGGAGCGCCGCGACTACGCCGCGCGCTCGAAGACCGCTCTGGAGACGCTGTTCGCCGCGAAGCCGGCGCAATTCGGCGACGCGCACATCGTCGCCTACGATCCGGCGGCACCCGTCTTCGGCGCGGCCGCCTCGGCCGATGCCGTGCTCACCTTTCGCAACGTCCACAACTGGCGTTCGGCCGGCATTGCCGACGCCATGTTCAAGGGCTTCTTCGACGTGCTCAAGCCCGGCGGCGTGCTGGGCGTGGTCGAGCACCGCGCCGCCGGCGATGTCGCCGACGACGACAAGTCCGGCTACGTCGGCCAGGACCAGGTGATCGCGCTGGCCACGGCCGCCGGCTTCCGTCTGGACGAGAGCAGCGAGATCAACGCCAACCCGCGCGACACCCGCGACCATCCCAACGGCGTGTGGACCCTGCCGCCCACCAACCGCCACGACGCCGAGGACCGCCAGCAGTACCAGGCCATCGGCGAAAGCGACCGGATGACGCTGCGCTTCATCAAGCCCTGAGTGCTGGTCGCGTTCAACAAACCGCACGGCGTGCTCTGCCAATTCACCGACAGGAGCACGCCGCCGCGGCCGACGCTGGCGGGCTTCGGCCTGCCGGCGGGCGTCTATCCAGCGGGCCGGCTCGACCACGACAGCGAAGGCCTGCTGCTGCTCACCGACGACGGCCCCCTGGTCCACCGCATCACCGACCCGCGCCACAAGCTCGCCAAGACCTACCTGGTGCAGGTGGAAGGCGATCCGACGCAGACGCAGCTCGCCGGGCTGCGCGAGGGAGTCGAACTGCGCGATGGACCGACGCGTCCGGCACTGGCGCGCCAGCTCGATGCGCCGCCCGCGCTGTGGCCGCGGGATCCACCGGTCCGCGCGCGCAAGACGGTGCCCGACGCCTGGCTCGAGCTCGTGATCCGCGAAGGTCGGAACCGTCAGGTCAGGCGCATGACCGCGGCCGTCGGGCTGCCGACACTGCGCCTGGTGCGGATCGCCATCGGTGGCGTCGCGCTGGACGCACTCGCGCCCGGACAATGGCGCGAGCTGCCGCACGCGGCGCCGTTTTCCTGAATGGTTCAGGTCTCGCCTGCGCAATCGCCGCGAGCCCCCGCTTCGCCGGTTCAGCAACGCCCCTTATCTGATAACTTGCGCGTTGCCGCGCCACTCCCGTCCCGCGCCGCTCCAGATCGATGCCCATGAAGGCAAACACCAACCGCGGCCGCGTACTCGTCGTCGACGACCAGGCGGCCAACCTGCGCGTGGTCAGCGCGCTGCTCGAGCGCCAGGGCTACGAAGTGGCCATCGCCGAAGACGGCGAGGCCGCGCTCGCCGTGGCCGAGGACCAGGCCCCCGACCTGATGCTGCTCGACATGATGATGCCGGGCATGGACGGCTTCGGGGTGATGGAAGAGATCCGCCTGCGCGCGCTGCTGCCGCGGGTGCCGGTGGTCTTCCTGACCGCCGCGCAGGACCGCGCGCTTCTGCTGCGCGCCTTCGAGGTCGGCGCGGTCGACTACGTGGTCAAGCCCTTCATCCCCGAGGAGTTGCTGGCGCGGGTGAATGCGCATATCGGCCTCAAGCTCGCGCGCGACCGCCTGGAACAGGTGGCCCGCGAACGCCAGGAGCTGGTGAACCTGGTCGCGCATGACCTCAAGAACCCGCTCAGCAGCGTCGTCTTCGCCAGCGACATCCTGGTCTCGGGCACGCTGAAGCCCGAACGCATCCCGCGCTATCTCGAAGTGATCCGCGAGAGCGCCGAGGACGGCCTGGGCTACATCCGCCGCTACCTGGAAACCCAGGCCACTGCCCGCAAGGCGACCGGCGCCGGCGGGGCGAACGTGGCCCTGGCCGCCATCGTGGAGTGGATCGTCGGGCGCTACGGGCTGCAGTTCGAGGACAGCGGCTGCAGCCTGCGCGTGGGCGAGATCGCGCCGGCGGTGGTGGCCATGGACGAACTGGTGCTCCGCCAGGTCACCGGCAATCTCATCAGCAATGCCATCAAATACGCGCCGTGCAGCGACGTCGACATCGACACCGACCGCGGCGCCCCCGGCTACTGGCGGCTGCAGGTCAGCGACCGAGGTCCCGGCGTGCCCAAGGGCCGCCAGCGCGAGCTGTTCACGCCCTTCGCGCGCCTGGCCGACGGCGACCCGACGGGGGGTGGCTCGTCAAGCGGGCTGGGCCTGTCCCTTGCGCGGCAGATCGTGATCAATGCCGGCGGGCAGCTCCTGTACGAGGATCGCGAAGGCGGCGGTGCCTGCTTCGTGATCGAACTGCCGGAAGTTCCGGGCGCCTGAGCCCTGCCGGGCGAATCGCGCCCCATCAGGTCCGCTGACGGAGCGCCTGGCTACCGCCCGGGTCAGCCGGCGTCGCGGCCCGGCCCGACGCCGAGATCGCCGGCATGCGGATCGACATGGCTGCTGTCGAGGGCATCCCGGATCCGCTGCGAGCGGCCTTCGATCGCCGCGCGCTCGGCGGCCTTCCGGCGGTGGCGGGCGACGGCGTAGAGCGCGGCGCCGATACCGACCGCGGCCGCGGTCAGCGCCACCGGATGGCGACGCGCGACCTTGCCGGCCGCGCGTGCGCCGGTGCGCGCCGCACCCAGCGCAACGCCGGCCTGGAGCCACTTGCCGGCGCCATCGGGCACGCCCTGCAGCCACTGGCCCGCGCTGCGAGGTGCATCGTGCAGCCACTTGCCGGCACCGTCGGGCACGGCATGTCGCAGGCCGTCGCCGATGCGCCCGGCGAAATCCATGGCCCTGTCGGGAAGTGCGTCGCGAACGTCGCGGATGATGGTGCGCTTGCGCATGGGGGAATCCTCGATTGCGTGGGCTGGCGCGGATGCGCCGAGGGTGTTGGAAAAACAGATGGACAGTGTCGGCGGACGCGCGTGGTGCCGGCGTGAGCCGCCTGCATCCGTTCAGCCACGGCGCGGTCGCGCCCGATGGGTGGGAACGGCATTCCAGGGATCCTCGGGCCAAGGGTGCTTCGGATAGCGGCCCTTCATCTCGCGCCGCACTTCCGGCCAGGTGCGGTCCCAGAAACTGCGGAGGTCCGAGGTCACCTGCAGCGGCCGCCCTGCCGGCGACAGCAGGTGCAGCAGCAGGGGCACCCGTCCGTCCGCTACGCGCGGGGTATCGGCCAGGCCGAACAGTTCCTGCAGCTTCACCGCCAGCACCGGCGGCCGCGGCTGGCCGTCGTCGCCGATCGCGTAATCGATGGCGCGCGCCTGCCCGGAAGGCACGGTGATCCGCGTCGGCGCCAGCGCATCGACACGCTGCTGCAGGGCCCAGTCGAGGCGCGAGCGCAGTGCGTTGCCGAAGTCTTCCGTGGACAGTGCGTCCAGCCGCGACTTGCCGGCGAATGCGGGCTGCAGCCACTGGTCCAGGCTGGCCAGCAGCGCCTCGTCGCCGAGGTCGGGCAGGGCGAGTTCCGGCATCCACGCGCGCAGGCCGGCGAGCCGCGCCCGCCACTGCCGCAGGCCGTCGCTCCACGGCAGGACGTCGAGGCCGAGCGCACGCACCGCATCGGTCAGGGCCTGTGCGGCCGCGGCGGGGTCGGCACGTCCGGCGGGCCGGCTGTCGAGCACGATGCCGGCGAAGCGGCGCACGCGTTCGGCGACCAGCGCGCGGCGGTCGGCATCCCACCGGGTCTCGTCACGCTCGCTGAAACGCTCGCCGAAGTCCCGGTGCAGCGCGGCCTCGTCCACCGGCGCCGCCCGCAGCAGCAGCGCGTCACCGCGTGCTTCGTGGCGCAGCTCGCTGGCCACCAGCCAGGGCTCGCCGATGAGCTCGCTGTCGTCGAGCAGCCGCGCCATGCGGCCGTTGGCGAGCTGGTAACGGTGCAGGTCGCCGGCGTGGCGGGCGGCGATACGGTCGGGGAACGCGTGCGCGAGCAGGTCGCCGAGCGCATGCGCGGGCACATCGCCCGGTGGCGCCGCATCCACGCGCAGCCGGCGTCGCCACTGGCGCGCGGCGGCATCGATCGCGGCCAGCGCCGACCGGTTGGCATCGGCCGGAACCCGGCGCTGGCGGAACGCGGCGAGCGCCCCCCAGCGCACGGCGACCGCATCGCTGCGCGTGCGCAGCGGATCGCGCGCTTCCAGCAGCGCGGCCAGGTCGCAGGCAAGCGCACGCGACGACGCATCACCGGGCGCCAGCAGCATCGCCGCCAGCCGCGGATGCGTGCCGAGCGCCAGCATGCGCCGGCCCCGCACCGTGATTGTCATCGGGCCGGTTCCCGTCGCGAGCGCGCCGAGCTGCCGCAGCAGATCGCGCCCCGCGGCGAGCGTGCCCGCCGGCGGCGCATCCACGAACCGCAGCGCATCGTTGCCCCAGGCGGCAAGTTCCAGCGCCAGGGCGGCCAGCTCGACCTGGGCGATTTCGGGCCGTCGCTGCGCTTCAAGACGCTGTGACTCGGGCCACAGCCGATAGGCCCAGCCCGACGCGACGCGTCCGGCGCGCCCGGTGCGCTGGTCGGCCGAGGCCTGCGCGATGCTCACCACGTCCAGGCGGCTGAAACCGCTGTTGGGATCGTGCCGCGGCTCGCGCGCCAGCCCGCTGTCGACCACGACCCGCACACCCGGCAGGGTCACGCTCGACTCGGCCACGTTCGTGGCCAGCACCACGCGGCGACGCCCGTCCGCGGCCGGGCGCAGCAGGCGCGCCTGCGCGTCGACGGGCAGGTCACCGTGCAGCTCGAGCACGTCGGCACCGGAGGCCCGCACCGCATCTCCCGCGGCCAATGCCGCGGCCGCGCGCGCGATCTCGCGGCGCCCGGGCAGGAACGCGAGTACATCGCCGGGATGACGCTGCAACGCATGCTCCACCGCGCGCCGCAGCTGGTGCTCCAGCGCCTCCTCGCGCCGTGCCGGGAAGTGCGCGATCTCGACCGGATGGCTGCGCCCCGCGCTGGACAGGCGTGGCGCATCGAGAAACGACGCCAGCCGCTCGCCATCCAGCGTCGCCGACATCACCACGATGCGCAGGTCCTCGCGCAGCCCCGCCTGCACGTCCAACGCCAGCGCCAGGCCGAGATCCGCGGCGAGATGGCGCTCATGGAACTCGTCGAACAGCAACGCGCCCACGCCCTCGAGCATCGGATCGTCCTGCAGCATGCGCGTGAGGATGCCCTCGGTGACTACCTCGATCCGCGTTGCCGCCGACATCCGGTTCTCGAAGCGGATGCGGTAGCCGACGGTCTGCCCGACCTCCTCCCCCAGCGACGACGCCATGAACCCCGCCGCCGCCCGCGCCGCGACCCGGCGCGGCTCCAGCATCACGATGCGCTGGCCCGCCAGCCACGGCGCATCAAGCAACGCCAACGGCACGCGCGTGGTCTTGCCCGCACCCGGCGGCGCCTCGAGCACCAGCCGCGGGTGCTCCGCCAGGCTCGCCCGGATCGCCGGCAGCAGTTCATCGATGGGAAACGAAGCGTCCTTCACCCGCAAAGGATAGGGCCTGCCGCGTTTCGCCATGCGCACCACGTTGTCGCGCAGCGGCCAACTGCGCACACCCGCCCCCCGCACAGCGGCGTGCTCCGCCACGGAGCCGGGAATCCACGGCCCCTGCTTTCGACCCCACACAGCAGCACCGTCAACAAGTCACCCGATCCTCCTCCGCCTACAATGCCTCCATGCAACTGATCGACATCGGCGCCAACCTCACCCACGACAGCTTCGACCACGACCGCGACCAGGTCATGGCGCGCGCCCGCAGCGCCGGCGTCGTGCAGATGGTCGTCACCGGCGCCAGCCGCGAACACTCCCCGATGGCGCTGGAACTCGCCCGCGCCCACCCTGGCGAACTCTTCGCCACCGCCGGCGTCCATCCCCACCACGCCACCGACTACACCGCCGAATGCGACGCCGAGATGCGGGCGCTGCTTGCGCATCCTGAAGTCGTGGCCGTGGGCGAAACCGGCCTCGACTATTTCCGCGATTTCTCGCCGCGCCCCGCCCAGCGCAAGGCCTTCGAGCGCCAGCTCGAGATCGCGGTCGACACCGGCAAGCCGCTGTTCCTGCACCAGCGCGACGCCCACGCCGATTTCGTCGCGATCATGAAGGACTTCGAAGGCCGCATCGGCCCCGCGGTGGTGCACTGCTTCACCGGCAGCCGCGCGGAACTGTTCGACTGCATCGACCGCGACTGGCACATCGGCATCACCGGCTGGCTGTGCGACGAGCGCCGCGGCCAGCACCTGCGCGAGATCGTCGCCAACATCCCCGCCAACCGCCTGATGGTGGAAACCGACGCGCCCTACCTGCTGCCGCGCTCGCTCAAGCCGATGCCGAAGGACCGCCGCAACGAGCCGATGCACCTCGGGCACATCGTCGAGGAGCTCGCGCGCGACCGCGGCGAGGACGTCGCGGTGGCCGCGGCGAACGCCACGGCCACCACGCGCGCGTTCTTCAGGCTGCCGGCCCCCCGCTAGCGGCGCACCAGCTCCACGCGCCGGTTTGCGGCGCGGCCGTCGTCGGTGCCGTTGTCAGCCACCGGGTTCGCGGTGCCGAAGCCGCGCGCCTCGAGCCGGTCGGCGGCAATGCCGGCCTCCACCAGCGCTGCCACCACTGCCGCCGCACGCGCCTCGGACAGCGCCTGGTTGCGCGCCGCATCGCCGGTGTTGTCGGTGTGGCCGTCGACGTGCAGGCGCAGCGCATCGCTGCCTTCAAGCAGCGCGACCACCTGCTCCACCTGCGGCTGCGAGGCGGGCAGGATGTCGGCCTTGTCGACCGCGAAGTGCACCTGGATCGCGACCCGGCCATCGGCCTCGATCTTCGCCCGCAGGTCGTCGGCCGGCAGCAGCGTCGAGGTCGGCACCAGGGCGCGCTCGCGCACCACGATCAGGCCGGCGAAGTGGCGGCTGGTGCAGGCGCGCACCCAGACGTTGCCGTCGTCGCGGCGCAGGACGTACACCTCGACCGGGTTCATCACCAGGCACTTGGCTTCGGCCGGGTACTCGCGCATCACCGCCTGCACCGCCTTGTCCTGGCGCGCGCCCGCCGGCTCCTCGCCGCTGTGCACCTTCACCCCGCCGGCCGCGGTCACCACGTGCTCGATGTTGCGCGCGACCTCGGTCGCGGAGAAGTCCTTGCCCGCATCGCGCTCCACGCGCATGCCGGCCGCATAGACCTGCCCTTCGACCGTCTCGAAGCGGTCGCCGACCCAGAACGCCGCCTGGCCATGGTCCAGTCGGCGGCTCTGCCGCGGCGTTTCGCGGTAGCCGTCGGGAATGGAGAAGTACGGAAACGCGCCCAGGGCCACGGTCGACGCCGGCAGCGCGGCGATATCGAAGCCGCCCGCCTCGCCCCCGGAAGCGGCGCCGTCGGCGGGCAGCAGCCCGGCACTGGCGGCGAAGTCCGCGCTCTCGCTGATGGCCAGGCTGCCACCGGCGCTGTAGGTGTTGAGGTGGATCCAGATGTTGCGGTCGGGCCGACGCACCAAGAACACGGTGCTCGGCCGGTTGCCAATGCCGCCGAGGCCGGTGTTGTGCCGGACCATGACGTCTTCGCCCAGGGATTTCACCGCCTCCGCCGGCACGCGGCCTTCGAACACCTTGACGCCGCCGGCCTGCGCCACCACGTGCTCGAGGTTGCGGCGCACTTCCAGCTCCGACATCTGCTTGCCGGGTTCGGTGCCGATGAACGTCGCCCAGGTCGGACCCTCGACCCATTCGAAGCGGTCACCGACCCAGTACGGGAAGCGGTCGAAGTCGCTGGTCTCCGGTCCGTTCGCGCGGTAGCCGGCCGGCAGGCCGATGTACGGGAACGCGCCCAGTGCAAGGGTCGACACCGGGACTGTTTCGATGTCGAACCCGGCGGCCCCGGCGTCACCGTCCTGCTCTGCGACCGCGTCTGCGGGCTGTGCCTGCGCCTGCTGCGCGGAGTCCGCGGCCGTGGCGCCGTCGGCGGACCGGTCGCACGCGGTCGCGGCGAGCGCGAGCATCGCGAACAGCAGGGTGGTGCGGGTGGTGCGGCTGGTTCCCTTCATGGCGATCTCCCTGATGGTGGTCTTGCCGCGCGCGGCAGCGGGCAAACCTACCAGATCGCGTCGCCGGATCTCAGCTGCGCAGGCCCACGCCCCGCTTCAGCAGCGACAGGCTGAGCGCGCCCAGCGCCGCCACGAAGCCCAGCATCAGCGCGTACGCCACCCACAGCGGCACGTCGCCGCGCCCGAGCAGGCCGTACCGGAACGCGTTGACCATGTAGAAGATCGGATTGGCGTAGGTGAGCTTTTCCGCCCAGCCCGGGAGCAGCGTGACCGAATAGAACACGCCGCCCAGGTAGGTCAGCGGGGTGAGGATGAAGATCGGCACGATGGCGACGTCGTCGAACTTCTTCGCGAACATCGCGTTGACGAAGCCGGCCAGCGAGAAGATCGTCGCGCCCAGCAGCACCGTCGACAGCGTCACCCACGGGTGCGGGATGCGCACGGTGGTGAACAGCATCGCGATGCAGAGCACGATCACGCCCACCATCAGCCCGCGCAGCACGGCGCCTGCGACGTAGCCGCCCAGGATCACCCACGGCGGCATCGGGCTGACCAGCAGCTCCTCGACGTGGCGGCCGAACTTGGCGCCGAAGAACGAGGACGAGATGTTGCCGTAGCTGTTCTGGATCACGCTCATCATCACCAGGCCCGGGACGATGAAGTCCATGTAGGTGATGCCGTCCATGGTCCCGATGCGGCTGCCGATGAGGCCACCGAAGATCAGGAAGTACAGCGTCATGGTGATCGCCGGCGGCACCAGGGTCTGGCTCCAGATGCGCAGGATGCGCATGATTTCGCGGCGGGCGACGGTGCCCAGGGCCACGAGGTTCGAACGGAGCACGGATGCCTCCTCGGCAGCAGCGGGCGTGGGGGTGGTGGCACTCATGCCGCCTTCCCCGTCGCCGCGGCGTCGGCAGCCGCGCCGGTATCGCCGGTCATGCGCACGAAGAGTTCCTCCAGGCGATTGGTCTTGTTGCGCATCGAACGCACGCGGATGCCCGCGGCATCAAGCGATGCGAAGACGCGGTTGAGGTCCATCGCGCGCGGCATGTCGACGTCGAGCGTGTGCGCGTCCACGACGCGCACCTCGGCGCCGGGGATCTCCGGCAGCGCCTCCGGCAAGGCATCCTCGACGTCGAGCAGGAAGCCTTCCACGTCGAGCTTGGACAGCAGCGAGCGCATCGGGCCGGACTCGACGATGCGCCCGTGGTCGATGATGGCCAGGTTGCGACAGAGGTTCTCGGCCTCTTCCAGGTAGTGCGTGGTGAGGATGATCGTGGTGCCCGCGGCGTTGATCTGGCGCAGCGTCTGCCACATGCCGCGGCGGATCTCGATGTCGACGCCGGCGGTGGGTTCGTCGAGGATCAGCAGCCGCGGCCGGGTCATCATGGCGCGGGCGATCATCAGCCGGCGCTTCATGCCGCCCGACAGCGTGCGGCTCATCATGTGCGCCTTGTCCCACAGCTGCGCCGAGCGCAGTTCAGCCTCGGCGCGCACGACCGCCTCGGCGCGGGGGATGCCGTAGAAGCCGGCGTAGTTGACGAGGATGTCGAGCGGCTTCTCGAACATGTTGAAGTTGATTTCCTGCGGCACCAGGCCGAGCAGGCGCATCGCGCGGTCGCGCTCGGCGTGGAGGTCGACGTCGAACACGCGCACCTCGCCCGCGGTCTTGTTGACCAGCGAGGAGACGATCCCGATCAGGGTCGACTTGCCGGCGCCGTTGGGACCGAGCAGCGCGTAGAAATCGCCGGGAACGACCTCGAGCGAGACGCCCTTGAGGGCCTCGACGCCGTTGTCGTAGGTCTTGCGCAGGTCCCGGACCGAGAGCGCGGCGGGCATGGCCTGGTTCATCGGTGCTCCTTGCCGCGGGGGGTCGCGGCGGAGCGGTATTATAGGAGTCCCTTGGGCCGTGGCCCGGCAATGGTCCGTTCCAACGTGCCCGCACACTTCCCCCTCAAGCTCGTTTCGCGCCGCATGCTGGCGCCCACCGTCGCCCACCTCGCCTTCTCCCGCGACGACGGCCTGCCGCTGGACTACATCCCGGGCCAGTTCCTGCAGGTGCACTTCGAGTACGGCGACGGCACCGCCACCAAGCGCAGCTATTCGCTGGCCACCATCCACGACCACGCCACGGGCCCGGGCGAGCTGGTCGAGATCGCGGTGAGCTACGTGCCCGGCGGCGCCGCCACGTCGCTGTTCGAAACACTCGAGATCGGTGGCACCGTTCAGGCCAGCGGGCCCTTCGGCCGCTTCTGCCTGCAGGCCGGCGACGACAACCGCCGCTACCTGCTGGTCGGCACCGGCACCGGGGTGACCCCGTACCGGGCGATGCTGCCCCTGCTTGAAAAGGCCATGGCCGGACGCGGCATCGAGGTCGTGCTGCTGTTCGGGGCGCGCACGCCCGAAGAACTGCTCTATGGCGACGAGTTCCGTGCGTTCGCGGAAGCCCATGCCGGCTTCCGCTTCGTGCCCTGCTTCTCGCGCGGGCTCCCCGCTCCGGGTACGGCCCAGGACCACCCGGACGTGCGCCATGGTTACGTACAGCAGTTCCTGGGCGAGTTCGCGCCGTCCGCCGAAGGCGACATCGCCTATCTGTGCGGCAACCCGGACATGGTCGACGCCTGTTTCGAAGCGCTGAAGGAACATGGCCTGCCCATCCCGCGTATCCGCCGCGAGAAGTACGTCAGCAGCAAGTAGCGGCCGTGGGGTGCGAAGCTGTCGGGACACATGGAACCCCGGAATTGGTCACAGGCGCAGCTCGGCGATCGTCTGGATGTCTCCAGGCAGACGGTGAACGCCATCGGGACCGGGAAGTACGACCCGAGCCTGCCGCTCGCCTTCCGCATCGCGCGCCTGTCCGGCGCGTCCATCGAATCCATTGTCCAACCGGGGAACGACGCATGAAGACACACCGGACATCCATCGCCAGCGTGCTCGCTGCCGCGCTGGCTGCCACGCTCGCGGGCTGCAGCCCGCCCGGAAGCGCCAAGGGTGCCGACGACGACGGCCAGCTGCGCCTGGGCGACATCGCGTTCGAGTCCTGCTCCCTGAGCGCGGTCGGCGCGCGGGCGGTCGAGGCGCAATGCGCGCGCCTGGCCGTGCCCGAAGACCACGATGCGCCCGACGGCCGCCAGATCGAACTGGCGATCGCCGTGTTGCCCGCGAAGACCCAGGCCGAACCCGATCCCGTGGTCATGATCGCCGGTGGCCCGGGACAGTCGGCGCTGGAGTCCTACCCCATGGTCGCGGCCGCCTTCGCGGATGTGCGTCGCAGCCGCAACGTGCTGCTGGTCGACGCCCGCGGCACCGGCGGTTCGCATCCGCTGCACTGCAAGGACGAGGAGGGCGACAACGCGTTCGGCAGCGACGCGCCGACGCCCGAAGCCATGCGCGCATTCACCGAGCGCTGTCGGGATGCACTGGGGACCGGCACCGACCTGCGCCGCTACGGCACCATGGACCACGTCCGGGACCTCGAGCTGGTGCGCAAGGCGATCGGGGCGCCGCAGCTCAACCTGGTTGGCGTGTCCTATGGCACGCGCGTGGCGCAGCAGTTCGCGAAAGCGTTCCCGCAGGCCACGCGCAGCGTCGTGCTCGATGGCGTGGCTCCCAACGCCATGGTGCTGGGGCAGGACCACGCACGCAACCTGGAGCAGGCGCTACAGGCGCACTTCGCGCGCTGCCGCGACGAGCCCGCCTGCGCCGGCAACCTCGGTGATCCCGCGGAGCAGCTGCCCGCCGTGCGCGCCGCGCTCGAAGCCGGCGACCTGGCCGCGGTCCGCTACCGCGACCCGGTCAGCGGCGAATGGCTGGAGGAGACGCCGGACTTCGGCCGCCTCGCCATCCTGTTGCGGATGTTCTCCTACCAGCCCACCACCGCTTCCACCCTGCCGCTGCTGCTGCACGACGCCGCGCAGGGCCACTACGCACCGATGCTGGCGCAGTCACGGATGATCATGGGCTCGCTCGGCGACCAGATGGCCCACGGCATGCAGCTGTCGGTGATCTGTACCGAAGACGCGGCCGACATGGCGATCGACCCGGACGACGTCGGCAGCGTGCTCGGCACCGACATGGTGGCGCTGCTCAAGGCGCAGTGCGAAGCCTGGCCGACGGCGCCGCGCGCGGACGGCTTCCGCGATCCGCTCACCGGCGACGTGCCGGTGCTGGCGATCAGCGGCGAGTTCGATCCCGTCACCCCGCCGCGCTACGGCGACGAGATCGTCGCCCACCTGCCCCGTGGCCGCCATCTGGTCGCGCCCGGCCAGGGCCACAACGTGATCGGCGCCGGCTGCATGCCGAAGCTGTTCGCGCAGTTCGTCGAGCGCGCCGACGCCGCCGACATCGATGCAAGTTGCCTCGACCGGCTCGCGCCGGCACCGCCGTTCGCCGGCTATTACGGTTGGGAGCCCTGAGATGATCGAAGTCCACGATCTGCACAAGACCTTCAAGGCCAAGTCCGGACCGGTGCACGCTGTGCGCGGCGTCGGCTTCACCGCCCGCGACGGCGAGATCACCGGCCTGCTCGGCCCCAACGGCGCCGGCAAGACCACCACCCTGCGCATGCTCTACACGCTGATGTCGCCCGAGCGCGGCACGGTGCGCGTCGACGGCCTGGATGCACAGCGCGATGCCACGCAGGTGCGCCGCCGGCTGGGCGTGCTGCCCGACGCGCGCGGCGTCTACAAGCGCCTGACCGCACGCGAGAACATCGTCTACTTCGGCCGCCTCTACGGCATGGACGACGCCACCATCGCCGCGCGCATCGAGGAGCTGGCAGGCACGCTGGGCATGGAGGATTTCCTCGACCGCCGCACCGAGGGCTTTTCGCAGGGCCAGCGCACCAAGACCGCGATCGCGCGCGCCCTGGTGCACTCGCCGCGCAACGTGATCCTCGACGAACCCACCAACGGCCTGGACGTGATGACCACGCGCGGCCTGCGCGCCTTCCTGCAGGAGCTGCGGGCGCAGGGCCACTGCGTGATCTTCAGCAGCCACATCATGCAGGAGGTCGCCGCGCTCTGCGATCGCATCGTGATCATCGCCCAGGGCGAAGTTCGCGCGAACGGCACGCCCGATGAACTGCGCGCGCAGTCGGGCGAAGACAACCTGGAGGACGCGTTCGTCCAACTGATCGGCACCGAGGAGGGCCTGTCCGCATGAGTCTCTTCCACAACACGGTGCTGACCGTCGCCCGCAAGGAGCTGCTTGACCTGTTCCGCGACCGGCGCACGGTGCTGCTCGGCCTGCTGATGGGCCCGCTGCTGTTCCCGGTGCTGATCCTGGGCATGGGTTCGATGGCGGAGAAGCGCGCGCGCACCCAGCTCGAGTCGACGCTGGAGCTGCCGGTGATCGGCGCCGAGCACGCGCCCAACCTGGTGCGCCACCTCGGCACACGCGACATCGATGCCATCGACCCGCCCGAGGACGCGGAGCGCGCGCTGCGCGAGCAGGTGCACGACGTGATCCTGCGGATTCCGGCGGAGTTCCCCGAGCAGTGGCGCGAAAGCCGCATGGCCGCGATCGAGCTTCTGTATGACTCCTCGCGCCAGGACTCGCGGATTCCCGTGGAACGCGTGCGCGCGGCACTCGGCGAGTACGGCCAGCAGGTCGGTGCCCTGCGCATGATCAGCCGCGGCATCAGCCCCGAGGCCACGATCGCGGTGATGGTGGCGCAGCGCGACGTGGCCACGCCGGAGTCGCGGCGCGGCATGCTGCTGGCCTTCCTGCCCTACCTGCTGATCTTCAGCGCCTTCGTCGGCGGCGCCTACATGGTGATCGACGTCACCGCCGGCGAGCGCGAGCGGCAGTCGCTGGAACCGCTGTTGGCCACGCCGAGTTCGCGCAGCGCGTTGATGAGCGGCAAGATCCTTGCCGCCACCGCGCTGGGCCTGCTCAGCCAAGTGCTGATCCTGGTCGCGCTGGCGGTCAGTCTGGCGATGGCGCCACGGGCGCTGCAGATGGTGACGATGACGCCGGGCATGCTGGCGATGCTGCTGCTGGTGCTGGCGCCGATCGTCCTGATCGGCTGCACCCTGCTGACCCTGATCTCGGCCAGCGTGAAGTCGGTGAAAGAGGCGCAGAGCTACATGAGCGTGCTCATGCTGCTGCCGATCATCCCCACGGTGGTGTTGATGGTCAGTCCGGTGAAGGAGCAGCTCTGGCAGTTCGCGGTGCCGTTCCTGGCGCAGAACCAGATGGTGCTGAAGCTGGTGCGCAGCGAATGGATTGCGCCGATGGAGTGGCTGGTCTACTTCGCATCGGGCTTCGGACTGGCGCTGGTGCTGTGGTTGATGGCCGCGCGCCTGTACCACCGCGAAAAGCTGGCGATCTCGGCCTGAGGCCGCCGTCTGGCGGAACGGAAAAGCCCGGCCGTGTGGCCGGGCTTTTTCTTTTGTCGCCGGTCGCGTCGTGTCAGCCGCCGCCGGGGTTGAAGGCGATGGTGCGCCGGGTGGTGACCGGCTCGGCGATGGGCTCGAAGCGCCAGCGGCGAACCGCCGCCACTGCCGCACGGTCGAATACCCGCGGCGGATCGGCGCGGACCACGCGGGCATCGCTGATGCTGCCGTCGGGCGCGACGGTGAACTCGACCTGGACTTCGCCCGACTGTCCGGCGCGCAGTGCCTCGGTCGGATAGGTGGGCGCCGGCGTGCTCAGCGGTCGCAGCGTGGGCGCCGCGGGCGGCGTCGTGGACGTCGGGGCCTGCTGGGCCTGGCGCTGCTCCGAGGCGCGCTGTTCGGCCGCACGCCGCTCTGCGGCGACGCGGTCGGCTTCGGCGCGCTCTGCGGCTTCCCGCTCCGCGGTCTGTTGCTGCTCCACCAGCTGGGCCGCCGCCAGGCGCTGCTGCTCGGCCTGGGCGCGCGTGCGCTCCTCGGCAAGCAGGCGCTGGCGCTCGGCTTCCTGCTCGGCGCTCAGTGCCTGCTGGGCCACGCGACGCTGCGTCGCATCGCGCGCGCCGGTGATCGTTTCCTGCAGGCGCGACAGGGCCGGATGGTTGGCGTCCGCGCGCGCGACCAGGGCCGCCAGGCGTCCGGCTTCGTCGAAGTCCTCGCGGTCGCGGGCCTGCTCGGTGGCGATCACCAGCATCGGCATCAGGTCGGTCAGCGCGCTGGCAACAGCGGCATCGCCGGGCGACTTCTCGCGCAGTGCCAGGTAGTACTCCAGCGCGTTGTCGCCGGGCGGCGCGTAGAGCCGGCTTTCGGCATAGGCGGTGCGGCCGCGCTCGCGGAGTTCGTCGGCGCCGAGTTCGGCCAGCGCGTCCGCCTGGGCAGCCACCTGGTCGGCCGCATCGGGCGCGGCTTCGGCGGCCTGCCCGGCGGCAGTGGTGGCGGCATCGCCCGCGGGTGCCGCGGCCTCGTCCTTGCCGCAGGCCGAGATGGCCACGACAAGGGCCGCAACAAGTGCCAGCCGCGGCAGGACCCCGCCCGCGGATGCTTGGTTGTTCACGGACATCTGTTTGTACTCCCCCTGAGTGTGCGGATACGCACGAATGCGTAGGACGCGACACACGGGGCGGTTTGTCAACACCCCGGTGCCGGTTCGCGGCTGCGCTACTTGCCGATGCAGAAGCGCGAAAAGATGTGCCCGAGCAGCGCGTCGGCCCCGATCCGACCGCTGATGTCGCCTAAAGCGTGATGCGCGTCACGCAATGACTCCGCCGCCAGCTCGAGTGCCTCGATGGCCAGCGCAGACGTCGCGGCATCCAGGTGCCGTGCTGCGCGACCCAGTGCATCCACGTGCCGCGCGCGCGCGGTGAACTCGCCGTCACCGGCACCGCCCTCGCCCACCACCAGGGAGCGCAGGCGCGAGTGCAGCGCCGCCATGCCCAGGCCCGTGGAGGCGGATACGCGCAGCTCGCCGGCCGGTGGCGGCGGCGCATCCGGCGGCAGCAGGTCCGACTTGTTGTGCAGCCACAGCACCTGCGGCACGCCGTCGAGCCCCGACGCGACCGCCGCGCGCCCGGCATCCGGATCGCACGCATCGAGCACGACGATCGCCAGGCCCGCGCGCGCCAGCTCGTCGCGCGCGCGGCGCATGCCTTCGCGCTCGATCGCGTCGCCGCCGGCGCGCAGGCCGGCGGTATCGACCAGGGCCAGTTCCGCACCGTCGACGTGCACGGTTTCGCGCAGCAGGTCGCGGGTGGTGCCGGCGACATCGGTGACGATCGCGCGGTCGCTGCCGGCCAAGGCGTTGAGCAGTGAACTCTTGCCGGCATTGGGCGGGCCGACGATCACTGCATGCAGGCCGTCGCGCAGGCGGCGGCCGCGGGTAGCAGCGGCCAGCAGCGTGGCAAGGTCGGCGCGGGCACGCGCGAGGCGCGCGGCCAGTTCCGATCCGCCCAGCGTCTCCAGCGGCTCGTCGGCGAAGTCGATCGCGGCTTCTGCGTGGACGCGCATCGCGACCAGGTCGTCGGCCAGGGCGTTGACCCTGCGCGAGAACTCGCCGTCCAGCGAGCGCCGGGCGGCGCGGGCGGCGGTCAGGTCGCCGGCGGCGACAAGATCGGCCACGGCTTCGGCCTGGGCCAGGTCGAGGCGACCGTTGAGGAAGGCGCGCTCGGTGAACTCGCCCGGCCGCGCCATGCGCGCGCCAAGCGCGCAACAGCGCGCGACCAGGGCCTGCAGCAGCACCGGATTGCCGTGGCCCTGCAGCTCGACCACGTCTTCGCCGGTATAGCTGGCCGGCGCCGCGAACAGCAGCGCGATGCCGTCGTCGATCGGCTCGCCGTCGGCGTCAAGGAAACGGGCGTGGCGCGCGTGCCGCGCCCGCAACCTACGGCCGCAGATCGCGACGGCGATGGTGGGCGCGGCGGGTCCCGACAAGCGGACGATGCCGACCCCGCCACTGCCCGGCGGGGTCGCGACGGCGACGATGGTGTCGGTGGCCATGCTGCCCCCGCCCGCGGATCAGTCGCCGGAGGCGGCGGCCTTCGCCGGCGCGGGCTCCGCGTACTTGCGGATCAGCCACCACTGCTGCGCCAGTCCCAGCGTGCCGTTGGTGACCCAGTAGAGCACCAGGCCCGAGGGGAAGAAGATCATGAAGACACCGAAGATCAGCGGCATCAGCTGCATCATCTTCTGCTGCATCGGATCCATGCCGACCATCGGCGTCAGCTTCTGGGTCGCCCACATCACGGCGATGTTGAGCACCGGCAGGATGAACAACGGATCGCGCGCGGTCAGGTCCTGGATCCAGCCCATCCATGGCGCATGGCGCAGCTCCACCGACTCCAGCAGCACCCAGTACAGCGCCAGCCAGATCGGCATCTGCAGCAGCACCGGCAGGCAGCCGCCGACGGGATTGATCTTCTCTTTCTTGTACAGCTCCATCATGGCGACCTGGAACTTCTGCTTGTCGTCGCCGTAGCGCTCCTTGAGCTGCTGGATGCGCGGCTGGAAGCGGCGCATCTTTGCCATCGACTGGTACTGCGCCTTCGACAGCGGATACATGATGGCCTTCACCACCACCACCAGGCCGATGATCGACCAGCCCCAGTTCTGGAACAGGCCGTGGAGCTTGTTGAGGATCCAGAACAGGCCTTCGCCGAGGAACGCGAACAGCGCGAAGCGGCTGTAGTCCACCGCGCGGTCCAGCCCGGGGACCTGCTGCGCCTTGATCTGGTCGACCAGCTTCGGGCCCACCCACAGGCGCGCGCTGATGCTGCCTTCGTCGCCGGGCGCCACCGCAAGGCCCGGACCCATCTCGCGGATCAGGTACTGGGGCGCGCCGCCGGCACCAGTGGTGGTTTGCAGCGAAACGACGACCTCGTCATGCGGCCGGGGGATCCAGGCGCTGAAGAAATGGTGCTGGAGCATGGCCACCCAGCCGCCGGTCTGGCGCGCGTTGACTGGGCCTTCGTCGTCGAACTTCGCGTAGCGCACGCGCTGGTAGCCCTCGCCCGGGCTGAACCAGGTGGCGCCGTACAGGCTGAAAGACTCGGGGTTGGTCCAGCCGGTCTTGAGCACAGGCGGCAGCCGCGTCAGCTGGCGGTAGGCGTGGCCCTGCCAGAGCGTCTGGCTCTTGTTGTAGACCGTGTCGAGCACCTCGATGGCGTAGCTGCCGCGCGTGAACACGTAGCTGCGGCGGATGCTGACGCCATCGGGGCCGTGCCACACGAAGGGAACCTCGAGCGTGTCGGCACCTGCGTCCAGCACGTAGTCGGTGCCCGGCGATTCCGGCACGAAACCGGCCTCGTGGCTGGGCGCGGCGCTGGTCGCGCTGACCCAGCCGCTCTGCGCGGCGTAGAAGCTTCCCGGCGCGTCATCGAACAGGCGCACCGGCGGGCTGCCCTCGTCGCGGGTCTGCGGGAACAGCAGCAGGTCGGCGCGCGCGACGGCACCACCGCGCAGCGCAAGGTCGAGGACGTCGGTGCGGACACGGACCAGCCCGGCGGTCGCGGCCGGTGCGGCGGATGCGGACACGCCGGGCACGGCGGCCACCGACGGTGCCTGCGGCACGGCACCCGGCACGGTGGCAGGTGCGTCGACGACGCCCGGGGCGCCGGGGATCGCAGCCGCGGGGTCTGCTGCCGTGGCGGCGGCCACGGCTTCGGACTGCGGTGCCCGCTGTTCCTTGCCCCACTCCATCCACAGCAGGGTCGCCACCATCAGCCAGGCGAAGATCAGGAAGGTACGGGTCTGGTTCATCGGACGGGCATGCTCATTCGCCGGCGGAACGCGGCGTCGGGACGGGAACGGGGGAAGCGGCGGGCATTGTGCCGCTCAGGTCGGGCGCGGGCAACGCGCCGGCGCGGCGCAGGGCATCGTGGAAGGCGGCGCGCAGCTCGACGCGGCTGGCCTTGGCGGCCGCGGCGCGCGCAACGACCACATAGGCGGCATCCGGCAGCCCGGCGCGCAGGACGCGGAACTCTTCGCGCAGCGCACGCTTGATGCGGTTGCGACCGACGGCGCGGCGGTCGACCTTGCGCGAAACCGCCAGGCCCAGGCGCGGCGGCTGGCCGTCGCGGTGGTAATGCAGGGCCAGCAGCGGCGTGCCGGTGCGGCGGCCTTCGCCGAAGACGCGGTCGAACTCCGCGCGCACGCGAACGCGCGCTTGGCGTGGCAAGCGGCGGTCCATGGGGCTTGGGATCGCGGCGGGGCGGCCGTCAGGGGGGCCGCCCGCGGTCATCAGGCGGTGAGGCGCTTGCGGCCCTTGGCGCGGCGGCGGGCAAGGATCTTGCGGCCGTCGGCGGTCGCCATGCGGGCACGGAAACCGTGGTCGCGCTTGCGCTTGAGGTTGCTGGGTTGGTAGGTGCGCTTGGTGGCCATGGGATGCTCGAGCGTGACGCAGCGGAAAGAACCGGAGATTCTATGCCGCGACCGTCGCCCGGTCAAATACCCGGGGCGGGCGCGGCCCACGCGACGACCGCCGGCGCGCAGGCCCCGGGGCGCGATGGTAGGCTGGCTGCCCCCTCTTCCACCGCCCGCCGCACGTGGCCCGCCGCGTCGCGCGGCCGGTCCCGCTGTCGGTATGTCGAACGTACACATGGATGCCTGGCCCCGCTGCCTCGAACGCCTGGAAGCCGAATTCCCGGCCGAGGACGTCCACACCTGGCTGCGACCCCTGCAGGCCGCGCGCCGCAATGATGCGACCGTGCTGTACGCGCCCAATGCGTTCGTGCGCGACGCGGTGCACGAGCGCTACATGCCGCGGATCCGGGAGCTGCTGGGCTTCTTCGGCGGCAACGGCGACGTGTCGCTGGAGATCGGCTCCCTGCCCCGCGTCGCCGAACCGGTGCGTGCATCGGCCACGGCCGCGGCCACCGCCGCGAGCGCGGCCGCCGGCGCCGCCGCCTTCCACGGCAACCTCGACAACCATTACACCTTCGACAATTTCGTCGAGGGCCGCAGCAACCAGCTCGGCCGCGCCGCCGCGTGGCAGGCCGCGCAGAAGCCGGGCGAGCGCGCCCACAACCCGCTGCTGCTGTACGGAGGCACGGGACTGGGCAAGACCCACCTGATGTTTGCCGCCGGCAACGAGATGCGCCGGAACAATCCGTCGGCACGCGTGCTGTACATGCGCTCCAACGACTTCTACAGCGCCTTCTTCCGCTCGTTGCAGGAACGCACCGCCGACCAGTTCAAGCGCCAGTTCCAACAGCTCGACGCGCTCCTGATCGACGACATCCAGTTCTTCGCCGGCAAGGACCGCACCCAGGAAGAGTTCTTCCACACCTTCAACGCGCTGTTCGAAGGCCGGCAGCAGATCATCATGACCTGCGACCGCTTCCCGCGCGAAGTCGAAGGCCTGGAACCGCGCTTGAAGTCGCGCCTGGCCTGGGGCCTGCCAGTGGCGATCGACCCGCCCGACTTCGAGACCCGTGCGGCGATCGTGCTGGCCAAGGCCCGCGAGCGTGGCGTCCATATCCCAGAAGACGTGGCGTTCCTGCTGGCCAAGAAGATGCCGTCGAACGTGCGCGACCTCGAGGGGGCGCTGAACACGCTGTCGGCCCAGGCCAACTTCACCGGTCGCGCGATCACGCAGGAATTCGCCCAGGAAACCCTGCGCGACCTGCTGCGCGCCCAGCAGGCGGCGATCAGCATCGCCAATATCCAGAAGACCGTGGCAGACTACTACGGACTCCAGATGAAGGATCTGCTGGGCAAGAAGCGCACGCGTTCGCTGGCTCGTCCGCGCCAGATGGCGATGGCGCTGGCCAAGGAACTCACCGAGCACAGCCTGCCGGAGATCGGTGACGCCTTCGCGGGTCGGGACCACACCACGGTCCTGCACGCCTGTCGTCAGATCCGCACCCTCTCGCAGACCGATGGAAAGCTTCGCGAGGACTGGGACAAGCTCATCCGCAAGCTCAGCGAATGAGCCCGGGACGGCGGGCCAGGGAGCCGGTGTACAGGCAGGGGGCAAGCTGTGGACAAGTTCGAGGCTGCGGCAGGGGCCCAAAGTTGTCCACAGCTTGTCCGCATTGGCGGCAGGATGTTGTCCACGGGGTTGTAGCGCAATTAAACCGTTATTAGTCAGGTAGTTGGATGAGTTCTCAACCGTTTTAGCGGACTCCACCACCACCGCATTTAAGTATTTATCCTATTCAAGAGCTAGGGCAAGGGGACACCACCGGCATGCGTTTCAGTCTGCAGCGAGAAGCCTTCCTCAAGCCGTTGGCGCAGGTCGTCAACGTGGTCGAACGCCGGCAGACGCTGCCGGTGCTCGCAAACCTGCTGGCACTGGTGCAGGACGGCCAGCTGTCGCTGACGGGCACCGACCTGGAAGTCGAGATGATCGCGCGCTGCGCGGTCGACGACGCCCAGGACGGCGAAGTCACGATTCCGGCCCGGAAGCTGTTCGACATCGTTCGTGCCCTGCCCGATGGCAGCAAGGTCACCGTCAGCCAGTCCGGCGACAAGATCACCGTGCAGGCCGGGCGCAGCCGCTTCACCCTGGCGAGCCTGCCGGCCAACGACTTCCCGTCGATTGACGAGGTCGAGGCGACCGAGCGGGTCGAGGTGCCGGAAGCAGCGCTCAAGGAGCTGATCGAGCGCACCGCATTCGCGATGGCGCAGCAGGACGTGCGGTATTACCTCAACGGCCTGCTGTTCGACCTCGGCGACCACCGGCTGCGCTGCGTGGCCACCGACGGCCACCGACTGGCATTGTGCGAAGCCGAGCTCAGCGGCAGCAGCCAGTCCAAGCGCCAGATCATCGTGCCGCGCAAGGGCGTGAGCGAGCTCCAGCGCCTGCTCGAGGGCGGCGACCGCGTGCTCGAGCTGGAAATGGGCCGGAACCACATCCGGGTGAAACGCGACGATGTCACCTTCACCAGCAAGCTCATCGACGGGCGCTTCCCCGATTACGAAGCCGTGATCCCGATCGGCGCCGATCGCGAGGTCAAGGTCGACCGCGAGGTGCTGCGCGCGGCCTTGCAGCGCGCGGCGATCCTCTCCAACGAGAAGTACCGCGGCGTACGCATCGAAGTCTCGCCGGGCCAGCTGAAGATCAACGCCCACAACCCGGAGCAGGAAGAGGCGCAGGAAGAGATCGAGGCGGACACTTCCGTCGATGGCTTGGCCGTGGGTTTCAACGTCAACTACCTCCTGGATGCCCTTGGCGCGCTGCGCGACGAAACGGTGGTGCTGGCGCTGCGCGATGCGAACTCCTCGGCGCTGGTCCGCGAGGCCGCCAATGAACGCTCGCGCCACGTCGTGATGCCGCTGCGGCTGTGACCCCTGCAAGGTTCCACGTGGAACACGAACGCCCGGCATTGCCCGGGCGTTCTGCTTTTCCGGGCGCGCTTCAGTGCATCTGACCCGCTTCGATGTGCGCGACCTGCGCAACCTCACGGATATTGCCCTGGAGCCAGGGCCCGGGCTGAACCTGTTCTCCGGGCCCAACGGCGCCGGCAAGACCAGTGTGCTCGAGGGTCTCCACCTGCTGGCCTACGGACGCAGCTTCCGCGGCCGGGTGCGCGACGGTCTGGTGCGTACCGGGCGGGAAGCGGTGGAAGTGTTCGCCGAATGGCGCGTGGCAGGGGAAGAGGGCAGTCACCGTGCCGGTCTCCGCCATTCCGGCGCCGGCTGGGAAGCCCGGCTGGATGGTGAGCCGGTCGGACACCTGGGTGAGCTTTGCGCAGCCTTCATGGTCGTGACCTTCGAGCCCGGCAGCCACGCCTTGGTGTCGGGGGGCGGGGAGCCGCGGCGTCGTTTCGTGGACTGGGGCCTGTTCCACGTGGAACAGGGTTTCCTTCCGCTGTGGCGGCGCTACTCCCGCGCGCTGAAGCAGCGCAACGCCCTGCTGAAGTCGGGGGCCTCCGGAGCGCAGATCTCGGCTTGGGACCAAGAACTGGCCGGATCGGGCGAAGAGCTGACGCGGCGGCGCGCACAGTACCTGGAGCGGTTGCAGGAGCGCCTTGCGCCCGTGGCCGCTGCCCTGGCGCCCACGCTCGGGCAGATGTCCGTGGATTTCGAGCCTGGCTGGCGGCGGTCGAGCCTGTCCCTGGGCGACGCACTGGCGGTCGCCCGCGAGCGCGACCAGGCGCTGGGCCACACGACTGTCGGGCCGCACCGCGCCGACTGGAAGCTGCGGCTGGCGGGGAAAGGGGAGGGAGAAGCGCTTTCGCGCGGGCAGGCCAAGCTCGCGGCCCTGTCCTGTCTGTTTGCGCAGGCCGCGGATTGCGCCGCCGAACGCGACGACTGGCCGGTCATCGCGCTTGATGACTTGGCGTCGGAGCTGGACGTGGTCCATCGCGAGCGGGTGCTGGCGTTCCTGGCGTCGATTCCAGCGCAGGCCTTCATTACCGGGACCGACCCGCTGCAGCTGGGCGCACCGGCCACCATGTTCCACGTGGAACATGGGCAAGTGGTTCCAGTCCAGTGACTTTGTTTCACGTGGAACCACCCGCATCGACTGGGGTGCTCCCGTGGGGTTGGCCTGCCGTGCGGCTTGGTTCAAAGCCCTTGCCAAGGGACGCAAACTGGTATAATGCCCGCCTCAAGCCCCTATAAGTAATGTGTCCTGCGCCGGCCGTGCCGCGTCGGCCATTGCTGGGCGATCCCAATGCCAGAAAGACACAGATGACCGAAGACACCGGCAACACCCCCGAGGCCGCGAACACCGGCTACGACTCCAGCAAGATCACCGTCCTGCGTGGCCTCGAGGCCGTCCGCAAGCGCCCAGGCATGTATATCGGCGACGTGCACGACGGCACCGGTCTGCACCACATGGTGTTCGAGGTTGTCGACAACTCGATCGACGAGGCCCTGGCCGGTCACGCCGACGACGTCAATGTCACGATCCACGAGGATGGCTCGGTCTCTGTGTCGGACAACGGTCGCGGAATCCCGGTGGACATCCACAAGGAAGAGCACATCTCGGCGGCCGAGGTGATCCTTACCGTGCTGCACGCCGGCGGCAAGTTCGACGACAACAGCTACAAGGTCTCCGGCGGCCTGCACGGCGTCGGCGTGTCGGTGGTCAACGCGCTGAGCGAGCACCTGTGGCTCGATATCTGGCGCGACGGCGAGCACCACGTCCAGGAATACTCCCTGGGCGAGCCGCTGTACCCGCTCAAGGTAGTGGGCCCCTCCAACGGCCGCCGCGGCACCACGCTGCGCTTCAAGCCGGCCACGGAGATCTTCAGCGACGTCGAGTTCCACTACGAAGTGCTGGCGCGCCGCCTGCGCGAGCTGTCCTTCCTGAACTCGGGCGTCAAGATCACCCTCAGCGACGAGCGCGGCGAATCGCGCCGCGACGTGTTCCAGTACGAGGGCGGCATCGCATCCTTCGTCGAGCACCTGGCCCAGCTGAAGACGCCGCTGCATCCGAAGGTGATCTCGGTGATCGGCGAGCAGAACGGCATCACCGTCGAGGTCGCGCTGCAGTGGACGGACTCCTACCAGGAGACCATGTTCTGCTTCACCAACAACATCCCGCAGAAGGATGGCGGCACCCACCTGATCGGCTTCCGCGCCGCGCTTACGCGCACGCTCACCAACTACATCGAGCAGAGCGGGATCGCCAAGCAGGCCAAGGTGCAGCTGTCGGGCGACGACATGCGCGAAGGCATGATCGCTGTGCTGTCGGTGAAGGTGCCCGACCCGAGCTTCTCCTCGCAGACCAAGGAAAAGCTGGTCAGCTCCGACGTGCGCCCGGTGGTCGAGCAGACCTTCGGCGCCAAGCTCGAGGCCTTCCTGCAGGAACACCCGAGCGAAGCCAAGGCGATCGCCGGCAAGATCGTCGACGCCGCCCGCGCCCGCGAAGCCGCGCGCAAGGCCCGCGACCTGACCCGCCGCAAGGGCGCGCTGGACATCGCCGGCCTCCCGGGCAAGCTCGCCGACTGCCAGGAGAAGGATCCGGCGCTGTCGGAACTCTTCATCGTCGAGGGTGACTCGGCCGGTGGCTCCGCCAAGCAGGGTCGCAACCGCAAGAACCAGGCGGTGCTGCCGCTGCGCGGCAAGATCCTCAACGTCGAGCGCGCGCGCTTCGACCGCATGCTCGCCTCGGCCGAAGTCGGCACGCTGATCACCGCGCTGGGCACCGGCATCGGCAAGGACGAGTACAACCCGGACAAGCTGCGCTACCACCGCATCATCATCATGACCGACGCCGACGTCGACGGCGCCCACATCCGCACCCTGCTGCTGACCTTCTTCTACCGGCAGATGCCGGAGCTGATCGAGCGCGGCCACATCTATATCGGCTTGCCGCCGCTGTACAAGATCAAGCAGGGCAAGACCGAGATCTACCTGAAGGACGACGCGTCGCTCGACGCCTACCTCGCCGGCAACGCCGTGGAGGGCGCGACCCTGGTCCCGGCCGAGGGCGAACCCGGCATCACCGGCGGCGCGCTGGAGAAGCTGCTGCTGGCCTATGCCGCGGCCCGCGAGACCATCGCCCGCAACGCCTGGCGCTACGACCCCGAGGTGCTCGCCGCGCTGATGAACTTCACCCCGCTCGACGCCGAGGCCCTGGCCGGCAACGTCGACGAGCGCCACGAGCTCGAACTGCTCGAGCAGCGCCTCAACGAAACCGGCCTCGGCAAGCCGCGCTACTCCCTGGAGTTCCAGCCGGCCAACGAGCTCGCCGGCCCCGCGCTGGTGGTACATCGCCGGCACATGGGCGTGGACGCGGTGCAGGTGCTGCCGTTCTCGGCCTTCGAGGGGGGCGAGCTGCGCTCGCTCCGCGACGCCGCCTCGCTGCTCCACGGCCTGGTGCGCAAGGGTGCGCAGATCATGCGTGGCAACCGCGCGCAGCCGGTGACGAGCTTCGCCCAGGCCCAGGCCTGGCTGCTCGAGGAAGCCAAGAAGGGCCGCCAGATCCAGCGCTTCAAGGGCCTGGGTGAAATGAACCCCGAGCAGCTGTGGGACACCACGGTCAATCCTGAAACCCGCCGCCTGCTGCAGGTGACGATCGAAGATGCGGTTGCCGCCGACCAGATCTTCAGTACCCTGATGGGCGACGTGGTCGAACCGCGCCGCGCTTTCATCGAGGACAACGCCCTGAGGGTGTCCAACCTCGACGTCTGACCGGGCCGGTTGACGCCGCCTTCAGGTGGCGGCGTCTACAAAACACGAAGCCCAACCAGGACGCCGCCATGAAGATGCTTCCGCTTGCCGCCGCCGTCGTCGCCACCCTGGCGGTCGCGGCCTGCGCCACCACGACGTCGCCCACGGGCCGCACCCAGTACGTGGGCGCGGTGTCGCAGGAGCAGCTCAACCAGCTTGGCGCCCAGGCCTTCACCGAGCAGAAGGCGACGATGCAGCAGACGGGCAACGCGGCCCAGAAGCGCTACGTCGACTGCGTGGTGCGCGCCGTGGTGGCGCAGCTGCCGGCGGCCCAGCGCCAGATCGCCTGGGAATCGGCGGTGTTCGTCGACGACAACCCCAACGCATTCGCGCTGCCCGGCGGCAAGGTCGGCGTCTATACCGGCATCTTCAGCGTGGCCCGCAACCAGGACCAGCTCGCGGCGGTGATCGCGCACGAGATCGGTCATGTCATCGCCAACCACCACGACGAGCGCATCACCCGCCAGATGGGCGCGCAGGCAGGGTTGGGCGTGGTCGGCGCGCTGGTCGGCTCGCGCTACGGCGAGGGCGCGACCCAGACCACCAACCAGCTGGGTGGCGCCGCGCTGCAGGCGGCGTTTCTCCTGCCTGGTTCCCGCGTGCAGGAGTCCGAGGCCGATGTCGTCGGCCAGCGGCTGATGGCCGAAGCCGGCTTCGACCCGCGCCAGGCGGTCAACCTGTGGCAGAACATGATCTCGGCCAGCAGCGGCAACCGTTCGCCGCAATGGCTGTCGACCCACCCCGACCCCGCCGCACGCATCGGTGAGCTGCAGTCGCGCGCGACGGGTCTCGTGCCGACGTGGGAAGCGGCGCGCAGCGCCGGGCGTCGCCCTGCCTGCGGCTGAACATTGCGCCATCGTCCGATGGTGCGGTCGCGCCACCCGCACCGGTTCTGTTAGCTTTGCATCCCCCGAGCGCGCACCGGCACAAGTCGACGCGTGCGTTGCATACCCCGAGGCCCACATGTCCGCACTCTCCAGCCATCGTCATCTCCTGGTTTCCGCAGTCATCGCCGCGCTTGCCATCGGCGGCATCGCCGACGCCCATGCGCAGACGGCAGCCGAACGCCTCGCCGAACGCCGTGCGGCCCGTGAAGGCAGCCGCGGTGGCGCCCAGGAAAAGGCCGAGGCCGAATACCCCGCCGCGACGCGCAAGGACCCGGGCCTGAGCGCGAGCTCGCGCCTGACGCCGAAGATCAACGCCGTCTCCGAAGCCCAGCAGGCAGGCGACGTCGCCGCTGCCGAGGCCGCCGGTGCCGATGTGCTGGGTGACGAGCGCGCCAACGCCTACGAGCGCGCGATCACCCTGCGCCTGATCGCCGACCTCCTGATCGACGAGGATCCGGTGCGCGCCAAGGACTACCTGCGCCAGTCCATCGAGCTCGACGGCCTCGGCAACAACGAGCACTTCAGCAGCATGTTCATGCTCTCGCAGCTGCAGCTCCGCGACGACCAGTACGCCGAGTCGCTCGCCACGCTCGACCGCCTGCTCGCCGAGACCAAGTCGGACAAGCAGGACCTCCAGGTCCTGCGCGGCAACATCCTCTATCGCATGGACCGCTTCGACGAGGCCGCGACCGTGCTCGAGCCGCTGGTACGCGGCAAGGCGGACGCCAGCCCGGAGGCGCGCCAGCTCCTGCTGGCCGTGTACTCCGAAGGAAACCGTGCCAGCGAAGCGGCCGCCCTGGCCGAGGAGATCGCCACGCAGACCCCGGGAGACAAGAGCGCCCAGCTCAACCTCGCCACCGTCTACCTGCAGGCAGACGACTACCCCAATGCGATCGCCGTCTACGAGCGCCTGCGCCAGTCCGGCGACCTGACCGAGGAGCGTGACTACCGCAACCTCTCGGCGCTGCTCCTGAACACCGACGGCGGTGAGCCCAAGGCGATCGAGGTGCTCAACGATGGCCTGCAGAAGGGCATCCTGCCGGGCGACTACAAGACCTACGCGCTGCTGGCCCAGGCCTACTACTTCAGCGACCAGCACGACAAGGCGATCGAGTTCTACCAGAAGGCGGCTCCGCTCGACGAGGATGGCAACACCTACCTCAACCTCGCCAAGGCGCTCAGCAACGAAGGCCGCGACGCCGAATCGAAGGCCGCGGCCCAGAAGGCACTGGACAAGGGCCTGACGAATCCCGAAGAGGCGCGCAAGCTGCTTGCGCGCTGACATCGTGCGCATCATTGAGGTGGACGGCGCGGTGGAATCGAGCGCCAAGATTGGTATAAGCTTGGGAATTCCCGCGCAGAACACGCGTGCGGGTCCAGACAACACTCGGGGCGCTCGCGGCCCGGCCAGAGACGAGTTCCCCGCATGACGCAGCACGCCACGACCCCCGACCGGAACAATGACCAGGACGAGGGCCTGAACTGGGCGCGTATCGCCGGCTTCACCATGGTGGTGGCGTTCCACGCCGCCGCCGTCCTGCTCCTGCTGGCCCCGGTCAACCCGCCCGGCGCGGCGCCGGAGGAGGAGCAGGTCACGCGCGTGGTGATCATCGAGCCCCCGCCGCCCCCGCCGCCGCCGCCGCCGCCGCCGCCCAAGCCGCCGGAGCCGCAGCCGATCCGCGAGCTGGTGCCGCCGCAGCCCACGCAGCTGCCGCCGCCGCCGGAAGAGCCG
Organism: Luteimonas sp. A649; assembly: GCF_054072735.1. Classification (NCBI taxonomy): domain Bacteria; kingdom Pseudomonadati; phylum Pseudomonadota; class Gammaproteobacteria; order Lysobacterales; family Lysobacteraceae; genus Luteimonas; species Luteimonas sp. A649. The sequence continues at coordinate 22,983 of NZ_JBSVRQ010000002.1, read as the reverse complement.
CCGGTGGTCTTCGACGAACCGTCGCCGATGGACACCCCGGCGCCGCCTCCGGCCCCGCCGGCTCCGCCGGCCCCGACGTCCAACATCGGCGCCAGCGTGGACCCGTCGTCCAAGAGCATGAACCCGCCGAAGTACCCGCCGGCGGCCCTGCGCTCGGGCATCACCGGCCAGGTGATCCTGATCGTCGAGGTCGATGCCAGCGGCAACGTGACCAATGTGTCGGTCGAGAAGTCCAGCCGCAACCGCGACCTCGACCGCGCAGCGATCGACGCCGCGCGCCGGTGGCGCTTCAATCCCGAGCAGCGCGACGGCGTCGCCGTGGCCGGCCGCGTCCGCGTCCCGGTGGACTTCGTCCTTTGACCGGCGGCGCGCCCCTGGCGCGCCACCGCATCACATGCAACACCGCTGTGCCCGCTTCACACTTTCCAACACCACAACATCTAGAAGGTAAGCGTCATGCTGCAGGAAACCACTAACGTCCCCGCCGCCGGCGGCGGCAATGCCGCTGCGCTCCAGCAGATGGGCTTCGCGGACATGGTCCAACACATGGATGCCGTCGGCTGGGTGGTGCTCATCACCCTCCTGATCATGTCGGCCATGTCGATCTACTGGATCATCTTCAACGCCATCAAGCACATGCGCCTGCGCGGAAGCGCCGACCGCGTGATCACCACGTTCTGGGAAACCCAGAATGCGCAGGACGCGATCCGCGCGATGGAAGAAGAGTCCAGGAGCGAGCCCTTCTCGAAGGTCGCCCTTGATGCCGCCCAGGCGGCCGCGCACCACCAGCGCCACGAAGGTTCGCGCCTGGTCGAGTCGCTCAACCGCTCCGAGTTCGTCGACCGCGCGCTGCGCCAGGGCGTGACCCGCGAGTCGCTGAAGCTCGAGGCCGGCCTGACCGTGCTCGCCACCGTCGGTTCGACCGCGCCGTTCGTCGGCCTGCTCGGTACCGTGTGGGGCATCTACCGCGCCCTGATCCGCATCGGCGCCAGCGGCCAGGCCGACATCGGCGCGGTGGCTGGTCCGGTCGGCGAGGCGCTGATCATGACCGCGATCGGTCTTGGCGTCGCGATCCCGGCGGTGCTCGGCTACAACTTCTTCGTCCGCCTCAACCGCGGCCTGAACTACAAGCTCGACACCTTCGCCCACGACCTGCACGACTTCTTCGCCACCGGTTCGCGCGTCGGCGAGCAGAAGCGCTGATCGCGCAAGGCCTTACGGAGAACCGACATGGCTTACACATCAAGCGGTAGCGGCCATGACAAGGTCAACGCCACGATCAACATCGTGCCGCTGGTCGACGTGATGCTGGTGCTGCTGATCATCTTCATGGTCACGGCACCGCTGATGGCCCACAAGGTCAAGGTCGAGCTTCCGCAGGCCAACCTGGACGAGCGTCCCGAGACCGCGCCGGCAGCGATGCCGATCACGGTCGCGGTGACCGACAATGGCGAGGTGTTCCTCAACGACCAGCCGGTCACGCTCCAGCTCCTGGAGAGTTCGCTGGCGGTCGAGGCACAGAAGACACCGCAGCCGGCGGTCAACGTCCGCGCCGACAAGACCACGAAGTACGGGATGGTGAAGGAAGTCGTCGACCTCGCGCAGAAATCTGGCATGCGCAAGGTGGGCTTCGTCGCCACCCGTGAGAGCAACTGACCCGGAGTTAGCAGCATGGCTTTTTCTTCCAACGCCGGCGAAGGCCCGATGGCCGACATCAACATCATTCCGCTTTGCGACGTGATGCTGGTGCTGCTCATCATCTTCATGGTCACCGCGCCGCAGCTGTCGTATCCGATCGACATCGACCTGCCGCAGCGGTCCGTCAATCGTCCGGACAACCCGGTCGAGCCGCCGGAGCCGATCAAGCTCCGGATCGACGGCGGCGGCCAGGTCTTCTGGAACGACAGTCCGGTGCCGGTCACGGCGCTGCGCAGCATGATGGAGAGCGAGGTCCAGCGTGACCCCGCGAACCAGCCGACGCTGCAGCTCGACGTGAACGAAAGCGCGGACTACGGCGTGCTGACCAAGGTCCTCGCCGAAGCCAAGAACGCGCAGATGATGAAGATCGGTTTCGTCAAGAACTGAGTACCGCACGATCCGCCCGGCGTCGCCTGCAGCGCGCCGGACCGGACATCACGCTTGCTTTCTTGCGCCGCCCCCAAAGGGCGGCGTTTTTTTGTGTGTGGGAAAAGCGGAAAGCTTCTTTGGCCCCGGATTTGCGCGGATAAGAGCGCATCAAGCGGAGAGCAAAGAGCAGAAAGTTGAAGGTAGAAGCAGAAAGCAGAGAGCAGAGAGCAGAGAGCAGACGACGATGGTAGAAGGCGAGGAGCAGGGAGCCGGGGGGCCGGAAGCGAGAAGCTACGGCGGAGTAGAAATGGATCGGTGGGTAAGGGCTAAGAGATAAGAGCGAAGAGCCTTTTTGGCCACGGATTTGCGCGGATGACGCGGATCTTGTCGCGGCAACCTGCCGGATCTTCGGGATGACGGAACGTCACCGGCCCCGCGGAAGCTGGCTCTCTTTTACGCCTTTGCCCTATCCGCTTGATCCGCTCTTATCCGCGCAAATCCGTGGCCAAGAAAGCTCTTCCCGCCGTTCGACGCGCCCGGACTACATCAGCGCGAGGTAGCGGGAGACGGTGATGGCCAGGCCTTCGTAGAGGGCTTCGCTGATGAGGGCGTGGCCGATCGAGACTTCTTCGATGCCGGTGACCGCGGCGAGGAAATCACGGAGGTTGTCCTGGCTGAGGTCGTGGCCGGCATTCACCCCGAGGCCTACGGCCTGCGCGCGGCGTGCGGTGTCGGCACATGCGGCAAGCGCCGCGGCGGCGTTGCCGGTCGCGTGTGCGTCGGCGAAGGGGCCGGTGTAGATCTCGATGCGGTCGGCACCGGTGGTGGCGGCAGCTTCGACGGCGCTGCCGGCGTCGGCGAACAGGCTGACGCGGCAGCCCAGCGCCTTGAGTTCGGCCACCAGGGGCGCAAGGCGGGTGCCGTCGCGGGCGAAGTCGAAGCCGTGGTCGGAGGTGATCTGGCCGTCGTCGTCTGGCACCAGGGTGGCCTGCGCCGGACGTGCCTCGCGGCACAGGGCGATGAAGCCCGGATAGCCCGGGCGTGGCGGGGCGAAGGGATTGCCCTCGAGATTCAGCTCGATGCCGCGCTCGACGGCGAGCGCCGCCAGCGCCATCACGTCGTCCGCGCGTGCGTGGCGGGCGTCGGGGCGCGGGTGCAGGGTGAGGCCGTGGGCGCCGGCATCCAGGCAGGTGCGCGCGGCGCGCAGCACGTCGGGCTCGGCGCCGCCGCGCGAATTGCGCAGCACCGCGATCTTGTTGAGGTTGACGCTGAGGCGGGTCATGGCCGGCAGGATACGCTGCCGTCCACCGCGGTTCAGGACTGCGGCGTCTCGGCACCTGCGTTCGCGGCGCCGCCGGCGCGGCGGGCGTCAGCCTGGTCGCGCAGCCGCTTGAGCTCCACGGGGTCGAGCATCATGGAATCGTCCCGCGCCTGGTTGCCCACGCGCTGCGCCAGCAGGCCAAGCACCCAGGCCACGGTGGCGGCCAGCGCAACCAACAGGCAGACGACGGCCAGTGCCATCGAAGAGGAATTCAGCGCCACCGCGAACGCGGCCACGGCCAGCAGCAGGAACAACCAGGGCATCGCACGCCTCCGCGGGAACCGGGAATCGAAGTCTAGCCCGGGGCAGCGCCCGCCTGCGCATCCGCCCGGCGGCGGCAGCGTGCCGCCGGTCGCAGTTCCGCGGGCTGCAACGCTACAGGAGCGGGGACATCAGCCGTGCCAGTGCCTCGGGCAGGCGCGCACGCAGCAGCCCGCGGTGGCGCCCCTGCTGCACGCGCGGTGCATGCGCGAACTCGCCCTCGATGAGCGCCGCGAGCTCCGCGGCAAGGCCCGGATCGTCGAACAGCACCGAGACCTCGAAGTTGAGCCGGAAGCTGCGGTGGTCGAAGTTGGCGCTGCCGATCAGCACCAGTGCGTCGTCGACCAGCAGCGACTTGCTGTGCAGCATCCGCGGGCCGTATTCGTGGATCTTCACCCCGGCCACCAGCAGCGGGCCGAAATAGGAGCGGGCGGCGAGGGTGACGAGCTTCGAGTCGCTCTCGCGCGGCACCAGCAGGCGCACGTCGAGGCCCGCGAGCGCCGCCGAGCTCAGCGCCATCAGCGCGGCCTCGCCGGGCACGAAGTAGGGCGTGGTCATCCACACGCGGGTCTTGGCCGCCTGGATCGCGGAGACGTGCATGCGGTGGATCGCCTCCCAGGGCGAGTCCGGCCCCGACACCAGAACCTGCGTGCGCACGGGGCCAGGCGCGGCCTCGCGTGGCGTGTCGGTGGCGACGCTGGAGAGGAAGTCGCGGTCGCCGGTGGCATAGGCCCAGTCCTCGCAGAACACCAGCTGCAGGGTGCGCACGACTTCGCCTTCCAGGCGCAGGTGCAGATCGCGGTAGGCGGCGTCGCCCAGGCGTTCGTCCTGCGCGTCGGTGACGTTCATGCCGCCGGTGTAGGCGACGCGGCCGTCGATCACCACGATCTTGCGGTGCGTGCGCAGGTTCGCCCACGGTCGGCGCCAGACGTGCCCCAGGCGCATCGGATGGAACCACGCCACTTCGCCGCCGGCGTCGAGCAGGGGCTGGAAGAAGCGTCGCGAACGCGCCGAGCCGATCGCGTCCACCAGCAGCCGCACGTGGACGCCGGCGCGGGCACGCTCGGCCAGGGCGTCGCGCAGCGCGGTGCCGGTGCGGTCGGGCTCGTAGATGTAGTACTCCAGGTGCACGTGCTTCGACGCCTTGGCGATGTCGGCCAGCAGCGCCTGGTACTTGGCGGCGCCGTCGACCAGCAGACGCACATTGCGCGCGCTCGAGGGCGCCAGGCCGGTGGTCGCCTGGCCCAGGCGCGCGAGCTCGGCGGCATCGGCGTGGGCGGCATCGGCGAAGAAGTCCTCGGGTGGCAGCGTCTCGCGGCTGCGCGCCCGGCGCAGGCGCTGGCGCTTGATCCGCTGCGGCCCCAGCACGTGGTAGATGAAGAAGCCCAGGTAGGGCAGCAGCGCCAGGCCCAGCAGCCAGCTCAGCGTAGCGACCGGCTCGCGCTTCTGCAGGATGATCCAGCCGCCCAGCAGCAGCAGGTAGGCGGCCCAGGCCGCAAGCAGCCAGGTCCCCAAGCGGGGGATCGACAGCAGGCCTTGCCAGGCGTGGTGCAATGCGTCCAGAGCGTTCCCCCGTCGCAGAAGCTGCGACACCGTGGCCGTAGGCTAGCCCGATGCGCGACGACGGCAAAGCGAGGCTTGCGACCCAGGGTCCCTTGAAGGGGCGCGGGGCGGGCTCGCGGGTGGCCGGACGCTTCGACCAGCGCAGTGCCAGCCGCGAAGACGACGGCTGGGGCTCGGGCCACGATTTCAACGACGCCAGCGGCGAAGCGCTCGAGCCCGGACCCGATACGGTGGTGACCACCGAACGCGCGCGCAGCATCATCAGCCGCAACCAGTCGCCGGACATCGGCTTCAGCCAGTCGGTCAATCCCTACCGCGGCTGCGAGCACGGCTGTGTGTACTGCTTCGCCCGCCCCAGCCATGCCTACCTGGACCTGTCGCCGGGCCTGGACTTCGAAACCCGGCTGTTCGCCAAGACCAATGCCGCGGAGCTGCTGCGCGCCGAGCTTGCCCGGCCGCGCTACCGGTGTTCGCCAATTGCCCTGGGCGTTAACACCGACGCCTACCAGCCGCTCGAGCGGCGCCAGCGCATCACCCGCGAGCTGCTCGGAGTGCTCGCCGAAACGCGCCACCCCGTGCACCTGATCACCAAGAACGCGCTGGTGCTGCGCGACCTCGACCTGCTCGCGCCGATGGCCCGCCAGAACCTCGTACAGGTCTCGCTGTCGGTGACCACGCTCGACAACCGCCTCGCCGCACGGATGGAACCGCGGGCATCGGCGCCGCATGCGCGGCTGAAGGCGATCGCCGGCCTGCATGCCGCCGGCGTGCCGGCGAGCGTGATGGTGGCGCCGGTGATTCCGGCCATCACCGACGGCGAGCTCGAGGCCATTCTCCTGGCCGCGCGCGAGGCGGGCGCCAGTGCGGCCTCCTACGTGCTGCTGCGCCTGCCGCATGAGCTCAAGGAGATCTGGCGCGAGTGGCTGGACCAGCACTACCCCGAGCGCGCCGCGCACGTGATGAGCCTGGTCGCGCAGATGCGCGGCGGCCGCGACTATGACAGTGCCTTCGGCTCGCGCATGAAGGGCGAGGGGCCATTCGCGCAGCTGCTCGCGGCGCGCTTCGCACGTGTGCATCGACAGCTGGGATTCATGCCGCAGCCGGCCCTGGACTGCAGCCGGTTCGTGCCGCCCCGCGCTGACGCGGCTTCGCCGCAGGGCAGCCTGTTCCATCCCCCGATGCCCTAACGCCGCCGCTACGCCGTCGTGGTGTACGGTCTCGCGATGAAAGAGGATCTGAGCCGCGGACTGCCCCCCCCGGGAGGGGTCGCGGCGGAACTACACCGTGCAGCACGCCGCGCCGGGATGCCGGCCGTCGATGTGGGCGTCCGGCTCCAGGAATGCGAAGCCGAGCTCGCCCGCGTGCTGCAGGACCAGACCCTCGTGTCCTACGGCATCGCCCACGACCTGCGTGCGCCGCTGCGCGCGATCGAGGGCTTCGCGACCATGCTCGACGCCCATGCCGGCGAAGCGCTCGATGCCACGGGTCGCGATTACCTGGCGCGGATCCGTGCCGCCGCCACGCGCATGGCCGGGCTGATCGATGGCCTGCAGGCCCTGTCACGCGCCTCGCACGACCACCTCGAGATCGCCGATCTCGACGCCAGCTTGCTGGCCGACTGGGCGCTGGTGGAGCTGTGCGACGCCGAGCCCGGCCGCAAGGTGGAGGCCACGGTGCAGCCGGACATCCGCGTGCGCGCCGACGAGCGCCAGCTCAAGCAGCTGTTCGACCACCTGTTGCACAACGCCTGGAAGTTTTCCGCCGGCCGCGACGCCGTGCGGATCGCGGTCGACGCCGAGCGCGATGGCGACATCGTCCGCATCCACGTGCGCGACCAGGGCAGCGGCTTCGACCCGCGCCACGCCGAGCGCGCCTTCGAACCCTTCCAGCGCGTGCACGGTCCCGACGAGGGCGGTGGCCACGGCCTGGGCCTGGCGATCGCCCAGCGCATCGCGGCGCGCCTGGGCGGGCGCATCGGCGTGGACACGGTGGCCGGCGAGGGCAGCGTGTTCCACGTCGAACTGCCGGCGACGGAGGACGGAACGCCCTCATGAGCAACCGCCCGATCCTGCTGGTCGAGGACAACCCCGACGACGTCGAGCTCACCCGCATCGCCTTCGCCCAGGCCAAGATCGCCAACCCGCTGCACGTGGTGGGCAACGGTGCCGAAGCGCTGGACTACCTGTTCGGCCGCGGCGACTACGCCGATCGCCCACGCCACGAGCAGCCGTCGCTGGTGCTGCTCGATCTCAACATGCCCCGCATGGACGGCCGCGAAGTGCTGCAGGCGATCCGCGCCGCCGCAAGCACGCGCAGCCTGCCGGTGGTGGTGATGACCACCAGCACCGAACCCTTCGACGTCGAGGCCTGCTACTCGCTGGGCGCCAACAGCTATATCCGCAAGCCGGTGGATTTCAGCCAGTTCATGTGGGCGGTGAAGCAGGTCGGGATGTACTGGCTGATGTTGAACCACCCGCGCGAAGGCTGAGCTCCGGGAGGGGCCAATGTGGGAGCGGCTATAGCCGCGATCGGAAAAGCCGCAGCCACCGATCCACGCCGATGACGGGCAGATTCAAGCGGATTTAGAGCAAAGGGACGAAAAAGCGAAGAGCTTTTTTGGCCACGGATTTGCGCAGGCAAGAGCGGATCTGGCTGTGGCCAGCGCCGGCGGAACGCGCTGCAGGATTTTCTTCAGATGGGCTCTTTGCCAACTGTCGGGCTGGGCTCCGCTCGCCACGTTTGCCTTGGCTTGATCCGCGTTTATCCGCGTAATCCGTGGCAAAGGCTTTTAAAGCCTTTCGCGGCTGTAGCCGCTCCCACAAAAAAAAAACAGGCGTCAGGTGGCGGGGAACAGGGTTTCGGCGCGGTGGAACAGGATCCAGCTGGTGGCGATGAACTTGTCGCCGCCTTCGGGGCGGTTGCCGCGGTGGGTGTGGGTGAAGGCGGTCGGGGCGATCAGCAGGTCGCCCACGCGCGGCTTGATCTTGCGCTGCTGGAACATGAACTCGGTTTCGCCGGCCTCGAAGCCGTCGTTGAGGTAGACCGTCCACAGCAGGTGGCGGTGCAGTGTCTCGGCCTGCGGGTCGCGCGGGTAGAGCTCGCAGTGCCAGTAGGGATAGCCGCCCTGGCCCGCGGCGTACCACTGCAGGTTGACGCTGCCGGGGCGCAGGCAGGCCATGGCCAGCTGGCCGAGCGCGCGGTCGTCCATGGCGCTGATGTCGTCGGCGCGCAGGCGGCGCAGCGCGCCATCGGCACCCGGCTGCTGCAGCATGAGCGGTGCGATCAGCACCTGCGGCCAGCGCCGGATGTAGGCGAGCAGGCCCCGGTACACGGCCACGTTCAGTGCCTGCTCGACGTCGGCCCAGTCGGCGCGGCCGGACAGGGCGATGTCGCGGCTGTTCTTCAGCTCGGGGAACACGCCGCTGCCCACGCGGCCGGGCTGCAGCGCATCGCTCGCGCGCATGCGCTCGACAATGGCGGCGCAGGTCGCGGCGTCAAGCGCGCCCGGCGTGACTTCGATGAAATCTGCGGTGGCGCTTTGGGTCATCGTGGGAGGCTCTGCTGGCAGTGGGGGTTGAAGAGCGGCTTTTGCCACGGATTGACGCGGATCAACGCGGATCTGGCTGAGGCGAGTGTTGGGGCGTGCGCTGTAGGGGTTCTTTTCTCAAATGGGCTTCTGGCCAAACTGTCGGGGTGGGCTCTGGACTGCAGGCTGGCCTCGGCTCGATCCGCGTTTATCCGCGTCAATCCGTGGCAAAAAAGCTCTTGGGCTTCTGCTTCCTCTGCGTTGATACGCGGGAAATCTTTCGCGGCTGTAGCCGCTCCCACAGCCAGTCGACCAGGCAGTCGGCGGTCAGTGGGCGTCGTGGTCGCGGTGGTAGCGGGTGGCGGCTTCGACTTCGGACTTCGAGCCGAGGAAGACGGGGACGCGCTGGTGCAGCTGCGTGGGCGCGATGTCCATGATGCGGTCGCGGCCGTTGGTGGCGGCGCCGCCGGCCTGCTCGACCAGGAAGGACATCGGGTTGGCCTCGTACATCAGGCGCAGCTTGCCGGGCTTGGACGGATCCTTGCGGTCCCAGGGATAGATGAAGATGCCGCCGCGGGTCAGGATGCGGTGCACGTCGGCCACCATCGAGGCGACCCAGCGCATGTTGAAGTCCTTGCCGCGCGGGCCTTCCTTGCCGGCCAGCAGGTCGCGCACGTAGTCCTGCATCGGCGCCTCCCAGTGGCGCTGGTTGGACATGTTGATCGCGAATTCCTTCGTCTCTTCCGGAATGCGGATCGCCTCGCGCGTCAGCACGAACATGCCCTGCTCGCGGTCGAGGGTGAAGGCGTGGGTGCCGTGGCCGAAGGTCAGCACCAGCGTGGTCTGTGGGCCGTAGACGCAGTAGCCGGCGGCGACCTGGGCGCTGCCCGGCTGCAGGAAGTCCTCGTCGCAGGCCGCGTTCGTGCCCTCGGGGCAGCGCAGCACCGAGAAGATGGTGCCCACGGACACGTTGACGTCGATGTTGCTGGAGCCGTCCAGGGGATCGAACAGCAACAGGTAGTTGCCGCGCGGGTAGGCGTCGGGGATCGGGAAGCAGTGCTCCATCTCTTCCGAGGCGCAGGCCGCGAGGTGCCCGCCCCAGGCATTGGCCTCGAGCAGGATCTCGTTGCTGAGCACGTCGAGCTTCTTCTGCGCCTCGCCCTGCACGTTGCCGGTGCCGGCATCGCCCAGCACGCCGCCAAGCGCGCCCTTGCCGACCGCGATCGAGATGCTGGTGCAGGCGCGCGCGACCACTGCGATCAGCTGGCGCAGGTCGGCGTTGATGCGGCCGGCGCGCTGCTCCTCGATCAGGTGGCGGGTGAGGGAGACGTGGCTGGACATCGCGGACCTGTGAGGGTGGGAGACGCCGTCATTGTCGCCCAAGGGGCGGGGCGATGCAGGGGCCTGCTCGACTACACCGCGCGTCAGCGGCGGTCGAACTGCCACTCCAGGCCGAGCAGCCAGCCGCGTCCGGCGCCGGGCTCGTAGAAGCGCCCGTTGCCCTCGTTCACGATCACCGAGCCGACGTGCTCGCGGTCGAGCAGGTTGTCGATGCGCGCGAACACGCGCACGGGGCCGGCCGAGGTGGCCCAGCGCCGCGACGCCTCGACGTGCAGCAGGCCGTAGCCGGGCGCCGAGCCGGTGCCGGCATCGTTGACCATCACATCGCCCATGGCTTCGGCCTCGAACGCCGCGCTCCAGGAGCCGCCGTGCCACTGCAGGCGGGCGAAGGCGTGGCGTTCGGGCACGCCGGGGATGCGGCCGGCGATGTTGGTGCCGCCGTCGGCCGCCGTACCGCCTCGGAACTCCGCCTCCAGCTGCGTGGCCGCCAGCTGCAGGTCCCAGGCCTCGCCCAGCGGCTGCAGCCACGACAGCTCCACGCCCTGGCGGCGCGCGCTGCCGGCGTTGCGGTAGCTGCTGCGCCCGGCGACGTTGGTCGCGACCGCGATCTCGTCGTCGGTGTCGGCGCGGAACAGGGCTGCCTCGAGCAGGCCGCCGGTGGGCGTGCGCCACTTCAGGCCGAGCTCGTGGTTGTCGCTGACCGCCGGACGCAGGCCGAAGGCGAGGCCGGCGCCGCCGTCGGCGCGGTAGGAGAGTTCGTTGAAGGTCGGGGTTTCGAAACCGCGGCCGACCGAGGCGTACAGCCGCAGGTGCTCCGACGGCGCGAAGGTGACGCCGGCCACCGGCGAGGTTTTCGAGTACTCCACGCGGCCGCTGTCGTCGGGATTGCCCGCGCTGACGTAGCGGTCGTTCGAGGTGAACGTGACCTCGCTGTGGCGCGCGCCGAGCAGCAGCGACCAGCGCGGCGCGACCTGCCACCAGGCCTGCGCATAGAGGTCCTCGGTCTCGACTTCGTTGCGTTCGTCGCGGCGCAGCGCACCGCGCACGCCGAGCGCGTCGCCGACGAAGTTCTCGAAGCCCCGGCGCCGCTGACGCTGGCGTTCGCCGTTGGCGCCCGCGGTCAGCTCCAGCGGACGCGATGCCAGGCTGCCGCTCCACGACCAGCGTGCATCGAAGCCCGCATAGCGGTTGTCGAGATCGATCACGCCGCCCGAATGCAGCGGATTGGCCTGCGGCGCGGGCGGAATCGGCAGCACCTGCATCACCTCGCGGTCGCCGCCCCATGCCGACAGCCGCAGCGCGTGTGCATCGCCCAGCCCGTGCTCATAGACCGCGCCGGCCTGCGACTGGCGCACGCTCTTGCGGGTGTCATAGATGTAGGCGTTGGCGACGGCCTGGCGCGGGTCCTCGCGCATCTGCGCCGCCGTGAGGCCGAGCGGATCACGCGCCTCGGGAATATCGACGTGGTTGAGCACCAGGCTCAGCTTGCGGCGATCACCCAGGTCGAACCCGAGCTTGAGGTTGGCGACGTCCCGCCGCGCGGCGGAATGGTCGCGCCAGCCGTCGGTGTCCAGGCGCGAGAACGCGAAGTTGTAGCCGACGATGTCGTTGCCGCCGAGCAGCCGCGCAGCACCCGTCCAGGTGCCGTCGCTGCCGACCGTGGCCCGCAGCCGCCAGGGATCACCGGCCTGGCCATCGGCGCTGTGGATCGAAACCACGCCGCCCGACGAATTGCCGTGCAGCGCAGAGAACGGACCGCGAAGGACTTCCACGCGATCCGCGCCCGCGATGCTGAAGTGCGAGAGCTGGCCCTGCCCGTCGGGCATCGACGCGGGAATGCCGTCTGCATACAGGCGCAGGCCACGCACGCCGAAGGTCGCGCGCGCACCGAAGCCGCGAATCGAGAGCTGCGTGTCCTGTGCGAGGTTCTGGCGATCGCGCGCCAGCAGCCCGGGAATGCCGCGAAGCACTTCGGAGACATCGGCGTCGGCGTTGGCGCGCTCACCCGAGAGGTCGATGGTGGCGGTGGATGCGGGCGTTTCAAAAGCCGGGACGGTGCGCAGCCGGGTGGCTTCGACGATGACTGGATCGAGGGTGGTGGCTGCAACGGCGGCGGTGGTCGGCGTGGCGGCTGAAGGCGCCGTCGCGGGCGCGCTGCTGGCAGTGTCGACGACTGCGGCGGCGGGCGTTGGATTGCTCTGAACGGATGGCGCCGCATGTGCGGCAGCCGGGACGGCGAAGGCCAGGACGAGCGCCCGGGCGAGGAGGGAACGCGGGGGAATTGTCATCCCGGTATTGTCGCCCGCGTGGCGTGCTGCAAGTGTGTGTAGGGCGGCTTTGGGGCGGAACACTGTGGAGCGGATGCGCTGTCGCGATGTCGTGCCGTTTGCGCACACGACGGCAGTGAATGCGGGAATCTGGCCTGCGGGAGTACGCGAAGCGGTAAGCCGGAAGCGGAAGACAGGGAGCGGGCTACGGACTGCGATAGCGATGGCGATCGCGCTGAGATCGCGACGCGAGGCCGCTGCCGGTGCCGCGCTGCAGCGGCACCCTGGGGCGCGCGTCGCGATGCTGCTCAGACGTCGCCGTCGGTGGACCAGCCTTCGCCCGTGCCGCGATGGTGCACGACGTCCGACTCCAGCACCGTGCCGGCGGGCACCGAATCGTGCTCCGCCAGGCGCGCGTAGATCGGAGTGAAGTCGGGATCGGTCGCCGCCATCAGCTGGTCGAAGCTGTCGATGACGAAGTAGGTCTTCTGGTAGGTGTCGATGCGGTAGCGCGTGCGCATGATGCGCTCGAGGTCGAAGCCGATGCGGTTGGGCGCCGCCGACTCCAGCGCATGCACCGATTCGCCGCTGGAGGACACGATCCCGCTGCCGTAGATCCGCAGCCCGTCGGCCTCCCGGATCAGCCCGAATTCCACCGTGTACCAGTACAGGCGCGTCAGGTTCTGCAGCGCATCGGCACCGATCGCGTGCGCCTTCACCCCGCCGCGCCCGTAGGCCGCCATGTAGTCGGCGAACACCGGGTTCATCAGCAGCGGCACGTGGCCGAACAGGTCGTGGAAAAGGTCTGGCTCCTCGATGTAGTCGATCTGGTCCGGACGCCGGATCCACCACGTCACCGGGAAGCGCCGGTTGGCCAGATGCTCGAAGAAATCCAGCTCCGGCAGCAGGCCCTCGACCCCGATCAGGCGCCAGCCCGTGGCGGGCTCCAGCACGCGGTTGAGGTCGTCGTACCGGGGGATGCGATCGAGCGTCATGCCCATCGCGTCCTGAGCCTCCAGGAAGGCGCTGCTGGCGCGTCCGACCAGCAGCGTGCGCTGGCGCTCGAAGAGCGTGGCCCAGGTGGCGTGGTCCTCGCTGGTGTAACCGGCCCAGTTCTGGTCGACCACGCCCGTGGCGTAGACCGGCACCTTGCCCTTGTCGGTGTGCAGGTTCTCGACCCGGCGGGGCTGGATGGGGGCTTGGGCGGACATCGGCGGCTCCGGCTTGGATGAAGTGCAGCTTCGTGCGTATGGAAGCGGTGAACCATCGACTCTAGCGCGGGCGCGGCGCAATATGGTTGCGCTTGTTGCGCCATATGGCCGTGTGCGAGCAATAATCTTGCGACACCATTGGAGTCATGCTGCATGCCTGCAAACGAGAGCCTGGACCGCATCGACATCCAGCTGCTGGCCGAACTCCAGCGCCACGGCCGCCTGAGCAACGCCGAACTCGCCGAGCGCGTGCACCTCTCGCCCTCGGCCTGCCTGCGACGCGTGCAGCGCCTGGAGCGCAGCGGCGTGATCGCCGGCTACCGCGTCGAAGTGGATCCCGAACGCCTGGGCCTGGGCCTGACCGCCTTCGTCCGCATCCGCCTCAACCACCACGACGCCGCTGCCGTCGCAGACTTCGCGCGCGGCGTGAACGAATGGGATGAAGTCGTCACCTGCCACGCACTGACCGGCGACATGGACTACCTGCTGCAGGTGGTGGTGACCGACCTCGAACACTTCTCCCGCTTCCTGTTGGACCGCGTACTGGCCCGGCCCGGCGTGGGCGACGTGAACTCGAGCTTCGTGCTGCGGACGGTCAAGGCGATGCGCGGCTTGCCGCTGCCTGCGGCATGAGGCGGGCCATGCGTGGGCCTGCCGCCGCCCGCCGCGTAAAGCGCCACCGCGCCCGGCGGCGAAGCCCGGAGCAGGGCGTCCGGGGCCGGTCTACTCCCGGTCGAGTGGACTGAGCACCCCGCCGGCCCCGCGGCCAAGCACATGGGTGTAGATCTGCGTCGTGGCCACGTCCTTGTGTCCCAGCAACTCCTGCACCGTGCGGATGTCGTGGCCCGACTCCAGCAGGTGCGTCGCGAAGGAATGACGCAGCGTGTGGCAGGTGGCCGGCTTGTCGATGCCCGCCGCCACCCGCGCCGCCTTGACCGCGCGCTGCAGCACCGCCTCGTCGACGTGATGCCGCCGCCGCGTTCCGCTGCGCGGATCCACCGACAGCTGCCGCGCCGGGAATACCCACTGCCATCCAAACTCGCGCGCCGCCGTCGGATACTTGCGCGACAGCGCGTGCGGCAGCCACACCTCCCCAAAGCCGAGCTGCATGTCGCGCGCGTGCAGCACGCGCGCCCGCTCGACCTGCGCCTTCAGCGCCGCTTCCACCGTGCGCGGCAGCGGCACCCGCCGATCCTTTCCGCCCTTGCCATTGCGCACGATGATTTCCCGGCGCCCGAAGTCCACGTCCTTGGTCCGCAGCCGCACCGATTCCATCAAGCGCATGCCCGCGCCGTAGAGCAGGGAGGCCATCAAGCCGACCTGACCATCCATCTGCGACAGCAACGCCCGCACCTCCACATGCGTGAGCACGACCGGCAGCCGCTTCGGCCGCTTCGCCCGCGTGACCGACCCGACCCACGGCAGCTCGAGGCCGAGCACCTCCTTGTAGAGGAACAGCAAGGCCGACAGCGCCTGGTTCTGCGTGCTTGCCGCGACGTTGTCCTGCACCGCGAGCGACGAGAGGAAGGCCTCAACCTCCGCAAGCCCCAGGTCCCGCGGATGGCGACGCCCGTTGGCGAGGATGAAGCGCCGCGCCCAGCCGACGTACGCGCGTTCGGTGCGAATGCTGTAGTGCTTTGTCCGACAGCGAATGCGGACCTGGTCGAGCAGGCGGGGTGGTTGGGGAGAGGCGTCACCCCCACTCTCGACGCCTTCGGGCTGCGCGTTTACCACCTCATTCTTGACCCGGTATGGCATACCGCCTCGTCCATGAGGTATTTGTCGGAAGCATTACCGCTGCGCAGCAATGTGCGAAGGCCGTAAGGACGTGATTTCAGGTGGGATTCTTCCGATGCGGGCGTCGGAAGTCGGGGATAAGGGAACCTGCTACATTCCGTTTTTGAGATCTACTTAGTGTTAGGCGCTCACATGACTCTGTCTCTAGCCATAGTTCTTATCGCACTATCTGGCCCTGTAAGCGGCGCAGACATTGCGGAGCGAGTGCAGCCAGATCTCGACACGTTCGTGTTCTGCGTACTCGACAAGTCGGTTGAGCAACTTCAATCGGCCAGCGAGTCTGCGGCAGTTGCCGAGCTGGCCGCAGAGAGATGCTCGGCTGAGTTGGAGGCTCTGGAAGAGGTGGTTGCGGCGCAGTACCGTGAAGTGAACATGGGCGTTTGGCCGGCTGGCTTGGCCGAGCAGACAGCTCGAGAGAATCGCGACGAGTACCGAAGACTCGCCGTCGAGGCTGCGATAAGGATCGTCGACGAGCGGCGTGGCTCTCCATAGCGCGCCTAACAATTCATTCAAGCCGACGCCGCTTCGCGGCGCGGCTTAGTTCAAGTGTTAGGCCGCTATGGCAACTCTCATGCCCGTCGTGATTTATGCGTTTGGCTTCGTGGGCTTAGCTGCCATAACACTCATCCCGCTGAGAGCTTGGCTGTTGCTCCGGCCAAGTGCCATTCGGCCACTGTGGCTTTCCTCCTCCGCAGCAAAGGCGCTGTGCCTGTCTCTGGGTGTGCTGTTCGCGTTCGCTCTTGGCATAGAGTTCAAGCTTGTGGCTCGCTTGTTCCACTGCCTCACGGAGGCGTACTGTGGGCCAAGCCGGGCGGGCGGTTGGCTCACACTTGCAGCTCTCGGTGTTGTGTACTTGGCCGTTGAGGTGTTGTTGTTCGTTTGGTCAGCGGTCGCACGCCGTACAACTCGGTGCGCGGCCTAACAATGCGTTCAAGCCGAACCCGCTTCGTTACGCGGCCCAAGTGGCAGGTAAAGCTTGCCACTTGGGCCACTCCACTGCGCGGGTCGGCTTAACTTAGGCGTTAGCTGCCCAAACATATGCGCATTCTCACTTTCCTGACGCTTCTATCCCTCGTCGTCAGCACCGCGTGTCGAGCGGCAGACTCGTACGTACAGCCGGAGCGGGTGCTTTTCGTCGGTAACAGTCTTACGTACGTAGGGAACGTTCCCGCGATTTACTCCGCGCTTGCGGTGGCGAATGGGCGTCCTGCCATTAGCGACATGATCGTGCAAGGTGGAGCAACGCTTACTCAGCGGGTCTCCGACGGGACAGTGGCGCGTGCGCTCGCAGGGGGAGAGTACACAGCACTTGTTCTTCAAGAGCGTGGCGGAGACCTGATCTGTTCCTTCGGCCCAGAATCCTGCGCTGATTCGCGGGCAGCAATTCAAACCTTGGCACATCTCGCTAACCAGAAGGGCGTATCCGTTGTTCTTCTGGGAACCTACCAGCCCAACCCGGTAGCGTCTCAGGACTTGGTAGAGAAGGAGGCCGCGGCCGCTAAGGAGGCGGGCATCTTGTATGTTGAGGTTTCGGAGAAGCTGCGGAAGTTGCGTAGCGTGGCACCTGAGCTGACATGGTTTGCCAGTGATGGCATGCATCCTGGGAGAGATCTGGCGTTACTCAACGCAGTACTTGTTCATCAGGCGCTGCACGACTCACTCCCAAGAGCAGATCTGCTTATAGTTGCGGCTCCCGTCTACGGGACGACAAGCGGCCTAACGGAAGATTTAAGGAGAGCGGACGACCCGCCGCCGCTGCTAGATACGCCATCTGAGGTCCAGTACACGTCCGATACACTTGAGAAGCTACTCAACATTATCAGCAGTACGGGTAGCAGCTAACAATTCATTCAAGCCGACACCGCTTCGCGGCGCGGCTTAATTCAGGCGTTAGGTGGCAAGGGGAGATAAATGAGCGTCTTACTTGAATACCAATCACATCAGGCGGTCACTCCTGAAGTGTCTGCACAGATCGCAACTGAGCAGCGGCAACTGCTGAAAGAACGCTGCTACTGGTCGGAACCGCTTTACATCCAACAGGAACAGACTGCCAAGCTTGTCGGCGGCAACTCGTTATTCAATAGCGGCGGCTACGAGACACAATCCGGAGAATGGATGGAAGTCTCACAAAACGAAGACTATTTGATGGCTTGGTCAGACACGGATTTTATCGTTCACAAGCTTGCGGCATGGTCTAAAGCTCACGGAATGGACTGGAGCATTTATTCCGCAGGAGACCACGTAGGCGACGTAGTTCGCGGCGAACCGAGCAAGAACCTTCAGGAATTTCTTGAAGGGCTGCTAGAAATGTCAACGTTTTCGCCAGGAATGGTTCCGGAGATTGACCATAAGTTTAAGAACAGATGCGAGCCACTCCAACCCGCTACATCGGCCAATGTCACTGCAAATGCTGCGGCAAATCAACCCAAAACAGAAAGGCCGTGGTGGCGGTTTTGGTAATCGCATTGCCACCTAACAATTCATTCAAGCCGACGCCGCTTCGCGGCGCGGCTTAATTCTGGTGTTAGCCCGCACACGCGCATCATGGCGAGCTTCAGTTCAGCGGAATCTGCACTATGGCCAAGTACCTGATCTCTTTCCCCAGCGCCGCGATGGTCGTGACGACGAGTGGGAGGCGGTAGTTCGCGACTCTCATGCCGTGATTGAAGAGGCGAAGGCCGCAGGTGTCTACGTCTTCGGCGGCGGTATCGACGAAGGCGTGCCCCCCATGCTCGTTTCGGCTACAGGTGCGATTGCCCAAGGCGGCTATCCTTGGGCACCCGCACTCAATGGGGGCTTCACCGTGTTAGAACTGCCCTCACAAGACGAGGCTATCGCGTGGGCCGCGCGCATCGCTAAGGCCTGTCGTTGTGACCAGGAGTTGCGAGTCTTCGGGTACGACCCGCAGTCCTGAGAGAGGCGCAGGCATGGTGCAGAATGTGCGGCCTAACAATTCATTCAAGCCGACGCCGCTTCGCGGCGCGGCTTAATTCAGGCGTTAGGCGGCTATGGAAGGACTTCTCTACTTCGCAGCAACTCTCGCCGTGGCTTTGGGCGCGGCCCATTCGTTCCTCGGGGAGCGGTACATCCTCACCCGCCTGTTTCGCCGCAGTGACCTGCCAAAGCTATTCGGCAGCTCGGAGTTCACGATCCGAACGTTGCGCTTTGCCTGGCACATCACCACGGTCGCGTGGTTCGGCTTTGCTGCGCTCCTAGTGCATGCGGGTCGCGGCGACCTCACGGTGTCCGGCATGCTTCAGATCCTCGGGCTAACCTTTGTTGCGTCCGGGGTCTTGCCTCTGCTTTTCACCAGGGGCAAGCACTTGTCGTGGCTGGTACTGTTCGTCATCGGCGGCATTGCACTCTGGTGCGCCGCCTAACAGTTCATTCAAGCCGACGCCGCTTCACGGCGCGGCTTAATTCAGGCGTTAGGCCGCTCAGGAGAATGTCTGGTGCGCCCGGTGATTCTTCTGTCGACGATCTGCTTGTTGGTAGCTTGCGCTAGAGCTCCCCAAGCTGTGAGGCCCCAGATGGAGCAGTGTGACCTCTCGCGCATCCTGGCAAGAACGGATGTCGATTCGTACACACTGTGCCTAGCTAGCGCATTGGCGAAGCGCTGCTCTGCGTCGGATCAGTGCTTCATTCAATGCGAGAGCAATGGTGGTCTCCCGCTCGTAGGCGGTGGGTGCTCTCACGTGTGCAACAACCGGGCGATGACCGACGAGAGACTCGCTCGGGAAGGGCCCAGCTACACTGATGAAGCGGCCGCCTGCAGTAGTAGGTGAGCGGCCTAACAATTCATTCAAGCCGACGCCGCTTCGCGGCGCGGCTTAATTCAGGTGTTAGCTGCCATGAGAGTTATCGCGCTCAGTCTTACAGTACTTCTACTTGCCATAGCCTGCCGCACCGTGCCATCTGAAAGCGCGGTGGAGCTTCATGTGACGCTTGATGGATTACAGAGTCAGTCTGGACAGATTCGCTGTCTGGCCAAGCTGCCTTGGTTACTGGATCGAATCGATAAGTCACGACCGATTCTGGTTTCGGCTTTGACAATCGCGGACACATCCGAGGCTCTAAAGGTCGTATCTGCTCTCGATGTGCTTGGGTATACCTCCGTGGAACTCATCTCTGGAGTAAAAGGATGGGCGTTGTACCCTCCAGGGGTGCCTGGTGATGAACTTCTTGCGTGTAACAGCCAGCCTTCGCAGGATGGCAGCTAACAATTCATTCAAGCCGACGCCGCTTCACGGCGCGGCTTAATTCAGGCGTTAGGCCGCACTGGGAGAGTTCGTTGCATCTTTCGGTTTTTCAAGATTGCGAAAGATCGTTCCTGCCGGAGCTGGCGAGCGCAGGCGTCGAGTATCGCACTGAGCCAGGGATGCCGGAGTATCCGAAAGCAAAGGGCTTGACCCTTAGGCCGGTAGAAGGAACCGACGCGGAATGGTCGCGTGTAATTGGTGCAATCTCTATCTGGGTACATGGTGGCGAGAATCGCTACGTCCATGCTGCCCTACGAGATCGTCAGATGACTGATCTGTCTCACCTCCCCGCTGCCACAATTCAAGACATGTCGGACCAGATTGTTTACGCAGCCTTGCTGGACATGACCAAATTCAAGTGAGCGTTTCCATAGTGCTGTCTGCGGGCTACTTCAAGCTACTGTAGTGTTCCAACTGGAGTTGGGACGCTGCTGCTGGCGCAAGTGTCGGGCAGCAGCGGCCTAACAAGTCGTTCAAGCCGACGCCGCTTCGGGGCGCAAACCACATGGCAGGTACAGCTTGCCATGTGCTTCACGCCCCTACGCAGCGCGGCTTAACTCTGGCGTTAGACCTTGATGCATGCTCTTGGAGTCACTGAGTGAAACAGCCCTTGCGCTTTCGCGATGAGCAGCAACTTGCTAACGACATGCTTCTGCAGAGCTCAGCCATTGCCACTCCGCTCCTGGCTCAATTTTCGGCCTGGCTCATGCTTGGCCTAGGCGCGTCATTCACCTTGTTTCTCACCAACATCGATTCTGTAGCAAAGTACGTGTGGCCCTATAGCATCCGCTGGGCGCTGGTTTGGTTCGTCGCTTCCTTGCTTTTAGGCTTGCTCGCCCGCTTGCTCTCGGTAAGTGTAATGTCCGGTCTAAACTCAAATGCAGTCCTAGCCAAGCGGTTAGAGAACGCATTTAGCACCTCCAGGCGCTTCTCCCTCCCAGCATTCATCCACTTCCTTTTTAGCGGGTTCTTGCTGCCTTACAAATGCGTCGCTAATCGCGCACTTAACGCTGCAAAGGAAGGCGACTTGATGGTTAGTGCGAAACTCACGGCCAAGACATCGCAAGCTCAAGCTCTTCTGGTGCTACTACAGATTCTGTGTGCGGTGACCTCAATTCTGGTGCTGGCAACCGGGGTCAAGGTCTAACAATTCATTCAAGCCGACACCGCTTCGCGGCGCGGCTTAATTCAGGCGTTAGGCATAGCTATGGCCACACCGCGCAATCTGGCTGGAAAACTAGCTTTAGCGGCAATGACTATCTTTTTCGTCTACGTTGCGTTGGTCGTTGACGGTCAAGAGTCGACTACTGGAGGGCTAGTTGAGACGCTAGGCATTGGCGGAGCGTTGCTCATGTACGCCGCGATCCTTCTGACCTTCGCCAATATGGCTGTTGCCGCCTACCGAGCGCACCTTGCTGGTAGTTGGCTCTGGCTCCTCGGTGTCGTGTTCTTTTGGCCGTTGGGGTACTTGTACACACTCGTCGTCAATCGTGGAGACTGACGCCATGAGGTACGCAATGCCTAACAAGTCGTTCAAGCCGATGCCGCTTCGCGGCACGGCTTAACTCAGGTGTTAGGCCTTGTTTCCCGCACTTTCGGAGCAGGGCATCCGGTCGCTTGTTGCACGCCGCTCATCCATCACGGTTGGCACCTCGCACGCGCGAGGAGTGGCATCGGCAATCATCCGTGGCGGACCTCGGCTCCGGACAGGCGCAGCTTCGGCACAAGTACGATCATCCCGAGTCGGCCTCGTTCTAGTTGGCGGCGCGGGTCCTTGGCCGCGCGAGCTGTCGGCCTCGGCTCCGCTCTTGCAGGCACGGCCACGGCTCGGCAAGGTGTTGTAGTGTTCGGCTCAGGGGTTGGGCCAGGTGCCAGGCATCGGCGGCCTAACGAGTCATTCAAGCCGATGCCGCTTCGCGGCACGGCTTAATTCTGGTGTTAGGCCTCACTAACCATATGCAAAGCATCCTGCTAGTCGGTCTCGGTGGCTTTCTCGGCTCAATCGCTCGGTACAAGCTAGGCGGTCTCATCTTGCACATGACTACGCAGGACCGCTTTCCGCTCGGCACCTTCACGGTCAACGTTCTGGGCTGCCTGGTCGTGGGAGTTCTTGCTGGCGCAGCGGAACGCTACGACATGTTTGGTTCGGACGCACGGCTGTTCCTGTTCACGGGACTCTTGGGCGGATTTACCACCTTCTCAGCCTTTGGCCTGGAGACTGTGCACCTGCTCCGCCGCGGTGACCTGGGTGCTGCCGGGATGTACGCTGGCGGGAGCGTGGTTCTTGGCATCGCGGCAGTCTGGCTGGGCCTCAAGCTCGTCTCAATGTTCCCGCGGTGAGGCCTAACAATGCGTTCAAGCCGAAACCGCTTCGTTACGCAAACCACATGGCAGGTAAAGCTTGCCATGTGCTTCGCTCCACTACGCAGTTCGGCTTAACTTAGTCGTTAGGCCTTGTTTCCCGCACTGTTGTTGCCGGGTTCCAGGCAATCTGTAGCGCCTCGCTTATCCGCAGCGTTTGCACCTCGCACGCGCGGTGCAGGCATCGGCAGTCAGCCCTGCAGCAGCTCGGCTTCGGACAGGCGCGACTCTCCGCAAGATTTGACCGGCCGAGTCGGCTTCGGACAGGGCGCAGTGAGAGTTCTTGGCCGCGCGAGTCGAGTGTTCTGGCTTTGGCCCCGGCAAATGCCAGCCTCAGGCCACTCGGCCAGACTTGTTGTACTGTTCGGCTCAGGGGTTGGGCTGTCGCAAGGTCGGGCGCAAGCTCGGCGTGCGGCGGCCTAACAAGTCGTTCAAGCCGAAGCCGCTTCGTTACGCAAAACACATGGCAGGTAAAGCTTGCCATGTGTTTCGCTCCACTACGCGTCTCGGCTTAACTCTGGTGTTAGCCGCTGTGAGAGAGAGCTGCGTGGAAACCATTAGCTTCGACGATTTCCTGAAAGTTGAGCTGCGCGTTGGCCGGGTCGTCAGCGCGTCGGTGTTCGCGGAAGCGCGAAATCCCGCCTATGTCTTGCACGTGGACTTCGGCGAGAAGCTTGGCGTCAAGAAGTCCAGCGCACAGATCACGGCGCTCTACCGACCTGAGGAGCTTGTCGGCAAGCTGGTGGTAGCCGTCGTCAACTTCCCTCGCAAGCAGGTAGGCCCTTTAATGTCCGAGTGTCTGGTGACCGGGTTCCATAATGAGCAGGGGGAGGTCGCGCTCTGCGTGCCCGATCAGGCAGTTCCACTTGGTACGAGGCTGCTGTAGTGGCGGCTAACAAGTCATTCAAGCCGATGCCGCTTCGCGGCACGGCTTAATTCTGGCGTTAGGCGCATGAAGACTCTACTGGCAATTCTGTTAACGCTCACGGCAACGCCCGTTGCTGCCACG